>NZ_JARSBQ010000003.1:0-634001 GCF_029623935.1 Shinella sp. 838
GCAGATAGGATGAAGCGAGCTGCAATCCCGAGGGAATTCGCGTCGAGCAGGCAGCGCACGCCCTCTCGCTCCTCAGTCCATAATTTGAGCTGCCACGTTGAGAGCGTTCAGCCGGTGATGCACCCTTTTCCTAGGCGCTCTAGGCGGCGTGGACAAATTTGAGCCAGTATCTGGCGGTGGCAAGATGGACCATGCCGAGGAAGCTGTTGGCGAGCTGGTCGTAGCGGGTGGCGATGGCGCGGTTGATCTTGAGATGGCCGAACATGCGCTCGATGCGATTGCGTTGCTTGTAGAGCGCCCGATCATGCTCGATTTTCACACGACGGTTTGACCGACCGGGAATGACGGCCTCGATTTTTCGTTCTGCGAGGTCTGCACGGATTACGTCTGCATCGTAGCCCTTGTCGGCGAGCAAAGCGTCAGGCGCGCGCTCGGGCTGGTGTTTGTGGACGGACACGATGTCGGCGAGTTGCTTGTCACGATGGGGCATGCGCGGCGCTGGACAGGGAAGCGCCGGCCGTGGTGCAAATCATGATTTGCGTGGAAAACGACTCGTACGGTCTCGTGAGTCATTAATGCCACTTGTTGTCAAGACTCCGGTGCCTTATATTGATTCTAGGCCCTGCCTCCGATGAAGCCTCTAGTTCCACTAAAGGTATTAGTAGTCGCTGGCGGGGCCGTTCCTTTTCTTCACCACATCCTCATCGACAAGGTGCACCCTTGGTTTAAATTTCCAGTGCCGATAAGGGTGCTCCCACCGGTCGATCGGACCGTTGTGCGTGCCAGTTGACTCTCCCACATTGAAGTTCGGGTAGAGTTCTCTAATTCGCTTGTTGACGTGCTTGTACAGCTTTTCCTTTGCAACGGTGCGCTTGCCCCGTCGGCGCTGCCCTTCCGGCTTTGCCAAATGAAGGTCGTTGAGACGAAAGTACATACTACCGAGAACTATATCGAGTCCTTGCAACACGCAGTGTGCTTTAGAATCAACATCAGCTATTTGATCTCGTACCACGGAAACTCGTGCGTCACGAAACAACTTCCGGGTTGACAGAGACGCTAGCTCGTCACGGAATTTTTCAACCTTTTCTCGCGAATGCGGTATCTGGTCCAGCAGCATCGTTACGAAGACCCTATCGATCTTATAGGGATTACAGTGCCCAAGTCCAAATGCGTGCTTCAACATTTGGTAGTATAAAAGGAAGTATTGGTTGTCTTTTTGCTCAGCAGTAAGGTCCTTCGCGATAAACCGATTATGGGTGAACATAATTCGTATCTTGATACGTTCAGCGGCTACGAGATCGAAGAATGTGTCAATAAATTCCTGATATTTTTGTCGGTAGTTTTCTGTGACCTTGGTCCATTTCAGTTCATCATATAAATTTAGGCCGATCTTCCTTTCTCGAAGGATGCGCTCTATAGCTTCTTGATCCTCAGCCTTTAAAATTGCACCTCCATAGAAATTTGAGTAGTACGTTCCTTTTTTTGCTGATTCATCGCAGTACAAAATGTAAGTGCGTTTTGCCATCGGTCGCTCAATTCGAATCGCTCATCCAGTACAGCTAACCTTCCGGGAAATTGGTTGCAAATGCGCTATTTCTGAGCGAAGCGGTCGGGCTTTTTCGTTATATGCACGGAAGCAGTCGTTCTGGAATGGATACGTATGGCTGGCGCAGGTTGCGTTAACCTCACAAGCTGAGGGCGAAGCATGATCGAATTCTTCAAATGGCAACCGGAGAGCGGCCTAGCGCCGTGGTTTGAAACGGACCCTTATCATCCTCGGCGCCTGGTGCCAGTCACCTCCGAGGGCCGCCGCGCACTCTGGATCCTCGTTGCCGGGATGGCGTCGGCTATTCCCCTTGCGATGCTGCTTGCCCTGTTTGATCCCCACCACCTGCTTGTCCTGGCCGTCATCCTGCTCGCCTGCCTCCTCTTGCCAGCATCGGCCCTTGCTGATCCTGCCGTCGTCGGCCGGGCCTCGGTGATCGATGGCGATACGATCGATATCGGCGGCGAGCGGGTGCGGCTCAACGGAGTGGATGCCCCGGAAAGCTGGCAGCGCTGTGAGAAAGAGGGCGGTCAGGAATACCGCTGTGGCAAGGAATCAGCCGCGGCGCTGGATGCTCTCCTCGCAGCTTCACGCCCGACCCGATGCGAGTTCATCGAGAGAGACCGGAATAAGCGGTTCGTCGGGATCTGCTTCCGGGCCGACGGGGTGAACGTGAACGCCTGGATGGTCGAACAAGGCCATGCAATGGATTGGCCCCGGTACAGTAACTATGCCTATGCCAGCCTGCAGAAGGCCGCTCACGACGCCAAGCGGGGCATATGGAGGGGATGGTATGTCCTGCCTTGTGACGCGCGGGCGGCACGCGGAAAGTACCAGCGACGGTGCTGATCCGATCCCCGGCTGATTAGAGATCGAGATAGACAGCGGCCGTCGTGGCGACAGCGAAGGCAACAATCGCCGCGGCACCAACCAGCGCGCCGAACTGGCGAACGGTCAACCGGTCCAGCCACACCTTCCGCTGGATGTCTTCCGCGAGCACCTTCAGCTTCTCGCGAGGGTTCCCCCACTTCACGCGTCGGAATTTATAGACGTTGTTGACCATGGCGATGCGACGAGGGCTCAGGTTAGAGGCAGGTGTCGCAGAGCGGGTTCTCCGGGTCCGAGGCTTGCCAGTGGAACATTGGGCGTTGGCAATGTAGGCACGTCGTGTCGCCCCTTTGGGTCTCCGCCCGCGTGGGTTCCTCGCGCTTGTTGCGCTCAATCCACGCCGCGCGCTCTTCCTCGGTAAAGCCGCTCATCCTATTATCCTCTGATTATCCTGCCCGAGGATGTATCGCGGACCTTACCGTGTCGAGAGACAGGCCGTGATTGTGGTTAAGCAGAAGGAACCGGTGAAGAGGGAGAAACTGCGGCATGGGTGGCACTGAAAAATCCGCGCATGAGGCCTGCAAGGAAGCCGTGATGCGGGAGCTGACCGCCGCCGGCTGCACGCCAGACAATCCGATCGACCTCTATCTTATTGGACCTACCCTTGTGGCGGCCGGCTTCACCGAGCAGCAGATTGTCAGCGCGCTCGATAGCCTCGCCTGTGACAAGCGGATGGAATATGCCGGCGGCAATCGTGTCAGGCTCACTGGACGCTGAGCAAGAGTTTTGCGACCAGTACGCGCGAGCACGCGAGGCCTAATCGCACGAAATGTATCACGGTGTTAATTTTGCTGCCCGGCCAGTAGACGCGCGTGCGCGAAGCTCAACCACCAGTGATCGAATTCCATTGCCGTATTCTCGGATGGCACGCGCACGTCGTGGGGTTTTACCAGCCACGCGCATCAGCAAGAATTCCACCGACAATTTCAAGCCGTAGAGGGTGAAATCGGCTATAGTCAGCGCGATACATAATCGGAACTAGTCCATACGCATTCAGAACAATGCGCTATCAATGGGATAGGTGAATTTAATGGCAAATCCTGCAATCGCCGCCGCAGTTCATGCCTTCCTCGGCCAAATCGCCTTGGGGCATGACAAGTACAATCGAGATCCCGGATACCGCGCCGATGTCGATGCTCGCATGGAAGAGGCCGTGAAGGCTCTGAAAACCTCTTGGCCGTTCATCGAGCCTCAAGCGGACACGAGGGCGATGGCACACCGATACTGGACCGCCATCCCAGGCAAGAGCGCATGGGGCGCTGACGATCCTTATCAGCATGAGGCCGTCGCAGGCATATCCGCGGCCATCAATGCGCTGAAGCGATTCACGCGCGCGTCGTTCGCGGAAGTGTTCGAAGGGGTTGTCCATCGACCAATCGGCCCGACCATCAAAATCGGGCGGTAACGGAAACGTGAAGTGGGGATAGGACTGGGGAAGAATTAAGCGTAACTAGAAATTCAAATGCATATTCAATGCATTATCGGAAATGACTGGCGGACAGAGAGGGATTCGAACCCTCGATAGAGTTTCCCCTATACACGCGTTCCAGGCGTGCGCCTTCAACCACTCGGCCACCTGTCCGTCCGCTCGCAGCCGATGGTCAATCCGGCGCGGACCGCTTTCCTGTTTCCATTTCGGCGGGACGGCGCGATATATACCGAGGTTTGCGGCGGGATCAACCGCTTTCTGACAGATTTTTGAAGGATGTTCGGCTTCGGGCGAAGGATTGCGAAATGCCGGCCGTCTTCCTATCTATAGGCACGAAGGAAGCGGAGCGGATTTAGGCTTGCGCAGGCGGTACATGGAGGGTGTGCGATGATACGGTTCATCCTGAAGGCCATCAGCCTTCTCGCGCTGGTCGTCGCCGTCATGGCGGGCACGATCGATGCGATCCAGTCGGTTTCGGCCTCCGAGCCGGTGTTGACGCCACTCGCCGTGGCCTGGAGCACGGCAAGCCCGGACACGATTGCACTCGTTGCCGACGGCATCATGCGCAACCTCCATCCTTATGTCTGGGATCCGGCGGCCATGTGGGTGCTCTCGCAGCCGGCCTTTGCCGTCCTGCTCGCCGTCTCGCTGTTCTTCTGGCTGATCGCCTACCGGCGTCCGCCCGTCGCGGGTCGCTTTACCGCCTGAAAGATGCCTTTTCACGCAACTCTCGCCAGGCAGGCCGCCGGGCACCGTTGCTGGAATCGCCCAACCGGCCAGGAGGCCAAAAATGTTCCTGATCGACATGTTCAACAAGAAGACCGTCATGCCCGCCCCCGGCGCAGCTCTGCCCGGGCGCGCCGAGCCCATTCCCACATCCGAGACCCACTTCGTGAGCGGGCGTCCGCTGAAGGGGCCTTATCCCGATGGTTTCAAGACCGTGCTGCTTGGCATGGGGTGCTTCTGGGGTGCCGAGCGGCTGCTGTGGAAGATCCCGGGCGTCCATGTGACGGCGGCAGGCTATTCCGGCGGTCTCACGCCCAACCCGACCTATCACGAGACGACGACGGGCCTGACCGGCCATACCGAGGTCGTGCGGGTGGTCTATGATCCGGCCGTGGTGAGCCTCGAGACGCTGCTGAAGGCGTTCTTCGAAGCCCATGACCCGACGCAGGGCATGCGGCAGGGCAACGATATCGGCACGACCTATCGCTCGGCGATCTATCTCGACGACCCGGCGGACCTTGCGATCGCGCGCCGTGCACGCGACGTCTACCAGGCGGCGCTGATCGCGGCCGGGCGCACGGACAAGATCACCACGGAGATCGCCGAGGCAGGGCCGTTCTACTTCGCCGAGGATGTGCACCAGCAATATCTTGCCAAGAACCCGGGCGGCTATTGCGGCCTGCGGGGCACGGGCGTCTCCTGCGCCATCGGCTGATTTCGTAAAACTTTCAGAAACATGCGAGCCGCTGCGAAAAGACTTTCGTGGCGGCTTCTATTTTTTACCAGTTGAAAAATTTCTGGTGAATTTTTCCTTGAGCCATGCAAGGATGCCGCCAGCCTGACCCAAGGGAACGGGTCGGTGGCTCCGTTGCGCGCCTTTCGGGCGCCCACGCGGAAGGTCCCTATAAGATCAATAGCGAACAGGGCTGCACAATGAAAAAAACCCTTCTCACTCTTCTTGCCACGGCCGCCATGTCGGCAAGCGCGCTTGCCGCGGACATCAAGCCGGCGATCATCTACGACCTCGGCGGCAAGTTCGACAAGTCGTTCAACGAGGCAGCCTATAACGGCGCGGAAAAGTTCAAGGCCGAGACCGGCATCGAATATCGCGACTTCGAAATCGCCAATGACGCGCAGCGTGAGCAGGCGCTCCGCCGCTTCGCCAGCGACGGCAACAACCCGATCGTCATGGCAGGCTTCTCCTGGGCGGCCCAGCTCGAGAAGGTCGCGGCCGAATATCCGGACACCAAGTTCGCCATCATCGACATGGTCGTGGACAAGCCAAACGTCCGCTCGGTCGTCTTCAAGGAAGAGGAAGGCGGCTGGCTCGCCGGCATCCTCGCCGGCATGGCGTCCAAGACGAAGACCGTCTCGTTCGTCGGCGGCATGGATATCCCGCTCATCCACAAGTTTGCTTGCGGTTACATCGGCGGCGCCAAGTCGCTCGGCCCGGACATGAAGGTGCTTGAAGCCTATACGGGCACGACGCCGGATGCCTGGAACGACCCGGTCAAGGGCGGTGAAATCGCCAAGTCCCAGTTCGACCAGGGCTCCGACGTGGTCTACCATGCGGCCGGCGGCACGGGCGTGGGCGTTCTCCAGGCGGCAGTCGATGCCGGCAAGCTCGGCATCGGCGTCGATTCCAACCAGAACGGCCTGCATCCGGGCAAGGTTCTGACCTCGATGGTCAAGCGTGTGGACGTGGCCGTCTATGACGCCTTCATCACCGCCAAGAACGACACGTTCAAGCCTGGCGTCAACGTGCTCGGCCTCAAGGAAAATGGCGTCGACGTCGCCATGGACGAGAACAATGCGCCGCTCATCACCCCGGAAATGAAGGCCGCCGTCGACAAGGCGCGCGCCGATATCATCGCCGGTACGGTGAAGCCGCACGACTACATGTCGGACGAGACCTGCCCCTACTAAGCGGCAGTGACGGCCCGTTTGCCGGAAGGCGGACGGGCCGATTCCGTCTCCCCGTCCTGGATCTCAATAATGCGGCGGGCGGGTGATGGCCGGGGCATCGAGAGAGCCCTCTTCCAGCACGAGGAACCGCTCCGTCAGCCGGTCGAGCTTCGACCGCAGCTGTTCGATCACGCGCCATTGTTCGGCGAGCTGGTCGGAAAGCTCCTCGATCGTTTTCGCCTGGTGGGCGATATGCTCTTCCAGGCGGGCGATGCGGTCATCTTCGGGAAGGTCGGGCGTGATCTCAGGCGGTGTCATGGGGCGGTCCTCGTCGCTCGCTGCCGGCGGCACGAGCTATAGCGAGGGCCGCATCAACCCGCAATCAGGCTGGACAAGCACGGCGGAAGCAACAAGACTAAGACCGATCGGCCGAAAGGCCCGTTGGCCTCAAATCCCCGTAAGAGTGGATCGTCATGAGCGAATTGGCAATCGAACTGCAGGGCATCGACAAGAGCTTCGGCCTCGTCCACGCCAACCGGAACATCAACCTGAAGGTCCGCAAGGGTACCATTCACGGCATTATCGGTGAAAACGGTGCCGGAAAATCCACCCTCATGTCGATCCTCTACGGCTTCTACCAGGCCGACCATGGCGACATCCTGGTCGGTGGCCGCAAGGTCAGTATCCGTGACCCGAATGCGGCGATCGCCGCCGGCATCGGCATGGTGCACCAGCATTTCATGCTGGTCGAGAATTTCACCGTGCTGGAAAACATCATGCTCGGCGCGGAAGAGAGCCAGATCCTCAATGCCGGCATCACCAAGGCCCGTGCCGAGCTGAAGCGGCTGGAAAAGGAATATGCGCTGGAGGTCGATCCGGATGCCGTCATCGAGGAGTTGCCCGTCGGTATCCAGCAGCGCGTGGAAATCCTCAAAGCGCTCTACCGCAGGGCCGACATCCTCATCCTCGACGAGCCGACGGGCGTTCTGACACCGGCGGAAGCCGATCACCTCTTCCGCATCCTCGAGCAGCTGAAGGCCGAGGGCAAGACGGTGCTGCTCATCACGCACAAGCTGCGCGAGATCATGGCGATCACCGACGAGGTCTCCGTCATGCGCCGCGGCGAGATGGTGGCGACACGCATGACGAAGGATACCTCGGTGGAGGAGCTGGCCGAGCTGATGGTCGGCCGCCGCGTGCTGCTGCGCGTCGAAAAGGGCGAGGCGAAGCCTGCCGACGTCAAGCTTTCGGTGAAGAACCTCACCGTGCGCGACAGCCGGGGCGTGACGATGGTCGATGACGTCTCCTTCGACATCCGCGCCGGCGAGATCGTCGGTATCGCCGGTGTTGCCGGCAACGGCCAGTCGGAACTGCTGGAGGCGATCTCCGGCATCCGCCGCGCCAAATCTGGCACCGTGCTGCTCAAGGGCAGCCCCATCGACGTCACCGGCCATGCCGACCCGGCAGACTTGCGCAAGCGCGGTCTCGCCCATGTGCCCGAGGACCGGCACCATGTCGGCCTGGTCCTGAAGTTCGAGGAAAGCGAAAACGCCATCCTCGGCTATCACGACGATCCGAAATACCGGAAGGGCATGCTGCTCGACATCGACGCCATCCGCGCCGATGCGGAGGAGAAGATTGCCGCCTACGACATCCGCCCGCCGAACCCGCGGCTGAAGACTGCCAATTTCTCCGGTGGTAACCAGCAGAAGATCGTGCTGGCGCGCGAGATGGAGCGCGGACCGGACGTGCTGGTCATCGGCCAGCCGACGCGCGGCGTCGATGTCGGGGCCATCGAGTTCATTCACAAGCGTATCATCGAGATGCGCGACCAAGGCAAGGCGGTGCTGCTCGTCTCGGTCGAGCTCGACGAGATCCGTGCCTTGTCCGACCGTATCCTGGTCATGTTCGCCGGTCGTGTCGTCGGCGAGCGTACGCCGGATGCCACCGAAGGAGAGCTTGGCCTGCTGATGGCCGGGGTGGAAGGCCGGAAGGAGGCCGCGGAATGAGTGTTCCCCATGCGAAACTGCCGGCCTGGGCCGAATATGGCCTGATCCCGCTCGTCAACCTCGCCGTCGCCTTCCTGATTTCCGGCCTCGTCGTTCTCATCGTCGGCGAAAGCCCGCTGGAAGCCGCCTACCACATGATCAATGGCGCCTTTGGCCGCGGCGAATACATCGGCTTCACACTCTATTATACCACGACCTTCATCTTCACCGGCCTTGCCGTGGCCGTCGCCTTCCATTGCGGCCTGTTCAACATCGGCGGCGAAGGGCAGGCCTATATCGGCGGCATCGGTGTGGCGCTCGCCTGCCTGTCCTTCGACCAGACGCTGCCCTGGTATCTCGTCTTCCCGATCGCCATCCTCGGCGCCGCCTTCTTCGGCGCGCTCTGGGCGCTGATCCCCGGCTGGCTGCTGGCCAAGCGCGGCAGCCATATCGTCATCACGACGATCATGTTCAATTTCATCGCCGCCAGCCTGATGAACTACCTGCTCAACAAGGTGTTCAAGCCGCTCGGCTCGATGTCGCTGGAAACCCGCACCTTCGATGCCGGCGGCCAGCTGCCCAAGCTCGACTGGCTGATGTCGATCTTCGGCCTTTCCGTCGGCACGGCGCCGTTCAACATTTCCTTCCTGCTGGCGCTTCTTGCGGCCTTCGGCGTCTGGGTGCTGATCTGGCGCACGAAGCTCGGCTACGAGATGCGCACGATGGGCCACAGCCCCGCCGCCGCGCGCTATGCCGGCATCAAGGAGGCGAAGATCATCGTCATCACCATGATGATCTCGGGCGGGCTTGCCGGCATGATGGCACTGAACCCGATCATGGGCGAGCAGTTCCGCATGCAGCTCGACTTCGTGCAGGGCGCGGGCTTCGTCGGCATCGCGGTGGCGCTGATGGGCCGGTCCCATCCGGCTGGCATCATTCCTGCCGCGCTGCTCTTCGGCATGCTCTACCAGGGCGGGGCGGAAATCTCCTTCGAGATGCCCTCCATCTCGCGCGACATGATCGTCATCATCCAAGGTC
The DNA here is from genome assembly GCF_029623935.1 of Shinella sp. 838. Taxonomy (NCBI): domain Bacteria; kingdom Pseudomonadati; phylum Pseudomonadota; class Alphaproteobacteria; order Hyphomicrobiales; family Rhizobiaceae; genus Shinella; species Shinella sp. 838. The sequence goes on from NZ_JARSBQ010000003.1 coordinate 9,521, forward strand.
TCGTCATCCTCTTCGCCGGCGCGCTCGAGCACATGTTCCGCCCCGCCATCACGCGCATCGTCCTCGGGCTCTCGCCGAAGACCCGCAACGTCGCCGCCACCAAGGGAGCCTGAGCCATGGATTTCTTTCAGGTCTTCATCGAGCTGGCCCAGTCGACCGTCCGCGTCTCCACGCCACTGATCCTTGCCGCGCTTGCCGGTCTTTTCACCGAACGGGCGGGCATCTTCGACATCGGCCTCGAAGGCAAGATGCTGGGCGCCGCCTTCGCGGCGGGCTCCGTTGCCTACATCACGCAGTCCGTGACGATGGGGCTTCTTGCCGCCGTGCTCGTCTCCGTGCTGCTCTCGCTGGTCCATGGCTATGCCTCGATCACCCAGCGCGGCAGCCAGATCGTCTCGGGTGTCGCGATCAATTTCGTCGTCGCCGGCTCCACAGTCATCCTCGGCGAAGCCTGGTTCCGCCAGGGCGGGCGTACGCCGGCTTTGACGGAGGACGGGCGCTTCGGGCGGATCACGCTGCCCTTCGCGGATGCGGTGCGCGACGTGCCGGTCCTCGGGCAGATCTATTCGGGCCTGCTTTCCGGCCATTCGCCGCTGACCTATTTCGCCTTCCTGATGGTGCCGGCCAGCTGGTGGATCCTTTACCGCACGCGCTTCGGCCTTCGCCTTCGCGCTGTCGGCGAAAACCCGGGTGCGGTCGATACGGCCGGCATCTCGGTGATCTGGCTGCGCTACCGTGCCGTCATCTGCTGCGGCATCCTGTGCGGCATCGCCGGGGCCTATCTCTCGCTTTCCGCCAATGCCGGCTTCACCAAGGGCATGACGGCGGGCAAGGGCTATATCGCGCTTGCCGCCCTCATCTTCGCCAAGTGGCGGCCGAAGAGCATCCTCTTCGCCTGCTTGCTCTTCGGTTTTCTGGATGCCTTCGCCATCCGCTACCAGGGCTATGCCTTCCCGCTGATCGGCAAGGTGCCGGTACAGTTCATGCAGGCGCTGCCCTATATCCTGACCGTGATCCTGCTCGCAGGCTTCATCGGCAAGGCCATTCCGCCGAAGGCCGGCGGGGTGCCCTACGTCAAGGAGCGATAAAAAATGTCCCACGACCTCTTCGAGGCGGCGCGCGCCGCGATGGCCTTCGCCCATGCGCCCTATTCGAAATTCCCCGTCGGCGCGGCGATCCGCGCCGAGGACGGAAAGATCTACGCCGGCGCCAATATCGAGAACCTTTCCTTCCCCCAGGGGTGGTGCGCCGAGCCGACCGCGATCAGCCACATGATCATGGCCGGCAACAAGAAGATCGTCGAAATGGCCGTCATCGCCGAAAAGCTGCCGCTCTGCCCGCCCTGTGGCGGCTGCCGGCAGAAGATCGCGGAGTTCGCCACCGCCAGGACACCGATCTATCTCTGTGACGAGGCGGGTGTGAAGAAGACCATGACCATGGACGAGCTTCTGCCGCACAGCTTTGCGACGGATGTAATCGGATGAGCGCCGAAACCACGGAACTGCTGCGCGCCCGCCTCGGCGGCGTGCTGCCGCGTTACGGCATCGTGCTCGGCTCCGGCCTCGGATCGCTCGTCGAAGCAGTCGAGAACCCCCTACGCATCGCGTACTCGGACCTGCCGAGCTTTCCCGTCAGTTCCGTTTCCGGCCATGCCGGCGAAATGGTCATCGGCACGCTCGGCGCGGTGCCGGTCATCATGCTCTCCGGCCGCGTGCACTATTACGAGCGTGGCGATGCCAACGCCATGCGCCCGCCCATCGAGGTGCTGAAGGGGCTCGGCGTCACGTCGCTGATTCTCACCAATTCGGCAGGCTCGCTGCGTGAGGACATGCCGCCCGGCTCGGTGATGCGGATTTCCGACCACATCAATTTTTCCGGCGCCAATCCGCTGATCGGCATCGACAGCGACGATCGCTTCGTCGGCATGACCAATGCCTATGACACGGCGCTTGCCGCGCGCATGGAGAGGGCGGCCGGGAAACTGGGGATCCCGCTGTCGTCAGGCGTCTATATGTGGTTCTCCGGCCCGAATTTCGAAACGCCGGCGGAGATCCGCATGGCGCGCGTCCTCGGTGCCGATGCCGTCGGCATGTCGACGGTGCCGGAAGTATTGATCGCCCGCCATCTTGGCCTTGACGTCGCCGCCGCCTCGGTCATCACCAATTTCGGTGCCGGCATGACGGGCGGCGAGCTCAGCCACCACGAAACCAAGGACATGGCCCCGGTCGGCGGAAAGCGGCTTGCCGCGATCCTTGCCGAAATGATCGCGGGTGGAGACGAAGACCATGCATGAAGACAGCATCAAGGCCAGTGCGCAAAAGGCGCTCTCGCTGCTCGACTTGACGGACCTCAGCGACACCTGCGATGCCGCCGCCATCGACAAGCTCTGCGCCCAGGCGCAGACGCGCTTTGGAAACACGGCCGCAATCTGCATCTGGCCACGGTTCGTGGCGCAGGCACGTGGCATCCTCGGCGCGGGCCATGCGGTGAAGATCGCGACCGTCGTCAACTTCCCCTCCGGCGACCTTGCTGTTGCCGACGTGCTGGCGGAGACGAAACAGGCGATCGCTGATGGCGCCGACGAGATCGACCTTGTCATCCCCTACCGCGCCTTCCTTTCAGGCAACGAGGCGGCGGTGAGCGAGATGGTGACGGCGATCAAGGCCGTCTGCACGCCGCCGGTGCGCCTCAAGACGATCCTGGAAACCGGTGAGATCAAGGATGCGGCGCTCATCCGCAAGGCGTCGGACCTTGCCATTGCCGCCGGCAGCGATTTCATCAAGACATCGACCGGCAAGGTCTCCGTCAACGCGACACTGCCGGCCGCCGAAATCATGCTGACGGCGATAAAGGACAGCGGCAAGCCGGCCGGCTTCAAGCCGGCGGGCGGCGTGCGCACCGTTGCGGACGCCGAGGCATATCTAGCGCTCGCCGCCTCGATCCTCGGCGCGGACTGGGCGACACCGCAAACCTTCCGCTTCGGCGCCTCCGGCCTTCTCGGCGACATCCTCACCGTGCTCGGCGGGCAGTCCGCACCGCCCCCGCCGCCCGCGAGCTACTAGCATGCTCCCGCAGGAGACGATCCGCCGCAAGCGGAACGGCGAGGCTCTCACCGCGGAGGAGCTCGCCCGCTTCATCGCCGGCCTCACGGATTGCAGCGTTTCGGAAGGGCAGGTGGCGGCCTTCGCCATGGCGGTCTGGTTCAACGGCATGGCGCGTGAGGAGACCGTGGCGCTGACGCTCGCCATGCGCGATTCGGGCGATGTGCTCGACTGGTCGGATATCGACCGGCCGGTCGCCGACAAACATTCGACCGGCGGGGTGGGCGACAATGTCTCCCTCATGCTGGCGCCGATCGCTGCCGCGTGCGGGCTTGCCGTGCCGATGATTTCCGGCCGCGGGCTCGGCCATACCGGCGGCACGCTCGACAAGCTGGAAGCGATCCCCGGCTATACGATCATGCCCTCCGCCGACCGCTTCCGCCGCACGGTCCGGGAGGTCGGCTGCGCCATCATCGGCCAGACAGCCGATCTCGCGCCGGCCGACAAGCGCCTCTATGCCATCCGCGACGTCACCGCGACGGTCGATTCGGTACCGCTGATCACGGCCTCCATCCTGTCGAAGAAACTCGCCGCCGGCCTCCAGTCGCTGGTGCTCGACGTGAAGGTCGGCAACGGCGCCTTCATGGCGGATACGGGCGAGGCGGAGACGCTGGCGCGCTCGCTGGTCGCGGTCGCGAACGGGGCCGGAGTCACGACCGCCGCCCTCATTACGGACATGAACCAGCCGCTCGCGGATGCCGCCGGCAATGCCATCGAGATCGCCAACTGCATCGCCTTCCTGAAGGGTGGGAAGGCCGGGACGCGGCTCGAACGCATCGTGCTCGCCTTCGCGGCGGAAATGCTGGTTCTGTCGGGGCTGGAACAGGATATCGCCGCGGCCGAAGGCCGGGCTGCCGCGGCTCTAGCCGGCGGCGCGGCGGCCGAGGTGTTCGGGCGCATGGTGCAGGCGCTCGGCGGCCCGGCCGACCTCATGGAGCGGCCGGAGGCCTATCTTGTGCCGGCCCCGGTCACACGGCCGGTCCTCGCCCGGCAATCCGGTTATCTTGCGGCCTGCGACACACGCGGCGTCGGCCTTGCCGTCATCGAGCTCGGCGGCGGGCGCAGCCGCCCGGACGAGAGGATCGACCATCGCGTCGGTTTCGACCGGCTGCTGCCGCTCGGCACGAAGGTGGAGAAGGGCGAGGAGATCGGCCGCGTGCATGCGTCGGATGCGGAGAGCGCTGCGCATGGCGTGGCGCGCCTTGCCGGGCTCTACCGGATCGCACCGGATGCACCCCTGCCGTCGCCGGATATCCTGACCCGCATCAGCGGGTGAGGTGCATCCGGCCGTCCTCGACACGGTAGGACGACAGCCCCTTCAGAAAGCTCATGCCGATCAGCGTGCCCGACAACGCTTTGTCGTCGAGCACCATGGCGCCGACATTCTCCATGCGCACCGGGCCGATCTCGACGCGGTCGAGGCGGACATAGGCGGCGCGCGCCTTGCCGTTCGCCGTATCGACGGCATAGCGGAAATCAAGATCCGCCTTGGCGATGCCGAGGCGTTGCGCCGTCGAGATGTTGATGGCGACCATGCTGGCGCCGGTATCGACCATGCCCTCTTCCTTGCGACCGTTGATGGCGAAGAGGCCGGTGAAATGACCGCTCGGATCGGCGCTGATGACGGCACTGCGGTTGCCGGTGTAGCGCGCCGCATTCTTTCCGGTCTCCAGGGCCGCCTGTTCCACCTTCGCTTCGGGCGCCTTGGCGGTCGCGTCGAGATAACGGGTCGCGACGCCGGGCACGAAGGCCGCGGCTGCGACGACGGAACCGACGAGAAAGACAAGGCTGCGAACGAACATGGGACAGTCTCCGGGAGGATCTGTCCCGAAATAGCACGTATCCGGCTAACGGACGGCAAAAGGGGCACCCGTCGGCGCCCCTCTCCACGAACTTCGATGGACTTGGTAAAGGATGGGTTAACCGCTCACTTCGTGCCGTACATGCGATCGCCGGCATCGCCGAGGCCGGGCACGATGTAGCCCTTCTCGTTGAGCTGGCGGTCGATGGAGGCGGTGTAGACCGGTACATCCGGATGGTGCGCGCGGAAGCTCTTGATGCCCTCGGGTGCGGCGAGCAGGCAGAGGAAGCGGATGTTCGTCGCGCCACGGCTCTTCAGCGTGTCGATGGCGGCAATTGCCGAATTTCCCGTCGCCAGCATTGGGTCGACGACGATCACGAGGCGCTCGTCGATGCTGTCGGGCGCCTTGAAGAAATACTCGACCGCTTCAAGCGTTTCGTGGTCGCGGTAAACGCCGATATGGGAGACGCGGGCGGACGGCACCAGCTCCAGCATGCCTTCGAGCAGTCCGTTGCCGGCGCGAAGGATCGAGGCGAAGACCAGCTTCTTGCCTTCGAGCACCGGTGCGTCGATCTCTTCGAGCGGCGTCTCGATGCGCTGCGTGGTCAGCTCCAGGTCGCGCGTGACCTCGTAGCAGAGCAGGGTGGAGATTTCGCGCAGCAAGCGGCGGAAGCTCCCGGTCGAGGTCTCCTTCTTGCGCATGATGGTCAGCTTGTGCTGCACGAGCGGGTGATCGATGACTGTGACGCCGTCCATGGCCAACCTTCCGAGAATGAGTAAACGCTTCTTTTTCCACGGAACGGCGCAAGGCCGCAAGAGTGGAGAGCACCCGGCCGGAAACATCCCCAGCCGGCTTACCCCTCAAAGCCGGGAAAGCAGCAGCTGGCGCGTCTGTTCGTCGACGAAGGCAGCCTCGATCGCGGTTCGCGTCATGCCGAGAAGTTCGCCATCACTGAAACCCATGACGGAGGACGCGATCTCGTATTCCCGGGCAAGCGAGGTGTGGAAGAAAGGCGGGTCGTCGGAATTGAGCGTGACGCGCACGCCAGCCTCGTGGAGGGCGCGCAGCGGGTGGCGCTCAAAGTCCGGGAAGACTTTCAGCGCCACGTTCGAGCCGGGGCAGACTTCCAGCACCACGCCCTCGTCCGCCAGCCGCTTTACAAGGTCGCCGTCCTCGATGGCGCGCACGCCGTGGCTGATGCGGGTGGGGCGAACATGGTCGAGCGCATCGCGCACGCTGAAGGCACCCGAAAGCTCGCCGGCATGGATGGTGATGCCGAGGTCGGCATCGCGGGCGATGTCGAAGGCGCGGGTGAAATCGGCGACGCGATGCATGCGCTCCTCGCCGGCAAGGTTGAAGCCGGAAATCAGCGGGTGCGGCCGGCGGGCGGCATATTCCGCCGCCTTCACCACCCGTTCCGGGCCGAAATGGCGGATGCCGACGATGAGGAGGCGCGTTTCGATGCCGGTCTTCGCCCTGGCCCGCTCGGCCCCTTCGGCCAGGCCGCGTATATAGGCATCAGCGCCGATACCGATGGTGTCACCCTGGTCGGGTGAGACGATCAGCTCGCTGTAGATGGCGCCGGCTTCGGCGATCTCGATGAGATAGGTCTCGGCGAGCAGCGCGTAATCCTCCTCCGTGCGGAAGAGGTTTGCCGTCGCATCGTAGCTTGCAACGAAGCTGGTGAAATCCTGCCAGGCATATTCGCCGTCGCGGATGAACGCCGAGGTGTCGATGCCGTAGCGTTTCGCCTGGGAAAGGGCGAGGGCCGGCGGGGTTGCGCCCTCGATATGGCAGTGCAGTTCCGCCTTGGGCATGCGTCTGGTCACAGAAAGCTCCTTCCATGCGGGCCCGGCGGAATGCCGAGATGGCGGGCGATGCTTTCGCCGATATCGGCGAAGGTGGTGCGGGTTTCAAGCAGGCGCGAGCGCAGGCCCGGGCCGAAGCTCATGATCGGCACGCGTTCGCGCGTGTGGTCCGTGCCGCGCCATGTCGGGTCGCAGCCATGATCGGCAGTGAGGATGACGATATCACCGGGCTTCAGCTTGCGGTCCACCTCCGGCAGGCGCCGGTCGAAGGCTTCGAGTGCGGCGGCGTATCCCGCCACGTCGCGGCGATGGCCGTAAAGCATGTCGAAATCGACGAAATTGGTGAAAACGAGATCGCCGTCCGCGGCCTCGTCCATGACATGGAGCGTCGCGTCGAACAGCGCCATGTTGCCGTTTGCCTTGGTCAGCCTGCCGATGCCCTGATGGGCGAAGATGTCGCCGATCTTGCCGACGGCATGTACGGTGCGGCCGGCCTCGGTCAGCCGGTCGAGCAGGGTCGGTTCGGGCGGCAGCACGGAATAGTCGCGGCGGTTGCCGGTGCGCTCGAAGGTTTCCGGCGTTTCGCCGACGAAAGGCCGTGCAATGACCCGGCCGATGCGCCCGCCCGGCCGCTCATCGAGAATCTGCCGCACCGTTTCGCAGAAGGCGAGCAGCCGGTCGACGCCGAAGATGCGCTCGTGTGCGGCGATCTGGAAGACGGAGTCTGAGGAGGTGTAGCAGATCGGCTTGCCGCTGCGGATATGTTCCAGCCCGTGGCGGGCGATGATGTCGGTGCCCGAGGCGTGGCAATTGCCGAGAATGCCGGAGACGTTGCCGGCACTGCAGATGGCCTCGACGAGTTCCGGCTCGAAGGCGTCCCCTTCGGTCGGAAAATACCCCCAGTCGAAGGCGACGGGCGTGCCGGCGATCTCCCAGTGGCCGGAAGGTGTGTCCTTGCCGTTGGAAACCTCGCTGGCGGCGCCGTGGTAGCCGAAGACGCGTTGCGGCACGTCCATGCCCTGCGGGAAACGGCCGGTCGCGGCACGGGCGGCGTGCAGGAGACCGAGTGCCGACATGTTCGGAAGTTTCAGTGGTCCCTGGCGGAGACCCGGCCGGTCGGCGACGCCAGCCGCGCAGAATTCCGCGATATGGCCGAGCGTATCGGCACCGAGATCCCCGAAGGCGGCCGCATCCGGGCCGCCGCCGATGCCGAAGGAATCGAGAACGAAGAGAAAGGCTCGCGCCATGGATCACCTGCCGTCTGCCCGTATCCGGCCTGCCGGTCGGATGGGTGGATGAACCGCCAGACATGGCATGGCGCTTGTACGCGGTTCAAGCGAAATCGCCGGATGAACGAGACGTTGGCTCAGCAGTCGGAGCAATCGATCTTCTTGCCGACACGCAGGCGGAAGTAGCTTGTCCGGCCGAGATTGATCTTGTTGAGATTCGAATCGAGATTCGGCGCGAGCAGCAGGATCGAATAGGGCACGGACAGTTCCGTGCGCACGATGAAGGTCTCCATGGCGCCGATGTCGCTTGGCAGCGGAACCGCACTACCCTTGGCATAGGGGACGTTTCCGGCCTGGTCGCGGGACCAGGCCACGGTTGCCTTGCCGTCAGCTGCAACCGCGACACCGGTGATCTTCAGCGTATAGGCGCTGTTGACGGGGAACGGCGCCACGATCTTGGCGACAAGATCCTTCATCGTGTCGAGCGTCGCCTTGTTGGTCGTATTGCTCTGCGTCAGGAGGTCGGAAACGGTTGCCGACGCGCGGCTCACCTTGCGCGAGGCCGTGATGGCGACGGTCACCTCGAAGGCGCTTACATAGGCCATTATCAGCAGCGGTGCGACAATCGCGAACTCGATGGCGCCGACGCCGCGGCGATCCTGGATAAAATGGCGCAGGCGCAGCAGTACGCCGTGTCCGGTGGCCTGCAAGGTTTTCACGGCATCCGAAGGGGAAAGAACCATTCGCATCACGGATAGTCCTCATTCTGGACCACGGTCGTCGCCATCATCAGATAGTTCTGCCGGGAACCGTCGGCTGCGCGGATGTTGGAGATGTAGGGGCGGACGAGGTCCGTCACGATGTCCCAACGATAGTACGCGCGTACGATATTGATGGTTCGCTTGCCGCCCGGGGCGATCGTGAAGGACGCGGTATCGAGATCTGTGCCGACGAGCGGAATGGTTTTGGGGATATCCGAGAACTTTGCGAAGCTTCGAACGTCGAGAAACAGTTTGTTGGCCTTTTTGATTTCTTCGGGGGAGCATGGCATCAGAATGGCAATCTCGTCGCAGAAGGCCTTCCGGAAATCCTCTTCCTTGATGTTGGAACGGATTTCCCCTGTCCTGATCTTGCGTGCGATGGTTTCCGTGGCGTTGGCGAGAAGCTGCTCTGCGGAAAAGGCGACGAAGGTCTCGATCGAAGCGAAGACGATCAGGAAGAAGGGCAGGCTGAGAAGCGCAACCTCAATAGCCGTCGCGCCGTCGCGCCGGGCAAGAAGGCGACCGAAAAGACCCTTCATTGGCCTCCGGCGTACAGGTGCATCATGATCGAGCGACATCGCGATCCGTTCCCAAATGCTGGACACGGGCGACAATAGGCCGGGGAACGTTTATATTTCGTATGCGTGATGCGAAAGAGTTGAAGGGTTTCCCGCATTCGGACGCCCGAAGCGAGACGTGGCGTCAGCCTCCGCTCTTGTTTCGGGCGACGTGCTCTTCGCAATTGGGCGTGCAGGAGAGGACAGAGCGGTCCGTCTGCCGGAAGACGCGCACCGTGTTGCCTTCGTCGATCGAGACCAGAATGCGCTCATCGACAATGGCGTTGCCGTCCGCATCGAGCAGGACTAGGTTGGTAGTTCCGAAATTACGACCAGTCAGCACGATCGTCTGGGCATCGGCCACGGTCGCATCGGCAACGTCGGCATTGCCGATGATCACCTTGCTGACGGGGCGGTCGAGTTTAAGCACGCGGGCGTGGTCCATGTAGACGCGCATCAACGGCTCCTCGGCAAGAGCGGGGAAAACCGCCGCCACCATGACAAAAGCGGCTGTTGCAAGCCTTGCGGCCAACGCCGTGAAAATCCAGTCGCGTCCCATAAACAGTCATCCCGGCGATAAAACACCGACAGCATCGCCGTGAATGGTGAATGAAGCCTTAAGCCACTCGCTAACCTTGCAGAATTATCTGTCGCACATTCTGCCCGCTTTGCACCGCAAGCGGGTTCAACAATAGAGGAGATTCGCGCGCGTAGGGAGTTTTACCCATTGCTTACCATAAATTCGGCAATCGATTGGCAGGGTCTTGTTAACCGGTTTCCTTAAGTCGATGGAAATGGCTTGCCTGTAGGTTGCAGTCATCCGAACAACGGAAACAGTTGGCGGACGTGCTGAACCAACATCGTGGAGCTAGGAGAATACCATGACCAAGATTTTCGCTCGCCTTATGAAGGACGAATCGGGCGCCACCGCCATCGAATACGGCCTGATCGCTGCCCTGATTTCCGTTGCCCTCATCACCGGCGCAACCGCCCTCGGCAACTCGTTGGACACGACGTTCAGTAGCCTCGGCACCAAGCTGACGACTGCTGTGAACAAGAGCGCGCCGTAAGCAGAACGCACTGCCGGAATAAACATCTCTACCGGAAAGCCGCCTTCGAGGCGGCTTTCTGTTTTGCGCCGTTATCCTTTCCGAAACGGATCAAGCGCATCATGCGCTGAAAGGAGAGCAATATGACCCTGGCCATCATCTTCGTGGTTTTCCCGCTATGCCTCGCGGTCGCGGCTTGCTCCGATTTCCTGACGATGCTCATTCCCAATCGGGTCTCGGCGATACTCCTTGGCGCCTTCATCGTTGTGGCACCGTTGGCGGGCCTTGGTCTGACGGAGGTCGCCATGCATCTCGCGGCCGGCCTTCTCGTCTTCTCCATCTGCTTCGCGCTCTTCGCCCTCAATGTCATGGGTGGTGGCGATGCCAAACTCCTGACCGCCAGCGCGGTTTGGTTCGGGATGAGTTTCTCCCTCATCGAATATCTGGTTTATGTATCCTTCTTCGGCGGATTGCTGACCTTCGCGATTCTCTCTCTGCGCGCCAACACGAACCTGATCCTCGCGTCAGGCCTGCCGGTCCCCGATCACCTCCTCAAGGCCAAGAAGGTGCCCTATGGTATCGCGATCGGGATTGGCGCCTTCCTTGCCTATCCGTCCTCGCCACTGATGCTCGCGGCGCTCGGTTAAGGCGACTACCCCGCGCTCGTTTTCATGGTCGTTCTGCTGGCTCCGGTTGAAATGCCGGAGCTTATGCGCGTTCGGTCCTCTGTGTTGTTAGCGCTGCATTAACCATACCCGTAAGTCAGCCATTAACCATAATTACACCATTGCCGGTCAATGTGGGCGGATAGAAAAGTCCGCAGCCCAGGGAAACCACATGAGACCGGCGCGAATCATCATTCTGGCAGTGGCCGTCGTTTCGGCCGGCGTCGCAGGGCTTCTGGCCCTGAAGGTCGCCGGTGGGGGCACGCCAGTCCAGCCGGAGGCTGTCGTCGAACGGGAGCCGACGGTCAACGTGCTGGTTGCAAGGGAAAGCCTGCCGGTCGGTGCGCGGCTCAATCCGGAAACGATCGCCTGGACGGCCTGGCCGGAAGGCTCGGTCGCCGAGGGTTTCATCACCGACCAGAACCAGCCGGACGCGATGGAAAACCTCAACGGTGCCATTGCCCGCATGCCGATCTTCAACGGCGAGCCGATCCGCCAGGAGAAGATCGCCGATTCGAGCAACCGCATCATGTCGTCGTTGCTGCCGTCGGGCAAACGGGCGGTCGCGACCGAAATCTCGGTCGCGACGGGCGCCGGTGGTTTCATCCTTCCGAACGACCGCGTTGACGTCATCATGGTGCGCAAGAGCCCGGAAGGCTCCTACATAACCGAGACTGTCCTGTCGAATGTGCGCGTGCTCGCCATCGACCAGCAGATCCAGGAAAACGAGGACGGTTCGAAATCCGCCGTCGGCACCACTGCGACATTGGAGCTTACACCCGACCAGACCAAGGTGATCGCCGTCGCCCAGCAGATGGCCGAGCGTCTGTCGCTGGCGCTGCGCAGCATCGCCGATGCCCAGGAATCCGATACCGGCGCGGCCGACTACCTTCTCAGCGGTGGCGATGGCATGCCGATCATACAGGTGATCAAGACCGGTGAAATCGTAAACGGCGGCGAGCCCGCAGCCCAGAAGTGACCAGGAGCTGACCCGTGTTTGGAATCACAAGGACTTTTAGGGCTTCTGTCGCCGGTGGAATGAGCCTCTGCCTGGCGCTTTCCGGCCTGCCGGAGATCGTGTTGACCGGCACGCCGGCACGTGTCGCCGAAGCGGCGACGGCCTCCGTCATCCGCATCAACGATGCCGGGCCCGGTGCCCGCAAGGCTGTCAAGCTGGGCCTCAACAAGGCGATCGTGGTCGACCTTCCGACAGACGCGCACGACATCCTCGTCGCCGACCCCGGCAAGGCGGATGCCGTCACGCGTACGTCACGCCGCATCTATCTGTTCGGCAAGGAAGTGGGCCAGACCAACATCTTCATCTTCGGACCGGGCGGCGAGGAGATTGTCAGCATCGATCTTACCGTCGAGCGTGACATCGATGGCCTGCAGGCGAACCTGCGCCGCTTCATCCCGGACTCCGACATCCAGGTCGAGATCATCTCGGACAACATCGTGCTCAACGGCACGGTGCGGACCCCGCAGGACGCCGCCCAGGCGACGCGTCTTGCCGAGATCTTCCTGAGGGGCGGTGAAGCAACGACCCGCAACATCACGGCTCAGGGCAACAACGGCGATGCAGCGATCTTCGGCGAAGTGCGCCAGCGTTCGCAGGTCGTCAACATGCTCAAGATCGACGGCGAGGACCAGGTGACGCTGAAGATCACCGTGGCGGAAGTCAGCCGCCAGGTGCTCAAGCAGCTTGGTTTCAACGGTTCTGTCAAGGGATCGAACGGCGGCATCTCCTTCCGCAACCCGACCAATCTCGGTGGCGCGGCGGACTGGGTTTCCAACGGCGCAGCCTCCGGCACGATCGGCGGCCTTGCTCTTGCCAGCAGCATGAGCGCCATGGAACAGGCCGGCGTGATGAGAACCCTTGCCGAACCGAGCCTGACGGCGATCTCCGGCGAAGAGGCTCGCTTCTATGTCGGCGGTGATTTCCGTCTCCCGACGGAACAGACGATCGACGGTGGCGACGAAAGCAAACCCCCTACGGTCACCCGCAGCCTCACCGAGGTCGAATACGGCATCCGCTTGAACTTCCGCCCGGTCGTGCTCTCGCCCGGCCGTATCAGCCTGCGTGTCGAGACGGAGGTATCCGAACCGACCTTCGAGGGCTCGGCAACCTATGGCGGCGTCCACAGCATTCCCGGCATGACGGTGCTCGGCATCCGGCGCCGTGAGGCCACGACGAGCGTCGAACTGCCGTCTGGCGGCTCGATCGTCATTGCCGGCCTCGTCAAGGACGATATCCGCCAGGCGGTTTCCGGCCTGCCGGGTCTTTCGAAGATTCCGATTTTCGGCACGCTGTTCCGCTCCAAGGACTTCGTGCGCAACGAGACGGAAATGGTCATCATCGCCACGCCTTATCTCGTGCGGCCTGTCGCGCGCAGCGCGCTCCAGCGTCCTGATGACAATTTCAACGCGACCAACGATGCGGCGAGCTTCTTCCTCGGCAAGGTGAACAAGGTCTATGGCCGCAAGGAAGACGCCATGCCGGCGGGCAACTACCACGGCTCCATCGGCTTCATCTATAAGTGACGGGACGGGACATGCGCGACACGACCAGCAAGACTTGGCTTTCCGCGAGGAACCGCACCATGCACCAGCCCCTGCCGATGCGCGCCGTGTTCGCGGCGACCCTCATCCTGTCCGCCACCGTGCTCGCCAGCTGCGGTGCGCGACCGGATCGCTCCACGACGGCGTCGATCCCGGACGACTATCGCACGCGCCACCCGATCGTGCTGGCTGAATCCGCGCAGACGATGGACATCCCGATCGCCACCGGCGACCGTTCGCTGACGATGGCCATGCGCGACAACATCCGCGGTTTTGCCGCCGACCATGCCGCGAAGTCACGCAGTGCCGTGCAGATCATGCTGCCGCGCGGCTCGGCCAATGCGGCAACGGCCAACTATCTGCGCAAGGATATCCGCACCACGCTGACGGGAGCGGGCCTGAAGCGCGACCAGCTGATCGAGACGAGCTACGATGCGAGCGGCTACGGCGCCAATGCGCCGATCCGGCTTGCCTTCTTCGCCATCACCGCGCAGACGGGCCCCTGCGGTCAATGGCCGGAAGACCTTGTCGTCAACACGATGGAAAACAAGAACTACCAGAACTTCGGCTGTGCATCGCAGGCCAATCTGGCCGCCCAGATCGCCAATCCGATGGATCTCGTGCAGCCGCGTGGCATGACCCCGATCGACGCCGAGCAGCGCAACGTGGTGATTCAGGACTATCGCGAGTTCGGCCAGCCGCTGCTGTAATCGCCGGCTAGGGCCAGGCACATATCCATCCGGTCCGCCGGACACCAGGAACGGGCATGACGATGAGCACAGTAGACTACACCATCGAGCGCGCGGACGCATTTGAGGCGGAAGAGACGGTCCGCTCCACCGAACTGGAGGGCGTTCGCCCGCTGCCGCGCATCTCGGTTCATGCCTTCTGCGAAAGCGAGGCCATGCTGCGCACCATGGAGCGGTGCGGCCAGGACCGGCGTATGGCCAAGGTGAGCCTCAAGGTTTCCAGCGCCAGCATTGCGGCGGCGGCCAATATGTTCGGCTCGGCCCCGACGCCGAACCTGCTTATCCTCGAGACCTCGACGGAACCGCGCGGCATCATGGACGAGCTCGCCCCGCTTGCCGAGGTCTGCGATCCCAGCACCAAGGTCATCATCGTCGGCAGCTACAACGATATTCCGCTTTATCGCGACCTCATCCGCAACGGTATTTCCGAGTATATGGTCGGCCCGGTCGGCATGGCCGACATCCTCAACGCCATGTCGGCAATCTTCGTCGATCCGGACGCCGAGCCGCTCGGTCGCACCATCGCCTTCATCGGCGCCAAGGGCGGGGTGGGGGCGTCGACGATCGCGCACAATTGCGCCTTCGACATTTCGAGCCTCTTCCAGACGGAAGTGATCCTCGCCGATCTCGACCTGCCCTATGGGACGGCCAATATCGATTTCGATCAGGATCCGCCGCAGGGCATTTCCGAAGCGATCTACGCACCGGACCGGCTGGATGAAGTGTTCCTCGATCGCCTGTTGACGAAATGCTCGGAGCGCCTGTCGCTGCTCGCCGCTCCCTCCATGCTCGACCGTGCCTATGACCTGGAGCGCGGCTCTTTCCAGCCGATCATCGAGGTGTTGCAGCGCAGTGCCCCGGTAACCGTGCTCGATGTGCCGCATGCCTGGTCGGAATGGACACGCACGCTGCTCTCGGAGGTCGACGAGCTGGTGATCACGGCGGTGCCGGATCTCGCCAACCTGCGCAACACCAAGAACATGCTCGATGCCTTGAAGAAGCTTCGGCCGAACGACAAGCCGCCGCACCTGATCCTCAACCAGGTCGGTCTGCCGAAGCGGCCGGAGATCGCCACGGCCGATTTCTGCGAGCCGCTCGGCATCCAGCCGGTCGCGGTCATCCCCTTCGATGCGCAGCTCTTCGGCACCGCCGCCAACAGCGGCCGCATGATCGCGGAGATGGACCGCAAGTCACCGACGGCGGAGACATTCTCGCAGATCGCCCATCTCGTGACGGGCCGAGCGACGATCAAGAAACCCAAGAAGGCAGGCCTTGGCAATCTGCTCGGCCTGCTCGGCAAGAAATAGGCCCGACGCGCGGCGCAACAGACTGGATGAAGTGGCATGTTCGGCAAACGCGGCAATGAAGGTTTCGGCAAGAGCGGGGCGGCGGGCCAGGCGGTCCAGGCCACGCCGGCTGCCGTCACGACGGTGACGGCAGAGCGCCCGGCCATGGCCGCGCCGCCGCAACCCGTCTTCGAGCCGGCCCCCGCCCCGGTGCCTGCACCGGCTGCTGCCGCCCGCCGCCGCGCGCCGCGCACGGAAGATTACTACGACACGAAGAGCCAGGTTTTCTCCGCGCTCATCGACACGATCGACCTGTCGCAGCTCGCCAAGCTCGATACCGAGAGCGCGCGCGAGGAAATTCGCGACATCGTCAACGACATCATCACCATCAAGAATTTCGCGATGTCGATCTCCGAGCAGGAGGAACTGCTCGACGACATCTGCAACGATGTTCTGGGCTATGGTCCGCTGGAGCCGCTGCTCGCGCGTGACGACATTGCCGACATCATGGTGAACGGCGCGGGCAAGACCTATATCGAAGTCGCCGGCAAGGTGCAGGAATCGGAGATCCGCTTCCGCGACAATGCCCAGCTCCTGTCGATCTGCCAGCGCATCGTCAGCCAGGTCGGCCGTCGTGTCGACGAATCGAGCCCGATTTGCGACGCGCGCCTGCCGGACGGTTCGCGCGTCAACGTCATCGCCCCGCCCCTTGCCATCGACGGCACCGCGCTCACCATCCGTAAGTTCAAGAAGGACAAGCTGACGCTCGACCAGCTCGTCAAGTTCGGCTCGATCACGCTCGAAGGCGCGACGTTGCTGCAGATCATCGGTCGCGTGCGCTGCAACCTCGTCATCTCCGGTGGTACCGGCTCGGGCAAGACGACGCTGCTCAACTGCCTGACGAACTACATCGACCGCGACGAACGCGTCATCACCTGCGAGGACTCGGCCGAACTCCAGCTCCAGCAGCCGCATGTGGTGCGTCTCGAAACCCGCCCGCCGAACATCGAGGGCGAGGGCGAGATCACCATGCGCGACCTCATCAAGAACTGCCTGCGCATGCGGCCTGAACGCATCATCGTCGGCGAAGTGCGTGGCCCGGAGGTCTTCGATCTCCTCCAGGCCATGAACACCGGCCACGATGGTTCGATGGGCACGATCCACGCCAACACGCCGCGCGAATGCCTCTCCCGTATGGAATCGATGATCGCCATGGGCGGTTACACGCTGCCAGCCAAGACCGTGCGCGAGATCATCGCCGGTTCGATCGATATCATCATCCAGGCCTCGCGCCTGCGCGACGGTTCGCGCCGCATCACCCACATCACCGAGGTGGTGGGCATGGAAGGCGACGTCATCGTCACGCAGGACCTGATGCGCTTCGATATCCAGGGCGAGGATGCCAATGGCCGCCTGATCGGCAAGCACACCGGCACCGGCATCGGCAAGCCGCATTTCTGGGATCGCGCCCGCTATTTCAACGAGGACAAGCGCCTGGCGGCAACGCTCGACGCGATGGAAAAGCCGTAAGGGGCAGGGATGTTCGGATTGGATATCACCATCGTCGCGATCTTCGCCCTTGCGGCCCTTTCCACCGCGGGGCTTGCCTATGGCCTGCTCTTCTCGCGCATCGAGGCGGCGAAGAAGACGGAAAGCCGCGTGCGCCGCGTCCAGGCTGCCGAAACCGACCAGGGCAAGGCCAAGGCGGCGCGCGACCGCATGCAGGAACTGTCCAAGCGCCGCAAGTCGGTGCAGGATTCGCTGAAGGACCTGGAAAAGAAGCAGCAGGAGCAGACCAAGCGCATTGCCACCACCCTCAAGGCCAAGCTGGTCCAGGCTGGGCTTTCGATCAGCATGACGCAGTTCTACCTTCTCAGCGTCGCCGCCGGCATCTTCATCTTCCTGCTCGCCTTCATTGCGGGCTCCGGCCTGCTCCTCAGCCTGGGTGCGGCCTTCATCGCCGGTGCCGGCCTGCCGCGCTGGGTCGTCGGCTATCTCGTCAAGCGGCGCCTCAACAAATTCCTTGAGGAGTTTCCCAATTCGCTCGACGTGATGACGCGTTCGATCAAGTCCGGCCTGCCGCTGACCGACGCGCTGCGCCTGATCGCGGCCGAAGGCCAGGAGCCGGTGCGCACCGAATTCCGCCGGCTGGTCGAAGCGCAGCAGGTGGGCCTCAGCGTGTCGGAAGCCTGCGCGCGCATGTTCACCAATATTCCACTGCAGGAAGTCAACTTCTTCGCCATCGTCATCGCGATCCAGAGCCAGGCCGGCGGCAACCTGTCCGAAGCGCTCGGCAACCTCTCCCGCGTCCTGCGCGAACGGCGCAAGATGAAAGCCAAGGTGAGCGCGCTGTCGATGGAGGCGAAGGCCTCGGCCGCCATCATCGGCGCCCTGCCGTTCATCGTCGCCTTCCTCGTCTACCTGACCTCACCCGACTACATCATGATCCTGTTCCAGGATTCGCGCGGCCATCTCATTCTCGGCATTTCGGCCGTCTGGATGTCCATCGGCATTTTCGTGATGCGCAACATGATCAACTTCGATATCTGAGGGGCAGGGGCATGTCGGGATTAGTCACCACCCTTACCGATCCGGCCGTGCTGCTGCCGGCCTTCGTGATGATTGCGGTGCTCGCGACCGTCTACACGCTTGCCGCGCCCTATCTCGACCGCGGCGACCTCGACAAGCGCATGAAGTCCGTGGCACTGGAGCGCGAGCAGATGCGCGCGCGCGAACGTGCCCGCATGAGCGCTGAAGCAAGCCAGAGCAAGGCCTCGCTGCGCGCCCAGCACAACGCTCCCGTCCGCCAGGTCGTCGAGCGGCTCAACCTGCGTGAGGCGCTGGTCGACGCCAACACGATGAACCGCCTGCGTCAGGCCGGCTACCGCTCGCAGAATGCGCTCAATGTCTTCCTCTTTGCGCGCTTCGTGCTGCCCTTCGTCGTCGCCGCTGTCGCCATCTTCTACATTTTCTTTCTCGGCTTCCTTGGCGAAAAGCCGTTGCCGATGCGTATCCTGGCGACAGTCGTCGCGGCCTATATCGGCTTCTACCTGCCCAATCTCTACATCTCCAACCGCGTGTCGAAGCGCCAGCTGTCCATCAAGCGGGCCTGGCCGGATGCGCTCGACCTCATGCTGATCTGCGTCGAGTCCGGTATTTCCATCGAGGTCGCCTTCAGGCGCGTGGCCGATGAAATCGCCATGGCCTCGCCGGAACTGGCCGAGGAACTGGTACTGACCACGGCCGAGCTCTCTTTCCTCCAGGAACGCCGCGCGGCTTATGAAAACCTCGGCGTACGCACTGGCCTCGATACGGTGAAATCCGTGACGCAGGCCCTCATCCAGGCCGAGCGCTACGGCACGCCGCTTGCCCAGGCGTTGCGTGTCCTCGCCCAGGAATGCCGCGACCAGCGTATGAACGAGGCGGAAAAGAAGGCCGCTGCCCTGCCGCCGAAGCTCACCGTGCCGATGATCCTGTTCTTCCTGCCCGTGCTCGTCGCCGTCATCCTCGGCCCCGCCGGCATCCAGGTCGCCGATCGCTTCTAGAAAGACGGACGGAGCCCAGATCAAAAAAAGCCCCGGTCGAGATGTCGGCCGGGGCGAGGTCGTGCTTGGGAGCAAGTATCAAGGCTATTGCAACAAAACTGTGCGGCGGTTTTGCGTCCGTGGGCGCATCCCGGTCGAGGAGATCAGTTGGTGTTGCCGCTGTCGTCGGCAGCGAGCTTCTTCCAGGCGTTCTGCTGGGTCATCATCGAGCGCAGATAGGCGACATTCGCCTCGGCTTGTTCGGTGGTCAGCTCGCGGCGGGCGATGGTCTCTGCCTCCTGGAAGCGGCCCTGGAGGCCGACGGCCAGCGCCAGGTTCTGGCGCACGCCGCTGTCGGCACCGGGCTGCGAGGCGGCGGAGCGCAGGTAGGTTTCCGCGGTCTTCAGGTCTTTTGCCAGGAGGTAGGACATGCCGAGATTGGACAGGACCGAAGGTTCGTTCGGATTGATGTCGAGCGCCTCGCGATAACGCCCGCGTGCCTCGCCGGCACGGCCGAGCTGGTCGAGGATCGCGCCCTCGGCCGATTTCAGCCGCCAGTCCGGCCGGTCCGGTGTCTGCGCGCGCAGGATCGTGTTCAGCGCCTGTTCGAGTTGGCCGGCGGCGGCCTGTGCCTTGCCGTAGGCGGCGAGCACGTCGCGGTCGCTCGGATTGTTGATGGCGACTTGCTGCATGACGGCGAGCGCCTGATCGTTGCGCCCGTTCATGCGCAGTACATTGGCATAGTTTATGCCGACCGTGCGGTCCTTCGGGTTTTTCTCGTAGGCCCGGCCGATCGTCTCGGCGGCCCCCCGCAGTTCCGTCGCATTCATCTCGGAAACCGGCTTCGACATTTTCGGAATGGAGCCGGTCGTGAGGTTGCTCTTGCCCGCACAACCCGCCATTGCAGTGGCGATGACGACGAGGGCTGCGCCTCTCAGAAGCCCGGAACGGAATGACAAACGTGTGAGCGAAGCGGCCATGACAAGTCCCCGAAGCGATTTCCGCAGGTCGCGGCGGTCAAGGAATCACGCCGCAATCTCCGCTCCAGCAATAATCTGTTAACCCTAACAGAGTGTTAATCGCCTGATTCTCAAGCCCTGCCCAAAGGTTCCGCCATGGCCCCCTTCCAGTACATCGACCGGCCCTCTCCCTTCAACACCAAGAACGGCAAGACGCTGCCGATCTTCGCGATCACCCCGGCCCATATCGAGACGGGGACGATCGATCCCATCGCGCTGGACTGGGCGAAGAAGGCCGGTTTCAAGGCGGAGTCCGGGGCGTTGCTGATGGTGCCGACGGCGGACGGCCATCTCGGCGGCGCCCTGTTCGGCCTCGGCAAGAATCCGTCCGACGCACCCTTCCTGACGGGCAAGCTCGCCCGTGCGCTGCCGGCCGGCGACTGGCATATCGAGACCGCTCCGCTGACGGCCAATCGCCTGGCGCTCGGCTACGGCCTCGGCAGTTACCGTTTCGAGCGCTACAAGGCCTCCGCCTCGGAAGCCCCGACCTTGCTCATCCCGAGCGATGCCGACGCGACAGACATCAAGCGTCAGCTCGCCGGCGTCTTCCTTGCCCGCGACCTCATCAACACGCCGACCAACGACATGGGCCCGGAAGCGCTGGAAGACGTTTTTCGCGCGCTCGGCGAGCATTACAAGGCCAAGGTCTCTGTCATCACGGGGGATGATCTCCTCAAGGAGAATTTCCCGCTCATCCACACGGTCGGCCGCGCCTCCGCACAGGCCCCGCGTCTGCTCGAGCTCACTTGGGGCAAGAAGGGTCACAAGCGCGTGACGCTGGTCGGCAAGGGCGTGTGCTTCGATACCGGCGGCCTCGACATCAAGCCGGCCGCGTCCATGCTGCTGATGAAGAAGGACATGGGCGGCGCGGCCAATGTCATGGGCCTTGCCCTGATGATCATCGACGCCAAGCTGAAGGTGGACCTGCGCGTGCTCCTGCCGGTCGTCGAGAATTCGATCTCGGCCAACGCCTTCCGCCCTGGCGATATCTACAAGAGCCGCAAGGGCCTCACCGTGCAGATCGACAACACCGACGCCGAGGGCCGGCTGATCCTTGCCGACGCGCTTGCCTATGCCGACGAGGCCGAGGCCGACCTCATCGTCGACATGGCGACGCTGACGGGCGCCGCCCGTGTCGCGCTCGGCCCGGACCTGCCGCCCTTCTTCACCGACGACGAGGACCTTGCCCACGACCTCACCGAGGCGAGCCTGACGGTGGATGATCCGATGTGGCGCATGCCGCTCTATATGGGCTACGACAAGGACGTCTCCGCCCGCATCGCCGATCTCACCAACGCTCCCGCCGGCGGGATGGCGGGGTCGATCACCGCGGCGCTGTTCCTCAAGCGCTTCGTCACCCGCAACAAGCATTGGGCGCATTTCGACATCTATGGCTGGGCACAGGCCGAGCGGCCGCATTCGCCTGTCGGCGGCGAGGCGCAGGCCATCCGCGCGCTCTATCATCACCTGCGCAAGGCGACGGCCTGAGCCACGGCTTTTCTTCCGGGAAACGATACGGTATCGTAACGAAAATGCCGTCGTGCCCGGAGACGCCGTGCCGCTAGATCTGACCCCATCGCAGGCGCTCGGCCTCTGGCACGAGGTGACGCTGCAACAGGTCCATGAGGACGGGCGCGACCTGACATTGCGCCAGCTGGCGATCCTGCTGGAAATCTATCTGGTGCCCCCGCCGCATACGGTGCGGGGGCTGGCGGCGAAGCTTGGCGTCACCAAGCCGGTGATCACCCGCGCGCTCGACACGATGGGCGAGCAGGGCCTCGTCACCCGCATGCGCGACGACCGCGATCGCCGCAATGTCATCATCAAGCGCACCGTGGATGGTGCGCTCTATCTCGAACGCCTCGGCGACCTCATCATCGCCCGGGGCCGAGCACAGACCCCCTGAACCGGCACCGCGAGATCAGATCCATGAACGCCCTTCCCGACCGCCGCCTCAACGCCTTCCGCCCGGATCTTGCCGAGGAAGCGCTGCGCGGCACCGTTCCGGCCGAACACTATGTCACGGGTACACCGGCCCTCGTGGTGCAGCCCGTCGTCGCGCTGCGTCCCCGGCCGGATGCCGCCGCCGGCATTGATACGGAACTCCTCTTCGGTGAAGGCGTGCGCGTGCTCGACCGGGCGGAAGGCTGGGCCTGGGTGAAATCCGATTTCGACGGATATGTCGGGTATCTACCGGAGATGGCGCTCGATGCGGACGCGCCTGCAGCGACCCATGTCGTCGCCGTGCCACGCACCTTTGCCTATTCCGGGCCGGACCTGCGCACACCCGCTGCCTTTGCCCTGTCGATCGGTAGCCGGATAACGGCTGTCGGGGAAAGCGAAACGCGCGGTACCCGCTATCTCACGCTCGCAAGCGGTCAGTCCGTCGTTGCCAGCCACTGCCTTGCCGTCGGGGAGAGGGCGGGGGACGACTATGTCGCCATCGCCGGACGTTTCCTTGAGACGCCCTATCTGTGGGGCGGCCGCTCGGGCTTCGGCCTCGACTGCTCCGCCCTGGTGCAGCTTTCGATGATGATGACGGGCCGCACCGCGCCGCGCGACAGCGACATGCAGGCCGCCGGCCTCGGTTCGCCGATCGAGCGTGCCGCGCTTCGTCGTGGCGACCTCGTCTTCTGGAAGGGCCATGTCGCGATCATGGAAGACGACGCGACCATCATCCACGCCAACGGCCATACGATGAGCGTGGCGCGTGAGGGGCTGGATGCAGCCATCGAGCGCATCGGCTGGCTCTACGAGCAGCCGACCGGCTACCGCCGGCCCTGACGCATATCGGGCCGGCTTCGGCGGGCCTCAATACCCTGCGCTGCGATCAACCAGATGCTCCAGCGGTTTCCCGCTTTCAAGCCGTTCGATCTGTGTTGCGACATGGCGGAAGAGTGCTGCGACATCCGATGCCGCCGAGGCGTGCGGCGTCATGAACACCTTGTCCATCGCCCAGAACGGGCTTTCGAGCGGCAGCGGCTCCTGCTGGAAGACATCCAGCGAGGCGCCGTGCAGCGTGCCGTCGTTGAGGGAAGCGACGATATCGGCCTCCACCTGGCTGCCGCCGCGGCCAGCATTGATGAAGACCGGCGCGCCGAACGGTCCCTTGCGGCTGAGGCGGGTGAAGAGCCCGGTATTGTAGATGCCCTTCGTCTCCGGTGTCAGCGGCAGCAGGCCGACGAGGATGTCGGTCCTGCCGAGGAAGGTGTCGAGCCCGGCCTCGTCGAAGATCTCGAAGCCGTCGATCTTGCGGCCGCTCTTCGACCAGCCGATGACGTTGAAGCCGAGCGTCTTCAGCTTGGCGGCGGAATCCTGCCCGAGAACGCCGAAGCCCATGATGCCGATCGTCATGTCCTTCGCTTCCGGCTGGGCGAGTTCGCGCCAGACGCGCTTTTCCCGCTGTGCCTCATAGGCCTGGTGCTGGCGCAGATGCAGGAGGCATTGCATGACCACCCACTCGCTCATGCGCGTCGTCAGCGTCTCGTCGACGAAGCGCACGAGCGGCACCGCGGGCAGGTCTGGCAGCGTCAGCACATGATCGACGCCTGCGCCGCCGGAAAACACCACCTTCAGGTCCTTCGCTCGCGAAAAGAGATCGGCGCCGGGCTTCCAGACCACGGCATAGTCGATGCCGGAGAGGTCGCGGTTGCGATTTGCCGGATGCTGGAGGTTGATCACCTCGCGGTCCGCAAAGGCGCCTTTCAGTGCAGTGGCGACCTGTTCCTGGTCGAATTTCAGATCGATGATGACGGGGCTTTTCGTCTGCATGCTGGTTCCTGCTGAAGCATTTCAGCCGAAGCAAAATCGCTTCGGCGTCGGACAATGCGTAAAAACAAAGGCTCTACTGACGGATGCTTTCGTTGCGGACCGCTTCGAGATTGAAGGCGGCGGCCATTAGCGCCCTGGTATAGGCCTCGCTTGGCCGTTCGATGATATCCTTCGCCGGTCCCTTTTCCACCACCTGCCCGCCGCGCATGACAATGATGTCGTTGGCGAGCGCGCGCACGACCTTGAGGTCATGGCTGATGAAGAGATAGGCGAGATTGTGTTTTGCCTGCAGGTCACGCAGGAGCTCCACCACCTGCGCCTGCACGCTCATGTCGAGCGCCGAGGTCGGCTCGTCGAGCATGACGAATTCCGGCTTCAGCACCATGGCGCGGGCGATCGCGATGCGCTGGCGCTGGCCGCCGGAGAATTCGTGCGGGTAACGCCAGCGGGTGGCCGGGTCGAGGCCGGTCTCCTCCAGCGCGAAGGCGACGCGGTGGTCGCGCTCGGCCTCGGAAAGCGAGGGTTCGTGAACCTTCAGGCCCTCCGCGACGATATCGGCGACCGACATGCGCGGCGAGAGCGAGCCGAAAGGATCCTGGAAGACGATCTGCATGCGGCGGCGCAGGGGGCGCATCTCGCTGAAGGAGTGTCCGGCAATATCCTGTCCGGCAAAGGCGATGCGACCCTTCGAGGCGATGAGCCGCGTCAGGGCGAGGCCAAGCGTCGTCTTGCCGGAACCGGACTCGCCCACCACGCCGAGCGTGTGGCCGGCACGCAGCGTGACGTCGATGCCGTCGACCGCCTTTACGTGATCGACGACCCGGCGCAGGAAGCCCGCCTTGATCGGGAACCAGACCTTGACGTCCTCCGCCTCGATGACGACGGGCTGGCTATCGTCGCCCGGGCGGGGCTCGCCCTTCGGCTCGGCGGCGAGCAGGTGGCGGGTATAGGCGTGCTGTGGGTTGGAGAAGATCTCCTCGACGGGGCCGGTCTCGACGATCCTGCCCTTGGTCATCACGCAGACCCGGTCGGCGAATTTTCGGACGATGCCGAGGTCGTGGGTGATGAAGAGCATGGACATGCCGTGCTCGACCTTCAGCGATTTCAGGAGCTCGAGGATCTGCGCCTGGACGGTGACGTCGAGCGCGGTGGTCGGCTCGTCGGCGATCAGCAGCTCCGGGCGGTTGGCGAGCGCCATGGCGATCATCACGCGCTGGCGCTGACCGCCTGAAAGCTCATGTGGATAGGCGGCGAGGCGCTTTTCCGGCTCGCGGATGCCGACCTGGTTGAGCAGCTCGAGCGTTTTTGCGCGGGCGGCCGGGCCTTCGATCTCCTGGTGCAGCTTCAGGATCTCGCCGATCTGCCGCTCGATGGAGTGCAGCGGATTGAGCGAGGTCATCGGCTCCTGGAAGATCATCGTGATGTCGTTGCCGCGCACCGCGCGCAGCGCGGCATCGTCGGCCTTCAGCAGGTTCTTGCCGTTGAAATGGATCTCGCCCGAGGGGTGGCTGGCGGCCGGGTAGGGCAGCAGCTTCAGGATCGAATTGGCGGTCACGGACTTGCCGGAGCCGGACTCGCCGACAAGCGCCACGACCTCGCCGCGACGGATGTCGAAGGAAACGCGGTCGACGGCAAGCGAAGTGTTGCCACCCTGGTGGAAGGCGACGGAGAGGTCGCGGACGGACAGGAGGGGTTCGGGAGCGCTCACCGGAAGGTCTTCCTCGGATCAAAGGCGTCACGCGTCGCTTCGCCGACGAAGATCAGCAGCGACAGCATGAGGGACATGACGACGAAGGCGGTCAGGCCGAGCCACGGCGCCTGGAGATTGTTTTTGCCCTGCGCGACCAGTTCACCGAGCGAGGGTGAACCCGGCGGCATGCCGAAGCCCAGGAAGTCGAGCGAGGTGAGCGTGGTGATCGACCCCGATAGAATGAAGGGCAGGAAGGTCAGCGTCGCCACCATCGCGTTCGGCAGGAGGTGCCGGTACATGATCGTCGCATTGCCGACGCCGAGCGCGCGGGCGGCCCGCACATATTCGAAGTTGCGGGCGCGCAGGAACTCCGCGCGCACCACGCCGACGAAGCCGACCCAGGAGAAGAGCAGCATGATGCCGAGCAGGATCCAGAAGCCGGGCGGCAGGATCGCGGCGATGATGAGCAGGATATAGAGCACCGGCATCGAGGACCAGATCTCGATGAAGCGCTGCATCAGAAGGTCCGTCCAACCGCCGAAATAGCCCTGCACCGCACCGGCCGTCACGCCGACGATGGCAGAGGCGATGGTGAGAGCCAGGCCGAACAGCACGGAGATGCGGAAACCGTAGATGACGCGGGCGAGCACGTCGCGCGCCTGATCGTCGGTGCCGAGCCAGTTGAGGTTGGCGAGCGTACAGTTCGGGTCGCCGGCGCCACCTGGATAACCGGCGCAGCGCTCCTCGCCGGACATCAGCCAGAAGGGTTTCGTCGGCGCGGAATGAGGGATGTTGGAGTTCGTCGTGTTGTAGGAGTAGCGGATCGGCGGCCAGATCATCCAGCCGTTGGCGTTGATCTCTTCCGTGATGAAATCCGAGCGATAGTCCGTCTCGGCGAGGAACCCGCCGAACTTCTCCTCCGGATAGTCGACAAGGACGGGAACGAGGATCTCGCCCTTATAGGATGCGAGGACCGGCCGGTCGTTGGCGATGAACTCGGCGAACAGGCTGAGCACGAAGATGACGAGGAAGATCCACAGCGACCAGTAGCCGCGGCGGTTCGCCTTGAAATTCTCCCAGCGACGCAGGTTCGTCGGGTTCAACAGGCCCTTCTTCGGCGGGGCGACCGGTGCTGTTTCCGTGACGGCGCTCATCACACGTCCCTCCGCTCGAAATCGATGCGCGGATCGACCCAGGTATAGATGAGGTCGGAGACGAGGCTGACGAGGAGACCCATCAGCGAGAAGATGAAGAGCGTCGCGAAGACGATCGGATAGTCGCGCCGGACGATGGAATCATAGCCGAGGCGACCGAGGCCATCGAGCGAGAAGATGTATTCGATGAGCAGCGAGCCGGTGAAGAAGGCCGAGATGAAGGCTCCCGGAAAGCCGGCGATGATGATCAGCATGGCATTGCGGAAGACGTGGCCGTAGAGCACTTGCCGCTCGGTCAGGCCCTTGGCGCGCGCGGTGGTGACGTATTGCTTCTTGATCTCGTCGATGAACGAATTCTTCGTCAGAAGCGTCGTCGTGGCGAAGGCGGAGAGCAACAGCGTGATCAGCGGCAGCGTCATGTGCCACATGTAATCGAGCGGCTTCTGCCACCAGGCGAGGCTGTCGAAATTGTCCGAGACGATGCCGCGCAACGGGAACCAGTCGAGGAACGAGCCGCCGGCAAAGACCACGATCAGGAGGATGCCAAAGAGGAAGCTCGGCACGGCGTAACCGACAATGATAATGCCCGAGGTCCAGACGTCGAAGGCCGAACCGTCCTTCACGGCCTTGTGGATGCCGAGCGGAATGGAGATGGCATAGGAGAAGACGAGGATCCACACGCCGAGCGAGATGGAGACCGGCATCTTCTGGGCGATCAGATCGATCACCGAGGTGTTGCGGAAGAAGCTCTCGCCGAAATCGAAACGCAGATAGTCCCACATCATGGTGAAGAAGCGTTCGAGCGGCGGCTTGTCGAAACCGAACTGCTTCTCCAGCTTGGCGATGAATTCCGGATCGAGGCCGCGTGCACCGCGATAGGCGCTGTCCTGGCCGATATTCTGCAGGTCGCCGCCGCTGCCGGAGAGGCGGTCGCCGGAACTCTGGCTGGTGAGGTCGGAAATCACCTGCTCGACAGGGCCGCCCGGGGCGAACTGCACGATCGCGAAGGAAATCGCCATGATGCCGAAGATCGTCGGGATCATCAGCAGGAGGCGGCGAAGGATATACGCGCCCATCAGCAGCTACCCATCGCAGCCTGTCGTCCGTCTTCTTGTTTTGGCGCAGTCCAGTCGGTCAAGCCCAACCCTTCCGTTCTGCCGCCGCTGTCCGCGGCGGTGATTCGTCATCGCTATATGGAGCCGAGGACGCCGCATGGCGCAAGCCCCGGCTCATTTCACGGCATTCTTCGACCACCAGACATCCGGGAAACCAAGGCTGTAATAGGGCAGCTCCGCCGGACGGGCGAGGTGGTTCCAATAGGCGACCTGTTGGGATTTCGAATAGAACATCGGCACCAGATAGTGATGGGCGAGCAGGACGCGGTCGAGCGCATGGGTCGTCGCCACGAGCTCCGCACGGTTCGGTGCGAAGATGATGCGGCGGATCAGTTCGTCGATCGCGGGATCGGCGATGCCGGCATAGTTTTTCGAGCCCTGCTGGTCGACGGAGGCAGAGCCCCAGTAGTCGCTCTGCTCGTTGCCCGGCACCAGCGTCTGCGCCCAGATGCCGTAGATCATGTCATAGTCGAACGCACGCACGCGGTTGGTATATTGCGAGGCGTCCACCGTGCGGATGCGGGCGTCGATGCCGATGTCGTTGAGGCTCTTGACGTAGGGCAGGACCGTGCGTTCCTGCGAGGGGTTGGAGAGCAGGATCTCGATGCCGAACGGCTCGCCCGTCTTGATGTTCGTCATCTTCCGGTTCTTGAGCTCGTAACCCGCCTCCTTGAAGAGCGTCATGGCCTTGCGCAGGTTCTCGCGCGTTTTCTTCGGGTCGCCGGCGACGGGATTGGTGTAGGGCGTGGTGAAGACGGAAGCGGGGACCTTGTCCTTCAGTTCTTCGAGGATCTCCTTTTCGCGCCCTTCCGGCAGGCCGGAGGAGGCAAGCTCGGTGCCCCAAAAGTAGCTGTCGATGCGGTTGAGCCTGCCGAAGGAGAGATTGCGGTTGAGCGTCTCGAAATCATAGGCGTAGTTCAGCGCCTCGCGCACACGCTGGTCCTTGAACCGTTCCCGGCGCAGGTTCGGCACGTAGGCCTGCATGATGCCGACGGCGCGCAGCGGATTTTCGATCTCCTCGCGCACGATGCGGCCATCCTTCACGGCTGGAAAATCATAGGCCGTCATCCAGTGGCTGGAGCTGTTGTCGCGATAGAAGTCGACATTGCCGGCGCGAAAGGCCTCGAACTCGACATTCCGGTCGCCGAAGAACGTATAGCTGATCACGCCGAAATTGTTCTGGCCGACATTCACGTTGAGGTCCTTGGCCCAATAGTCGTCGCGCAGTTCGAAGCGGATCGAGCCGCCTGCCTGGAAGGATGCGATCCTGTAGGGGCCCGAGCCCATGACCGGCTCCAGCGTCGTGCGGCTGATGTCGCGCTTGTTGCCCTTGGCGTCGGTTCCTTCCCACCAGTGCTTCGGCACGATCGGGAACTGGCCGAGAATGTTGGGAAGTTCCTTGTTGTTCTTCTCGTCGAAGCGGAAGGTGACATCGCGCTCGCCGGTCTTTTCCGCGGAAACCACATGGCGGTAGTAGTTGGAAAGAAGCGGATTGTGTTCTTTCGACTTGTCGAAGGAGAAGATCACGTCCTCGGGCGTTACCGGCTGGCCATCGGCCCACTTCGCCTCCGGGCGCAGGCGGAAGGTGGTGTAGGCGATGTCGTCAGGATAGGAGACCGCCTCGGCGAGCAGGCCGTAGGAGGCGGTGATCTCGTCGTCGGCGGATTTCAGCAACGTGTCGAAGACGAGGGAGGTGACGCCTGTCGCGGCCTCGCCCTTCGAGAGAACGGGATTGAAGGTGTCGAATGTGCCGGTTTCGGACATTTTCAGCTCGCCGCCCTTCGGCGCATCCGGATTGACATAGTCGAAGCGTTCAAAGCCGTTCGGACGCTTCAATTCGCCGATCGTCGAGATACCCGTGCGCCAGACGGGCTCCTTTGCCTCCTGGGCCCTTGCACCGGTCGCGGCCGCCAGCGACAGGGCGATGGCGATGGTGAACACGATTTTCCCGGAGGCTGCCTGCATGCCAAAATCCCTTTCGTTTCGTTTGCCGAAGCGTGAACCAGAGAATAGGCAAAATCCGGGCAAATGACAGGCCTGCCATGAAAGCGGCGGTTTTTGGCGTGCCTATTCCGGGCAACGATTCACTTCCGCGAAAGGATGATCCTTTAACCTTTCGTCAGCGATTGCGATTTTCAGACCGGACGACGCCTGTGCATTCCATGCTTTCCCGATTGACCACCTGCCTCCTCGCCGCCGGCCTTGCGCTGACCGCGCTTGCCGGGCCGCTTGCCGCCGAGGAGCGGCCGGCCAAGGAACTGTTCGGCGCAAAGCGCCTGCCGGCCAAGATGGCGGCGAGCCCCTATGGTTCCTATGCCAAGGGCTGCATCGCCGGTGCGGTGGCGATCCCGACGGACGGCCCGTCCTGGCAGGCCATGCGTCTGTCGCGCAACCGGCGCTGGGGTCATCCCGACATGATTGCGCTCATCGAGCAGTTTTCGCAGGATGCGCAGAAGCTCGGCTGGCCGGGACTGCTGCTTGGCGATATCTCCCAGCCGCGCGGCGGGCCGATGCTGTCGGGCCATGCCTCCCACCAGGTCGGGCTGGATGCCGACATCTGGTTCACGCCCATGCCGGACCAACGGCTTTCGGCCGAAGAGCGTGAAAAGCTGCCCTTCACCTCCATGCTCGACAAGAGCAAGTTCCTGACGGTCGATTCGCGTCGCTGGACCTCGACCCATGCCCGCCTCGTCATGAAGGCGGCAAGCTACCCGCAGGTCGATCGCGTCTTCGTCAACCCGGCCATCAAGAAGAAGCTGTGCGAGACCTGGCAGGGCGATCGTTCCCTGCTCGGCAAGGTGCGGCCGATCTACGGCCATGACGAGCACTTCCATATCCGTATCAAATGCCCGGAAGGCGCGGCCGGCTGCAAGCCGCAGGCGCGCGTTCCGGCCGGCGATGGCTGCGACCAGTCGCTCGCCTGGTGGTTCACCAAGGAGCCGTGGGCAAAGCCGACGCCGAAGAAGGACGCCAAGCCCGTCAAGCCACGCTACGTCAAGCTCTCCGACTTGCCGAATGCCTGCAGCACGGTGCTGGCCAGCGCTTCGCCGGCCTCCGAGCAGGAGGTGACCTATCGAGGCAATGGCGGCGTTTCCTCCACCGCACTCGCCTTCTCCGGCGGTGGCGAGAGTGCCGGCCGCACGATCGAATCGGTGATCGCCGCCGACACGATGCTTCCGGCCATCGTGCCGATCCCGATCCCGCGGCCGCTTCAGTAGGGTGCCGGCAGGCGGATGAGGGGCGTGTCGGGTCGGGGCTTTTCAACCCGCTGCCGCTTTTGTATAAGGCGTTCAAATCGATTTAAAATCGCAGGGAACGCCCATGTCGCGCCAGAAATGCATCGCGCTCATCGCGCATGACGAAAAGAAGGACGACATGGCAGCCTTTGCGCTGCAGAACGAGAGGGTGCTGGCGCAGGCGAAAATCGTCGCGACCGGTACGACGGGCGGCAGGGTGCTGGAGGCTTGCCCGGGTCTCGACGTCACCCGTCTCAAGAGCGGCCCGCTCGGCGGCGATCAGCAGATCGGTGCGCTGATCGCGACGAGCGAGGTCGATCTGCTCATCTTCTTCGTCGATCCATTGACCCCCATGCCGCACGACGTCGATGTCAAGGCGCTGATGCGGCTCGCCATCGTCTACGACATTCCGATGGCGCTGAACCGTGCGACGGCGGAACATCTGCTCGACTTTGCCGCCGTTTGACGGCACGTTCACCGGAAACGACCTCCACGCGAAATGAACGGGACAGCCTGATGGTGCGGCCGAACGATACCGAAACGAACTTCCCCTTTCCCATCCTGATCGGGGATATCGGCGGCACCAATGCGCGTTTTGCGTTGCTGGTCGATGCCTTCGCCGAGCCGAAGCAGTTTCCGATCGTCCAGACGGCCAATTTCAAGAATATCGATGACGCGCTCCAGCAATGCATCCTCGACACGAGTTCGGTGCAGCCGCGTTCGGCCATTCTGGCGCTTGCCGGCCCCATCGAGGGCGACGAAGTGCCGCTGACCAATTGCCCCTGGGTGGTGCGCCCGCGCGACATGATCGCCAATCTCGGCTTCGACGACGTGCTGCTCGTCAACGATTTCGAGGCGCAGGCGCTTGCCATCGCCTCGCTCGGTGAAGGGGACCGCGAGAAGATCGGCTCCGGCGTCGAGCGGCAGGCCGCCTCACGCGCCGTACTCGGTCCCGGCACGGGGCTCGGCGTTGCCGGGCTCGTCTATGCGCGCCACAGCTGGATCCCGGTGCCGGGAGAGGGTGGCCATGTCGATGTCGGCCCGCGCAGCGAGCGCGACCACCAGATCTGGCCCTTTCTCGAGCCCATCGAAGGCCGCATTTCCGCCGAGCAGCTCCTGTGCGGCCGCGGCATCATGAACATCTACCGCGCCGTCTCGGCGGCCGACGGCGTCGATGCTCCGCTCGAAACCCCGGCGGACGTCACGTCCAGGGCGCTGGCGCAGGAGGATCGCGCGGCGATCGAGACCGTCTCGCTGTTTTCCACCTATCTCGGCCGCGTCGCCGGTGACATGGCGATGATCTTCATGGCCAAGGGCGGCGTGTTCCTCGCCGGCGGCATCTCGCAGAAGATCCTGCCGGCGCTGCGTGGACCGGAGTTCCGCGCCGCTTTCGAGGACAAGGCGCCGCACAGCGCGCTTCTGAAGACGATCCCGACCTATGTGGTCACCCATCCGGTCGCAGCCCTTGCCGGTCTTGCCGCCTTTGCGCGCATGCCCGACCGCTTTGGTGTTGCAACCGAGGGACGCCACTGGAAAAGGTGAAGACTCCGCCGGCGCTTCGCAGCCCCGCGGACTCGCCAAAGAGGGACCGAGCCCCTATAGAGCGGGTCCAGCGCGGCACATCCTCCCGGTGCCGCAGGATCGTGCAGGAAAGTCAGTTTATTGGCCGATAAGAGTCGAACCGAGCGCCCACACGTCAGCTCCGACACCGTCGCCACCGTGCTCAAGCGCATCATCGCCGAAAACGGCCGCGAGCACGTCCGCGGCTATGTCCTGGCCATCCTCTGCCTCGCCATCGTCGCCGGTACGACGGGCTTTACCGCCTGGATCATGGAATCGGTGGTCAACGAGGCCTTCGCGAACAAGCGCGCCGACCTCGTCGCCCTCATTTGCGGCTCGATCTTCATCGCCTTCGTGCTGCGCGGCTTTGCCACCTACTACCAGGCCGTCATCCTGTCGAAGATCGGCAACAATATCGTCGCCCGCTACCAGCGGCGGCTCTACTCGCACCTGATGGCGCTGAGCGTCGGCTATTTCAACGAATCGCGCTCGGCCTATCTCGCCGCCCAGATCAGCCAGAACGTCACCGGCATCCGCGACGTCCTGAACATGACGGTGACCTCGGTCGCGCGTGATTTCCTGACGCTCGTCGCCCTCATCGGCGTGATGATCTCCAAGGACTGGCTGCTGACGCTGATCGTCTTCGTCGTCGCCCCGCCGCTCCTGATCGGCCTGCGCTACGTTTCCAGGCGCCTGCGCAGCGCCACGCGCGAATCTGTCGAGCTCAACAGCCATGTGCTCGGCGCCATGCAGGAGACCATCCAGGGCATCGCCATCGTCAAGGCCTTCACCATGGAGGCGCAGCTGAAGACCAAGGTCGAGGGCATCATCGAGAGGGCCGAAAGCCGCTCCAACCGCATCGCGCGGCTGACCGAGCGCACCGCGCCGATGACCGAAACCTTTGCGGGTGCAGCGATTGCCGGCGTGCTCGCCTATGCGGCCTACCGCTCGATCTACGGCGGCGTGCTGCCGGGCGCCTTCTTCTCCTTCGTCACGGCGCTGCTGATGGCCTACGACCCGGCAAAGCGCCTCGCCCGCCTGCAGGTCTCGCTGGAGCGCGCGGTCGTCAATGCGCGCATGATCTACGAGGTGCTCGACCTGAAGCCGCGGCAGGCCGACCGGCCGGATGCAAAGCCGCTCGCCGTTTCCAATGCCACGATCACCTTCCGGGGCGTGCGTTTCGGCTATTCGGAAAACGAGGCGATCCTCAAGGATGTCAGCTTCACCGCCGAGGGTGGCCGCACGACGGCGCTCGTTGGGCCGTCGGGCGCCGGCAAGTCGACGGTCATCAACCTCATTCCGCGCTTCTACGATCCGGAAGTGGGTGAGATCCTCATCGACGGGCAGGACATCGCCCATGTGACGAAACAGTCGCTGCGCAACGCCATCGCCTATGTCTCGCAGCAGCCCTATCTCTTCGAGGGCACGATCCGCGACAATATCCGCTATGGCCGCCCCGATGCGACGGATGCGGAGATCGAGGAGGCGGCGCGCCATGCCTATGCGCATGACTTCATCCTCGCCCAGCCGCTCGGCTATGACACGCCCGTCGGCGAGAACGGCGTGACGTTGTCCGGCGGTCAGCGCCAGCGGCTGTCGATCGCCCGCGCGCTGGTGCGGGGTGCGCCGATTCTCCTGCTCGACGAGGCGACCTCGGCGCTCGATACGGAATCCGAGCAGGCCGTGCAGAAGGCGCTCGACGAGGCGATGAGCGGGCGTACCGTCGTCGTCATCGCGCACCGGCTCTCCACCGTCGTGCGGGCGGACAAGATCATCGTGATGCAGGCCGGCACGGTTGCCGAAGAGGGCACGCATGAGGCGCTTGCGAGCCGGGAGAACGGTCTCTACGCTCGTCTCAACAGCCTCCAGGCGCCCGCCGCCGGCAGCACGGGCAAATAGGTGGCTCTACGGCGGGCGACCGTGCGGAAAGACAGGAAACCGGAGTGCGCCGGCACTCCGCAGAAGGGACGGAACGGGACATGAGCGGCAACGCAATGAAGCTGGTCGTCGTGGGGGCTGCGGGCCGCATGGGCCAGACGCTGATCCGCACGATCCATGCGATCGAGGGGGCCGAGGTCTTTGCGGCGGTCGAGCGCGAAGGCTCGCCCTTCGTCGGCCGTGATGCGGGGGAACTGGCCGGCCTGGGGCCGATCGGCGTTCCCGTCACCGACAAGCCGCTTGAAGCCTTCGTCGCGGCAGAGGGCGTTCTGGATTTCACGGCGCCCGCCGCAACGATCGAATTTGCCGGCCTCGCCGCTCAGGCGCGTATCGTGCATGTCGTCGGCACGACCGGTTGCTCGCCGGCCGACGACGAGAAGATCAAGGCCGCCGCTCGCCACGCCCGCATTGTCAAGTCGGGCAATATGAGCCTCGGCGTCAACCTGCTCGGCGTGCTCACCGAAACGGCTGCGCGGGCGCTCGGCCCTGCCGACTGGGACATCGAGGTGCTGGAAATGCACCACAAGCACAAGGTCGATGCGCCCTCGGGCACCGCGCTGCTGCTCGGCGATGCCGCCGCCAAGGGACGCGGTATTGCGCTTGCCGACCATTCGGTGCGCGTGCGCGATGGCCACACCGGCCCGCGCCCCGCCGGCTCGATCGGCTTTGCCACGCTCCGCGGCGGCTCGGTCATCGGCGAGCATTCGGTGATGCTGGCCGGCGAGGGCGAGATCGTGACCCTGTCGCACAGCGCGACGGACCGCTCGATCTTCGCACGCGGTGCCGTGCAGGCGGCGTTCTGGGCGCGTGACAGGAAGCCCGGCCTCTATTCCATGCTCGACGTGCTCGGGCTCAACTGATCCTTTCTTTCGTTTTCGCATCGTTCCGGACGCCGGTATCCACGTTTCGAAGCGTTGCTAACCCTCAGGAGACAGACATATGAGCGGAACCCTCGTCCTCGTTCGCCACGGCCAGAGCGAATGGAACCTGAAAAACCTCTTCACCGGCTGGCGCGATCCGGACCTGACGGCACTTGGCATCGAGGAAGCCAAGGCCGGCGGCAAGGCGATTGCCGAGACGGGCATCAAGTTCGATATCGCGTTCACGTCCGATCTTACCCGCGCCCAGAAGACGTTGTCGCTCATCCTCGACGAGATCGGCCAGCAGGGTCTGGAAACGATTCGCGACCAGGCGCTGAACGAGCGCGACTATGGCGACCTGTCCGGCCTCAACAAGGACGATGCGCGCGAAAAATGGGGTGAGGAGCAGGTGCATATCTGGCGCCGTTCCTATGACGTGCCGCCGCCGGGCGGCGAGAGCCTGCGCGACACCGGCGCCCGCGTCTGGCCTTACTACCTCACGGAAATCCTGCCCCGCGTGCTGCGCGGTGAAAAGGTGCTCGTCGCCGCGCACGGCAATTCGCTGCGTTCGCTGGTGATGGTGCTCGACAAGCTTTCCAAGGAAGAGATCCTGAAGCTGAACCTCGCCACCGGTGTGCCGATGGTCTACGTGCTGAACGCGGATTCGACGGTGAAGTCGAAGGACGTGCTCGGAGACATGTCCGGCGCGCATTGAGCGCTAACCTAAGCGGATGTGGCCCAAGCCCCTCATCCGCCTACCGGCACCTTCTCCCCGCAAGCGGGGAGAAGGGACACGTGGCCAAGCCTTGGAACATTAAAGAAGAGGGTGCGTCATACCCCTTCTCCCCGCTTGCGGGGAGAAGGTCGCGGCAGCGGGATGAGGGGCAGTCGCCCCGCCATTCAGGCCTTGCCCGATTCCCAGCCGAGCATTGCGCGCTTGCGCGTCAGGCCCCAGTGGTAGCCCGTCAGCGCCCCGCTCTTGCCAAGTGCCCGGTGGCAGGGCACGACGAAGGAGATGGGGTTGCGGCCAACGGCGGCGCCGACGGCGCGTGAGGCGGTCGGCTGGCCGAGCTTTTCGGCGATCGACGAATAGGTGACGGCGCAGCCCATCGGGATGCGCAGCAGGGCTTCCCAGACGCGCACCTGGAAATCCGAGCCGATCAGCACGACGCGGAGCGGCGCCTTCGGATCCCAGCGCTTCGGATCGAAGATGCGTTCCGCATAGGCGGCGGTCGCTTCGCAGTCTTCCACATAGTGCGCATTCGGCCAGCGCGAGGACATGTCCTCGAAAGCGTCCATGCCGTCGGCCTCGTCGGTGAAGGCAAGGCCGGCAAGACCGCGATCGGTGATCATGACGAGCGCTCCGCCGAAGGGCGAGGCGTGCAGGCCGTAGCGGATTGTCAGACCAGCGCCGCGCGCCTTCCATTCGCCCGGCGACATCGCCTCATGCGTGACGAAGAGGTCGTGCAGGCGGCCGGGGCCGGAAAGGCCGACCTCGAAACTCGTCTCCAGCAGCGGAAGTTCCTCCTGGCGGAGCAGTCGCTTGGCATGGTCGAGCGTCACCGCTTGCAGGAAGGCCTTTGGCGAAAGGCCGGCCCAGCGGGTAAAGGTCTTCTGCAGCTGCGTCGGCGACTGGTCGAGCCGGCCGGCGATCTCCTCGAGGCCCGGCTGTTCGCGGTAATCCTCGGTAATGAGCTCGATGACCCGGCGCACGGTCGAATAGTCGTCGCCCTCGGGCGTGATGTCGGTCTGCAGGCTTGCGGCAATGTTCATCGTTCTTCTCCTGTATCGCCAGAAAAGCACGCCCTTGGCGTGCCCGCCACCCGATTCCTGCGACCAGACGACTGGAGTGAAGACATGCGGGCGGTTTGCGCCTGCAACCGGTTGGAACGTTATGGTTAGTAGCCGCGCTTGACGCGGGCGAGCGCGCCGGAAAAGGCCGAGGCAAAACGCTCGCGGTCGTCGAGCGGCAGGAAGGTGCCGACGTCCGTCTCGCGGCCGTTGCCGCGCACATGCATCGCGGTGATGCCGATCTTCGCCTTGCGCGAGACGAGGAAGCGCGCCCAGAGCGGATTGAAGGCATGTTCGGTCTCGCGGCCTGACGGGCTTATCTTGCGGATCGAGATGTTGGTGCGCGAGAGCGAGACCACTTCGCGGGCCTTCGCCGCCCGGTTGTTCAGCCAGAAAGCGCCGAAGAGCACGAGAAAGTCGAGGCCGAAGAACAGGACAACCGGCCAGGCGCCGGAGATCATGAAAACGGCCATGTGGGCGATGCTGAGTGCGCCGGCGATGATGAAGAAGATGCGGTGGCCGTTGCGCCCGAGCGACCGGTAGGGGTGCAGTTCGGCGGAAAAGACCGGCAGGTCGTTCATCGTGAGGTCGGCGTTGCCTTGCGTCATGGGGCATGACTATAAGCAAGTCGCGCGGAACTGTGTAGCGGTTTTGCCGGACGGCATGCGTCCTGCGGGAGCACCATGGAAAACGGAACGATCAAGAAGAAAGCGGCGCCGCGGCGCAAGACGCCGGCCCGGCCGAAGAGCCTCTATTCGCAGGATGAGCTGAAGGAGATCTTTCGACGCTTCTCCATCCAGCGGCCGGAGCCGAAGGGTGAGCTGGAGCACGTCAATCCCTTCACGCTGGTCGTTGCCGTGGCGCTGTCCGCCCAGGCGACGGATGCAGGCGTGAACAAGGCGACGCGCGCGCTCTTCAAGGTCGCCGACACGCCGGAAAAGATGCTGGCGCTCGGCGAGGAAAAGGTCCGCGACTACATCAAGACGATCGGGCTCTATCGCAACAAGGCGAAGAACGTCATCGCCCTCAGCCAGATGCTTGTCGACCGGTTTGGCAGCGAGGTTCCGCGCACCCGCGAGGAGCTGATCATGTTGCCCGGCGTCGGGCGCAAGACGGCGAATGTGGTGCTGTCCATGGCGTTCGGCCAAGCGACGATGGCGGTCGATACGCATATCTTCCGCATCGCCAATCGCCTTCGGCTGGCACCGGGAAAAACACCCGACGAGGTGGAGGACAAGCTGATCCGCCTCATTCCGGACGAGTATCTCTACCACGCGCATCACTGGCTGATCCTGCACGGGCGATACTGTTGCAAGGCGCGCAAGCCGGAATGCGAGCACTGCGTGATTGCAGATCTCTGTCGCTCGCCGGAAAAGACCTGCGACGTGCCGGCGCCCCTCGTGGAGCTGCCGCCGCAGCTCTTCGGTCCTACGCCCTGAGCCCATCCAGCAGGCTGGCGATCGCCGCCTCATAGGTTCTTCGGTCGGCACCCGTCTCGATGGCGATCGCCGCCCGGTCGAAGGCGGCGGAGATGAGGTCGGTCAGGGCCTGAAGCCTTGCTGCATCCACATCCTTGCCGAGCAGGTCGGAAAGCCCGACCCTCAATGTGCTCTCCGCATTGTCCCTGTCGATCGCGCCGGTGCTTTCGAAGCCGAGTACGGCGGGCGCCTCGAGCAGCAGAAGGCGCGTGCGGCCGGGCTCCGCCATGGCGTCGAAATAGGCGGTCGCGCCTGATAGCAGCGCGTTGCGCGGCGAGCCGGAGGGTAGCGAGACCCTTTCGATATGAGCGGCAACTGCCTCCGCTTCCCGCTCCAGCGTCGCGCGGAGCAGGGCCTTCTTGTCCTCGAAATGGTGGTAGAGCGCGCCGCGCGTCACCCCGGCCTCCGCCACGATGTCGGGCGTTGCCGTCTCCGCATAACCCTTCTCCACGAAAAGCCGTCGGGCTGCTTCGATCAGCGCCAGGCGCGTCGCCTCGGTGCGCTCTTTGTTGCTACGCGCCATTTTTTCTCCTTTACATGCAAACAGAATGTATGTTAATTGAAAGAAACATACAGATTGTATGTTTAATTAGACGGCGAATCCAGCGAAATCCATAAGGCGGTTGGCCGTCGCGACACGAAAAACGGAACCAGGAGAAGCCCGATGAAAACGATCAGTTACTATCCGGTGATCATGACCGACGACGTCGCCGGCACGGCCGCCTTCTATGAAAAGCACTTCCGCTTCGAAGCCCTCTTCGACAGCGGTTGGTATGTCCATCTCCAGTCGCGCGAGGATGAGAAGGTTACGCTTGCGGTACTCGACGGTAGCCATGAGACGATCCCGGCCATCGGCCGCGGCAGGGTTTCCGGCATGCTGCTGAACTTCGAAGTGGAGGATGTCGATGCGGTCTATGCGGACCTGCGCGCCGCCGGGCTGCCCATCCTGCTCGATATTCGCGATGAGGATTTCGGCCAGCGCCACTTCATCACTGCCGATCCCAACGGCATGCTCATCGACGTGATCAAGCCGATCCCGCCGAAGGGCGATTATGTCGCGCTATACGAGACGTCAGCCCTGCCGCAGTGAGAAGCCCGGATCCTTGCCGCTCAGCGCCTTGTGGAGGTGCACCATGAGGCCGGCGGCAAAGAGAGGCGTCAGGAGATTGACGAACGGGATCGCCAGGAACGCGGCGATCAGGAGGCCGGCGATCAACACCGTCGAGGCGTGCTTGGCCCGGAACAGGCGCGCCTCTGCCGGTGTCCGGTGGCGCATGGCCGCGAATTCGAAGAACTCCCGGCCGAGCAGGTAGCCGTTGACCAGGAAGAAGGCGATGAGGTTGATGCCCGGGATGAACAGCAGGAAAAGCGCGAAAAGGTTGCCGAGGATGACGATGCCGAGGAACTTGATCGAGCCGGCAATCGCCTGGCCGAGCGGCAGTGCCTGCCCGGGCGGCTGTCCGGGATAGTCGCGTTTCTCGATCACCTCGGCGACGTCGTCGAGGAAGAAGCCGGCGATGATCGCCGTCACCGGCGCAAGCAGAAGAGCAAGGCCAAGCGCCAGGCCGATGCTGGCGAGGATGCCGAAGACGAAGGTGAGCCAGCCCGCCCATTCCGGCAGGTCGGGCATCATCATGCCCTGCAGAAAGGGCCAGGCAAAGGCGATGAAGGTTTCCCTGAGGCCGAACCACAGGACGATGAGCGCGAGCAGGGTGAGCCCGATGACTTTCCAGAAGACGCCCCGCGTCTCGGGAGCGGAGAGATTGGCAAGCGAAAGGCGGGCGGCGTCGAGGATCATCGAAAACTCCTGTTCGCCCCGCATGTAGGGTGTGGAAAAGCAGCCGGCAAGGCAGGAGGTCGGGTCCGTCCATTAAGCCTGCGTTAAACGACCGCTCCTAAACTTTTGCGCACCCGCACGAAGCCGTGCCGCCGAAGACTATCAGGGAACTGTCATGCGTAATGTCCGGATCAGCAGGCTCCTGCCCGCGCTCTTCGTCCTCATGGTCGTGCTGGGCGCCCTGCAAGGCGTCGTCGCTTTCCGCTCCCTTTCGGCGATGACCGGCCATATCGAGCGTATCGGCGCCGAGCGCATGCCCGAGATGAGCCGCATCCTCCAGCTCAGCCACGCCTTCTCCGAGCTCAACGCGACCTATTCCGAACACTTGCTCTCGATGGATCCCGACGAGATCGGCCGTATCGAGGCGCGCATCAAGGAGCGCGCCGATGCCTTTGCCGGCATGGTGGATAGTTATGGCGCGGCCAACAGCGGCGATGCGGCCGCCGTCGCGGAAATCGACGGCATCAAGGCGACCTTGAAAACCTATCTCGACGATGCGGCAAAGCTCATCCAGTTCTCGGCCATTGCCGCCAAGGGTCCGGCGCTGGAAGTCTACAAGGGGCCGATGCAGGCGAGCGCCGATGCGATCAGCGCTTCGTTGAACGGCCTCGTCGCCAGCACCCAGAAGGTGACGGACGAGACGATCCTTTCGGCGCGCGGCGAGGAAGGCTCGGCCTTTGCGCTCACCTGGGCTTCGCTTATCATCTCCATGGGTCTTGCGCTTGCCGCGATCGTCCTCGTCAACCGCCGCGTCGTCAGACCGCTCAACGGTCTTGCCGGCGCAATGAAGAAGCTGGCGGCCGGTGACGCCGCCGTCACCATCCCGCATGCCGACCGCAGGGACGAGATCGGCGAGATGGCCGGCACCGTCGCCGTCTTCCGCGACAATGCGGCCGAGCGCCAGCGCCTCGAACGTCAGGGCGACGACGATCGTCGCCGCGCCGAGGGCGAGCGCCAGGCGCGCGAAGCAGAGCGCACCCGCGACAGCGGCCGTGTGCAGGAGGCCGTCGCCAGCCTTGCCGAAGCGCTCGGCAGGCTTGCGGGCGGCGACATGACCTGCCGTATCGAAAAACCCTTCGACGGCGATCTCGACCGGCTGCGCGAGGAT
Source organism: Shinella sp. 838 (assembly GCF_029623935.1). Lineage (NCBI taxonomy): Bacteria > Pseudomonadati > Pseudomonadota > Alphaproteobacteria > Hyphomicrobiales > Rhizobiaceae > Shinella > Shinella sp. 838. The sequence continues at coordinate 51,168 of NZ_JARSBQ010000003.1, forward strand.
TTCAACGCCTCCGTCTCGCGCCTCAGCGATGCGCTGCGCGAGGTCGGCGAGAATGCCCGCGCGATCGACGCCGGCGCCAGCCAGATCCGCGTCGCCGCTGACGATCTGTCGCGCCGCACCGAGCAGCAGGCTGCCTCCGTCGAGGAAACCGCCGCCGCGCTCGAAGAGATCACCACCACCGTGAAGGATTCCACCCGGCGGGCGGAGGAGGCGGGCCAGCTCGTCGCACGCACCCGCACGGGCGCTGAAAAATCCGGCGACATTGTGCGCCGCGCCGTTTCGGCCATGCAGGAGATCGAAAAGTCCTCCAGCGAGATCACCAGCATCATCGGTGTCATCGACGAGATCGCCTTCCAGACCAATCTCCTTGCTCTCAATGCGGGTGTGGAAGCGGCCCGGGCAGGCGAGGCGGGCAAGGGCTTTGCCGTCGTCGCGCAGGAAGTGCGTGAACTCGCCCAGCGCTCGGCCAAGGCCGCCAAGGAGATCAAGGCACTGATCACGACTTCGGGCGAGCAGGTGCGCTCCGGCGTCTCCCTCGTCGGCGATACGGGCCGCGCACTGCAGGCGATCGTCACCGAGGTGCAGGAGATCAACGGCCACGTCCAGGCGATCGTCGAGGCGGCGCGTGAACAGTCGTCCGGCCTTCAGGAGATCAATACCGCCGTCAATGCAATGGACCAGGGCACGCAGAAGAACGCCGCCATGGTGGAGGAGACGACCGCCGCAAGCCATGGCCTCGCCTCCGAGGTGCAGGCGCTCAACGCGCTGATCGGTCGTTTCAATGTCGGCGGCAGCGCCGCCGCCGGCCGCACCGTGCATGCCCCGCATCTGCATGTCGTGCCGTCGTCCACGCCGGCATCGCCCCCGGTTTTGCCGACGATGGCGTCCACCACAGCCCCGAAACTCGCCCGCAAGTCGCCCGGCCAATGGAACGTCAAGCCCGCCAACAGCGTATCCCGCCCCGTCACCTCTCCGGCCCTCGCGCTCAGCGAAAAGCTGGCAGGCGCCCTTGGCGTGCGGCAGGACAAAGGGAATGACGGGGACTGGGAAGAGTTTTGACGAAAACCGGGTTGTTGGGTGGGGCGCTTCGACCCGGCAGGCTCTTTCGCGAGATAGATCATCCCTTCAGCAGAGCCGGCGCGGCGGCCGAACCTGTGTTCGGGCCTTGAGGCGCCATGCTCAGCCTCGCTGCTCCCGCAAGAACGTCATCAGAGATCGGCCGGCATCGAGGATGTGGGCGCGGGTTAGCCGCGAGGCGAGATCCGCATCACCCTGTTCGCAGGCGGCAAGGATCGCCTCGTGCTCGCGCCCGGCACGCGGCACCCCGTTGGTGAAGGTCAGCTGGGCACGCAGATACCGGTCGATGCGGTCGAGCGAGGAGCGCACGTTCTGCAGATAATACGGCCGGCGCGAAGCCTCATAGAGACTGTAGTGGAAGTTGCGGTTGACCTCGCCCCAGCGGTGCGGATCGGTCTCCCGATCGAATTCGTTGCAGTAACGCCGTGCCTTTTCCAGCGTCTCCCGGTCGAGGTTGGGCACGGCGAGGCGGATGACCTCCGCCTCGATCAGTGCGCGGAACTCGAAGATCTCCTCGATCTCCTCGACCGAAAGGCCGGCCACGACGGCGCCCTTGTAGCGCTGGGTCGTGATGAGGCCGTGCTGCTCCAGCCGTGACAGGGCCTCGCGCACCGGGATGCGGCTGATGTTGAACATCTGCGCGATCTGGTCCTGCCGAAGGTTCTCGCCCTCGGCAAGGTCGCCCTCGATGATCGCCTTGCGCAGGGCCTCGTAGACGATGTCCGCCGCCGAAGCGGCCTGCCTGACATCGACGGCAGCAAATTTCATCACGTCGAACCCCGGTGGAATGAAGCGATCGGTCATAGGTCGAAACCAGAGGCGGGGCAACAGAGCCCTGCTGGAGCAGCCCCATGAAAAACACGATTGTATATTGGATCCAATTTTTCTATGAAAGCGGAACCGCGTCGGCAAGGCAAGGCCGACCGCGCCGAAACAGCCTGAAATCGGAGAAAGAGCCATGCGCAGCAGCAAGGTCATCCACATCGTTTCCTGCCACGCCGAGGGCGAGGTGGGCGACGTCATCGTCGGGGGCGTCGCCCCGCCGCCTGGCAAGACGCTGTGGGAGCAGCGCAAGTTCATCGCCGAGGACAAGGCCCTGCGCAATTTCGTGCTGAACGAGCCGCGCGGCGGCGTGTTCCGCCACATCAACCTGCTCGTGCCACCGAAGGATCCGCGCGCCACGATGGGCTTCATCATCATGGAGCCGGAGGACACACCGCCGATGTCCGGCTCCAATTCGATCTGCGTCTCCACCGTGCTGCTCGACAGCGGCATCGTGCCGATGGTTGAACCTGAAACCCACATGGTGCTGGAAGCGCCGGGCGGGCTGGTGAATGTCGTCGCCGCGTGCCGCAACGGCAAGGCCGAGCGCATCACCGTCACCAACGTCCCCTCCTTCGCCGACAAGCTGGATGCGAAGCTGGAAGTGGAGGGCCTCGGCACGCTCACCGTCGATACTGCCTATGGCGGCGACAGCTTCGTCCTCACCGATGCGCGCGCGCTCGGTTTCGCCGTGACACCGGACGAGGCGCGCGAGCTGGCTGAGACCGGTATCCGCATCACCAAGGCGGCCAACGAGCAGCTCGGCTTCACCCATCCCGAAAACCCGGAATGGAGCCACATCTCCTTCTGCCAGCTGACGCTGCCGGTGGACGAGCGCGATGGGGCGCTGCATGGCCGCAACACGGTCGTCATCCAACCGGCCAAGCTCGACCGCTCGCCGACCGGCACCGGCTGCTCGGCCCGCATGGCCGTGCTGCATGCCCGCGGCCAGATCAAGGTCGGCCAGAGCTTTTCCGGCTATTCGATCCTCGATTCGCGCTTCGATTGCCGTATCGTCGGCGAAACCACGGTCGGTGGCCGTCCGGCCATCGTGCCGGAAATCTCCGGCCGCGCCTGGGTCACCGGCACCAGCCAGGTCATGCTCGATCCGGATGACCCGTGGCCAGCGGGTTACCGCCTTGCCGACACCTGGCCGCGCAAGCAGTAACGCGGTCAGTCTTCGGTGATGATCCGGGTCGTGCCGACCCAGAGCTCACGCGCCGGGCCCTTGCCGATGTTGCGGGCCCGGTGCGGCAGTTTCGAGGGGAAGTGCAGCGTGTCGCCGGCCTTCAGGTGATAGTCCTTGCCGTCCACCTCGTAGAGGATTTCACCCTCGATCAGGTAGATGAAGTCCTCGCCCTCATGGTTCGTCAGCTCGGAGACATAGCCTTCCGGAATCTGGGTGATGCAGCCGTTCAGCATGGCGCCGGGAAAGCCGCGTTCGAGCAGTTCATAGACCCGGTCCTTCGTCGCCACATTGTAGCCGGGCCGCTCGCCGGCATGGGAGACCATCGAGTGCTCATGCCGCGGCGGCTGCGACAGGAAGGTATCGACGCTGGTGCCGAGCGCGTTGGCAACGTTGTAGAGCGAGATCAGCGAGGGCGTGGAAAGCCCGCGTTCGATCTGGCTGATGAAGCCCTCCGTGAGGCCAGCCTCAAGCGCCACCTGCTTCATCGTCTTGCCGATCGCCTTGCGGCGCTGGCGCAGCATCCGGCCGAGGGCGGCGGGCGCGGGCATGTCGCTGCCGGTTCCTCCGGCGTCGCTGGCGGGCATCTTGTCGTCGTCGAGGGTCATCGTGGCTTTCCGCTTGACTTGCATCGCGTGATGGACTTTAGTTTGACTAAAGTCGGTTGCGCAAGCTCGCGAGCCTATCGTGCCTGCCGCCGGTTTTTAAGGGGGATCAACACGAACGTCTGCGTTTTCATGCCGGAAAGGGCAAGCCCTGTCCGGAAAAATTGGATCCAATATCCAAAAAGGCAGGTGCCGGCCTTGCCGGACCATCGAGGAGGAATGACATGAAGCCTTTGCTGCCACTTTTCCTGGGCGCGGCCCTTGGCCTTGCCGCCGCGACTTCGGCGCTCGCCATCGAGCGCGGCGGGTCGATGGCCTTTGCCCGTTATGACGATTCGGCGATCATCGACCCCGTCTATGCCGACCGGAATCCCGATCTGTGGATGATCAACGCCTTCTACGAAACGCTGCTGCGCAACGGTCCTGACGGCTCCATCGCGCCCGGTCTTGCCGAAAGCCATGCGGTTTCCGCCGATGGAAAGGCGATCACGCTGACCCTGCGGTCCGGCCTCAAGTTCTCCGATGGCTCGCCGATCACCGGAGAGGATGTCATCTTCTCGCTCGACCGGGCGCGCAATCCCGATCTCGGCCCTTGGGCCGGCTTGCTCGGTTCGGTTGAAAACGTGACGGCCGAAGGCGACACCGTCACGCTCGCGCTGAAGCAGCCCGATCCGACCATTCTCTCGATCCTTGCGACCTTCAACACCGGCATCATGCCGAAAGCGGCCTTCGAGAAGGCGGCGGGCGCGACGGACCAGGAGAAGGCGCAGGCCTTCTTCGCGGGCGGCCCCGTCACGTCAGGCCCCTTCATGCTGAAGAGCCGCGTGCAGGGCGCCAGCATGAGCTTTGCCCGCAACCCGAACTATTGGCGCCCCGGCGAGGACGGCAAGCCGCTGCCCTATCTCGACGAGGTCACCTTCGCCGTCATTCCCGACGACGCGACGCGTATCCTGAAGCTGCAGGCCGGCGAGGTCGATGCGGCCGAGTTCATCCCCTTCGCCCGCGTCGGGGAGCTCGGCGCCGATCCGAACCTCAAGATGGAGCTGTTCCCCTCGACGCGCATCGTCTATGCGCCGATCAACACGCGCGAGACGCGCGCCGACGGGGCGAAGAACCCGCTGGCCGACGTGAAGGTGCGCCAGGCGCTGAACTATGCGACGAACAAGGACGTGCTGATCAAGCTCGTCACCTTCGACACCGGCAAGCCGATGACCTCGCTGATGTCGGCCGCGACCCAGCTGCACCACGGCCCCGCGCCGCTCTACCCCTATGATCCGGAGAAGGCCAAGGCCCTGCTCGGCGAAGCCGGCCTTTCCGGCGGCTTCGAGGTGAAGCTGACGACGCTTGCCGGCAGCGCCGACGACGCCACGCTCTTCACCGCGCTCCAGCAGATGTGGGCGCCGCTCGGCGTCAATCTCACCGTCGAGCAGGTCGACAACCCGACGCGCGGCGAGAAGAACCGCTCCGGCGCCTTCGACATCCACACCTACGGCTGGGCCAACGACGTGAACGACCCGGCGCAGGTCACCGGCTGGCTCGGCTACTACAAGCAGCGCCAGGCCGTCGGCACCGGCTGGAACAATGCGGAATTCAACACGCTCTTCGAGGCATCGAACTCCGAGATCGATCCGGAAAAGCGCAAGGGCGAATACAAGCGCATGCAGGAGATTTATGCGCAGGAGGCGCCACTGCTCTTCCTCTTCGAGACGCCCTTCGCCGTTGCCGTCTCGCGCTCCATCGAGGGGTATGTGCAGACCCCGCTCGGTGCGAACGACTTCTCCGAGGCCTGGCGCGCCAAGTAGTGCCAGACCCGACGACACCAGCTCGAACGTTGCCTGCCGTATGCCCTGTTGCCTGCGGCAGGTGGCATTGAGGTTCCATCCATGCCTTCGCTTTCCTATCTTCTGGCGCGGTTGGTGCAGATCATCCCCACCTTCCTCCTGGTGATGATCTTCATCTTCCTTCTCGTGCGCCTCCTGCCGGGCGATCCGGCCATCGCCATGGCCGAGGCCAAGGCGACCGACGCGCAGATCGAGCAGATCCGCCGCAATCTCGGTCTCGACCAGCCGTTGCCGGTGCAGTTCGGCGTGTTCGTCAAGAACACGCTGACGGGCGATCTCGGCCGTTCGATCATGCTGAAGGCGCCGGTCACCGAGGTCATCCTCGCCCGCCTGCCGACGACGATCTTCCTGGCGCTCTATTCCATCGTGCTCGCCATCTGTCTTGCCGGGCCGCTCGCCTTCCTTGCCGCCGCCCGTGCCAACGGTGCGACCGATATCGCGATCCGCAGCATCTTCCAGGTGGGCCTGTCGATGCCGGTCTTCTATATCGGCCTCCTCCTGCTGACGGTGCTCGCCGCAAAGCTCCGCCTCTTTCCGGTCGGCGGCTACGGCACGAGCTTCCTCGACAATCTCTACCACCTCATCCTGCCGGCGCTTTCCGTCGCGCTCTACACGTCGGCGGTCATCCTTCGAAACCTGCGCGCCTCGCTGATCGAGGTGCTGGATGCCGACTACGTCCAGTTCGCCCGCGCAAAGGGTCTTTCCCCGCGCATCATCATGACGCGCCATGTGCTGCGCAACGCCATGGTTTCCACCGTGACCCTGCTCGGCCTTTCCATCGGCAACCTGATGAGCGGCACGCTGGTGACCGAGACGGTCTTTGCCGTACCGGGCGTCGGCCGGCTGATGCTGGAGGCGATCTTTGCGCGCGATTATCCGCTGATCCAGGGGCTGACGCTCACCTTCGCCGTGCTCGTCTCCGTCGTCTTCCTCCTGACGGATGTCATGCAGTCCTGGCTCGATCCGAGGCTTCGCCAGTCATGAGCACCGTCACCCATTCTGCGGCAAGACCCTCGCGGCTCAAGGCCTTCCTTGCCCGCGCCTTCGCCAAGCCCGCCTTCGTTACCGGCTTTGCCATCCTCGTCCTGTCGCTGGCGCTCGCCCTCTTCCCCGGGGTGCTTGCGCCCTACGACCCGCTGGCCTTCGATCTCAACGCGATCCAGCAGGGGCCGAGCCTTGCCCATCCCTTCGGCACCGATAATTTCGGCCGCGACATGCTCTCGCGCGTCATCTGGGCCTATTCGGTCGACATGCAGATGGCTTTCTTCGCCACCATTTTCGCACTTCTCATCGGGGTCACCGTCGGCGCCTTCGTCGGCTATTACGGCGGTGTCGCGGACATGATCTTCGGCCGCTGTGTCGATGCCATCATCACCTTTCCCTTTCTCGTTCTGGTCATCGCCATCGTCGCCGTGCTCGGCCCCGGCCTCGTCAACATGTATGTGGCAATCACCGCCGTGAACTGGGTCTATTATGCCCGGCTGACGCGGGCGGAAATCATGGCGCAGAAGGCGAACGACTATGCCGCCGCCGGCCGCGTTCTCGGCTATTCCGATACCCGCATCATCTTCCGCCATCTTTTGCCCAACGCCATCTCCCCCGTCATCGTCTACTGGATGACCGACATGGCGCTCGCCATCCTGCTCGGCTCTTCGCTCGGCTATCTCGGCCTCGGCGCCCAGCCACCCGCCGCCGAATGGGGCGTGCTGATCGCGGAGGGCCGCAACTTCCTGATGACCGCCTGGTGGATGAGCCTCATGCCCGGCATCGCCATCGTCGTCACCGGCCTCGGTTTCAGCCTGCTCGGCGATGCACTGGCGGACCTGCTTCGCCCGAAGGGACGCTGACATGGAAAAACCGGTCGTTCTTGCGGTGCGGAACCTGCGCACCGAATTCGGTCCCGTCGCGCATCCCCTCGTCGCCGTCGATGGAGTTTCCTTCGAGGTCCGCGAAGGCGAGATCCTCGGCCTCGTCGGCGAATCCGGCTCGGGCAAGAGCATCACGCTGCGCTCGATCCTCGGCATCGTGCAGCCCCGCGGCCGGGTCTTCGGGGAAATCCTCTGGAAGGGCCGCGATCTTGCCGCACTGGACGAGACGCGCCTGCGGGCCGTGCGCGGACGAGAGATCGCCATGATCTTCCAGGAGCCGATGTCCTCGCTCAACCCGCTTTTGACGGTCGGCCTGCAGATCGAGGAAAACCTCGTCGCCCATACGGATCTCGACGCCCGCGCCCGCAAGGCCCGCGCCGTCGAATTGCTCGACATGGTCGGTATTCCTGCCTCGCGCAGCCGGCTCGGCGACTATCCGCACGAATTTTCCGGCGGCATGCGCCAGCGGGTGATGATCGCCATTGCGCTCGCCTCCAATCCGCGCCTGCTTCTTGCCGACGAGCCGACGACGGCGCTCGACGTGACGATCCAGGACCAGATCCTTCGCCTCATCCAATCGCTCGCCGAGGAACTCGGCATGGCGATGATCCTCGTTACCCATGACATGGCGGTGGTGGCGGAGACCTGCGACCGCGTCGCGGTCATGTATGGCGGACGGCTTTGCGAGACCGGCGAGACGGCGGCGGTGATCGGGCATGCCCGACACCCCTATACGCTCGGCCTCCTGCGCTCCATCCCGCGCGACGTGCCGCCGCGCACGCCGCTCTATTCCATTCCCGGCGCGCCGCCTGCGCTCTCCGCCATGCCGGCGGGCTGTGCCTTCACGGCGCGTTGCCCGGTCGCCGGGCCTGATTGCCGGAATGTCCGGCCCCCGCTTGCCGTGCTTTCGGGTGGGAGGCTCGTCGCCTGCCACCGGCTCCCCGAAGCCGCGGCCTTTTTCTCGGCACGGGAGGCAGCCCAATGAGCCTTGCCCCACTTCTCTCCATCCGCGATCTGTCGATGACATTCGCAAAACCCCGCTCGCTCGCCGATACCGTCGCGCGCCGGCCGCGAAAGGTCGTCTCGGCGCTGAACGGCGTCGAACTCGATGTCATGCCCGGCGAGACGCTCGGCATCGTCGGCGAATCGGGGTGCGGCAAGTCCACGCTCGCCCGCTGCATCGCCGGCCTCAACCGGCCGACCTCGGGCGACATCCTCTTCGAGGGCGAAAGCGTCGTCGGCCTCCGGGGCGCAAAGCGGCGCGCCTACAACCGCCGTGTCCAGATGATGTTCCAGGACCCCTATACCTCGCTCAATCCCCGCATGACGGTGCGCGACACGCTGGAGGAGGCGATCACCGTACACGGCATGCGCAGCGGCGCGGCGGTCGGCCGGCGTGTCGAGGAGCTGCTGGATCTCGTGCGCCTGCCCGAGGGGGCGACGGACAAGTACCCGCACGAGTTTTCCGGCGGCCAGCGCCAGCGCATCGGCATTGCCCGCGCGCTTTCGCTGGAGCCCGCCTGCCTCGTCGCCGACGAGCTGGTCTCCGCGCTCGACGTCTCCGTCCAGGCGCAGGTCGTCAACCTTCTGATGGAGCTGCAGGATACGCTCGGCCTGACGGTGCTCTTCGTCGCGCACGACCTCCGGCTCGTCCGCCACGTCTCGCACCGCGTCGCCGTCATCTATCTCGGCGCCATCGTCGAGATCGGCCCGTCCGGTCCGCTCTTCGCCAATCCCGTGCATCCCTATTCCCGCGCGCTGCTTGCCGCCGCCCCCTCGCTCGATCCCGGAAAACGCCGGCGCAAGCCTGCCATCGCCGGCGAATTGCCATCGCCGCTCAATGTGCCGCCGGGCTGCCCCTTCCATCTGCGCTGCCCGCATGCCGGCGAGATCTGCCGGCGTGAGAAGCCGGCGCTCCGGCCGGCCGGTGCGGGCCTTGCGGCCTGCCACTTCGCGGACGCGCTGCCGGGCACCTGAAATCCCTCTCCGTTGCAATCCAAGGACACTGCCATGACCCCGAAAACCCGGCCGCAGACCGCCGGCCCCGTCGCCGCCCTTCGCGCAAGACTCGCGGAGGAAGGGCTCGACGGCTATGTCGTTCCGCGCTTCGACGAGCACCAGGGCGAATATTGCGCCGCCCATGACAATCGCCTTGCCCATGTCACCGGCTTTTCCGGCTCGGCGGGCGTTGCCATCGTCATGCGCGACCGCGCGGCGATCTTCGTCGATGGCCGCTATCAGGTGCAGGTGCGCGAGGAGATCGACCAGGGCCTGTTCTCCATCGAGCATTTTTACGATGCGCCGTTGAAGGACTGGCTGGCGAAGAACCTGCGCTCCGGCGAGCGCGTCGGTTTCAACGCCATGCTGTTGCCCTCCACCTGGGATGCGGATTGCCGTATCTCCGTCGAGGCCGCGGGCGGCCACTGGGTGCCGGTCTCGGGCGATCTCGTCGATGCGATCTGGGCCGACCAGCCGGAACGCCCGCTCGGCAAGATCATGGCCTTTCCGCTTTCCCATGCCGGTGAGGCGGTGGCTGAGAAGAAGGGGCGCATCGCCGCCATGCTGGCGAAGGAGGGCGCGGACTTCCTCGTCGAAACCCAGCCGGACAACATTGCCTGGTTCCTCAACGTGCGCGGCAGCGATGTCGCCTTCAATCCCATGCCGCAGTCCTTCCTGATCTTCGATCGGGCGGGCACGGCCGAATGGCTGGTCGATCACCGCAAGCTGCCGAACGATCTTGCCGATTTCGAGCTCGATGGCGTGACCATGGCTGCGCCGGAAACGTTGCTCGAGCGCGCTCGCGCCGCTGCGCCCGGCCGCACCCTGCTGCTCGATCCGGCCTTCGCGCCATCGGCCGTCGCCCATGCGGTGCGGTCGGCAGGCGGCACGGTGCGGCTTGCCCGCAGCCCCGTCACGCTTGCCAAGATGGTCAAGAACCCGGTCGAGCTTGCCGGCTTCCGCGACTGCCACCGCCTCGACGGCGCGGCCTGGATCCGCTTCTTCGCCTGGCTGGAACGGCACGCAGCCGAACGTGAAGCGGGCGGCCGGCCGATAACCGAGCTGGAGGCGGAAGAGCGCATCCTCGCCTTCCGGCAGATGTCCGAGATCTTCGTCGAGCCGAGCTTCCGCTCCATCTCGGCGGCCGCCGGCCATGCCGCCATGTGCCACTATGCGGCGAGCGCCGCGAGCAACGCGCCGATCTCCGCCAAGGGTGTCTATCTGCTCGATTCCGGCGGCCAGTATCTTTCCGGCACGACAGACGCCACGCGCACCACCGCATTCGCGCCAGTCGGCGAGGATGTCCGGCGCAGCTACACCGCCGTGCTGAAGGGTTTCATCTCGATGATGTCATTGAAATTCCCCGTCGGCACCTGCGGTCATCAGGTCGATGCTTTTGCCCGGCGCCCGCTCTGGGATCTCGGTCTCGACTACGACCATGGGACCGGCCACGGTGTCGGCCATTTCCTTTCGGTTCACGAGCAGCCGCAGCGCTTCGACCGCCGCATCAACGAGATCGTGCTCGCCCCCGGCATGGTGACGACGATCGAACCCGGATACTACAAGGCCGGCGAATACGGCATCCGCATCGAAAACCAGGTGGAAGTCGTCGCCGATACGGACGGTTTCCTGCGTTTCCGGACGCTGACGCTGGTGCCGATCGATCTGCGCCTTGCCGATCTCGGCAGCCTGACGGAGGCCGAGCGCCATTGGCTCGATGTCTACCACGCCGAGGTCGCCGCGGCGATGGATGGCTTGCTGGAGCCGGAGGTCGCCGACTGGCTGGCGGCCCGTACAACGCCCATTATAGCCGGCTAAGGATTTTATCTGCCACGCATCATCGGCCGGCTCATAGATGGGCTGGCCGATTCCCTTTGACGGCCCGAGGAAAGAGAGATAATCACAAAGTCATCTGATGACTTTGTGATTGAATCCATGCGTGCCCTCAGCAAGACCAATCTCGCCGACACCGCCGTCGAGGCGATCCGTACCGAAATCCTGGAGCATCGCTGGACGGTGGGCGAGAAGCTGCCGAACGAAGCGGCACTCTCGGCCATGCTCTCCGTCAGCCGCGGCACGGTGCGCGAGGCCGTGCGCGTGCTCGTCTCGCAGGGGTATCTCGAAACCCGGCAGGGCTCGGGAACTTATGTGCTCTCGACGGCCGATAGCGTGCGCCCGCTCGGTATGGCCCGGCGCGCGGGGCTACGCGACCAGTTCGAGGCGCGGCTGGCGCTGGATGCGGAGGCCGCGCGGCTTGCGGCGCTGCGCCACACGCCGGCCGTCATTGCGGGACTTCGGACCCTGCTGGCCGCCCGCGGCGACTACGGCAGTGGTGACAAGGCCGGTTTCATTGCGCGCGATTTCGCCTTCCATCAGGCTGTGGTCGCCGCCTCGCAGAACGTGGTGCTGATCGGCATGTACGATTTCTTCTCGGCGCTGATTGCTGAAACCATCGATGCGACCCTCGGCCAGGAGTTGCCGGAACCCGACATGGCCGCGCATGTCGCCATCGTCGATGCCATCGAGAGCGGCAGTCCGGACGCTGCCGATGCCGCCGTCCGCCGCTTCATGGCACCCGTCCTTTCTGCCCTCGACCGGTTGCTGATGTCATGACCTATCTTGCCAAGAACGATCCCGGCTCGATCGACCTGATCGATGCCGAAGCCGACAGCGTGCCGACGCCCGAGCCGCAGCGTCCGAAGGCCGCCGTCACGCGCTTCCTGCTCGGCGCCAGCCTCGTGCTCATCGCCTTCAACCTGCGGCCGGTCTTTTCCAGCGCTTCGGCGCTGTTGCCGGAAATCCGTGACACGCTCGGCCTTTCGGCCACGGGTGCCAGCCTCCTGACGACGCTGCCGGTCGTCTGCCTCGGCCTGTTCTCGCCGCTGGCGCCGCGCCTTGCCCAGCGCATCGGCACGGAGCGCACGCTGCTCCTCGTCGTCTTCCTGCTGGCGCTCGGCACGGCGCTGCGCGGCCTCTCCTCGATTCCGCTGCTCTTCCTCGGCACGGCGCTTGCCGGTGCCTGCATCGCAGTCGGCAACGTGCTGCTGCCGGGCCTCGTCAAGCGCGATTTTCCCGACAAGGCGGCGCTGATGACCGGCTGGTACACGATGGCGCTCTGCGCCGGCGCGGCGAGCGCTGCCGGCCTGACCTTGCCGATCGAGCACGCGCTGGGCGGTTCGCTCGACGGGGCACTTGCGGTCTGGGCGCTGCCGGCGCTCATCGTCGGCTTCCTGTGGCTGCCGCAGGTGCTGGCGACGCGCTCGCAAGTCAAACGCTCGGGCATCCGGGTCGAGGGGCTGTGGCGCGACAGGCTCGCCTGGCAGGTCACCCTCTTCATGGGGCTGCAATCGGCGCTCGCCTATTGTGTGTTCGGCTGGCTGGTGCCGATCCTGCGCGAGCGCGGGCTCGATGGCGTCACCGCCGGGGCCATCGTGTCCGTCTCCGTCATGGTGCAGGCCGCGTCCTGCCTCGTCGCGCCACATATCGCCGTGCGCGGCAAGGATCAGCGGCTGATCAACGTCGTGCTTTGCGGCTTCGCCGTCGTCGCCCTTCTCGGCCTGCTTTTCGCGCCGCTGTCCACGGTCTGGGTCTGGGCGGTGCTGCAGGGCATCGGGCAGGGCGGGCTGATCGCGGTGGCGCTCACCGTCATCGTGTTGCGCACGCGCGATCCGCATGTGGCGGCGCATCTGTCCGGCATGGCGCAATGCGTCGGCTATCTGCTTGCCGCCATCGGCCCACTGGTCGTCGGCCTCATCCGCAGCTGGACCGGCAGCTTTGCCTGGAGTGCCGTGCTCTTCGTGCTGCTCGGCCTCGGCGCGGCGGTCAACGGCTGGTTTGCCGGCCGGGCGCTTTATGTCAATGCACGCACGGTGGAAACGCCCGCCTGAGGCGCGGGGCGCACGATGCCGGTTTCCGTCACGATCAGGTCCATCGGAATGTCGTGCAGCTGCGGATAGATCGTTGGAAGTCGTGCCGCGCTGTAGCCGAGACCGATGACGCGCGGCCGTGCCGGCATGGCCGCCAGTGTCCGGTCGAAGAAGCCGCCACCATAGCCGAGCCGGTAGCAGGCGGCATCGTAGCCGACGACGGGCGAAAGCACGATATCGGGCAGGACGCGGTTCTGCTCGGCCGGTATCGGGATGTTCCAGACGCCACGGGAAAGCGGATCGCCCGCCTGCCAGAGATGGAATTCCAGCGGCCTCGCCTTCTCGACGACGACGGGCAGCGCCGTGCGCCCGCCGCGTCTTGCGACCTCGGCAAGCAGCGGCCGCAGGTCCGGCTCGCCGCGGAAGGGCCAGTAGGCGCTGACGATGCGTCCCCCGACATCGCCGATCTCGGCGAGAATGCCTTCAGCGATGGCTTCGCCCTGTTGCGCGCGCCGCTCGGCCGGCACGGCGAGGCGCTCGGCGATCAGGCGTTCGCGTTCGTTTCGGCGCCAGCGATTGACGTCCATCCAGGCCTGCCGGTCGAGCGGGCCGGGCAGGCCCACATAGGTCGGGTCGACTTCGTGCATGAAGCAGGCCGGCGAGGCGAAAGTCGCGGGAATGTCGTCATCGGCCTCCATCGTGCCCTCCCTTTCGACAGTGTAGAGTGTGCGCGGGCGATTGCGAATGAAAACGCGTCAGCAACCTGAAAGGCCGGCCTCGAGTCCTGTGAGCAGGTCATCGACATGTTCGAGCCCGACGGAAAGCCTGAGCAGCCCGTCGCCGATGCCCGCCTTGCCGCGCGCCTCCACGCCCATATCGACATGGGTCATGGTGGCGGGGTGGGCGACGAGGCTTTCGACGCCGCCGAGCGATTCGGCAAAGGTGAAGCAGCGCACCCTCTTCACGAAGGCCCGTACCGCCGGGGCGCCGCCGGCAAGCTCAAAGCTCATCATCGCGCCGAACCCCTGCTGCTGGCGGGCGGCGAGTGCATGGTCGGGATGGTCGGCAAGGCCCGGATAGTGCACCCGAGAAACGGCAGGATGCGCGCAAAGCCGCTCGGCGATCGCCATGGCGTTGCGCTCCTGCCCGGCCATGCGGGCAAAGAGGGTCCGGAGCCCGCGCAGCGTCAGCCAGGAATCGAAGGGCGCGGCCGTCGCGCCGGTTACGTTGGCCCAGTGCTTCAGGGCGCGGGCATCCTCCGCATCGGCGGCGATCACCGTCCCGGCAATGACGTCCGAATGACCGTTGAGGAACTTCGTCGTCGAATGCAGCACATAGTCGGCGCCGAGCGACAGCGGTTTTTGCAGGGCGGGCGAGAGGAAGGTGTTGTCGACGGCGACGCGCGCACCGGCGGCCTTCGCCAGCGCGGAGAGGGCGGCGATATCCACCACCCGCATCAGCGGGTTGCTCGGGCTCTCGATCAGCACCAGCGCCGGATGGTCCCAGAGCGACACCTTGAAGGCGTTGAGATCCGACTGGTCGACCAGCCGCAGCGAGAGGTGGCCGAGCGTGGCGCGCGCCTTGAGCAGGCGCATCGTGCCGCCGTAGCAGTCGTGCGGCGCAAGGACCAGGCTGCCGGAGGGAAGTCGCCCGACGAGAAGATCGACGGCGGCCATGCCGCTCGGCGCCATCACCGCGCCGGCTCCGCCCTCCAGCTTGCTGATCGCATCCGCCAGCAGATCGCGCGTCGGATTGCCGACGCGGCCGTAGTCATAGGCGCGCGGGGTGTCGAAATCCGCAAACTCGTAGGTAGTGGAAAGGTAGAGCGGCGGTGCCACCGCGCCGAAGGCGGTATCGCTTGCCACCCCATGCGCCGCGGCAATGGTTTCCGGTTGAACTTCGATCGCCGTTCGCTCGGGCATCGATGCCTGCTCCTCGTGTTACGAGAAGAAAATGGCCGGCCCACCGGTCTCTGACAAATGAATTCTCTTGCAGTCAGCCAGCAACAATTTTGCAGTCATTGCCGGGCGGTGCGGAACCTTAGATCCCGTTCTGCAAAATGTCGGCAAGCACGGCCGCATGGTTGAATTCACGGTTGCGCGAGCCGTAAAGCAGCGTGACCGTGCCAGCCGCAACGCGCTCGCGCAGATCCTCCAGCGCCGGGTTGCCCTGCAGTTCCTCCCGGTAGCGCGCCTGGAATTCCGGCCAGCGCTCCGGCTTGTGATCGAACCATTTGCGCAGCGCCGTGGAGGGCGCCGCATCCTTCATCCAGAGGTCGAAACCGGCCTTTTCCTTGGAAAGGCCGCGCGGCCAGAGCCGGTCGACGAGGATGCGTGTCCCGTCCGTGGGTTCGGGGTCGTCATAGATGCGTTTGGTCTCCACCGGCATGGGTTTTGCCTCCCTGGCCACTGCCAATCGTACATTTGAGATCAGAAAGCAGCCCGTCCTTCAAGCCGTAGACCCAGCCGTGGATGGAAACCGCACGGCCGGCCTGCCAGGCCGTCTGGAGGGTGGGCGTGCGGGCCAGCCGCTCCACCTGCGCAGCGACCGAGGCCTCGCAGAGCCGGTCGAGGTCGGCATCGCTCCAGGGCGCACATTCCCGGCATTCGAAACGCCGGTCCGCCACATCGCGGATCGGTTGAAGCCAATGGTCGATCAGGCCGAAACGCTCGCCGCTGACGGCAGCGCGGATGCCGCCACAGCCATAGTGCCCGCAGATGATGATGTGCTTCACCCCAAGCTGGTGCACGGCATATTCGACCACGGAGAGCATGTTGAGGTCGGCCGGATGGATGAGGTTGGCGACGTTGCGGTGCACGAAGACCTCGCCCGGTTCCAGCCCGGCGATCACATTGGCCGGCACGCGGCTGTCGGAACAGCCGATCCACAGATAGTCCGGCTGCTGAAGGTTGGCGAGGCGGTCGAAATAGTCGGCCTTCTCAGCCTTGCGCTCGGCGGACCAGACTTTGTTCCTGGCGAAAAGGTCCTCGATCATGACGTGGCTCCGGCTTGTGGGGATGGTGCGTTCTCCGCCCGAACCTGACTTCTGTCAAACCGGCAGACCGTCGCAGGGGCGGCGTTCGGCCGCGCCGTCGTGGCCCGGCTTGACTTTCTCCGCGCCCTCAAGCCATCATGGTGGCATGACCACGACGCAATCCATCGCCCGGTTCTTGAAACGGTTGTTTCCTCTCGCAGGACACTAGCCCCTCGGCTTGGTCGCGTCGCGCCCCGGCCGTGGGGCAATAGCGGTTTCGTTTCTGCACGAAAACCGCACCGGAAAGCGCGACATTCCCCCTAGATCTTCGATTTTCCGCGTGCCCGCCGGGCCGCGAAGACCCGTGCCGCGAGGTTTCCATGACCGCCAAGACCAAGGCCATCCGCCCGCCTGCCATCACCATTGCCCGCTCCGAACATGCGCGCCTGTCGAACCTTGCCGACATGCTGGCCGAGCGCGACCCGCATGCGGCCGAACAGCTTGCCGCCGAGCTCGACCGCGCTAAAGTCGTCGATGACGCCCGCATGGCGCCCGGCATCATTCGCATGGGCTCGGTTGCCGAGTTCCGTATCGACGATGAACCGCCGCAGACCGCCGAGCTGGTCTTTCCGAAGGACGCCGATATTTCCCGCCATCGCATTTCCGTGCTGACGCCGGTCGGTGCTGCTTTGCTCGGCCTTTCGGCCGGCCAGTCGATCGAATGGGCGGCACGCGACGGAAAGGTGCGGCGCCTCAGCATCATCGCCGTGCATGTCGCGGTGCCGGATGCGGCCGAGGCCTCCTGAGGATATTCTGCCTTGAAATTCCTGTCCTTCCTCCAGTCCGGGCGCATCGGAGGCTGCCTCGTCGCAGGATCGTGACCCCCTGTGCCGCGGCTGCGGCCAGGGGGCTTCTCCACCACGGGTTTTCAAGCCGCGCGCTCGCGCAGGCAGGATGGAGAATGGTTATGGGACGGAATCCCGCTATGCTCACGGCAAGAGATGGATATGTGCTGGAAAAGATGCTGCGCGACTGGCCGCCGCTGACGGAGGAATGGCTGGTGCTGTTGAACCGCAAGCTGGCAAGCGGGTGCCTGCCTGCCGGCGGGTGCATCCCCGCCGATCTCGCGATGATCGATGCACGGGTGACGTTCCGCTGCGAAAGCGGGCTCACCGATACCCGAACGCTGTGTCTGCCGGGCACCTACGCGCCGGGCAGCGCCTTCCTGCCGATCACGACCTTCTATGGCCTTGCCCTGCTTGGCCTGCGCGAAGGCCAGGCGATGACCTTCGACCGGCCGGAAGGCCGGCGCGACTGGATCGTCCTGGAAAAGGTGCTGTTCCAGCCGGCAGCCGGTGGCCTCGCGCCAGAGGCACCGGCAGAGGCGGCCCGATCGCCCTTCCGGGTCATCGCCGGCGGCCTTGCCGACCGGGCCTTCACGCCCGCCAACGAAAACGGCCCCGGACAGGGTCCGGGGCCGTCGGCTGCCTGAGATTCAGCGAGAGGCGATCAGATCACGCCCTGCGCGCGCATGGCTTCGGCGACGCGCGTGAAGCCGGCAATGTTGGCGCCGAGCACATAGTTGCCCTTGGCGCCATATTCTTCCGCCGTTTCGGCGCAGCGGTCGTGGATGCCCTGCATGATCTGGCCGAGGCGCTCGCGGGCCGTCTCGAAGCTCCAGCTGTCACGGCTGGCATTCTGCTGCATTTCCAGTGCCGAGGTGGCAACACCACCCGCATTGGCCGCCTTGCCGGGGCCGAAGAGCACGCCCGATTCCTGGAAGGCCCGCACGGCTTCCGGCGTCGAGGGCATGTTGGCGCCCTCGGCGACGGCGATGACGCCGTTCTTGATCAGCGTCTTGGCGTCCTTGCCGGACAGCTCGTTCTGCGTGGCGCAGGGCAACGCCACGTCGCAGGGCACGTCCCAGATCGAACCCTTGCCGGCCGGGATGAAATGCACGCCGGTCGTCTTGGCGCGGGCATATTCCGACAGGCGTTCGCGGCGCACTTCCTTGATTTCCTTGACCAGTGCGAGGTCGATGCCTTCCTCGTCGAGAATGTAGCCGCTGCTGTCCGAGCAGGCCACGACCTTGGCGCCGTACTTGATGGCCTGCTCCATGGCGTAGATCGCCACATTGCCCGAGCCCGAGACGGTGACCCGCTTGCCTTCGAAATCGGTACCCTTGGTGGAGAGCATGGCGCGGGTGAAATAGACCGCGCCGTAACCGGTCGCCTCCTTGCGCACCAGCGAGCCGCCGTAGCTCAGGCCCTTGCCGGTGAAGACGCCGGCCTCGAAGCGGTTGGTCAGGCGCTTGTACTGGCCGAACATCCAGCCGATCTCGCGGCCGCTGACGCCGATATCGCCTGCCGGCACGTCGGTGTGCTCGCCGAGATGGCGGTAGAGTTCCGTCATGAAGGACTGGCAGAAGCGCATGATCTCGCCGTCAGAGCGGCCCTTCGGGTCGAAGTCCGAGCCGCCCTTGCCGCCACCGATGGGCAGGCCCGTCAGCGCGTTCTTGAAGATCTGCTCGAAGCCGAGGAACTTGATGATGCCGAGATTGACGGAGGGATGGAAGCGCAGGCCTCCCTTGTAGGGTCCCAGCGCCGAATTGAACTGCACGCGGAAGCCGCGGTTGATCTGTACCTGACCCTTGTCGTCGACCCACGGTACGCGGAAGATGATCTGGCGCTCCGGCTCGCAGATGCGCTCGATCAGCGCGTCCGTCAGGTAGCCGGGATGTTTGGAGACGACGAGCCCGAGGCTTTCCAGGACCTCGCGCACAGCCTGGTGGAATTCCGGTTCGGCAGGATTGCGCTGCAGTACCTGGGCAAGGATCGGTTCAAGCTTTTCGTCGACGGTCGCCATGGCGACACTCCTTTCGTCTCGGTCTCACATTTCTTGGAAGGGCCGCCGGTCTGGTGCCGGCAGGCCCGATTGACATCGTCCGGGCATGGTCAGATGCCCTGCCCGTGGCCGCCCATCAGGCCCGTGGGACCGGTCTGGGAGAGGCTTTTCGCGAGTGTGGCTAGAAGATCTGTCTGGGAAATGATACCCACCACATGGCGCTCGTCGTCCACGACGACGACGGCATGGATGGAGCCGTCCGTCAGCCGCGGCAGCAGGCCGATGGCCGGATCGGACGGGCGGGCGGTCGCCGCCTCGGAAATGGGCAGATGGGCGTCCGGCGCCATGGCGGCCAGTTCCCGCAGCCCCACGGTGCCGAGAAGCTGCCGGTCGGCGTCGAGCACGGGCAGCGTGCGGATGTCGTGGTCGAGCAGGAGGCTGCGGGCCTCGTCGGCCGTGGCATCACGGGTCACCGTCACCACATCGCGCGACATGATGTCGGCGGCGCTCAACTCGCCGCGCTGGCGCAACAAGGCCTGCAGCTCGACCTGACGCAGCAGCGTGTCGATGTCGGCACGGCTGACATCCAGCGTCTCGTTGAGGTTGGCGATCGCCGTATCGATATCCTCGCTGTTGAAGCCGACGCGGAAGGCGGCGGGCGGATCGGCGGTCTTGTGCGTGTTGACGGGCGCAATCGTCTGGCGGTGTGGATATTGCCGCCCGGCCAGCCGGTGGAAGATCATGCCGAGGGCTACGAGGATCAAAGAGTTGATCGCGATCGGCACGAGCGGAAACCAGAAGCCCGACCGGCTGACCGCCGCCCCGCCGATAACGGCGGTCAGCGCGGCCGCTCCGCCCGGCGGGTGCAGCGAGCGGGTCAGCGACATGGCGAGGATCGCCAATGCCACGGCAAGGCCGATGGCGATGGCCGGATCCCTGACCAGTGTGGTTACGGTGACGCCGACAAAGGCGGAAATCGTGTTGCCGCCGACGATCGACCAGGGTTGGGCGAGGGGGCTGGCAGGCACGGCGAAGAGCAGAACCGCGGAGGCGCCGATGGGCGCGACGATCAGGGGCAGATGCGGGTCCTGGCCCATCACGAAGCCGCAGACGAGGCCGGTGAGGCAGATGCCGACCAGGGCTCCAACGCAACCGATCAGGCGCTCCTTGAGGGTGGCGCCGGCAAGAATCGGTGCGAACAGCCGAAATTTGGACAGGTTGCCCGGTTTTTGGGCATCGTGTTGAGGCGGGGCCACGATGATCCTGATCTTAAAAAGGCAGATGATTATTTTGCAGGCTTATGTGCCTATCGCGCGCATGACGCAAGGGCGCAACCGGAAGATTCTGTTTTGCCGGAAAGGAAGCGAAACGGCGCCGGGTGCGAGCAACAAAAAAGCCCGGCAGAGCCGGGCTTTTTTGCATGTTCCGGAAAATCCGGAATGGGAATTTGGTGCCCAGAAGAGGACTCGAACCTCCACACCCTTTCGAGTACCAGCACCTGAAGCTGGCGCGTCTACCAATTCCGCCATCTGGGCGACGGAGAGGCATGTAGAAGGACCGCTCGCTGGTGTCAACAGGCTTTTTGAAGTTTTCGCAACAGCTTGGCAAAAATTGTCTTTTCCACAAATGGCCTCGACGGTTTCGTGGAGAACGTCCGGACAGGCGAAATGCTCAGTGGTTCGTGACCCAGGCGCGGATCCGTTCCAGCCCGGCTGCAAGCAGCCGTGCGGCGGCGGCTTCGCTCTCCGCTTCGACATAGCAGCGCATTTCCGGCGCGTTGCCGGAGGGGCGGAAGTGGATGACGCTGCCGTCCTCCAAAGTGACGCGCAGCCCGTCGATGTCGCTTACCGCTGCCGGCACGCCGATCGGCGCGAGGAAGGCAGCAAGCGGGCCGGCGCCCGCGCGCAGTTCCGCCATCAGGGCGGCGCTGGCCTCCACCGGCATGTTTTCCAGCCGGTCGCTGGCCGCGGCCGGCAGGGCAAAGCCGGCGGCGATTTCGGAGAGCGGCCGGCTTTGCCCTGCCGCGAGGGCGAGCACGGCGAGAACCGGCATCAGGCTGTCGCGGGTGGGCAGCGCACTGAGCATGTGGCCGTTCACGGCAAAGGGCGTTGCCGTCAGCGTGCCGCCATTGGCCTCGAAGCCGGCGACAGCGGCTTTCCCGGCCAGGACCGCCTCGTTCATGGCGGCGATCACGAAGGGCGAGCCGACCCGGGTGCGCAGCACCGTGCCGGAAACTGCGGCCTCGATTCCAGAATTGGAGGTGACCGGTGTCGCAACGGCAGTCGCGCCGAGGAAGCGACAGGCGATGAGGCCGACGAGGTCGCCGCGCAGCGGCGTTCCGGTCTCGTCGGTGACAAGCGGCCGGTCCCCATCGCCATCTGCGGAAATGATGGCGGCGAGCCCGTGCTCCCCCGCCCAGCCTTGCAGGAGGCCGATCGTCTCGGCGGAAACCGCCTCCGTGTCGACGGGAATGAAGCTCTCCGACCGGCCGAGCGCGACGACGTCCGCGCCATAATGGGCAAGCACCGAAACGAAGAGATCGCGTGCGACCGTCGAATGCTGGTAGACCCCGATGCGAAGGCCGGCAAGCGCCTGCTCGGGCAGCAGCGTGCGGCTGCGTGCGGTATAGAGGGCCATCGCGGCCTCATGAAGATCGTCGGCGGTCTCCCTTGCGGCGTCGAAGGTGAGCCCCTCGGCGCGAATCGTTTCGGCGGCCGCGGTGATGGCGGCCTCGTCTGCCTTGTCGATCTCGCCGTCCGGCCGGTAGAACTTGATGCCGTTGCGGTCGGCGGGAATGTGGGAGCCCGTCACCATCAGGCAGGCCGCCTTGCGGGCAAGGCCGAGCAGGGCGAGCGCTGGCGTCGGTAGCGTGCCGCAGTCGCGCGGGGAGAAGCCGGCCTTGCGGAGGGCGGCGATGGCGATGGCCGAGATGGCGGGGCTGGAGGCGCGGAAATCGCGCCCGACCAGAATCTCGTCGCCCTGCCGGGCGATTCCGGCGGCCAGAAGGTGGCGGGCGAAGGCGGTAGCATACAGTGCTGTGGCCGGCCCTTCGAGATCCACGGAAAGGCCGCGCAGGCCGCTGGTTCCGAATTTCAGGCTCATGCAGTCACCTCATGTCTTCTTGCGGTCCGATCCTGCGGTGGACGCGACATGAATAAAACAAAATGCGTGAACGTAATGCAAAGCAGGGACGTGTCAGGGAAAAATCCCGCCAGAACAGTGAGGATCACATGTCGAAGATTCGAAATCTTGTTTTCGGTTGCGCGATGGGGATTGCCTCCGCGATCGCGCCTATCGGGGCGGCGCAGGCCGTTCCGCTTGCCGTGCCGGACATGAAGGTGGAGACGAAAAGCGACGTCACCAAGGCACAGGTGGAATTCTGCTATGGCGACGGCTGCGACCGCCGTTACTATCGCCGCCACTATGAGCCCTATTACGGCGGTTACGAGCGCCGTTACTATCGGCCGCGCTATGAACGACCACGCTACGAGCGGCCGCGCTACTATGGCGGGCGCCGGGCGCATGTGAACTGGTGCGCCAATCGCTATCGCACCTACGACCCCTATACCAACCGTTACCATGCCGGCGGCGGTGTCTACCGTCTGTGCTACTCGCCTTATCGCTGAGCACGGCGGGGATCGTCACACGGACGGCGGGCTTCGGCCCGCCGTTTCCGTTTCAGCCCTGACCGCTGTTCGTGGCACGGTCCGTGTGGCCAAGGTCACGGCCCGGCTCGATAATGTCGCGCACGCGCTGTTTCAGCTCCTTCGGCCCGGGAAAGCCGCCATCGCGCTTGCGCTCCCAGACCAGGGCCTCGCCGACGCGGATCTCGAAATTGCCGCCGGTGCCGGGAATGAGCGCCACCTCGCCGAGTCCATCGGAAAAGGTCGAAAGCAGCTCCTGCGCCATCCAGCCGGCGCGCAGCAGCCAGTTGCACTGGGTACAGTAGAGAATGGAAACGCGCGGCTTTTCCCCGGTCATGGTCACCTCCTGATCGATGCGAAAAGCATATAGCAGCGGCGTCCTCTTGGCACGCGCCCACTCGCGGTCCCCTCACAGAATTGTCAACTCAATTTATCATGTTTTGTTGGCGGACATCTTGTCGCAGCCGGATTCCTGGAGGAGACGTGGTGCACCGCAACAGATCAACCGGAGACCCTATGACAGAGCTTGCCACCACCCGCTCCCGCCTTATCATTCCCTCGCTCGGCAGCATCTATGCCGCGCTCGGCGAAAGCGCGGAAACGATCCTGCGCGTTGCCGCCGGCGTGCTTCTCGTGACGCACGGCTATGGAAAGATCCTCAATCCCTTCGGTGCCAGCGGCATGGTGGAAAGCCTCGGCTTTTATCCCGGCGCCTTCTGGTCGCCGCTGCTCGCCGCGACCGAATTCTTCGGCGGAATCCTGATCGCGATCGGCCTGTTCACACGTCCTGCCGCCTTCGCGGCAATGATCGTGCTCGCCGTCACCGTCTACTTCCACGGCATCGTGCAGGCCGAGGGCCTGATGGGCGCGGAAAAATCGATCCTCTGGACGCTGATCATGTTCTATTTCGTGATCCGCGGGGCCAACGCCCATTCGGTCGATGCCAAACTTGGCCGTCAGTTCTGATCCGTCTCCTGTGATGGTTGCGGCCTCGGCCGCAGCCGTTTCCTGACATTGACGACCAGCGTTTCGGCGTCATGCGGCTTCATGACGACGGGAATGACCTCAAAACCCTCGACGCCATCGCGATGGATGTCACCGACGGTCGTGAAGAGCAGCGGAACGCCCTTGGCAACGAGCCGTTCGATACGCTCCGTGATCAGCGTGGCATCCAGCGGTATGTCGAGCAGGCAGAGGTCGACATCGGCCAGCGCCGTCGTATCCCACTGGTCGAGCTGTTCCGGCCGCAGAAGGGTGGTCCGGCAGTTCAATGCCGCCTTGATCAGATATTCCGCGTCGAGCGCAATCAGGAATTCGCGTTCGGCGATCAAGATGTGCGGAAGTGAATGGTTCATGGCGCCGCACTCCTCGTCCATGTGAAACCGCCGGAGGGGGCGGTTCGGGAGGCGGACTTTGGGCTTGCCCCCCGGGAGTGTCATTTAAAAAAGACATAGCACCCGTGTGATGGAACAACGGCGCATGTGCCACGTTTTCCGGGCCAGCCTATGGGTTTGGGCAGGATCAAACGCGGCGGAGGCGTGATGGCGGGTGGTACGGCGGTCAATCAGCAATCCAGATGGCGCACGCCCTGTCAGCAATGTCCCCTGCGCGGTCTTTCGACCTTCCGGGACTTTTCGGCAAAGGAGCTGGACTTCGTCTCGCAATTCAAGAGCGGCGAGCTTTCCAGCGAGCGCGGCGCCACGATCCTCGTCGAGGGCATGCACAGCGCCCATCTCTTCACCGTGCTTTCAGGCTGGGCCTTCCGCTACAAGCTTTTGCCGGACGGACGCCGGCAGATCATGAACTATCTCCTGCCCGGCGATCTCATCGGCCTGCAGGGAAGCCTGATGGGCGAGATGGATCATTCCGTCGAGGCGCTCACGCCGGTGACGCTCTGCGTCTTCGAGCGCTCCAAGCTGGAGCGGCTGTTCGAGCGTCACGCGTCACTCGCCTATGATCTCACCTGGATCGCGGCGCATGAGGAGCGCATCCTCGACGAGCATTTGCTCAGCATCGGCCGCCGCTCGGCGCTTGAGCGCACGGCCTATCTGCTCTCCTTCATCCACCAGCGCGCCCATTCTGCCGGCGTCAACGGCGGGCGGCGGGTCATTCCGATCACCCAGCAGCATGTCGCCGATACGCTCGGGCTCTCGCTCGTTCACACCAACAAGACGTTGCGCAAGCTCGCCGACCGCAAGCTGATGCGCTGGCAGGACAAGGGCTGCGAAATCCTTGACGGCGACGGTCTTCTGGCGCTGGCCGGCTGGGAGGGACTGAACAAGCAGGCCCGCCCCTTCATCTGATCTTTTTGGCCGGCGCGGTTCCGGCCAGCAGAACCGCTTCGACCTTTTGAACCGTTCAGGCGACGTCCCAGTGCAGCGGGAACATCGGGTCGAACACCGTTACAGGCCCGGCGCCCGTTTCGATCTTTGCCGGGAAAGCCACCGGCTCCGCACGCTTGACGAGGCGGATCGTCTCCTCGTTGACCGGCAGGCCATACCAGGCGGGACCGTTCAGCGAGGCGAAGGCTTCGAGCATGGGGAGCGCGCCGTCCTCCTCGAAGACGTGGGCAAGGCAGCTCATCGTGTTGATCGAGGTGTAGATGCCGGCACAGCCGCAGGCGCACTCCTTCAGCGGGTCGACATGCGGCGCCGAATCGGTGCCGAGGAAGAAGCGCTTGTCGCCCGACGTCGCGGCCTTGCGCAGCGCCAGCCGGTGCTCCTCGCGTTTTGCGACGGGCAGGCAGTAGTAGTGCGGCTTGATGCCGCCAACGAGGATGGCGTTGCGGTTGATGATCAGGTGGTGCGTGGTGATCGAGCCGGCAAGGTTTGCCTTCGCGGCCTTGATATAGTCAACGCCGTTCTTCGTCGTCACATGCTCCATGGTGACACGCAGTTCCGGCAGGCGCGTGCGCAGCGGATCAAGCACGGTCTCGATGAACACGGCCTCGCGGTCGAAGATGTCGACTTCGGGCGTCGTCACCTCGCCGTGCACGCAGAGCGTCAGACCGATCTTCGCCATGCGCTCCAGGACGGGCATGGCCTTGTCCATGTCGCGCACGCCGCCATGCGAATTGGTCGTTGCGCCGGCGGGGTAGAGTTTGACGGCGCGGATCAGGCCGCTCCTGTAGCCGGCTTCGACGTCGTCGGGGTCGGTGTGCTCGGTGAGGTAGAGCGTCATCAGCGGTTCGAACCGGTCGCCCTTCGGAAGGGCGGCGAGGATGCGGTCGCGATAGGCGCTCGCATCCGCGGTGGTGACGACCGGCGGCACGAGGTTCGGCATGATGATCGCGCGGGCGAAATGGCGGCTGGTGTCGCCGATCACGCCTTCGAGCATGGCGCCGTCGCGCAGGTGCAGATGCCAGTCGTCCGGCCGGCGGATGGTGAGTTCTGTGGTCATCGGCGTAGCTCCCGCCCTTGGCTTTGCAGCGATCCCGGATGCGAAACGCTCTTGCATTCCTGCCGGGATTTCTCTGGCGGCTGCGATAGCATCCGTGGCGCGGAACGACAATCGTTTCAGAAGATGTCGATGGTGAGGTCCGCCGGGCGGGAATTTTCAAGGATGCGCTTTCCGTTCGGCAGGTCGTTGCCGTAGAGCTTGCGCTGGATTTCGTCTTCCGGCAGGTCGTAGCCGAGCCAGCGCCGGCGCAACCGCTCCTCCAGCACCGCATAG
The DNA here is from genome assembly GCF_029623935.1 of Shinella sp. 838. Lineage (NCBI taxonomy): Bacteria > Pseudomonadati > Pseudomonadota > Alphaproteobacteria > Hyphomicrobiales > Rhizobiaceae > Shinella > Shinella sp. 838. Next base: position 77,565 of record NZ_JARSBQ010000003.1, read on the forward strand.
GGCGGCCCGACGAAGATGGTGAAGTCGAATTTTTCTTCCAGCCGATCCCAGGGCGTTTCGGTCAGCAGCAGATAGTTGCCCTCGGCGAGCACGAAGCGCGTTTCGGCCGGAATGGCCCGGGCGGCGTTGATGGCGATCTCGCGCGTGCGATCGAAGACCGGCACGAGCACCTCGTCCCCGGCTCTTTTCAGGGCTGTGACGATATCGATGAAGCCGCGGGCGTCGAAGGTTTCGGGCGCCCCCTTGCGCGGCAGGAGGCCGCGTTCGGAAAGAATGCCATTGTCCATATGAAAGCCGTCCATCGGCAGGATCTCTGCCGTTTCGCCGCGGGCGAGAAGCCGCTCCCTGACGGCTTCGACCAGCGTCGACTTTCCGGCACCCGGCGGACCGGCAATGCCGAGCAGGAAGCGGCGCGCGTTTTCAGCGCGCCGCAGAAGGTCGTCCACGATCGTTTCGACCGTAGTCATGCCGCGATGGCCTCCGCAGGCAGCTTGGCGCCGGTCATGAAGGCGACGGCGTCGGACATGGTGTAGTCCTTCGGGTTGATGACCGTGAGCCGCCGGCCGAGCCGGTGGATGTGGATGCGGTCCGCCACCTCGAAGACATGCGGCATGTTGTGCGAGATCAGCACGATCGGAATGCCACGACGGCGGACGTCCAGGATGAGTTCCAGCACGCGCCGGCTTTCCTTGACGCCGAGCGCCGCCGTCGGCTCGTCGAGGATGATGACCTTCGAGCCGAAGGCGGCAGCGCGCGCCACCGCAACGCCCTGGCGCTGGCCGCCCGAAAGCGTCTCCACCGCCTGGTTGATGTTTTGGATGGTCATCAGCCCGAGTTCCGAGAGCTTGTCGCGGGCGAACTTCTCCATCGCCGTGCGGTCAAGCTTGCGGAACCACTGGCCCATGACGCCCGGTTTGCGGATCTCGCGGCCGAGGAACATGTTGTCGGCGATCGAGAGGGCCGGGGAAAGCGCGAGGTTCTGGTAGACCGTTTCGATGCCGGCGCCGCGGGCCTCGATCGGCGAGCGGAAATGCACCGGTTTGCCTTCGAGGCGGATTTCGCCCTCGTCCGGCGTGACGGCGCCGGAGATCGCCTTGATCATCGAGGACTTGCCGGCGCCGTTGTCGCCGATCACCGCAAGGATCTCGCCGGGATAGAGATCGAAATCGGCATGGTCGAGGGCGGTGACGCGGCCGTAGCGCTTGACGAGACCGCGGGCGGTGAGAATGGGTTCGAGTGCCATCAGCCTGCTACCTTTCTGATCCACTGGTCGATTGCGACAGCCGAGATGATGAGGACGCCGATCAGGAGATAGGTCCATTGCGGGTCCGTGCCGATGAGGCGAAGGCCGAGCGAGAAGACGCCGACGATGAGCGCCCCGAAGATCATGCCGAGGATCGAGCCGCGTCCGCCGAAGAGCGAGAGGCCGCCGATAACAACGGCCGTGATCGATTCGATGTTGGCGAATTGGCCGGCGGTCGGAGAGACCGAGCCGATGCGGCCGATGAGGGCCCAGCCAGCCAGCGCGCAGATGAGGCCGGACAGCGTATAGACCGAGACCAGCATGCGCTTGACATTGACGCCGGCGAGCTCCGCCGCGTCGGGGTCGTCGCCGACCGCGTAGACATGGCGGCCCCAGGCGGTGTGGTTCAAGACGTACCAGAGCAGCGCCACCAGTAGCACCATGGCGATGACGCCGTAGGTGAAGACGGCACTGCCGAGCTTGATGTTGTTGCCGAAGAACTGGAGGAGCGGCGCCTGCGAGGAAATATCCTGCGAGCGGATCGTTTCGTTGGCCGAATAGAGGAAATTCGAGGCGAGGATGATCTGCCACATGCCGAGCGTGACAATGAAAGGCGGCAGCTTCATGCGGGCGACCAGCAGGCCGTTGATGTAACCGCAGAGGGCACCGCAGGCGAGGCCGCAGAGCACGGCAAGCGAGGGCGGCAGGCCGTAGCGGAAGGTGAACTGGCCCATCACGACGGAGGAGAGCACCATGATCGCGCCGACCGAAAGATCAATGCCGGCGGTGAGGATCACCAGCGTCTGCGCCGCGCCGACGATGCCGACGATCGCCACCTGTTGAAGGATCAGCGTCATCGTGAAGGCGGAGAAGAACTTGCCGCCGAGCACCGCGCCGAACACCGCGACCGAGATCACGAGCACGATCAGCGGCACCGCGGAGGGGCTGCCGTGCAGGAAATGCTGGAATTTCTGGATGGGTGTCTTGTCGTGCGTATCGAAGGAGGCGACCTGCGTCGCGCTGCCGGATAGCACCTTCTCAAATTCCTGCGAAGGCTGTGAGGCCGTCGATGTCTCACTCATGATTTTCCTCCCCTTCCGGTGCCGACCGTCGCGGCGTGCCGGATGAAATGGTGCGTGGACGCATCGGCAGGGCGCGCTTCGCGCACCTGCCGCCATCTGCGGGCGGTCTCCTCCCCAAGGTGAACCGGCTCGTGCCGTCGCCCGGGAAGAAAGGTGCCCATGTCTTGTTGCTGTTGTCAAAGCAGGGTCGGTATTTCCCGCGACCCAGACCGCGTCCGTAGCGGAAAGCCGGCCCGGTCAAGCCGGGCCGGCGGGGGCCTTAGCCCCAGCACTTGTCCTTGCCGGCCTTGGTGTCGATGGATTCGACGCCTGCTGCCGGCTTGTCGGTGACGAGCGTCACGCCCGTGTCGAAGAAGTCCTTGCCTTCGGTCGCCTTCGGCTTTTCGCCGGTGTCGGCAAACTTTTTGATGGCCTCGATGCCGAGGGCGGCCATCATCAGCGGGTACTGCTGCGAGGTCGCGCCGATGACGCCGTCTGCGACGTTCTGCACGCCCGGGCAACCGCCGTCGACGGAAACGATCAGCACGTCCTTCTCCTTGCCGACGGCCTTCAGCGCTTCATAGGCGCCGGCAGCGGCCGGTTCGTTGATCGTGTGCACGACATTGATGGACGGATCCTTCTGGAGAAGGTTTTCCATGGCGGTGCGGCCGCCTTCCTCGTTGCCGTTGGTCACGTCATGGCCGACGATGCGGGCATCGTCCTCGTCGCCGATCTTGGAAATGTCCTTCACGTCGATGCCGAAGCCCTTCATGAAGCCCTGGTTGCGCAGCACATCGACCGAAGGCTGCGACGGCGTGAGATTCAGGAAGGCGATCTTTGCGTCCTTTGCGGCGTCGCCGAGCGTGGCGGCAGCCCATTTTCCGATCAGTTCGCCGGCGAGCAGGTTGTCGGTGGCAAACGTCATGTCGGCGCTGTCGAGCGGCTCGAGCGGCGTGTCGAGCGCGATGACGAGCAGGCCTGCCTCACGCGCCTTCTGCACGGAGGGAACGATGCCCTTCGTGTCCGAGGCCGCGATCAGGATGCCCTTTGCGCCGTCGGCAATGCAGGTCTCGATGGCCGCAACCTGGCTTTCCGAGTCGCCGTCGATCTTGCCGGCATAGGCCTTCAGCGTCACGCCGAGTTCCTTGGCCTTGGCTTCCGCGCCTTCCTTCATCTTGACGAAGAAGGGATTGGTGTCGGTCTTGGTGATCAGGCAGGCCGTGGTTTCGGCGGCTGCCGGCGAGGAGAAGGCGACGCCGAGTGCAAGCGCGCCGAGAGCGGCGGAAATGATGGTTTTCTTCATGGTATCCTCCCAAGGACGAAACGGGATGCGCCCCTCTCCTGGGGCGATCCGGTCGCAGGGTGGGCGGGCAGGTCTTCTGCCGGCCGATCCTCGCTTCCGTCCTCAAGAGAACACCAAAAGAAATGGCTGTCAATAAATAAATCGAATTGAATTATTAATTCGTTGTGGCATGCTGCAGGAAAGATCGGGCGAAAAGCCCCGCTGTGCGTTTCCGGTGGAAGAGCGGAACGCCAGCCGATAAGAGGACCGGAAAGGGTGCGCGACGCCTGGTCCGGAACGGGAGGAGACGATGATCAGAAAGGACGCGACGGCACATGCCGTGCCGGCCGAAATCCTCGATCCGAGCGGCGGTGCAAACCAGGTGCGCGTCCGGGCCTATAACGAACGCCTGGTCATGTCGCTGGTGCGGCGGCACGGCAGCCTGTCCAAGGCCGAGATCGCCCGGCGCAGCGGCCTTTCCGCCCAGACCGTCACCGTCATCATGCGCGCGCTGGAGGCCGAGGGGCTCCTGATGCGCGGCGAGCCGATGCGCGGCAAGGTCGGCCAGCCTTCCGTGCCGATGCGGCTCAATCCCGATGCCGTCTATTCCTTCGGCCTGAAGATCGGTCGCCGCAGCGCCGATCTCGTCATGATGGATTTCGTCGGCGGCATCCGCCGGCAGGTGCGGCGGACTTATCCCTATCCCATGCCCGGTCCGCTGCTCGCCTTCGTCGAGGAGGGCCTTGCGGAACTCGAAGCCGCCATCACGCCGGAAGAACGCGCCCGCATTGCCGGTTTCGGTGTCGCCGCGCCGTTCGAACTCTGGAGCTGGGCGAGCGAAGTCGGGGCGCCGCAGGCCGACATGGATCAGTGGCGCGGTGTCGACCTCGAGGCGGAGATCGCCAGCCGCGTGTCCCATCCTGTGGTGCTCCAGAACGATGCGACGAGCGCATGCGCCGCCGAGCTCGTCTTCGGCCTCGGCCCGCAATATCCGGATTTCCTCTATCTCTTCATCGGCTCCTTCATCGGCGGCGGTGTGGTGCTGAACTCGGCGCTGTTCACCGGCCGCACCGGCACGGCGGGCGCCATCGGCCCCCTTCCCGTGCAGGGTCGCAACGGCGAGACGGTGCAGCTCCTGAAGATCGCTTCGGTCTATCGTCTGGAAAACCTGTTGCGCGAGCACGGCATCGATCCGAAGCCGCTGTGGTATTCGACGGATGGCTGGATCGATTTCGGCGCGCCGCTTGCAATCTGGATCGAGGACATGGCGGCCGCGCTTGCGCAGGCCGTCGTCGCCTCCGCCTCCGTCATCGACTTCTCTGCCGTCATCATCGACGGCGGTTTTCCCGCCTGGGTGCGCGAACGCGTGGTCGCGGCGACGCAGGCCGCCGTCGCCCGCCTCGATCTCCAGGGCGTCACCCTGCCGGAGATCGTCGAGGGTGCGGTCGGCAGTGCCGCGCGCTCGATCGGCGGGGCGAGCCTGCCGCTCTTCTCCCGCTATCTGCCGGACCACAACGTCCTCTTCAAGGAGCTTGCCTGAATGCTGAAAGGTCTTGATCCCATCCTGAGCCCGGAGCTGCTCGCCACGCTGCGTGCCATGGGCCACGGCGACGAGATTGCGATCGTCGACGGCAACTATCCGGGCGTCGAGCACGCCCGTCGTCTCATCCGCCTCGACGGCGTGCCGCTCATTCCCGTGCTGAATGCCGTGCTCTCGGTGATGCCGATCGATGATTTCGTCGAGGAGGCCATCTTCCGCTCCACCTTCCGCCAGGACCGCGACACGCTGGAGCCCGTGCACCGCGAAATCATCGACTGCTGCGCCGGCCACGAGCCGGATCGCGCGGTGGTGCCGCTGGTCGGTGCCGACTTCTACGGCCGTGTGCGCGCTGCCCATACATTGGTGCAGACCAGCGAGCCGCGGCTCTACGCCAACGTCATCCTGCGCAAGGGCGTCATCTATCCGTGACGCCTGTTTCCCGCGGAACAGCGGGCGGCGGGGCGATGTGCGACCTTCTGATCACCGGATGAGAGAGGCTCATCCTTACCAGAGATCAGGAGAGACCCCCATGCGCAAGATCATCGTTTCCGCCACCGTCGCCCTCGTTGCCGCCATCTCTTTTGCGGCGCCTTCCCAGGCCGGTTACTACAGCTACGGCTACGAGCCGTCCTGCTTCATCAAGAAGGTGAAGTCCTACGACTACTACGGCAACGTCATCATCAAGAAGATCCGCGTCTGCCACTGATCCCTTCCTTCTGCCGATCCTCCCCGACTTGCCCGGCTCGTAGGAGCCGGGTTCTTTCTGTTTCGGCTCTTCAATGCCCTTGAATGAAGCGGAGGCTCGTGTTTGTCTCGCGCGAGAATCGGGAAGCAGGAGTTTGGCATGCGGGTTCTGGTGGTTGAGAACGACAAGGTAACGCTGCTCGGGCAGATCGGCGTCGCGCTGGAAGAGGCGGGTGCCGAACTAGACCTCTGCCGCCCCCATGCGGGCGATGCCATTCCGGCGGATGATGCGGCCCACGATGCCATCGTCGTGATGGGCGGTCCGCAGAACGCACGCGACGACGATCGCCACGCTTATCTCCCTGCGCTCGCCGCGCTGATGCGGCGCTTCGGCGATGCGGACAAGTCCGTGCTCGGCGTCTGCCTCGGCAGCCAGCTTCTCGCCCGGGCCTATGGTGCGGAAAACCTGATCGGTGCGACGCCGGAATTCGGCTGGTGTACGGTCGCGCTGACGAAGGACGGTGCCGGTGATCCGGTTCTATCGGCGGCGGCTGGTGCGTTTCCGATCTTCCAGTGGCACAGCGATACGTTCACCCTGCCGGACAATGCCGTGCGCCTCGCCACCAATGGTGCTGCCGAGAACCAGGCTTTCCGTATCGGCCGCGCCACCTACGGCACGCAGTTTCATTTCGAGGCGAGCCGCACCGTGGTGGACGGTTGGGTCGACACCTTCCCGCAGCTCATCGAAACGCTCCAGCCCGGCTGGCTCGAAAAGCGCGCCGCGCTGGCCGATGAGAACGGCCCGAGCGCCGACGCGACGGGCCTTGCCATCGCACGGGCCTGGGTGGCGACGATTGCCCCCGTCGCAACGCGCCGGGTCGCCTGACGCGGCTTCGGATAGGGCGTCAGATCGCGGATATTGCTGCTGCAAAACGCGCGGCAGCGGCATCAAGGGTTTCGGGGGCAAAGCCGGAAAAGCCGATGACAAGGCCCTGCCGTGGCGGATTGGTGACGGCCATGGCCGAGAGTGCCCGGGCACCCAACCCTGCGCGCGCGGCAATCTCCACAGCCTCCGTATCGGCAAGTCCAGCCGGCAGACCGGCGACGAGGTGCAGGCCCTGGTCGGGCACGCCGACCGAAAGCGCGCCGGTCGCTGAAAGCCCCGCCACCAGCGCATCGCGCGCCGCCTGCGCCTGTCGCCGGGCGCGGCGCAGGTGCGCGGCGAAATGGCCTTCGCGAAGAAGGTCGGTGAGGGCGGCTTCGGCCAGCGTCGGCGGGCTGCGGTCGCTGCGGCTGCGCAAGGCCACGACCGTCTCCAGCAGCGGATCGGGAATGACGGCATAGCCGAGCCGGAGGCCCGGGAAGAGCACCTTGGAGAAGGTGCCGAGATAGATCACGCGTCCGCTGTCGTCCATGCCCTGCATGGCGGCGAGCGGCGGCCCGGCAAAGCGGAACTCGCTGTCATAGTCGTCCTCGATGATCCAACCGCCGGTCTCCCGCGCCCAGTCGATGAGGGCGAGCCGCCGGCGCATGCTCATGGTAACGCCGAGCGGGAACTGGTGCGACGGCGTGACGTAGATCGCGCGGGCGCCCGGTGCTGCCAGCGCGATATCCGCCCCCTCGCCATCCACGGCAAGGCCGGAGAGGACCAGACCGTTGCCGGAAAAGGCCGCCCGGGCGCTCGGATAACAGGGATCCTCGATCATCACCCGGTCGCCCGACGACAGCGCGCTGCGGATGACGAGATCTATGCCTTGCTGCGTGCCGGTCGTGATGATGATCGAACGTGCCTCGCAGCGCACACCGCGCGCTTGCCGGAGATAGGCGGCGACCGCCTGGCGCAGCGCCTCGCCGCCACGTGGATCGCCATAATAGAAATGCTCCGGCCCCGGCCGGGCGAGATGGCGCCCGAGCAGCGCGCGGAACTGTTTCAGCGTGCGTGCATCGGCCATGGCGACGCCGAGCGTGCCTGGCAACGGCATTTTCGGGGCGCTGCTTTCCCGCTCGATGGGGGCCGAGGGTTTCAGGGTTGGCACCCGGTCGGCAACGAAGGTGCCGGCCCCGGTACGGGCGACGGCAAAGCCCTCGGCGATCAACGTTTCGAAGGCGGCGACCACGCTGCCGCGCGAGGTTTTCAGGCGGTGCGCGAGATCCCGCGTCGGCGGCAGCTTGCTGCCGGGCGGAATGTCCCCGGCCTCGATCAGCCGGCGCAGCTCGCGGTAAAGCGACGGCGTCCGCCTGCCTGCTGCGGGAAGAACAGGAACGAGCGAGGACCAGTCTGGTAAAGTGGTCCTGATTTTTTGATCAGAATTGGTGCTTTTTCGATCCAATGCCATGGCGCACCATGGCGGCCTCTCCTTTGAAAGGCAAGCCCTGCACATGAGCACCGAGACCGTCGCCTATCCCGTCACCCCGCGCAACCGCGTCAAGCGCATGCACGAGCGCGGCAGCTACGATCGTGAAAGCGTCTATGCCATTCTCGATGCGGCCATGCTCTGTCACGTCGCCTATGTCATCGAAGGCCAGCCCTACGCGACGCCGACGCTTTTCTGGCGCAAGGGCGATACGCTCTACTGGCACGGTTCCTCCGCCAGCCGCATGCTGCGCCACCTGAAGACCGGGACGCCCGCCTGTCTCACCGTCGCCCATCTCGACGGGCTGGTACTCGCCCGATCCGGCTTCAACCATTCGGCCAATTATCGCTCTGCCATGTGCTTCGGCACGGCGCGGCTCGTCGAGGACCCGGAGGAGAAGATCGAGGCGATGCGCGATGTCGTAGACCGCTTCTATCCGGACCGCAGCACGCTGTTGCGCCCCATCACGCCACAGGAAGCCAAGGCGACGACGATCATCGCCATGCCGATCGACGAGGCGGCGGCCAAGGTGCGTGCCAAGGGCGTTGGTGACGACGAGGAGGATTTCGCCCTGCCGATCTGGGCCGGCGTCATCCCTGTTACGACGGTGCTCGGCCCTGTGCAGACCTGCCACCGGCTGGTCGAGGGCGTCGACATGCCCGACACGCTGTCGATCTTCCCGGAGGGCGGGCCACTGGATGCGGCACTCCTCACCGGCCAGCGGATCTACGAGGGCGTGTGAGGTTTTCGCACCGCGCGTCAACGCGGTTGACAGCCGCGCCGAACAGCTCTCCGGTGAAGCGGAACACCGGAGGGCAGATGAACGATATTCTGAAAGGCTACGCTGCCGCGGCGACGCCGGCGCTGATCGAGCGCTACGAGGCCTTCGATCCGGCGGCGCTCTATGCGCCCGTGCTCGACCTGCTGCCGCGGGCGCCGGGCCGTGTCGCCGATATCGGTGCGGGAACGGGGCGGGATGCGGCGTGGTTCGTCCGGCAGGGGCATACGGTTCTGGCGGTCGAGCCCGTACAGCCGCTCCGCGAGGCCGGCTTGGCGCGGCACGGCGATGTCGGCATCGTCTTTCTCGACGATGACTTGCCGCATCTTGCAAGGGTGCGGGATCACGGTCTCTTCGATCTCGTCACCCTCAACGGCGTCTGGCACCATCTCGATGCGCCTGCGCGCGCCGTTGCCCTGCCGGTTCTGGCCAATATGCTGCGACCTGGCGGCCGGCTGGTATTTGCCTTGCGCCACGGGCCCGGCGCACCGGGAAGGCCGGCCTTCCGGCTCTCGGACGAGGAGACGATCGACGCCGCGGCGCGCTGCGACCTGACGCTGCTTCGAAGCCGCAAGGCCGAATCACACCAGGCGGGCAACCGTGCGCTCGGCGTGGACTGGACCTGGATGGTTTTTGAATGGAGTGGGGTGCGATCGCGGCCCTTGCCATGATGCGGCCGAGCGGCTAAACAGCCCTCGCGCTGGACGACCTGCGCCTTGTTCGTTCCGGGGACGGCCCCTCATCTCGCAATCGAGAGAGAAAGCCCCGCGTGAACCCTTCACACCCTCCCTTTTCGAAATCAGCCGCGCGGTTTTCGCGTGCCGCAGTCGCGGCGCGCACGCCTGTCGTGCGCCCTGAAGCCTTCCCGAGGATATCCGATGGCCGGACCCATTGAGCAATTCGAGATCAAGCCGCTTGTACCGTTCGAGGTCGGCGGACTTGACCTCAGCTTCACCAATTCCTCTGCCTATATGGTGCTGACCATCGCCGCCGCGAGCGGCTTCCTGCTTTTCGCCACGCGCCGGCGCGGCCTGGTGCCCGGCCGCTGGCAGTCGAGCGCCGAAATGGTCTACGAATTCGTCGCGACGACACTCAGGGCCAACGCGGGTGAGCAGGGCATGCGTTTCTTCCCGCTGGTCTTTTCGCTCTTCATGTTTATCCTTGTCGCCAACCTCGTCGGCATGTTCCCCTATGCCTTCACGGTGACGAGCCACCTGATCGTCACTTTCGCGCTGGCCATGCTGGTCTTCTCCACGGTCACGCTTTACGGCCTCTTCAAGCACGGCACCCGCTTCTTCCGGCTGTTCGTGCCTGATGGCGTGCCGTTGATCCTGACGCCGATCATCGTGCCGATCGAGGTGATCTCCTACCTCTCGCGTCCCGTCAGCCATTCGGTCCGTCTGTTCGCCGTCATGCTCGCCGGCCATATCACGCTGAAAGTCTTCGCTGGCTTCGTCGTTTCGATGGGCAGCCTCGGCACGCTCGGCGTCATCGGCGCCATCCTGCCCTTCGGTATGACCGTCGCCCTGACCGCACTGGAACTGCTGATGGCGGTCATCCAGGCCTATGTCTTCACCATGCTGACCTGCATGTACCTGAACGACGCGCTGCATCCCGGTCACTGAGGCCGGCGGCCCTGTGCGGTTTCGGCACAGGGCCGCGATTCCGGCATTCACGGTATGGAAAGGGCGGTCGTGTAGAAAAGCACCGGTTTAAAAGGGGCGCCTCTCATGCAGATTGCCGGCATCATGAACACGGCCCGCGAGGGCATGGCGACGGAAACTGCGCGCATCGAGAGAGCCGCGCGCACCATCGCAGGCGCCGCTTCTCCGGCCGCGGGCGATCCGGCGCAGGATGTGCTGGACCTTGTCTTTGCCGAAACCGGTTTTCGTGCCAATGCGGCGGTCTTCGAAACGGGAGCCGACCTCTGGGAGGTCCTGGCGACGATCAAGCGGGATTGAGAAAGGAAAAGGGAGGCCCGAGCCTCCCTTTTTGTCTTATTCGTCGCCCATTTTGAGCGCGGCAATGAAGGCTTCCTGCGGAATCTCCACCTTGCCGAACTGGCGCATACGCTTCTTGCCGGCCTTCTGCTTGTCGAGCAGCTTGCGCTTGCGGGTGGCGTCGCCCCCGTAGCACTTGGCGGTGACGTCCTTGCGCAGCGCCGAGATCGTCTCGCGGGCGATCACGTTGCCGCCGATGGCGGCCTGGATCGGGATCTTGAACATGTGCTTCGGGATCAGCTCCTTGAGCTTCTCGCACATGTCGCGACCGCGCTTTTCCGCCGCCATGCGGTGCACCATCATGGACAGCGCATCGACCGGCTCGCCGTTGACGAGGATCGACATCTTCACCAGATGGCCTTCCTTGTGGTCGGTGATCTGGTAGTCGAACGAGGCGTAGCCCTTGGAGATCGACTTCAGGCGGTCGTAGAAGTCGAAGACGACTTCGTTGAGCGGCAGGTCGTAGGTCAGCATGGCGCGGGTGCCGACATAGGTCAGCTCGATCTGGATGCCGCGGCGGTCCTGGCAGAGCTTCAGGATGCCGCCGAGATAATCGTCGGGCGTGAGGATCGTCGCGCGGATCCACGGCTCATGGATTTCCGAGATCTTCACGACGTCGGGCATGTCTGCCGGATTGTGCAGCTCGCGTTCGGACCCGTCGGTCATGAACAGCTTGTAGACGACCGAGGGGGCCGTCGCGATCAGGTCCAGATCGAACTCGCGCTCCAGGCGTTCCTGGATGATTTCGAGGTGCAGAAGGCCGAGGAAGCCGCAGCGGAAGCCGAAGCCGAGCGCGGCCGAGCTTTCCATTTCGAAGGAGAACGAGGCGTCGTTGAGACGCAGCTTGCCCATTGCCGAGCGCAGGTCCTCGAAATCGGCGGCATCGACCGGGAAGAGGCCGCAGAAGACGACAGGCTGGGCCGGCTTGAAGCCGGGCAGGGCCTTTGCCGTCGGGCGCTTGTCTTCGGTGATCGTGTCGCCGACGCGCGTGTCGGCCACTTCCTTGATCGAGGCGGTGATGAAGCCGATCTCGCCCGGGCCGAGCGAATCCATCGCCACCATCTTCGGCGTCAGCACGCCGACGCGCTCGATCGTGTACTTCGCATCCGTGCCCATCATGCGGATGGTCTGGCCCTTGCTGATGCGACCTTCGATGACGCGCACGAGAACCATGACGCCAAGATAGGTATCGTACCAGCTGTCGACCAGCAGCGCCTTCAGGGGGGCCTTCTCGCCGCCCTCGCTCTTCGGCGCGGGCAATCGCTGGACGATGGCTTCGAGCACATCCGGAATGCCGAGGCCGGTCTTGGCGGAGATCAGCACGGCTTCCGACGCGTCGATGCCGATGACCTCCTCGATCTGTTCCTTGATGCGGTCGGGCTCGGCGGCCGGCAGGTCGATCTTGTTGAGCACGGTGACGAGCTCGTGATTGTTGTCGATCGCCTGGTAGACGTTGGCGAGCGTCTGGGCCTCGACCCCCTGGGAGGCATCGACGACGAGCAGCGAGCCCTCGCAGGCCGACAGCGAGCGCGAGACTTCGTAGGCGAAGTCGACGTGGCCGGGCGTGTCGATGAGGTTCAGCACATAGGTCTCGCCGTCGTTCGCCTTGTAGTGCAGGCGTACGGTCTGGGCCTTGATGGTGATGCCGCGCTCGCGCTCGATATCCATATTGTCGAGGACCTGCTCCGACATCTCGCGGTCGGCAAGGCCGCCGGTCGACTGGATCAGCCGGTCGGCAAGCGTCGACTTGCCGTGGTCGATATGGGCCACGATCGAGAAGTTGCGGATATGGTCGAGGGGCGTCGAATTGTTGGTGCTCATGCGCGCCATATAGCAGCGGGGGAGATTCCCGCAAAGCGGTAAATGAAGGGTTTCGTGCGTGCGAACGCCGCTATTCCGGGGCTTTTTCGCCTTCGACGAGCGCGCCGGCATTCGGCAGCTGGGCGCTCCTGATCTCGAAGTTCTCCCGCGCCTCCGGCGGCACGGTCTCGCGCAGCCGCAGCCGCTGGGCAACGAAGCCGGCATAGAGCAGCGCCACGGCCATGGCGGCATAGATGAAAGTCTTCGGGCCGAAGACCGGGGTCAGCGCCGTCACGGCGAGTGGAACCAGTGTCGCAGACGTCGACCAGGCGACGAGGAGGGTCGAGGCGAGCGGCACGAAATCCTCGGGGTCGGTCCGGTCGTTGGCGTGCGCATTGGCGATCGAATAGACACTTTCGACGGCGCCCGCCCAAAGCGCGAAGACGATCATGAGGATGACGAAGGCCTGGAAGGAGACGAAAAGAGCCGCGACCGCAGTGCTTGCGATCAGCATGCAGGTGGCGATCAGCACGATGCGCCGGTCGATACGGTCGGAGAGCGTGCCAAGCGGGTATTGTACGAAGATGAGGCCGAACTGCATGACGAACATCAGGAGCGCCACATCCGTCTGGCCGACCTTGTTCGTGGCGGCATAGATCGGCGTAAAGCCCTGTACGACCATGGAGAGGCCGCCGGCGGCCAGGACGCCGATCAGCGCGACAGGCGAGTTGCGCCAGGCCATGGCGAAATCGACGCTGACCCGGGCGGGTGCCGGTGGCGTGGGCAGTCGGGTGAGGCCGATGGGCAGCAGCGCGATCGTGGTGACGAAGATGGTGACGAGTGGTGCGAGATTGCCATCCGCCGGCATGCGGCCGAACAGCCAGGCGCCGACGCCGAGCCCCAGCACATAGGCCATGTAGAAGAAGGACATGGCCTTGCCGCGCCAGCGATTGTCGCTGGCATGGTTGAGCCAGCTCTGGGCTATGATGAAATTCGCATTGCCGGCCACGCCGTAGATGCCGCGGGCGAGGATCCAGATGACCGGGTTGACGCCGAGCGCGACGAGGAAGGCCGCGATGATGACCAGCGCCAGCGAGCAGGAAAAGGCGCGGGCATGGCCGACGCGGCGGATGACGGGGCCCGCGATGACGCAGCCGACAAGCCCGCCGAAGGCGATCGCCGTGACGGCTGCCCCCGGCGTCCAGGAGGGCGCATCGGCGCGCGACAGCACGTAGGGCACATAGGCCAGCATCACCCCGTTGCCGATGGCGACGAAGGTCATCGAAACGACGATGGCGGTGATGGAAAAGAGCGAGGACGCCCGCTGTGCTTCACCTGTCATCCGCCCGCCCTCCGATTCTTGCTGCGGCACCTTATCCGGCAGGTGGATGTCGCATTGTCGCGGGAGCGGCATCGCCGGAAAATATTATTTTGGAAAGGCTCAGTCCATTGACTCTATTATAAGAGATAATTATTCCATGATAATGGAAGAAGCAATCGACCCCCTGGAAAGTGCCATCGGCGAGCGCGTGCGGCTGTTGCGCATGGCGCGCGGCCAGACGCTGGAAGACCTTGCCGGCGCCTCCGGCGTCAGCCGGGCGATGATCTCGCGCATCGAGCGCGGCGAGGCGAGCCCGACGGCACAATTGCTCTCGCGGCTCTGTGCCGCGCTCGATCTCACGCTCTCCGCCTTCTTCGCCTTCTCCGAGGCGGCGGGCGATCCCTTGTCGCGGCTTGAGGACCAGGTGGTCTGGCGGGATCCCGAAACGGGCTACCAGCGTCGTGCCGTCTCGGCGCCGAACACGGCCTCGCGCGTCGAGGTGATCGACGTGGCGTTTCCGCCGGGCGCGCGCATCGCCTATCCGCCGGAAACGGCCAAGGCCGGCATGACGCAGCACGTCTGGCTGTTTGCCGGCAGTCTGCGCATGACGGTCGGCACGGCCGTGCATGAGCTTTACCCCGGGGACTGCCTATATATGAGCATCACCGAAGGGCATGTCTTCGAGAATCCCGGCGTGGAGCCGGCGCATTATGCCGTGGTGCTGGACCGCGGTCGATCCTGAGCCAGGAGGACGAGATGAGCGAGATCAGGCTGCTCGATGCCGATGAAACCCGGGCCCGGCTGGGCGAACTGGCGGATGTGCTGACCGATTGCGTGACTGGCGGGGCCTCCGTCGGCTTCATGGCGCCTTATGGGCCGGCCGATGCGCTGCCCTTCTGGCAGGATGTGGCGGCGTCTGTGGGTGAGGGCGCGACGTTGCTCTTCGCCGCCGAACGGGAAGGGCGGATCGTCGGCACGGTGCAGGTCGGCATCCGCCAGATGCCGAACCAGCCGCACCGGGCGGATGTGAAGAAGCTGCTCGTCAAGGAGAGCGAGCGCGGCCGCGGCGTCGCCCGCAGGCTGATGGCCGCTGCCGAGGCGGAGGCCGCGCAGCGCGGCAAGACTGTGCTGGTGCTCGATACCGCCACCGGCAGCCCCGCGGAAACCGTCTACGAACGCCTCGGCTGGCAACGCGCCGGGGTTATTCCTGACTATGCGCTCTACCCGGATGGCCGTTTCTGCGCGACGACCTTCTTCTACAAGCGGATCGGCGAGGCGGCCCTGGCGGTGTAACGTTGGGGCGTGCCATTCCGTGGGGTCGGTTCTTGAAAAGACAAAAGCCGCGGATTGCTCCGCGGCCTTCGCAGTCCCCCTGCGAAATGTGTCTTACTGGCCGACAGACGACACCATGACGGCATCGCCGTTTTCGATCGAGACCCAGCGGCCGGCGTGGAAAGAAGCCTGGCGCTTCAGGTAGCGATAGGGCGTTTCCGTCCAGAGCTTGACCTCGTTGTTGAGGTTGTCGAGGATGAAGTCGCCCTCCGTGGTGCGCAGCGTCAGCACGGCATGGCCTTCGCCATCCGGCTTGCGCACGACGGTGATCAGCAGATCGCCGGCAGCAAAGCCCTTTTCGATCAGCTTCTTGCGCTTGAGCAGAACATAATCCTCGCAGTCGCCTGCGCCGTCCGGATAGGCCCAGACCTCGTCCTTGCCGTAGAGGTCCTTGTCGGTCATCGGCGTGACGGCACGGTTGGTGCTGGCGTTGATCTCGCGCACCACCGTCCAGCCGAAGGTCGTCACCTTGGCAGGCGCCTGGCCGCGCACACCCGTGCGGCACTCGGAAGCGTTGGTCTGACAGAATTCATAATGGCCGATCGGCTGGGACGTGATGCCGCCGGTCTGCATGGTCAGCGCCGAAGCCGGCGCCGTGAAAGCCGAGGAAGAAGAAACGAGGAGAGCGAGAACCGCCGCAACCCCAGCCTTCGCACCAATCATTCGTGCCATGAAACGTCCCCTAATCGTTAACAAAGAGTTAACGGTCAGGCGGGCACTTCGTCAATCATGAGATTTGGCGATGCGGGAATATGGTTAAAATGTGATCGGGCCGGGGCCTCATCGCCCGCGGACGAGGGCTTCTGTTGCCTCGAGGATCTTGGCGATATCCTGCGGGCGCGACAGACGATGGTCCCCGTCACGGATCATGGTCAGCACGACGTCGTCGCCGGAAAGGTGCTCCATCAGGCGCACCGCATGGCCATAGGGTACATCGGGGTCGGCCATGCCCTGCAGGATGTGCACGGGGCAGCCGGTCTCGATGGCGCCGGTCAGAACGCGGTTGTCGCGGCCGTCCTCGATGAGTTTGCGCGTATAGATGTTCGGGTCGGGGCCGTAGGGCGTCGGCTCCTCGAACTGGCCGCGCTCGGCCAGCGCCGTGCGCTCGGCCTCCGTCAAGTTGGGCTCGATCAGGTCCGAGGTGAAATCCGGCGCCGGCGCGATGAGCACGAGGCCAGCGATGTCGATGCCGCCGCGCCCGGCAAGTTCGGCCACGGCACGCAGTGCGATCCACCCGCCCATCGAGGAGCCGACGAGCACCGCGCGGCGCGAGCCGAGCGTCTTTGCCGCGTGGTCGATCACCGCGAGCGTCTCCTCCAGCCAGCGTGAGATCGTGCCGTCGACGAAGGCGCCGCCGGAGGCGCCGTGGCCCGAATAGTCGAAGCGTACGCAGCCGGTGCCGAGGCGGGCGGCAAGCCCGGCAAGCTCCACCGCCTTGGTGCCGGTCATGTCGGACCGGTAGCCGCCGAGCCAAATGATGTGCGCCAGATCGTTGCCGGCTGCGGCCGGCTGAAGCGCCATCGCGATCTTGCGGGCGTCGTCACCCGCGCCCACGGTGATGAATTCCGCAGGGACCCCGTTGCCGTTCGACGCCGTCATGCCTATCTCCTTGTCCTGTGCCCCGACCGCGGCAAAGCGCTCGCCGGCCGGTCTTTTGCCGAGAGCTAGACCAGATTCGCGCGTGCAAGGACAGGTGGTGATTTTTTCCACGCGGCATGCTATTGACTTCGCAAGCGCGATCAACACATTGCCGGAAAACGCCGTCAGGCGGGCAAACGGCCCGGTCGACGCAGGCCCATACCTATCGAAACAGTTCGAGGAGAACACGACCATTCGCAGACCCTTTAAAGCGGAAGCCCCCGTCAAGGACGGCCCGCGCTCCAACAAGGAAATCCGGATTCCCCGGGTTCAGCTTATCGATGCCGACGGTAACAACCACGGCACCGTCCCGACTGATCAGGCACTCCGCATGGCCGAAGAAGCCGGCCTCGATCTCGTGGAGATTTCGCCGAACTCCGAGCCGCCCGTCTGCAAGATCCTTGACCTGGGCAAGCTGAAATACGCCAACCAGAAGAAGGCGGCCGAAGCGCGCAAGAAGCAGAAGATCGTCGAGATCAAGGAAATCAAGATGCGCCCGAACATCGACACGCATGATTATGACGTGAAGATGAAGGCGATGAACCGCTTCTTCGACGAAGGCGACAAGGTCAAGGTGACCCTGAAGTTCCGCGGCCGCGAAATGGCCCACCAGGAGCTTGGCATGAAGCTCCTGATGCAGGTCAAGGAAGACACGCAAACCATCGCCAAGGTGGAAGCTGAGCCGAAGCTCGAAGGCCGCCAGATGATGATGGTGCTCGCGCCGCGGTAACGCGACCCCATGACCACCGGATCGAAGCCGCCTTTCGGGGCGGCTTTTCCGTTTCTGCCTGCCGGATGTCGGGGTTCGAGGATTCCGGTTGCGCTTTTGAGGGACATCGGTTACAAGCCGCCGTCCGAACGGTCCGGCAGGGCATGCCGTGGCCGTTCTTTACGCTGGAGATGCACCTCGTCAGTGTGTCTCGAATTCAAGAAGAATGGAGTAGCAAAATGCCCAAGATGAAGACGAAGTCCTCTGCCAAGAAGCGGTTCAAGATCACCGCGACCGGCAAGGTCGTTGCAGCTGCCGCCGGCAAGCGCCACGGCATGATCAAGCGTACCAACAAGTTCATTCGCGACGCGCGCGGCACCATGGTGCTGGCCGAGCCCGATGGCAAGAAGGTCATCAAGAACTACCTGCCGAACGGTCTCTGAGACTAATCGCGCGATTTGATACGTTAAGGAGATCATGACATGGCACGTGTAAAACGCGGCGTAACTTCCCACGCCAAGCACAAGAAGACGCTGAAGGCAGCCAAGGGCTTCTACGGCCGCCGCAAGAACACCATCCGCGCCGCCAAGGCCGCGGTTGATCGTTCCAAGCAGTTCGCCTACCGCGACCGCAAGGTCAACAAGCGCAATTTCCGCGCGCTCTGGATCCAGCGCATCAACGCTGCCGTCCGCGAGCACGGCCTGACCTATGGCCGCTTCATCGATGGCCTGAACAAGGCTGGCATCGAAGTCGACCGCAAGGTTCTGTCCGACATGGCGATCCATGAGACCGCAGCTTTCGGCGCGCTCGTCGCAGCCGCCAAGAAGGCGCTGGAATACCTCAAGGACACCGGCACGAAGAACGAGTTTGAAGCCGCCGTAAACTAACCGGCGCTTCCACAACCAAAACATCGTTTCGTTGTGAAACCCGCGCCGGGGAACCGGTGCGGGTTTTTGCTTTGTGGACCGGCCTCATCGGAGGACTGGAGATGGATGGCAGGCTGAACGATCTATCCGCGATCCCGGATGCGACCCCCAGGGACATCGAGACGCTTCTCGCTGTTCTTGCCCGTGGTGCGCGCCGTATCGAGCGCGTGGAAATGTCGTTCGGCACCGTCTGGGTGAAGCGCTACGGCACGGAAAAGCCGATCGTCTGGACGCATGCGCAAAATGCGCTCGCCCGGCTGTTCCGCAAACCCTTCCTGCGCGCCTCTCCGCGCCTGGACCGCAAGGCCATGGTGGATCGCGAGGTGCGGCGGCTCGAGGCCTTCGCTGCCGAGGGCTTGCCGGTGCCGAAGGTGCTCTATCGCTCGGACGGTGCGCTTGTCCTGTCCGATGCCGGTCCGACGATCGGCATGCAGCTGGGAACGCTGAAATCAGCCGATCCGGCGCGCCATGATGCGCTGCTCGTTGCCTGTGCTGCCGATCTCGGGTCCGTGCATGCGCTGAACCTCTGTCACGGACGCCCGCACCCGCGTGACCTCTTTCTCGAGAATGGCCGTGTCGGCTACATGGATTTCGAGGAGGAACCGGAAGCCGCCATGCCGCTGCCCGCCGCCCAGGCGCGCGACCTGTGGCTCCTGTTTCTCCAGCTCGTGCCGAGCGCGCTCGATGGCGAAACGACCGCGGGCCGGGCGCTTTCCGCCTGGATGGAGAGCGCGCCCGGTGATGCGCTTTCCGAACTCTGTCTTCTCGTGGCGTTTCTCGCCAAGTTTTTATGGCTCACCCGATTGATCGGGCGCGTGCACATGGGTAGTGATCTGCGGCGTTTCCTCGCCGCAACCCGCTATCTGTCGCAGGTTCTCCTGCCGCCCCGCCCGGCCGACGCAAGCAAAGCAGGTAAAGATGACTGAACTCGATACACTGGAACATGGCCTCCTTTCCGCCGTCGCCGAAGCCTCTGACGAGGCGGCGATCGAAGCCGTGCGCGTCGGCGCCCTCGGCAAGAAGGGTTCCGTCTCCGAACTCCTCAAGACGCTCGGCACCATGTCGCCGGAAGAGCGCCAGACGCGCGGCGCGGCGATCAACGCGTTGAAGACCCGCGTCACCGATGCGATCACCGAGCGCAAGACGGCGCTGCGCGATGCTGCCATCGAGGCGCGCCTTGCCGCCGAGACGGTGGATGTCAGCCTGCCGGTGCGCTCCTCGCCCGCCGAGCGCGGCCGCATCCATCCGATCAGCCAGATCGTCGACGAGATCACCGCGATCTTCGGCGACATGGGCTTTTCCATCGCTGAAGGTCCCGACGTCGAGACGGACTACTACAACTTCACGGCGCTGAACTTCCCGGAAGGCCATCCGGCCCGCGAGATGCACGACACGTTCTTCTTCCCCGCGGACGAGAACGGCGAGCGCAAGGTGCTGCGCACGCACACCTCGCCGGTGCAGATCCGCACCATGGAAGCGCAGAAGCCGCCGATCCGCATCATCATTCCCGGCAAGACCTACCGTCAGGACAGTGACGCGACCCATTCACCCATGTTCCATCAGGTCGAAGGCCTCGTGGTCGACAAGACCGCCAATGTCGCCAACATGCGCTGGGTGCTGGAAGAGTTCTGCAAGGCCTTTTTCGAGGTCGACAGCGTCACGATGCGCTTCCGCCCGTCCTTCTTCCCGTTCACCGAGCCGTCCTTCGAGGTCGATATCCAGTGCGATCGCTCGGGCCCGATCGTCAAGTTCGGCGAAGGCACCGACTGGATGGAAATCCTCGGCTGCGGCATGGTCCATCCGAACGTCCTGCGCGCCGGTGGGCTCGACCCCGATGAATATCAGGGCTTTGCCTGGGGCATGGGCCTCGACCGCATCGCCATGCTGAAATACGGCATGCCTGACCTGCGCGACTTCTTCAACGCCGATGTCCGCTGGCTCAGCCACTACGGCTTCCGCCCGCTCGACATGCCGACATTGTTCGGCGGCCTCAGCGCGTAACCGGCATCCAAGGAGACATTTTCATGAAATTCACCCTCTCCTGGCTGAAGGATCACCTTGAGACCGACGCCACGCTCGAAGAGATCTGCGCGAAGCTGACGGCGATCGGCCTTGAAGTGGAAGACGTCGACGACAAGGCGGCCTTCAAGCCCTTCGTCATCGCCAAGGTCGTTTCCGCCGAGCAGCACCCGAACGCCGACAAGTTGCGCGTGCTGATGGTCGATACCGGCAAGGGCGACCCGATCCAGGTCGTCTGCGGCGCGCCGAATGCGCGTACGGGGCTTGTCGGCGCCTTCGCCGCGCCCGGCACCTATGTGCCCGGCATCGACGTGACGCTTGCCGTCGGCACCATCCGCGGCGTCGAGAGCCGCGGCATGATGTGCTCGGAAAAGGAACTGGAAATTTCCGACAACCATGACGGCATCATCGACCTGCCGGCCGATGCGCCTGTCGGCACGAGCTATGCGGCCTATGCCGGCCTCGACGATCCGGTCGTCGAGATCAACATGACGCCGAACCGCCCGGACTGCACGAGCATTTTCGGTATCGCCCGCGATCTTGCCGCCTCCGGCCTCGGTACGCTGAAGGCCCCAAAGGCCCCGTCCTTCCAGGTCGAGGGCGAGACACCGGTCAAGGTGAAGCTGGAGCTTGGCGGGGAGGATCATCTCTGCCCCGGTTTCGCGCTCCGGCTTGTGCGCGGCGTGAAGAATGGCCCGAGCCCGCGCTGGATGCAGCAGCGGCTTCTCGCCATCGGCCTTCGCCCGATCAACGCGCTCGTCGACATCACCAACTACATGACCTTCGACCAGGGCCGCCCGCTGCACGTCTTCGACGCGGCCAAGGTGAAGGGCAACCTCGTCGTGCGCCGCGCGGCCGAGGGGGAAAAGGTGCTGGCGCTCGACACGCGCGAATACACGCTGAACCCGGCCAACGTCGTCATCGCCGATGACAACGGCATCGAATCGATCGGCGGCATCATGGGCGGCGAACATTCAGGCTGCGACGAGAACACGATCGACGTGCTGATCGAATCGGCGCTTTGGGACCCGATGAACATCGCCAAGTCCGGCCGTGCGCACGGTATCATCACCGATGCGCGCTACCGCTTCGAGCGCGGCGTCGATCCGCAATACATGGTTCCCGGCATCGAGCGCGCCACAGCGCTGGTGCTGGAACTCTGCGGCGGCGTGGCCGCGAAGACGGATGTCGTCGGCTACAGGGGGTTTGACGCCAAGGTCGTCGATTTCCCCTTCTCCGAGGTCAAGCGCCTGACCGGCCTTGAAGTGTCGTCGCAAGAGAGCGTTGATATCCTGACCCGTCTCGGCTTCACCGTCACCGGCTCGGGCGAGCGGGTCTCCGTCGCGGTCCCCTCCTGGCGTCCCGACGTCGATGGCAAGGCGGATCTCGTGGAAGAGGTCATGCGCATCCACGGCGTCGACAACATCAAGCCGGCGCCGCTCGAAAGCCATGGTGCCGTCAATGGCCGCATCCTGACCACGCTGCAGATCCGCTCGCGCCTAGCCAAGCGGGCGCTTGCTTCACGCGGCATGCTGGAGGCCGTCACCTGGTCCTTCATCCCGAAGGCCCATGCCGAACTCTTCGGCGGCGGTGCTGCCTCGCTGGCGCTCTCCAATCCGATTGCATCGGATATGTCGGACATGCGCCCGTCGCTGCTGCCGGGCCTGCTTGCCGCCGCACAGCGCAATGCCGACAAGGGCTATGGCGATGTCGCGCTCTTCGAGGTCTCCGGCACCTATGAGAACGACAGGCCCGAGGGCCAGCGCCGCGTTGCCGGCGGTGTGCGCCGCGGCACGGCCTCGCTTGCCGGTTCCGGCCGCCTCTGGTCGAATGCCGCCAAGGGTGGCGGCAAGCCGGTTGACGTCTATGACGCCAAGGCCGATGCGCTGGCCGTGATCGAGGCCTGCGGCTTGCCGATGGGCAATGTGCAGATCGAGCCCGGTGCGCCCGGCTGGTATCATCCGGGCCGGTCCGGCACGATCAAGATGGGCCCGAAGATCGTGCTTGGATATTTCGGCGAGTTCCACCCGAAGGCGCTCGGCGCGCTCGACGTATCCGGCGCCCTCTGCGGTTTCGAGATCTTTGTCGATGCCATGCCGGACCCGAAGAAGAAGGCGACCCGCACCAAGCCGGCACTCGATCTCTCGCCCTTCCAGGCCGTCAAGCGCGACTTCGCCTTCGTCGTCGACAAGACGGTGGAAGCCGGCGCCATCGTGCGCGCTGCGACGGGGGCGGACCGCAAGCTGATCGCCGCCGTCAACGTCTTCGACGTCTTCGAGGGCGCATCGCTCGGCGAAGGCAAGAAGTCGATCGCCATCGAAGTCGTCTTCCAGCCGACCGACAAGACCCTGACGGACGAGGACTTCGAGGCACTCACCGCCAAGATCGTCGGCAATGTCGTCAAGACCACGGGCGGCACGCTGCGCGCCTGACCGGGACCGGAGCGGGGCGGTCACGCCCCGCTTTCCAATTCGTGAGCACCGGTCGCATTTTGTGAACGGACCGTTGCCGGCTTGCGGATTGAACATTGGTTAGCAAGGCCTTAATTCCCTCCCCGGGAGGTTATCGAGGTCGAAATGGATTCTGCTGCCAATCTCCTGCCGCTCGCCATCATGGGTGTCGGCGTCTATCTCTTCTTCCGCTGGGTGGTGCGCGACATGAACCGCCCGACAGGCCGCTAGGCCTCTCCGTCTCCCTATGCATTGCCGATCAGCACGCCAGCAGCCAGCACGAGACTGCCGCCGAACACGACCTGGAGAACCGCGCGGAAGAACGGCGTTTCCATGTAGCGGTTCTGGATGAAGGCGATCGCCCAGAGTTCCACGAAGACGACGAAGACGGCGATGGTCGTCGCCAGCATGAAGTTCGGGATCAGATAGGGCAGGGCATGGCCGAGACCGCCGACGGCGGTCATGATGCCCGAGGCAAGGCCGCGCTTGACCGGCGAACCGCGGCCGGAGAGTTTCCCGTCGTCATGGGCCGCTTCCGTGAAACCCATCGAGATGCCGGCGCCGACCGAGGCCGAGAGACCGACGAGGAAGGTCTGCCAGGTGTCCTGCGTGGCGAAGGCGGCGGCGAAGATTGGCGCGAGCGTCGAGACAGAGCCGTCCATCAGGCCGGCAAGGCCCGGCTGCACATAGGTCAGCACGAATTGCCGCTGTGCCGTCTGGTCTTCCTCCGCCTTCACATCTTCAGGTGTGTGCTGTTTGCCAAGCCGGCGGGCGAGCGATTCATGGGATTTCTCCGCAAGCGCCAGGTCGCCGAGCAGTTTTCGCGTTGCGGCGTCCTCGGTGCGGGAGGCGGCGGCAAGGTAGAAGCGGTGCGCAGCGTCCTCCATCGCCTCGGCCTGCGCGCGGATCGCCTCGAGAGGCATGCTCTGGATCAGCCAGTCCGGCTTGCGTTCCGGGAAGTCGCGCACATGTTCGCGCCGCACCAGTGGGATGCGGTCGCCGAAGCGTGCCACATGGCGATCGATGAGCATCTGGCGGTGATGGCTCTCCTCCTCGGCCATCTCCTCGAAGATGCGGGCGGAATGCGGATAGGCGTCGCGCAGCGTATCGGCATAGGCAAGGTAGATGCGCCCGTCGTCCTCTTCCGAGGAGATGGCAAGGGCGAGGATCTCCTGTTCGCTTAGGGATTCGAGGCTGCGTTTGCCGGGGCGGAAAAGGCGGGAGAACATCGGTAACAATCCAGTTTAGAATAATTCTAAATATAGGATCGAACATGCCTTGGTCAACCTCGACAGGATGTCGCGCCTGCGGGCCAAGGCGCATCCGATATCCCTGCTCGCTCGTTCCGCTGGGGGGGCTGATTTTCCGCGTGCCGTTCTCGTAAAACCGCTGCACACTTTTGCGCGACATGCTTTAGTGTGGCCGTAGTGGAGACTGCGAAGGACGTGATGTGACCGCCGGACTGAAGCCGCTTACCGCAAGCCGCGACACGCTGCTCGATCGCCTCGGCCGCCGTTTTGCCGACAAGCTGCAAGGCCAGACCTCCGGCTATGAGCCCTACACGCCTTCCGATCCTGAAACGCTGGCGCGCACGTTGCGGCCCGGCGACGTATTGCTGGTGGAGGGCAACCAGAAGGTCTCGGCCGCGATCAAGTACCTGACGCAGTCCACCTGGTCGCATGCGGCGCTCTTCGTCGGTGATGAGGTGCCGCTGACGCTGGATCAGGCAACGCTGCCGGCGGCGCAGCGCCCGCAGCTTATCGAGGTCAATCTCGGCGAGGGCTGCGTTGCCGTGCCGCTCACCAAGTACCGTACCTACAATACGCGCATCTGCCGCCCGGTGGGGCTGACGCCGGAGGATCGCGACACGCTCGTCGCCTTCATGATCTCGCGCCTCGGGCTGAAATACGATCTGAAGAACATCACGGACATGTTGCGCTATTTCATGCCCACGCCGCCGGTGCCCGTCCGCTGGCGCCGCCGCATGATCGCCTTCGGTTCAGGCGATCCGACGCGGGCGATCTGCTCGACGCTGATTGCGGAAGCCTTCGAGGCGATCCGCTATCCGATCCTGCCCGACATCACGCGAGCGCCCGGCCATGCCGCGGCGACGTCGACCTATTCGCGCGAAGAAATCCTGCACATCCGCCATCATTCGCTCTATACGCCGCGCGACTTCGATCTCTCGCCCTATTTCGAGATCGTCAAGCCGACCTTGAAATACGGTTTCGATTACAAGCGGCTGGAATGGGCGCCGGGTCGCGAAGGGCCCTGATGGCCCCCCGCGAAAATCTGCGGTATCTTATTGCTTAAGCGGCGAGATCGCGATTTCGACGCGCCGGTTCTGCGCGCGACCCATTTCCGAGGCGTTGGAGGCGATCGGACGTTCCAGGCCGTAGCCCATCGCCGACATGCGACGCGGGTCGACACCGCGGCCGGCCAGGTAATTGGCGACCGAATTGGCGCGGCGGTTGGAGAGGTCCATGTTGTAGCCGGCATTGCCGACCGAATCGGTGTGGCCGTCGACGTCGATCAGCGTCTTGTTGAACTTGCGCAAGACGAGCGCGACCGAATCGAGCGTCGGATAGAACGGCGGGATCACCTGGTCCTGATCCGTAGCGAAGGTGACGTTCGACGGCATGTTGAGGATGATGCGATCCCCCATGCGCGTGACGGAAACACCGGTGCCCTGAAGCTGGGCGCGCAGCTCGGCTTCCTGGTTGTCCATGTAGTTGCCGATGGCGCCACCGGCCAGTGCCCCGACGCCGGCACCGATCAGCGCGGCATTGCGACGTTGCACCGGGTTGTTGCCGATCAGGAGACCGGCGACCGCGCCGACGCCCGCGCCGATCGCCGCACCGCCGGCCGTGTTGGAAACCTTCTGTTCGCCCGTATAGGGGTCGGTGGTCGTGCAGGCAGAAAGATAGACCGCGGCAACCGCGACAACAGCGCATTTCTTGTACATGCAGGCATCCCCGAGACTTCGATGATTCTGCTTCAACCTACCGATTGCGGCAGGAACATGAAAGAGGCGCGCATTTGCCTAGGTTTCGCCGCCCCCGCTGGAAGTGACGCCGGCGCTTGCGGCGACCACGAGGCCCGTGCCGAGCATCTGCAAAGGCGTCATCGGCTGGCTGAGCACGAGGAAGCCGGCAAGCGCGCCAAGGGCGGGCTCGAGGCTCATCAGAATGCCGAAGGCGGCCACCGGCATGCGGCGCAGGGCAATCATTTCCAGCGCATAGGGGATGAGTGGCACCAGAAGCGCAAGGCCGAGCATCATGCCGAGGCCTTCCGGGCTCATCGCCTCATGCGCCCGCACCAGGCCGAAGGGCGCGGCGACGACCGCGGCTATGATCAGCGACATGGCAAGGCCTTCGAGGCCCGGAAAGACCCGGCCGGCCTTCTTCATCAGCACGATGTAGGTGCCCCAGCCGATGCCGGAACCGCAGGCAAAGAGCAGGCCGACGGGATCGCCGACCCAGCCGTCGCCGTCATGGGAGAGCAGCACCACGCCGAGGAAGGCCGCGAGGGGCCAGATCAGCCGCCAGCCGCCGCCGAGTCCCCATGTCGCCACGGCGAGCGGTCCGAGGAACTCGATCGCCACGGCAAGGCCGAGCGGGATGCGCCCGATGGCGGCGAAGAAGCAGAGCGTCATCGCCGCCATGGTGGTGCCCAGCGCCAGCGCGCTTTTCCACTGTTCGCGGCTGTAGGAGCGCATGGGGGGCCGCACGATCAGCGCCAGCACGGACGCTGCCATCACGAGGCGCAGGAAGGTCGTGGCAAAGGGCCCGTAGTCGGCAATCGCGGTGGCCGAAAAGGCTGCGCCGAACTGCACGCTCGACATGGACGCAAGGCAGAGGATGACCCCGGTGAGAAGACCTGCATTGCCGGAGCCCGAAAGCCCGCCGCCTGTCGCTGTCTGTTGATCGGCCATGAAATGCCCTCCCGGCTGCCCGCTGAAAGCACCGGGTTTGAAGAACCTCAGCGCACTTTAGCGGGACATGCATTAGTGGAGGGGGCGTCACGCGGCAAATGGATAATCGTGACGCCTTGCTTCAGGAAAATTGATGCTGGCCTCAGCCGGCAACGCCCTTCAGCGTGTTGGCGACATTGGGGCCGATTTCCGGCACGCCGTAGCCGCCTTCCATGACGACGAGGACAGGCACGCCGCTGGCCGCGACCGCCCGCCCCATCGTGATGTAGTCCGGCGAAGTCAGTTTGAAGAAGGAGATCGGGTCCTTCTCGAAGGTGTCGACGCCGAGCGAGAGCACGATCACCTCGGCGCCGAAGGCTGAAATGCGCTTCAGGGCATCGGCGAGTGCCGCCTCCCAGACGGAGAAGGGGGTGCCGGGCGGCATCGGATAGTTCTGTGTCGTGCCTACCCCTGCGCCCTTGCCGGTCTCTTCCGCATAGCCGAGGAAATGCGGGAAGGCTTCGGTCGGGTCGCCATGCAGCGAGGCGAAATAGACGTCGCCGCGCTCGTAGAAAATATCCTGCGTGCCGTTGCCGTGATGGAAGTCGACATCGAGCACGGCAACCTTCCTGGCGCCCTTGTCGAGGAAGCGCTGGGCGGCGACGGCGGCGTTGTTGATGAAGCAGTAGCCGCCGAAACTGTCGATGCACGCATGATGGCCCGGCGGGCGGCAAAGCGCGAAGGCCGCCTTCGCGCCGTCAGCCACGATATCGGCCGCTGTCACCGCGCTCTGCATGGAGGAGACGGCGGCCTGCCAGGTGCCGGAGGTGATCGCCGTTTCTGTCGCATTGCAATAGTAGCCAAGCAGGCCGTCGATCTGGCTCGGGATGCGCGACGAGGTGCGGCGCACCGGGAAGGAGGTCGCAATGGCCTCACCCTTGTAGCCGGCGGCCTTCCATTTCTCCCAGGCGCCTTCCAGGAAGGAAAGGTAGCCGGCATCATGCACCTTCAGTGCGGTTTCCAGCCCGTGGCGTACCGGCGCGGAAACGTCGGTGAAACCGGCATCCTTGACCGCGGCGAGGATCCACTCCGCCCGGAACGGCGCCTCGAAGGGCGGCACGAGCTCGCCGCCGTAAAGCTCGCTACGAGCGTTCCTGAGCTTGTGGTCCTCGGAAAAAATAACACGCATGAAGGGTTCCCCGTTTTCATTCGGGCGCGACGGTAGTGCATTTTCCAGAGAAGGGGAATCTCCCTTGCGCGGTAGGCGGCTGCATTGTGTCGGCCCTGAAACGGCACGTGCCCCCGCCAATGGCGAGGGCACGTGGTGGGGGCATCGGCGCGGTCAGGCAAGCGCGGCGCGCTGCCGGCGGCCAAGGCCGATCTTCTTGAGGAGAAGCACATCGGCGACGACCACGGCGGCAAGCGCAATCAGCCCCATGCCGGCAAGCGTCAGCCCGCTGCCGGCGAGGGCGAGGACGGCGATGCTGCCGACGATCCAGGCTGCATCACCCGCAATGGCGAAGCGGACGGCCGAGACCGAGGGCTGCTCCTGCCGCCCGACAGCGAGGTGGAAGGCGCCCCAGAGGGCGAAGAAAGCGGCAAAACCATTGAGGACAGCCGGTGTTGCGAGCGGACCGACGAGGGCGCCGATCGGGCCCGACAGGGCAAAGAGAAGGACGGCAGCGGCAAGCGAGAAGACACCGTCGGCAAGCATGATGGACTTCAGCAGGTTGCGGTTGATGGCAGCGAACATTGTGGGCTCCTTTCGGTTTCGATGTGCTGATCCTGCCGGGGCCGGTGGCGTAAACCAATTACCTTGGAGGTAATGGAAATCATGCCGGGCCTCCTGTTTAGTGCGGGAGATGAAAAGGAGGACCGCATGGAATTCGGTGAGCATCTCAAGGAGTGGCGCGGCCATCGCCGTATGAGCCAGCTGGAGCTGGCAAGCGAGGCCGGCATTTCAGCCCGCCATCTGTCTTTTCTCGAGACTGGTCGCTCGCGCCCCTCGGAAGGCATGATCCTGCGCCTCTCCGCGGTGCTGGATATTCCGGCGCGCGATCAGGGCTTGCTGTTTTCCGCCGCCGGCTTTCGCCCACGCTTCGCAACGGCACCGGCCACGAGCCTTGCCGCCTTCCCGCCTGCCGTGGCGGAGGCGATCGGCCTCATCCTCGCCCGCCACGATCCCTATCCGGGCGTTGTCTTCGACCACGAATACAACGTGCTGACTGCCAACCAGGCCTTTCTTGGCCTTGCCGGCATGGCGGGCATCGCCGTCTCGCCGGGCGACAACTTCCTCGATGCCTATCTCGGGCCGACGCCGCTACGCTCGATCGTCGTCAACTGGGCGCAATCGGCCGCCGATCTCGTGCACCGCATCCGTGCCGAGGCCTGGCTGCAGGGGCCGCGCAGCCCGCTCCTGAAGCGCATCGAGCGGCTGGCCGCCGCGGCTGACATCCAGGCCGCGCTGCAAGCCTTTCCGGAGACGGGCCGGCTGCCGATCCTGCCGATCGAGATGAAGATCGGGACAAAACATTTCAACTGGATCACCACGCTTACCTCCTTCGGCTCCGTGCAGGATGCGCTGGTGCAGGGTGTGCTGATCGAAAGCTTCTTCCCGGCGGATGCCGGGACGCGGGCGCATTTCGAGGAGTGATGAAAGTCAGGTGTTGATGACGAGCATGCCGCCGATGATGAGGAAGGCCCCAACCGCGTAGCGCAGCGTCAGCGCTTCGCCGAGGAAAAGGCTGGCGAAGAGCGGCACGAAGCAGAAGGTCAGTGCCATGAACGAATAGCCGATCGTCAGAGGCACCGCTTTCAGCACGAAGATCCAGATGACGGTGCCTGCCCCGTAGATCGCGAGGGCGAGAAGAAGAAGCGGATTGAACGCCAGCGCTGCCAGCCCCTTGAGGCCGAAATCGCCGGTCGTGCCGCTCGTCAGCTTGAACAGCACCTGTCCCGTCGCGATCAGGAGCGGCGTGCCGAGCAGGCCGGCCCAGACCGCAGGGCTATAAGCGCTCGCCGTCACGCTTCGGCCTCCGCACGGTCTTCCATGTAGAAGATGTCGCGGCCGATATCGAGGCAGACGTGGCGGGGCGGCACAGGATGCACGGCGCGCAGGAAGGAATGCGTGTAGGGGAAGAAGTTGAAATGCGGGTTGAAGCTATAGCGGTACTCTCGCTCGCGCGGCACGACGATGATCAGACGCCGGCGCGCGATGCGGCGAAGTTCCGCGATCGCCTGGCGGTATTCCAGCACATGTTCGATGACATGGGTGCAGAC
Organism: Shinella sp. 838; assembly: GCF_029623935.1. Taxonomy (NCBI): domain Bacteria; kingdom Pseudomonadati; phylum Pseudomonadota; class Alphaproteobacteria; order Hyphomicrobiales; family Rhizobiaceae; genus Shinella; species Shinella sp. 838. The sequence goes on from NZ_JARSBQ010000003.1 coordinate 107,894, forward strand.
GACCGTATCGAACTCGCCATCGGCGAAGGGCAGGGATTCGATCATCGCCGCGACATATTCGACGCCTGCGATATGGGCCGCGTCGTCAACGACGAAATCGACGCCGGTCAGCCGTTTGAGATCAGGGTTGCCGGCCTTGATGTAGCTGAGCAGCGCGCCGGTGCCGCAACCGACGTCGCAGATGCTTTCCCCGGCGATGGAGCCGACGATGCGGTCGATGCAGGCCTGCGAATTGTCCGTGCCGGCATGGACGCGTGGATGTTCGCGATAGAGGTCTTCATATTCCGCGGCAGTCAGAAACGGCGCTCGCTCACGGAATTTTGCGAGCTTGCCGATGTGCTTGCCCCATACGAGGCTTGCCGCCTGCCGGAAGAGCGCGGAATCGCGCAGGATCGGCGGCAGCACGTCCTCGATGACGAAACGAATGCGGTTGGTGGTTTCCCTGTTCATGCTCGTCTTCCGTTCGATCAGGCCGCAAGATGCCGCGTGGCCTTGTCCGCCTTGCGGACGCTGCGGATATGCCGGCCTGCGGACTGGTTCATGTAGTGGATGCGCAACTGCTCGGCGCGGGCGCGGGCGAGGGAATCGAGGATGAGGCCGGCGGAGAAGACGAGGAACGAGATCATCATCAGGGCGAGCGAGAAAACCCAGGTCGGCATGCGCTCGACGAGGCCGGTGTGGAAATAGGCGGCCAGAACCGGCGCCATGAAGGTGAGGCTCGCCGCCATGAAGACGCCGCTGATGGCGCTGAAGAACAGGAAGGGTCGTGTCTCTTTCATCAGCATGGCGAACATCCAGAGGATCTTCGCGCCGTCCTTGAAGGTGGAGAGCTTGGAATGCGAGCCTTCCGGCCGGCGGCCGTAGTCGAGTTCCAGCTCGGCGATCGGCATGCGCAGCCGAGAGGCGTGCACGGACATTTCGGTCTCGATCTCGAAGCCGCCGGAAACGGCGGGAAAGCTCTTCGCGAAGCGACGCGAGAAGGCGCGGTAGCCGGAGAAGATATCGGAGAAATCGTTGCCGAAGAGCGAGCGGAATAGGGTGTTGAAGATACGGTTGCCGAAGGCGTGGCCCTGTCGGCCGGCATCCGCATGCACACCGCGGCGCGTGCCGACGACCATGTCGGCGCCTTCGGTGATCAGCGTGCGGATGAGTTCGGCCGCATCGGACGCGGCGTAGGTGCCGTCGCCGTCGGCCATGATGTAGATGTCGGCCTCGATGTCGGAGAACATGCGGCGCACCACGTTGCCCTTGCCCTGGCGGCGCTCGCGCACGACCGTCGCACCGGCCAGCGCCGCGCGCAATGCGGTCGAATCGGTGGAGTTGTTGTCGTAGACATAGATGCGGGCGGACGGCAGGGCGGCGCGAAAGCCGTGAACGACGTCGCCGATCGTCTGCGCCTCGTTGTAGCAGGGCAGCAGCACGGCGATCCCCAGGTCTTCCATCAGGTTTTCCGTCATGGCGGCGCGTTCTCCCGGCGCGGGCCCCTTCATGCGACCCACGGTTTTACTATTTCTTGAGAAGGTTAAGGCTAGGTTTCGGCAGGCTTCCAATGGTGGACGAAGGGGCGAAACGTGTCGAAATCCATGCCTGCTGCCCTGTCGTTTGCAACCCGGGATGCGTCCACGGGGCGCTTCGGGATGACATGGCATGTGCTTGCTCTCTACAGTCTCCTGACGATTGCGCTTCTGCTCGCACTGTCGCTGCCCTTCGCGACCGATTACGTCGGGGTCGACAACGACGACAGGATGCGCCTCGTCGTGGTGCGGGATCTCCTGGCCGGGCAGAGCTGGTTCGATACGACCCAGTATCGCCTTGGTCTTGCCGGCGGTACGCTCATGCACTGGTCGCGCTTCGTCGATCTGCCGATCGCCAACCTGATCAGCTTCTTCTCGCTCTTCGCCGGGCAGCGACAGGCCGAGGCGCTGGCGCTTGCCGTCTGGCCGTCGTTCCTCGTCCTGCCCGTGCTTTTCAGTGCGGGGCTTGCCGGTTACCGGCTCGGCGGCACCATGGCGATGCACACGACGCTGGTCCTGACGGTCATTCTTGTCGTCTCGCTCAACCGCTTCCAGCCCGGTTCGATCGACCACCACAACGTCCAGGTCGCGCTCATCGCCGGTATTGCCGCGATGCTGCTCGCCCCCGCCATGCGGGCGCGCGACCACGCCATTGCCGGCGTGCTTGCCGGTTTTGCCATTGCCATCGGCGTGGAGACGACGCCGCTCATCGGCGCGGTCTGCCTCGTCGTCGCCTTGCGCTGGGTCTGGCATGGCCGTGCCTTCCGTGATGCGGCCACCGCCTTCGGCCTTTCGCTCGCCCTGACGGTGACCGCCGCCTTCTTTGCCACCGTCGCGCCGTCGCGCTACACGCAGGTGACCTGCGACAGCCTCTCCTATGGCTTTTATGCCTTGGCGACGTTCGGCGGCGGCACGCTGTTTCTCACGGCTTCGCTGGCGAGCACCTGGTCTTTCCGCGGCCGATTGGCTGCCCTTGCGACTGCAGGGGGCATCGTTGCCGTCGCGGTGCTGCTGGTCGCGCCCGGGTGCCTCGCCAATCCGCTCGCCGCGCTTGATCCGTTGCTGAAGACCTTCTGGCTCGACATGGTCATCGAGGCCCAGTCGGCGCTGGCGCAATTCCGTCTCGATCCCACATCGATCGGCAGTTTCTACGCGACGGGTCTTCTCGCCATCGCCGTCTGCGTCGGAAGCGTCTATCGCCGCGAGGCCACCGAGGCGCATCTCATCCTGCTAGCGCTGCTGGCCGTCGCCTTTGCCGTTTCCCTCCTCCAGGTCCGTGGCTCGATCTTCGTCCATGTGCTCGCCGCCATTCCACTTGGCCGGATGATCGCCGAGCTGCGCACGGCCGCCAATGCGCAGCCGAAGAACCTGAGGCTGGGCCTTGCCTTCGCCGGTCTGACGCTTGCCTCGACGCCCGCAACCTGGGCGCTCGCCGGCGCCCTGGTGCCGGGCTATTCCGGCAATGTGTTGCGCGCCGAGCTTGCCGGCGGAGCGAAGCCGCCGGCCTGCACCGACGAGGCCGTTCTGGCGCCGCTCGCCCGCGAGCCGGCCGGTGTGGTGGCTGCCGTTTCGGATATCGGCACGTCGATCTTGCGTTTCAGCGGTCATCGCGTGCTCTCGGCGCCCTACCACCGCAATCAGGGCGGCATGCTGACGCAGCTGCATATCGGCCTGTCCAATCCCCGCCAGGCCGAGGCTTTCCTGCGCGGTGCCGGCGTGACGCTGCTTGCCTTCTGCCCCGGCAACACCGAAACGCTGCTTCTTGCGGATGCGGAGCCGGAAGGGCTCTATGCCGACCTTCTGAAAGGGGAGGTCCCGGCGTATCTCGAACCGGTCGAAGGGGCCGGAGGGGCTGTGCTGCGCCTCTACCGGGTGAAGCCGGAATAGGGTGGGAAAGCGCAAAGTGGGCTGGGGATGCTGGCGGCAGCACCCTGTCATCCGCCGGCAAACGCACTACACTTTGCCGCATGAGCTTTTTCCCCGAGACTGATTCGCCCAGCAATCTTGCCGAATATTCGGTGTCGGAGCTTTCCGGCTCCATCAAGCGCACGGTCGAACAGGCCTTCGACCAGGTGCGCGTGCGCGGCGAGATATCGGGTTATCGCGGCCCGCATTCTTCGGGCCATGCCTATTTCTCGCTGAAGGACGATCGCGCGCGCATCGATGCGGTGATCTGGAAGGGCAGCTTTTCGCGCCTGCGCTTCAAGCCGGAAGAGGGCATGGAGGTGATCGCGACCGGCAAGATCACCACCTTCCCGGGCTCCTCGAAATACCAGATCGTCATCGAGGCACTGGAGCCGGCCGGTGCCGGTGCGCTGATGGCATTGCTTGAGGAGCGTCGCCGCAAGCTCGCCGCTGAAGGCCTTTTCGATGCCGAACGCAAGAAGCCGCTGCCGTTCCTGCCCAAGGTGATCGGTGTCGTCACCTCGCCGACGGGCGCCGTCATCCGCGATATCCTGCACCGCATCGCCGACCGCTTCCCGGTCCATGTCGTCGTCTGGCCGGTCAAGGTCCAGGGCGAAGGGTCGGGGCAGGAGGTTGCCACGGCCATCGAGGGCTTCAACGCCTTCGAGCCGGCCGGCCCGATCCCGCGACCGGACGTGTTGATCGTTGCCCGGGGCGGCGGCAGTCTCGAAGACCTCTGGAGCTTCAACGACGAGATCGTCGTGCGCGCTGCCGCGGCTTCGAAAATCCCGCTGATCTCCGCCGTCGGCCACGAGACGGACTGGACGCTGATCGACCACGCCGCCGATCGCCGTGCCCCGACGCCGACGGGGGCGGCCGAAATGGCAGTGCCGGTCAAGGCCGATCTCGATGCGGAAATCGCTTCGCTCACCGCGCGCCTGCGCGGCGCCACGGCGCGCCAGATGGACAGCCGTCGGCAGGGCGTTCGCGCACTCGCTCGGGCGCTGCCCTCGCTCGACCAGCTTCTCGCCTTGCCGCGCCGCCGGTTCGACGAGGCGGCGGCGGGCCTTGGCCGCGGCCTGCAGATGAACACCGTGGGCAAGCGCCGCGCCTTCGAGCGTACGGCAGCGCATTTGCGGCCCGACATGCTGCTGACGCGCATCGCCGAGCGGCGCCAGCGTGTCGCCGACCGCCTGCAGCGCGCCGACCGCATCGTCGAGCGCCGGCTCGACCAGGTCCGTGCGCGCCTTTCCGCTTTCGATGTTTCGCTGCGCGCAACACCCGCCCGTATCGCCGCGCAAACCGGTCGCGCGCGTGACCGCCTGTCGGGTCTTGCGCTGCGTGCCGAAAGCGCGCTTGCCGGCGACCTTGCCCGCCGCCGCGCCCTTCTGCAGGCGCAGGACCGCATGCTGCAATCGCTTTCCTACCGGAATGTCCTGAAGCGTGGCTATGCGCTGGTGCGCGACGAGGAGGGGGTGCCGGTGAAGGGCGCCGCCAGCCTTGGCCCCGGCCGCGCCATTGCCATCGAGTTCGCCGACGGCACGGTGGATGCCGTCACCGGAGCCGGCGGCGGCGTGCCGCCACGCAAGAAGGGCATGAAGGGCGAGGTGGAGGAAAAGCCCGCGCCCCGCCAGGGCTCGCTGTTCTGAGGCCGGCATGCGCATCCTGCTCGTGCTCGCCCATCCGCTGGAAGAGAGTTTTGCCGCCGGCATCGCCGGAACGGTGCAGCGGAAGCTGGAGGCAAACGGCCATGTGGTCGATCTGCTCGACCTCTACCGCGAGGGCTTCGATCCGCGTCTGACGCCCTCCGAGCGGTCGCGCTATTTCGAACCGGGCTATGATCCGTCCGATGCCGAACCTTTCGTCTCCCGCCTGAAAGCGGCGGAAGGGCTCGTGCTCGTCTTTCCGCAATGGTGGTTCAATTTCCCGGCCATCCTGAAGGGGTTCTTCGACCGGGTGTTCGCCCCTGGCGTCGCCTTCGAGAACGATCCGGCCGGGGGGCGCATCCAGCCGCGGCTCGGCAACATCCGCCTCTTCTGGGCCTTCACCACGACCGGCTCACCCTGGTGGGTGGTGCATCTCTATATGGGCAACCCGGTGAAGCGGCTCCTGAAGCGCGGCATCGCCGCCTTCTGCGCCAAGGGCCTCGATTTCAGGATGGTGAGCCTGCACGACATGGACCGTGCGAGCGAGGAGAAACGCAAGGCGCATTTAGCACGCGTCGAGCGGCTCGCCGGCAGTCTCTGACCGGGAGAAATCCGGAAAAACCGCGAAACGGTTCCGCGTCGAGGAAAAGCGGAGATGCTCTACTCGAACGCGGCGAGGAACTTTCGCAAAAGGTCGTCCAGTGCCACGCGCTCGTCCGCGCTCAGCGTCTCCAGCAGGCGGTGCTGGTTTTCCACATGGGCCGTGACCGCCACATCGACCAGTGCAAATCCCGTCGGCGTCAGCGCAATGATGACGCTGCGCCGGTCTTCCGGGTTGTGCGAGCGTTCGATGAGGCCTGCCTTTTCAAGCTGGTCGAGCCGGTTGGTCATCGTGCCCGAGCTGACCATGGTGGTGGCGAGCAGATCGCCCGGCGAAAGCCGGTAGGGCGGGCCGGCGCGGCGCAGGGTCGCCAGCACGTCGAAGCTTGCCGAGTTCAGCCCGTGCGCAGCCATCGCCTTCTCGATTTCCCGCGCAAGATGGGTGCGCAGCCGCGCGAGGCGGCCGAGCAGGCCCATCGGCGCGATATCGAGGTCGGGCCGCTCCTGCCTCCATTGCATAAGAATTCTGTCGACGTGATCCATGGCCGGATTTAGCGGCCCCATCGTCTTGACGTCAAGATAAAATGATATATCTTGATTTCAAGATTCTTTGATTGGAGATAATCATGTCTCGCACCACCGATGTCCTCCTCACTGCAACCGCTCCGGCCATTTGGGGCAGTACCTATGTCGTGACGACAGAGCTTCTGCCGGCCGGCTATCCGCTCACCGTCGCCATGTTGCGCGCGCTGCCGGCGGGGCTCCTTCTTCTGCTCCTCGTTCGGCGCCTGCCGCAGGGTGTCTGGTGGCCGCGGACCTTCCTGCTCGGCGCGCTGAACTTCTCGTTCTTCTGGGCGATGCTGTTCGTCTCGGCCTATCGTCTGCCGGGCGGCGTTGCGGCAACGGTCGGCGCCATCCAGCCGCTGATCGTGCTCGGGCTTTCGCGCGCCGTCATCGGCACGACGGTGCGGCCACTCGCCGTCTTCGCCGGTCTTGCCGGTATCGGCGGGGTTGCGTTGCTGGTGCTGACGCCCTCGGCGGCCCTCGACCCGGTCGGTGTCGCCGCTGGTCTTGCCGGCGCGGTTGCCATGGCCTTTGGGACCGTGCTGTCGCACCACTGGAAACCACCGGTGCCACCGCTTACCTTCACTGCCTGGCAGCTCACCGCGGGCGGCCTGCTGCTCGTGCCTGTCGCGCTCTGGTTCGAGCCGGCCCTGCCGGTGCCGACGACGGAAAACCTGCTCGGTTTTCTCTATCTCGGCGTGATCGGCGCAGCGCTCACCTACATCGTCTGGTTCCGCGGCCTTGCACGGCTCGACCCGGCGACGATTTCGCCGCTCGGTTTCCTCAGCCCGCTCGTTGCCGTCGTGCTCGGCTGGGCGCTGCTCGGGCAGGATCTCGGCCTGTTGCAGATCGCAGGAATGCTCGTGGTGCTCGGGAGCGTCTGGCTTAGCCAGCGGGCGCAGGCTGCGCGTCCGGTATCCGACGGGATCAGTCCGCGCCGTCCTGCGCCCGCCGGCGTGCAGCCGTCAACCCGGTGAAGACCGCATGGGCGAGATCGGCGTCGATCATCGCGGAAAGGCCGGCCGCCGTGGTGCCATGGTATTCCATGAACAGTTCCACGATATCGGCCGGCGTATCGCTGACACTGGCCATCTGCGTGGCGGCGCCGAGGAAGAGCTGGCGGACCGCAAGGACCGCCGTCTCCGGGCCGATGCCCGCTTCGATCGCATGGCGGATCATCGCATCGGCCATCAGCGCCGGAAAGGCCGCGCCCGATCCTGTCAGTGCGGTGAAATAGTCGAGCTCGTGCTCGTCGGTGATGAAGTGCTGACGGCCCGAGGCTGCAAAGAAGCGCCGCGCGAAATCCGCTTCCGGGTTGCGCACGTCGTCGGTCATGCACCAGGGCGTGAAGGACAGCCGCTGCTCGGCGCAGGCATTCGGCATCGCCCGCACGATACGCCGCGCGCCGAAGCGGTCGCTGATCTCCTCCACCGTCACCCCCGCCATGACGGAGATGACGAACCGCCCGCGCAGGTCGATATCGATCTCGTCGAGATCGCCGGCTCGGACGGACAGGACGATGGTGTCGCAGGCATCGACGAGGATCGCGTTGTCCGTCGTCATATGCACGCCCGGCCAGGCTTCGTAGCCTGAAATGTTGCCCGAGCGGGAGGAAAGCACGAGGTCGGCCGGCTTGATGAGGCGGTCGGTCAGCACCGGCCGGAGCAAGGCCCCGGCCAGCCATCCGCCGCCGCCGATCACGCCGAGATGGTTCATGCCCACTCGCCGCCGCGCATGACGGGCGCGCGGCTGCCATCGGCGCGGATACCGTCGATGTCCACTTTGTCCGAGCCGATCATCCAGTCGATATGGATGAGGCTTTCATTGCCGCCCTGTGCGCGGATCTGATCCGGCGTCAGGCTCGCGCCGTCGAGGAAGCACTTCGAATAGCACTGGCCGAGCGCGATGTGGCAGGAGGCGTTCTCGTCGAACAGCGTGTTGTAGAACAGGATGCCGCTCGCCGAGATCGGCGAGGAATGCGGCACGAGGGCCACTTCGCCGAGCCGGCGCGCGCCCTCGTCGGTGTCCAGCACCTTGTTCAGCACTGCCTCGCCCTTCGACGCCTTCGCCTCGACGATCCGGCCGCCCTCGAAGCGTACCTGGATATCGTCGATCAGCGTGCCCTGGTGGGAGAGCGGCTTGGTGGAGGAGACATGGCCCTCGACGCGCAGCGCATGCGGCGTGGTGAAGACCTCTTCCGTCGGGATGTTCGGATTGCAGGTGATGCCGTTCTTGGCCATCGATGCGCCGCCGTGCCATTCGTGGCCGTCCGCCAGTCCCACGGTCAGGTCCGTGCCCGGCCCCTTGAAGTGCAGCGCGGCGAAGCGCTCGCCGTTCAACCAGGCCGAGCGCCTGGCAAGGCCCGCATTGTGCGCGGCCCAGGCGGCGACGGGGTCGGCGACATCGACGCGCGAGGCCGCGAAGATGGCATTGGCGAGCTTTTCGACCGCCACGTCTTCCGGGTCGTTCGGGAACACCTGCTTGGCCCAGGACGGGTTCGGATAGGAGACGATGTTCCAGTTGATGTCGAAATTGGCGATCTTTTCCAGCGCCGGCTTGTAGGCCATGGAATTCGCCTTGTTGGCGCGGGCGACCTTGCCCGGATCTTCACCAGAGAGCAGCATCGGATTGTCGCCGGCAATGGCAAGGCGTGCGGCGCCGTTGGCATAGGCCTTGGCCATGCCCTCATAGAGCCAGTCGCTCGCCCGGTCGAAGCTTTCGTCCGGCGCGTGGTGATAGCGGGCGAGCGTTGCCTCTTCGTCGGCATAGAAGGTGCTGACGAGACCGGCGCCGGCCATATAGGCGTGCTTGGTGATGAGCCGGGCAAGCGGCAGGGCGGCGACGGGCGCCGTCATCACGAGATCCTGCCCCTTCTGGAGCTGAAGGCCGACACGCACGGCGACTTCTGCGAGCTTGTCGAGCTTTTGCGGATCGACGGCGGAGGCGGAATTGGCGGGATAGGTCATGGCATGCCTGTCTGTTCTACTCGGATGAAGGAAACTTAGTGTGCCCGGCGCCGAAAGAGAAGGCGCAATCAGGCAATCACGGGCGCGGCGATCGCCTTCACCGCCACCAGAACGTCGCGCGGGGCAAGGCGCACCTGAAGGCCGCGCTGCCCGCCGTTCATATAGACCAGGTCATGGACCAGCGCCGCCTCCTCGATCGCGGTCGGTACCTGCTTCTTCTGGCCGAAGGGGCTGATGCCGCCGACGACGAAGCCCGTCAGCCGCTCGGCATCCGCCGGCTTCATCATGTTGGCCGACTTGCCGCTGAAGGCGCTCGCCAGCTTTTTCATGCTGACCTCCTGGTCCGAGGGCACGATGACGCAGACCGGTTTGCCGTCCACCTCCGCCATGAGCGTCTTCAGCACCCGGCCCGGATCCTCTCCCAGCGCCGCGGCTGCCTGGATGCCGACGCGGTCGGCATTCGGATCGTACTCGTAGGTATGGACGGTGAAGGAAACGCCGGCTTTGGCAAGGGCCTGGGTGGCGCGGGTGGTCTTGGACATGGCGGACCCGTCATCGATGCGAGAAGGATGACCCGCATGGGTGCAGGAGCGCGGGGGCGCTGTCAACGTTCGATTGCCGAGGGAGAGGCGGCGGCGGACTTTGCCAGCGCCAAAGCGCTGTGCCGACGGGATGCGACGATACTTCCGAGGCGCCGTTTTTGCGCGCAGCCCTTATCCGGTTTTCGCTACCTTCTCCCCGCGGGCGGGAAGAAGGGGATGTCGTAACGGCTTTCCTGCCAGTTTGCGGCGTGGGGCACATTCCCTCTCTCCGCTTGCAGGGAGAGGAGCAGGGCGAAGCCTCAGACGCGCTCGAGTGCCACCGCGATGCCTTGCCCGACGCCGATGCACATGGTGGAGAGCGAACGCTTCTTGCCGGTGAGCTGCAATTCGAGCGCCGCCGTGCCGGTGATGCGGGCGCCGGACATGCCGAGGGGATGGCCGAGTGCGATGGCGCCGCCGTTCGGATTGACGTGATCCGCATCGTCGGCGATGCCGAGCGCGCGCAGCGTCGCAAGGCCCTGCGAGGCGAAGGCCTCGTTGAGTTCGATCACGTCGAAATCGGCAGGCTTCAGGCCGAGCCGGGCGCACAGGCGCTGCGTGGCATAGACCGGGCCGATACCCATGATGCGCGGCGGAACGCCAGCCATGGCGCCGCCGAGAATGCGAGCGATGGGCGTCAGGCCGTATTTCTTGACCGCCGCCTCCGAGGCGATGACGAGCGCTGCGGCACCGTCGTTGACGCCGGAGGCATTGCCCGCCGTCACCGTGCCGCCGTCCTTCCTGAAGGGCGTGCCCAGCTTGGCGAGGGCTTCAAGCGTCGTGGCGCGCGGGTGCTCGTCCTTCTCCACCACGACCGGATCGCCCTTCCGCTGCGCGATGGTGACGGACGTGATCTCCTTCGCCAGCCGGCCGTTCGCCTGCGCCGCGGCGGCCTTGGCCTGCGAGCGCACGGCGAAGGCATCCTGATCCTCGCGGGAGACTTTGAAATCCTCGGCGACGTTTTCGCCGGTCTCCGGCATGGAATCGACACCGTACTGTTTCTTCATCAGCGGATTGACGAAGCGCCAGCCGATCGTCGTGTCGTGGATCTCCGCATGGCGGGAAAAGGCCGTCTCCGCCTTGGGCATCACGAAGGGCGCGCGGCTCATGCTCTCGACGCCGCCGGCGACGACAAGGTCCGCTTCGCCGGACTTGATGGCGCGGGCGGCGGCGATGACGGCATCCATGCCCGAGCCGCAGAGCCGGTTGATCGTCGTGCCGGACACGGCGACCGGCAGCCCGGCGAGAAGCGAGGACATGCGCGCGACATTGCGGTTGTCCTCGCCAGCCTGGTTGGCGCAGCCGAAGATCACGTCGTCGACCGCTTCCCAGTCGATGCCCGCATTCCTCGCCATCAGGGCTTTCAGCGGGATGGCGCCGAGATCGTCAGCGCGGACGGAGGAGAGCGAACCGCCGAAACGGCCGATGGGCGTGCGGATATAGTCGCAGATATAGGCGTCAGACATGATGTTCCTCTCAAGCATTCCCGGCCGAAACGGGTCGCCCTTCGGTGTTGGGCAATGCGTCAAAAACAGTATCCCGGGGCGAAACCGGCTTCGGGTTTTCCCTAGAGTTCCGGCACGACGAGATCGGCGACGGGGCCATTGACATGCAGCTTCGCGCCGGTCATCGCCTGCAGTTCGTCGATCGTCATGCCGGCAAGCCTTTCGCGCAGCACGAAGCGGCCGCCCGAAACGTCGATGACGGCATGGCTGGTATAGATGCGGGTGATGCAGCCGACGCCCGTCAGCGGAAAGGTGCAGCGCTCGACGAGCTTCGGCTCGCCGTTCTTGGTGACGTGCTCGGTGATGACGACGACCGATTTGGCCCCATGCACGAGGTCCATTGCCCCGCCGACCGCCGGCACGCCCTTGGAGCCGACACGCCAGTTGGCGAGGTCGCCGTTCTCGGCCACCTGGTAGGCGCCGAGGATCGCCACGTCGAGATGGCCGCCGCGCACCATGGCGAAGCTGTCGGCATGATGGAAGAAGGCCGAACCCGGCTTCAGCGTCACGGCCTTTTTGCCGGCGTTGATCAGGTCCCAGTCCTCTTCTCCGGCGGGTGGGGCCTCGCCGAAATCGAGGATGCCGTTCTCCGTATGGAAGATCGCCGCGCGGCCTTCCGGCTGGTAGCGGGCGACCATTTCGGGAAAGCCGATGCCGAGGTTCACATAAGCGCCGTCAAAGATGTCCTGCGCGGCGCGCCAGGCGATCTGGGCGTTGGAAAGCTTGATGTCTTCACGTGTATCGACGGTCATGCGTAGGCCACTCCTGCACGGATGAGATCTTCTTCCTGCTTCGGGTCGGAAACCTCGACGAGCTGGTCGACGAAGATGCCGGGCGTGATGACCTGTTCCGGATCGATGCCGCCGGGCTTGACCAGCTTGCTGACCTGCACGACGGTTTTTGTCGCCGCCATGCACATCAGCGGGCTGAAATTGCGGGCGGCTTTGTTGTAGGTGAGGTTGCCGTTGGTATCGCCGACATGCGCCTTGATCAGCGCGAAGTCCGCTTTCAGCCAGCGCTCCTGCACATACATGCGGCCGTCGAATTCGGCGACCGGCTTGCCCTTGGCAAGCTCCGTGCCGTAGCTCGTCGGTGTGTAGAAGGCGGGAATGCCGGCGCCGCCGGCCCGGATGCGCTCGGCGAGCGTGCCCTGCGGCACCAGCTCCAGCTCGATCTCGCCGGCGAGATAGCGGTCGGTGAAGGCGCGCGGATCGGTGGAGCGGGGGAAGGAGCAGATCATCTTCTTCACCATGCCGGCATCGATCATCGCGGCGATGCCGATGCGTCCGTTGCCGGCATTGTTGTTGATGACTGTCAGGCCCTTCGGGCCCTTGTCGATGAGTGCGTGGATCAGTTCGATCGGGGCGCCGGAGCCACCGAAGCCGCCGATCATCACAACCGCGCCGTCTCCGATGCCCGATACGGCCTCCGCAAGGCTGGGAATTGTCTTGTCCATGCAAAATCTCCCGTTGTCGCCAACAGAGGTAAATCCAAACCGGTAAACCGGCAATCCACTTTGTGCGATATTTGACATTTGTTCAATAATCGCACAAAGTGGATTGAACGCCGTGGTGGGATCAGCCGCGGCGCCGACCCCGCTCTCGACGTCATCCTCGGGCCAGACCCGAAGTGACAAAGGAGAGGGCGGAGACAGGAGGGGCAGGCGGCGGCACCCCTGCATGCTACAATGCCGTCCGGCCAGCCGATGAGGAGACAAAGGTGCGGGAAACGGATTTCATCGGCGGATTTGCCAAGGGGCTGATGGTCATCGAGGCCTTCGGTGAGGCAAAACCCCGCCTCACCATCACGGATGTTTCAAAGGAAACGGGCCTCGACCGGGCGACGGCGCGGCGCTGCCTGCTGACGCTGGCCGAACTTGGTTATGCCGCCTATGACGGCAAGTTCTTCGAACTGACGCCGAAGATTTTGCGCCTCGGTCATGCCTATCTCTCGGCGACACCCCTGCCGCGGCTGGTGCAGCCCTATCTCGACCAGCTCTCGGAAAGGGTCGGCCAGAGCGCGTCCGCTTCGGTACTGGACGGGGTCGAAATCGTCTATGTGGCGCGGGCTGCACAGAAGCGGGTGATGTCGATCAACCTCACGCCGGGTTCGCGCCTGCCGGCCTACTGCGCCTCGATGGGCCGCGTTCTCCTGGCCGCTCTCCCGGAAGCGGAGGCGCGGGCGATTGTGGAAGCTTCCGATCGCAAGGCGAACACCCCCTATACCAAGACGGCGCCGGAGGCGCTGATGGAGGAGTTGGCCGGCGTGCGGCGGAACGGTTTTGCCCTGATCGACCAGGAGCTGGAGATCGGGCTTCGCTCCATCGCCGTGCCGCTCGAAAACGCCCGCGGCCGCGTTGTCGCCGCGCTCAATATCGGTGCGCCGGCCGCCCTCGCCTCGGCGGAGGAGATGGTGACCCGCTACCTGCCGGCGATGCACGAGGTGCAGGCGGCACTGCGGCCGGTGCTCGCCTAAAGGCAATTCCGGCCCTGCCGGGTGCCGATCTTGACAGAAGCAAGGTCGCGGCCCCACCTTTTGCACCGCAGCAGGAGGCCGCCATGAGCGACGACGACAGCAAGCTCACCCGCACGAAACGCCGCTGGGCGGACGAGGGCAGGTTCCTCACGGGGCGCATTTCCCGGCCCGAGACCGACCGCCTGCCGCCCGGCCAGCATCTCGTAAAGAACTGGCCGGTGCTCGATCTCGGCCAGCAGCCGGCCATCCGCCGGGAAAGCTGGCGGCTTGACGTGAAGGGTGGCGCGGAAAACCCGCAATCCTTCAGCTGGACGGAGTTCCTGGCGCTGCCGCAGAGCCAAAGACTTTCGGATATCCATTGCGTGACCACCTGGTCGCGCTACGACAACCACTGGGAGGGTGTCGCTACCCGTGATCTGCTCGACCGTGTCATGCCGCGGTCGGAGGCGAGTTTCGTCATGTTGACGAGCTATGACGGCTATACGACAAACCTGCCGCTCGCCGATTTCGCTGTCGAGGACGCTATCCTCGCCACCCATTGGGCGGGCCAGCCGCTCTCGGCGGAACATGGCGGGCCGATGCGCCTCGTCGTGCCGCATCTCTATTTCTGGAAAAGCGCCAAATGGTTGACGCGCATCGATTTCCTGCCCGGCGATCAGGCGGGGTTCTGGGAGCGCAACGGCTATCATATGCGCGGGGACCCCTGGGCCGAGGAGCGCTATTCCGACGACTGAGCGGAAAGCCGCTCCCGTTCCCGCAGCCGCCAGGCGCGCGGTGTCTCGCCCGTCTGGCGCAGGAAGTAGCGGGAAAAATACGCGGGGTCGGCAAAACCGAAGCCAAGCGCGATCTCCTGCGCTGGCGCCTCGGTGAAGACGAGTTCGCGTTTCGCCTCGTCGATCAGCTTTCGACCGATATAGGCATGGGCCGTCAGGCCCGTCGCGGCCTTGACGATGCGGTTGAGATGCGTCGGCGAGATGCCGAGCTCGCCGGCGTAGAAGCCGGCCGGCTTCTGGCCGCGGAAATGCTGCTGGATCAGACCGTTGAGATGTTCCATGCGCCGTGCCGTCTCACCGGCGTCGCCTGCTGTTTCGTCCCGGCTCCAGAGCCGCGCGGAAAGCGTCAGGACCGAGACCAGATAGGCCTGCATCAGGTCGGTGCGTCCGCTTCGCCGCGTCGTCCATTCGGCGGCAAGCCGCCCGAGCGTCGAAAGCACGAAGGCGCCGTCCGCATCGCCGGGATCGAGCGGTGTCACGCGCGGCTCGGAAACGAAGCGTCCCGCCTCGCCGGCAAGGCGCAGATGTGAGGCGAGCAGGGTGAAAACATAGCCGTCGACATCGCGGGAAAACCGGAAGCCGTGCTCAAGCGCCGGCGGCACCGTGGCGATGGCGGGCGGGGTCAGCGTCAACCGCCGGTCTTCGAACAGCGCATCGCCCGAACCAGCGGAAATATACAGGATCTGGAAGAAGCTCTCGTGCCGATGCAGGCCGATCTCGTAGCGGTGCAGGCTGCTGCGCGAAGGGATCGTTTCGCAGTGCAGCCAGAAATCCGGACCGTTTCCGGCTCTTTCGCCGTAGAGATCGTAGGTCGGGGCCGGTCGCTTCATCGTTCTGCCACTGTCTCGCGATGTTCGATTTGTACAATTTTTTGGCCGATCCGTCCATTGCTCGGCACCACCCTTCCCGCCGACAATTTGCGAAATGCCAGTTCGGGAGGACACTATGCGCGTTCAGGTCGTCATCATCGGTTCGGGGCCTTCGGGCCTGCTGCTCGGCCAGCTGCTCGGCAATGCCGGCATCGAGACGGTGATCCTCGACCGGTCGAGCCGCGCGCATATCCTTGATCGCGTGCGGGCCGGGGTGCTGGAGGAGGGCACGACCGCACTGCTCGACCAGGCCGCCGTCGGCGCGCGCATGCATGCCGAAGGCTTGCCGCATGACGGTTTTTCGCTCGCCTTCGACGGCCGCGATCACCGCATCGACCTCTTCGATCTCACCGGCGGCAAGCGCGTCATGGTCTATGGCCAGACGGAGCTGACCCGTGATCTCATCGAACAGCGGGAAGCCGACGGCCGGCTGACGATCCACGAGGCGGTAAATGTCACGCCGCATGGCTTCGACGGCGCCACGCCCTACGTCACCTACGAGAAGGACGGTATCACGCACCGGATCGACTGCGATTTCATCGCCGGCTGCGACGGTTTCCACGGCGCCAGCCGCAAGGCCGTGCCGGAGAAGGCGATCCGCACCTTCGAAAAGGTCTATCCCTTCGGCTGGCTGGGCATTCTCGCAGAAGTGCCGCCGGTCAGCGACGAGCTGGTCTATGCCAACCATCCGCGCGGCTTTGCCCTCTGTTCCATGCGCTCGCGCACCCGCAGCCGGTATTATCTCCAGTGCGCGCTCGACGAGAAGATCGAAGCCTGGTCCGATGCGCGCTTCTGGGACGAGCTGCGCCGCCGCCTTCCCGCCCATCATGGCGAGGCACTGGTCACCGGACCGAGCTTCGAGAAATCGATCGCGCCGCTGCGTTCCTTCGTCGCCGAGCCGATGCGCTTCGGCCGGCTGTTCCTCGTCGGCGACGCCGCCCATATCGTGCCGCCGACGGGCGCCAAGGGGCTGAACCTTGCCGCAAGCGACGTACACTACCTTTTCTCCGGTCTCGTGGAACACTATCGGGAGCGCTCCGAGGCCGGCCTCGACGCCTATTCGGCAAGGGCGCTCGCCCGGGTCTGGAAGGCCGTGCGTTTCTCCTGGTCGATGACGAGCATGCTGCACCGTTTTCCCGGGGCCGGCGATTTCGACCAGAAGATCCAGGAAGCCGAGCTCGACTATCTCACCCATTCCCGCGCGGCCGAAATGGTGCTGGCGGAAAACTACGTCGGCCTGCCTTACTGACGCGCCGCCCAGGCGGCGATGGAGGCGATCATCGTCGCGTGGTGCTCCGACGCTTCGGCGAGGGCTGCAAGTTCCCAGAGCCGGTGCACGCCGGTCAGGAGATGGATGCGGGCACGATCGAGCGCCCGGCCCGTCAGCTGTTCATAGCTGTCCGCGACCCGCGCGGTGAGGTCGGGGCTGATGAAGTTCGTGTAGATGAAATCCTGGTGCAGCGGGCCGAAACCGGAATCGGCGAAATCGTAGATGCCATTGAGCCGCCCGGCGGCATGGTCGAAGGCCATGTTCCAGCCGTGGCCATCGAAGAACCCGTAGGTTTCGCCATGAGGATCCGGCGCCAGCGTGCGCCACCCGGAAAGGGTTTCGCTCGCAAAGCCGTGCAGGTCTTCCGGCAGCAGCGGCAGGGCCCTTGCCGCGATGCCATCGGCATCCAGCCAGCGCTCGACGGGCCGCGCGCCGGCGGCCTCCATCAACGGGCGGGGGAGGGCATGCAGCTGCGTGTAGAATCGGGCGAGCGTCTCACCCAACGCCCTTCGCGCCGGCTCCAGCAGCGTCTCGTAGTGAGCGGTTTCCAAGTGGTCGCCGGGGATGATTGCGTGTTCGGAAAAGAGCGGTGCGCCCTCGTGGAGGTGAAGGTCCGGAACGGGCATCGCAAGATGCGGGCGGATGGTCGCGAGGATGGAGGCTTCGCGGCGCAGCGCCTGTTCCGCCTCCTCGCCCTGCGGGAACTTGAAGACGCGACGTTCGTCCACCGCCACCGCATGCGAATGCCAACCGCCCGGCAGTAGCCGGAAGGCGGCATCTGCCAGATCGGGATGAAGCGCGACGATCGCGGTGCGGAAAGAGATACGTTCGCTTGTCATGCACCCTTCCTAGAGCAATTCCAGCAAAAGCGCGAAGCGGCTTTGCGCCCCAATTGTGGCGAACCCTCTGGCTGAGGGGCGAAGGGCTCAAGCCGCGGGCGATACCTTGCCTGCCACTTCGCGGATCGTCTGGATGAGGATCGACAGTGGCATGGACGGCACGGCGTCGGTGCGCATGGTGAGGCCGACGGGCCCCTTCGTGCCGCTCGTATCGATCGGCAGGGCCGCGAGCGCACCATCCGCGATATCCGCCGCCACCACCCCTTCGGAGATGATCCAGATCGCATCGCTTTCGCGCACGAAGGCGCGGCCGAAGGCGTCGGACACGGTCTCGATCTGGTTCGGAAGGCCGGCAATACCGTTGGTGATCAGGAAGCTTTCGACGAAGGGGCGGATGATCGAGGCGCGCGTCGGCATCAGCACGGGATAGGCGTCGAGCCCGGCAAAGGCCGATCCGCCGGCAAGCAGCGGGTGGCCGGCGCGTACGCAGAAGACCACCTTTTCCGAATAGAGGTGCTCGAAGGAGAAGCCCGTCATCTTCTCCGGTGCGGCAAGGCGCCCGACGACGAGATCGAGGTCGCCGACGCGCAGCTGCTCCAGCAGAACCGCGTTTTCGCCCGTGACGATCTTTAAGCGCGCGCCCGTCTCTTCCGCGAGAAACAGCGCCATCGCCTTCGGCATGATGCGCGTCGAGACGGTGGGCAATGCGCCGATTCGGATCGGCGGGGCATCGCCGGAAAGCGCCTGCGAGACCGAATCGAAGCCTTGCCGGAGCGCCGCCAGCACTGCGCCGGCATGCTTGAGGAAGACCTCGCCATGCCGGGTGATCTTGATGCCGCGCCCCTCGCGCTCGAAGACGGCGACGCCGAGAACCTCCTCCAGTTCACGGATCGTCTTCGTCACGGCAGGCTGGCTGACATGCAGGATTTCCGCTGCCTTCATCACGCTTCTCTGGCGGGCCACCTCGACAAAGGTCTGCAGATGGCGGAACTTGATACGGCTGTCGACCATGGTTTCCATAACCCTCAAGTTAACGAAACGGCATGAAATATCATTTTACCTAACCAGATCAAGGGGCCAATCTGAGGGTCCGGAGGAGACAGAAGTGCAGTTCGCAACCGTCAACGACGTCATCTTGCACCACCAGCTGATCGGCGGGCCGGCGGGCCGGCCGGTGATCGTCTTTGCCAATTCGCTCGGTACCGACTTCCGCATCTGGCGTGACGTCGTCGTGCGCCTTGCCGGCGACTTCCCCATCGTTACCTATGACAAGCGCGGCCATGGCCTGTCCGATCTCGGCCAGGTACCCTATTCGATCGACGACCATGTCCTCGATCTCGCCGCACTGCTCGACCGGCTGGATGTGAAGGGTGCCGTCATCTGCGGCCTTTCCGTCGGGGGCATGATCGCGCAGGGCCTTGCGGCGAAGCGGCCGGACCTCGTCCGGGCGCTGGTGCTCTGCGACACGGCGCACAAGATCGGCACGGCCGAGATGTGGAATGCGCGTATCGAAAGCGTCGAGACGAAGGGTATCGAAGGTCTCGTCGACGCCGTCATGGAGCGCTGGTTCACGCCGGCCTTCCGTCGTCCGGAGAACGCCGCCTATCACGGCTACCGCAACATGCTCACCCGCCAGTCCGCGGTCGGTTATGCCGCCACCTGCGCCGCGCTGCGCGACGCTGACCTCACCCGTTCGACGGAACGCCTTGCCGTACCGACGCTCTGCGTCGTCGGAGACCAGGACGGCTCGACCCCGCCGGATGTGGTGCTGTCCATGGCAAAGCTCATTGCCGGCGCCCGCTACGAGGTCATCAAGGATGCCGGGCACATTCCCTGCGTCGAGCAGCCGGAAATGCTGACGGAGATGATCCGCGCCTTCATCGCCACCCTACCTGCCGGAGACGAGCCCCATGGCTGATGCGCATACCTTTTCCGACCGCTACCGCCAGGGCATGGTGACCCGGCGCGCGGTGCTCGGCGACAGTCATGTCGACCGCGCCTCCTCCGGCGCCACCGCCTTCGACCAGCCCTTCCAGGAGCTGATCACCGAAGCGGCGTGGGGCACGGTCTGGTCGCGGCCCGGCTGGACGATGCGCGAGCGCTCGATGGTGACGATCGCGCTGCTCGCCGCGCTCGGTCACGATGAGGAGGTGGCGATGCATGTGCGTGCCACCGTCAACACCGGCGCCAGCCGCGAGGATATCGCCGAGGCGCTTCTGCATGTCGCGATCTATGCCGGCGTGCCGGCGGCCAACCGGGCGATCAAGATCGCCAAGCACGTCTTCGAGGACATGGACGCCGAAAAGGCGGCCTGAGGAAACCATGACGGACCTTTCCAATCGCAAGCCCGAAACAGGCGCCTTCTTCTCCCGTGATCGCCTGTGGCATCCGCCGGGCCTGACGCCAGGCTACAAGACCTCCGTGCTGCGCTCGCCGCAGAAGGCCCTTCTGTCGCTCGACGGCACGGTTTCGGAAATCACCGGCCCGGTCTTCGGTCACGCGATGCTGGGCGAGCTCGACAACGACCTGATTCACAATTTCGCAAAACCGGGCGAAAGCGCGATCGGCGAGCGCATCATCGTGCACGGCCGGGTGCTCGACGAGCGGGCGCGGCCGGTGGCGGGCGCGCTGCTTGAGTTCTGGCAGGCCAATGCCGGCGGGCGCTACCGCCACAAGAAGGAAAGCTATCTCGCGCCGCTTGATCCGAATTTCGGCGGCTGCGGGCGCACCATCACCGACGAGGATGGCTATTATGCCTTCCGCACCGTCAAGCCCGGGCCCTATCCCTGGCCAAACGGCGTCAACGACTGGCGCCCGGCGCATATTCATTTCTCCGTCTTTGGCCACGGTTTCGCCCAGCGGCTGATCACGCAGATGTATTTCGAGGGTGACCCGATGATCTGGAAATGTCCCATCGTGCAGACGATTCCGGACAAGGCGGCCATCGAGCAGCTGGTCGCCGCGCTCGATTGGGGCAACACGATCCCCATGGATGCGCGCGCCTACAAGTTCGACATCGTGCTGCGTGGCCGCCGCTCGACGCTCTTCGAAAACCGGATGGAGGGCAACTGATGGTGCAGCCGCTCGGTTATCTCAAGGAAAGCGCCTCGCAGACGGCAGGCCCCTATGTCCATATCGGTCTCACGCCGAATTTTTCCGGCATTGCCGGCGTCTATGAGAGCGATCTCGGTGCCACCATGGTGAACGACAGGACGCTCGGGCGGCGCATCACCATCACCGGGCGGGTGCTTGACGGCACCGGCACGCCACTGAAGGATGCGCTGATCGAGATCTGGCAGGCGGATGCGGCAGGTCTCTACAACAGCCCCTCGGAGCTGCGCGGCAGCGCCGATCCCAATTTTACCGGCTGGGGTCGTGCCGCCACCGACGGAGAGACCGGCGAGTACCGCTTCGAGACCATCAAGCCTGGCCGCGCCCCCTTCAAGGACGGCCGCCCGATGGCGCCGCACATTTCGTTCTGGATCGTCGCCCGCGGCATCAATCTCGGCCTCAACACGCGTCTCTACTTCGGCGATGAAGAGGCGGCCAATGCCGAGGACCCGGTGCTCGCCCGCATCGAACACCGGGTGCGCGTGTCGACGTTGATCGCAGCGGTGGACGGGGACAGCTACCGCTTCGACATTCATCTGCAGGGCGAGAAGGAAACGGTGTTCTTCGATATCTAGGCTGTGTGCTAAGCTCGGCACCGGCCGCGTGGATCCTCGGGTCAAGCCCGAGGGTGACGAAAGAAGCGAGGTTTGCAGTCAGATTGACGGCGCCGCATGCCGCATCGTTCATGAGGTCCGTGACCTCTCCTCCTCTCCGTCATTCTCGGGCTTGACCCGAGGATCCACGCGCTTCCCATCGGAAAAGAGCGACACATGACCGTTTCTCCCTTCGACCATCCCTATCTCTCCGGCCTGCTCGGCGACGCGGCGGTGGCAGCGCTGTTTTCCGTCGCTGCTGAGCTTGAGGCCATGCTCGCGTTCGAGGTGGCGCTGGCAAGGGCCGAAGCGGAGGCGGGCGTAATCCCGGCGGAAGCCGCCGGGGCGATCGAGGCTGCCGCGCACCGCTTCTCGCCGGATGTCGCAAGCCTCAGGGCCGCCACCGCCCGCGACGGTGTGGTGGTGCCCGATTTCGTTCGCCAACTCCGCGCCGCCGTCGGCGAGCCGCATGGCCGGCATGTACATGTCGGCGCGACCAGTCAGGATGTCGTCGACAGCGGGCTGATGCTGCGCCTCTCACGCGTCTTGCCTGTTCTTGAAAACCGGCTGGAAGCGCTGACCGGCGTGCTCGATGGTCTCGCCGTCACCTTCGGCGACCGGGCGTTGATGGGGCGCACCCGCATGCAGGCTGCCATCCCCATTACCGTGGCGGACCGCGTCGGCGCCTGGCGTGCGCCACTTGAGCGCCATCATACGCGCCTGAAGGGTCTGATGGAGGAGGGGCTTGTCGTGCAGTTCGGCGGCGCGGCGGGCACGCTGGAGAAACTGGGCGAGAAAGCACCGGCCGTGCGTGCCGCGCTTGCCCGCAATCTCGGTCTTGTGGATGTCCCGCAGTGGCATAGCCAGCGGGACCGCATCATGGACCTTGCCGCCCTCCTTTCCGGCATCACCGGCAGCCTTGGAAAGATCGGGCAGGATGTCGTCCTGATGGCCGACCGTGGCGACGAGATCGCGCTTGCCGGCGGCGGTTCTTCCTCCGCCATGCCGCACAAGCAGAACCCGGTCGCCGCCGAAGGGCTGGTCGCGCTCGCCCGGTTCAATGCGGCACAGCTCGGCGGTCTGGCGCAGGCGATGATGCATGAACAGGAGCGTTCCGGGGCGGCCTGGACGCTGGAATGGATGATCCTGCCACAGATGGTGGTCGCCACCGGCGCCGCCCTTTGCCTGGCCGATACGCTGCTGTCGTCCGTTCGGCATCTGGGTGCGGCCTGATGTTTTTTCATAATTCCTAAGTTATGAAATAGCCAGATTTTTTCATTTTACATTACCGTTTCATCTGTCAATCTGACAAAAATCCAGTTTTGGACAGGATCGAGCACCGGTGGGAGACCGGCCTTTCAGGGAGGAAAATATGAAACATGTCGCGATCGCCGCGCTGGCGGCTGTGCTGATGGGAAGTGCTGCCCATGCCGATGTAATCAAGGTCGGCGTCGTCGGGCCGTTCTCCGGCCCCTTCGCGCTCCAGGGCAAGAACTTCAAGGCAGGCATAGACGCCTATATGGCGCTGAACGGCAACACGGTTGGCGACGACACGATCGAGGTGATCTACCGCGACATCCCGACCGCCGATCCGGCCCAGTCCAAGGCGCTGTCGCAGGAGCTCGTCGTCAAGGAAGGCGTGCAGTACCTGGCCGGATTCTACTTCACGCCGGATGCGATGGCCGCGACCCCGCTGCTCGAACAGGCCAATGTGCCGATGGTGGTGATGAACGCGGCGACGTCAGCCATCGTCACCAAGAGCCCCTATGTGGTGCGCACCTCTTTCACCACCTGGCAGACTTCGACGCCGATCGCCAAGGTCGCCTTCGACGGTGGCACCAAGAAGGTCATTTCCGTCGTCAGCGACTATGGTCCGGGCGTCGATGCGGAAGCTGCCTTCAAGGCGGGCTTCGAGGCGGCGGGCGGCGAGATTGTCGAGGCGATCCGCATGCCGCTCCAGACCAACGACTTCTCGCCGATCATGCAGCGCATCAAGGATTCCGGCGCCGAAGGCGTCTTTGCCTTCCTGCCCTCGGGCCCGACGACGCTCGGCTTCGTCAAGGCCTTCAACGAGAACGGTCTGAAAGCCGGCGGCATCAAGTTCTTCGCGCCCGGCGACCTGACGCAGGAATCCGACCTGCCGGCGCTCGGCGAGGCGGCGCTGGGTCTCACGACCACCTTCCACTATGCCGTCTCACACGATTCAGCGGAGAACAAGACATTCGTCGAGGCCGCCGGCAAGGCGCTCGGCAATCCGGCGGAGCTCTCCTTCCCCGCGGTTGGCGCGTATGACGGCATGCATGTCATCTACAAGATGATCGAGGCAACGGGCGGCGCGCAGGATGCGGCCAAGGCGGTCGAGGCCGTGAAGGGTCTTTCCTGGGAAAGCCCGCGCGGACCGGTTTCGATCGATCCGGCAAGCCGTCATATCACGCAGAACATCTACCTGCGCGAAGTGGCCAAGGCCGATGACGGGACCTACTACAACAAGGAGGTGCAGACCTTCGAAAAGCAGGGCGACCCCGGCCTTGCGGCGGCGAAGTAACAATCGTTGCTGCCTGGCAAATGGCTTGTTCCTAACCCTCTCCCCGCAGACGGGGAGAGGGGACGTGCCCCGCACCACGGTGTAGATTTGAGGAAAACGGTGCGGCATGTCCCTTCGCCCCGCTCGCGGGGAGACGGTGACCGGCAGGCCGGATGAGGGGCTGTTCCTCCACCACAGCAGGATAGTTGGATGCAAACGGTCTTCAGCATCGGCGTCGACGCCCTCGCCTACGGCATGGTGCTCTTCGTCATCTCGATCGGCCTGTCGGTGACGATGGGGCTGATGCGGGTCGTCAACCTCGCGCATGGCGCCTTCGCGATGATCGGCGGCTACATCGCCTCCTATGCCGCGCGCGACCTCGGCCTTGCCTATGCCGTTGCCGTCATGCTTGCCGTCTTCGGCACCATCCTCATCGCCATTCCCGTCGAGCGCCTGCTCTATCGCCGCGTCTATGGCCAGCCGGAGCTGACGCAGGTGCTGATGACCATCGGCATCACCTTCTGCGTCATCGGCATCGCCAACTATGTCTTCGGGCCGACGCTGAAGACCATTCCGACGCCGGAAAGCCTGCGCGCGCCGGTCAGCCTCGGCTTCCGTACGGTTTCGGCGCATCGCCTCTTCGTCATTGCCTGCGGTGCCGCGGTCGCGCTCGGCCTCTGGTATTTCATCGAGCGCACGGCCTTCGGCGTGAAGTTGCGCGCGAGCGTCGACAACGCGGCCATGGCCGCCGCCCTCGGAGTGAAGACCGAGGTCGTCTATGCCGACAGCTTCGCCGTCGCGGTCGGCCTTGCCGCCTTCGGGGGCGTCGTCGGCGCCGAGCTGTTGCCGATCGAGCCCTACTATGCGCTGCGCTACATGGTGACCTTCCTCGTCGTCGTCTCGGTCGGTGGGGCGGGCTCCATTCCGGGTGCGCTCGCCGCCTGCCTGCTGCTTGGCGCCATCGATACGACGGGGCGCTACCTGATGCCGGAATTCGGCGAATTCTTCTTCTATCTCGCGGTCATCGCCATCGTCTGGATTTTCCCGCGCGGCCTTGCCGGAAGGATGAAGTGATGGCGCTCACCATGAACACCGACAACCTCTCCACCACCCACGACCGCCGCGCCCGCCTGACGCGCGATGCGATCGGGGTCCTCGTTATCCTTGTGGTCGCCGTCCTCGGCTATCTCCTCTTTCCCAACAACCTCGCGCTGCTGACACGCATCACGGCGATCGCGCTCTTGGTCCTCTCGCTCGATCTCGTCACCGGCTACTGCGGCGTGGCAACGCTCGGCCATGCCGCGCTGTTTGGTGCAGGGGCCTATGGGGCGGGCATCGCGGCGGCCCATTTCGGCATTACCGATCCGATCGCCATGCTCGCCGTCGGCGTGGTCGCGGGTGCGCTCGCCGGCCTTGTCTCCGGTGCCGTCGTTCTGCGGGCGCATGGCCTGCCGCAGCTTGTGCTGTCCATCGCCATCGTCCATCTGGCCCACGAGGCGGCCAACAAGGCGTCCGGCTGGACCGGCGGCAGTGATGGTCTTGCCGGCATCATGCCGGATGCCGTCTTCGGCCTCTGGCAATTCGACCTGTGGGGCCGCACGGCCTATGTCTTCGGCATCGTGCTGCTGGTCGCCGTCTTCGTCGTTCTGCGCCAGATCGTGCGCTCGCCCTTCGGCATGCTCTGCCGCGGCATCAAGCAGGACCCGCTGCGCGTGCGCGCCATGGGCGCCTCCGTGCACGGCACGCTGATCCGGATGTACGCCATATCCGGTGCCGTCGCCGGGGCGGGCGGGGCACTCAACGCCATCTCGACCCAGGTCGTCGGCCTCGACAGCCTGTCCTTCACGCTCTCGGCCGAAGCCCTCGTCATGCTCGTGCTCGGCGGCACCGGCTCGCTCTACGGCGCGCTGATCGGCACACTCTCCTTCCTGTGGTTCGAGGACGTCGTCTCGGCGGCCAATCCGTTCCACTGGCTCACCATCGTCGGCGCGCTGCTGATCGCCGTGGTGCTCTTCGCGCCGAAGGGGCTCTACGGCTCGCTCGCCGCCCTCCTCGAACGCCGCGGAAGGAAGGACCGATGAACGCGATTTTCGATGTCCGCAACCTGAAGCGGAGCTTCGGCGGCCTCGCCGTCACCAACGATGTGTCCCTGTCGATGGCACCGGGCGACCGGGTTGCGCTGATCGGCCCGAACGGCGCCGGCAAGACGACTTTCGTCAACCTCGTCACCGGCAATCTCCTGCCGAATTCCGGCACGGTCACGCTCGGCGGCGAGGATGTCACCCGCTTCGGGCCGACGGAGCGCGTGCGCCGCGGCCTCGTGCGGTCCTTCCAGGTGACGCGGCTCTTCTCCGAGATGACGTCGGAGGAACATGTCGCGCTCGCCATCCTGCAGCGCCAAGGCCGGTCCGGCCGCATGTTCGCCAGCCACCGCGCCATGCCTGACGTGATGGATGAGGTGCATGCGCTGCTTGCCCGGCTCGGCATCGCCCAGCTTGCCGGCCGCCGCGTCAGCGAGATCGCCTACGGCCAGCAACGATTGCTGGAACTCGCGCTTGCGCTTGCGCTCAAACCCAGGGTCCTGCTGCTCGACGAGCCCGCCGCCGGCGTGCCGCAGAGCGATACAGCGCGCATCGAGCAGGCGATTGCCGATCTGCCGGCGGATCTTGCCGTTCTGATGATCGAGCACGACATGGACCTTGTCTTCCGCTTCGCAAAGCGCGTCATCGTGCTGGCGGCGGGCGAGATCATCTTCGACGGATCGCCAGGCGCGGTGACGAAGGACGTTCGTGTTCGACAGGCCTATCTCGGGAGTTATGCCGATGCCCGCAGCGTCGCTTGAAATCGCCGGTCTTTCCGCTGGCTACGGCCCGACGCGGGTTCTGGAGGATATCTCCTTTGCCGCGGATGCTGGCCGCAGGCTCGCCGTGCTCGGCCGCAACGGCATGGGAAAATCCACGCTCTTCGCCACGCTCGCCGGCCAGACGAAGCGTTATGGTGGCGCTATCCGCCTCGGCGGAGAGGCGATCGAGGGTATGGGCAGCTCCGCCCGCGCGCTGAAGGGGCTCGGCTACGTGCCGCAGTCTCGCGACGTCTTCCCGACGCTGACGGTGGAGGAAAACCTCTTCGTCGGGCTGAAGGGCCGCCCGCGCACGGCTATCGATGAGGCCTATGCCATGTTCCCCCGGCTGAAGGAGCGGCGCAGAAACCTCGGCTCGCAGCTTTCCGGCGGCGAGCAGCAGATGCTCACGACGGCGCGCACCATTCTCGGCCAACCCTCCGTGCTGCTGCTCGACGAGCCGCTGGAGGGCCTTGCCCCTGTTATCTGCGAGGAACTGATGGCGGCGTTCGGTACGCTTGCGGCCTCCGGCGAGATGACCATCCTGCTTGTCGAACAGCGCATCCAGAGCGCGCTCGATTTCGCCGACGACGTGATCATCCTCGAGCGCGGCCGCATCGCCTGGACCGGTACTCCGGCGGCGCTCGCTGCCGACCGGCACACGGTTGAGGCGCTGCTCGGCGTCGGCGGGCTGCACTGAGAGCAATTCATACGGCTTTCGTTATGTATCGTGGCCGGCATTTCATTTTACATCACTGTCCTGCCTGTCAGAGTGCTGCCTGAGACCTGTGCCGTCCGGTTCGAGGAAACCGGCGGCCGCGGGCAGGCTGCCGCACGACGGGGAGGTTCCGATGGGCGAAGACGATCTTGCCGGGGCGCCGGCAATGACGGCGGGCGGTGCGCTGCTCGCCCGACTGAAGGCGGTCGGCATCGACTTTATCTTCGCCAATTCCGGCACGGATTTTCCGCCAATCATCGAGGGTCTGGCCGAGGCGGAGGCGAAGGGCATCGCCCTGCCGGAAGCGCTCGTCATGCCGCATGAATCGGCGGCGATGGGTATGGCGCACGGCTATTATCTCGCCACCGGCCGTGCCCAGGCGGTGATGGCGCATACCAATGTCGGCCTTGCCAATTGCGCCATCGGCGCCATCAACGCCGCGATGGAGCATATCCCGGTTCTCCTGTTCTCCGGCCGCACGCCGGTCACCGAGCGCGGAAGAAAGGGGTCACGCACCGTGCCGATCGGCTGGGGGCAGGAGATGCGCGACCAGGCGGCGCTGGTGCGCGAGGCCTGCAAGTGGGACGACGAGCTGCGCTTCCCCGAGCATATCCCGCAGATGGTCGACCGGGCGCATGCCATCGCCAATTCCACGCCGCGCGGGCCGGTCTATATGAGCCTGCCGCGCGAGGTGCTCTGCCAGCCTTGCCCGACAGAGGACCTTGCGGCGCCGGCAACCGTGATGCCTGCCGTCTCTACGCCATCGGCCGAAGCGGTTGCGGAGGCCGCGCGTCTTCTGGCAGCGGCGGAGAACCCGGTTATCTTCGCGCAGCACGGCGCCGGGTCGGCCGAGGGGTTTGCCGCCCTTGCGGCGCTGGCGGGTGACTGGGGCATTCCCGTCTGCCAGTACTGGGCGGTGCAGCTTGCCATGGCGACGGACCATCCGATGGCCGCACAGGCCGATCCGGGGCCTCTGCTAGAGGCAGCCGACGTGGTGCTCGTCCTCGATGCGCTGGCGCCCTGGTCGCCGGATGTCCATCTGCTCCGGCCCGGCTGCAAGGTCATCCAGCTCGCCCAGGATCCGCTCTGCCAGCGCCAGCCGGTACGCTACTTCCGCTCCGACGTGACGCTCGCCGGCGATGTCGATGCCGGCTTGCTGGCCCTGAAGGCGGCGATGGACCTGATGCTGCCCGCCCATCGCGCCACGGCGGAACGTCGTGCCACGGCGGTTGCGGAACGCAACCGCATGGCCCGCGCCGGCGTTCTTGATGCGGCCCGGCGCGGCGGCGGCTCGCCGATGACGAAGGATTTCGTCAGCCTGACGCTCTCCGAGGCGCTGGCGGGTCGGAATGCCACCGTGCTTTCCGAACTCGGCTGCCCGCTGGCACCGATGACGCTTTCTCATCATCAGGCCTGGTATCAGGAGCCGCATTCCGGCGGCCTCGGCTGGTCCTTTCCCGCCGCGCTCGGCATGCAGCTGGCGCGGCGAGAGCGGCTCATCGTCGCCACCATGGGCGACGGCTCGTACATGTTCGCCAATCCCGTCGCCTGCCATCAGATCGCCGAGGCGCTGGAACTGCCGATCCTTGTCCTTATCGTCAACAATGCCGAATGGGGTGCGGTGCGCCAGTCGGTGCTCGGCCTCTATCCGGACGGGTATGCGGCGAAGACCAACCGCATGCCGCTGACCGCGCTTTCGCCGGTGCCGGATTTCGTGAAGGTCGCCGAGGCGAGCCGGGCCTATGCAAGACGTGTCACCGACGGCGCCGCCCTTTCCGGTGCACTTGCCGAGGCGATCGACCATATCGAGACGAAGCGGACGCTCGCGCTGCTCGACATTGCCGTCCGCGCCTGAACCATCATACGAGGAGGAAATCCATGCCCGAGCTTGCAAAGAACGAATTCTGGAAGGATCTGAAGCCGATCGACACGGTGTTCCAGCCCGACGCCCAGCCGGAAGTCTATCTCCAGAATGCGCCGACCGACGACGAGCGCTATTACGTGCCCTTCACCGAGACCGTCTCCTCCCGTCCGCTGTGGATCTCCCCGACGCAGAACAAGTGGTGCGATATCCTGATGGCGAAGAAGGCGGGGCTGGTGAACCGCCACTACCACCCGCATGAGGTCTTCGCCTACACGATATCGGGCAAGTGGGGCTATCTGGAGCACGACTGGACGGCGACGGCCGGCGACTTCGTCTACGAGACGCCCGGCGAGGGCCACACGCTCGTCGCCTATGAGCACGAGCAACCGATGAAGGTGTTCTTCCAGGTCAAGGGGCCGCTGATCTGGCTCGACGACAAGGGAGAGCCCGACGGCTTCTTCGACGTGCACAACTACATTGCCCTCTGTCGTGACCACTATGAGAAGGTCGGGCTCGGGCGGGATTATGTGGAGCGGCTTTTTCGCTAGAGCCGTTCCAGCCGAAGCGAAATCGCTTCGGCGTCAGGTAAAAGGGCCTGTTTCCTGCGGAACAGCGGCGGGCGCGGCGATGTGCGACCTTCTGGTCACCGGATGAGAGAGGCTCATCCTTACCAGAGATCAGGAGAGACCCCATGCGCAAGATCATCGTTTCCGCTGCCATCGCCGCCGTCGCTGCCGTCTCCTTCGCCGCCCCCTCGCAGGCCGGCTACTACAGCTACGGCTACAAGCCGCATTGCTTCATCAAGAAGGTACAGTCCTACGACTACTACGGCAACGTCATCATCAAGAAGATCAAGGTCTGCAAGTAAGCACCTCCCCATTGACCTCCCCGAAGGCCCGGATGTTCCCTGCATCCGGGTCTTTTGCCGTGCTGCGGTCAGATGCTCATGCCGCCATCGACCATCAGCATCGTGCCGGTGACGAAGCTTGCCTGGTCAGAGGCGAGATAGAGCACCGAGCGGGCGATTTCCTCGGCGCTGGCATGGCGGCCCATCGGGATGAGCCTGTTGAAGAAATCCGTGCCGTCCATGCCGGTCGCGGCGCCGAGGCCCTGTTCCACGGCAAGCTGGAAGCCGTTGTCGACAGGCCCGGGATTGACCGTGTTGACGCGGATGCCACGTGGGGCAAGCTCCTTGGCAAGGCAGCGCATCAGGCCGGTCTGGGCGTGCTTGGCGGTGATATAGGCATAGACGCCGGGATCGCCGCGCGTCGCCGCCACGCTGGACGTGATGATGATGCTGCCGCCGTCGCGCATATGCGGCACGGCGTGTTTGGCGGCAAGGAAGGCGCCGCGCACATGCACCGCCTGCACGGCGTCGAAGATGTCGAGCGGATAGTCGGCGATGGGTGCGACCGTGCCGAAAGTGCCGGCATTGGAAAACAGCACGTCGATGCCGCCGAAGCGCTCGACGGCAAGGCCGATATAGGCCTGCGTCGAGATATTGTCGGTGACATCGGCTGCCGCGCAGGCCACACGCTCCTTCGGCAGGCCCGCAACGGCCCGTTCAAGCGCCGCGCGGTCGTTGTCGACGAGCACGATATTGGCACCCTCGGCAAGGAAAAGCCGGGCGGCGGCAAGGCCGATGCTGCCGGCCCCGCCTGTCACGATGGCGGTCTTGTTGTGGAGGAGCGCCATGGGTCAGATCGGATAATGGATGGCGCCGTCCTGCACGGTGATCCAGCGCAACTCGGTGAATTCGGCAATGCCGGCCTTGCCGCCGAAACGTCCGTAGCCGGATTCCTTGACGCCGCCGAAGGGCATCTGCGCCTCGTCGTGCACGGTCGGGCCGTTGATGTGGCAGATGCCGGATTCGATGCGGCGGGCGACCTGCATGGCGCGGTTGACGTCCCTGCCGAAGACGGCGGCGGAAAGGCCGTATTCCGTGTCGTTGGCGACGCGCACCGCCTCGTCGATCGAGCCGACGCGGATGACGCTGACGACCGGGCCGAAGCTCTCCTCGCCGTAGATGCGCATGGCGGGCGTCACCCGGTCAAGCAGGGTGGCGTCGACGATCGTGCCCCGCACGCTGCCGCCGGCCGAGAGCACCGCGCCCTTGCCGACGGCGTCGCGGATGAGCTGTTCCAGCCTCTGGGCCGCATGGGCATCGACGACCGAGCCAAGCGGTGTGTTGCCCTCGCGCGGATCGCCGGCAACCAGTGTGGCGGCTTTTTCCGCAAGGGCTGCAACGAAGCGGTCGGCGATCGTCTCATCGACGACGATGCGCTCGGTCGACATGCAGATCTGCCCCTGGTTCATATAGGCGCCGAAGGCTGCCGCGGCGACGGCTGCGTCGATATCGGCATCGTCGAGCACCACGAAGGGGGCCTTGCCGCCGAGTTCCAGCAGCGCCGGCTTCAGGTAGCGCCCGGCGGTCTCGGCGATGATACGGCCGACGCGGGTGGAGCCGGTGAAGTTGACGCGGCGCACGGCGGGATGGGCGATCATCGCCTCGACGATGGCGGCGGCATCGTCAGGCGCATTGGAGACGGCGTTGAGCACGCCTTCCGGCAGACCGGCCTCGTGCAGCGCGTCGACGATCAGCCGGTGGGTGCGCGGGCAGATTTCGGAAGTCTTCATGACCACCGTGTTGCCGCAGGCAAGCGGGGTGGCGAGCGAGCGCACGCCGAGGATGACCGGCGCGTTCCACGGCGCCATGGAGAGGACGACGCCGGCCGGCTGGCGCACGCCCATGGCGAGCGAGCCGGGGCGGTTGGAGGGGATGATCTCGCCGGTGATCTGCGTCGTCAGCGATGCGGCCTCGCGCAGCATGTCGGCGGCAAGGCCGACATTGAACATTGCCCAGCCGGCCGTCGCGCCCGTTTCGGCGGCCATGGCGGCGACGAAATCGGCGGTTCTCGCCTGCAGCTTGTCGGCGGCGGCAAGAAGCAGCTTTCGGCGCTGGCCGGGCCCGGTCGCCGCCCAGGCAGGGAAGGCCTTCGCCGCGGCATTGACGGCCTGGCGTGCATCCTCCAGCGAGGCGGCGGCGACCTCCGAGGCGACTTCGCCGGAAATCGGGTTGATGCGGGTGAAGGTGCGCCCGTCAGAGGCGGCCTGGTCGAGATTGTTGATCTTCAGTCCAAGGACGGACATGGTTTGCTCCCTGCTTGACATTCAGACGGTTGCGCCGAGGAACGCGCGTTTTACCGCGTCGTCGTTCATCAGTCCCGTTGCGGTATCCTCGCCGACGATGCGGCCTGCCTCCAGAAGGTAGCCGCGGTCGGCGATCGAAAGGCTCATCTTGACGTTCTGTTCGACGATCAAGAGCGCCAGCCCGTTCTCGCGCACCCGGCCGAGCGCGGCGAAGAGCTCGCCGACGACGACGGGGGCAAGGCCGAGGCTCGGCTCGTCGAGCATCAGGAGGTCGGGCTTCGACATCAGCGCGCGGCCGATCGCCACCATCTGCTGCTCGCCGCCCGACATGGTGTTGACGAACTGCCGGCGCCGGTCCGCGAGTTTCGGGAAGAGGCCGTAGACCAGCTCGCGGCTCGCCTTGCCATGGGCGCGGGCGCGCCTGGCATAGGCGCCGAGGGCAAGGTTCTCCTCGACCGTCAGGTCGCCGAAGACGCCGCGGCCCTCCGGCACCAGCGCGATGCCGGCTTCGAGCACCAGATGCGCGGGCCGGCCGGCAATGTCCGCGCCGACAAAGCGGATATTGGCGCCGGGATCGGGCCGGACGAGGCCGGCGGCGGCCTTGAGCAGCGATGACTTGCCCGCACCGTTGGCGCCGAGCATGACGACGGTTTCGCCTTTGCCGACGGTGACGGAGATCCGGTCGAGGGCAAGGTGCGGGCCGTAGTGGAGGGAGAGGTCGCGGATATCAAGCATGGCCGTCTCCGAGATAGGCGCGCACGACCTCCGGATCCCGCAACGTCTCGGCGGTCGGGCCGTCGGCGATCTTGCGGCCGGCATTCATCACGATGGCCCGCCCGCAGAGCGCCCGGATGGCATCCATGACATGCTCGACAAGGAGCACCGTGATGCCGCGCTCCCTCAGAGACAGGATGAGGTCGATGCCGGTGCGAAGCTCCGTCGGATTGAGGCCGGCGAGCCATTCGTCGAGCAAAAGCAGTTCCGGTTCGGCGGCGAGCGCCCGGGCAAGCTCCATGCGCTTCTGGTCGATATAGGTGAGAGAGCCGGCCGGCTGGTCGGCGCGTCCGGCAAGGCCGACGGCGGCAAGATGGGCCTGGGCTGCCTCGTGGGCTGCCTTGCCCCAGAGCTTCCGGCGGCCGAAGGCAAGCGCGGTCACGACGTTTTCGGCCACCGTCAGCGAGGGAAGCGCGCGCACCAGCTGGAAGGTGCGAGCGACACCTTTCCTCGCAATGCGGTTCGGGCCAAGGCCGGAAATCGCCTCGCCGTTGAGGGCGATCCGCCCGCCGGTCGGCGGCAGGAAGCCGGAGATCATGTTGAGCACCGTCGTCTTGCCGGAGCCGTTCGGGCCAAGCAGGCCGACGACCTCGCCGCGCTCCAGCGAGAAGGAGACGGCGTTGACGGCGGTAAGCCCGCCGAAGCGCTTGGTAAGGCCGCTCAGCGCAAGAAGTTCGCTCATCGCGCACCGCCTTTCCTTAGCCGGCTTTCAACGGCTGCCAGCACGCCCTTCGGCAGGAGGAACACGATGGCGATGAAGACAAGGCCAAGGATGATC
This sequence comes from Shinella sp. 838, assembly GCF_029623935.1. NCBI lineage: Bacteria > Pseudomonadati > Pseudomonadota > Alphaproteobacteria > Hyphomicrobiales > Rhizobiaceae > Shinella > Shinella sp. 838. The sequence goes on from NZ_JARSBQ010000003.1 coordinate 141,752, forward strand.
GGATAATGGTTCGGAAAGTTGGCGGAAAGCCACTCGAAGAGCAGGAAGAGCGGAATGGTGCCGAGCAGCGGGCCCCACAGTCGGTCCGCCCCGCCGAGCAGCGCCATGATCAGCGTCAGGAAGGAGATGGTCGGGTTGAAGACGATGCTCGGCTCGATATAGGTCCAGCGCGGCGCCTGGATGGCCCCGACGAGCGTGATGATCACGGCACTGACGGCAAAGAGCGCGAGCTTGAGCTTGGTGATGTCGATGCCGCAATGGCTCGCCACCACCTCGTCGTCACCGATGACCTTCAAGGCTAGGCCCCAGCGCGTGCGGCCGATGCCCCAGGAGAAAAGGAAGGTGGCGGCGGCGAGCGCCAGCAGTTGCCAGTAGATCCCCTCCGGCGTCACGGGCAGGAAGATGTAGCGGCCAAGCGTGCCCGTCACGTTGACCTCGTACCAGGTGACGAGCTGGCGGATGAGCTCCGCAAGACCGAAGGTGAAGATCACGAAATAGACGCCGGCAAGGCGGAGCGTCGAGAGACCGACGACCAGCGCCACGGCAAGGCCGATCATCGCCGCGACGAAAAGGACGAGCGGATAGGGCAGGGTCTCGCTGAAGACGCCGACCGTATAGGCGCCGATACCGAAGAAAGCGACGGTGGCGAGCGAGACATAGCGCGTCGGGCCGGAGAACAGGCCCCAGGCGGTGGCGAGCACCACATAGCCGGTCATGCCGATCATCAATGTCACCGCATAGGGTCCGGCGAAGAAGGGCAGGGCGGCGAGCGCGGCGAGAACGAGGCCGGCGACGAGGAGGCCGAAAAGCGTGCGTGCCGTCATCGTGCGCTCCTCCCGAAGAGGCCGGCGGGGCGCCAGAGCAGGATGGCGAGGAAGATGAGGTAGGTGGCGGCGAGCGTCAGGCCCGGATCGACATAGGTCGCAACGAAGGTCTCGACGAGGCCGAGCAGCAGGCCGGAGAACAGCGCGCCGAGAATATTGCCGACCCCGCCCATGATGACGACGATCAGCGCCTTCATGGTGAAGACGACACCGGCCGTGGCGGTGAAGGTCTGGTACATGGAGATGACCACACCGCCGGCGGCCGCCAGCGCTCCGCCGATGGCGAAGGCCGTGCGGGCGGCACGCTCGACATCGATGCCGACGAGCGGCGCGGAGGTCGGCGAGGCGGCGACGGCGCGCAGCGCCGTGCCCCAGAGGGTGCGGGTGAGGAGCAGGTACAGCCCGCTGCCGAGGACGATGGCGAGCGCGAAGGCGATGAGGCGGTTGGCCGCGATGGTGGCCCCGAACACGCTGACGCCGATGTTGAGATAGCTGTAGCTCGTATAATTGCTGCCGAAGAGCACCAGCATGACGCCCTGGATGACGAAGAGCAGGCCGAAGGTGGCGAGGATGGAGTCGATCTCCAGCGTCTCCCGGTTCTTCGCACGGCGCACCAGCAGGCGCATCATCAGGCCGTAGACGAGATAGCCAAAGACAAAGCCGAGCGGCACGGCGGCTAGAAGACCGAGCACCGGATTGATGCCGAGACCGTTGAACAGCACATAGGCAAGGAAGGCCGCCGCGATGATCGTCTCGCCATAGGCAAGGTTCATGATGCGCGCGATGCCGTACTGGAGCGTCAGCCCCATCGCGACCAGCGCATAGGTTCCGCCGAGCACGAGCCCGGACAACAAGGCCGTGACGAGCATGGCCGCTCCTTACATTTGCCGGCCGATGGCATGCACCGCGCCGTTTTCAGTCGATGGCAGAATGCCCCTCATCCGGCCTGCCGGCCACCTTCTCCCCGTGAACGGGGGGAAGGAAACCTGGCTATACCGTTGCCATCCCCTCTCCCCGCTTGCGGGGAGAGGGCCGGGGTGAGGGGCAGTCGTGCCCGTTCCGGTCGTCAGCGAGGGAAAGCGCCGGTCCGCCAAAGCGCCCTTCGATCCCGCGTGACGAAGGCCGCTACTTCTTCCACGCTTGCCGCGGCAGGATCGGCTGGCTGGCGCCGGTACGGTCTGCAGGGGCGATGCCGACGAACTGGCCGTTCTGCCACTGGCCGGTCCACCAGAGCGTGCGAAGCTGGTTGTCTTCCATCTTCGTCTCGCCGAGCACGGTCTGGAATGTACCGGTCGACAGCTCCGCGGACACGGCCTCGCGGTCGAGGCCCTTGCGCTTGATCGCCTCCTGCAGCATCTGCAGCGAGGCATAGGTGATGACGCTGCCCCAATAGTCGGGACCTTGGCCGGTCACCTCCTCGTGGCGCTTGCGATAGGCGGCATTCGCCTCGTTCGCCGGATCGATGCCGCCCAGGCTCATGATGCCGGTGGCATTGTCGCCGTTGTTCTTGCCATAGACCGGAAAGCCCGTGCCGACGCCGAGATAGAGCAGCTTCGGATTGAAATCGGCGACCTGCGACTGCTGGGTCAGCGCGAACGTATCCGGCGGATAGGAGAAGGCGACGAAGCTGTCGGCGCCGCTCGCCTTCGCCTCGTTGATCATCGGCGAAAAGTCCGACGTGCCGACCGGATAGGTCTTGTCGTAGACGAGTTCGATGCCGGCTTCCGCGAAGGCCGGCCGTGCGGCGTTCACGAGATCGATGCCGAAGCCGTCGGCGACCGAGACCATGGCGACCTTGTTGTTGAGCGTGCCGTCGGTGACGGCCCTCTTGATGATGCCGGCGAGCGCGCCGGCATAGTCGTGGCCGCCGCCGAGCATCCAGAAGCTTTTCTTCCAGCGCTTGACGAAATCCGGCGCCTTGTCGGTAACGGAGGAGACGGCGAGTTGCGGGTAGCCGTAGCGGTCGAAGAGCGGCGCGGCGGCAAGGTTGAAGCCGGTGCCCCAGGGCGCGAGGATGAAGTCCGCCTCGTCCTGCGTCGCCAGGCGTTCGACGGCGCGTACCAGCTCTTCCGAGGTGGACCGGTCGTCATATTCGATTACCTCGATCGGCAGTTTCTTGCCGTCGGGCAGTTCGAGCCCGCCGGCGTCGTTCACGTCCTTCACCCAGAGCTGGTAGTTCGGCAGCGTCGTGATGCCGGCGCCGCCGGCATTGGGGCCGGTCTTGGAAATGGCGTAGCCGATCTTCACCGAGCTGCGGTCCTGTGCCAGCGCGCCCGGTGCGATGCCCGTCGCCAAGAGGGCGGAGGCAGCCGCCATCACGCGCAGGACGTGCCTGCGTTGCAGAGATTTCATCGTCGATTCCTCCCAAAAGGCCTGCTCTTCCGGCAGGCGTCGCGCCAAGGCGGGCAGCGGCCGCATTCTCCTCCGGGCCTTCTGTCGCCTCTTGACGGATGAAAGGTTAGCCGGACGCGGGGCGGGGCGGAATAGACTTTTACAAGAGATACTTGTACTTTTTACGGCAAGGAGACCGTCGCCATGCCCTTCCAGGATGCTCTTGCGCCGCAGCATCGCGCCGCCGGCAACACGCCGCCGCTGCCGACGGAGGCGCGGCTCTTCCGTGGTGCGCTGTCGCAGTCCGGCTGGACCTTCCGCGGCGGGCGCAACCGCGTCTTCCTGCTCCTCTCCGGCAGCGGGCGGGTGTCGCTCGGTCCGGCGGATCTCGGGCTTTCCGGCCCTTCCATCGTCTGGGCGCCGGCCGGCGAGCGCGGCACGGTGCTCTTCGATGCCGGCGCGGAGGGGGCGGCGCTGGCGATCCCGGAGCTGGCGCTCGGCCCCGCCATGCCGACGGGGGCGATCTTCGCCGAGGTGCGCGACGCCATCGCCCGGCCGATCCTCGGCGCCAAGCTGGCGCTGGCGGATGCGAGAAAGATGCTCCAGACGGTGGAGACGATCGAGGCGGAGCTGCGCGAGAACGCGGCGGGCATGCAGGAGGTGGTGCGTCATCACCTTGCCCTCTTGCTGATCGCCATCTGGCGCCGCGCCAATCCGGCGACGGAAAAGCCGAAACCCTCGCCGCGCGCCACCGTGCGCAGCTTCCTGCATCTCGTGGAGCTGCATATGCGCGAGCAATGGTCGCTCGCCGACTATGCCGCCGTCCTGGGCGTGACGCCGGACCGGCTGAACACGGCGGTGCGGCGCGCCACGGGGCGTTCGCCGATGGAGCTGATCCATGCCCGGCTGATGATGGAGGCGGAAATGCTGCTCGATGGGTCGAGCCTGCAGATCGCCGAGGTCGCCGAAGCGCTCGGTTTTCGCGATGCGGCCTATTTCAGCCGGTTCTTCAAGCGACTGGCCGGGGTCTCGCCGCGCGCGCGGCGGGCGGGGCTTGCCAGCCGGCAGGTGCGCGCGGAAATCTCCTATGCCGCCTGGCCGTAGATCTCAGAACAAGGTTTCGTAGATTTCCGGCTTGAAGCCCGCTGTCAGGGCGCCGTCGCGGTCGAGCATGGGGCGCTTGATCATCGAGGGCTGGGCGAGCATGAGTGCGATCGCCTTCCCGGCGTCAAGGGCCTGCTTGTCGGCATCCGGCAGAGCGCGGAAGGTGGTGCCGGCACGGTTCAGCACCGTCTCCCAGCCGAGCGCATCGACGAAGCGCGTCAGGCTTGCGGCATCGATGCCTTCCGCCTTGTAGTCGTGGAAGCGATAGGCGACGCCCTTGGTGTCGAGCCAGGTCCGGGCCTTCTTCATCGTGTCGCAGTTCTTGATGCCGTAGATCGTGACGGTCACGCCGGTCTCCTTCGTTTGATGGTCGCCGCCTTCATAGAGCGATTCCGGCAAAACTGCGCAGCGGTTTTGCGTCCGGACGTCACGTCACGCCGAGATAGCGGCCCGGACGATGGTTGATGGCGAGCGTCATGTTGACGACGACGGCACCGAGCACGGAGAGCGCGAGGCGATCGGGCGGGATGACGAAGGCGGCGGTGGCAAGGATGGCGAGATCCACGGCGAGCTGGAAGTAGCCGGCCCGGATGCCGAAACGGTCCTGCAGATAGATCGCCAGCACATTGATGCCGCCGAGGCCGGTGCGGTGGCGGAAGAGGATGAGCAGGCCTGTTCCGGACAGCGCTCCGCCCATGACGGCCGCATAGAGCGGGTCGAGGTGGGAGAAGGAAATGAGGTCAGAAGTTAGCCGGGTAAAGATCGAGACGAGCGTGACGGCCGCGAAGGTGCGCAGCGTGAAGGCCCAGCCGAGCTTTTTGACCGCAAGGACATAGAAGGGCAGGTTGATGGCGAAGAACAGCCACCAGAAGCCGACCCCGCTGGCATATTGCAGGAGCAGGGCGAGGCCCGCCGTGCTGCCGGCGAGCAGCACGGCCTTGGTATAAATCACCACGCCGAGCGCCATGAACATCGTGCCGACGACGATGGCGATGGCATCCTCGTAGGCGGAATGGCGCTCGGGCCGGGCTGCTGTTTCGACAGACATCGTTTCCTCAGAGGCTCAGGAACTTCTCGATCACCGCATCGACTTCGGCCGATTTGAGGCCGGCAATGTTGATGCGGCCAGAGGTCGGCATGTAGATCGCGTGTTCGGCGCGCAGCTTCAGGACGTCCGCCTCCTCCAGCGGCAGCAGGGAGAACATGCCCTCCTGCTCGCGGACGGCCGTCAGCACCTGCCAGCGGCCGGAGAGGCCGGCAGCGAGGCGTTCGCGGATCGCGGTGATGCGCAGCCGCATGGTCTCGATTTCCGCCATCCAGTCGGCCTTCAGCGCGTCGTCGCCGAGGATTGTCGCGACGATGGCTGCGCCGTGGTCCGGCGGCATGGAATAGCTGGTGCGGGCGAGGGCCGCGAGGTTGGTGCGCACGGACAGCGCCGTCTCCGCGCTGCCGCAGGCGGCATAGATCGCCCCGGTGCGCTCGCGGTAGAGGCCGAAGGACTTCGAGCAGGAGACTGCGACCAGCGCTTCCGGCACGGCGGCAAGCAGCGTGCGCAGCCCGGCGGCATCCTCGTCAAGGCCGCGGCCATAGCCCTGATAGGCGATGTCGACGAGCGGCAGCAGGCCGCGTGCGGCGACGAGCTCGGAGACGGCGCGCCACTGTTCCGCGGAAAGATTGGCGCCCGTCGGGTTGTGGCAGCTGGCATGCAGCAGCACCGCATCGCCCGGCGCGGCGCCCGAAAGCGCCTCCATCATACGGTCGAAGAGCACCGTCTGCGAGGGGATGTCGAAGAAGGGATAGGTGACGACCTCGAGGCCGGCCGCCTTGAAGATGCTGGCATGGTTCGGCCAGCTCGGCAGGCCGAGCCAGATGCCCTTGACGCCCATGCGGGCCATCAGGTCGGCGGCAAGGCGCAGCGCGCCGGACCCGCCCGGCGTCTGCAGCGCGGCGGTGGCGCGCCCGCGGCCGGCCTCGCCCGTCGTCAGTGCCCACAGGCGCTCCAGGAAGACCGGATCGCCCTCCGGGCCGACATAGGCCTTGGTCGGCTGCGCCTCGACGAGGCGCCGCTCCGCCGCCTTCACCGCGCGGAAGATCGGCGTCGCACCCGTTTCGTCGCGATAGACGCCGACGCCGAGGTCCACCTTGCCGGCGCGCTCGTCTGCCCGGAAAAGGCCGATCAGGGCAAGCAACGGGTCGTCGGGCTGGCGGGTGAGGGCGTCGAACATGGCCGGGTTCCTTGTGCGGTGGGTCTGCAAGCGGTGTAGGCCAAAGCTGCCGCAAAATCGACCATGATATTGCGGTGAAAGCGCAAGAAGCTTTTGTCTTCTTGCTTTCCGTTGCTAGATTGGTGCAGGTTTTTGCGTGGAGCGGGACATGGGCAGGAAGCCGGACGATGAGCTGACGCTGGACCAGACGGATCGGCGCATCATCCGCCTGCTCGTCGAGGATGCGGGGCTCTCCAACAACCAGCTTGCCGAGAAGGTCGGCCTCTCGCCGGCCCCGCTGTCGCGACGGCTGGCGCGGCTGGAGGCGAGCGGCGTCATCCGCCACACGGTGATCGTCGATCCGCGCGCCGCCGGCATCGGTTTTCAGGCCTTTCTGGAGGTGACGCTGGAGCGCACGGCCCCGCGCGTCGGCGAGCGCTTCATCGATCTCGTGCGGCGCATGCCTGAAGTGGTGGAGTGCCACACGGTCGCCGGCGATTTCGATTTCCTCCTGAAGATCGCCGTGAAGGACGTCGCCGACTATCGTCGGCTGCTTTGGAGCGAGTTCGAGCGGATCGGCGAGATCAAGACGCTGCGTTCGACCATCCTGCTCGACAGCCCGAAAATGCAGGTGAGTGCGCTTCCCTAGCCATTTTCACGGAACCTTCTTGGTCGTGAAAGGTTGCCGATCAGGGCAAAGCGCCCATATGATGGAGGCGCCACAAGGAAGGACACGTGGACAAGAAACTGAACGACAAGATGATGTCGACCGCATTGCTGTCGGCCATCCGCAACCGCCGCGGCCATCGGCCGCCGGAAAACAATCGCCCCGGCGATACCGTGATCGCGTCCTACAACGTGCACAAGTGCGTGGGCGTCGATCGGCGCTTCGATCCGGAGCGCACGGCAAGCGTGATCGCCGAGATCGACGCCGACATCATTGCCATCCAGGAGGCGGACAAGCGTTTTGGTGAGCGCTCCGGCCTGCTCAATCTCGATGTCCTCGAACGGGACTGTGGTCTCCTTCCGGTGCCGATCACGGCGCTGTCGTCGACCGGCCATGGCTGGCACGGCAACATGATCCTGATCCGCAAGGGCGCCGTTGGCGGGGTGCGTCAGCTGAAGCTGCCGGGCGTCGAGCCGCGCGGTGCGCTGGTCGTGACGCTCGACCTGCCGGTGGGCAAGCTGCGGTTGGTCGCCGCCCATTTCGGTCTCCTGAAACGCTCGCGCGAGCAGCAGGCCATGGCGATCCTCGCGTCCGTCGCAGAGGAGGAGGAGATGCCAACCCTGCTCGTCGGCGACCTGAATGAATGGCGCATCGGCCGTAGGTCCTCGCTCTCGCGCCTGCAGCCGACCTTCGACCCCGCGTCCGGCGCGGTGCCGAGCTTTCCTTCCCGTTTTCCGGTCCTCGCGCTCGACCGCGCGCTCGGCCATCCGCACGATCTCGTCACGTCCGTCGAGGTGCACGACACACCGCTTGCGCGCGTTGCGTCCGATCACCTGCCGATCAAGGCGCATATCGACCTCAAGGTCGTCTGGGAGCGCTCGTTCGACCCTACAGATAGGGTGAGCCAAGCCATGTGATGCGCTCGACGAGGCGCTGGGCGAAGGGACGCGCCCGGAGCTCATCGAGCTTGACCTCCTCGGCTTCGGACAGGGCGGCGGCGATGCGCTGGCCGATGAGATCGGCGAAGTCCGCATCGATCACCTCGATATCCACCTCGAAATTCAGCCGCAGCGAGCGCGGGTCGATGTTCGACGAGCCGATATAGGACCAGGCGCCGTCGATGACCGTGAGCTTGGAATGGTTGAACGCGCCGGAGGCCCGCCAGATTCGGCAGCCGTGTTTCAGCATCTGGTCGAATTGCGCCGTCATGGCGAGATCGACGAGCTTCAGGTTGTTGGCCGATGGTACGACGATGTCGATTTCCACACCGCGCCGCGCCGCCGTGACGATCGCGCTGATCAGCTCGCGGTCCGGCAGGAAATAGGGCGACATGATGCGGATGTGCCGCTTGGCGATAGAGAGCGCGCCCATCAGCATGCGGTGGTTGGTTTCAAGGCTCTTGTCCGGGCCTGACGGTACGACGCGGGCGAGCATGCCGCTTTCCGGTGCGTCCGGCGGCGGGGCGATCTGCCAGGCCTCGCCCGCCAGCTCGTCGCCGCCGGAAAAGCGCCAGTCCTCATAGGCGATGCGGAAAAGATCGCTGACGGCAGGGCCGGTCAGGCGGAAATGCGTGTCGAGCGCTGCCGCCTCGCCGGAGAATTCGGCGCAGAAGCCGGCGCGGATGTTGAGCCCGCCGGTAAAGGCGACGCTGCCGTCGACGATGAGGATCTTGCGGTGGGTGCGCAGGTTCGCATAGGGCAGCCGCAGGCCCATGACGATATTGCCGTTGAAAACGTCCACAGGCACGTTCGCCCGCTGCAGGTCGGAGACGATCGACGGGATCGAATAGCGCGCGCCGACCGCATCGATCAGCACGCGCACCTGTACGCCGCGCGCAACCGCGCCCGACAGTGCGGCAACGAAACGCTCGCCGGCGGGATCGCGGTCGAAGATGTAGGTTTCGAGCAGGATGGAGCGTTCGGCGGTGGCGATCGCGGCCAGCATGGCTGCATAGGCCTCGTCGCCGGTCGACAGCAGGTGGATGCGGTTGCCGGATGTCAGCTTGCAGCGGCCAACCGTATCGCCAAGGTGCTGCATGGCGGCGAGGGCCCGACCGTAGGCCACCTGCATATAGGCATTGGAAACGTCATATTCCGCCATATGGTGCCAGCCGGCGGCAAGCAGTCCCTCGCGGCTGAGATTCAGCGTCTTGCGCCGGATGCGGTTCACTCCGCCGATGGCGTAGATGAGCGGGCCGACGACCGGCGACAGCATGATGACACCGACCCAGCCGATCGCCGCACGTACCTCTTCCTTCGTCATCGTGGCATGGATGGCGGCGGGCACGCCGAGAACGATCGACAGGGCGACGAGGATGTGCGGCCAATAGGCGGAGAGCGTCTCAAACATGATGCGTGCGGATCATCCCAAGGCGGCTTCGTCTTCGCGTGTGCAGATGTCACACCCGCTTGCGGCGGTTGCGCGTCACGCTGGTCTCGCACCTATATATTGCTTCGGGTGAGGTGATTGCGAGGGGCGGGACCCGCCCTTCGCAGGTTTCTTTCCGGGCCTGCGGTTCAGTCCTCCAGCGTGCCAGGCTTGCGGTTCCTGCGGGTCGCCTCGTGGCAGGCGATCTTCATAAGGTCGTCGCCGCGCCGCGCATAGCGGGCGGAGCTGCGGGTGGCGATCAGCCCGTCGTGGCCGGCGGTCACCGCCAGCGTGCCATCCTGCGCGCCGGGCCGGGTAATCAGCGTCGCAACCAGATCGCCGGCTTTTACCGTCTCGCCGATATCGCGGTGGAAGAGCACGGTGCCGGGCTCCGGCGCCCGTACCATCTCGATATTGTCGAGCGGCACGGCGGAGCCGGCATAGGCTTCCGCTGCGTGGGTGGGATCTGCGACGACGCCGCGGCCGGCAAGGAAGCGCCACAGGCCAGCCGCATCCGCCTTCGCCATGTCGGGATAGACGTCGCGCTTGCCGCGCAGCTCCACGGTCACCGAGAGGCGGCCGGGCACGCTGCTCAGCTTTTCTCCGCCCTGGCGTTTGAAGGCGTAGCCGACCGCCTCCTCGAAGGCGGTGCTCTCGCCATCGGAAAGGAACACGGCTGCCATGTCGAGCGTCGCCGCGAGATCGGCTGCCTCCGGCCAGAAGGCCTCGTCGATATAGGCGTATTGCAGGGATTCGTCGTCGCAGTGCAGGTCCAGCACGAGGTCTGCGTCGAGCGCGGTGTGCAGCAGCGTACGCTTCAGGCGGTCGACGGCGCTGCGGCGGTCGATATCCTCGAGCAGCGTCTCCCGCTCGCCAAGCGCCACCAGCGGAAAGTCACGGTTGAAGTTGGTGCGCGTGCCGAGATCGAACCGGCCTTCCATCTCGCCGAAATGCGATTGCGCAAGACCGATCGGATTGGCCTGCGGGATGACGGTGATGTTGCCGCGGATCGCTCCGTCTTCCTCTGCCTTGCGCAGCCGCTCCAGGAGAAAGTGCAGGAGCGCGGTGCCCGGCAGTTCGTTGGCATGCAGGGCGGCCTGGATATAGACGGAGGGCGCCGCGGCATCGTTGCCCTTGAAGCGGTAAACGGGAATGCGCCATTCGATACCTGCCGTATCGCCGCCGATGATGATCTGCGAATGTTCCACGTCGTCTCCTCGCTGCTTCGCTTTTGGGAACGGGTTATGCGAATTGGCGCAGACGGGCGCAAGTCCCCGGTGACAAACCCGCCGTCGCGCAGGAAACGGGTTGAAAGCAGTCGGGCAAAGCCCGATCTTGTGACAAACGGGAACAGGAGCCGCATATGACCGGCAAAACCCACTATCTGATCTTCGACACCGCGGGTGGCCCCTGTGGTATTGCCTGGACCGCGTCCGGCGTCGTGCGCTTCCAGCTTCCGGGCGCGGATGCGGATACGACGCGCCGCTTGCTTCTGCGCCATCTGCCTGAGGCGGAAGCGGCCGAGCCGCCATCGGCCGTCGCCGGGGCGATTGCCGCCGCGCGGCACTATTTTGCCGGCGAGGAAGCGGATTTTTCCGACGTGCCGCTCGATCTTGCCGGCCAGAGCGATTTCTTCCTCGCGGTCTACGATGCCGCCCGCCGGGTGCATTGGGGCGAGACGACGACCTACGGCGCGCTTGCCCGCGAACTCGGCGCCGGGCCGGAAGCCGCGCGTGAGGTCGGTCAGGCCATGGCGAAGAACTCGGTCGCGCTCATCATCCCCTGCCACCGCGTTCTTGCCGCGGGCGGCAAGGTCGGTGGCTTTTCTGCACCGGGCGGTTCGGTGTCCAAGCTGAAGATGCTGGCGCTCGAAGGGGTTTCCTTTGCCCCACCGGAGCCGGCGCAGCAATCCTTCGGGTTCTGAGCACGGGCCAGCAACGCTCGCCCGTGCTCATTTCAGGCGTCAGGCCGCCCGGTTTTTCAAGCGGGCATGGACGCCAAGCGTGATCGTGGCCATTGAGGTGGCATAGCCGACCAGGGGCCAGGCCGTCGTGCCATCGAGCAGGATGACGAAGGCGGTGCCTGCGAGGCCGGTGATCAGGCTCTGGACGCAGAAATGCAGGGCAACCGCCGTGCCCGCCGTCTTGCCAAAGGCTCGGAGCGCACCATTGGCGGCGACCGAGGCCGTCAGCACGATACCGACGGCCATCACCCACACGGGCGGCAGGACGGTCCAGAAGGACGGTGCCGCCAGCATCTGCCCGAGCGCCAGCAGGCCGGCACCGGCCAGCAGCAAGGTCATGCCGCGCACCATGCAGCCGGGGATACCCCAGCGGCCGACAATACCCTCCGCAAACCGGGCCGTCGCGATCATCACCAGCGCCGCGCTGGCAAAGGCCAGGCTGAAGCCGAACTCGGAAAATCCGGCTTCATCCATCAGGATACGCGGCGCCGTCGAAAAGAAGACGAAGAACGTTCCCATGGCGGCGCTGAAGGCGAGCGTGTAAGTCCAGAAGGCGCCGCTTGCCAGCACGGGGCGGAAGGCGCGTGCCTGTGCCATCGCCGCGGCTGGCCGGGTTTCATGCCATTGCGGCAACGCCCAGAGCAGCATGATCACGGCGGGAATGCCGAGCGCGACGAAGAGTGCCCGCCAGCCGAAGGCACCCGCGATGAGGGCGCCGGCAATCGGCCCGAGGGCGGGAACGAAGGCTAGCATGGCGTTCATCAGGCCGTAGATGACGGCGTTTTCCGGCCGCTCGGCATAGACGTCGCGAATCGTGGCGAAGAGTGCCACCAGCGCCGCCGAAGCGCCCACCGCCTGCAGCAGCCTGAGCGACAGGAAGAGAGGCGCGGAGGTGGTTGCCGCAAGGCCGAAGGAGGCCGCAGCGAAGATTGCCGCCCCTGCAATCAGCACCGGCCGCCGGCCGATCCGGTCGGAAAGCGGGCCGAAGAGCACCTGCCCGACGCCGAGCACGATCATGTAGACCGTCAACGTCAGCTGCACCATTTCCGGCGTCGTGTGCAGGATCGCGGGCATGGCGGGCACCACCGGCAGGTAGATGTCCATGCCGAGCGAGGCAAGAATGTTGAAGGGGGCCAGCAGCAGGAGTGCCGCCGGAAGGCTTTTGGTCCACGGGCATGGATCTTGAATACGTATGACTGTTCATCCGCTAAATGAAAACATTCGGCGGCGTCTGCGCTGTCGAAAAAGATGCGTCAGCAGAACGCCGCAACAACCAGGGTGTCGTTGCGGCCTACTTCACTGCTGTCTTGGATCCCCGCATGCGGTCTCCTATTCCCACTCGATCGTGCCCGGCGGCTTCGACGTCACGTCGTAGACGACACGGTTGATGCCACGCACCTCGTTGATGATACGGGTGGCGGCGCGGCCGAGGAAGTTCATGTCGTAGTGGTAGAAATCGGCGGTCATGCCGTCGACCGACGTGACGGCGCGCAGCGCGCAGACGAACTCGTAGGTGCGCCCGTCGCCCATCACACCGACGGTCTGGACCGGAAGCAGAACGGCGAAGGCCTGCCAGATCTTGTCGTAGAGGCCTGCCTTGCGGATCTCGTCGAGATAGATGGCGTCGGCTTCGCGCAGGATCTCCAGCTTGTCGCGGGTGATGCCGCCCGGGCAACGGATGGCAAGGCCCGGCCCCGGGAAGGGGTGGCGGCCGATGAAGCTATCGGGCAGGCCCAGTTCGCGGCCGAGCACGCGCACCTCGTCCTTGAAGAGTTCGCGCAGCGGCTCGACGAGCTTCATGTTCATACGGTCGGGCAGGCCGCCGACATTGTGGTGCGACTTGATGGTGACCGAAGGACCGCCGGTGAAGGAGACGCTTTCGATGACGTCGGGGTAAAGCGTGCCCTGGGCGAGGAATTCCGCGCCGCCGAGCTTCTTGGCTTCGTCCTCGAACACTTCGATGAACAGGCGGCCGATGATCTTGCGCTTGGTCTCCGGGTCGGAAACGCCTTCCAGTTCGCCGACGAAGCGATCGACGGCGTCGACATGGATGAGGTGCAGATTGTAATGCTCGCGGAACATGGCGACAACGTCGGCCGCCTCGTTCTTGCGCATCAGGCCGTGGTCGACAAGGATGCAGGTGAGCTGCGCGCCGACGGCCTCATGGATGAGGAGCGCCGCGACGGAACTGTCGACGCCGCCCGAAAGCGCGCAGATGACGCGCTTGTCGCCGACCTGCTCGCGGATTGCCTCGACGGCTCGTGCGCGATAGGCGGACATCGACCAGTCGCCCTTGATGCCGGCGATCTTGTGCACGAAGTTGGAGAGCAGCTTCGCGCCGTCGGGCGTGTGCACCACTTCCGGATGGAACATCGTCGTGTAGTAGCGCTTCGCCTCGTCGACGCAGATGGCGAAGGGGGCGTTTTCGGAAACGCCGATGATCTCGAAACCCTCGGGCGCGACGGTGACGCGGTCGCCGTGGCTCATCCAGACCGGATATTTTTGGCCAACTTCCCAGAAACCCTCGAAAAGCGGGCTCGACTTCAGGATCTCGACATCGGCGCGGCCGAATTCGCGGGCGTGCCCGCCCTCGACGGTGCCGCCGAGCTGCGTGGCGAGCGTCTGCTGGCCATAGCAGATGCCGAGGATCGGCAGGCCCGAATCGAAGACGACCTGCGGTGCGCGCGGGCTGCCCTGGTCGAGGACCGATGCCGGGCCACCGGAGAAGATGATCGCCTTCGGCTGCATGCGGTGGAAGGCTTCTTCCGCCGACTGGAAGGGAATGATCTCGCAATAGACGCCTGCTTCGCGCACGCGCCGCCCGATGAGCTGGGTCACCTGGCTGCCGAAATCGATGATGAGAACGCTGTCGGGATGAGCTGTCTGGGTCATGGCGAGCCTTTAATGAAAATCCTGTCGCCGCGCAACGGGGAAATGCCGGATTTTCAGCCCTTCAGCACGACGGTCCCGTCGGCGATGGCCGCTTCCAGCCGGTCGACGGCCTCGGCGAGCTTCTCGTCGATGACGTGGAGATACTCCGTCCAGTCGCCGATATGGCTGAGTTCGGCCTTGCCGTCGGATATGCCGCGCAGGCCGACCAGCTTGACGCCGAAGGCCTGGCAGGCGCGCAGTTCCGCAAAGGTCTCCATCTCCACCATGTCCGCGTCGATATCGGCATAGGCGGTGCCGGAGACGATGTTGGCGCCGGTCGAAAGCCGTGCCTCGGATATGCCCGGAATGCGTACGGGAAGCTGCACTTCCACCGGCAGGTCGAGGAAGGGCGTCGCGCCGCGGGTGAAGCCCAGCGGCGAGGCATCCATGTCACGATAGGAGACGGAGGTCGCCTGGTAGACCCCGGTCTGCTCCAGCACCGCCGATCCGGCCGAGCCCAGCGAGACGACGAGATCAGGAAGATCGCCCTCCGCTTCCAGGTGGCAGAGCGCGAGCGTCAGCTGTACAGCGGCTTCCACCGGTCCGACACCCGTCATGAAGGGCGTGAAGCGGGTTTTCAGGTGGGGGCCGTATTCAGCATCGACGGCCATCACATAGAGGATGCGGTGCGGGCCGACGGTCTTGAGGGAAACGCTCATCCGGCAATGTCCTCGCGCCCGCGCACCACCATCATCGTGCCCGTCATCGAGGCGATGAGCTTTGCCGGGCCGTCCGAGATGGCATAGCCGCGCCCGTCGGCGACGATGATGTTGGAGCCCGGCTTGGTGACCTCGCCGCGGAAGAGGAAGCGCTCGCCGCGCCCCGGCGACATGAGGTTGACCTTGAACTCGATGGTGAGGATCGCGGCATCCGCGTCGATCACCGAATAGGCGGCATAGCCGCAGGCGGTGTCGAGCGCGGCGGAGATGACGCCGGCATGGAGAAAGCCGTGCTGCTGCGTCAGCTTCTCGTCGAAGGGCAGCTCGATTTCCACCGTGCCATGCTCGATACGGGTGAGCTCGGCGCCGATGAGCCGCATTGCCGGCTGCCGGGCGAAGCTTCGGGTGATGCGATCGGCGAAATCGGCCGGTGGAAAATCGGTCATGGTGCACACAGGTCTGCCGGCGTGCCGGCGGGATTGGCGAAGATGGCCGAACGTTTGCACGGGGCATGCTGCACTGCAAGCGCCTTTCCGTTCCCAGGGAAGATTGCGGCGCCCATGACCGCCCTGGGGCACGGTTAGCGGCGCGGCATCAGGCTGGCAATATGCTGGTCCCAGGCGACAGCCTCCCGGCTGCCTGCGAAGCGGCCGTCATAGGAGGAGACAGCAAAGCCCTGCGGCGCTGCGGCGATGCCCGCGGCGTCGGCGACCGTTTCCTCCCGCAGCACCTGGCCGCTTTTGGTCTCCAGAACGACAAAACGTCCGCCATTCGGCGAGGTGAGGCCGACAAGGCCTTCGCGCCGGTTGACGGCGATGGCGCCGACATAATTGGCAAGGCCGATCGTGGTTTCCTCCGGCAGCGAGAGGAAGGTCAGGTCTTCCCCTCGGCCGAAATGGCCGACGAGCGGCGGCAGGTCGTCGCGCGGCCCCTCATACTGGCAGGCGAACCAGATACGTCCCGTGACGTCGAGGTCGATATGGCGGGTGGAAAGCTGGCGCAGCTTTTCCGGCAGCGCATGACGCTCGACAAGCGCGCCCGACGTGGCGTCGATCAGGGCGAGCGAGGGCTCCATGTGGTCGAGGTTCAGCTTGGTGCGGCCGAAATCCGGATGGGTTTCGATACCGCCGTTCGCGGCGATCAGCAGGCGGCCGTCATCGCTGACGGAGAGATCGTGCGTGCCGATACCGTAGGTCGAATATTCTCCGATGCGGCGGTAGCCGTCGCCGGCATCATAGAGGCCGATCACGCCGCGATTGGCGTCGAAGTCGTTCTCGCTGGCATAAAGGATCCTGCCGTCCGGGGAAAAGCAGCCGTGGCCGAAGAAGTGCCGGTCCTCGGCAGCGGCGATGGTCACGGGTGCAGCCCGGCCGTTGCGGTCGGCGATCAGGGCGAAGGTTCCGGGGCGCCGCGCAAAGGCGACGAGATGGCCGGTTGTGGGTGAAAAGGCCATGCCGTGGCTGCGGGCCGGCAGCGGCGTCCTGTCGATGAGCGTGCCGTCTTCAGCCAGGACTGCGATGCCGAAGCTTCCATCGCGTTCCATATAGCCGGAGGCGAAAACGGCGTCGGTCTGCGACAGTGCGAAGGACGGTCGAGGTCCAAGCGCCGCAACCCAGGCGGCACCCGCCATGCGCAGGAAGGCGCGACGGTCGACAAGCGTGCTTGCGGCGCCCGCGGCCCGCATCAGTCGCCGTCCGCGAAGGAGAAGCCGGCGCCGAGCCCGATTGCCCCGCCATATTCGGTGTTGAGGCGCAGGATGAGGTCACGCGTGTTGACGAGGAGGAAAGCGATCTTCTCTTGTTCCTCCGGCGTCGAGACGGCCTTTTCGATGTCGGGATCGATGGTCGGTGCAACGCGGTGCAGTGATTTCAGCACGAAATCGATATTGCCGGCGATGGACATGAAATTGGGATCGATGAGGTCGGCCATGCCGGATGTGTCGAACAGCGCCTGCAGGCCTTCGATATTGGCGTTGATCGAGGTCCAGGTGTTGCCCGAGCGCCAGAAGACCGCCGATTTCGGCCGCGCCGTGCCGCCATTGCGGTAGAAGGTCTCGATGCGCTGGTCGCGCACCGCCTCCGCCCCGTGCACGAGAATGCCGAGGAGGGCGGTGACCGCCTCCTTGCCGGTGCGGAACACCGGGTTCTGCGGGCCGGGATGTTTCCAGTCCTGCTGCACACCGCCGGGGGCGTCCCACGCGGCAACGAGCTGGCCGGCCGTCGTCTCGATGTGGCGGGCGACGGCGGCGGCATAGCGGCAGCGGAAACCGTTCGGTGCTTGCATCAGGGTTTCCGCGCCGGTGCCGTAGAGCGCGAATTCGAGCGCGCCAAAACCCTGGATCGCAACGCTCTTGCCGGCCATGGCCGCTGCGTTCGTATCGGCTTCGTCGGCTTTTTGCAGCAGGGCCTGCACCTGTTTCAGGCCGGTGCTCTTGCGGTCGGGATAGAAGAGGATGCGCTCGAAGCGGTTGTCGTCGATGACGGGGCCGATACGGACGATTTCGATGCGGCCCCAGTCGGCGACCGCCTGCCGGAAGGCATCGTCGACGGCTGTCCGGCTGCCTTCGGAGGGCGCCTTGCAGAAGGCGGCGGTTGTTTCGGCGAGCATGCCGGCGGATGCCTGGAAACGACGGTAGCCAGGACGGATGACCTCGTCGACCGCGCGCGTCATGACGCCGACCACGCTCTCGTCCGTCAGCGCGGGCGGCACGGGCGCCTCGCCCTCCTGTGCCAGCGCCGGCAGGGTGGCGGAAAGCATCGCGAAGGCCGTGAGAACGGCGGGAAAGCGAAAGAAGGGACGGGGCCGGCTTGGCATCAGAGGCTCTCCAGGAAGGTCAGAAGGGCGTCGCGGTCCTGTTTTTCCAGCGCGGCGAAGCGGTCTCGGGCCGCCTGAGCCTCCCCGCCGTGCCACAGAATGGCCTCGGTGAGGTTGCGGGCGCGCCCGTCATGCAGGAAGAACGTATGACCGTTGACGGTTTTTGTAAGGCCGATACCCCACAGCGGTGGCGTGCGCCATTCCCGCCCGGTCGCCACGCCGACCGCCTGTCCGTCCGCAAGGCCTTCGCCCATGTCGTGCAGCAGGAAATCGGAATAGGGCCAGATGAGCTGGAAGGCATGGGCCTTGTTGCCGGCATCGCGCCGGGTGACGAATTTCGGCTGGTGGCAGCGTGTGCAGCCCGTCTCGTAGAAGACGCGCTTGCCGTTCAGCGTTTCGGCGAAACTTGCCTTGCGCCGGGCCGGCACGGCAAGGTTCTCCACGTAGAAGGTGACGAGGTCCATCACCGGTGGCGGTGCCTCGGCATCGCCAAGCCGCGTCTGCACGCCATTCGGACGTTCCAGGCAGGCGGTCTGGGCAGGCGTACAGTCGCCCTGGTGCAGTGGCACTTCCGGCGTCGAAAGGCCGATGTCGAAGGCGAAGGCGTCGGCGCTCTGCTGGCGCACGGTGGCCGATTGCGCCTTCCAGCCGAAGCGGCCGAGCGCCTTCTTGCCCGTTGCCGGATCGATGGCGACGGCGGCCTTGCCGCTGATGCCGTCGCCATCCGCGTCGTCGGGGTCGGCAAGGGCGAGGATGTCTGCTTCGTGGATTGCCTGGATAAGGCCAAGGCCGAGCATCGGCTGGGTGACGCGCGGAGAAAGCGTCGTCGTCGCGTCGAGATCGCCATATGCGAGACCGGCGACGGAATATCTTGGGCGGCGCAGCGTGACGACCTCACCTCCGGCAAGCGTTACCGGCTCCTCGGTATAGTCGATCACCATGCGGCCCTCGGCCTTGAGGCCGGGTATGGCGAGATCCTGGAGTTGCCGGCCATAGATCGGGTCCGGCAGGCTCATCTCGCGCAAATCTTTCAGCGCCGTCTCGTCCTCCGGCGTCCTGGCCGCACGGGCGAGCCGCAGGAACATCGATGTCGCCTCGGCGGCGCCTTCCGGCGGATGGCCACGGCCGTCCTTGATGTGGCAGGTCTGGCAGGAGCGCGCATTGTAGAGCGGCCCGAGCCCGTCGGAGGCCTGGGTGGAGGAGGGTGAGGAGACCCAGAGTTTCTGGAAGAGCGCGTTGCCGAGTTTGAACGTCTCTTCTTCCTCGAAGGTGATGTTCTCGGAAAAGTGGGAGAAGCTGTTGATGTTGACCGATGCGAGCGAGGTCGCCGCCCCGCCGGACATCGCCTCATATTGCTCGGCCTTGGAAAAATCCGTCGCGAGCGCCGTCACCGCGGCGACGCGCTTGCGATCCTTTTCGGAGAGATCGTCGCGCCCACGGTCGGTGGAATGCGCATTTCCCAGAACGAAAACGCCCGCCGCGACGGAAATCGCGGCAGAGACCGCGAGCAGGCGACGGGCGGGGCGTTCTGTCATTGCTGGGATCGGGCCGCCGTCTCGTGGGGAGGCGGCCCGCCTTCTATCATTGGAAGACAGCGTTAGGATTATCCAGGCTGTCTGAGCCTTCAAGCTCGATCTTGCCGAGGTCCAGCGACCCGATGACGCGCTCGATCGTCTTGGTCTGGTCGATCAGGCTGTCGACGGCGGTCTGGACGACCTTGTTGCCCTCCGCGTTGCCTTCGCCGATCATCTGGTCATAGGCTTCGCCACCTTCCGCACGGTCCACCAGCGCCTTGAAGGCGGTATGGCTGGCGTCGAGCTTGGCCTTCATCTCGGTGTCGAGCGCGGCGTCCTTCTCGGCGACGAGTTCGGAGAGCGACGGGCCGGTCAGCTTCGACCCGTCCGGGCGGGTATATTCGCCCGTATAGACCGTCTGGATGCCGACGACGTCGTAGTAGTGCGAGTTGTGCGTGTTGTCGGAGAAGCAATCGTGCTCTTCTTCCGGATCGTGCAGCAGGAGGCCGAGCTTCATGCGTTCGCCGGCCAGTTCGCCATAGGAAAGCGAGCCCATGCCGGTCAGCATGGCGGTGATGCCGGCCTTCGGATCTGACGTCACGTTCTTGGTGGCGTCGCCGTCGGCGGCCCAGGCCTTCACCATTTCTTCGAGGTCGGTGACCAGCAGCGAGGAGGCGGCCTTCAGGTAAGCGGCGCGGCGGTCGCAGTTGCCGTTGGTGCAGGCGGCCTTGTCATAGTCCGTCGCCGGGCGGTTGCCGGCCCCCTTGCCGGTCCCGTTGAGGTCCTGGCCCCACAGCAGGAATTCGATGGCGTGGTAACCGGTCGCGACGTTGGCTTCCACTTCGCCCGCCTCGTGCAGTTCCTGCAGGACCGCCGGCGTGATGGTGGCGGCGTCGATCGTCTTGCCGCCGATCTCCAGCTTCGGGTTGGCGATGACATTGCCGACGAAGAGTGCGTTCTCGTCGCTTTCCGTGCCGTAGCTGGCATCGACATAGTCGATCAGACCTTCGTCGAGCGGCCAGGCGTTGACCTTGCCTTCCCAGTCGTCGACCAGCGGGTTTCCGAAGCGGTAGGCTTCCGTCTGCTGGTAGGGCACGCGGGATTTCAGCCACGCCTCGCGCGCGGCCTTCAGCGTTTCGTCGCTCGGCTTGGCGATGAGGGCGTCGACCGCCGCGTCGAGTGCCTTTGCGGCGTCGAGCGAGTCGGAGAATTTGGCATGCGCGATTTCAGCATAGTGCTTGACGATCGCCGCCGGGTCGGCCGCCGCATGGGCGGAGCCAATGGCAAGCCCCGAAGTCGCGGCAGCGAGCGCAAAGGCGGCCGTGCGGAGGAAGAAAGTGGTCATGACGTCTCCTGGTGTCCTGTTCGATGTGTCCCCCGACACCGGACGTCACGGCTTGCCTCCCTTGGCCGCCGCCGCCCGGATGGTCCGGCGTACCGCCGGGCCCGGGATTATTCAGGCATTGCTGTCATGGACCAAATAAAAACTGGTGTCAAAGTGTATAGTTTAGAACGGTTTCAAGCTGTTCCGGCACATTTGACAGAGCGCAATCGCCTCAGGCCCTACGGCCCATCGCGCAGAAGAAGAAACCGTCCGTATCGGTCGAGGCCGGCGTCAGGGTGACGGTCTTGCCGTCGCGTGACCACGGCTGGGGCTTCTCAGCACCGAACAGCGCCTTCCAGGTGTCGGTCGCGGACAGGATCTCGAAATCCGGATTGGCTGCGCAGAAGCCGTGAACCTGCTCCTCGTTCTCTTGCGGCAGGATCGAACAGGTCACATAGAGCAGGAAGCCACCCGGACGCACGAAGGCGCTGGCATTGGCGAGCGCTTCCTGCTGCTGGGTGAGGCGCTCCTCGAGGTTCTTTTCGGTAAGGCGCCATTTGGTGTCCGGCCGGCGCCGCCAGGTGCCGGTGCCCGTGCAGGGGGCATCGACCAGCACGCGGTCGAAGCGGCCGTTCAGCGGCGAGAGGCTGGAAATGCTCTCGTGGACCTGCACGTTTCGGGTGCCGGCGCGCTTCAGCCGTTCGATGATCGGGGCGAGGCGCTTGCGGTCGGTGTCGTAGGCGTGGACCTGGCCCTTGTTATGCATGGCGGCCGCCATGGCGAGCGTCTTTCCGCCGCCGCCGGCGCAAAAGTCCAGTACCTGCTCGCCCTCCTGCGGGACGACGAGATCGGCGACGATCTGCGAACCTTCGTCCTGCACCTCGAACCAGCCCTTCTGGAAGGCGAGGTCCGCGGTGACGTTCGGCAGGCGCGAGGGGCCTTCGCCCGCGGGAATGCGGATGCCCTCGCGGGCGATAGTAGAGGCGACGGCGGCGTTGCGTTCCAGTGCCTTCAGCACCTTGTCGCGGCCGGCCTTCAGCGTGTTGGCGCGCAGGTCCAGCGTCGGCCGTCCGGCAAGCGCTTTCGCTTCCGCCAGCCATGCTTCGCCGAAATTGGCCTCGAAGGCGGGCTGGATCCATTCGGGAATGTCGCCCTGCACATGCGGCGCGGCGTCGTCGAGATTGCGGGTGCGCAAAGCGGCGAGCTTCTCGTCTGAAAAGGCTTCGGGCGCAAAGCGGTCGCCGTCGAACTCGGCGGCAAGCGCCTCGGGGGCGAGGCCCCACTGGCGCAGCAGTACAGCATAGCCGAGTGCGGCGGGGCTGTCATCGTCCATGAGATAGGCGTGCGACAGTTTCATGCGCAGCGCGTCATAGACGATATTGCCGATCGCGGCGCGGTCGCCGGAACCGGCGAACCGGTGGGAAAGGCCCCAGTCCTTGAGCGCATCGGCGACGGGGCGCCGCCGCGTCTCGATATCCGTCAGAACCTCGATGGCTCCCGAGAGCCGCCCACCCAATCGCATCCGCATACTCCGTTTTGCGTCGTGGTAGCGGCGGAATGCGCGAAGGGCAAGCCGGGAGCCGCAGAATAGCGGTCGTCAGCCGATGACTTCGTAACAGATCTTGGCGTGGCCGGAGCGGATCATGCCGATGTTGGAGGCGGCAGCCTTGGAGAGGTCGAGCACCCGGCCGCGGATGAACGGACCGCGATCATTGATGCGTACCACGACACTCTTGCCGTTGTTGGCGTTGGTGACCTTCACCTTGGTGCCGAAGCGCAGGCTGCGATGGGCGGCCGTCATGAGGTTCGGGTTCATGCGCTCACCGGAGGCGGTGCGCGAGTGCAGCGCATACCAGGAGGCGCGACCGCAACCGGCGGCCTGAGCCTCCGAGAACGTAACGAAGGATGAAGAGGCGGCAACGAGCGAAGCAAGCGCGAGGCTGGAGAGCTTGAGCATCATGTATCGGATGACCTTCCGGGAAAGTTGTGAATTTCCACTGTGTTGATCGCCGTATGAGGAAGCAAAAATGGCAAAAACGTGCCTCAACCCGCCGCAATTGCTGTCGGGGGCCGGCAGGATATACAGTCCATCGCCAGCGATGGAGTTTTAATCTTCGTTAACGTGACAGGAAAGAGTCTTGCGAATCAGTCACTAAACTGGATCGACTTGCGGACTGGAATAGTCATCCGGTAATCGCGCAAATTTTCGGAAAAAACTTTCAATATTAGCAATTTGTGCGCAGGAATTCGGCGGCAAAAATGAGGCAGATAAATTCAAGGTTGTGCAAAATCGCAAAAGCCGGCCGGCAAGGCACGACCTCTCAGCCTCGCCAGCGGCCAGACGCGTGGAGTTCGGCGAGCGACTGGCGGTAGTCCGGGAAGCGGAATTCGAAGCCGGCAGCGCGCAGCCTGGCATTCGAGACGCGCTTGTTCTCCCCATAGAAAGACCGTGCCATGGGGGAAAGTTCCGCCGCCTCGAAAGGAATATCCGGCGGCACCGGCAGGCCCATCAGCCGGGCAGCTTCCGCCACCACGTCCTGTGGCGGGCCGGGCTCGTTGTCGGTGATGTTCCAGACGCCGCCAAGGGATTTCTCCGCGAGGAAGAGAGCCGAGCGGCCGATATCCTCGACGCGGATGCGGTTGAACACCTGGTCCTTCTTGACGAGGCGCCGTGCGGTGCCCTCGTCCATGTTGCGCAGCGCGTTTCGGCCCGGGCCGTAGATGCCGGCAAGGCGCAATACGGCGACGGGCAGGTCCGAGATCCTGCCGAAGTCGAGCCAGTGGTTCTCCGCACTCACCCGCTCGATGGAGCGGGCGGAAACCGGGTTCAGCGCGGTGTCCTCGTCCACCCAGCCGCCCTTGTGGTCGCCGTAGACGCCGACGGTGGAAAGATAGCCGGCCCAGACAAGCTTCGGCATCAGGGCAGAGAGGGAGGGCATGCCCGCGCGGAACAGCGGATCGCCATCCTTGCCGGGCGCGATGGACTGCACGACATGGGTGGCGCGTGCCATATCGGCGGCGAGGGCTTCGGGAACCGGGCCACCGTCATAGAGGATCGGTGCGATGCCGAGCGCGCGAAGGTCGTCCGCCTTCTCCGCCGAGCGCGTCGTGCCGGAAACGGAAAAGCCGGCCGCCTTGAAGGTCTGGCCGATGGCCTTGCCGGAAAAACCGGCACCGAGGATCAGGAGGTGCGTCATCGACAGTCTGCCTTCGCTCTTTCATATTCCGCGCGCACATCCGCGTCCGCGTCGTCCGTCCTTCCTGCCGCAAATTTCCCGAATTCGGAAGCCGTCATCAGCCGGGAAAGCGCCCATGCGGCCATGCCACGCACCACGGCTGACGCATCGTCGGCAAGGCGGATGCATTCGGCAATCAGGCTGCGGTCGCCGGAATTGCCGGCGGCAATCAGCACGTTGCGGATGAAGCGGTCGCGGCCGATGCGCTTGACCGGCGAGCCGGAGAAATGCGCACGAAAGCCGGCATCGTCGAAGGTCAGAAGATCGGCAATCGCCGGGGCCTTCAAATCCTCGCGGGCGATGAGCTTCATCTGCGAAGCGGCAGCGGCGAACTTGTTCCAGGGGCAGGCGGCAAGACAATCGTCACAGCCATAGATGCGGTTGCCGATCCTTTCGCGGATGTCCGGGTCGATCGGTCCCTTGTGCTCGATGGTGAGGTAGGAGATGCAGCGCCGCGCATCGAGCTTGTACGGTGCCGGGAAGGCGTCGGTCGGACAGGCGTCGAGACAGGCGCGGCAGGAGCCACAATGGTCGCGCTCCGGTTCGTCGCGGACAAGCTCGGCCGTGGTGAAGAGGCTGCCGAGGAAGAGCCAGGAGCCGTGCGTGCGGCTGACGAGATTGGTGTGTTTTCCCTGCCAACCGAGCCCGGCGGCGGCCGCGAGCGGCTTTTCCATCACGGGAGCCGTATCGACGAAAACCTTCACATCCACCCCGCCGCGGGCGGCAAAGCGTGTCGCCACTTCCTTCAGCTTGCCCTTGATGAGGTCGTGATAGTCGCGGTTCTGTGCATAGACGGAGATCGCCGCCCGATCCGGCATGGCGAGCACGGCGCGCGGATCGTGCGCCGGGCCGTAGTTCATGCCGAAGAGAACGACGGAGCGCACTTCACTCCACAGGACGCGCGGATCGGCCCGTCGCGCCTCGGTCTCCGCCATCCAATCCATGGTGCCGTGATAGCCGGCGGCAAGGAAATCAGCGAGCCGGGGCGGCGCCTCCGGAATGGAATCGGGGCCGGTGATGCGGCAGAGGTCGAACCCCTTGTCCGCCGCTTCCGTCTTGAGGAAGTCGGTCAGGCGGCGCCGGATCCTGTCGTCGCCCGACATCGTCTCGTCCTCAGAAATCGAGGTCCGCGTAGTGCGAAACCGGGGTGACGCCGCGCACGCGCTCGGCGAGCAGCGGGCGGAAGGAGGGGCGGGATTTCAGCCGCTGGTACCATTCCTTGGCCTGCGGTGCATCCGTCCAGTTGATCTCGCCCATATAGTCGAGCACGGAAAGACAGGCCGCCGCGGCAAGGTCGGCATAGGAGAGGCGGTCGCCGGCAAGATAGGTGCGCGAGCCCGCGAGCCAGGAGAGATACTTCATGTGCTGGCGGATATTGGCGCGCGAATTGCGCAGGATCTTGCTGTCCGGCGGGCCGCCGCCCTGGTCCGGTGTCATCTGCAGCTTGAAGATGCGCTCGCGCACCAGCGGGCGCGTCACGTCCTGCTCCATCTTCTGCAGGAACCACTCCGTCAGGCGGCGGATTTCCGCGCGCTGGAACGGGTCTTCGGCGAGCAGCCGGCGGTCGCGCTTCAGAACGCCATGCGTCTCGTCGAGATATTCGGAGATGATGCTCGCGCCACAGAGCGCCCGCATGCTGTCGTCGACATAGACGGGCAGCGTACCGGCCGGGTTGAGGGCGAGGAAATCACGCCGGTTCTCCCAGGGCTGCTCCTCGGCAAGCTCCGTCTGAAACCCGTATTCCGCCAGGATGAGGCGGACGAAGCGGGAGGCGGCGGACATCGGGTGATGGTAGAGTGTGGGCATCAGGCTGCTTTGCTGGTCTTGCGGAAGGGGCTGTGGCCGGGTCGAGCGCGCATGCGGGCTGATTTGACCATGGCTGATTTGACGAACCTATAGAAATTTGGTGGTACAAACACAAGCGAATCGGGCTTTTTGCCGTATGTCCGCTTCATTTCGTGGCTTTCTTCCCCTTTTCCCCAAGGAACCTACATGGCAGACCAGTCCATTGTCAGCGCCCTCATTCTCGGATTGATCGAGGGCCTGACCGAATTCATCCCGGTATCCTCCACCGGTCATATCCTGCTTGCCGGGCACTTTCTTGGCTTCAAGTCGCCGGGCAACACCTTCGCCGTGCTCATTCAGCTGGGTGCGATCCTCGCCATCCTCTCGGTTTATGCGGCGAAGCTGCTGAAGATCGCCTTCGCGCTGCCGTCGAGCCCGGAGGCGCGCCGTTTCGTCATCAGCGTGCTCATTGCCTTCCTGCCGGCGGCCGTCATCGGCGCGCTGGCGCATGACTTCATCAAGACGGTGCTGTTCGAAACGCCCATGCTGATCTGCATCGTGCTGATCGTCGGCGGCGTCATCCTCTATGTAATCGACCGCCTGCCGCTGCAGCCGCGTTATACGGATGCCATGCAGTATCCGCCATCGCTGGCCTTCAAGATCGGCCTCTGCCAGTGCCTTGCCATGATCCCCGGCACCTCGCGCTCGGGCGCGACGATCGCCGGCGCCTTGCTGATGGGCACGGACAAGCGTTCGGCGGCAGAATTCTCGTTCTTCCTCGCCATGCCTACCATGGTCGGCGCCTTCACGCTGGACCTCTACAAGAACCGCGATGCGCTCTCGTCCGATGATCTTCTCGTCATCGGTGTCGGCTTTGCCGCAGCTTTCGTGGCGGGTCTCTTCGTCGTGCGCTCGCTGCTCGACTTCGTGTCGCGCCGCGGCTTCACGCTGTTCGCCATCTGGCGCATCGTCGTGGGAACACTGGGCCTGATCGGCCTTCTGATCTTTGGATGAATGTTCTTGGCCGGCTCTCGAGCCGGCCGGCCTTACTTGACCGAGGCGGTCGTGCAGGGATCGACGCCGTAGGCCGGCGAACAGCCATGCTTGCCGGCGGAGACCGTCGACGGCGCGGCAAAGGATCCGGCCACGATGATCAGAGCCGAAAATCCGAAGAAGATTGCAATTGCCTTGCCCATTGCGCCGAAAGCCTCTCAAAGTCCTGAAAATACGCCGCAGAACTGTCATCAGTACGACGCGACGGGGGCGGTGTTTATTCGCTGGCCCGAAGACAATCAATATCGCGACATGCTGAATCGCGCGTAAATGCCGCAGCGATTTTTTTAACCGCTGCATAAGTGCAACAGCCAGCCCAAAGCGCTTTCACAAAACGCGACCGGCCGCCGCGGGAAAGCCCCTGCGGCGGCCGGCTTCGTTCACGAAAAATGGCTCAGGCCGTACGGTCGATCCGCGTGAACTGGCCCTGCGGGCGGTAGCGCACGAGGTAGCTCGGCAGGATCGCTTCGGCAAGAATGGGCTCGATGCCGATCGCTTCCAGCGTGCGGCCTTCATTGCGGGCCGCATCCGAGACGATGTTGTCGGACCGCAGCAGCGTCACCTGGTCGGCCGTCAGCGGCGGCTTGATGAAGGGCACCAGCGACGCGACGGAGCCCATCAGCGAGGCGATGCCGAAGGGCAGCGAGACGAGCGGGTTCTTGCGGTCGACGATGCGCAGCATCAGCTCGAGACACTGGCGGAAGGTCAGCACTTCCGGGCCACCGAGTTCGTAGACGCGGCCGCGCTCGATCGTGCCGTCCACCGAGCGGGCGACGGCTTCCGCGACGTCGGCGACATAGACCGGCTGGAACTTCGTATGGCCGCCGCCGATCAGCGGCAGGACGGGTGCATAGCGCGCCATGGTGGCGAACTTGTTGAAGAAGCCGTCTTCCGGGCCAAAGACGATGGAGGGGCGCAGGATGACGGCGTCGGGAACGGTGCGCAGAACCGCCGCTTCGCCGCGGGCCTTGGTGCGGGCATAGGACGAGCCGGAAGCCTCGTCGGCGCCGATCGCGGAAATGTGCGTCAGCTTGGCGCCGATGGCGCGGGTCGCCTCGGCGACGGCGCGGGCGCCAAAATCCTGCACGGCGTCAAAGTTGTTGCGGCCGCTCTCGAAGAGGATGCCGACGCAGTTGATGACGTGGTCGGAGCCTTCGACGGCGCGATCGACCGACTGGCGATAGCGCAGGTTCGCCTGCACGAAGGAGATCTGGCCGACGCCGCCGATAGGCTGGAGGAAGCCGGCGAGATCCGGCCGGCGCACGGCGACGCGGATGCGGTAGCCGCGACGCGCCAGCGCGCGCACCACATGACGTCCGACGAAGCCCGAGCCGCCGAAAACGGTGACGAGCGGCGGAAGGTTGGACAAGGTCATGAGGCTGCTCCTGAAGAACATTGTAGGTAGGTAGCGCCTACATAGCCCAAACCGTTCGCAAGGTGAAGCGCGGCGAAGCGTCTCTAGCGCCGGGTTTTTCCGCGGTCTGGATCGGTCGGCTCAAAAGCCTTCGACAACCACCATTTCCGCATCCGCCACTTCCTGGCGGATGGCCGCGGCGATCTGGTATTCCGGCGAATTGTAACAGTCGACGGCCGCCTGCAGCGAGGGGAACTCGATGATCACGTTGCGCGCACGCACGCGACCTTCCAGCCGTTCGAAGGCGCCGCCGCGGGCAATGAAATTCGCGCCGTACTTTTCGAAGGCCGGCTTGGCGGCGGCAACGTAGTCCTTGTAGCGCTCGGTGTCGCGCACGTCGACCTGTGCGATCCAGTAGCCCTTGGGCATGTCTCTCTCCCTCTTTGGTGTTTATGCTGTGAGCGCGCCGTCCATTTCGGCAAGGATCGCCTTGGCTGCGGCGAGCGGATCGACCGCGTTGACGATCGGACGGGCGACGACGAGATGGCTGGAGCCGGCCTTCAGCGCATCGGAAGGCGTCATGACGCGCTTCTGGTCGCCCAGATCGGCCCCCGCCGGGCGGATGCCGGGCGTGACGATCGCCATGTCCGGGCCGACGATCTTGCGCACGGCTTTGGACTCTTCCGCAGAACAGACAATGCCGCCCATGCCGGCGATGCGGGCCTGTTCGGCGCGGCGCAGCACCAGCGTATGCGGATCGTATTCGTAGCCGGCATCGATGACATCCTTGGCGTCCATCGAGGTCAACACCGTGACGCCGAGGAGGCAGAGGTCGGAACCCTTCGCCGCGGAAACGGCGGCGGCCATAGCCTTCGGATAGGCGTGCAGCGTCAGCATGGACATGCCCATCTTCACGATGTTCTCGACGCCCTTGGCCACCGTGTTGTCGATGTCGAGCAGCTTCATGTCGAGGAAGACCTTCTTGCCGTCCTTGGCGAGGTCGCGGGCGAATTCCAGGCCGCCGGCGAAGACGAGCTGGTAGCCGATCTTGTAGAAGAGGGTGGTGCTGCCGAGTGTCCGGACCACCTTTTCCGCCTCCGCGATGGTCGGAACATCGAGGCCAACGATCAGGCGGTCGCGCGCGGACATGGTCAAAACCCTTTCCAAGATTCCATTGGCGTCCACTCGCATGCGACGGCCCGGTCCGCAAGCCGGAATGCGAAAAGATTGCCGCCGCCTGCCGGCTGGTCGCCATCCCGGCGGATGGGCGTGCCTTTGAGGTGGCATTTCAGCAGCGTGCCGACGCCGCCATGGCCGACAAAGGCGATGGGAACGTTCTGATCATGCCCAGCCAGCGCACGCTCGATGGCGCCAACGATGCGCGCCTGCGCATCCACCGCGCGCTCCCAGCCGCGAAAACTCGTCTCTGGATGGGCGAAGAACGCGTCTGCCGCCGCTTCGAAGGCATCGGGCGCGAGGTAGCCTGTGGCGGTACGGTCGTTCTCGCCCATGGCGTGGTCGGTCTCGATGGCAAGGCGGCCGCCGGCAAGAATCTCCGCCGTCTCGATCGCCTTGCGCTCGCCGCTTGCCACGAAGCGGCCGATCTGTCGCGCCCAGCCGGCGGAGGCTGCGAGCAGCGCTCGCTCGCGGCCGCGCTCGGACAAGCCCCAGTCGGGCACCGGCACGGCCGGGTCGATGGCGACCTGCGGATGGGTGATGTAGAGCGCGAACATTGCCGCCCCTCAATGGGTGCGGCGGTAGGTCCAGAGCTGCGCCGGCGGAATGTTGCGCACGACGAAATCGAGATGGGTGATCTGGTAGCGATCCGGCATGGCGACGACGGGGGAGAGCGGGCCGTAGGAGATCTGCACGACGGGGCGTCCGGCCGGAATGCGGGAGAGCAGGTCCTCGATCAGCGACACGCGCTTGTGCATCGGGAAATTGAGCAGCGGCACGGCGGAGACGACGCTGTCGAAGGTGGCATCGCGGAGGTCGCCAAGCGTCTTGTCGAGGTCGAAGGCATCGCCGTTGATGAAATTGACGCCGTCGAAACGGGCGACAAGGTGGTTGTAGAAATCCGTGGAGAATTCGACCGAGGTCAGTTTTTCCGGCGCAAGGCCGGTCTCGAGGATCGCCTTGGTGATGACGCCGGTGCCCGGACCGAGCTCCAGCACGGGAAGGCCGGAAGCAGGATTGACGACGCTCGCCATGCGGCGCGCGGTGATCGAGGAGGTGGGGATGATCGAGCCGACGGCCCGCGTATTGCTCATCCAGCCCTTGAAGAAGCGGATCTCGTCGTCGAATTTCTTGCCGAGCCGTTCCTTGACCTTCACACGCAACGTCATGCCATCCCCCTTCATGGTACGCTTCCGGCCGGCGGCAGGCTTCATTCCCGTCCGCTTCGTTCGGCCATGCCAAATATGTGACGCGGTTTGCGTCAAAAACAAGTCTGATTGCGCCGCCGCCCGCAAGTTTCCCCTGCCGGCGAAAGCACTTCCTAAAAAAGAACCCGCCGGCGGGCCGGCGGGTTCCAGAACAGTTTCCCCGATACGGGAGGCCTATACGCGCATCGGCATGAGCACGTAGAGCGCGTCGTCACCGGCGAGATCGCGCACCAGCGTCGGCGAACCGGGATCGGCCAGCATGAACACGGCTTCCGTGCCGGAAAGCTGCGACGTGATATCGAGAAGGTATTTTGCGTTGAAGCCGATTTCGAGCGGATCGCTGTCATACCCGACCGGCAGTTCTTCCGTCGCGCTGCCCGAATCCGGGTTGTTGACGGTCAGCGTCAGCTGGCCCTCGCCAAGCGCCAGCTTGACGGCGCGGCCGCGCTCGGAAGAGATGGTGGAGACGCGGTCGACGGCCTGGGCGAAAGACTGGCAGTCGATCTTCAGCTCCTTGTCGTTGTTGGTCGGGATCACACGCTGGTAATCCGGGAAGGTGCCGTCGATCAGCTTGGAGGTCAGAACGATCGAGCCGATGGTGAAGCGGATCTTTGCGTCCGAGACCTCGACGGTCACGGTCAGCTCCGGGTTGTCGACCAGCTTCTGCAGTTCCCCGACCGTCTTGCGCGGGATGATGATGCCGGGCATGCCCTCGGAACCCGAGGGCGCTTCCACGTCGGCGCGGGCAAGGCGGTGGCCGTCGGTGGCGACGGCGCGCAGCTTGAGCTGGCCGTTGCTTTCGATCGTGTGGATGAAGATGCCGTTGAGGTAGTAGCGGGTCTCCTCCGTCGAGATCGCGAACTGGGTGCGATCGATCAACATCTTGAGGTCCGTCGCCTTCAGGCGGAACGTGTGCGAGAAGCTGCCGGCGGTGAGATCCGGGAAATCGGACTGTGGCAGGCACTGCAGCGAGAATTTCGAACGGCCCGAGGTGACCGTCATCGAGGAACCGTCGGTGCTGGTGGCGAGCAGCACTTCCGAACCGTCCGAGAGCTTGCGCACGATGTCGTACAGCAGGTGTGCGGGAACGGTCGTCGCGCCGGCCTGCTCGATCTGGGCAGGCGTCGCTTCGGTGATTTCGAGGTCGAGGTCGGTCGCTTTCATGTCGAGGCTCGCGCCGTCCGCACGCAGCAGCACGTTCGAGAGGATCGGGATCGTGTTGCGCCGTTCGACCACGCGATGGACGTGGTTCAGCGACTTCAGAAGATTGGACCGCTCGAGAGTAATGCGCATGGAACTGTACCGCTTTCGACCGCTAGCACGCCGGAGGCCGGCGCGGCATTGCCTTGAAATCCCGGCGGGTGCCGGACGATGTGGACGGGCAAAATGGCAGAAACATGCGGAACTTTGCAAGTGCTAACGGAAGAGGACACAGGATAGTCAACGCCCGGACCTTGCGAGGGCCTGCCCGCTCGCCCATAAGGATGAGGACAGGCGGCCGCCCAGCGGCTGGAAAGGCGACGGGCGATGCGGGATGACGATGCGGCAAACGGCGGTGGCGGAGGCACGAAGACCTTTCGCCTGCACAATGCCGTGATACCCGCCCGGCCGCTGGAGCCGGCGCTTTATCTCGTCGCGACGCCGATCGGCAACCTCTCCGATATCACGCTGCGGGCGCTCGAGACCCTGGCGGGCGCTGATGTGCTGGCCTGTGAGGACACCCGCGTCACCCGCGTCCTGCTCGGCCGCTACGGTATTGTAAACCGGCCCTACGCCTATCACGAGCACAATGCAGACGAGGCGGGTCCGCGCCTCATCGCCGCGCTGGAGCAAGGCAAATCCGTTGCTCTCGTCTCCGATGCCGGCACGCCGCTTGTTTCCGATCCCGGATACCGGCTGGCATTGCTCGCCATTGCTGCGGGCCACCGTGTCGTGCCCATTCCCGGCGCCTCCGCCCCGCTTGCTGCGCTCGTCGGCTCGGGCCTCTCCAACGAGGCCTTCTTCTTTGCCGGCTTCCTGCCGTCCAAGGACAAGGCGCGGCGGGATCGTCTGGCCGAGCTTGCCGGCGTGCCGGCGACGTTGCTGTTCTTCGAATCCCCGCATCGCATCGCCGCGACGGTGGCGGCGGCGGCCGAGGTGCTCGGGGAGGAGCGGGCGGCCTGCGTCTGTCGTGAACTGACCAAGACCTTCGAGGAGTTTCGCCGCGGAACGCTCGGCGAGCTTTCGGTATTTTACGGCGACGGCCACACCGTCAAGGGCGAGATCGTCTTCGTCATCGGCCCGCCCGGTGAGGCCGCCGCACCGGAGGCGGAGGATGTCGACCGGTTGCTTGCCGCGCTCGTCAGGGACATGCCGGCCGGCAAGGCGGCGACCGAGGCCGCGCGGCAGACCGGCCTGCCGCGGCGCGATCTCTACCAGCGCCTCATCGACCTGAAGGGCGGCGATGGGCAATAGGCCGGCGGATCCGGGCCGGCTGAAGGCCTTTCGCCGCGGGCACGTCTCCGAATACATCGCCGCGCTCTACCTTGTCGCCAGGGGGTTTCGCATCCGTGCGATCCGCTACCGCACGAAGCTCGGCGAAATCGACATCATCGCGCGACGGGGCGATCTGGTCGTCTGTGTCGAGGTGAAGGCCCGCCGTGATGTCGACAGCGCTGTCTTTGCCGTCACAGGAACCGCGCAGCAGCGCATCCGTGCGGCAAGCGAAATCTGGTTGTCGCAGCAACCCGACGGCCACCGCCTTTCCCTCAGATATGACATCGTCGCCGTACGCCCCTGGCGGCTTCCCCGGCATCTGCCGGATGCGTTTTGATCAAAAGGAAAATGTAACGAAACTGACACGAAACCGTAACGCGCCCGTCACGGTGGCCCCTTAGTGCACCCCTCACACCAAATCCGGTGAAGAGGAGCAACCCATGTTCAAGCCGCTTTCCCTCGCAGGTTTCGCACTCGCGTTTTCCGCCTCGGCGTCGATGGCCGCCACCAATATCACCTGGTGGCACGGCATGGCCGGTCGCAACGGCGAAGTCATCAATGAAGTCGCCAAGAAGTTCAACGAGGCCCAGTCGGCCTGCGCGCTGACGCCGGTTTCGAAGGGCACCTATGAGGAAGCGCTCGCTTCCGGCATCGCCGCCTTCCGCTCGGGCGAGCAGCCGAACATCCTGCAGGTCTTCGACGCCGGCGCGGCGACGATCATCAACGCTCCGAACGCCGTCATCCCGGCCGAAGACCTGATCACCGGCGCCGGCCACAAGTTCGACCGCGAAGCCTTCATCGAGGGCGTGCGCTATTTCTACGCTGCGCCGGATGGCAAGTTCGTCGGCATGCCGTTCAACTCTTCAGCGCCGATCATGTACGTGAACACCGAAGCCCTGGAAAAGGTCGGTGTGGAAGCGCCGAAGACCTGGGAAGAGTTCGAGGCGATCGCGCCGAAGCTGAAGGAGGCCGGCTACCTGCCGCTCGTCCAGTCGCAGCTGACCTGGCAGTTCACCGAAAACTTCTTCTCGCGCCACAACATCCAGTTCGCAACGAACAACAACGGCTACGACTCGGTCGTTGACACCAAGATCAACATGACGGACCCGAACCTCGTCATGATGTTCACCAAGCTGAAGTCCTGGGCCGACGAGGGTTACTTCGGCTACTACGGCGCCGGCTGGAACGACAACCAGAAGCTTTTCGAAGAGGGCAAGGCCGCCTTCTGGATCGGCTCTTCGGGTTCCTTCGGTGGCCTGACGAAGACCGCGCAGAAGCCGTTCACCGCGACCTTCCTGCCCTATTGGCAGAGCGTCGAGGGCGCCGGCACCAACTCCTTCATCGGCGGTGCTGCGCTGTTTGCCATGTCTGGCAAGTCGGGCGAAGAGAACAAGTGCACGGCCGATTTCTTCCAGTTCCTGACCTCGCCGGAAGTGCAGAAGTTCTACCACCAGGCCACCGGCTACGTCGCCATCACCAAGGCGGCCTACGAGCTGGCGAAGTCCGAAGGCTACTATGAAAAGACCCCGGTCGCCGAAGTCGGCATCAAGCAGCTCATGCTGCCCTCGGGCGACTGGTCGAAGGGCTACCGCCTCGGCTTCTACCCGCAGATCCGCGAGATCATGGAGCGTGAATACGGTCGTATCTTCGCCGGCGAAACGTCGGTCGAAGACGCCCTGAAGACGATCGAGACCGAGGCGAACGACCTGCTCGCCCGCTTTGCCAAGACCGCCGGCTGATAGGTTCAGCTCCGGCCGGCCCCTCATCCGGCCTGCCGGCCACCTTCTCCCCGCAGGTGGGGAGAAGGGACCAAGCCGCGGCGTTTCCTCCCCCTCTCCCCGCTTGGCTAGGGAGAGGGTTGGGGTGAGGGGCAGTCGCCCGCCGCCTCCGCTCTTTCAAAGGCCACGACATGAAGCGCGTCCAGTTCTCGTCGCCCTACCTGCCCTATCTCTTTATCGCGCCGCAGATGGCGATCATCTTCGTTTTCTTCTACTGGCCGTCCGTCCAGGCGATCCAGTCGTCCTTCTATCTCGAGGATCCCTTCGGCTTCGGTTCTACCTTCGTCGGCCTGGCGAACTATTCGGATGCACTCGGCTCCACACAATACCAGGCGATTGCCCGCTTCACCGTGGTCTTCACCGCGCTCGTCACCTTCCTGTCGCTCGGCATCGGCATGCTGCTCGCCGTCAAGGCAGATGCGGTGCTGAAGGGAAGCGCGACGTACAAGACGCTGCTGATCTGGGTCTACGCCATCGCCCCGCCGGTCGCGGGCCTGATGGGCATGATGTTCTTCGACCAGCATATCGGCCCTCTGGTGAAATTCGCCGCCCTTTTCGGCTGGGACATGAAGGTCGGCCTCAATTACAACGATACCGCCATTGCCATGATCATCGTGTCGGTGTGGAAGCAGATCCCCTACAATTTCATCTTCATCCTCTCGGGGCTCCAGAGCATTCCGGCCTCCGTGCGCGAGGCGGCCGCCATCGACTGCCGCTCCGGCGTCCGGCGCTTCTGGACGATGACGCTGCCGCTGCTCGCACCCACTGCCTTCTTCCTGCTCATCATCAACATGACCTATGCCCTCTTCGACACCTTCGGCGTGATCGACGTGATGGTGAAGGACAAGGCTGCCAACAACCCGATCACGCTGGTCTACAAGGTTTACATGGACGGCTTTCGCGGCAACGACCTCGGCGGCTCCTCCGCCCAGTCCGTCATCCTGATGATCGTCGTCTTCGTGCTCACCATCTTCCAGTTCCGCTTCATCGAGCGGCGCGTGCACTACAATTGAGAGGCCGCCCGCCATGAACCGTACCCGTCTGTTCGATCATCTCATCCTCATGCTCGGCGTCTTCGTCATGGTCGCGCCCGTGGTGGTCGCCTTCATGACCTCCACGCACGATGCCGCCGACATCCACAGGAACGGCCTCTCCATCACCTGGGGCGGCAATTTCACCGAGACCTACAACACCGTTTTGACGCGCGAAGGCGGCTTTACCGGCGAGATCACCGGTGCGCGCATGATCTGGAATTCGCTGATCCTTGGTGTCGGTTTCGCCGCGGGCAAGATCATTCTGTCCATGCTCGCCGCCTATGCCATCGTCTATTTCCGCTTCAGGCTCGGCACGCTGTTCTTCTGGATGATCTTCACGACACTGCTGCTGCCGCTCGAAGTGCGCATCGTCCCCTCCTACGAGGTGATGAACAAGCTCTCGCTCACCAACACCTATACCGGTCTCATCGTGCCGCTCCTGGCATCGGCCACCGGCACCTTCTTCTTCCGCCAGTTCTTCAAGTCCGTGCCGGAGGAACTGCTGGAGGCCGCGCGCATCGACGGAGCGGGGCCGATAAAATTCTTCATCGACGTGCTCGTGCCGCTCTCGCGCACCATGATCGCCGCCATCTTCATCATCATGTTCGTCTATGGCTGGAACCAGTATCTCTGGCCGACGCTGATGACCACGGACGAGCGCTTCTTCACGCTGGTGCGTGGCATCAAGCAGATCCTGCTCGTCTGGGTCGGCTCCAACATCCCCGATTACAACGAGGCCTTTGCGCTGGCGATCCTCGCCATGCTGCCGCCGGTCATGATCGTGCTGATCTTCCAGCGGTGGTTCATCAAGGGCCTTACCGAAAGCGACAAATAGGAGGGTCGTCCCATGGCATCGATTGGTATCAAGGACGTGTCCAAGATCTACAATGGCGGCGTGACCGCCGTCAGCTCCGTCTCGATCGACATCGCCGACGGCGAGTTCATCGTGCTCGTCGGTCCCTCCGGCTGCGGAAAGTCGACGCTTTTGCGCATGGTCGCGGGGCTGGAGACGATCAGCGAGGGTGAGGTGACGATCGGCCCACGCGTCGTCAACGATGTCGATCCGGCCGACCGCGACATTGCCATGGTCTTTCAGAACTATGCGCTCTACCCGCATATGACGGTCTACGAAAACCTTGCCTACGGCCTCAAGAACCGCCGCACGCCGAAGGCCGAGATCGACGCGCGCGTGGCGGAAGCCGCCCGCATGCTCGAACTCCAACCCTATCTGGAGCGAAAGCCCCGCGCGCTCTCCGGCGGCCAGCGCCAGCGCGTCGCCATGGGCCGCGCCATCGTGCGCAAACCCTCCGCCTTCCTCTTCGACGAGCCGCTCTCCAACCTCGACGCGAAACTGCGCGTCTCCATGCGCGGCGAGATCAAGCGCCTGCAACGCCGCGTCGGCACGACCTCCATCTACGTCACTCACGATCAGCTCGAAGCCATGACGCTGGCAGACCGCCTCGTCGTGCTCTCCGGCGGCAGGATCGAGCAGATCGGTCGCCCGCTCGATGTCTATCATCGCCCGGCGACAACCTTCGTTGCCAGCTTCATTGGTTCGCCGGCTATGAATCTCGTTTCCGGCGAAATCCATGGCAACAAACTCGCCCTCGGCCCGGCCCTCATCGACCTCGGCGCCACGGTCCCGGCACAGGGCACTGTGACCGTCGGCCTGCGTGCCGAGGACCTGCGTCTCCATCCGGGCGGGGAGGGCAGCCTGCCTTTCCGGATCGATTATGTCGAGGAACTGGGCGCCCAGCGTCTTGTACATGGTTTCGTCGGCGACCAGCCGCTCGTCGCCGCGGTCTCCTCGGAAAATCTGCTGCCGGAAACCGCGTCGCTCTCCATCGCACCCTGCCGGCTGCATTTCTTCGACAGTGCCAGTGGTCGGCGGATCGACTGGTCGCGCGAGGAGCGGTCGGAAACCCATGTCGCCGGCATCCCGGCGCTGGAGCCCGCGTCATGATCCGCGCGGTCGTCGACAGGTTGACCGCTCCCACTCCGGCGGAGCGTGCGGCGATAGCCGATCTCGAAAAGTCCATTCCGGCGCACGATGCCCGGATGGCGGAGCTTGCCTGCATGAACGCCGTGGAGAAAGGCGGCCGTGCCGAGCGCGCCGAACCGTTGCCCTTTCCCTTCACCGTCGCCGCGTGGAACCTCGAGCGTTGCCTCTTTCCGCTCGAAAGCGCCGAGCATCTCGGCGCGACCGGTGCCGAGATCGTGCTGCTCTCCGAAATGGACGATGGCATGGCCCGCACGCGCCAGCGTCACACCACGGCCGAGGTCGCCGGCGATCTCGGCATGGCCTATCTCTACGGCGTCGAATTCATCGAACTCGGCCTCGGCTCCGACACGGAGCTGGAATTCTGCAAGGATCCGTTCAATCGTCGCGGTCTGCACGGCAACGGCCTCATGGCCACCGTGCCGCTGCACCAGCCTTTCCTGCTGCGGCTGGAAGGTGAGCGGTTGTGGTTCATGGGCGAGGTCGACCAGCCGCGTCTCGGCGAGCGCATGGCGATCGGCGCTGTCGTCAACACGGAGGCCGGCCCACTCGTCCTTGCCTCCACGCATTTCGAAAGCGCCACGACGGCCGCCTATCGCGAGCACCAGATGAACGGCCTGATCGACGCGCTCGACGCCGCTTTCCCCGGCCATCCCGTCCTCATCGGCGGTGACCTCAACACGGGCAACCACGCCGACGGCGATTTCGAGGCCGAGGGGCTTTTTGCCCGCGCGGCTGAACGGGGCTTCATTCGCCATGGCGGCCCGCTGGACGGGATGACGACACGCCCGAGCCTCATCACGCGCTGGCCCGAGCGGGCGATGAAGCTCGACTGGTTTCTTGCACGCGGCCTCGCCGTCTCGCAGACGCAGATCGTCTCCTCGCTCTGCCCCTCCGGACGCCCGCTTTCCGACCACGACCTCATCACCTGCCAAATCGATGGCTTAGCCTGACCCCGTGCGAGGCCCGTTGCCATCGCGCCGCCCGCACCCTAAATGTGTCGGGCATTCCTGAGGGGACTTTCCATGGCAAAGATCAAGAACGTCGCGGTCCAGATGGACCATGTGTCGACCATCAACATCGCCGGCGATTCCACGTTCGCCATGAGCCTTGAGGCGCAGAACCGCGGCTACAGGCTTTTTCACTATACGCCAGACCGTCTGAGCCTGCGCGACGGCAAGGTCTACGCCACCGCCGAGCCGATGGAATTGCGCGACGTCAAGGGCGAC
The DNA here is from genome assembly GCF_029623935.1 of Shinella sp. 838. Classification (NCBI taxonomy): domain Bacteria; kingdom Pseudomonadati; phylum Pseudomonadota; class Alphaproteobacteria; order Hyphomicrobiales; family Rhizobiaceae; genus Shinella; species Shinella sp. 838. The sequence continues at coordinate 180,781 of NZ_JARSBQ010000003.1, forward strand.
CACTATACGCTCGGTGACCCCGAGCGCATCGACCTCTCGACGATGGATGTGGTGCTGCTGCGCCAGGACCCGCCCTTCGACATGTCCTACATCACCTCGACGCATCTCCTGGAGCGCATCCACCCGAAGACGCTGGTCGTCAACGACCCGGCCTGGGTGCGCAACTCGCCGGAAAAGATCTTCGTCACCGAATTCGCCGACCTCATGCCGGCAACGCTCATCACCCGCGATCCCGCCGAAATCCGCCGTTTCCGTGAAGAGATGGGCGACATGATCCTGAAGCCGCTCTATGGCAATGGCGGCGCCGGCGTCTTCCATTCTACCAAGGACGACCGCAATCTCTCCTCGCTGCTCGAGATGTTCGGCCAGATGTTCCGCGAACCCTTCATCGCCCAGCAGTACCTGCCGGACGTACGCAAGGGCGACAAGCGCATCCTGCTCGTCGATGGCGAGCCGGTCGGTGCCATCAACCGCGTGCCTGCCGAACACGACGCCCGCTCCAACATGCATGCCGGCGGCCGGCCGGAGCCGACGGAGCTGACGGCGCGCGAAAAGGAGATCTGCGCCCGGATCGGCCCGGCGCTGCGCGAGCGCGGCTTCCTCTTCGTCGGCATCGACGTCATCGGCGACTATATGACAGAGATCAACGTGACCTCTCCGACAGGCATCCGGGAGGTGCGGAAGTTCGGCGGCGCAGACATCTCCGCCCTGCTTTGGGACGCCATCGAGAGCAAGCGCTGAGCCGCTTGCCACCCGCGGCAAGGACCGTTGCGGGGCGTTCCGTTCGCGAACGTCCCGCCTTCGTTCCGTCATTGCAACCGAGTACAACCGGTGCGCGGAAAATTCCCTCGCAAGTTCTGTAATTGTTCTTGTTTCATTCCGAATTCCATGCCAGATTTGCGCCTGCAACCAGAAGGGGTTGCGGCAATCGTTTTCGGCGAAAACGTGTCGCGGTGCCTTGCGCGAAATGAAGCGCGGCGCGGCGGGAGCGGGCGGGGGCAATCATGGTGGCGCGGGTCGGTACGATTGCATTTCAGGGCATCGAGGGTGTGCCCGTCGATGTGCAGGTCATGGTCGCACCCGGCAAGGTGGGCATGCAGATCGTCGGCCTGCCGGACAAGGCGGTTGCCGAAAGCCGCGAGCGGGTGCAGGCCGCCCTGCACGCGTCGGGCCTCTCCTTGCCGCCGAAGCGCGTGACGGTCAATCTCGCTCCGGCGGATCTGCCGAAGGAAGGCAGCCACTACGACCTTTCCATCGCGCTCGGCCTCATGATGGCGCTCGGTGCCGTGCCGGGGGATGCGCTGGAGGACTACGTCGTCATCGGCGAGCTGAACCTCGATGGCACGATCGCCGCGGTCGCCGGGGCGCTGCCGGCGGCCATGGGGGCGAATGCGCTCGGCAAGGGATTGATCTGCCCCGCGGAAAACGGTGCGGAAGCCGCCTGGGCCGGCGGCGATCTCGACATCCTGGCACCGCGCAGCCTTATTGCACTCGCCAACCATTTCAAGGGCACGCAGGTCCTGTCCCGGCCGGCGCCCGCCATCCGTACGGCAGCGGCGGGCCTGCCGGATCTTGCCGATATCCGTGGGCAGGAGAGTGCCAAGCGGGCGCTGGAGGTCGCGGCGGCGGGAAACCACAACCTCTTGATGGTCGGCCCGCCGGGCTCGGGAAAATCCATGCTCGCCGCGCGCCTTGCCGCCATCCTGCCGCCGCTCTCGCCGCGCGAGCTGCTGGAGGTCTCGATGATCCATTCCATCGCCGGCCAGCTTTCCGGCGGGCGGCTGTCGGATCGTCGGCCCTTTCGTGCACCGCACCATTCCGCCACCATGGCCGCGCTGGTCGGCGGCGGATCGCGGGCAAGGCCCGGCGAGGTGTCGCTCGCCCACAATGGTGTGCTCTTCCTCGACGAACTGCCGGAATTCTCGCCGCAGGCGCTCGATGCCCTGCGCCAGCCGCTTGAAACGGGGGAGTGCATCATTGCCCGGGCAAACCATCGGGTGAGCTACCCTGCCGCCATGCAGCTCGTCGCGGCGATGAACCCCTGCCGCTGTGGCATGGCGGGTGAACCCGGCCGCAGCTGCGCCCGCGGTCCGCGCTGCATGAGCGACTATCAGGCCCGCATTTCCGGTCCGCTGATGGACCGTATCGACATCCGCATCGACGTGCCGGCCGTTTCGGCGACGGACCTCATCCGCCCCATGGCTGCCGAGGCCAGCGAGACCGTCGCCCGCCGCGTTGCCCGTGCCCGCGCCCTGCAGGTCGATCGTTTTGCCCGGCTCGGCATGGCCTCCGTCACCAGCAATGCGCGTGCTTCGACCGCGCTCGTCGAAAAGGTGGCGGAGCCCGATCCCGGTGGCCTCCAGCTTCTGCGCGATGCCGCGGAAAAGATGCATTTTTCCGCGCGCGGCTATCACCGCGTCCTCAAGGTCGCCCGCACGCTCGCCGATCTCGACGAAACGCCCATCGTCGGGCGTATTCACCTTGCGGAGGCAATCTCCTACCGCATTGCGAGCGAACGGCTTTCCGCGGCGGCGTGATCCTGGAGCATTTCCAGCCGAAGCGGGATCGTTTCGGCGGCGGGCAATGCGGAAGAAACAAAGGAGATAGAGCATTTCCGGTGAACACGGATTTACCGGAAATGCTCCAGCGACATGGATACACCACAAAACCAAAGCCCCACCAGCCGAAGCGAAATCGCTTCGGTGCCGGATGGTGTTGAGAACAAGTTTTGCAGCCACTCCGGTGAGCCGGATTTCATCGGGATTGTTCTGACGGACGCGTAGACCTCCCGGTCGCCGGTGCCATTCGTCGCACCGTTGCCGATCAAGTGCCTCCCGCCTTAGAGGCCGAGGATTGTGTCGCGACCCGAGCCGTCCTTGATTTGGAGAGGATCGTGCCAGGTTGATCGGTGGCGGGCGAACGGTGCGCCTGCCGATAGAGGCTCAAACCGGGTCTTTGAAGACGGCTTCGATAGCGTGCCCGTCGGGATCGATCACGAAGGCCGCATAGTAGGCCGGACCGTAGTGGAGCCGAAGGCCGGGCGGGCCGTTGTCGCGTCCGCCGGCGGAAAGGGCGGCCTGATGGAAGGCGTCCACCGCGCTGCGGCTGGGTGCGGCGAAAGCGACGTGAAAGCCCGGTCCCGGCGGGGCGGCGACCATGCCGCGGTCCTTCAGGCAGAGCTTGTCGCCACTGCCCGGCGGCCCGTAGCCGACGGCCTGATCCGGTTCGCCGGGGCGGATATCCGACCACACCCGCCCGTAGCCGAGCGGCGCCAGGGCCGCGTCGTAGAACGCGGCTGCGCGGAGAATGTCGCGAACGCCGAGGGAGAGATGGTGGAGCATGAAGTGCCCGCCGGGAAATGGTGGCGGCCCGCCTTGCGCATGGCGCGACGGGCCGGGAGCCTCAGCCGCCGAGACCTTCGAAGAGCGCGGTGGAAAGGTAGCGCTCGGCAAAGGAGGGGATGATGACGACGATGGTCTTGCCGGCGTTTTCCGGGCGGCTGCCGACCTTGACGGCGGCGGTGAGCGCTGCGCCGGAGGAGATGCCGACCGGTACGCCTTCCAGCCGTGCCACGAGGCGGGCATTTTCGAAGGCCTCGTCGTTCGTGACGGTCACGACCTCGTCATAGACGGACGTATCAAGGACCGCCGGCGCGAAACCGGCGCCGATGCCCTGGATCTTGTGCGGGCCGGGAGTGCCGCCGGACAGGACCGGGCTGTCGGCCGGCTCGACGGCGACGACCTTGAAACCGGGCTTCCTTGCCTTGAGCACCTGGCCGGCGCCGGTGATCGTGCCGCCGGTGCCGATGCCGGAAACGAGGATATCGACCGCGCCGTCCGTGTCGTTCCAGATCTCTTCGGCGGTCGTCCGGCGGTGGATTTCGGGATTGGCCGGGTTCTCGAACTGCTGGGGGATGATCGCGCCGGGAATGGTGGCGGCCAGCTCCTCTGCCTTGGCAATCGCGCCCTTCATGCCCTTCGGGCCTTCGGTCAGCACAAGTTCGGCACCGAGCAGCGCCAGCATCTTGCGCCGCTCGATCGACATGGTCTCCGGCATGGTGAGAATGAGGCGGTAGCCCTTGGCGGCGGCAGCGAAGGCGAGGGCGATCCCCGTATTGCCCGAGGTCGGCTCCACCAGCGTCGAGCTGCCGGGCGTGATCCTGCCATCGGCTTCGAGCGCCTCGATCATCGCCACGCCGATACGGTCCTTTACCGAGGCGATCGGGTTGAAGAATTCGAGTTTTGCAAGAAGGGTGGCCGAAACGCCCTTTTCCTTCGCAAATTTGTCGAGCCGCACGATCGGCGTATCGCCGATCGTCTCGGTGATGGAGGCGTAGATACGGCCGCGGCCGGGTTTGCGGGTGTCGGTCATCGGGTGCTCCCTCGGTTCTCGTTCCGCAGAAGATAGGAGCGAATGGTGCCGGAGACGAGTCCGGATTTCGCGACAAAAGTGCCGAAAGCGGAATAATCCGTTTCCTGCCGGTGCAAAACCGGATGAACCTTCACGCCGCGCGGGTTGCGATGTAAGCGGCGGTTCCGGCGAGAATGCCGGCGGCGATCCGGTTCATCCGCTGCAGCGCCTTCGGCTGCTTCAGGAGAAGCCTCGCGCGCGAGGCAAGGGCGATATAGGGCACCAGCACGACGAGCAGCACCACGAAGGTCGCGGCAAGCAGCATGCCGTAGTCTTCAAGGCCGATCGCCTCAAGATCGATCAGCGTCGGCACCAGCGCGACATAGAAGAGCATGGTCTTCGGGTTGCCGAGCGTCACGAAGAGACCCGAGAGGAACGACATCGTCATGCTGCTCGAGGTCCGCGCCTCGATATCCTGCGGGATGAGGCCGCTCGTCCAGAGCTTCCAGGCGATATAGCCGAGATAGAGCGCGCCTGCGATCTTGATCAGCATGAAGGTCGTGGTGAAGGTCTGGGCGATGAAGGCAAGGCCCAGGATGACCGCCGTCAGATAGATCATGTCGCCGAGGATGAGGCCGAGCCCCATGAAGAAAGTGGGCCGGAACCCCGAGCCGAGCGCCCGCGCGACGATCGCCGTGATGCCGGGACCGGGAATGATGGCAGCGATGAACAAGGCGCCACAATAGGCAAGCAGGACAGCGACGGTCATGACGGAACTCCGAAGGATCCTGTTCTTCTAGCGCACTTCCAGCCCAGGAGCGAAGCGGTTTTGTAGCGCTCTAGACGGAACGGAAAACCGGGCTTTGGAAAACTGCGCTGCACACCTTTCACGCCTCCATGGCGTCGGGGGAGATGGGCACTTGCGGCGGGCTGGAAACGCGCGATATGTCTTGTTCCCGCCATGGAGGATCGTGGATGCCCGACGTCACCAGCCTTGCCGCCTTTGCCCTCATCGCGCTCGGCATGGTGCTGACGCCGGGCCCGAACATGATCTATCTCATCTCCCGCTCGATCTGTCAGGGGCCGGCAGCCGGTCTTGTCTCGCTTGGCGGCGTGGCGCTCGGTTTCGTGTTCTACCTCATCTCCGCAGCCCTTGGCATCACCGCGCTTCTGATGGCGGTGCCCTATGCCTATGATGCGCTGCGGTTTGCCGGCGCGCTCTATCTGGCCTGGCTTGCCTGGCAAGCGCTACGTCCTGGCGGGCGCTCCGCCTTCGAGGTGAAGGCGCTGCCGCGAGACAGCAACCGCAAGCTTTTTCTCATGGGCCTTTTGACAAACCTGCTGAACCCGAAGGTCGCGGTGCTCTATATCTCGCTGCTGCCGCAGTTCATCGACCCGGCAAAGGGCGATGTCTTCCTGCAGGCACTGGTCCTTGGCGGCACGCAGGTCGCCATCAGCATCAGCATCAACGCACTGATCGCTGTTTCCGCCGGCTCCGTTGCTGCCCTTTTCACGGCTCGTCCGCGCTGGATGCTGGTGCAGCGCTGGCTCATGGGCACCGTGCTCGCGGGGTTTGCGCTGCGCATGGCGATGGATGCGCGCCGCTGATCAGAACTCGGCCATCGGCGGCAGCGCGAAAGGTTGCTCCGGCGAAAGCCCATCCGACCCGCGCAGCATGAGCACCATGTCGTTTTCGTCCGGTAGACCCGCGCCCGCCCAGCCCAGATGATCGGGTGCAAAGTGCACGGTGACACGGGCAGGTGCGGTGTGCAGGCTCGCCAGGATGTCCGCAAGGCTTGGAATGCGCGCGCCGACGACATCGAGGAGATCGACGCCGCCATCCTCGCTCATCTGCCAGGCGATCGCGGTATTGGTCTCTTCCATCAGGTCGAGCCTGAGGTCTGGCATCAGCGCGGCATTGAAGAGGAACATCTCCTTCTGCCGCAGCGGCGCAAAGTGATCGGATACCGGTCGGCGTCCCTCAAGCAGGCGGCCGAGCAGCGTGACATCGGCCTCGCTGCCGATATCGAGCCGTCGAAGCGGCCCGGCCCGGCCGCCTGTCGGCGCCGGTCCTTCGAAACGATGCTGCGCCAGCACGCGAAAGCCATGGCGGCGGTAGAGATCCGGCGTATCGGTCAGAAGCATGACGGCCTCGAACCCTTCCGCATCGCAGTGCCGGAGCGCCGCTTCCATGACGTCGCGGTAGAGTCCCTTTCCACGGTATTCCGGCCGCACGGCGCCCGATTGCAGGCCCGCGGCGCGCACGAAGGTGCCGTTGACGACAAGCGGCAGGGAAAAGGCACTGATATTTGCGATGCAGCAGCCTTCGCCGTCGAACCAGGCAAAGGGGATACTGGTCGGGTCCGGTCCGCCGAGCCGGTCCATGACCGTCACATCGATGTCGAAGACATCCTCAAGCAGACCGGCGAGCGCCCGCCAGGCGGCGCTGTCGCCGAAATAGTCCGAACGGAAGGAAAGGTCTTCGCGGTGGGGCATCGACCTAGCGTACGCCAGTGGAGCCGAAACCGCCGGCTCCGCGTGTCGTCTCGCTCGCCGTCTCCGCCTCGCGCACGGCGACCTGCGTGACCGGGGCGATCACCATCTGCGCGATGCGCATGCCGCGCTCGATGACGAAAGGCTCATCGCCGAGATTGACGAGCAGCACCTTCACCTCGCCGCGATAGTCGCTGTCGATGGTGCCGGGCGTGTTGAGGCAGGTGACGCCGTTCTTGAAGGCAAGGCCGGAGCGGGGGCGGACTTGCCCCTCGTAACCGGACGGGATTTCGAAGACGAAGCCGGTCGGCACCAGGGTGCGCTTGCCGGGCAGCAGTGTCAGCGGCTGGTCTTGCGCCACGGCGGCACGCAGGTCCATGCCGGCGGCGCCGCCGGTCTCGTAGGCGGGAAGTTCTATGCCTGCGCCATGCGGCAGGCGGAGAAGGCTGAGCATGGACTGGGTGGAGGCGTGTGCGTTCATCCGCCCATAAGCCGGCCGCAGTCCCACCCCGTCAATTGCATCTTCCCGGCGGAGCCTGTAAAGACCGCGGCAACTCACAGGATATTGCAGAAAATGGCCGAAACCCTTGCAGAGGCGGTCTCCCGCCGCCGCACCTTTGCGATCATCGCGCACCCGGATGCCGGTAAGACCACCCTCACGGAAAAGCTCCTGCTTTTCGGCGGTGCCATCCAGCTCGCCGGCGAAGTGAAGGCGAAGAAGGACCGCATCCAGACCCGTTCGGACTGGATGAAGATCGAGCGTGAACGCGGCATCTCCGTCGTCACCTCGGTGATGACCTTCGAATATGGCGGCAACGTCTTCAACATTCTCGATACGCCCGGCCACGAGGACTTCGCCGACGACACCTATCGCACGCTGACGGCGGTGGATGCGGCGGTCATGGTCATCGACGCCGCCAAGGGCATCGAACCGCGCACGCTGAAGCTGTTCGAGGTCTGCCGCCTGCGCGACATCCCGATCATCACTTTCGTCAACAAGATGGACCGCGAGAGCCGCGACCCCTTCGAAATCCTCGACGAGGTGGAAGAGAAGCTGGCGCTCGACACCGCGCCCATCACCTGGCCAGTCGGCCGCTCGAAGACCTTCTGCGGCTCCTATCACCTGGCCGAGCGCACCTTCCGCGGCTCGGACACGCAGGTGCAGCCAACGAAGATCGACGACCCGGCCGTCGTGGCGAAGAACCTGCCGGAAAACGAGCGGGCCGCCTTCACCGAAGAGCTTGAACTCGCCCGCGAGGCCTGCCGGCCCTACGATCAGGAGGCCTTCCTTGAGGGGCACATGACGCCGGTCTTCTTCGGCTCGGCGCTGCGGAATTTCGGCGTGCGAGACCTCATCAACGCACTCGGCGCCTTCGCGCCGCCGCCGCGCGATCAGGTGGCGGATGTGCGCAAGGTCCACGCCTCGGAAGACAAGATGACGGCCTTCGTCTTCAAGATCCAGGCGAACATGGACCCGAACCATCGCGACCGCATCGCCTTTGCCCGCGTCTGCTCCGGCATGCTGGAGCGTGGCATGAAGGTGCGCCTTGCCCGCACGGGCAAGACGATCGGCCTTTCCGCCCCGCAGTTCTTCTTCGCCTCGCAGCGCCAGCTGGCCGATACGGCCTATGCCGGCGACGTGGTGGGTATCCCCAACCATGGCACGCTGCGCATCGGCGACACGCTGACGGAAGGCGAGGCGCTGGTCTTCGAAGGCGTGCCGAACTTCGCGCCGGAAATTCTGCGTCGCGTGCGGCTGGAAGACGCGATGAAAGCCAAGAAGCTGAAGGAGGCGCTCCAGCAGATGGCGGAGGAGGGCGTCGTGCAGCTCTTCTCGCCGGAAGACGGCTCGCCCGCCATCGTCGGCGTCGTCGGTGCGCTGCAGCTCGACGTGTTGAAGGAGCGGCTTTCGGCGGAATATGGCCTGCCGGTCTCCTTCGAAATGTCACGCTTTTCCGTCTGCCGCTGGATTTCCTCGGACAGCGCAGCGGAGCTGGACAAGTTCGTCACCCAGCGCCGCGGCGATATCGCCCGCGACCTTGACGGCGACCCGGTCTTCCTGGCGCAGGATGCCTTCTCGCTGCGCTACGAGGCAGAGCGGTATCCGGCAATCAAGATGGTTGCCATCAAGGAATACCACGTCACAAAGGCCTGATTGGGCGGGTTACCTGCCTGCGAATCCATCGGCCGCCTTCTCCCTGCGGACAGGGAGAAGGATGCATGGCGCCGGGGGCAAACGCTCCTGTACGCCACTTTCGGCGTGACAGGCGCCGCGTCATTTGCGAAAACTCGTTTAAGACAGGGGCGTCCGCCGGAAGGCGGGCTGAGAAGCACCCTTTGAACCTGAACCGGATCATGCCGGCGGAGGGAGTCGAACGGGTGCCGCATCGCAGCCACCCCGAGGCCACCCCTGCCGAAAGGAGGCGAGATGGCCGACACAATCGCAAACATTCTCTCGATCGCGGGCTCCGACCCCTCGGGCGGCGCGGGCATACAGGCGGATCTCAAGACGTTTGCCGCGCGCGGTGCTTACGGTATGGCGGCCCTGACGGCCCTGACGGCGCAGAATACGCAAGGCGTTTCCGGCGTGCATCTGGTGCCGCCCGGCTTCGTGGCGGCGCAGATCGCCGCGGTTTTCGCCGATATCCGGGTGGATGCGGTGAAGATCGGCATGATCGCCTCGGCAGAGATCGCCGAAGCCGTGGCCGCTGCCCTCTCGCCGCATCGTGATGTGCCCATCGTGCTCGACCCGGTCATGGTCGCCAAGGGCGGGGCTTCGCTCCTGGCGCAGGAGGCCGTCGCCGCACTGACGCGCCAGCTGCTGCCGCGCGCAAGCGTGCTGACGCCGAATCTGCCGGAGGCGGCTGCCCTCCTGGGCGAGGCGGAGGCCGTGGACCGGGCTGGTATGGAGGACCAGGCAAGGCGGCTGCTTGGCTTCGGGCCGAAGGCGGTGCTGCTGAAGGGCGGTCATCTGCCGGGCAGCGAGAGCCCCGACGTGCTCGCGACGCCAGACCGGCTGCACTGGTTCGAGGGTGTGCGGGTGCTGACACGCAACACGCATGGCACCGGTTGTTCCCTGTCGAGCGCAATCGCAGCCGAACTCGGCAAGGGACTGGCGCTCCCCGATGCCGTGGCGGCGGCCAAGCGCTTCATCGCCGGTGCCGTGCGCATGTCGGATGCGCTGACCGTCGGCTCCGGCCACGGCCCGCTGCATCATTTTCACGCTCTTTAGGACCGGTCGGCAGCCCGCTCAGGCCGTTACCGGTCGGCGAGTGCAAGCCTGAGGCCCATGAGGCCGAGGGCGGCGGCGAAGCTGCGCTGCATCCAGACGATGACCGCCGGCCGGCTCAGCACCTGCCGGCGCAGGCCGGCGGCAAGCGCTCCATAGCCGACGAAGACAAGGAAGGTGAGCGCCATGAAGATGCCGCCGAGGAAGAGCATCTGTCCGGTGGCATCGCCGGAAGTGCCCGCCGGGATGAACTGCGGCAGGAAGGCGAGAAAGAACAGCGAGAGCTTCGGATTGAAGATGTTGGTGAAGATGCCCTTGCGCACGATCCTTGCCGCGCCGCCGACCGGTGCCTGCTCCGGCCCGACATCCAGCGCATTGCTGTCCTTCAGCAGGCTCCAGGCGATGAACAGGAGATAGGCGACGCCGATATAGCGCAGCACCTCGAAGGCGAGCGCACTGGCATGCAGCACGGCGGCGAGGCCAACGACGCTGGCGAGGATATGCGGGATGATGCCGAGCGTGCAGCCGAAGGCGGCCAGAACAGCAGCGCGGAACCCGCCGCTGATGCCGAGCGCCAGCGTATAGATCACGCCGGTGCCGGGCAAAAGGATGACGACGAGCGAGGTAATGAGGAATTCGGAAGTCATGTCTGGTTCCATGCGGCTTGAAAGACGGCAGGGAATACCGGAAGGGCGGCGCGGGTCTTGAACGAAATTGCGGGATGCAGGCCGTTCAGGCGCGGGCGGCGAGATAGGTGCCGGGTGTGTAGCCGTAGCGGCGGGTGAAATTGCGCGTCATGTGGCTCTGGTCGGCAAAGCCGGACGCAATCGCTGCCTCGGCGAGCGGCGTGCCGGAAGCAATCAGCCGCCGGGCAAGCTCGGTGCGGCGCTGGAGCAGGTAGGCATGCGGTGTCAGGCCGGTGAGGCGGGCAAAATCGCGCACCAGCCGGAAGCGGCCGAGCCCACACTCGCTGGCAAGGTTTTCCAGCGTCACGGCCGAGGCCGGATCGCCGTCGAGCCGGTCACGGGCACGGCCGATCGCCGCGGGACCGTCCTGCCGCGGCGCCTGTTCGCGCAGCACGGCGGCAAGCAGCAGGAGAAGCTGTTCTTCGCGGCCGAGCGCGCCGGCGCTTGCGTCGAGAAGCAGGGTGAGCAGCCTCGAAACCAGGCCCGCAATGCGCCCGTCCTCCAGCACCGGCGCGTAGAATTCCTCGCGCGGTCGCCCTTCGAAAATATCTTCGGCGGCCGCTTGGACGAGCGCGGGCTGCAGGTAGAGCATGTGCCAGGCACGCGCGGCGCCGCCGATTGGCGCGCCGTCGTGCACCTCGCCCGGATTGACGGTAATCGTGTTGCCGGCCGCTGCCTCCACCAGCCCGCGCCCGCTCGCCGATTTCTGCGCGCCGCGTTCGATGAGGCCGATGCCGTAGGTCTCGTGCGTATGGCGCGCGAAGGTATGCCGGCTGTCGGCAAAGACCGCCTCGATACCGTCGAGGCCCGTTCGCACGATCTGGAAACGCTCCGTCGCCATGGTTCAATCCGTCGCGACGCCGGGAAGCGCCGTCGCTTCTCCGAACCAGTCGAGGGCCGAGCGGCACCAGATCTGGCTTTTCGGGGAAAGCGCGGCGCGCTGGTTGATGCTGCCCCAGCGGATGCCCCACGTTGCAGCATCGGTGTCCGTGCCTGTCGTGAACAGGGGCGAACCGCATTCGGGGCAGAAATACTGCAGGCGCTTGCGGCCGTTCTCGGCCGTCTTCGTGTAGAGTTTCGGCGGATTGCCGGTGAGGCGCAGGGCGTCCTTCGGAAGGCTCGCGGTGACGCGGTAGGGCGAGCCGGTCAGCCGCTGGCAATCCGTGCAATGACAGATGGAGACCGCCTCGGGGTCGATCTCGGCTTCGTAGGTGACGAAGCCGCAATGGCATTGGCCGTCGATCCGCATGGTCTATCCTTCCGCCGCGGGACAGGGCGGAAGGATAGGGTTTCGCGGCCGCGCGTCAATGCGCCGGCTTGATGAAGGTGCCGTTCTGCAGTTCGCGCATCGCCTGCTGCAGCTCCTCGCGCGTGTTCATCACGATCGGACCATGCCAAGCGACGGGCTCCTGGATCGGCTTGCCGGTAACGAGCAGGAAGCGGATGCCCTTCTCGCCAGCCTGAACCGTCACCTCGTCGCCCGTGTCGAAGACCACGAGCGTGCGGTTGCCGGAGAGATCGCGAATGTTCAGCTCCTCGCCCTGGTACTCCTTCTCCACCTTCACGCCGAACGGCTTGGAGGCATCGCGGAAGGTGCCCGAACCGGCGAAGATATAGGCGAAGGCGGAGCGGTAGGTGTCGACGGGCAGCACCTTGCGCTTGCCCGGCGGTACGGAAACGTCAAGATAGACCGGTTCGGCGGCGATGCCGTCAACCGGCCCGCTCCGGCCCCAGAAGCTGCCGCTGATGATACGCACCGCCGTGCCGTCGTCATCGACGACGACGGGGATGTCGGCGGACTTGATGTCCTGGTAGCGCGGCGCGGTCATTTTCAGCGAGGAGGGCAGGTTGGCCCACAGCTGGAAACCGTGCATCTTGCCGGCAAAGTCGCCGCGCGGCATTTCCTGATGCAGGATGCCGCTGCCAGCGGTCATCCACTGCACGTCGCCGGCACCCATGACGCCGTTGTTGCCGAGGCTGTCGCCGTGTTCCACGGTGCCGGCCAGCACATAGGTTATGGTCTCGATGCCGCGATGGGGATGCCAGGGGAAGCCGCGGATGTAGTCCGCAGGGTTGTCGTTGCGGAAATCGTCCATCATCAGGAAGGGATCGGTCATCGAGGGGTCTCCGAACCCGAAGACGCGGTGCAGCTTGACGCCGGCGCCTTCCATGGTCGGCTGGGCGATGCTTTCGTGCTTGACGGGGCGTATGGACATCGGGAGGTCCTTTCGGTCGGGTTGCTTGCAGCCCTTATACGCCCCGGTCATTGTTCACGAAATCCGGCGCCCGGGAAACGGACCGTTCACAAAACGCATGTTCCGCCGGAACTGCGCCCTTTGCTGCTGTCATCATAATGACACGCATGGTTTCGGCCCGTTTACATTCGTTAACGCAATTTTACCCATTTGCGTTGAAAATCCGGGCAGTGCCATGGTTAATGCGTCGAGTCCATCACCGGTTCGTGCCGGTCTTCGAAAGCGAGAGTAGCGTCATGTGCCGTTGGGCAGCCTATCGTGGAGAGCCGCTTTTCCTTGAGGAACTGGTGTCCTCGCCTGCCCATTCGCTGATCGAGCAATCCCACTGCGCCACCCGTGCCAAGACGGCGACCAATGGCGACGGTTTCGGCATCGCCTGGTATGGCGAGCGCGCGGAGCCCGGCCGCTACCGCGACATCCTGCCCGCCTGGTCGGATTGCAACCTGCGCAGCATTGCCAGCCAGGTGCGCTCGCCGCTGTTCCTTGCCCATGTGCGTGCCGCAACCGGCGGCGGAACGCGGCGCGACAATTGCCATCCCTTCGTCAACGGCATCTGGTCCTTCATGCACAATGGCCAGATCGCCGACTTCGAGCACCTGCGCCGGCCGCTCGAAACCATGCTCGACAACGACCTCTACATGGCCCGCACCGGCTCGACGGATTCCGAGCTGCTCTTCCTGCTCGCCCTGCAGTTCGGCCTTGCCCGCGACCCGCTCGGCGCGATGGCCGAGACGATCGCCTTCGTCGAGCGGCTCGCCGCCCATCTGGAGCGCCGCGTGCTCGTGCGCTTCACCGCCGCCTTCACCGATGGCGACCAGCTCTATGCGGTGCGGTATGCGACGGACTACGCCGCGCCGACGCTCTACGCCGCGCCAATGGGTGCGACGGGCGGCTATTGCCTGGTCTCCGAGCCGCTGAACGACGATACGGAAGCCTGGGTGGAAATCCCCGATGGCAGCGCCGTCGTGCTCGGCGAAAACGGCGTCGACGTGCGCATCTTCTCTCCCGCCGGCCGGCCGGCACAGGCGATGGAAGGGCGTCTCGCCCTCGTCAAGTAAGCCGTTCGGCAATCCAGCCGGCAAGGCGACCGGCGACGTCGTCCTTCGAAAGATCCGGCCATTGCTCGACGCCGCCGGCGGTGATCAGCTTCACGCTGTTGCGCGTGCCGCCCATGATGCCCGTTTCCGGCGAGACGTCGTTGGCGACGATGAGGTCGGCGCCCTTCTTTTGCAACTTCACGCGGCCGTTGCTCTCGACATCCTGCGTCTCGGCGGCAAAGCCGACGACGACCTTCGGGCGTTTGGCATGATGGCCGACGGTCTTCAGGATATCCGGGTTCTCGGCGAGCATCAGCGGGGGCGGCCCTTCGCCCAGCTGCTTCTTGATCTTCTCGCTGTTCGGTGTTGCCACGCGCCAGTCGGCGACGGCCGCGACCATGACGGCGATATCCGCGGGCAGTGCGCCGAGGACCGCCTGCAGCATCTCGTCCGCCCGCTCGACCTTCACCACCTTGACGCCCGGCGGATCGCTGAGCGTGACGGGGCCAGACACCAGCGTCACCTCGGCCCCGAGCCGGGCGAGCGCTGCGGCGATGGCGTGGCCCTGCCGGCCGGAGGAGCGGTTCGCGATGTAGCGCACGGGGTCGATAGGCTCATGGGTCGGCCCGGACGTAACGACGGCCTTGCGGCCGGCCAGCGGCCTTGCGCCGCCATCGAGCAGGCCTTCCACCGCTGCGACGATCTCGAGCGGTTCGGCCATGCGCCCAAGGCCGGCTTCGCCGCCCTCCGCCATCTCGCCGGCATTGGGGCCGACAAAGGCAAGCCCGTCCCCCCGCAGCGTCTCGACATTGCGCCGGGTCGCCGGATGCGACCACATTTTCGGGTTCATGGCAGGAGCCAGCAGCACCGGCCGGTCGGTGGCGAGCAGCACCGTGGAGGCAAGGTCGTCGGCGAGGCCGTTCGCCATCTTCGCCATGAGATCGGCCGTGGCGGGGGCGACGACGATGAGGTCGCAATCGCGCGCCAGCCGGATATGCCCGACATCCTGCTCGTCTTCGCGGGAAAAGAGGTCGGTATAGACATGGCCGGCCGAAAGCGCGCCGACGGCAAGCGGCGTGACGAATTGCTGCGCGCCCGCCGTCATGACCGGACGAACCTCGGCGCCGCGCTCGCGCAGCCGGCGGATCAGGTCAAGGCTCTTGTAGGCGGCGATGCCGCCGGACATGACGAGAAGGATGCGTTTTCCAGCAAGCGACATGGCGGGTCCCAAACAATTCCAGCAAAAGCGCTGAAGCGGTTTTGCGCCCGCAATCGTGTGAAAACAAGACGCTCGAGTGTTTTCGTGCTTCGAAGAAGCGCGGAAACCTCCAGCCGCCTGTAGCGCATGCCCCACGCTCGGAAGGACGACTGCTCCGTCCTGCCCGTTGCGGCAGTGTTTTCAGGTCCTGTCCGGCGGCGGTTCCCCGACCGTGGCCGGCAAGGCGCCTAGTGGCAGACCTTCACCTTCTTGATGACGAGGTTGCCGTAGTAGTCGTATTTCTTGATCTTCTTCCAGAAACACTTGGGCTTGTGCCCGTAGTAGTGCGTGGCAAGCTCGACGGCGCTTGCCGGCCGGATCGTCGCGGGGTCCGGCGTCATGCCGGCGAGCGACGGTGCGGCGGAAGCACCAAGGGACATGGCGGTAATGGCGATGGAAACAAGGATCTTGCGCATGGACGGCTCCCCTCTGGCCCTTTGGAGAATACGGTCTTGCAATGCGATATGCCGGTTATTCCGACTTTTCTAAAGTAGCATCTTTCCCGTCCTGCGGGAACAGGCGCGGCGGGCCAAGACAGGGTGATTCAGGCGTCGTCGTTCGGAATGTTCAGCACATGGCCGCAGGCCTTGCAGTGCACGGCATCGGTCTCGTGGCGCGAGAGGCCGCATTGCGGGCAAGGGAAGTTCACCTTGTAGGGCCGCACGATCGCCTGCGCGAGGCGGACGAAGAGCGAGATGCCGATGATCATCGTGACGATGGACGTGAGCTTTCCCAGCGTGCCGGGCAGGGTGATGTCGCCGAAGCCGGTGGTCGTGACGGTCGCGACGGAGAAATAGAGCGCGTCGACGAAGCCTTCGAAACCCTCGGCGCCGTAGAAGAAGTTGCTGTAGACGAAGCCGGTGACGAGGAAGAGGAAGACGAGGAAATTCACGCAGGCCTGGATGACCTCCTCCTTCTCGCCTTGCCCGATGCGGTGCAGCAGCAATGTCACCAGCTTGCTCTGGCTGATCGCCCAGATGCGCAGGACACGCAGGAAGGCGAAATTGTGCAGCTGATTGGGAAAGAGCAGTGTGCCGAGCACGACGATATCCACCCAGGTCATCGGCCGCGTTGCCCAGTAGCGCAGGTTCGGCGCGATCAGCGCCCGTGCGGCAAGCTCGAAGGCGATGATGGCGGCGATGACGTAATCGACGATGATGTAGGCCGGCCCGGTGCGCAGATACGGGCCGGCGATGAAGAAACCGAGGATCACGATGTCGACGAAGAGCATGGTGACCTGGAAACGGATCGCCTCCCGGTCGCGGCCGAAATAGAGCCCGCGCAACTGCCGCCGCACCCGTTCGAGAAAGGGCGGCGGTTCGGTCGCGATCAGAGGTTCGTCAGCCATGCCGAAAGACTAGCGTCCGCCAAAGACCGGTCAAGCGTTCCGTCAGAACCGTGCCTTCATCGTCGCGAGGAAGGTGCGGCCGGGTCCGGGCAGGCGATCTGCCATCTCGATGTCGTTGTCGAAGATGTTCAGCACGCTGAGGCCGGCCTCCAGGTGCCCGCTCTCCGATTTCCAGGTCAGTGCGACATCCGTCGTCCAGTAGCTGTCGAGCGTGCGGCCACCTGGTGCGCCGTCCTCCTCGTAATATTGCGAGCCGAGCCGCGGACCGACGAAGCTCTGGGCGAGCGTTGCCGTCCAGCGCGCGGGGTGCACATAGGTCAGGCCTGCCTGCGCCACATAGTCGGGCACCAGCGGCACGTCGAAGGAGGGGTCCCAGCCGGTCGTGGTGTCCTTGCTGGTGTTCCAGGTGAAGGAGCCGAAGGCGCCGAGACCGTCGGCGACCCAGTAGTTGGCGCTGATCTGCAGGCGGTCGATCTTGCCCGTGTCCGTCAGGAAGCTCGCCATGAAGTCTTCCGGTGTCAGCGTCAGGCCGTTGAAGCGCAGGTGCTGGTACTCGACCGCGGTGAAGAAGCGCTCGTTCCACTCGGCATCCCAGCGCACCGCTGTCGTCCGCGTCTGCCCGCCCCGGAAAAGCGGCAGCTCCATCGGGGCAAGCCCGACCGTCGTGACGGGCGAAAGCGTATAGTTGCTGGCGAATTGCGTATCCTGCCGATAGTAGGCGCGCAGCCAATGGTTGTCGTTCGGCGCGAAGGCGATGCCGAGCCGGTAGTCGACCGGTCCCCAGCGCGGGCTGTCGCCGTCGAAGCGGGATTGGAACGCGCCTGCCTGGATCTGCAGGCTATCAGAAAGTTCCAGATAGCCGTCGATATAGGCCTGTGTCGTCGAACTGCCGCCGTTGGCGACGCCGAGGTCCTCGATCTCGCCGGTCGTCAGGTTGGTCGAGGTCGCGGAAATCCGGAAATCGCTTTCTGCCGCTTCTATCCCGTAGCGCAGTGTCAGCGGCCCGATGCCCAGAAGATGACCGACGCCATAGGTGAAGATGTCCTCCCGCGACCTTTCATTGATGCGATAGACGACGGGTGGGACAACGCTGTTGTCGGTGGAGCGGGATCGGGTCAGGTCGTCCACCCGGCGGTTGACTGCGAAGGCTTGCACCACGTTGCGCTCGCCGATGACATGGCTCCACGCGACGCCAAGCTCGGTAGCATCCGTCACGCTGTCGTTGAAAGGGGCAGGATTGGAGGTCTGGCCGGGATAACCGACCTCCTGCCGGATCCTGTTGCCGAAGAGGTAGACGCTGTCGGTCAGCGTCGGCTTGATGCCGATGCGGAAAAGCCCGCCCAGAAGGTCGTTCTCGTCGTTCTCCCGGGCGCTCTCCGGTCGGAAGAGGCTACCCTGCAGATAGTAGCTGACCGGCATGGGCGTATAGCTCGTGCCCTGGAGGAGGATGTCGCTCGCCCAGCCGGTATCGGCGCCGTAGCCTGTGAGTGTTCCGCCCAGCGAGGCCTCGAAGAAGTTGCGGGTCTCGAGGCTGTTGCGCTTTTCCTCCGAAGCGATGGACAGGGGGGCGAAGAGCCGGGCCTGAAGTTCCGATGCGATGGAGGACCCGCCGGAGGCGGAACGGTCGAGGCCGGAAAGCGGCGTATTGACGAAGGGGCTGCCGCCACCCGCTGTCCCCTCGTCAATATAGGTCGTGGAGACGAAGGGGTCGTAGGACCGGTCGGCATAGAACTGGCCCCATTCGGTGAGGCCGATATTGTCGAGCGCCACGCCGAGATAGGAGGAGACCTGCCGGTTGGTGTCGTAGCCGGAGTAGTAGCCGCCGCGTGCCTGGCGGCGGCGCAACGCCTCACGGGCGTCGAGGATGGCGTCGTCGGCGCGGAACTCATCGATCGCGATGCCGGCGCGGATCAGCGCGATGCTCGGATTGTCCTTGTCGAAACGGTCGGCATTGTCGAGCGCCTGGGCGGTCTCGGCATCGGCGCCGCTCTGGTAGTTGGCGATGGCAAGGCCGATCAGCGCGTCGCCGGCCGTCGGATTGACGGCCGCGGCTTCCTGCAAGACCTTCTCGCCTTCCGCGGTCTCGCCCATGCGCAGCAGATAGCGACCCTTGGCGGCAAGCACGGCGTAGGAGGTGGGGTCGAGTGCTTCGGCGGCGTCGATCGCCGCCTTTGCCGCTGCCATCTGGTCGTTGTCCATCAGGAAACGGGCGTGGTTGGCATGCAGCGCAGCGTTTTCCGGGTTGAGGGCGATGGCGCGCCGATGGGCGGCATTGGCTTCGACGATGGCGTTGCGGTCGCTCTTGAGGATGCCGATCTCGTTCCACACCGCATCGTCGCCGGGGGCGGCCTTCACCGCCCGGTCGAGATCGGCAAGGGCACCGTCGACGTCGCTCGACACGGTGGCACGGAACCGAGCGCTGACAAGCAGGTGGGCAGGATCGTCCGGATCGATCGATCCGGCGCGGTCGAGCGCTGCGCGCACCTCGTCGCGATCGTCGAGTTCATAGGCAAGGCTGGCGCGCATGGCGGGCAGGGTCGCATCCTTCGGGAAACGCTGCTCGGCCTTGCGCAGGAACGCGATCGCCTCGACCTCGCCCTGCAGGTTGGCGATGACGGTGGCCTGGGCAAGGGCCTCGCCGGCCGATTTCGGCGTGCGGTTCAGCACGGGAGGGCGTGCGCTGGTGTCCGGATCCTCCAGCGAGAGGGCGATCCACGCGCCGTACTGCGCCATGGCGCGCCGTTCGCCAGCAAGATGCGGCATCGCCTTGCGGAAAAGCCGGATCGCTGCGTCATAGCGCGTGGCCTGGCCGGCGATCATCGCCTCGACCAGGTTGGCGCGGGCTTCCAGCGCGGCGGGAAGCGGGCGCGGCAGGCGCGCAAGGGCGGCTTCGGCTGCGGCCCTGCCGTCATAGGCGAGCGCCGTCTCGGCAAGCTTCAGCCAGTCCTCGCGGCTGCGGCCGGCTTCCGGCGTATCGAGGATGCGTCGCCGCTCGGCGCGGGCTTCGGTGCTTTGCGCACCGCTGATCGGCAGGCTCGAGAAGGTGCCGCGTACCTCGCTGTAGAGCAGGACCTGCTCGCGCTCCTTGAGATTGACGAGGATGTACTTGCGCGGTGCCTCGCCGATCCGCGCCACGGCGCCTTCACCCTGGCCGACCGTCACCGTGCCCTGCGCATTGGATAGCTCCACCGTGCCTTCGAGCACGGTCAGCGTCGTGCGGTCGCCCTCGGCACGCAGCGTCCAGTCCGTGCCGCGAATGGCCGCCGCCGCCGCGGGCGTGTCGACGGTGAGCCCGCTGCCGCCGCGGTCCGCCCGGCCCCAGATCGTGCCGCCTTCGAGATTGAGCAAACTGTCCGAGGCGCCGTCGATCTTGCGCACGCGCAAAACCGTCTCGCGCGCCATGCGCACCAGCGTGTTGTCGGCAAAGCGGATGGCAAGGCTGCCGATGGCATTGGTGCGAAGCGTATCGCCGGCAAGGAGGTCCTGGTTGACCTCGACGCCGCGCCAGTTGTCCACCGCAACGAAACGCACCTCCTCACCGGATTTGCGATCCACGACGGCGCCATCGACGGTTGCGCCGCGCGGCAGAATTTCGGCCGACGCCGGAAAAAAGCCCGCAACGATCGCGAGGGCCGAAACGCCCAGCTTCAACACACGCATGTTTCTTATTCGTCCACCCTCGAAGGCGACGATATGGATGCAATTTTTCGGTGTTGTCAACGCGCGGAGAGCAACCCGTCAGGTAAGCGTCCAGGCGATATAGATGAGTGTTGCAGCAATTATCCAGAGTGCCAGCCGGCCGGAGCGACTGTGGCGCGCCTCGGAGCGGCCGATCGCTTCGGCGGTCTCTGCATCGAAACGCAGGCCTTTTTCGGCCATGCTCGTGATATCCTGCGAAAGCTTTTCCGCCTTGGCCGCGATTTCCGGGGCCGCCTCGGCCAGCCGCAGGGCGGCATGGGCGCCGTCGCGCAGGTCCGTCAAAAGCCGCTTCGGCCCCAGATTGTCCCGGATCCAGTCCCCGACAACGCCCTCGGAGGCCTTCCACATGTTGAAGCGGGGGTTCAGCGTGCGCGAGACGCCTTCCACCACCACCATGGTCTTCTGCAGCATGACGAGTTCGGTGCGGGTCTCCATGTCGAAGAGTTCCGTCACCTCGAAAAGCAGGGTCAGGAGTTTTGCCATGGAGATGGTCTCGGCCGGTTGGCCGTGGATCGGCTCGCCGATGGCACGGATCGCCTGGGCAAAGCTGGCAGTATCATGATGCGAGGGCACGTAGCCCGCCTCGAAATGCACGTCGGCGACGCGCTGGTAGTCGCGCGTGATGAAGCCGTAGAGGATTTCGGCAAGGAAGCGGCGCTCCTTCTTGCCGAGCCGGCCGACGATGCCCATGTCGACGGCGACGATCACGCCTTCGGGATCGACGAAGAGATTGCCCTGGTGCATGTCGGCATGGAAAAAGCCGTCGCGCAGCGTGTGGCGCAGGAAGGACTGGATCAGCGTGTCGGCCAGCTTGTCGAGGTCATGGCCGGCGTTACGCAGCCCCTCGACATCGGACATCTTGATACCGTCGATCCACTCCATGGTGACGACGTCGCGCCCGGTGCGCTCCCAATCGACCTTGGGCACCCGGAAACCGGGGTCGTCCGTGGTGTTCTCGCCGAGTTCCGAAAGCGCGGCCGCTTCGAGGCGAAGATCCATCTCGACCTTCGTCGTCTGCTCCAATGTGCGCGTCACCTCGACCGGCTTCAGCCGGCGCGTGTTGGGCAGGATGCGTTCCTGGAGGTGCGCGGCCGCATACATCGCCTCGAGATCGCGGGCGAAACGCTGGCGCACGCCGGGGCGGATGACCTTGACGGCGACCTTGCGTTCGCCGGTCGCGTCGCGCACCGTCGCGGGATGGACCTGCGCGATGGAGGCAGCGGCGATCGGGTCGCCGAAATTCACATAGAGATCGTCGAGCGGCCGGCCGAGCGAGCCTTCGACAGTGGCAACGGCCGCTTCGCGCGGAAAAGTCGCCATGCGGTCCTGCAGGGCGGAGAGATCGACCGCGATCTCGGCGCCGACAACGTCGGGCCGGGTCGCCAGGAACTGGCCCATCTTCACATAGGAGGGGCCGAGACGCTCGATGGCGCGGGCGAGGCGGTCGCTGCGGTCCTCCTTCGAAGCCCGACGGCGTTCGAAGAGGCCGGCAAGCGTATGCGCGGTGCGGGCGAGCGGCGGCATGCCCTCGGTCGGCAGCGCCGAGACGACGCCCTCGCGCACGAGAACCCAGCCCACGCGGGCGAGCCGAAGATAGGCACCGAAAATACTCATGCGGAACGGTGCCGCTTGCAGGAGGACGGGGCCATGCTCAGAGCTTCCAGCCCGAATGCAGCGCCGCAATGCCGCCGGTATAGTTGGTGAAGGTGACACGGGAGAAGCCGGCGGTGCGGATCATCGCGGCAAAATCCTGCTGGTTCGGGAACTTGCGGATCGATTCCACGAGATACTGATAAGGCTCGGCATCCCCGGTGATCATCTTGCCGAACT
Source organism: Shinella sp. 838 (assembly GCF_029623935.1). Classification (NCBI taxonomy): domain Bacteria; kingdom Pseudomonadati; phylum Pseudomonadota; class Alphaproteobacteria; order Hyphomicrobiales; family Rhizobiaceae; genus Shinella; species Shinella sp. 838. The sequence continues at coordinate 202,966 of NZ_JARSBQ010000003.1, forward strand.
GCGGGATCGCCTTGAACGACCAGGTCTCGTAGAACGTGTCGAGCAGCGGCATCTCCACTTCGGAGAATTCGAGCACGAGCAGGCGCCCGCCCCGTTTCAGGACGCGGTAGGCCTCCGACAGCGCCACATCGATGCGCGGCACGTTGCGGATACCGAAGGCGATCGTATAGGCATCGAAACTGCCGGTCTCGAATGGAAGCTCCTCCGCATTGGCCTCGACGAAATCGAGATTGGCGGAAAGGCCCTTCTTCGCCGCCCGGTCGGCGCCGACCGACAGCATCGAGCCGTTGATGTCGAGCACGGTGGCATGGGCCAGCTTGTCGGAAGCCTCCACGATGCGGAAGGCGATGTCGCCCGTGCCGCCGGCGACGTCCAGAACTCTGTAGGACGGATCCTTGCGCGGATTGAGGCTCGCGATCATCGCGTCCTTCCAGGCCCGGTGCAGGCCGGCGGACATGACGTCGTTCATGATGTCGTAGCGCTTGGCCACCTTGTGGAACACGTCGTTGACGAGCGCCTGCTTCTCGCCCTGCGGCACCTCGCGAAACCCGTAGGAGGTTTCCATGCCGCCGTCCGCGGATGTGCGCTGTTCCGTCATCGTCGTCTCCATGGGCCGGTCTGTCGCAGCCGGATTGCCGCAAAGACCATAGCGAATTGGCCGGGGCCGCGCTATCTCACGCACAGCACCCGTCGCTTCGCCGGGTATATAGGACATAGATTGCCGAGAGGGAAATGCCGCGCCGCGGCAAATGCGCTCAAGGTTAAATCGAAGGAGAACGTAATGCCGGAATTGCCGGAAGTGGAAACGGTGCGCCGCGGCCTTGCCCCGGTCATGGAGGGAGCGACGATCCGCCGGGCGGAGCTGCGCCGCCCAGACCTGCGCTTCCCCTTCCCGCCGGCCTTTTCCGAGGCGGTGTCCGGCCGCCGTGTCGTCTCGCTCGGCCGCCGCGCCAAGTATCTGCTCATCGATATCGACGGCGGAGACGTGGTGATCGCCCATCTTGGTATGTCCGGCTCCTTCCGGGTGGAGGGTGCCGAGCCACCCGGCGATTTCCACATTCCCCGCAGCAAGGACACGCGCCATGATCATGTCGTGTTTCATCTGGAGACGCCGGAAGGCGAGCGCCGCGTCATCTATAACGATCCCCGCCGTTTCGGCTTTATGGACCTTGCTCGGCGGGAAGATATCGCCGCCCACGCCTTCTTCCGCGATCTCGGCGCCGAGCCGACCGGCAATACATTGGATGCCGACTACATCGCCGCCAAGTTCCGCGGCCGCCAGACGCCGCTGAAGGCTGCTCTGCTCGATCAGAAGAATATTGCCGGCCTCGGCAACATCTATGTCTGCGAAGCCCTCTGGCGCGCGCATCTTTCGCCGGAAAGGCTGGCGGGCACGCTGGTAACGGCTGCGGGCAAGCCGAAGAAGGAACTCGTCTACCTGACCGAGGCGATCCGTCAGGTGATCGCCGATGCCATCGAGGCGGGTGGTTCGACCCTGCGCGACCATATCCGCGCCGACGGCTCGCTCGGCTATTTCCAGCATTCCTTTTCCGTCTATGACCGCGAGAAGGAGCCTTGCCGCACGCCGGGCTGCGCAGGCACGATTGGCCGCATCGTGCAGAGCGGCCGATCGACATTCCATTGCGCCGCCTGCCAGAAATAGAACAGAGGAGAGAACCATGACCTATGAAACCCTGCTGGTGGAGGCGCGCGGGCGCGTCGGTCTCGTCACGCTCAACCGGCCGCAGGCGCTGAACGCGCTGAACCGCAAGCTGCTCGACGAGCTGAAGGGCGTGCTTGCCGCCTTCGAGGCGGATGCCGGCATCGGCGCCATCGTCATCACCGGTTCGGAAAAGGCCTTTGCCGCCGGCGCCGACATCAAGGAGATGCAGCCCTATGGCTTCGCCGACGCCATGATGGAGGATCTTGCTGCCGGTTGGGACGATGTGGCGGCCTGCCGCAAGCCGATGATCGCCGCCGTCAGCGGCTTTGCGCTCGGCGGCGGCTGCGAGGTCGCCATGATGTGCGATTTCATCATCGCTTCGGAGACGGCGAAGTTCGGCCAGCCGGAAATCACGCTCGGCGTCATTCCCGGCATGGGCGGTACGCAGCGCCTGACACGCGCCATCGGCAAGGCCAAGGCGATGGACCTCATCCTTACCGGCCGCCTCATGGATGCGGCCGAAGCCGAACGCGCCGGCCTTGTCGCTCGTGTGGTGGCACCGGAAAAGCTGCTGGAAGAGGCGCTGGCCGCGGCGGAGAAGATCGCCGGCTACTCCCTGCCGGCCACCATGCTGGCGAAAGAGGCGGTGGGCCGCGCCTACGAGACCGTGCTGGCCGAGGGCATGCGCGCGGAGCGCCGCCTGTTCCACGCGCTGTTCGCCACGGAAGACCAGAAGGAGGGCATGGCGGCCTTCATCGAGAAGCGCAAGCCGGCCTTCCGGCATCGCTGAGACCGCGGTTGGCGTTTCTTGCAGAATCCGCGTTGACGTCGCCGTGGTTTCCCGCTATACGCCGCCCACAGTTTGGAAAGCCGAATTCCAAGGTTTTCCGATATTGCTCCCGAATTGCTTTGATGACAGGTCGCAGTGACCCGGCACGGCGAGGGTGGAGTTTGTGTCAGATTTCTGAAGAGAGGCATAAATGGCCAATACAACCTCGGCAAAGAAGGCGACCCGCAAGATCGCCGCGCGCACCGCAGTCAACAAGTCGCGCCGCTCGCGCGTCCGTAACTTCATCCGCAAGGTCGAAGAGGCCATCGCCTCCGGCGATCAGGCTTCCGCCGCTGCCGCTCTGAAGGCTGCCCAGCCGGAACTGATGCGCGCCGCCACGAAGGGTGTGCTCCATTCCAATACAGCATCCCGCAAGGTGTCGCGTCTGGCGAACCGCGTGAAGACGATGTCGGCCTGATAGTTCCATCGAGCTATGCAATATTAGAAAAAGCCCGGCGCTTGCGCCGGGCTTTTTCTTTGGTTTTTTGACCCGGCCATGGTGAATGTGCAAGGCTTGATCGTGTCAAAAGAGTGACGAAGAAAATCCTTTAAATTCAGTTACTTGCAGGAGGTTGGGTGGGGTTCTTCCGCCTTTCGTTGCGGGAGTTTGACAGCAATTTGAGTCAAGCGAATTTTTATTTTTTTCGTTTTTTGGGGGTTCCGAAAAGGACCCGAAAACAAAGCCATTGATTCCTAACAGATTCTCCTTTGGCCCCCCGATTCCGAGTCAGGAACGCGCTTGCGAGTCAACGGCTGCCCCTTAATTTTGCGTAAAATTCGTGATTGATCTTGGTGCCTGATCCTGCCTAAATGCTTTCCACAGGGGGCGCGGACACAGCCTTAAAATGATCGCTGACAAGACTGTCTCATGAAGACAGCGGTGATTGTTTGTCCCCTGTGACGGAGCGGCTCCGCTTCGTAAAATCATCCAATCGGCAACACTTGCCCCAGGTGCCTCACCGCACACTGGCGAGGGTTTTTGTGACTATTGGTTGCGCCGGTTGCAAGGGTCGTGAGGACGATCCGGATGGTGAGGGCATGCCCGCCGTACGCTCGACGAGGGAGTGAGCGGCGCGGCCACAGACGGGGCTTGATGATCCGGCATGACAACGGATCCGACGGACCCGAATTGTGTTTGGGAAACAGGTTCGTGCCGAATGTAGGGGGTCGGCATGATCGGGGCACCAGCTCCCGGACCGGGCGATGGCTCGGCACGGCCGGGGGGTGGCAAACATGAAAGGCGCCGGCAGGAATGCCGACGTGGCGAAGGACGCATGAAAGGCGGCAAGATGCAGATGAATACGGCCAGAACGGCTGGTGCATTCGCGAATGGGGAAAATGCACTGAAGGCGCTCCCGCAAGAAGGGGTGCAGGCGGCGGGGGTTCCATCCGATATGAAGCAGGACGCGATTTTCGAACGGGTCAGCGCGCGATTGAAGGCGCAGGTTGGTCCGGACGTCTTTGCGAGCTGGTTCGGGCGGTTGAAGGTCCACTCCGTTTCCAAGAGCGTCGTGCGCCTGTCGGTGCCGACGACGTTCCTCAAATCTTGGATCAACAATCGTTATCTCGATCTCATCACCAGTCTGTTCCAGCAGGAAGATGCCGAGATCCTCAAGGTCGAAATCCTGGTGCGCACTGCAACCCGCGGCGCCCGCACCGGACTTGCCGAGGATACGGCAGTCACCGAACCCGTCGCGCCCCAGGCGCAGCCGCGCCGCCCGGCAAGCGGCCCGCAGCCCGTCGCCAGCGCTGCGGTCTCTGTTGCCGCGGCCGCCCAGCCGCGCGCGCAGCAGTCCAGCCCGCTCTTCGGCTCGCCGCTCGACCAGCGTTATACGTTTGATGTCTTCGTCGAGGGCACTTCGAACCGCGTTGCCCTTGCCGCTGCCCGCACGATTGCGGAAGCAGGTGCCGGTGCCGTGCGCTTCAACCCGCTCTTCGTCCATTCCAGCGTCGGCCTCGGCAAGACGCATCTCCTGCAGGCGATCGCGCTCGGCGCCCTGTCGAGCGCCCGCAATCCGCGCGTCGTCTATCTGACGGCCGAATACTTCATGTGGCGCTTCGCAACCGCGATCCGCGACAATGATGCGCTTTCCCTGAAGGAGACGCTGCGCAATATCGATCTCCTGATCATCGACGACATGCAGTTCCTGCAGGGCAATTCGATCCAGAACGAGTTCTGCCACCTGCTCAACATGCTGCTGGATTCCGCCAAGCAGGTCGTGGTCGCTGCCGACCGCGCGCCGTGGGAGCTGGAATCGCTCGATCCGCGGGTTCGTTCCCGTCTCCAGGGCGGCGTCGCCATCGAAATGGAAGCGCCGGACTACGAAATGCGCCTCGAAATCCTCAAGCGCCGCCTCGCCGCCGCGCAGCAGGAAGATGGCTCGCTCGACATTCCGGTCGAGATCCTGAGCCACGTCGCGCGCAACATCACGGCAAGCGGCCGGGAACTGGAAGGCGCCTTCAACCAGCTGCTCTTCCGCCGTTCCTTCGAGCCGAACCTTACGATCGAGCGCGTCGACGAGCTGCTCGGCCATCTCGTCGCTGCCGGCGAGCCGCGCCGGGTGCGTATCGAGGACATCCAGCGCGTCGTGGCGAAACACTACAACGTCTCGCGCCAGGAACTGGTCTCGAACCGCCGCACGCGCGTCATCGTCAAGCCGCGGCAGATCGCCATGTATCTGTCGAAGACGCTGACGCCGCGCTCCTTCCCGGAGATCGGCCGTCGCTTCGGCGGACGCGACCACACGACCGTGCTGCACGCCGTGCGCAAGATCGAGGAGCTGATTTCGGGGGACACGAAGCTCAGCCACGAGATCGAACTCCTCAAGCGGCTGATCAACGAGTAGACCTGCTCCGCTTCGCCGTGCCAATGCCGTGCTTGCCGCTGGGTTGGCACGGCATTCTGCCTTTGAGGGGCCCGGCATGAGATTGCTTGTCACCTACATGGAACAGCGCGTTGCGCCGGCGGGCCAGCCCCTGCTGGCGCCCGTCGCGGGCCTGGAGCTTCGGCGGGAACGCATGTCCGTGCCGGATTACCTCGCCCTGTACCGGACAATCGGCACGCCGCTCGGTTGGGACTCCCGCCTGAACATGACCCGGGAGGACCTGGCGCTCTTCCTGTCTGCCGCCTCGACGGAAACCTTTGTCCTGCGGGAGGAGGGGCGGCCGATCGGTCTTTGTGAATTCGATGCCGTGGCCGCGCCCGATATCGAGCTCACCCATTTCGGTCTTGTTCCGGCGGCCTATGGCCGGCGCCTCGGCCCCTTCCTGCTGGACACTGCCCTGCGTGCCGTGTGGGCGCGCACGACGCGGCGGGTTTGGCTCCATACGGACACGAATGATCACCCGAAGGCGCAGGCGACCTACGTCCGGGCGGGTTTTGAGGCCTACAGGCAGCAAATGGAAGATTTCGACGACTGAACGGCCTTGTCTCAGTTTCCCTGCACCGCCCGGGCCTCCTCCGTCAGCCATTGCCGCAGCGCTGCGACAGCCGGCCGGTCCAGCGCGCCGGGCGGATAGACGATGTAGTAGGCAAGGCCCGTCGTCACGCCGCGTGAAAAGGGGGCGATGAGCCGGCGCTCCTGGACTTCGCGCGCCACCAGCGACAGCCGAGCCAGTGCCACGCCGTCGCCGGCCTTGGCGGCTTCGATTGCGCCATTGCTGTCGGTGAAGACCGGGCCGCGCTGCACGTCTATGCCGGCAACGCCCATTGCCTCCAGCCAGAGCCGCCAGTCCTGCCGGTGCACGTCATGTATCAGTACGTGGCCGGAGAGGTCCGCCGGCGTATCCAGCGGGGTCTTGTCCTTCAGAGCCGGCGCGATGACGGGCATCAGGTCGTCGTCGAGCAACCTTTCGCTGACAAGGCCTTCGTAGCGGCCGAAGCCGTGGCGGATCGCGATATCGACGCCGTCGCGGGCAAAATCGACGAGACGGTTCGAGGCGCTGATGCGGATGTCCGCGCCAGGCAGGCGTTCCTCGAATTTCGGCAGGCGCGGCACGAGCCACTGGGCGGCGAAGGTCGGCGTGCAGCTGATCGACAGCGTTGCCGGGGATCGTGCCCGGACCAGCAATTCGTCGGTCGCCTCGCGCATCATGCGGAAGGCCGAGCGCATCGCCTTGAAATATCCTTCGCCCTCCTCCGTCAGCCGGATTTGCCGCGGCCGCCGCTCGAAGAGTTGCACGCCAAGCGATTGCTCCAGCTCGCGGATCTGCAGGCTCACGGCACCGGGCGTGACATTGAGCTCGCCGGCGGCGAGCGTGACGCTCAGATGCCGTGCCGCCGCTTCGAAGGCGCGCAGGCCGGAGAGGGAGGGAAGGCGGCCGCTCATGATTTAGTTTTCCTCGCTGAAAAGCCGAAATATGATCGTTTGTACGGCACGGAAATCCGCGGAATTATAACGTGAAAACCGGATTTTGACATCCGGGCATCACGTTCGATTTAGAAAATTTCGCAAGGATGTTCCGATGGCCAATCGTAATATGACCGCAGGCGAATGGGGCCTGCTCGTCGCGCTCTCGCTTCTCTGGGGCGGCTCGTTCCTCTTCAACGGCATTCTCGTGCGCGAGCTGCCGACGCTCACCATCGTCACTGCCCGCGTCGGCCTTGCCGCCCTCGCGCTCTGGATGGTCGTGCGCCTCGCCGGCTATGCCATTCCGCGCAGCAGGGAGGTGTGGCTCGCCTTCCTCGGCATGGGCGTGCTCAACAATATCATTCCGTTTTCGCTGATCGTCTGGGGCCAGACGCATATTGCGAGTGGCCTTGCCTCCATCCTCAACGCCACCACACCGCTCTTTGCCGTTACCGCCGCCCATCTCCTGACGACGGACGAGAAGATGACGGGCGGGCGCCTCGTCGGTGTCATTGTCGGCTTTCTCGGCGTGGCGCTGATGATCGGCCCCTCGGTGCTCTCCGACCTCGGGGCCAATCTCCTGGCGCAGCTGGCCGTGCTCGGCGGCGCCGTCTCCTATTCGATTGCCGGTATCTTCGGTCGCCGCTTCCGCCGCATGGGCCTGCCGCCGCTGCTGCCGGCCGCAGGGCAGGTGACGGCTTCCGCCGTGCTGATGCTGCCGGTTGCGCTGATCGTCGACAAGCCATGGACGCTCGCCATGCCCTCGGCGGAGACCTGGATGGCCTTGTTCGGCCTTGCCTTCCTTGCCACCGCGCTCGCCTACGTCATCTTCTTCCGCATTCTCGCCACGGCAGGTGCGACGAACCTGATGCTCGTGACCTTCCTCATCCCCGTCAGCGCCATCCTGCTCGGCGCGCTGGTGCTCGGCGAGGTGCTGGCGCCGAAGCATTTTGCCGGCATGGCGCTGATCGCCGTCGGCCTTGCGGCCATCGACGGGCGTCTCCTGCGCATGATCACGGAAAAGCGCCGGCCGATCGGCTCTGACGCTTAGCGCATGGTTTTGCGGGGAGTACGAGTTCGGCGGACATGTGCCGAACCGGGCCTCCGGAACAATGTTGGAAAGACACTCCAGGAAGGCCGTTCCAGTGAGGGAGTTTCATTGGAACGGCCGAAGGGTCAGCAGGCGAGATCCGCCACGACGGCGTCGAGGATCAGCATGCCGGCCGGCGTGCAGCGTAGCCGCGAATTGCCAAGCCGCTCGATGAAACCGTGTTCGATGAGGAACTGTTCGCGATCCGGATCCGGATCGCGACCGGACAGCGCCTGCCAGCGGACGAGGTCGATGCCTTCCTTCAGGCGAAGCCCCATCAGCAAAAGTTCGTCCGCCTGTGCCTCGCGCTCCAAAAGCTCCTGATCGACCATGCCGTGGCCCTCCGCCTCGACAAGCTCCAGCCAGCCCTCCGGCCGCCGCTCCGTCGCGGTGGCGATTTTTGCGCCGCCTGTCGTAAGGCGACCATGTGCCCCGGGGCCGATGCCCACATAGTCTCCATAGCGCCAGTAGGTGAGGTTGTGGCGGCTTTCCGAACCGGGACGGGCATGGTTGGAGACCTCGTAGGCCGGCATGCCCTCGCGCTCGGTGATCTCCTGCGTCGCCTCGTAGAGCACGGCGGACTGCTCGCCGTCGGGGACGACCAGCTTGCCGGCCTTGTGCAGGCCATAGAAGGGTGTGCCTTCCTCGATGGTGAGCTGGTAGAGCGAGAGATGATCGACGGCGTAGGAGACGGCCTCCTTCAGCTCCCGGTCCCAGTCCTCGACGCTCTGGTTGGGGCGGGCGTAGATGAGGTCGAAGGACATGCGCGGAAAGATGTCGCGTGCCAGCCGGATCGCCTTCAGCGCATCGGCAACGTCATGCAGCCGGCCGAGAAACTTCAGGTCCCGGTCGTTCAGCGCCTGAACGCCGAGCGAGACGCGGTTGACGCCGGCCGCGCGGTAGCCGCGGAACCGATCGGCTTCGACGCTGGAGGGGTTTGCCTCCATGGTGATCTCAATGCCATCAGGCACATGCCAGTGGCGGGCGATGCCGTTGAGGATCGCATCCACCGTCTCCGGTGCCATCAGCGAGGGCGTGCCGCCGCCCATGAAGATGCTGGTGACGCTGCGCGAGCCGGTGAGGCGGCGCATCGTCGCCATCTCCTTCAGGAAGGCCTGCACGAAGCGCGGCTGATCGACCGGCTGGTGGCGTACATGGCTGTTAAAGTCGCAATAGGGGCATTTGGCGGCACAGAACGGCCAGTGCACATAAATGCCGAAGCCGGGGTCGGAAAGGTCCGCTCCCATGCTCGGCCGGATATCGAAGGGCACCGCCGTCATCGCGCCTCAAGCCTTCAGGCAGGTTTCGACGAAACGCTTGAAGGCACGGGCGCGGTGCGACAGTGCGGCCGCATCCCCCGGCTTCCAGCCGTGCTTTTCTTCTGCGCTCATCTCGCCGAAGGTCGTCTCATAGCCGTCCGGCCGGAAGACCGGATCGTAGCCGAAGCCTTGCGTTCCGCGTGGCGGCCAGACGACGTGGCCTTCCACTTCGCCGCGAAAGAGTTCGGTATGGCCATCGGGCCAGGCAAGGCACAGCACGGAAACGAAGCGCGCCGTGCGGCCCCTGGTTTCGGTGATGCCCTTGTCGGCAAGCGCCTTCTCCACCTTCTCCATAGCCATGGCGAAGTCGCGCGTGCCGTCTTCCTTTTCCGCCCAGTTTGCCGTGTAGACGCCCGGCGCGCCGTCGAGTGCGTCGATGACGAGACCGGAATCGTCCGACAGGGCGGGAAGGCCCGAGGCCTTTGCCGAGGCAAGCGCCTTGATCGTCGCGTTCTCCTCGAAGGTCGTGCCGGTTTCGTCCGGCTCCTCGAATTTCAGTTCGGCGGCGGATTTGGCAGAAAAGCCGAACGGGCCGATCAGGTCTTCGATCTCGCGGATCTTTCCGGCATTGTGGCTGGCGACGACGATCGTCTTGGTGTCGAGCTTGCGCATGAAAATCCTCAAGCGATGTTCCAGAGGCCCGGTTCGGCACATTCGAGGCTGTTGCCGGCAGGGTCGCGGAAATAGATGGAGCGGGCGCCGTTCGGCCAGCAGAAGTCCGCTTCGATGGCGATGCCGGCTTCTTCGAGCTTTTTTACCCAGAAATCAAGCGCCGGGCCGGGCACGCGGAAACAGGCATGGCCCGGGCCCTTCGCGCCATGCACCGGCACCGGAAAGGCGTGGGGCGGCGGCGGATGCACGGTTTCGGCAGGATTGAAGATCAGGAGCACACCGGCGCCGCAGCGGAAGAAGACGTGGCGGTTCGCCTGCCGCGTGATCGTTTCCAATCCCAGGATGCCGGCATAGAAGGCTTCCGCCGCGTCGAGGTCGTCCGCGTAGAGCGCGGTTTCGAGAATGCCTTCGATCGCGGCGGTCATGACGAAACCTGTCTCAGGCGACAGCCTGCTTCTGCAGGGTGACGAGATCGGCGATGCCGGCGCGGGCAAGCGCCATCAGGCTGGAGAACTCCTCTTCCGTGAACGGCTTGCCCTCGGCGGTGCCCTGGATTTCGACGATACCGCCCGAACCAGTCATGACGAAATTGGCGTCGGTCTCCGCGGCGGAATCCTCGAGATAGTCGAGGTCGATGACCGACTGGGCGGCGAAGATGCCACAGGAGATCGCGGCGACATGGTCCTTCAGGACCTTCTCCACCTTGATCATGTTGCGGGCTTCCATCCACTTCAGGCAGTCGTGAAGGGCGATCCAGGCGCCGGTAATGGACGCCGTACGCGTGCCGCCGTCAGCCTGGATGACGTCGCAGTCGACGGTGATCTGGCGCTCGCCGAGCGCTTCGAGATCGACGACGGCGCGCAGCGAGCGGCCGATGAGGCGCTGGATTTCCTGCGTGCGGCCGCCCTGTTTGCCGGCAGCGGCTTCACGCCTCATGCGGTCGCCGGTGGCGCGGGGCAGCATGCCGTATTCGGCGGTGACCCAGCCCTTGCCGCTGTTGCGCAGCCATGGCGGCGTCTTGTCTTCAAGGCTGGCCGTGACGAGCACATGCGTGTCGCCGAACTTGACGAGACAGGAGCCTTCGGCATGTTTGGAAATATTGCGCTCGAAGGAAACCTTGCGCATCTGGTCGGTTTTTCTGCCGGACGGCCGCATTGCGAACTCCTGTCTGAATTATCTGGGAAGCTGCTTTAGACCAGATCGCCGGGCGAGGGAATGGCAGCGCGGCGCAAGGCTTGTGTTTTGGCGCCTTGCGGCGGAAAATCGCGGCGGGAAAATCCGTTTTGCGCTCTCTTGCGAAATCACTATATTCCTGTCGGATAACAGGGTTTGCAGCGGAAAGATGGTTTTGAAGAAATCTCCGGGTCCTGACAGTCAGGCAGCGCTCGACGAGCGTTCGGGCGAAATCTTCCGCCGTATCGTCGAAAGCTATCTGGAAAGCGGCGAGCCTCTCGGCTCGCGCAACCTGTCGCGCATTCTGCCCATGTCGCTCTCGCCGGCCTCCGTGCGCAATGTGATGAGCGATCTTGAGGAACTCGGCCTTATCTATTCGCCCCATATCAGCGCCGGACGTCTTCCGACGCAGCTTGGCCTGCGCTTCTTCGTCGATGCCTTCATGCAGGTGGGCAACATTTCGTCGGAGGACCGCGCCTCGATCGAGCGTCATGTGCGCCCGCACGGCCAGAAGCACACGGCCGTCGAGACCATGATGAACGAGGCGAGCCAGGCGCTGTCGGGCATGTCGCGCGGGGCCGGCCTCGTCATCACCACAAAGAACGACGCCATCCTGAAACATGTCGAGTTCATCCGGCTGGAGCCGACCAAGGCGCTCGTCGTGCTGGTGGGCGATCACGACCTGGTGGAGAACCGCATCATCGAGCTTCCGGCGGGCGTCACGAGTTCGCAGCTCACCGAGGCCGCCAATTTTCTCAACGCCCACCTTGCCGGCAACACGCTGCTGGAGGCGCGCGCCCAGCTGGAGCGGTTGCGCGGAGAAATCAGCGGCGAGCTGGACAAGCTGTCGCAGGACCTCGTCGAGCGCGGGCTGATGGTCTGGTCCGGTGGTTTCGATGAGGGCAAGCCGACGCGGCTCATCGTGCGCGGCCGGGCGAACCTCCTGGAGGGGCTCGCCGGCGCCGAGGATATCGATCGCCTGCGCATGCTCTTCGACGACCTCGAGCGCAAGGACAGCCTGATCGAGCTCCTGAACCTGGCCGAGACGGGGCCGGGCGTGCGTATCTTCATCGGCTCGGAAAACAAGCTCTTCTCGTTGTCCGGTTCCTCGCTGATCGTCGCCCCCTATCGCGACGGTGACGACAAGATTGTCGGCGCCGTCGGCGTTATCGGGCCGACGCGGCTCAACTATTCCCGGATCGTGCCCATGGTGGACTACACCGCCCAGCTGATCTCGCGGCTTTCACGCTGACGGCCTGCAAACCGGGCATCAGCCCTTGATTTTTCGGGATCAAAGCTCGATATCGGGCCCAAACCCTTACAAGATGGAATTCGGAGTACGTCATGACCGACGAGAACAAGAACCATGGACCTGACGAAGCGGTAGAGAACATTCTTGCTGCCGACACGTTTGCGCCGGAAGAGGCGGGCGATCCGGCAGAGCCGGATCCGGTCGATGCGCTGCGCGCGGAAAATGCCGATCTCAGGGACAAGTACCTGCGTCTCGCCGCCGAGATGGATAACCTGCGTCGCCGCACCGAACGCGACGTGAAGGATGCCAAGTCCTACTCCGTCGCCGGCTTTGCCCGCGACATGCTGGCCGTGTCGGACAATCTGCGCCGCGCGCTGGACGCCATTCCGGCCGATGCCCAGACCACGGAAGATGCCGGTCTGAAGGCACTGGCCGAGGGCGTGGAGATGACCGAGCGTTCCATGCTCGCCGCCCTCGAACGCCACGGTGTGCGCAAGCTCGACCCGATCGGCGAGAAGTTCGACCCGAACTTCCATCAGGCCATGTTCGAAGTGCCGAACACTGATGTCGCCAACAACACGGTCGTGCAGGTCGTGCAGGACGGTTACGTCATCGGCGAACGCGTGCTGCGCCCGGCCATGGTCGGCGTTTCCAAGGGCGGCCCGAAGGCGCCTGCCGGTGATGCAAGCACCGCACAGGCCTGATCAGGACCGACAGGACAAAGAAAAACCGGCGGTCGCAAAACCGCCGGTTTTTTCGTGCCCATTCTAGAAAATGTCAGGCCGCGTTCGATGCCTGCTCCTCGCTGAGGCAGGCATAGATGGCGCTCTCGCTGTCGGAGGCGCGCAATTTGGCAACCATGGCCGGATCGCGCAGCACGCGGGCGATGCGCGAGAGGGCCTTGAGGTGATCCGCGCCGGCACCTTCCGGGGCCAGAAGCAGGAAGACGAGGTCGACCGGCTGGTCGTCCAATGCCTCGAAGTCGACGGGGGTTTCGAGCCTCGCGAAGAGGCCGGTGATCTGCGAAAGCTCCTTCAGCTTGCCGTGCGGTATGGCGATGCCATTGCCCACGCCGGTCGAACCGAGCCGCTCGCGCTGAAGGATGACGTCAAAAATCTCGCGTTCCGGAAGCCCGGTGATCTTTGCCGCTTTTGTCGCCAGTTCCTGAAGCAGCTGCTTCTTGGAGTTGGCCTTCATCGCCGGAATAATCGCACTCTGCTGCAGCAAACCTGCCAATGCCATGCTTTTGTCCTCGTGCGCTGGGTGAAGGTTTGAAGAGGCGTGGCGCCCGTCCCGGCGCCACGCTCCCGTCACTCAGCCTTTGATATTGGCTGGGTCGATCCAGCCAATATTGCCGTCGTTGCGTCGGTAGACGATATTGAGCTGCTCCGAGCCTGCGCTGCGGAAAAGAAGAACCGGATCGTCCGTCAAGTCGAGCGCCATGACGGCGCTGGCGACGGACATGGTCCGCAGTTTCTTCGTGCTTTCCGCAACGATGGTCGGCGCGTAGTCCTCGGGAAGCTCGTCGTCTTCCTCGGGGACCGAATCCATCACCGTGTATGCCACTTCTGCAAAGGCATCGTGACCATTGCCGTTGTGGTGATCCTTGAGCTTGCGCTTGTACCGACGCAGGCGCTTCTCGATCCGTTCCGAGGCCGATTGGAAGGCCGCCAGGGGATCGTTCGCTTCGCCGTTTGCCTGCAAGGCCATGCCGGTATCGAGGTGTACCTTGCAATCGGCACTGTACCGCGACCCCGCTTTTTCCACGGTAACCTGGCTCGAATATCCTCCGTCGAAATATTTGGTTACGGCCTCTCCGACCTGCTCTTCAATCCGCTGACGGAAAGTTTCGCCGATTTCCATATGTTTACCGGATACACGCACACTCATGGAGGTTTCCTCTCTTTCGTGATTTGCGTGCAACAGTCTATTCCAACCTTATCCACGTTCCAAGCGTTTCACGCATGCGCTGTTTTTTGCATCGCACACTCCAGAAAAGCGGGGATATATCTGGAATTCCGGTCTGCCTTCCCTTCGGAAGTGGGGCGCGCATTAGCCCGTCCCGTTAACGAAGTCAATTCCCGAGTTCACGCAATCTTAACGTCTGTCATACGCAAAGGCCTGATATCCCGGCTTTGCTTCACGACGCGGCGGCTTTGGCCAGCGCCCGCTTTTCCCGCCGCCGCTGCACGGAGGAGGGGATGTTCATCGCCTCGCGGTATTTTGCCACGGTGCGGCGGGCAAGGTCGACGCCGCCCTGACGCAGGACATCGACGATATCGTCGTCAGAGAGCACCGCGTCGGGCTGCTCCTGGGCGATCATGGTGCGGATGCGGTGGCGCACGCTCTCGGCCGAATGGGAATCACCGCCTTCCGCCGAGCCGATCGAGACAGTGAAGAAATATTTCAGCTCGAAGAGACCGCGCGGCGTCAGCATGTACTTGTTCGAGGTGACGCGGCTCACCGTCGATTCGTGCATCTTGATCGCCTCGGCGACCGTCTTCAGGTTCAGCGGGCGCAGGTGGTCGACCCCGTACATCAGGAAGGCATCCTGCTGGCGGACGATCTCGGCCGCCACCTTCATGATGGTGCGGGCGCGCTGGTCGAGGCTGCGCGTCAGCCAGTTGGCTGTCTGCAGGCATTCGTTGAGGAAGCCGGAATCTGCGCTGTCGCGGCGCGTACGGCTGGAGACGGAGGCGTAATAGTCGCGGTTGACGAGCACGCGCGGCAGTGTGTCGGCATTGAGCTCGACATGCCAGGTTCCGTCCGGTGCAGCGCGCACGACGATATCAGGCACCACGGCCTCCGAGGCGCTGTTCTCGTAGCGCGTGCCGGGTTTGGGATCGAGCTTGCGGATTTCCGCCAGCATGTCGATGAGGTCCTCCTCGCCGACGCCGCAGAGTTTCTTCAGTGTTGCGAAATCGCGTCGGGCGAGCAGTTCGAGGTTATCGACGAGCGCGGCCATGGCCGGATCGAGCCGGTCCTTCGCCTTCAGCTGGATGGCGAGGCATTCGCTGAGCGAGCGGGCAAAGACGCCGGGCGGATCGAGTTCCTGCAGGCGGTAGAGCACGCGGTCGATGTCAGCCACCGGTTTGCCGAGGCGCAACGCCGTCTCGGCCGTGCTGCCCTGGAGATAGCCGGCCTCGTCGAGCTGGTCGACGAGATGCTGGGCGACCAGTCGATCGACCGCATCGGGAAGGATGAAGGGAATCTGCTCGTTCAGCACATCGCGCAGCGTCTTGCGGGTCGCCACGAAGTCATCGAGGTCGTAACCTTCGCTGTCCTCGCCGCCGCCTGGCATGGATTTCCACTGGCCGATGAGCTCCGGCGCGTCGGCGGCGCGGGGGCCGGTATCGTCGGGAAAGACGTTTTCGAGGCCGCCGTCAAGCGTTTCGGGCGCGCTGCCGGCGCTGCCGCTGGTCGCGTTGTCATAAAGATCCGGCTGGAAGCCTTCTTCGCCGCTGCTGCCTTCTGCATGGCCGCGATCTTCGCTCGGCAGGGCATAATCCTCGCTGCCGCGTTCGTTTTCCCGCGCGCCCTCCTCACCGGAGCCGATCTCCAGGAGCGGATTCTTTTCGACTTCCTGCGCGATAAACTGGTTGAGCTCGACATGAGTCATTTGCAGAAGCTGGATGGACTGCATGAGCTGGGGGGTCATCACCAGCGACTGGTTCTGGCGCAGGAAAAGGCTGGCTGCGAGTGCCATGCGGACGCTCTACTCCCCGGAAAAGCAGCCTCCGACCGACAGGATCCAGGAGGCGAAATCCAACTGGCCCAAAAATTGCTTTTTTGATGGGTTTGGTCAAGCGCCAGCCGCCAACTTGGTGAAAATCGCAGCGATCACGCATGGGGTTTGCGTCAGAGGCTGAAATTATCGCCAAGATAGAGGCGGCGCACATCCGGATTGGCGACGATATCGTTCGCCCGGCCATGGGTCAGCACTTCGCCGGCATGGATGATATAGGCGCGGTCGATGAGGCCCAGCGTCTCGCGCACATTGTGGTCGGTGATGAGGACGCCGATGCCGCGCGAGGTAAGATGGCGCACCAGCGCCTGGATGTCGGCGACGGAAATCGGATCGACACCGGCAAAGGGTTCGTCGAGCAACATGAAGGTCGGGTCGGTCGCAAGAGCCCGGGCAATTTCGAGACGTCGCCGCTCGCCGCCCGACAGCGCGATGGCCGGCGACTTGCGCAGGTGCGAGATCGAGAATTCGGCAAGCAGGCTGTCGAGCTTCTGCTCACGCCGGGCCTTGTCCTTGTCGTGCACTTCCAGAACCGCCCGGATGTTCTCCTCCACCGTCAGCCCGCGAAAGATCGAGGCTTCCTGCGGCAGATAGCCGACGCCGAGACGCGCGCGCCGATACATCGGCATGGTCGTGACGTCGTTGCCGTTGATCTCGATTGAGCCTACATCGACAGGCACGAGACCGGTGATCATGTAGAAACAGGTCGTCTTGCCTGCACCGTTCGGGCCGAGCAGGCCGACGGCCTCGCCGCGGCGCACGACGAGCGACACGCCGTTGACGACACAGCGGTCGCGATAGCTCTTGGTCAGCCCGCGGGCAATGAGGGTCCCGTCGTAGCGCGAAAGATCGGCGCTGCGCTGGGGCTCCGGCGCAACCTTCCTTGGGCGGCGCGTCAGACGGGAGAGCAAAGAGGAGGACACGGTTCGGGCGCTATATCAGTTCGTGGTCTTGCGGGACTTGGGGTCGAGCTGGATCATGACACGGCCGCCGCAGGCGTCGAGCTTGGCCTCGCCCGTGCGCATGGTCACGGTCAGCTGGCAGCCGACGAAGACGTTCTTGCCCTCCGACAGAACGACCTTCTCGCCCTTGAGAAGCAGGGTCTCGTTGACGAGGTTGAACGTGCCGGTGTCGGCTGTCGCTTCCTGCGTGCCGGATTTCAGGTAGACCTTTTCCGAAACGTCGATCTTCTCGATGTCCGCATCGCCGCTGGCCACCGAACCGCCACCGCCGGCAGCGTAGTAAACGACCATCTTGCCCGCCTGCAGCGTGGTCGTACCCTGCACGACCTTCACATTGCCGGAAAACTCGGCCTTGTTCTCCTGGTCGCGGATCTCGAGCTTGTCGCTCTGGATCTGGATCGGCTTGTCGTTCGACAGCTGCATGCCCTTCATGCGGCTCGACGTCTGCTGGGCGCCCGCGGGAACCGAGATCAGCGCGAGGCTTGCGGCAAGAACGGAGATGCTGGCGGCCCGGAGCGGGGCGGAGAGAGTGGCGAACATGGCGCTCTTACTTTTCTCGGTTGCGGATGGCGGCGGGGTCGACGTCGACGACGACCTTGCCCTCGAAGACGACGATCCGGCCTTTATCCGTCATTCTCAGCGACTGCGCAACAATGGATGCTTCGCGCGAGCGGATGGAAACCGGCTCCTGCGTCGACATGTTGCCGCCGTCGATATCGAGATGGGCGGAGCGGAAGGCGGCTTCGAGGCCGGTGCTGAGGCTGATGGTGAAGGGGGCGATCATGTCGAGCAGGTTCTTGCCACGGTCGTAGACCCCGGTGGCGGCGACGACTTCGGCAATCGTGCTTTCGTTGACCGGCACCTTCGCCTTGATGTTTTCCAGCGTCAGCACGTCCGGCTGCTTCATGTCCTGAAGTGCGCGCTCGGCTTTCATGGAGTAGCTGACGCCATCCTTGTTGCGGCCGGAAATCGCCGGATTGCGCATCACGATCTTGCCGTCCTCGATGGTGGCGCTTTCCACCTGCAGGTTGGACGGAACATAGGTGCGCACGATGGAGACGATGACGAAGATGACGCCGATGACGATGGCGGCGACCGGCAGGGCGACCTTCAGGAAGCGCACGCGGGCAGAATGCCGCGTCGCGAGGCGGTAAGCCTCGGCAGAAGCGCCTATGCCCTGTGCACCCGACGGTGCTTCTGTCACGGTGTCCAGCATTGTGCCTGCAAGATAGAGTGCCGATATGGCCTTCGCTGCGAAACGAGGGGTCCTGTCGATAACGGCCCCCATATGGCGATTATTCCTCAACAAACAATGTCTGCCCAGGAAAGTTCAGCGACGAATTGCCATTTGCGTCTGGAATGCCATATCGATAGGGCCTTCGGCAAGCCACCCCGCAACCGGGCGGCCACCAGAATTAGGGACAGGGAATGGATCACTCCGCCATCGCCGACCGCCGGCAGCTCCGCCGCAAGCTGACCTTCTGGCGCATCGCCGCCATTGGGATTGCGCTTCTCGCCGTTTTCGCCGCGGCTGCGTGGCGCTGGCCGGATAGCGGCGCACGCGACCATATCGCCCGTGTCAGCATCACCGGCATCATCCAGGACGATGCCGAACTCCTGGAACGCCTCGACCGTATCGCCCGCAACGACCGGGCGAAGGCGCTGGTCGTGACGATCTCCTCGCCCGGCGGCACCACCTATGGCGGCGAGGTGATCTTCAAGGCGCTGCGCAAGGTGGCGGAAAAGAAGCCCGTCGTCTCCGACGTGCGCACGCTCGCTGCTTCCGCCGGTTACATGATCGCGACGGCCGGCGACACGATCATCGCGGGCGAAAGCTCGATCACCGGCTCGATCGGCGTGCTCTTCCAGTATCCGCAGATGAAGGAACTGATGGACAAGATCGGGGTCTCGCTCGAGGAGATCAAATCCGCACCTCTGAAGGCCGAACCCTCGCCGTTCCATCCGGCCAGCGAGGAGGCCAAGACGATGATCCGCGCCATGGTGATGGACAGCTACGACTGGTTCGTCGACCTCGTCGTCGAGCGCCGCAATTTGCCGCGCGCCGAGGTGCTGCGCCTTGCCGACGGCAGCATATTCACGGGTCGCCAGGCGCTTGCCGCCAAGCTCGTCGACCAGCTCGGTGGTCCTGAAGAGATTCGCGCCTATCTCGAAGAGCGCAAGGTATCGGCCGATCTTCCCTTCGTGGATTATCGATCGACGAACCGCTCGGGCTTCTCCTTCATGGGCGCCAGTCTGCGCGACTTTGCTCGCTCCATTCTCGGCCTGCCGCTCGACTTTCAGCCGACGATCGAAAAGCTGACCGGCGAAAAGTTGTTTCTTGACGGTCTGGTCTCGGTTTGGCAGGTTGATCGCGATTGAAAAACAAGAATTTTTGAGGGGGATACTGTGATCAAGTCGGAACTGGTTCAGATTGTCGCCGCGCGCAATCCCCACCTTTACCACCGCGACGTCGAGAACATCGTCAACGCGGTGCTCGATGAGATCACCGATGCGCTCGCCGGCGGAAACCGGGTGGAGCTGCGCGGCTTCGGCGCCTTCTCCGTCAAGAACCGCCCTTCTCGCTCGGGGCGCAACCCGCGCACGGGCGATGCGGTCTTCGTCGAGGAGAAGTGGGTTCCCTTCTTCAAGACTGGCAAGGAGCTGCGCGAGCGGCTGAACCCCGGCCAGGCCGACCAGGACGACTAAAGCGCGGGCGCCCGACCGGCGCCTTGCGCCAGAAAGGTGACGCCATGATCAAGAGAGTAGTCAACATCCTCGTGCTCATCCCGATCGGCATCGTGCTGATCGTGCTGTCGGTGGCGAACCGGCAATCGGTGACGCTGGCGCTCAATCCGTTCCGGCCGGAAGACAGCGTGCTCTCCGTCACCGCGCCGTTCTTCGTCTATCTCTTCCTCGCGGTGATCTTCGGCTTGGTGATCGGCTCGCTCGCCACCTGGTTCACCCAGGGCAAATACCGCAAGCGCGCCCGCATCGAGGCGAGCGAAGCCGTCAAGTGGCACGGCGAGGCGGAAAAGCACAAGACGCGCGCCGAGGCCATCGCCTCGCAGGCAATGCTGCCGGTTTCCGGGAAGTAGGCGCTTCCCGCGTCAGGCCGCGCCCCCGTTCAGCTTTGTGCCGAGATCGGCAAAGAATTGCGTCGCGAGCTTCTTCGACGTCGAATCGATGAGACGTGAGCCGAGCTGCGCGAGCTTGCCGCCGATCTGTGCCTTGACGTCATAGGCGAGAATCGTGCCGTCGCCGTCCTCGGTGAGCCGCACATCCGCGCCGCCCTTGGCAAAACCCGCAATGCCGCCCTTGCCTTCGCCGGAGATCGTGTAGCTCTCGGGCGGGTTAAGGTTCGACAGCGTCACTTCGCCGCTGAAGCTGGCAGAGACGGGGCCGATCTTGATCTTCACGGTGGCTTCCAGCTCGTTCGGTGATTTCATGGTGAGCGACTGACAGCCCGGGATACAGGCCCTCAGTACATCCGGATCGTTGAGTGCCGCCCAGACGGCCTCGCGCGGGGCAGCAATGCGTTCTTCGCCGGACATGTCCATGATCGATCCTCCTTCATTGAAGCAAAACTATCGCAATCGGAAAGCGCTTTGCCAAGTGGGGGAGGGATGGTATGGGGACCGCTTGTTTTCCGGCATTGCCGGCAAGAAATTCAACCGACGACGGACGATCGATCGTGAAGGACAGACACCGCCGGCCGAAGAGCGGCCCCGCCGCGCCCGCTAGGGCGCGCGTCGAGAAGGTCCCGGCCGCAAAGGCCTCCGCCCCGCCGAAGAGGGAGCCGCGCCCGGCTCCCGAGGCGCCGGCACGCCCGTTGATGCGCCGCGAAGGCGAAAAGCCGGCCGAACGCGTGCCGGTCATCCTGGAAACCGCAGGGTCCGACCAGTATCGCCTGATCGACAGCGGCGCCGGAGAAAAGCTCGAACAATACGGCCCTTACCGCATCGTGCGGCCGGAAGCGCAGGCGCTCTGGCAACGTAGCCTCCCGGGCATCTGGGACAAGGCTGACGCGCTTTTCACCGGCGATACGGACGAGGACGGCATGGGGCGCTGGAAATTCCCCAAGGCCGCGCTCGGCGAGACCTGGCCGATGCACTTGCTCGGCGTCGATTTCCACGGCCGCTTCACCGCCTTCCGCCATGTCGGCGTCTTCCCGGAACAGCTCGCCCACTGGAGCTGGATGAAGGAGAAGGTCGAAACGGCCGGCCGGCCTGTCAAGGTGCTCAACCTCTTCGGCTATACCGGCGTCGCCTCGCTGGTCGCCGCCAGCGCCGGTGCGGAAGTCACCCATGTCGATGCCTCCAAGAAGGCGATCGGCTGGGCGCGCGAGAATCAGACGCTCGGCCGCATGGAAAAGCTGCCGATCCGCTGGATCTGCGAGGATGCGATGAAGTTCATCCAGCGCGAGGAGCGCCGCGGCAGCAAATACGACATCATCCTGACCGATCCGCCGAAATTCGGCCGCGGCCCGAACGGCGAGGTCTGGCACCTCTTCGACCATCTGCCGCTGATGCTGGACGTCTGCCGGGAAATCCTGTCGCCCAAGGCGATCGGTCTCGTGCTGACGGCCTATTCGATCCGCGCGAGCTTCTACTCCATCCACGAACTGATGCGCGAGACCATGCGCGGTGCCGGCGGCACGGTGGAATCGGGCGAACTCGTCATCCGCGAGAGCGGCCCTGACGGCAGGGATGCCGGACGTGCGCTCTCCACCTCCCTCTTCAGCCGATGGGTCAGCGCATGAGCCACGATCATTCTCCCACGCGCCGTGTCGGTCAGGTGAAGGAGGTGACGAGCCTTTCGAACCCGATCGTCAAGGACATCAAGGCGCTCGCCAACAAGAAGGACCGCGACGAAACGAAGAGCTTCATGGCGGAAGGCCTGAAGCTGGTCATCGACGCGCTGGAGCTCGGCTTCGAGATCCGGACGCTGGTCTATGCCAAGAACGTCAAGGAAAAGCCCCAGGTCGTGCAGTGCGCGACGAAGACGGTGGCGCGCGGCGGACTGGTGCTGGAGGTCAGCGAGAAGGTGTTGGCCTCGATCACCAGACGAGACAATCCGCAGATGGTCGTCGGCATCTTCACCCAGCGCTGGACGCCTCTCCGGGACCTGAAGCCGCAGACCGGCGAAACCTATGTCGCGCTCGACCGGGTGCGCGATCCCGGCAATCTTGGAACGATCATCCGCACGGCAGATGCGGCGGGCGCGAGCGGCGTTATCCTCGTCGGCGAGGCGACCGATCCGTTCTCGATGGAGACCGTGCGCGCTACGATGGGCTCGGTCTTCGCCGTGCCGCTGGTCAAGACGAACGTTGCCGACTTCCTCGCCTGGAAGAAGGCGGCGGGTGTCGAGGTCGTCGCGACCCACCTTGCCGGCGCCGTCGATTACCGCATCATCGATTACAGGAAGAAACCCGTCGTTCTCCTGATGGGCAACGAGCAATCCGGCCTGCCGGACGAGCTGGCCCGGGCAGCGGATGCGCTTGCCCGCATCCCGCAGGCTGGCCGCGCCGATTCGCTCAATCTTGCCATCGCCACCGGCATCATGCTCTTCGAAGCCCGCCGTCACCTGCTGACGCTGGAAGCCCGCGCATGAGCGAACGCATTCCGCTGATGTCCCGGCCGATACCTGTCGTCGTCGTCATCCTCCTGGCGCTCGTCGTCGACCAGGTGGTGAAGTTCGCCGTCGAGATGTGGCTTCCCTTCCAGGAAGCGGTGCATGTGATGCCGATGCTGGCGCTCTACCGCACCTACAACTACGGCGTCGCCTTCTCGATGCTCTCGGGCATGGAGACCTGGTTCATCATCGCGCTGCGGCTCTTCGTCGTCGGCTTCGTCGTGTGGCTCTGGCGCCAGACGCCGAAGGCGCGGGGCGTCGCCCATGCCGGTTATGCCTTCATCATCGCAGGCGCCTTCGGCAACATCATCGACAAGGTCATCTTCGGCTACGTCATCGACTACGTGCTTTTCTATACGGAAACCTGGTCCTTCGCGGTGTTCAATCTCGCCGACACGTTCATCACCATCGGCGCCGCACTGGTCATCCTCGATGAACTCCTCCTGCTGCGCCGGCGCGATCGTTAAAATTCGAACGACTTGCTGAAGCCGATTTGAACGGTCCGCGTGTTATGCGGACGGTCATGAGCGAACCTGTGAAGCTACAAGACCGGCTCAAGGCCGAATTTGTCGAAGCGCCGCGCCCTTCCGGCCGTACACGCACACAGACGGATGCGGCGGCCGATCCGCAAGCCGTTGCGGCGACGGTGCCCGCCCCCAAGTCCGAGCCGGAAAGCCATGCGATGGTCCGCAGCATGGTCGCCGGCGTCGGCCTGCTGTTCGGTGCGCTCGTGCTGGCCACCGGCATTGCCGCCGGGTTCTACATCGCCGCTGTCGTGCTCGGCCTGGCCGGTATTGCCGGTGGGGTCTTCCTCTTGCGCGCGCATCGACCGGCATCCGGCATCGAGACGACACATGACCGCTCCTGGGAGCGTAGCGAGACCTCTGAAATCCTCTCCGCCATCCATGACGTGCTCGGCGACATCGTCGTCATGCGCGCGCTCGATGGCCGCATTCTCAGCGCCAATGCCGTTCTCAGCGACCTGACGGGTGCAAGCGAGGTCGTCGGGCGAACCTGCGAGGGGCTCGGCCTCACCTTCCGCTCACAGGCCATCGCCCATCGCTACGACGTCGATGTCGAGGGCCCGGCGGGCAAACGCATCTATTCCTGGCACGATGTCACGGTGCGCGATCCCGTATCCGGCGATCTCGTCGTGCATTCCATTGCCCGTGATGTCACCGAAGAGCGCCGTGCCGAGGGTGAGCGCGAGCGCGCCCGCCAGCGCGCCGAGGAGGCGAGCGCGGCAAAGTCCCGCCTGCTCGCCACCGTCAGCCATGAGATCCGCACGCCGTTGTCGGGCATCCTCGGCATGTCGCATCTCATCGGCCAGACACGGCTGACGGCCGAGCAGAAGAACTACCTTGCCGGCATGCGCCAGTCCGGCCACGCGCTCGTCCAGCTCGTCGATGATCTTCTCGACTTTTCCACCATCGAGGCTGGCCGCTTCCAGCTGCGCCCCTCGGAAGAGCCGGTCCGGCCGATGCTGGAAAGCGTCGTGGAAATGCTCTCCCATCGTGCCCATGAAAAGGGCATCGAGATCGGCTCCTACGTCTCGCCCGACGTGCCGGGCCTTCTCCTCTATGATGCGCCGCGCCTGCGCCAGGTGCTCTACAACGTCGTCGGCAATGCGGTGAAATTCACCCACACGGGTGGTGTCCTTCTGGAAACCACGCTCGATCGCGGCGCCGTTGTCATCCGCGTCACCGACAGCGGGCCCGGCATGAATGCCGAGGAGCAGGCACGCATCTTCCATGAGTTCGAGCAGACCGGAAGCGCCGCCCAGCGCAGTGGCGGCACCGGCCTTGGCCTTGCCATTTCTGCCCGCATCCTCAGTGAGGCCGGTGGTGCGCTGACGCTTGAAAGCACGCCCGGCAAGGGCAGTACCTTCACCATCCGCATGCCGGTCGATCGTCCGCACAAGGTCGCGGGTGCGGGCGGTGCGCGCAAGGGCGTTCTGAAGGGCAGCGTGGTCTTCCTTCTGGCGCCCGCCGGCCCGGCCTCCAGGGCGCTGGTGCGTACCATCGCTGCGCTCGGCGGCACTTGCCATCTGGCGACAGGTCTCGACGAGGCGCTCGACCTTGCCCAGGGCCTTGCCGGCAAGCGGGTCGAGTTGACCGACATCATCGTCGACAACCGCCTTGCCGGCGTCTTCCGCCGGGAGCTTGCCGACATTGCGATGTTCCGCGACAGCCGTGCGCGCCGGATCTATCTCGTCAATCCGGAGGAGCGCAGCGGCCGCGCGATCGGCAATGGCGAAGGCTACGATTCCTGGCTCATCCGACCGCTGCGCGAACGCTCGCTGGTCGAGGTGCTGCGCGGCCGCATGAAGGGCATCGAGGTGCGCGATGCGATCAACGACAATCGCCCGATCCTGAAGGATCTGCCGCCCGCCGCCGCCGAGCCGGTAGAGGCAGTCCCGACGGGTGCGCGCATCCTTCTCGCCGAAGACGATCCGGTCAATGCCATGCTGGTGCGCTCGGTGCTGGAACGGGCCGGCCATATCGTACGCCATGTGCCGGACTATCCGGCCCTTGTCTCCGCGCTTGCGGGGGCGACGGATGCAGGACCCTTTGCCGCCGATCTCATCCTCACCGATCTCGGCATGCCGGGCGGCGAGGGCAAGGAGATGATCACCCGCATCGTGCGGTGCGATTACGGCAATGCCCGCCTGCCGGTTGTCGTGCTGACTGCGGACAGCCGGACGGGGCTGCGCGAGGAGCTTCTGGCGACAGGCGCCGATGCCGTGCTGGCCAAGCCCGCCGATCCCGTTCAGTTGATTGCGGAAATCGCCCGCCTCGCCCGGCGCGCATCCGCCTGATCTTCGCCGGCTTACGGCTTTTCGCTATCCAAGCAGGCCTTGCGTCATTATCTTGTTGCAGAATCGTGGTTAAAACCGCGAAGTTTCGTTTGACGGGTACACTGCCATGACGCTCGACCTCGCCCAGACCATCGCACCGGCAGAGATTCTCCAGAAGGCGGCCCCGGCCGCGGGCCGCTCGGGTACGGATGTGCTCGGCCGCATCGGCAATCTCGAAACACGCATCGCCCGTTCGGTCACGGAAATCGACGCAGCCCAGGCCGTGCGCTACCGCGTTTTCGCCGAGGAGATGCAGGCGAAGCTTTCGCCGGACGCCGTTCGCCGCAAGCGCGATATCGATGCCTGGGACATGGTCTGCGACCATCTCCTCGTGCTCGACACCTCGATCGAGGGCGATGCGGAAGAGCAGATCGTCGGCACCTACCGCCTGCTGCGCCAGGACGTCGCCGCGGTCTCCGGCGGTTTCTATTCCCAGTCGGAATTCGACGTCGACGCGCTGATCGCGCGTCATCCGGAAAAGCGCTTCATGGAGCTCGGCCGGTCCTGCGTGCTGCCGGCCTACCGCACCAAGCGCACGGTGGAACTGCTCTGGCAAGGCAACTGGGCCTATTCGCTGAAGCACGGCATCGACGTGATGTTCGGCTGCGCCTCCTTCCACGGCATCGTGCCGGAGGAGCATGCGCTGGCGCTATCCTTCCTGCACCACAACGTGCTGGCGAAGGACGAATGGACCGTTTCGGCCCGGCCGGAACTCTTCCGCACCATGGACCTGATGCCGTCGGAAGGTATCGACACGCGCAAGGCGCTGTCGGCATTGCCGCCGCTCATCAAGGGCTATCTGCGCCTTGGCGCGACTGTCGGCAGCGGTGCCGTCGTCGATCACGGCTTCAACACGACGGACGTTCTGATCGTGCTGCCGATCGGCAAGATCTCGGGCCGCTACCTCAATTACTACGGCGCGGATGCCGGGCGTTTCGCCAGCTAAACAGTTTCATTGAAGGTCAGCATAGTCTGATTTGTCGCCCGTTCCCGACCTCCGGGACGGGCGGCTTTTTTGCGTTCGCGGCAGGGGCGAAGGCAAGGCGTTCCCGCAGCGGCGTGCGGGAACGCTCCGGCGTGTCAGACGCCGGAATTATAGGCGGCCAGCGCCGCCATGTTGACGATGTCGCTGTCCTTGGCGCCCATCGAGACGATCTGCACCGACTTGTCGAGACCGACGAGCAACGGGCCGATCACCGTCGAGCCGCCGAGTTCCTGCAGCATCTTCGTCGAGATCGATGCCGAGTGGAACGCCGGCATGACGAGCACGTTGCCCGGGGCGGAGAGGCGGCAGAACGGATACTGCTCCATGATGCGCGGGTTGAGCGCCACATCGGCCGCCATCTCGCCGTCATACTCGAAATCGACGCGGCGGCGGTCGAGGATCTTCACCGCTTCACGCACCCGTTCCGAGCGCTCGCCAGAGGGGTGGCCGAAGGTGGAGTAGGCAAGCATGGCGACGCGCGGCTCGTAACCGAGGCGGCGGGCGAGACCGGCCGCTTCCTCCGCGATGTCGGCCAGCTCCTCCGAGGAGGGCATGTCGTGCACCGCGGTGTCGGCGACCAGCACGGCACGGCCGCGGCAGAGCGCGAGAGACGCGCCGATGACCCGGTGGCCGGGCTTGGCGTCGATGCAGCGGCGCACGTCTTCCAGCGCGGTGGAATAGTTGCGGGTGAGGCCCGTCACCATGCCGTCCGCATCGCCGAGCGCCACCATGCAGGCCGCGAAATGGTTGCGGTCGTTGTGGATCAGGCGCTGGGCGTCGCGATAGAGGAAGCCCTTGCGCTGCAGGCGGGCATAGAGATAGTCGATATAGACGTTGTTGCGCTTGGAGATGCGGGCATTGACCAGCTCGATGCCGGGCCGGTCGAGATCGATGCCGGCACGTTCCGCCGTCTCGCGGATGTGTTCCTCGCGGCCGAGCAGGATGGCGGTGCCGAGCTGCTGGTTGGCATAGGACACGGCGGCGCGCATCATCTGCTCTTCCTCACCCTCCGCAAAGACGACACGCTTCGGCTGGCGGCGCACGCGGGCATAGATCTGCTGGAGCGTCGAGGCGATCGGGTCGCGGCGTGCCCTGAGGTCACGAGCGTAGGCGTCGAGGTCGGGGATGTTCTTGCGCGCGACGCCGGTTTCCATCGCGGCCTTGGCGACGGCGACGGGGATCGCCGAGATGAGGCGCGGGTCGAAGGGCACGGGAATGATGTACTGCGCGCCGAAACGCGGGCGCACGCCCTGATAGGCGGCGGCGACGTCATCCGGCACATCTTCCTTGGCGAGATGGGCAAGCGCCTCGGCCGCAGCGATCTTCATCGCGTCGTTGATCGTGGAGGCGCGCACGTCGAGCGCGCCGCGGAAGATGTAGGGGAAGCCGAGGACGTTGTTGACCTGGTTCGGGTAGTCCGAGCGGCCGGTCGCCACGATCGCGTCATCGCGGATGCGGGCGACCTCTTCCGGGGTGATTTCCGGGTCGGGATTGGCCATGGCAAAGATGATCGGCCGCGGCGCCATGGAGCGGATCATCTCCTCCGAAAGCGCGCCCTTGGCCGAAAGGCCGAAGACAACGTCGGCGCCTTCCATGGCTTCGGTGAGCGTACGGCGGTCGGTCTTGACCGCGTGGGCGGACTTCCACTGGTTCATGCCGTCTTCGCGGCCCTGGTAGATGACGCCCTTGGTGTCGCAGAGAATGACGTTTTCGGGCGAAAAGCCCATTGCCTTGATGAGTTCGATACAGGCGATGGCGGCTGCGCCCGCGCCGTTGCAGACGAGCTTCGTCGTCTTGAAGTCGCGGCCGGTCAGCGCCAGCGCGTTGATAAGGCCGGCGGCAGCGATGATGGCGGTGCCGTGCTGGTCGTCGTGGAAGACCGGGATGTCCATCAGTTCGCGCAGGCGCTGCTCGATGATGAAGCAGTCGGGTGCCTTGATGTCCTCGAGGTTGATACCGCCGAAGGAGGGGCCGAGGTAGCGCACGCAGTTGATGAACTCGTCGACATTTTCGGTATCGACCTCGAGGTCGATCGAATCGACATCGGCAAAGCGCTTGAAGAGCACCGACTTGCCTTCCATGACCGGCTTGGAGGCGAGAGCGCCGAGATTGCCGAGGCCGAGGATGGCGGTGCCGTTGGAGATGACAGCGACCATGTTGCCGCGTGTCGTATAGTCGTAGGCGGTCGCCGGATCCGCAGCGATGGCCTTCACCGGTACCGCGACGCCCGGCGAATAGGCCAGCGAAAGGTCGCGCTGTGTCGCCATCGGCTTGGTCGGCGTGATCTCGAGCTTTCCGGGGCGCCCGGACGAGTGGAAATCCAGTGCCTCCGTGTCGGTGACTGTTGCCCTCTGGCGGTCGGATTTGTCGGTTCCCGGCATGCTTCCCCCTTCACACTCCTGTGGGCGATAGGCCCATAACTCCTCGCAGGTGTTGTTTTCTATAGCGCCCCGTGGCTAGGGTGACACCTCTTTTTTAGGAAGAACTGACTCTCCGTGAACGATCAGATCGTGCGTCCGAACGATATACTGTCGACGGCAGACCTTGCCACTGACGAAAGCCGCGCATCGGCAACGCCGATGATGGAGCAGTATATCGAAATCAAGGCGGCCAACCCGGACAGCATGCTGTTCTACCGCATGGGTGATTTCTACGAGCTGTTCTTCCAGGACGCCGTGGACGCCGCCCGCGCGCTCGGTATCACACTGACGAAGCGCGGCCAGCATATGGGGCTCGATATCCCCATGTGCGGCGTGCCCGTCCACGCCGCGGACGACTATCTGCAGAGACTGATTTCGCTCGGCTTCCGTGTCGCCGTGTGCGAGCAGGTCGAAGACCCGGCGGAGGCGAAGAAGCGCGGTTCGAAATCCGTCGTGCGGCGCGATGTCGTGCGCCTCGTCACGCCGGGCACGCTGACCGAGGAGAAGCTGCTCTCGCCTTCCGACGCCAATTACCTGATGGCCGTCGCCCGCATTCGCGGTGGGGCTGAGCCCTCGATGGCTCTTGCCTGGATCGATATTTCGACCGGCATTTTCCGGCTTTCGGAAACCAGCCAGAGCCAGCTTCTTGCCGATATCCTGCGCATCGAGCCGCGCGAACTGATCGTGCCGGACACCGTGTTCTACGATCCGGAATTCCGCCCGGCACTCGACGTGCTCGGCCGCGTGGCCGTGCCGCAGCCGGCCGTGCTCTTCGACAGCGCGACGGCGGAAGGCCGCATCGCCCGCTATTTCGGCGTCTCTACGCTCGACGGTTTCGGGACCTTCTCTCGCGCGGAACTCGCCGCGGCGTCGGCGGCCGTCGCCTATGTGGAAAAGACGCAGATCGCCGAGCGCCCGCCGCTCGGCCGGCCGGAGCGGGAAAGCTCCGCCTCCACGCTCTTCATCGATCCGGCGACGCGCGCCAATCTCGAACTGGTGCGCACCCTGTCCGGCGAGCGTTCCGGCACGCTCCTGAAAGCGATCGACCGCACGGCGACAAGTGGCGGTGCGCGCCTTCTCGCCGAGCGGTTGATGTCGCCGCTGACCGATCCGGACACGATCAACGCGCGGCTCGATTCGATTGGGGCACTTGGTGACAGGCCCTCCTTCTCGGAGGATCTGCGCGCGGTGCTGAAGCGGCTGCCCGACATGCCGCGCGCCCTGTCGCGCATTGCGCTCGGCCGGGGCGGGCCGCGCGATCTCGGCGCGATCCTGCAGGGCCTTTCGATCTCCGGCGACGTCGCCCGGTTGATGGGGGGCGAGCAGCTGGACGGCGAGCTCGCCGAGGCAGCGCACGCTGTGGGTGCCCTGCCGCTCGACCTCTCACACAGGCTGGCGGTGATGCTCGCGGACGAGCTGCCGCTCCTCAAGCGCGACGGCGGGTTCATTCGCGAGGGGGCGGATGGTGAACTCGACGAGATGCGGGCACTGCGCGACCAGTCGCGCCGCGTCATTGCCGGGCTGCAGCTGCAATATGCCGAGGAAACGGGCGTCAAGTCGCTGAAGATCAAGCACAACAACGTGCTCGGCTACTTCATCGAGGTCTCCGCCGGCAATGCCTCGGCGCTGACGGACGGCGACGAGGCGAAAGCGCGCTTCATCCACCGCCAGACCATGGCGGGCGCCATGCGTTTCACCACGACGGTGCTGTCCGAGCTGGAAACGAAGATCGCCAACGCCGCCGACCGGGCGCTTGCCATCGAGCTTGCTGCGTTCAACGACCTCGTCGATGCGGTGGTGGCGGAAGCCGAGGCCATCAAGGCGGCCGCGCGGGCACTCGCCGTCGTCGATGTCTCCGCCGCGCTTGCGGCGCTTGCCGAGGAGCAGGCCTATTGCCGGCCCGTCGTCGATCGTTCCACCATGTTCGCCATCGTCGGCGGGCGGCACCCGGTCGTCGAGCAGGCGTTGCGCCGCCAGCAGGCCGCCGCCTTCGTCGCCAATTCCTGTGATCTTTCACCCTCTGATGGCAAGGGCCACGGCGCGATCTGGCTGCTCACCGGCCCGAACATGGGCGGTAAGTCGACCTTCCTGCGCCAGAACGCGCTCATTGCCATCCTTGCCCAGATGGGGGCCTATGTGCCGGCCGAAAGCGCCCATATCGGCGTCGTCGACCGGCTCTTCTCGCGCGTCGGCGCGTCGGACGACCTTGCCCGCGGCCGCTCTACCTTCATGGTGGAAATGGTCGAGACGGCGGCAATCCTCAACCAGGCGACCGACCGCTCGCTTGTCATCCTTGATGAGATCGGCCGCGGCACGGCGACCTTCGACGGTCTTTCGATCGCCTGGGCCGCCGTCGAGCACCTGCATGAAGCCAATCGCTGCCGTGGTCTCTTCGCCACGCATTTCCACGAGCTGACGGTGCTGTCGGAAAAGCTCGGCCGTCTTTCCAACGCCACAATGCGCGTCAAGGAATGGGACGGCGACGTGATCTTCCTGCACGAGGTCGGCCCGGGTGCGGCGGACCGCTCCTACGGCATCCAGGTGGCACGCCTTGCAGGCCTGCCGCCATCGGTGGTCTCGCGCGCCAAGGATGTGCTGGCCAAGCTGGAGGATGCGGACCGCAAGAATCCGGCAAGCCAGCTCATCGACGATCTGCCGCTGTTCCAGGTCGCGGTGCGCCGCGAGGAGATCCAGCGCAGCTCCGGCCCGTCGAAGGTGGAGACGCTGGTGAAGGACCTCAACCCGGACGACATGACGCCGCGCGAGGCGCTCGATGCCCTCTATGCGCTGAAGAAAGAACTTGGCAATCGCTAGCGCCTGAGGTCATTGTCCTCGCCTGCGGAAAGGGTCTATAGCGCATGCGAACCGAACGGGCGATCGACGAGAAGCGGGACGCAGGCCGGCATCCGATGGAAAAGAAGCTCCTGGCGCCGGCCGATTCCGGACTGATCGACGTGCCCGCGCTGCGCGCCAGATGCGAATTCATCGCCAGCACCAATGCCGACTACCGCGACCGCATGCGCCGCGAGTTGCTCGCCGAGTTCAAGAAGGTGAACACTGCCGGCCGCGAACGGGCGCGCGAACTGCTCTTTGCCGATGGCAGCGGCCTGCAATGTGCCGCACGCATTTCCTGGCTGCAGGACCAGCTGATCGCCGTCCTGCACGATTTTGCGCTCAACCACGTCTTCAGCGCCGGCCAGGCATCGCCCGCCGCGCGTATCACGGTGACGGCCGTCGGCGGCTACGGCCGTGGCACACTGGCGCCGGGCTCGGACATCGACCTGCTCTTTTTGCTGCCCGCAAAACCGGCCGCCTGGAGCGAGCCCGCCATCGAGTTCATGCTCTACATCCTTTGGGATCTCGGTTTCAAGGTCGGTCATGCGACGCGCAACCTGGAGGAATGCATCCAGCTTTCCAAGGGTGACATGACGATCCGAACAGCGATCCTCGAGGCGCGCTACATCTGCGGCTCGGTGGCCCTGTTCGAAGATCTCGCCGTTCGTTTCGACCGCGAGATCGTGCGGGGCACCGGCCCGGAGTTCATCGCCGCCAAGCTTGCAGAGCGCGACGAGCGCCATCGCAAGGCCGGCGATACGCGCTACCTCGTCGAACCGAACGTCAAGGAAGGCAAGGGCGGGCTGCGCGACCTGCACACGCTGTTCTGGATCGCCAAGTATTTCTATCATATCCGCGACCCCGCCGAGCTGGTGAAGCTCGGTGTCCTCTCGCGCCAGGAATACAAGCTCTTCCAGAAGGCCGACGACTTTCTCTGGGCGGTTCGCTGCCACATGCATTTCCTGACGGGAAAGGCGGAGGAGCGGCTTTCCTTCGATATCCAGCGCGAAATTGCCGAATGCCTCGGCTACCAGCCGCATCCCGGCCTTTCGGCGGTCGAGCGCTTCATGAAACACTATTTTCTGGTTGCGAAGGACGTCGGCGACCTGACGCGCATCTTCTGCGCCACGCTGGAGGACCAGCAGGCCAAGGAAGCACCCGGCATCACCGCCGTCATCAGCCGTTTCACCCGCCGCACGCGCAAGATCGCCGGCACGCTGGATTTCCTTGAGGATCGCGGGCGCATCACCATCGCCGACCCTGACGTTTTCAAGCGCGATCCCGTCAACCTGATCCGGCTCTTCCACATCGCCGACATCAACGGGCTGGAGTTCCACCCCGATGCGCTGAAGCAGGTCACGCGCTCGCTGAAACTCGTCAATGCGGCGCTACGGGAGAACGAGGAGGCCAACCGCCTCTTCCTGTCGATCCTCACCTCGCCGCGCGATCCCGCGCTCATCCTGCGCCGCATGAACGAGGCGGGCGTGCTCGGCCGGTTCATTCCAGATTTCGGCAAGATCGTCGCGATGATGCAGTTCAACATGTATCATCACTACACGGTCGACGAGCACCTGATCCGTGCCGTCGGCGTACTGGCGGATATCGACCAGGGGCGCGAGAAGGATGCCCATCCGCTGAGCTACCAGCTGATGCCCAGCATCGAGGACCGCATCTCGCTCTATGTCGCCGTGCTGCTGCACGACATCGCCAAGGGCCGGCCGGAGGACCATTCCGAGGCGGGCGCCAAGGTCGCGCGCAAGCTCTGCCCGCGCTTCGGGCTCTCGCCGAAGCAGACGGAACTCGTCGTCTGGCTGATCGAGGAGCACCTGACCATGTCGATGGTCGCGCAGACCCGCGACCTCAACGACCGCAAGACCATCGTCGACTTCGCCGAGAAGGTGCAATCGCTGGAACGGCTGAAGATGCTGCTCGTGCTGACGGTCTGCGACATCCGCGCCGTCGGCCCGGGCGTGTGGAACGGCTGGAAGGGCCAGCTGCTGCGCACGCTCTATTACGAGACCGAACTCCTGATCTCCGGCGGCTTTTCCGAGTTGTCGCGCAAGGAACGCGCCCATGCCGCGCGCGAAATCCTCTCCGGCGCGCTTCCGGCCGACTGGAGCCAGAAGGACCGGAAGACCTATACGCGCCTGCACTACGATCCCTATCTGCTGACGGTCTCGCTTGAAGATCAGGTGCGCCATGCCGCCTTCATCCGCGAGGCGGACAAGGCGGAGCAGCCACTGGCGACGACGGTGCGCACCCACTCCTTCCACGCCATCACGGAAATTACCGTGCTCTCGCCCGACCATCCGCGCCTCCTGACGGTGATCGCCGGAGCCTGCGCGGCGGCGGGGGCCAACATCGTCGATGCGCAGATCTTCACCACCTCCGATGGCCGGGCGCTCGACACGATCCTCGTCAACCGCGAGTTCCCGAACGATGCCGACGAGATGCGCCGGGCCGGCACGATCGGCCGGATGATCGAGGATGTGCTCTCCGGCCGCAAGCGCCTGCCCGAGGTGATCGCCACCCGCACGAAGAGCCGCAAGCGCAACCGGACCTTCACCGTCTCTCCGGCGGTGACAATCTCCAACACGCTGTCGAACAAGTTCACGGTTATCGAGATCGAGTGCCTTGACCGTCCCGGCCTCCTGTCCGAGGTGACGGCGGTGCTGTCGGACCTCTCGCTCGACATCGCCTCGGCCCATATCACCACCTTCGGCGAGAAGGTCATCGACACCTTCTACGTCACCGACCTCGTCGGCCAGAAGGTCACCAACGACAACCGGCAGGCCAACATCGCCGCGCGGCTGAAGGCCGTCATGGCGGACGAGGCGGACGAGCTGCGGGACCGCATGCCGCCCGGCATGATCGCACCCGTTGCCGCGACGCCGAAGAGGATCAGGACGGAACAATGAGTCTGGTGAAGAAATTCGCGACCGTGGGCGGCGCGACGCTGGGCAGCCGCGTGCTCGGCTTTGCGCGCGAAACCCTGATGGCGGCCGCGCTCGGCACCGGGCCGATGGCCGACGCCTTCTATGCCGCCTTCCGCTTCCCGAACCTCTTCCGGCGCCTCTTCGCCGAAGGCGCCTTCAACGCCGCCTTCGTGCCGCTCTTCGCCAAGGAGATCGAGGCCGGCGGCATCGACGGCGCGAAGCGCTTTTCCGAAGAAGTCTTCGGCGTCCTCTTTACCGTTCTCTTGATGCTGACCATTGCGATGGAGCTGCTGATGCCGCTCATCGTTGCCTGGATCATCGCGCCGGGCTTCGTGGGGGACGCGGAAAAATTCGACGTGACGGTGAAGCTCGCCGTCGTCATGTTCCCCTATCTCATGTGCATGTCGCTGACGGCGATGCTGTCGGGCATGCTGAATTCGCTGCATCACTATTTCGCCGCCGCCGTCGCGCCGGTCTTCCTCAACGTGGTGCTGATTGGCGCGCTTGGCTATGGGCTCTGGCAGGGCGCCTCGCCGCTGGAAACGGCCTGGTATCTCTCCTGGGGCGTGCTGGCTGCCGGTCTCCTGCAGATGGCCGTGCTCTATGCGGGCGTGCGCCATGCCGGCATGAAGATCGGCTTTCGCCGGCCGCGCATGACGCCGAACGTCAAGCGCCTGCTCTGGCTTGCCTTCCCGGCGGCCGTGACGGGCGGCATCACCCAGATCAACCAGCTGATCGGCCAGATGATCGCCTCCACCAAGGACGGTGCCATCGCCGCCTTGCAATATGCCGACCGCGTCTACCAGCTTCCGCTCGGCGTCGTCGGCATTGCCGTCGGCGTCGTGCTGCTGCCGGAACTGGCCCGCGCGCTGAAGGGCGGGCAGGAGCGGGAGGCGGGCAACCTGCAGAACCGTTCGCTGGAATTCGTGCTCTTCCTGACGCTGCCGGCCGCCGGTGCCATCTGGGTCATCTCCGACGAGATCGTGCGCGTGCTCTACGAGCGCGGTGCCTTCAGCCCAGAAACCACCTCCATCGTGGCGGGAACGCTCGCCATCTACGGGCTCGGCCTGCCGGGTTTCGTGATGATCAAGGCACTCAATCCCGGCTTCTTCGCCCGCGAGGATACCAAGACGCCGATGCGCATCACGCTGCTGTCGGTGGTCGTCAACTGCATCCTGGCAGTGTCGCTCTTTCCGCTGTTCTACGAGCGCGGCATCGCTACCGCCGAGGCGGTCTCCGGCTGGCTGACGGCGGTGCTTCTCTTCGTCACGCTGGTGCGGCGCGGCCACTGGCCACTGGAAAAGGCGCTGCTCTGGCGCGTCGCGCGCCTGCTTGCCGCGACCATCGTCATGGCCGTGGTGCTCGACTACGCTTCTCTCTATTTCGCTGATCGCCTTTCATCCGCCGCACCGCTCTACGAGCAGCTGATGGCGCTCGGCCTGCTGATCGCCCTTGCCATGGTGGTCTATTTCTCCGTTGCCTTCCTCATCGGCGGCGCGGATCTCGGCATGATCCGGCGCAATCTCAAGCGCAAGGCCAAGGCCACGCAGAGCGAGGAAAGCGCGGAATAGACGCCTCAGCGTGTCGCGAACCGGGCACGCCTGGCAAGGCGTGCCAACCCGCGACAATAGTGCCAGCTGCGTCTCGGCCCGACATCGACATGCACGATCCCGTTGCAGTAGGTGCCGATGCCGCCGATGGCCGGCGCGGATCTTGCGGCCGCGACGATCCGCTTCACCGATACGCCCGGCACGCGGATATCGGCGGCGAGGCATTTGCGATGCAGCGATCCCCTGCGCCCGGCAGAGCGATGGCCGGACGTGACGAGCGGTCTTCGACCGACCTGCCGGGCGATGTGGGACAGGATGCCCCGCAGCTTGCCGGGGAAACATCGGTGCCGCACGCGCGGCGTCTGGACGGTGTAGATCTTCGCCGCGCCCCTCTCGGTTCTTGCAGCATGTTTGTGCTTGCCACTTGCCGTGGCTTCGCTCGCGAAGAGCGAAGTCAGCGCCATCATGCAGGCAAGCAGGGTCGAACAGCTTTTTAGCATGGCACACTCCGGTTTGCGCCTTTGCGTCGAAACGCGGCTTGTCAAAACCTGTGTCCCTGATCCCCGCGGGGAGAGAAGGCCCGGAAAGTGTCATTTATGAGGAGCCTCTGATGGGCCGTTTCCCCGGCCGCGCAGGGGCGGTCTTGATCGCGGTCGCTCTGCCGTGCATAAGCGGCGCGTATTTTTTTATGCAGTTCCGGCCGGAAAGCCGCTTCGCCGTTTCCCGGAATTGCTTCACCAACGGAACCAGGCCTTCCACCCGCCTGAAGGATATCGCCATGAGCGCATTCAAGCCCCTCGTCTTCTCCGGCGTGCAGCCGACAGGAAACCTCCATCTCGGCAACTATCTCGGCGCGATCCGCAAGTTCGTCGCCCTGCAGGAAGACAACGACTGCATCTATTGCGTGGTCGACCTGCACGCGATCACCGCGCAGCTCGTGCATGAGGATATGCGCAGCCAGATCCGCTCGATTGCCGCGGCCTTCATCGCCTCCGGCATCGACCCGAAGAAGCACATCGTCTTCAACCAGTCGGCCGTGCCGCAGCACGCCGAGCTGGCCTGGATCTTCAATTGCGTGGCGCGCATCGGCTGGATGGAGCGCATGACCCAGTTCAAGGACAAGACGGGTGGCAAGAATGCCGAACAGGTCTCGCTCGGGCTGCTCGCCTATCCGAGTCTGATGGCCGCCGACATTCTCGTCTACCGTGCCACCCATGTGCCGGTCGGCGACGATCAGAAGCAGCACCTGGAGCTGACCCGCGATATCGCGCAGAAGTTCAACATCGATTTCGGCAGCCATATCCGCAAGGCCGGTACCGGTGTCG
Source organism: Shinella sp. 838 (assembly GCF_029623935.1). Lineage (NCBI taxonomy): Bacteria > Pseudomonadati > Pseudomonadota > Alphaproteobacteria > Hyphomicrobiales > Rhizobiaceae > Shinella > Shinella sp. 838. The sequence goes on from NZ_JARSBQ010000003.1 coordinate 240,499, forward strand.
ATATCGTCGTCGGCGAGGAACCCGTGCATGCCTATTTCCCGATGGTCGAGCCGCTGATCGGCGGCCCGGCACCGCGCGTCATGAGCCTGCGCGACGGCACCAAGAAGATGTCGAAGTCGGATGCATCCGATCTCTCGCGCATCAACCTCACCGATGATGCCGACACGATCTCCAAGAAGATCCGCAAGGCCAAGACGGATCCGGATGCCTTGCCGAGTGAAGCCGAGGGACTGAAGGGCCGCCCGGAAGCGGAGAACCTCGTCGGCATCTATGCCGCGCTCTCCGACAAGTCCAAGGCGGAGATTCTCGCCGAGTTCGGCGGCCAGCAGTTTTCTGTCTTCAAGCCGGCGCTTATCGACCTCGCGGTCAATGTTCTCTCGCCCATCACGGACGAAATGCGCCGCCTGATGGACGATACCAGCCATATCGACGGCATCCTGCGTGACGGTGGCGAAAGAGCGCGGGCGCGGGCCGAAAAAACCATGAAGGAAGTTCGCGACATCATCGGTTTTGTGCAGTAAGGTCGCCTCGAAACGTCCTTGAGAGAAGGGGGCCGTATGGTTTCTCGACGACTTTCCCGCCTTGAAGGCCACCGCCGGAAATTCCTGGCGGTCATCGACGACACGCCGGAATGCCAGCGCGCCGTCCACTATGCGGGAATGCGGGCGAAGAACTCCAACGGCGGCGTCGTTCTGCTCTATGTCATCGCCAACGGTGATTTCCAGCAATGGCTGGGTGTCGAGGAGATCATGCGGGCCGAAGCGCGCGAGGAGGCCGAATCCGTGCTGGCCAAGGCGGCACAGGCCCTGCGCGAATCGGTCGGCATCGAGTCGGAAACAGTGATCCGGGAAGGTGTTGCCAGCGAGCAGATCAACGCGCTGATCGAGGAAGACAGGGATGTTGCCATCCTCGTGCTCGCCGCCGGCTCCGCCAAGGAAGGGCCGGGGCCGCTGGTCTCCTCGCTCGCCAGCCGCGGCCAGGCCTTCCCGATTCCGGTGACGGTCATTCCGGATTCGCTTTCGGACGAGGAACTGGACGCGCTGAGCTGATCTCCAGCCTTGAAGAGCGGTACGGAAACGCCTATCTTCTTTTGAATAATTCTAAATATTCTGGCCGATCGGCGAGCGCCCGGCCGCACGGAGAGAAAGATGTTCATCCAGACCGAAGCGACGCCAAACCCGGCGACCCTGAAATTCCTGCCGGGCAAGGTGGTGCTGGAAACCGGCACCGCCGAATTCCGCGACGAGACGGAAGCGCGCGCGGCCTCGCCGCTGGCCGCCCGCCTGTTTGCCGTTCCCGGCGTCAAGAGCGTGTTCCTCGGCTATGACTTCATCACCGTCACCAAGGACAACGCCGACTGGCAGCACATGAAGCCGGCGATCCTCGGCAATATCATGGAACACTTCATGTCCGGCCAGCCGGTCATGGCAAGCGGCGCGCTCGGCGGCAATGAAGGCGATGAGGACGAATTCTTCGACGACGGCGACGAAACGATCGTCGCCACCATCAAGGAGCTGCTCGACAGCCGCGTGCGCCCGGCCGTGGCCCAGGACGGCGGCGACATCACCTTCAAGGGGTTCCGTGACGGCGTCGTCTATCTCAACATGAAGGGGGCCTGCTCGGGTTGCCCGTCCTCGACGGCGACGCTGAAGCACGGCGTGCAGAACCTTCTTCGTCATTTCGTACCGGAAGTGCAGGAAGTTGAAGCCGTCATGTAAGGCCTGCCCCGCAACGCGCCGGTGCCCGTCATGATCGTCCTTGCGATCGACACGGCGGGTACGGGTTGCCATGCGGCGCTCTATGACCCTGATGAAGACCGGATCCTCGGCGCCGCTGGCGCCGATATCGGCCGCGGCCACGCCGAGCGGCTGATGGAATTCGTCGACGCGGCGTTTGATGCCGCCGGCCTCACCTTCAAGGATATTGGTCGGATCGCGGTCGCCATCGGCCCCGGCTCCTTTACCGGCATCCGTGTCGGCGTGGCGGCGGCGCGCGGCCTTGCGCTGGCGCTCGGCGTCCCCGCCGTCGGTGTTTCCACCCTGTCGGCGCTTGCGGCCGACCATCGGGCCACCTCTCCACTGCTTATTGCGATGGATGCCAAACGGGGCGAGGTCTACTGGCAGCGTTTTGCCGCCGATGGTACCGCGCTGTCAGCACCGACAATCGCCGCTCTCGAAGAGGCGCGCACGCTTGCGGCAGGCCATGACGGTGTGATCGCCGGCTCGGCGTCATCGCTTCTGCGTGACGGTGCACAGCCGGGCAGCGACAGTGTCGCCATCGCCACCGTCGCCCGTCTCGGTGCCGGCCTTGACCCTGCGGATCACCCTCCGAAGCCGCTCTATCTGCGCGGTCCCGATGCCAAGCCGCAGGCGGGTTTCGCGATCAAGAGGGCATGACGGCATGTCCTTGAGCGATTACTTCACCCGCAAACCGGCCTTTGACATCTTCCCCCTGGAAACCGCTGATGCCAGCATTGCTGCGGCGCTGCATCGCGCACGTTTTCCCCAGCCTTGGAACGATGGCGAATTCCACTCGCTGCTGCTGCAGGAGCCGGTCTATGGTTTCCTGGCGCTGAAGGAAGGTGCGCTCGGCCGCATGGCCGGCGGCTTCGTGCTGGCCCGTGCCGCAGCGGGGGAGGCGGAGATCCTGACGATCGGCGTCGATGGGCGGTTTTCCCGTGCGGGCCTTGGCTGGCGGCTGATGCAGGCGGCCCTGCGCGAGGCGAAGATGCGCGGCGCCGAAGACATTTTTCTAGAGGTCGACGAAGGCAATGTCGCGGCCCGCGGGCTCTATGCCAAGCTCGGCTTTGCCAAGGTTGGCGAGCGCAAGGCCTATTATGTCGCTGCCGATGGTCACAGATCCACGGCGCTTGTCTTGCGGCGCGATCTTCGCTAGTCCCCTATCGGGGGGCCGAACGAAAGAGGGCAGGATCGCATGTCGGATGTCGAGAAATCGCTGGAAGAGCTTTGTGTCGAGCGCGGCATGCGCATGACCGAGCAGCGCCGCGTGATCGCGCGCGTGCTCGAGGCTTCGGCCGATCACCCGGATGTGGAAGAGCTTTATCGCCGTTCGTCGGCGGTCGATGCGCGCATTTCCATCTCCACCGTCTATCGCACGGTCAAGCTCTTCGAGGACGCCGGCATTATCGAGCGCCACGACTTTCGCGACGGGCGTTCGCGCTATGAGACCGTGCCGGACGAGCACCACGACCACCTCATCGACCTGAAGAGCGGCGAAGTCATCGAGTTCCACTCGCCGGAGATCGAAGCCTTGCAGGAGCGTATCGCCCGCGAACACGGCTTCAAGCTGGTCGATCACCGCCTCGAGCTCTATGGCATTCCGCTCAAGGAGGGCGAGTGAGGCGGATCCCGTTTCCCTTGACCCTCGGCCGGTGATCCCTTGATCGTCTGGCTGCGTCTTGCCTTCGCTTTTCTTGTTCTCGTCGCGGCGACAGTCATCCTGCTGCCCATCCAGCTTGTCGGCCTGCGCTTCAATCTGAAGATCCGCCGTCGCGTGCCGCGCCTCTGGCATCGCGTCGCTTGCTGGGGGCTCGGCCTCAGGGTGCGGGTGCATGGCACGCTGGAAACGAAGCGGCCCTTGCTGCTTGCCTCCAACCATGTCTCCTGGAAGGACATCATGGTGCTCGGCTCGGTGGCCGACGTCGTCTACATCGCCAAATCCGAGGTGCGCGGCTGGCCGGTCTTCGGCATTCTCGCCCGTCTCCAGGCGACGATCTTCGTCGAGCGCGAGCAGCGCCAGAAGACCGGCGACCAGGTGGACGAGATCGCGCGGCGCATGGCGGACGGCGAGATCGTCGTGCTTTTCCCGGAGGGAACCACGTCGGACGGCAACCGCCTGCTGGAGATCAAGACGTCGCTCTTCGGCGCTGCCGCGTCCGCCGTGCCTCATGCGCCTGAGGGTGTCGTGTTCATCCAGCCGGTCTCGATCGCCTATACCGGCGTGCACGGCATGGCCATGGGCCGCTTCCACCGCCCGCTTGCCGCCTGGCCGGGCGATATCGAGCTTCTGCCGCATCTCCTCGGCATTGCGCGGGAAGGAGCGGTGGATGTGGATGTCGATTTCGGCGAGCGGGTTGACTATTCCCGCAGCAGCAATCGCAAAGAGGTGAGTCGCACGGTCGAGGTGCGTATTCGCGCCATGCTGGGCGCGCGCCTGCGCGGGCGGTAGACCGGCGGGCGCAACGGGGCTTCATTTTCCGGGGCTTTTCCACTATGGAAGCGGCCATGAGCGAACAATCCGTCCTCCCGCCCGAAGCCAGCGCCACGCCGAGCGTGCGCCCGAACACCCGCAAGGTCTTCGTGAAGACCTATGGCTGTCAGATGAACGTCTATGACAGCGACCGCATGACGGATGCGCTGTCAAAGGACGGCTACCAGGCGACGGACGTGCTGGAAGAGGCCGACCTCGTCCTTCTCAACACCTGTCACATCCGCGAGAAGGCGGCGGAAAAGGTCTATTCCGAACTCGGGCGCCTGCGCGAGATGAAGAAGGCGCGCGCCAAGGACGGCCGCGAAATGGTGATTGGCGTCACCGGCTGCGTCGCCCAGGCCGAAGGCAAGGAAATCCTGCGCCGCGCACCGGCGGTGGACCTGGTGATCGGACCGCAGACCTACCATCGCCTGCCGGAGGCGCTGCGCCGCGCCGAGGGTGGCGAACGCGTCGTCGAGACGGACTATGCCATCGAGGACAAGTTCGAGCACCTTCCTGCGCCGGAAAAGGCAAGGACCCGCGCCCGTGGCGTCACAGCCTTTCTGACGGTGCAGGAAGGCTGCGACAAGTTCTGTACCTTCTGCGTGGTGCCCTATACGCGTGGTTCGGAAGTCTCCCGTCCGGTTTCGCAGATCGTCTCGGAGGCCGAGCGTCTCGTCGAAGGGGGCGTGCGGGAGATCACGCTGCTCGGCCAGAACGTCAATGCCTGGCACGGCCTCGGCCCGGATGGTGGCGAATGGGGCCTTGGCGACCTGCTTTACCGGCTGGCCGAGATCAAGGGCCTTGCGCGCCTGCGGTATACGACCAGCCATCCGCGTGACATGGACGATCGCCTGATCGAGGCCCACCGCGACCTGCCGGCGCTGATGCCTTACCTGCATCTGCCCGTCCAGTCCGGCTCCGACCGCATCCTGAAGGCGATGAATCGGCGCCACACGGCGGCCGAGTATATCGCCCTTATCGAGCGCATTCGCGCCGTCCAGCCGGAGCTGGCGATTTCCGGCGACTTCATCGTCGGCTTCCCCGGCGAGACCGATCAGGACTTCGAGGACACGATGCGCCTCATCGAGGCGGTCGGTTATGCACAGGCATTTTCGTTCAAGTATTCCATCCGCCCCGGTACGCCCGGCGCCGACATGGATGGCCATGTCGCGGAAGACGTTAAGTCGGAACGCCTTGAAAGATTGCAGGCTTTGCTGTTTCAACAGCAGCGCGAATTCGCCCGCGGCTGTGTCGGCAAGGAGATCGACCTGCTCCTGGAGAAGCCCGGCCGCATGCCCGGCCAGCTCGTCGGCCGCTCGCCCTGGCTGCAGCCTGTGAATGTTGATGCAAAACTGTCGGAAATCGGTGACATTATCCGGGTACGAATCACCGATACCGGGCCCAACAGCCTTTTCGCGGAAGCGATCGGTTGACGGGCGGATCGCAAGGAGCCTGACCGCTTGAACGGACACGAATTGACGACGTCATCGCCGCGCCAGTCGAAAAGCCAGACCGACGCCAACCAGTTCGTGCTGACCTTCGAGAACAATCGATACGCGAGCGAGCTCTTCGGTCAGTTCGACCAGAACCTGAAGCTCCTGGAGCAGCGCCTCAACATCGATGCGCGGGCGCGCGGCAATTCCGTTTCCATCTCCGGCGACGTGGTGGCCACAAACCAGGCCCGCCGGGCGCTGGATTATCTCTATGATCGTCTCCAGAAGGGCGGCTCGATCGAGCTTTCCGACGTGGAAGGCGCGATCCGCATGGCGATCGCCGCGGACGACCAGCTTTCGCTGCCGACAATGGAGCGCAAGGCCAAACTCACCATGTCGCAGATCTCCACCCGCAAGAAGACCATCGCCGCCCGCACGCCGACGCAGGATACCTATATCCGCGCGCTGGAGCGCTCCGAGCTCGTCTTCGGTGTCGGCCCGGCCGGCACGGGCAAGACCTATCTCGCCGTCGCCTATGCCGCCCAGCTTCTGGAGCGCGGCGCGGTCGACCGCATCATCCTGTCGCGTCCGGCCGTCGAGGCCGGCGAGCGCCTAGGCTTCCTGCCGGGCGACATGAAGGAGAAGGTCGATCCCTATCTGCGCCCGCTTTATGACGCGCTCTATGACATGATGCCGGGCGACAAGGTCGAACGCGCCATCACGGCCGGCGTCATCGAAATCGCGCCGCTCGCCTTCATGCGCGGCCGTACGCTCGCCAATGCCGCTGTCATCCTCGACGAGGCGCAGAACACGACTTCGATGCAGATGAAGATGTTCCTGACGCGTCTCGGCGAAAACGGCCGCATGATCGTCACGGGTGATCCAAGCCAGGTCGACCTGCCGCGCGGCGTCAAATCCGGCCTCGTCGAAGCCCTGCAGATCCTCAAGGGCGTCGAGGGCGTGTCGGTCGTGCGCTTCAAGGATGTCGACGTGGTCCGCCACCCGATGGTCGCCCGCATCGTGCGGGCCTATGAAGCCCAGACGGCAGTGCAGGACGAAAGCGAGCAGCTGGACCGCTGAGGCGGTCCTCGATCCTCATGAGCGAACTCGACATCCAGATTTCCATCGAAGAGGGCGCATGGCCCTCCGAAGAACGCTTGCTCGACATCAGCGGGCGGGTCCTTGGTGCGGCCGCAAAATTCCTTCGGCGGGAGGAAAAACAACCCTTCCCGAAGACCGGCGCACCGGAAGTCTCGCTCGTTTTCACCAACGACGAAGCCATCCGCGGCATCAATGCGGAATGGCGCAGCCAGGACAAGCCGACCAATGTCCTGTCCTTCCCGGCCTTTCCGCTGACGCCTGGAAAAGTGCCGGGCCCGATGCTCGGCGACATCATCTTCGCCGAGGAAACCCTGACCCGCGAGGCGGCCGATCTCGGCAAGTCCTTCGACGATCATCTCACACATCTGATGGTGCATGGATTTCTGCATCTCTTCGGCTATGATCATATGGACGATGAAGAAGCGGAAAAAATGGAGGGGCTGGAGACTCGCATTCTTGCCGAGCTTGGCCTATCTGACCCCTACGGGGATGACCCCGATGAATAGTTTGGACCAATGAGCGACTTTAGAAACCAGTCCGTAGCGACGGAAAAGAGCGAGGCGGAGGCCTCAAGTCAGGACGAGGCGGGCAGTAGTAGCAGCGCGCCGAAGCCGGAAAGCGGGGGCCGGACATCCTTCTGGTCCCGTGCAGCACGGCTTTGGCGCATGACAGGTGCCTCCAGTCTGCGCAAGGACCTCGCCGAGGCCCTGATGACGGAAGAGAGCGGCGGCGAGCCGACCTTCCTGCCCGAAGAGCGGGCGATGCTGCACAACATTCTTCGTTTCCGCGAGGTGCGGGTCGAGGATGTCATGGTGCCGCGGGCCGATATCGAGGCCGTCGATCAGGACATCACGATTGCCGAACTGATGGTGATCTTCGAGGATTCCGGCCGTTCGCGCATGCCGGTCTACAACGAAAGCCTCGATGATCCGCGAGGCATGGTCCATATCCGCGACCTGCTCGCCTATGTCACCAAGCAGGCTCGCAACAAGCGGCGTACCGGTGCAAAGGCCGCACCCGCCAGTGGCGAGAAGCCGGCCCGCACGCCAAAGGCCGAGTTCGACCTTGGCCGCGTCGATCTGTCGAAGACCGTCGCCGAAGCCGGTATCATCCGTCAGGTTCTTTTCGTGCCGCCTTCCATGCTTGCCGCCGACCTCATGGCACGCATGCAGGCCGACCGCACGCAGATGGCCCTCGTCATCGACGAGTACGGCGGCACGGACGGCCTTGCCTCGCTGGAAGACATCGTCGAGATGGTCGTCGGCGATATCGAGGATGAGCACGACGACGACGAAGCCATGATCCAGCGCGTGAGCGACGACGTCTTCATCGCCGATGCCCGTGTCGAACTCGAGGAACTGGCCGAGGCGATCGGCCCGGACTTCGACATCCGCGAACAACTGGAAGATGCCGATACGCTCGGCGGCCTGATCTTCGCTTCGCTTGGTCGCATTCCGGTGCGCGGCGAGGTGGTGCAGGCGGTGCCTGGTTTCGAATTCCATATCCTCGACGCCGACCCGCGTCGCGTCAAACGGGTGCGTGTCACCCGCAAGCGCGCCGGCTCCGTTCGCCGCCGCGAGCGCAAGCCCGAGGGTGAGGGACTGTCCCTTGCCGGCGAGCGGAAAAAAATGCCGGAACAGCAGAACGATGGGGCGAACGCCGAATAGTCGGGCGGCACCTTCGAAAAACGATCTGCGCCTTGTGCCGCCGTGACGCGGGACAAGGCGCTGGTTTTTTGGGAAACTGGCGCGGCTGATTCGGGGACATAAAAAGGGGACAGCATGGAGCGGCTTGCGGGCAGGGTCATGCTCCTGTCTGGGACAAGACGGGCGCTTTTGGCATTTCTTGCGGGCTTGATCGGGGTGCTGGCACTGCCATCCTTCGGCTTCTTTGCGGCGCTGTTCGTCTCCTTCACCTTGCTCGTCTGGTTGCTCGACGGTGCCAGCGCCGCGCCGGAGGCAGGCTTGCTGCGGCGCCTCGCGCCCGCCTTCCGTATCGGCTGGCTCTTCGGTTTCGGTTATTTCGTTGGCGGGCTCTGGTGGCTCGGCAACGCGCTGCTCGTCGAGGCGGACGCCTTCGCGTGGGCGTTGCCGCTCGCCGTATTTGGTCTGCCGGCCTTCCTTGCTCTCTACTACGGCTTTGCGGCGGCGCTCGCCCGCCTCCTCTGGTCGGACGGCATGGGGCGCATCGCGGCGCTCGGCTTCGCTTTCGGCATTGCGGAATGGCTGCGCGGCACGCTGTTCACCGGGTTCCCCTGGAATGCCGTCGGCTATGGAGCGATGCCCGTGCCGTTGCTCATGCAGTCGGCGGGCGTCGTCGGCATAGCCGGTATGAACGCGCTTGCCGTCTTCGTCTTCGCTGCGCCGGCACTGATCGGTACGCGGCGCGGCCGCGAGATCGGCCTGTCGCTCGCCGGTCTGCTGTTCGCTGCTCAGCTCGGTTATGGCTATTATGCCCTTTACCTCGTGCCGGCGCCCGAAGACGAGACGGCCGTCATCCGCCTCGTCCAGCCGGTCATCGACCAGGCGATGAAGCTCGACGACAGCGCGCGCGCGGAAATCTTCGAGCGGCATCTCGCCCTGAGTGTCGCCAAGCCGGCGGAGGGTGGCAAGCGACCTGACATCATCGTCTGGCCGGAGACGTCCATTCCCTTCATCCTGACGGACAATCCCGACGCGCTGGTGCGTATCGCAGCCGTGTTGGAGGATGACCAGATGCTGATCGCCGGTGCCGTGCGCACCGAAAGCGCCGGCTCCGGCAAGGCCCCGCGCTACTACAACTCCATCTATTCCATTGACGGCAAGGGACAGATAACCGGCGCAGCCGACAAGGTGCATCTCGTACCCTTCGGCGAATACATGCCCTTTGCGGAGATGTTCGAAGGTCTCGGCGTCGACGCCGTCGCAATGCCGGGCGGCTTTTCTGCCGCCCGCGAGCCGCAGCTGCTGAGCGCGCTCGGCAAGGGGTTTTATCCGCTGATCTGCTACGAGGCGATTTTCCCCTCGGAGATTACCGGGTCGGCCGATACGGCCGCTGCTCTTCTGAACGTCACCAACGATGCCTGGTTCGGAAGGACGCCCGGCCCCTACCAGCATTTCCAGCAGGCGCAGCTGCGCGCTGTCGAGCGCGGTCTCCCGCTGATTCGCGCCGCCAACAACGGCATTTCTGCCGTGGTGGATGCCAAGGGCAGGGTGGTTGCGGGTCTTGCTCATGACGTTCCGGGCTTTGTTGATGCAACCGTTCCGGGAAGGTTTGCGCCCGGTGAGTTGGCAAAGTGGCGGAATTGGTCGTTTCTGATTGTGCTTGCCGTTCTATTCGTGGCAGCAGGCATTTCTCGCATTGGTTTTGGAAACAGGACGAATTGACCGAAAACCCCTAAAATAGCATAGTGCACGCCGTCGGCGGTTTTCTTGTATTGTGGCGACCTTCAGGGTTTGCGCATACAACGTGACGTTAAGTCTCCTGAGGGCCGTCGGCAGGGTGGGGCCATTTCCGCGCGTTAGGACACATTGATGATGGAAAACAAAAAGAAGCCGAATCCGATTGATATTCACGTCGGCAGCCGGATCCGGCTTCGCAGGACCATGCTCGGCATGAGTCAGGAGAAGCTCGGCGAAAGCCTCGGCATCACCTTCCAGCAGATCCAGAAATACGAGAAGGGCACGAACCGCGTCGGCGCCAGCCGTCTGCAGAACATTTCGAGCATTCTCAACGTGCCCGTCTCCTTCTTCTTCGAGGATGCGCCGGGCGAGCAGGCGGATGCCCAGACGGGCTTTGCCGAAGCATCGAGTTCAAACTATGTGGTCGACTTCCTGTCGTCCTCCGAGGGTCTCCAGCTCAACCGGGCCTTCGTCAAGATCGGCGACCCCAAGGTGCGCCGCAAGCTCGTGGACCTCGTGAAGGCGCTCGCTGCCGAGGCCGAACTCGAGTGACCTCCCGGTGAGATTGGCAAAGAAAAGGCGGTCCTTCGGGGCCGCTTTTCGTTTGTACGGGAGCCTGCCACGTGGGCGTGACAAGCGTGCGGCAACACCTGGAATGCCGGGACATAAACATATTCTTATGTCCTTCTGTGCTTGTCTTTCCCCTGCGAACTGAATAACAACGTCGAAGTCCATTTTCTTTGAGGGGAATTCCCGCATGCGCAGCAGTTATCTCTTCACCAGCGAGTCCGTCGCCGAGGGCCACCCGGACAAGGTGTGCGACCGCATCTCCGACGAAATCGTCGATCTGGTCTACCGCGAAGCCGTGAAGTCGAAGGTCGATCCTTGGTCGGTCCGTATTGCCTGCGAAACGCTTGCGACGACCAACCGCGTCGTCATTGCTGGTGAAGTGCGCCTGCCGCCAAGCCTTCTGAAGAAGGACAAGGACGGCAACGACGTCATCAACCCCTCCAAGTTCAAGTCCGCCGCCCGCAAGGCGATCCGCGATATCGGCTACGAGCAGGACGGCTTCCACTGGAAGACGGCGAAGATCGACGTGCTCCTGCACTCGCAGTCCGCAGATATCGCCCAGGGCGTCGACAATGCCGCCGACAAGCAGGGCGACGAGGGTGCCGGCGACCAGGGCATCATGTTCGGCTACGCCTGCCGCGAAACCTCGGAGTTGATGCCGGCGCCGCTCTATTACTCGCACCGCATCCTCCAGCTTCTCGCCGACGCGCGCAAGAAGGGCGAGGGCGATGCGGGCAAGCTCGGCCCGGACGCCAAGAGCCAGGTGACCGTGCGCTATGTCGATGGCAAGCCCGCCGATGTCGCCTCGATCGTGCTTTCCACGCAGCATCTGGATGACAGCTGGGATTCCAAGAAGGTCCGTGAGGTCGTCGAGCCCTATATCCGCGAGGCGCTGCACGATATCGAGATCGCCGACGATTGCTCCTGGTACATCAACCCGACCGGCAAGTTCGTCATCGGCGGACCGGACGGCGACGCCGGCCTCACCGGCCGCAAGATCATCGTCGACACCTACGGCGGTGCAGCCCCGCATGGCGGCGGCGCCTTCTCCGGCAAGGACACCACCAAGGTCGACCGCTCCGCCGCCTATGCCGCGCGCTACCTCGCCAAGAACGTTGTTGCGGCCGGCCTTGCCGACCGCTGCACGATCCAGCTCTCCTACGCCATCGGCGTCGCCCAGCCGCTCTCGGTTTATGTCGACCTGCACGGCACCGGCAAGGTCAGCGAAGATGCTGTCGAGGAGGCGATCCGCAAGGTCATGGACCTTTCCCCGTCGGGCATTCGCCGTCACCTCGACCTCAACAAGCCGATCTACGCCAAGACGGCCGCCTATGGCCATTTCGGCCGCAAGGCCGGCCGTGACGGTTCGTTCGCCTGGGAGCGCCTCGACCTCGTCAAGGCTCTCAAGGAAGCCCTGAAGAACTGAGGCCAGCATGACGGATGCAGAGCGCCGCAGCCGCGCGAGCGAAGCCTTCTTCGGTCGTCGCAAGGGAAAACCGCTGCGGGAGCGGCAGGCGCAGCATCTTGAAACCGTGCTGCCGGTGCTGAAGGTCGACCTTTCGACCCCGGCACCGGCGGATATCACCACGCTTTACGATTTCTCCCCGAACCGGATGCGCCTCGAAATCGGATTCGGCGGCGGGGAACATCTCATCCACCGCGCGCAGGAAACGCCCGATACCGCCTTCATCGGCGTCGAGCCCTTCGTCAATTCGATGGCGAAGCTGATCGGCAGCATCGAGGAGACGGGCGCGAAGAACATCCGGCTTTATGATGACGATGCGACGGAGTTGCTGGACTGGCTTCCGGCAGCTTCGATCGATCAGATCGATCTGCTCTATCCGGATCCGTGGCCGAAAAAGAAGCACTGGAAGAGACGCTTTGTCTCGAAGGTCAATCTCGACCGCTTTGCCCGGGTGCTGAAGCCCGGCGGGCTCTTCTGCTTCGCGTCCGACATCGACACCTATGTCAACTGGACGCTTATGCACTGCGGTTCTCATCCCGCTTTCGTGTGGACCGCCGAAAACGCGGTCGACTGGCTGACGCCGTTTGCCGGCTGGCCGGGCACGCGCTACGAGGCCAAGGCCAAGCGCGAGGGCCGAAAGTCGGCCTATCTCACCTTCCGCCGTCTCTGACGGAAGGTTTTCGGGACATCAGTGCAGGCTGACGGTGCGCAGGTCGTCCTCGGCCGCCTTGTAGAAGGTGCTCGAGCGGTTGTCCGTCAGGAGGATCGGCGTGCCATCGGCGCCGAACAGGGCCCAGAGATCCAGGCTCGGGTCGATTTCCGGCGCTTCCGGGAAGACGCGCGAGACTTCATCGGCCTTCATCTTCCTGATGTAGCCGACTTCACCGGCGCCAAGATGCGCGAGGTCTGCCTTTGAAACGGTGGGGGTTACGCTCTTCAGTCCCATCTTTGCCTCCATGGCAATGCCGGCAGGGCCGGCCACCGGACGTCCACGGCCACCATGGCCCATCGGTACGTCAGGCGATCAGGTTACGCTTGAAACGTTCCGGCGGGTGTTCCCGCAGGAACGGCTCATGATCTAGTCTGATACGGAAATGTTAATTTTCTTTACCATTCGCACAGGCTCGGGCCGGATGAGGTCAACCGAGAGCAGGCCGTTCTTCAGCTCCGCTCCCGAAACGCGCATGCCGTCGGCAAGCACGAAGGTGCGTTGGAACTGACGGGCCGCAATGCCGCGGTAGAGATAATCCCGCTCGCTGCTGTCGACCTGGCGGCCGCGAATGACGAGCTGGTTTTCCTCCGTCGTCACATCGAGCTCCTCGTCGGAAAAACCTGCGACGGCAAGGGTGATGCGCAGCCGTTCCGGTGCGCCCGTCTCGCCGTTCGGCTGAAGCCGCTCGATATTGTACGGGGGGTAGCCATCATTGCCCTTGGCGATGCGCTCAAGGGTCTTTTCCATGGCGTCGAAGCCCAGGAGTAGCGGGCTCGTGAAAGGGGTCATGCGTGACATGCGTCTAGTCCTTGGCTTTCAAGCGACTTTGTGGCGGGACCCGGCCTCGGCATCCCGATGGTTGCAATATGGGGATTGCCGATGCAGGGCGCAAGACGCTTGCGAACGGCGATTTCGCAAATATAGTCGCCGCTTCGCCTGCGCAGCGCGGGCCAAGAACAGAACCAGTGAGGAAACGGAGACGGCATGTCTGAGCCACGGAAAATCATCATCGACACGGATCCCGGCCAGGACGATGCCGCCGCAATCATGCTGGCGCTCGGCAGCCCAGAACTCGATATCCTCGGTATCACCACCGTCGCCGGCAACGTGCCGCTGGCGCGCACGTCCTGCAACGCCCGCATCATCCTGGAATTCTGCTCCCGCACCGATGTGAAGGTCTATGCCGGCGCAGACAAGCCGATCGCCCGTCCGCTGATCACCGCCGAGCATGTCCATGGCAAGACCGGCCTCGATGGTCCGGAGCTGCACGAGCCTCGGATGCCGCTGGAGGCCCAGCACGCCGTGGACTTCATCATCGAGACACTCCGGCACGAACCGGCGGGCACGGTGACGCTCTGCACGCTCGGTCCGCTGACGAACATCGCGACGGCGCTGGAAAAGGCGCCGGACATTGCCGGCCGTGTGCGCGAACTGGTCATGATGGGTGGCGGCTTCTTCGAGGGCGGCAACATCACGCCGGCCGCCGAATTCAACATCTATGTCGATCCGGAAGCAGCCGCTGCCGTCTTCAAGTCCGGCATTCCGATCGTCATGATGCCGCTCGACGTCACGCACAAGGTTCTGACCCTGAAGAGCCGCGTCGCCGGGCTTCGTGCGATCGGCAGCCGCCCCGCCAAGGCCCTGGTCGAGATGCTGGATTTCTTCGAGCGTTTCGACGTTGAAAAATACGGCTCCGACGGCGGCCCGCTGCATGATCCGACCGTCATCGCCTATCTCCTGAAGCCGGAATTGTTCTCCGGCCGTAACTGCAACGTGGAGATCGAGACCGCTTCGCCGCTCACCATTGGCATGACCGTCGTCGACTGGTGGCAGGTTACCGACCGAAAGCACAATGCGCGGGTGATGAAGGATGTCGATGCCGACGGTTTCTTCGCTCTCCTCGCCGAGCGCGTCGGCCGTCTCTGATGCGTGGCCCCCGCAGCGCCGAACCGGGTGCCGAAGGCCGTTTCCACAAGGAGATGATGGCGCTCTACGATCGCTTCGCGACGCTTGGCTTCCGCCCGGTCCTGCTGCGCCGCTTCGTGCTGCTCAATGGCGGCGTGGGGGCCGCGAAGGAACTCGTGTTCAAACCCGGCACGACCGGGCTGGAGCGGCTGCTCGACGCGGGCAAGCCGGAGCTCTCCATGGAGGCGCTGATGCTGCGGCCTGAATACCGGGACCTCTTTTCCGAACTGGAGCTGAAGGAGGCCACGCAACGCCTTGCGAGCGCCAGCCGATCGCGCTCTCGCGGCCGGCTCCAGGCGCAGCCGACGGAGCGGAAGTAAGTCCCATAAACAAAAAGGCCGGCGGAGACGCCGGCCTTTTTCGTCATTCGGTCCGCCTCAGAACTCTTCCCAATCGTCCTGAGCAAGCGCCGTGTTGCCGGCGACCTGCGGCATGGCGCGGGCCGTCGTGCGCGGCGCCTGATAGGCGGTGCGCTGCGGCTGGACGTCGCGGCGGGTTGCCTGCTGTGCCGGCTGGGCGGCCATGGTGGCCGCGCCGGCGCGGAAGCGGGCGACGAGCGACTTCAGCGTCTGGGCCTCGTCGTTGAGCGCCATGGAGGCGGCGGTGGTCTCCTCGACCATCGCGGCGTTCTGCTGGGTCACCTGGTCCATCTGGTTGACGGCCGCGTTGATCTCCTTGAGGCCGACGGCCTGTTCGGAGGCGGACGAGGAGATCTGGCGGATGAGGCTGTTGATCTGGATGACCTGGTCGGCAATGTTTTCCAACGCGCTGCCGGCCTTGCCGACGAGATCGACACCCTCGCGGACCTGCACCTCGGAGGTGTTGATCAGCGTCTTGATCTCCTTGGCGGCGTTGGCCGAGCGCTGGGCGAGCTCGCGTACTTCCTGGGCGACGACGGCAAAGCCCTTGCCGGCTTCGCCCGCGCGCGCCGCTTCCACGCCGGCATTGAGCGCCAGAAGGTTTGTCTGGAAGGCGATGTCGTCGATGACCCCGATGATGTTGGAGATCTCGTGCGAGGAGTGCTCGATGCCGCGCATGGCGTCGATCGCCTTCTGCACCACTTCGCCGGACTTGCTGGCGTCGTTGCTGGCCGTTTCCACCGATTTGGCAGCGACGCGGGCATTGTCCGCGCTGGAGTTGACCTGCGAGGTGATCTGGTCGAGGGCGGCCGCCGTCTCTTCCAGGCTTGCCGCCTGCTGTTCGGTGCGGTGCGAGAGATCGGCCGCGCCCTTGGAAATCTCGCCGGTGCCACCGCCGATGTTACCGACCGAGGCATTGACCGTCTGGATCGTTTCCTCGAGGCTGGCGATCGCCGAGTTGAAATCGTTCTTGAGCTTGCCGTATTCGCCCGGGAAATCACCGGAGAGGCGGAAGGTCAGGTTGCCGGAGGAAAGCTGGGCAAGGCCGTCGCCGAGGCGGGCGACGATGTCGCGCTGGAGGGCACTCGATTCGGCGCGCTCGGCTTCCGATCGGTTGCGCTCGGTCTCGGTCAGCTGGCGCTGGTTGTCGGCTTCGGCTTCCAGGCGCTTGGTGTCTGCAAGCTGGTGGCGGAACCCTTCCAGAGCCTTGGCGACCGAGCCGGTTTCGTCCGAGCGCTCCTGGCCGGCGATCGGCTGGGTATAGACGCCGCTGCTGAGCGTTGCCACGCCGGAAACGAGGCCGGCAAGCGGCTTCTGTACGAAGACGCGAATGGCGGTGTAGAGGCCGGCAAGCACGGCGCCGAGAACGATCAGGCCACCGAGGATCATCATGCGGGTCTGGTCGTTGATCGGTGCGGCGATTGCTGCGCGCGGCACGTCGACCAGCACGATCCAGGACGTGTTGATGTCCGGCAGCGCAAAGGGGTAGACGACGCGGTCGAAGGCGGCCAGCTCGTCGAAGGAGAGGTTCTCGATGCGGCCAGTCTTGCCTGTGGCAAGGGCTTCCTTGACGATCTCGGCACCCTGGCCGTCATAATCCGTCATCAGGAGGTCGGCGTTCGGCGCAACGATCCACTTGCCGGTCTGCGACAGCAGCATGACGCGGCCCTCACCGAAGGGCTTCAGCTGGCTGAGTTTTTCGTTGAGCGTCTTCAGCGAGACATCGACGCCGGTGACGCCGATCAGCTTACCGCCCGGAGCGACCGGAAAGGCGATGGAGGCCATGGTGAAGCCTTCGCCGGTCGAGCTTTCCTTGTAGGGCTGGCTCATCGCACCCTTGCCGCTGCCGGCAGCCAGCGAATACCACTCGGCCTTGTAGTCGGATTCGAAGGTGGAAAGCGCGATGGAGCCGTCCTTGCGCTTCGTCCAGTAGGGGTTGAACGAGCCGTCCTTGAACGTGCCGGTTTCCAGCTGCTCGGCCGTCTCGCGCGATTTGCCGTCGAAGGCGTTCGGCTCTTCCGCAAACCAGCTGCCGAGCGCGAAACTGTTCTTTTCCGCATTCGCCTTGATGAGGTCGACCACTTCCTTGCGGTCGAAATGCCCGCCGGCCTGGCCTTGCTCGATCACGCCCGCCATGGAGCGCGCGGCGCTGGCCAGCTGGCCGATATCGGTCGCGATGTCGGCGGCGATCGCCTTCGCCTCGGTGTCGGCTTCGGAATAGACGAGATCGGCGACGCGGCTCTGCGTCTGGCCGATGAGTACGGTATTGGAGGCGAGCATCACCAGGGCGATCGTGCCGCCGGTAACCGCGATGAGCTTCGTCGCGAGCGACTTGGCCTGGAACTTGAACATAAAATCCTCACGATGAGAGACGTCCGCGGCGGCACCGCGGAGGAGCACATTCGTTTGCAGGGGGTCTCCATCATGGAGGTCGGGGCGCGCGACCAGCGCCGACGGCAGCCGACCGGAAGGGCCGCGCCTGAGGACTTCAGTAACCTATAAAATATTAATAAATAGCCAAATATCGCCACCACTTCTCGGCGCAACCAGCTGATTTTTCAGGCGCCGCAGCCAATGCGACGCCCGATGTGCCAATTGCGAAATCCGGCAGGCGGAGCCGCCGCATCGACGTCAGATTTCGGCGTCGACGGCGGGAGCGAAGGGGATGGAGGGCTGGGCGCCGGGCTTCAGGCAGGCGAGCGATCCGGCGACGGCTGCACGGCGCAGCGCCTCCTTGAAGCCGAGGCCGGCATCGAGCGAGGCGGCAAGATAGCCGCAGAACGTATCGCCCGCCCCCACCGTATCGATAGGCTCGATCTTGAGGCCGGCGGCGCGGAAGATCTCGTTCTTGCGGATCGCGACGACGCCATCGGCGCCAAGCGTGACGATGATCGTCTGGCCGCTGTCGGCATGCAGTGCGCGCATCGTCGTCTCGCGCGCCTCGTCGGAGAGCTCGCCCTTGCCGACGAAGAGGTCGAATTCCGTTTCATTGGCGACGAGGATATCGGCCATCGCGCCGAGGCGGCGGGCATCGGCGCTGAACGGCGCGATGTTGACGACCGAGATGGCGCCCTTCTGCTTGGCGCTGACGAGCGCGGCTTCGATGGCGGCATTGGGAATTTCGAACTGCAGCATCAGATAGTCGCCACGCGTCATGCCGCCGACGGTGCGCTTGGCGTCCTCCTCGCTGACGGTGCCGTTGGCGCCCGGTACGACGACGATGACGTTCTCACCCTCGTCGTCCACAAGGATATGGGCCGTGCCGGTCGCCTCGGCGGCGGAGCGTACGCCGTTGAGGTCCACGGCGGCGTCGGCGAGCAGGGCCAGCGCCTGGCTGCCGAGCCGATCGTCGCCGACGGCGCCGGCCATGCGTACGATCGCGCCGGCGCGACGGGCGGCGAGCGCCTGGTTGGCGCCCTTGCCGCCAGCGGCGGTGGTGAAGCTGCTGCCCATCACCGTCTCACCCGGCTTCGGCAGGCGTTCTGGCGTGGCGATGAGGTCCATGTTGATGGAGCCGAAGACGGTGATCATGAGAGGTGCCCCTTATGGTTTCCGCCGGACACTGCCCGAGGCGGTCAGTCTTCGTCAACCACCCTCAGGCGAAGCTGTCCAGTTCGGGTCTCGACAGCCGCCTCCGCCGGTGGAGAAAGCGGTGCGGTTGCCTCGAAATCCATGTCCCCGATGCGCGCGCCGCGCCGCGTGAGCTTCTCTGTCGAGGTCAGGATGAGGTCTACATCCTTCTGGGCTGCGGTGAAATGACCGGAAAGCTTGCGCACCCGGTCGTCGAGCCGCGTCAAATCGTCCATCAGCCTGGCGACCTCGCCCTGGATGACATGGGCCTGCTCGCGCATGCGCTGATCCTTCAGAAGCGCCTGCAATACCTGCACGGAGAGCATCAGCAGCGATGGCGAGACGATGACGATGCGTGCCCGGTGTGCCCGCTGCACGATAGCCTCGAAATTCTCGTGGATGCTGGCGAAGATCGATTCCGAGGGCACGAAGAGGAAGGCGGTGTCCTGCGTCTCGCCGGCCAGCAGGTACTTTTCGGCGATATCGCGGATATGGGTCTCCATGTCGCGGCGGAATTGTTGCGCGGCGAGCTTGGCGGCCTCGGGAGAACGTCCGTCCGACAGGGCATTCCATGCCTCGAGCGGAAATTTTGCATCGATGACGAGGGGCGGCTGGCCGTTCGGCATGCGGATCGTACAATCCGGTCTGACGCCGTTGGAAAGCTGCGCCTGGAACTGGTAGGCGCCCGATGGCATGGCATCGGCGATGATTGTCTCCATGCGCGACTGGCCGAAGGCGCCGCGCGTCTGCTTGTTCGACAGGATCGCCTGGAGGCCGACCACGTCTTTCGCCAGGGACTGGATGTTGCTCTGCGCATTGTCGATGACGGCAAGCCGTTCCTGCAGGCGGCGCAGGTTTTCGTGCGTCGAGCGGGTCTGTTCTGAGATCGACTGGCCGAGCCGCTGCGTCAGGCCGTCGAGCCTGGCATTGATCGCCTGGTTTGTTTCCGACTGCTTGGAGCCGAAGACCTCGGCCATGGCGGCGACGCGTCCCTGCATTTCCGTCTGCGCTTTCAGGAGTTCGGCAAAGTGCAACTCCGCCATGCCCGCAGCCTCGCGCTGGCGCGCCTGACTGCGGCGGGCCGAAAGGAGGCCGAAAACGGCGATCAGCGCGGCTGCGAGCAGCATGAGCGCCGGGCCGGGGCCGCCAAGTCGAGTGAGGAAGGAGGCAAGCAACATGTCAAAGGTCGGATCGATCATGCCGCGACCATAACACGAATTGCGGCGGAAACCAGATCATAACGTGAACAGAGATGCGCGCACTGCAGCGCCGGCGGCAGTCGAAGCCGATTGAAAGCGTCAAAAAACCGCGCTAAGGAGGCGCATGACCATCAAGCCGCTGATTATCCTTCCCGATCCGATCCTCCGCCAGGTTTCGAAGCCCATCGAGACCATCGACAGCGAGGTGAAGAAGCTCGCCGACGACATGCTGGAAACCATGTACGATGCGCCGGGCATCGGCCTTGCCGCCATCCAGATCGGTGTGGCGCGCCGCATGCTGGTGCTCGACGTCTCGAAGGAGGGCGAGGACAAGAAGCCACTCGTCTTCATCAATCCGGAAGTCGTCTCCGCTTCGGATACCCGCTCGGTCTACGAGGAGGGTTGCCTGTCGATCCCGGACTATTATGCCGAGGTCGAGCGTCCTGCCGTCATCACCGTCAAGCACCTCGACCGGGACGGCAAGGAGCAGCTGACGGAGGCCGACGGGCTGCTGGCGACCTGTCTTCAGCACGAGATCGATCACCTCAACGGCGTGCTGTTCATCGACCATATTTCGAAGCTGAAGCGCGAGATGGTGATCCGCAAATTCACCAAGGCGGCGAAGCTGCGCGGCAGCAAGGCGCTCTGAGGCGACAACCGCCCAGGTTTCCGTTTTCCCGCAATGCCGGAGGCAAAACGCTTCGCGCCTTTGCCGGTATTGCTTTCATGGAGGCTGACCGATGGCCCTTCGCATCATCTTCATGGGCACGCCGGATTTCTCCGTGCCGACGCTGGAGGCGTTGGTGAAAGCCGGCCACGAGATCGTCGCCGTCTATTCGCAGCCGCCCCGCCCGGCCGGCCGCCGTGGCCTCGAACTGGTGAAGTCGCCGGTGCACCAGGCGGCGGAAAAGCTTGGGCTTCCGGTCTTCACGCCGCTTAATTTCCGCGAGGAGGCCGATCGCGCGGCCTTTCACGCGCTGAAGGCGGACGTCGCCGTCGTCGTCGCCTATGGTCTCCTGCTGCCGGAGGCGATCCTGACCGGTACCCGGCTCGGCTGTTACAACGGCCATGCCTCGCTGCTGCCCCGCTGGCGCGGCGCGGCGCCCATCCAGCGGGCGATCATGGCGGGTGATGCGGAAACCGGCATGATGGTCATGCAGATGGAAAAGGGGCTTGATACCGGCCCGGTCGCGCTCACCCGTCGGGTGGCGATCGGCGACGGCATGACGGCCGGCGAGCTGCATGACGCCCTGATGCAGGCAGGTGGCGCCCTGATGACGGAGGCCATGGCAAAGCTGGAGGCCGGCGACCTGCCGTTGACCCCGCAAGCCGAGACGGGCGTGCTCTACGCCGCCAAGATCGACAAGGCCGAGACCCGCATCGATTTTTCCCGCCCGGCTGGCGATGTGCACAACCATATCCGCGGTCTCTCGCCCTTCCCCGGCGCCTGGTTCGAGCTGCCGGTCGGCGGCAAGCCGGAGCGGGTGAAGGTGCTGGCGAGTGCGCGGGCGAGTGAAACCACGGCGAAGGCTGCCGGCACGGTTCTCGACGACCGGCTCACGGTCGCCTGCGGTGATGGCGAAGCCGTGCGGCTCGTGCGCCTGCAGAAGGCGGGCGGCAAGCCGCTCGACGCAGCGGATTTCCTTCGCGGCACGCCGGTCGCGGCCGGCCAGGTCATCGGCTGATGCCGCGCTACCGCCTCCGCATCGAGTATGATGGCACGCCCTATGTCGGCTGGCAGAGGCAGGACAACGGGCACTCCGTGCAGGGGGCCATCGAGGCGGCCATCCTGTCGCTGACGGGCGAGACCGTCTCGATCCGCGGCGCGGGGCGCACGGATTCCGGCGTGCATGCCATGGGACAGGTGGCCCATGCGGATCTTTCACGGGTGTGGAAGGACCACACGCTGCGCAACGCGCTCAACGCCCATCTCGGCATGGCCCGCGAGCGGGTCGTGATCCTCGATGCCGCTGAGGTGCCCGATGATTTCGACGCCCGCTTCTCGGCGGTGAAGCGGCACTATCTCTATCGCATCATCTCACGCCCGGCGCCGTTGGCGCTGGAGGCGAACCGGGCATGGTTTGTCACCAGGACGCTCGACCACCAGATGATGCATGCCGCCGGGCAGTTGCTGGTCGGCAGGCATGATTTCACGACCTTCCGGGCTGCCCAATGCCAGGCGAACAGCCCGGTGCGCACCATCGACCGGCTGGACGTGACGCGCAGCGGCGACCTGATCGAGATGCGCGTTTCGGCGCAGAGCTTCCTGCACAACCAGATCCGCTCCTTCGCCGGCACGCTGAAGCTGGCGGGGGAGGGCAAGTGGACGCCGGAGGATGTGCGCAGCGCGCTTGAGGCACGCGACCGCAAGGCCTGCGGCCCCGTTGCGCCGCCGGACGGGCTCTACTTCATGGCCGTCGACTACTAACCGTTTCCGGACGCAGGAATGCCGGTCAGCCCGGCAGCGTGCCGAGAGCCTGTTGCAATTGCTGCCCGGCAATCATCGGCGGCAGCACGTAGATCGCCGTGATGGCGGAGGCGAGCAGCGTCTGCTTGCCGACACACATCCAGACGAGGCGGAATTGCAGCACGACGCTGGCGCCGAAGACCGCATAGAGCAGCAGGCCGGCAAAGGGCGCGCTCCCCGGCAGAACCAGCGTCAGCGCGAAGGGGATCGCCGCCGCATAGGCGAAGGGCACGGCGATCCAGTTGCTCGCCGTCACGACGGTTGCCAGATGCCTGCCGTAGCCGAGCGGGCGCGCAAGCGCCAGAAGCAGCACCAGCGGCAGCAGCCAGCCCGCCACGTCGATCACCAGGAGCTTGACGAAGAAGGGGAGGCCGGCAGGTGTTCCCGCCGGCATGCTGCCGAGAAAATAGAGCCGCCAGGATGCCCAGATGACGGCAAAGGCGGGAAGGCACCAGGCGAAGGCCCAGAAGGAACGGGCAAGCCCGCGCACTGTCAGGTCCAGCCAGCCGAAGCCTTCCTGCTTCTGCCGCACGAGCAGGAAGACGCCGGTGAGATAATACAGGACCTCGTCAAGCCTGGGCATCGCCGAACCAGCGCTGGATGAAGGTCTCGTAGATCACGGTCAGTGTCTCGAGATCGGCGACGGCCACGCGCTCGTCGACCATGTGCATGGTCTGTCCGACGAGGCCGAACTCCACGACCGGGCAATAGTCCTTGATGAAGCGGGCATCGGAGGTGCCCCCCGTCGTCGACAGTTTCGGCGCACGGCCGACCACGGTCTCTACGGCACCCGACAGCGAGGCGATCAGCCGGTCGTTGCGGGTGAGGAAGACGTGGCTCGGGCGTTCGGCCCAGGCGATGTCGTAGCGGAGTGGCGGGCGGCCCGGCCGCAGCCTTTCGTCGCGCGCTGCGGCATCGAGCCGGCGCACGATCTCGGCCATCACGGTCTCGGCTGTCCAGCTGTCGTTGAAGCGGATGTTGAAGCGGGCGATCGCCTGTGCCGGTACGACATTGGTCGCGGGGTTGCCGACGTCGATCGTCGTCACCTCGAGGTTCGACGGCTGGAAGTTCTCCGTTCCGGCGTCGAAGGGCGGGTGCATCAGGGCGTCGGTGAGCGCGATCACGCCGCGCACGGCGTTGTCGGCAAGATGCGGATAGGCGGCATGGCCCTGCACGCCATGCACCGTGATCGTGCCGGAGACGGAGCCACGCCGGCCGATCTTGATCATGTCGCCGAGCTGGTCCGGATTCGTCGGCTCGCCGACGAGGCAGGCATCCCAGCGTTCGCCACGCTCTGCGGCCCATTGCAGCAGCTTGATCGTGCCGTTGACGGCCGGGCCTTCCTCGTCACCGGTGATGAGGAAGGAGAGCGAACCCTTCGGCGGGCCGTTCTTTGCGATCTGGCGCGCGACGGCGGCGACGAAGCAGGCGATGCCGCCCTTCATGTCCACCGCACCGCGGCCGAACATCTCGCCGTCGGCGATCTCGGCGCCGAAGGGCGCATGCGTCCAGGCCGCCGCGTTGCCGACGGGTACGACATCCGTGTGGCCGGCGAACATCAGGTGCGGTTCCTCGGTGCCGATGCGGGCATAGAGGTTCTCGATGTCGGGCATGCCGGGCTCGCGCGCCGTCATGCGCTCCACCGTGAAGCCGAGCGGCTCCAGCATGGCGGCGAGCGCCGACAGCGCTCCGCCTTCGGCAGGGGTGACGGAGGGACAGCGGATGAGCGTTGCGAGATTGGCGATCGGATCGGCGGGGGTCATGGACATGCGGTCACGGCACGAAAGGGAGGAGTGAGAATCGAGATTTAGCCGATCGCCCGTGCGCTGTCACGCGCGCCAGAAGAGGGCCTGTCAGTCTTTCGGCCGATTGGGCAGGCTGCCATAGTCGTTCGGCCCGTTCGTTCCCGGCCAGACCATGAAGGCGAAGAGCGCGAAGAAGGAGATGGCCGGGATGAACAGGCAGATGATCAGCGGCAGCGGCAGGTTCATGTCGTGCAGCCGCTTGACCGTCAGGAGAACGGAGGAGACCGTGGAGACGAGCGCCATACCGACAAAGACGAAGGACCAGAGGAGGAAAGACGGATCCTCCTTCGGCACGATGATGATGCGGGCGAGCGCCGCCGAAAGCAGCATGAGCCAGAACGCCCAGCCGAGCGCGAAGGGCCCCCGGCTGACCCGGCCGGACCAGCCGAAGAAGAGCCAGGCGAGGCTCGGCCTCTGCTCTTCCACGACCGCCATGACTTAGTCCCGGAGCAGTTCGTTGATGCCGGTCTTCGAGCGGGTCTGCGCATCGACACGCTTGACGATGACGGCGCAGTAGAGGCTTGGCGCGGGCAGGCCGTTCGGCATGGTCTTGTCTGACGGCATGGAACCGGCGACGACGACGGAATAGGGCGGCACCTCGCCATAGGTCACTTCGCCCGTCGCGCGGTCGACGATCTTGGTCGACTTGCCGATGAAGACGCCCATGCCGAGCACGGAGCCCTCGCGCACGATGCAGCCCTCGACGACTTCCGAACGGGCGCCGATGAAGCAATTGTCCTCGATGATCGTCGGGCCGGCCTGCATCGGCTCCAGAACGCCGCCGATGCCGACGCCGCCCGAGAGGTGCACGTGCTTGCCGATCTGCGCGCAGGAGCCCACCGTCGCCCAGGTATCGACCATCGTGCCCTCGCCGACATAGGCGCCGAGATTGACGAAGGAAGGCATCAGGATGGCGTTCGGCGCGATATAGGCCGAGCGGCGCACCACGCAGTTCGGCACGGCACGGAAGCCGGCCTTCTCGAATTCGTTGACGCTCCAGCCGTCGAACTTGGAGGGCACCTTGTCCCACCAGGACGAATCGCCCGGGCCACCCTTGACGATCTCCATCGGGTTGAGGCGGAAGGAGAGCAGAACGGCCTTCTTGAGCCACTGGTTGACGGTCCAGGTGCCATCCTCGCTGCGCTGGGCAACGCGCACCTTGCCGGCGTCGAGAAGGTTGAGGGACGTCTCCACGGCATCGCGCACTTCACCGCGCGTGCCGGTGTTGATGCCGTCGCGTTCCTCGAAGGCGCGCTCGATGGTGGCGGAAAGGGTGGCGAGGTCGGACAGGCTCATCGGAATTCCTTAAACTTCGAGGCTTATTTTCGATTGTCGGGATGCCGGAAGGTTGATTTCATCGATCTGCAAAATGCTCTAGAGCAAGTGCCGGAAAAGATGAAGCCCCTTTCCGGCAGATACTGTCGCACGGGCGCAATGGTAATCCCGTGGGGCCGGAAAGCAGGCCAGCAAGCAGGAAAGTGACATGGCGAGACTGAAGAAGAAGAATCTGCGTCGCAAGGATGGCGTGTGGGATCCGTTGGCCGACAGCGCGCAGGACAAGCACCGCGCCGCGGTGGTGCCGCAGACGCCGCAGTCGGCCCATCCGGCCTATCGGCTTGCCTATGTGGATGACGATTTCCTCTGCCGCGAGGAGCTACGCCCGGTCCGCCTCCAGCTGGAACTTCTGAAGGTCGAGATGATGCTTGCCGAACGCGGCATCAAGTCGACGGTCGTGATGTTCGGCGGCGCGCGCATTCCCGCGCCCGGCCAGGAGGCTTGGGCAGCGCGCAACGAGACCCAGCGTATCAACCTCGAAGCCGCTTCGGTCTATTACGAGGAGGCGCGCAAGTTTGCGCGCATGTGCTCGGAAAAATCGGCCGAGCTCGACTTCAAGGAGTACGTCGTCGTCACCGGTGGTGGCCCAGGCGTCATGGAGGCGGGCAATCGCGGGGCGGCCGATATCGGCGCGCCGTCGATCGGCCTCAACATCGTGCTGCCGCACGAGCAGGCGCCGAACCCCTATGTCACGCCGGAGCTCAGCTTCAACTTCCACTATTTCGCGATCCGCAAGATGCACTTCCTGCTGCGCGCCAAGGCCGTGACGGTGTTTCCGGGCGGCTTCGGCACGCTGGACGAACTGTTCGAGACGGTGACGCTGATGCAGACGGGCCGCATGGCGCTGGTGCCGCTCATCCTGTTCGGCAAGGCGTTCTGGCACAAGATCATCGATTTCGAAGCGCTCGCGGCCTTTGGCACGATCGCGCCGGGTGATGTGGAGCTGATGCAGTTCGTCGAGACGGCCGACGAGGCCTGGGACATCATCGTGAAGTTTTACGAGAATCTGGAAGCCGAGCAGGCGGCTGCCGCTCAAGGCTGACACGCCGCAAGGCTGCTCCTCTGTCTTTCCCGCCCCGTATCGAGGCGAGGGAGTGGCTTCACCGACAGAAACGCCCCGGCATCGACCGGGGCGTTTTGTATCCGACGGGCTGATTACTTGTGGCGCTTGCCCATCTCGTCGGCGGTGATGAAGCCGTCGCCGTTGCGGTCGCGCTGCTTGAACATCGCCGCTGCGGCGGTTTCCATCTCCGTCTTGGTCAGCGCGCCGTTCTTGTCGGCATCGGCACGTTCGAACATGCGGCCGCCCATGCGGTCGAACCGGGCTTCGCTCAGCGCCTTGAGCGCGGCTTCCTTGGCCTCCCCATCGGTCGCCTTTACGGCGCGGTAGGCCTTGCGGGCATCACGAAAGGCTTCGCGCTTGGCATAGACCTCGGCCTTCGTCACCTCGCCGTTCTTGTCGGCGTCGAAACGCTGGAAGGTTTCTGCGGCGCGCTGTAGCAATTCGTCCTGCGAGACCTTGCCGTCGCTGTTGGCATCGAGGCGCTTCAGCATGCGCTCGGCACGCTCCTCGCCGCCCTTGCCCCCGCTTTTACCCTTGTGGGGGCGAGCATCCGCCGTGTCGATCGCGCCGTCCTTGTTGCTGTCGCGGCGTTCGAAGATCGTCTCGGCAGAGGCGAGCACCTCGGCTTCGGAGAGTGTGCCGTTCTTGTCGGTGTCGGCGCGGTCGAACATGCGGCCGGCACCGGGCAGCATGAAGGGACCGGCAGCCCGCAGCGCCTCGCGGGCTTTGTCCTTGTCGGCATCGGCAGCATCGCGCACGACCTTGCGGGCCTCGCGGAACGCGTCGTGGCGGGTCTTGATCTCGTCCTTCGTCACTTGGCCGTTGCCGTCGGCATCGAAGGTCTTGAAAGTGGCGGAGATGTTGGCCTTGAACTCGTCGAGCGAGACCTTGCCGTCCTTGTTGGTGTCGAGACGCTCGACCATCGCGGCATGGCGCGGTCCGTGCCAGCCCTCGCCCTTGGCGGCAAATGCGGGGGCGGCGGCGCCCGAAAGAAGAAGGCCGGCGGCGACGGCGCCGAGAAGAAGTTCCTTTTTGGTCATGGTCATTCCTTTCCATCCATCAGCGTCCCTTGGGAAGGCAGGATAGGGGGAATGCAGGCCGGCACCAGTTACAAATTGGTAATTCAAGCTTTTGACGGAAAAGGGTTTTTTCCGTGTCGGTAATATGTCGGGCTCTTGCCTAGAGCAGCGCGTTGAGGAAGGCCGTCAGGTTTGACGTCGCATAGTCGATATGCTTGTCGCCGTCCGTCCGCTTCTCCCAGGCATCGACGAATTCATGGTTCTCGTCGCGCGGGGTCAGCAGAACGGTCTTCATACCGAGCGTCTTCGGCACGATGAGATTGCGCGGCAGATCCTCGAACATCACGGCCTGTTTCGTGTCGACCCGGTGCAGCGCCATGAACTTGTCGTAGGTCGCGCCCGCCGGCTTCGGCACGTACTCCGCAGCCACGATATCGAAGACGTCGTCGAAATGGTGGAAGATACCGAGGGCCCTTGCCGCCATCTCGGCATGCTTGACGCTGCCGTTCGTGAAGATGAACTTGCGGCCCGGCAGCGCCTGGATCGCCTCGCCGAGCGGCAGGTCGGGTGACAGCACGTCGTAATTGATCGCATGCGCCTTTTCGAGGAAGTCCGCCGGATCGATGGCGTGATGGATCATCAGGCCCTTCAGCGTCGTGCCATGATCGAAATAATACTGCTTCTGCAGGGTGCGCGCGTCCTCACGCGACAGGCCGAGCAGGGCCGAGACGTAAGCCGTCATGTTCTTGTCGATCTGGGCGAAGAGATCGACATGATGCGGGTACAGCGTGTTGTCGAGGTCGAAGACCCAGTCACGCACATGGCTGAAATCGGCTTTGTTCGGAAGATCGCTCATGGGCGTCTTATGGCATGGGCCCGCGCCAAGGGAAATGGAATTTTCCATGCCTTTCGGATCCGGTGATGGATTCGGCAAGGCCCGCGTGTTAGCGGCAGGATATGGAAATCTGGGTTCTCATCACAGTCGCGGCGGCCTTCCTCCAGAACGTCCGTTCCGCCATGCAGAAACATCTCAAAGGCAGAATGGGGACGACGGGTGCGACTTTTGTGCGCTTCGGCTTCGGCGTGCCCTTTGCGCTCCTCTACATGGGCATCCTCGCCGTCGTGCTGGCAAGGCCGCTGCCGGTGCCGGGTGCGGCCTTCTTCCTCTGGGCCGTTCTCGGCGGGATCGGCCAGATCGCAGCGACCTTCCTCCTCGTCCACCTCTTCTCGTTCCGCAATTTCGCGGTCGGGACGGCCTATTCGCGCACGGAGCCGGCGCAAGCGGCCGTCTTCGCGCTGGTCTTCCTCGGCGAACGGGCTTCGGCCGGAACACTCGTCGCCATCGCCATCTCCGTTGCCGGCGTGATGATCATCTCGGTGGCCCGCAGCGTGGTGTCGCTGCGCACGCTCGTGACGTCGGTCTTTTCGCGGACGGCTGCGATCGGTCTGTTGTCGGGCACGTTCTTCGGCATCTCCGCCGTCGCCTACCGCTCTGCCTCGCTGGCGCTTGCACCGACACTGCCGGTGCCGGACTACATGATGCAGGCAAGCTATACGCTGGTCTTTGTGATCGTGTTGCAGACCGTGCTGATGCTCGGCTGGATCCTGCTGCGTGAGAGGAACGAACTGCCGCGCATCGCGGCCGCGTGGCGCCCAGCGCTTCTCGTCGGGTTTGTCGGCGCCACCGCCTCGTTCGGCTGGTTCATGGCGATGACGTTGCAGCAGGCTGCCGTCGTGAAGGCGCTCGCGCAGGTGGAGATGCTGTTCACCTTCGCCTCCACCGTCTTCATCTTCAAGGAGCGCATCAACCGCCTGGAAATCGCCGGTTGCGCGCTCATCGTCGTCGGGGTGCTGGCGCTGCTCGCCTACGGCTGAAGCAGCGCCGAAGCCGGATCAGGGCACGAGGAGCGTGCCGGCGCCATGCTCGGTGAAGATTTCGAGCAGCACGGAATGGGCGGTCTTGCCGTTCAGAATGACGACGCCCTGCACGCCGGCCTTGATGGCGTCGATACAGGTTTCTACCTTCGGGATCATGCCGCCGGAAATCGTGCCGTCCTTGATGAGGGCGCGGGCTTCGGCCACGGAAAGTTCCTTGATGAGCTGGCCGTTCTTGTCGAGCACGCCGGGTACGTCCGTCAGGAAGAGCAGGCGCGTCGCGTTCAGTGCGCCCGCGATGGCGCCGGCGAAGGTGTCGGCATTGATGTTGTAGGTATGGCCGTCGCGGCCTGGCGCGACGGGAGCGATGACCGGGATCATCTCGGATTTCGCAAGCAGGTCGATCAGGGTCCGGTCGACCTCCACCACCTCGCCGACGAAGCCGAGATCGAGAATACGCTCGATATTGCTGTCCGGATCGATGACGGTCTTCTTGGCCTTTTCGGCGAAGACCATGTTGCCATCCTTGCCGCAAAGGCCGATCGCCCATTCGCCGGTCTGGTTGATCAGCGCGACGATCTCCTTGTTGATCGAGCCGGCGAGCACCATCTCGACGATCTCGACCGTCTTCTGGTCGGTGACGCGCAGGCCCCCTTCGAATTTCGATTCGATGCCCATCTTGCTCAGCATCGCGCCGATCTGCGGGCCGCCGCCATGCACGACGATCGGGTTGACGCCCGACTGCTTGAGCAGTGCGATGTCGCTGGCGAAAGCCTTGCCCAGTTCCGCATTGCCCATGGCGTGGCCGCCATATTTCACCACGATGGTCTTGTTCTCGTAGCGCTGCATGAAGGGCAGGGCTTGCGCGAGAAGGCGGGCTTGGGTTTCGCTTTCGGATAGGGACATGGCGGCCTCTTGGGAACGGGTGGGCGCCTGTTTAACGCATGTTTCGTGACGATGGAATGATTTGGATACGAGATTGCGTATGGTCGGGGAAAAAGACTAGGGTTGCGGCGCGACAGGCAGGGAGCGGCGCGTGACCGGCAATGACATCTCCTACCTCATCGGCCGCGTTTCACTGAAGGACCGCAAGGCCTTCGCCGTGCTCTACGAGGCGAGTGCCCCGAAACTTTTTGCCATCTGCCTCCGTATCCTGCGCGACAGGAGCGAAGCGGAGGAGGCGTTGCAGGAGGTCTATGTCAAGATCTGGCAGCGTGCCGATCGCTACGTGGCCGGCAATGTGCACCCGATGGCCTGGCTCGCCGCGATCGCACGCAACCACGCCATTGACGTCATTCGTGCGCGAAGACCGGTGGCAACGGACATCGATGAGGCCTATGATATTGCCGACCCGCTCATGACGCCGGAGGAGGCCGTCGTGTTGCAGTCGGAGGGCCGTCGGATCGATACATGCATGGAGGAGCTGGAGCCCGGACGGGCATCGGCCGTCCGGCGTGCCTATATAGAGGGTCTGAGCTATGAAGAGCTTGCCGAAATCCACAATGTGCCACTGAACACGATGAGAACCTGGCTTCGCCGAAGCCTTCTGAAACTGAGAGAGTGCATGAGCCGATGACGGCGCCCGACAAAGACATGAGAGACCCCCGCCGCGACGAGGTGATCGCGGGCGAATACGTGCTCGGGGTGCTTTCCGCCGAAGACCGCCGCAAGGTGGAGGAGCGGCTTGCCGAGGATCGCCAGTTCGCCGCCATGGTGAACCGTTGGGAAGAAAACCTCTCCACCTTCAATGACGATTACGAGGTGCTGCAACCACCGCCCCGCACCTTCTCCGCCATCGAGCAGCGCATCCTTGGCACCTCGCCGCCGGACGCCGCCTTTTCCGGCAAGGTCTCCGGCGGCTTCTGGAATTCGCTGGCCCTCTGGCGTTCGCTTGCACTCGCCTCGCTTGCCGTTGCTGCCGGGCTTGCCTTCTCGATGAGCGCGCTTCTGGCGCCCCGCCCGCAGAGCGGCGGCCGGCTGGTCGCTGATCTTGCCGGCGAGGGAGCTGCGATCAATCTCGTTGCGCGCTACGACGAGGCGAACGGTGCGTTGCGCGTCACGCCCGTCGCAGCCGGAAAGGAAAAGGAAAAATCGCTGGAGCTTTGGCTCGTTGAGGACGGAAAATCGCCGGTCTCGCTTGGCGTCCTGCCGCAAACCGGCGAAGGTGAGCTGGCTGTGCCGGCGGTCATGCGTAGCCGCATCGTACAGGGTTCGGTCCTTGCCGTCAGCGTCGAGCCCTTTGGCGGATCGATGAGCGGTAGCGTGACTGGTCCGGTCATCGCATCAGGTGCAGCCCGCTTCGATTGATGGAACGAAGAAAACGAAGAGGGCCGCGCGTTTCGCGGCTTTTTCGTTTTCCGGACAATGGTTTGTAAGAAAGTTCGCCTGTCCTGAAACTCTTTTTTCAAGGCGCCCGTTGCTCCCAGTGATCGCCCCTCGGGCATCACAACCGGGAGGACCCGCATGCCGCGGGGCCGGAAAAAAGGACCCTATCCATGACCCGTTTCACGCTTCGCACCGCTGCCCTCGTCACGGTTTTCGCGCTTGGTGCCTTTGCGGCTCGCGCGGAAAACCCGATGGTTGGCGGCGCGCCGATGTACGACAACAAGACCATCGTCGAAAACGCCGTCAATTCGAAGGACCATACGACGCTGGTGGCTGCCGTGAAAGCCGCCGGGCTCGTCGAGACACTGTCGGGTGCCGGCCCCTTCACCGTCTTCGCGCCGACCAACGAGGCCTTCGCGGCGTTGCCGGCCGGTACGGTCGACACGCTGCTGAAGCCGGAAAACAAGGATCAGCTGGTCAAGGTGTTGACCTGCCATGTGGTGGCGGCAAATGCGCTGTCGGAAGCAATCGGCAAGATGATCGCCGATGATGGCGGCAATCACCCCGTGAAGACCGTCGGCGGTTGCATGCTTTCCGCCAAGATGGACGGCGACAAGATCACGTTGACGGATGAGACAGGCGGCACGGCGTCCGTGACCATCGCCGACGTCAAGCAGTCGAACGGCGTCATCCACGTCATCGACAAGGTTCTGCTGCCGAAGGCCTGACCTCGAAAATCCGGGCCCGCGTTCTTTCGGCTCGGATCAGCCTTCGTCAGCCCTGGGCCGCCGGTTCTGCCGGCGGCTCTTTTATCGCGTGATGGCCGTGATGATGGCGCTGCGCAATTCGTCCAGCCCGCGACCCTTTTCCGAGGAGGTGGCCAGCACCTCGGGATAGGCGGCCGGACGCTTGGCGATCTTCTGCAGCGTTTCTTCAACGAGGCGCGGCACGCCGGCATCCTTGATCTTGTCGGTCTTGGTCAGCACGATCTGGTAGGAGACGGCCGCCTTGTCAAGCAGGGCGAAAACCTCCTCGTCGTTCTTCTTGATACCGTGGCGGCTGTCGATCAGCACATAGACGCGCTTCAGCGTCGAGCGACCGCGCAGGTAGTCGAAGACGAGCTTGGTCCAGGCGTCGACCTGTTCCTTCGGCGCCTGGGCATAGCCGTAGCCGGGCATATCGACGAGCGCCATCGGCGGCAGGTCGTCCTCCGCGCCGGAAAAGCCATCCGGGACGAAGTAGTTGAGTTCCTGCGTTCGGCCGGGCGTGTTGGATGTGCGTGCCAAGCCCTTGTGGCCGACCAGTGCGTTGATCAGCGAGGATTTACCGACATTCGAGCGACCGGCGAAAGCGATCTCCGGCGGCCCCTCGGGCGGCAGGAATTTCATCGCCGGCACGCCGCGGATGAAGATCCACGGCCTGCCGAACAGCGGCTTGTCGTCCTGCGACGTCGTCTCGGTCATAAATCGTGCCCTTGTTGTCCGGCCCCCGGCTTCCGGGTTTTGGCTGCGAAAGTCAAGCGCGCCGCTGCCGCCAGAGTTCGACGCCGAGATAACACAGGAGTGCTGCCAGCACGATGATGCCGCCGACGATCGTGCGCGCACCGGGCACTTCTCCGTGGATGATCGCCACCCAGAGCGGCGCCAGCACCGTCTCGGCCGTGCCGAGCAGGGCGGCGAGCGCCGAGGGAACCAGGCGGGCGCCGGTGACGAAGAGCGCAAGGCCGAGGCCGAAATTGAGCGCGCCAAAAACGATGAGAACGGCGAGTTCCTGGCCGCTCACGGCAAAGCCGGAAGCCTGGCTTGCCGCCACCGCGCAGGCGACGAGCGTGCCGAAGAAGACGGCGGGCGTCATGCGCACATGGGCAAAGCGCCGGGTGATGATCGTTGCGGTGGCGAAGGCGAAGGCGATCAGCAGGGCGAGCGCATCGCCCATCATGGAAACGCTGCCGCCGAGCGATTCCGAGACCATGATGGCAACGCCGCCGATCACCGCCGCGATGGCGACCCAGGTGTGGACCGCGATCCTCTCGCGAAACAGCAGCCAGGCCATCAGCGCCGCGATCAGCGGCACGCCGGCCTGGATCAGCACGACATTGGCGACGGTCGTATAGGCCAGCGCGAGGATGAAGGACGTGGAGGCGGTGGCAAAGCAGAGGCCGACCGCGATGCCGGCAAGGCCCATGCCCCGGAACAGTTGCACGGTGCCGCGTGGGCCGTCCCGCAGCAGCATGAAACCGAGCAGGAAGAGGGCGGCAAAGAGTGAGCGCCAGAAGACGACAGTCCAGCCGTCCTCAATGGCGAGAAAGCGCGCCAGTGTGCCGCCGAAGCTCCAGACGACGGCCGAGCCGAGCACGAGGGCGGCGCCATAGCCTTGCCCCCTTCTGTCCGGAAGCGTGGGAGTGACCGGAAGCGTGGAGGCAGACATGATGATGCGCTCGCAAGGACAAGTCCGGCAAAAGGGCGGAAAGCGGTTCTGCGTTCGGAACGGTGTCGGGACAAAGGGATCGTCGCGAGCATGACAGGGATCCGCCCGCACCGCTTCCATGCCAGCGACGGGGCGATGTCGCAAGCGGGCCTTGCAGAAAAAACGGCAAAAGAAAACCCCGGCGCGAGGGCCGGGGTTTCCTGGAGTTCCGTTGTTCGGCCGTCAGGACGATCCGGCCTTCTTTCCGAACAATCCCTTGAGATTGTCGAAGAGCTCGATCTTCACGCCCTGGCGCTTCATGATGATCGCCTGCTGGATGATCGAGAGCGTGTTGTTCCAGGCCCAGTAGATGACGAGGCCGGCCGGGAAGGTTGCCAGCATGAAAGTGAAGATCAGCGGCATCCAGGTGAAGATCATCGCCTGGGTCGGGTCGGGCGGCGTCGGGTTCATGCGCATCTGCAGGAACATCGTGATGCCCATGATGATGGGCCAGACGCCGATCATCAGGAAGTGCGGCACGTCGTAGGGCAGAAGGCCGAACAGGTTGAACAGCGACGTCGGATCCGGCGCGGAAAGATCCTGGATCCAGCCGAAGAACGGTGCATGGCGCATTTCGATGGTGACGTAGATCACCTTGTAAAGCGCAAAGAACACCGGGATCTGCAGGAGGATCGGCCAGCAACCCGCGAGCGGATTGATCTTCTCCTCCTTGTAGAGCTGCATCATCGCCTGCTGCAGCGCCATGCGGTCGTCGCCGTGCTTGGCCTTCAGCTCCTCCATCTTCGGCTGCATCTTCTTCATGTTCGCCATGGAGGCGTACTGCTTGTTGGCAAGCGGGAAGAACAGGCCCTTGACGACGATCGTCGTGATGAGAATCGCGATGCCGAAATTGCCGAAGTAGCGGAAGAAGAAGTCCATCAGCTGGAACATCGGCTTGGTGAAGAACCAGAACCAGCCCCAGTCGATCATCAGGTCGAATTGCGGAATGGAGTAGGACGTCTCGTACTGGTCGATGATCGGCACTTCCTTGGCGCCGCCGAAGAACAGGTTCTTGACTTCGACGGACTGGCCCGGCGCAATCGAGATGTCGTCCTGGCGATAATCCGCCTGGTAGCGCGGACGGCCGTCCTTGAAATAGGAGAAGCGCGTCTCGTAGGGCGTCGTCTGCGGCGGCACGAGCGCGGTCGCCCAGTACTTGTCCGTGATGCCGAGCCAGCCGCCGGTCGCCTTGCCGGGCGAAACGGTCGTGTCGTCCTCGGTCTCGGTGTACTTCACCTCATGCAGGCCGAGTTCGCCGAGCACGCCGATAAAGCCTTCGTGCAGCACGTAGACGGACGGGTCCGTCGGCTTGAAGAAGCGCGTCGAGCGGCCGTAGGGCGAAAGCGCGATTGCCGCATCCGTCCGGTTCTCGATGCTGTCCGAGATCGTGAACATGTAGTGTTCATCGACCGAGATGGTGCGGGTGAAGGTGACGTTCTTGTCGTTGGTATAGGTGAGCTTGACCGGGGTGGTCTGCGTCAGCTTCCCGGTGCCGTCCTGCGTCCAGACGGTCTGCGGGCCCGGGACCTGGCCGGTCGCCTCGCTGCCGACATAGCCGATCTCGGCAAAGTAGCCGTGTTCGGTCTCGGCGGGGCTGAGCAGCGTGATGATCGGGCTCGTCTTGTCGACGGTCTCGTGGAAATCCTTCAGCTTCAGGTCGTCGAAGCGGGCGCCCGTCAGGCTGATGGAGCCGGAAAGCGAGGGCGTGTCGATCACGACGCGGGCGGATCGGGCCAGTGCCGTCTCGCGCGTCTCGGTCGCGGTGGTGGCTGCCGTGCCGCCGGGCAGCGTGCCGCTTGTGCCGGTCGCGGTCGTCGTGCCGCCGGAGGTGGTGGTCTGCTGGCTCTGGGCGGCCTGCTGCGCCTCGAGCGCGGCGCGGTCCTTCTCCAGCTTGGGGTTCACATAAAGGAACTGCCAGGCAACGAGGATCAGCACGGACAGCGCGATCGCCACGAAGTAATTGCGGTTTTTTTCCATCACTCTTTCCCGGGAGCAGCAGGGCGCTGCTGCTGCTTCTGTTTCTTGACCGTCGCGATCCTGTCGTTCAGACGGGCTTCAAGGGTTTTGAAGGGTGCGCTCAACACGTCCCGTCTGGCGACAACCACATAGTCGTGTCCGGGCTCCATTGCAAACCCGGCCGATAGCCGCACCGCCTCTTTCAGGCGCCGGCGCATGCGATTGCGTTCCACGGCGTTGCCGTGCTTCTTGGTGACGGTGAAGCCGACGCGGGGCGCTTCGTCCGGCATCTGCCGGTCGCGCACTTCGAGAAGGAACAGTGGTCCCTTGCGTTTCTCGCCCTCGCGCACAAAAAGAAACTGCGGACGGCTTTTCAGCCGCCCGACAGCAGATTTCTCAACAGTTTTCGTCATATGCCCGTCGCCTCTGTTCGGGCAGGCACGGCCTTAGGCCGAGAGACGTGCGCGGCCGCGGGCGCGACGTGCGGACAGGACCTTGCGGCCGCCCTTCGTTGCCATGCGGGCGCGGAAACCGTGACGACGCTTGCGAACAAGCTTGGAGGGTTGGTAGGTACGCTTCGACATTTATTTAATACCGCGGTGTGCGGCCCTTCTTGGGTTTGCGTTACGCAAGGAGCGTTGAAGTCCGGCATAGAATTGCCCTCGCGGGAAGCCATGCTTTCCGGACGTGCGCGGCTTATAGGGGCAAAAACGGTCGAAAGTCAATTGCGCAGTCGCTGGTGCGCGCGGCTGTCACAATCGTTAACGGAATAGCACTCAAAAGTTGCATGTAAATTGTGCTTTGTCATGTTTTTGTCACGTTACGTGAGGTAATTCCCCCCGGATTTCCCGGTTTCCTCTCTCGCATCAATGCATTAGCAGTTGTGAATACGCTCAATATTGGGGCGGTTGTATCAAAGTCTAATTAACCTTTAGCGTTTACCGTCCTTCGCGAAGGTGAGGTGGGTCGTGCCCTCTTGCCACCCACCGTTCTTTGGAGTGCGAACGTGAAGATACGCGGCAAGATCTATCTCATTGTGGGCTTGATGGGCCTCATCTCCGTCCTCATCGGCGGCATTGCCGTCCATGTGGTCTCGGAATACAGCAACAAGCTCCATGAATACGAGAATGCCGCAGACCGCGCCTTCCTCGGCGAGCACCTGAACCGGCAGGTCACTGCCGTCGTCATGGAAGCTCGCGGCATCTATGCCTCCAAGGACACCGACGGCGCCAAGAAATTTGCCGAAGGCATCGCCAAGGAACTCGACGGCATCGACAAGACGCTGAACGAATGGCGCCCGATCGTGCCGGAGACGCAGAAGGCCGCCTTTGACGCCGTCGTGGCGCGTGCAGCCGAATTCCGCACCTTCCGCATGGAAACGGCGAGCCTCGGCACAACGGTCTCGATCGTCGCGGCCAACGAACAGGGCAACAACGAGCTCAACCGTGCGAACCGCAAGGCCTTCCAGAAGGAGATCGACGCCGTCGTCCAGACGGACAACGAGAACCTCACCGCCATCAAGGCTGAGATCGCTGCCTTTGAAACTCTCATGCTGACTCTGGTGCTCGGCACTGTCGGCGTCGGCCTTGCTCTCGGTGGCGGTGTTGCCTTCTATATCGCGACCAACGAACTCAGCCGTCCGATCCAGAAGGTGACGGAGACGATGAACCGCCTTGCCGGCGGCGATCTCGACACGGAAGTGCCCTATGCCGGCCGCAAGGACGAGATCGGCGAAATGGCCGCAGCCGTCGCCATCTTCCGCCAGAACGCCATCACCGTGCGCGACCTCAACGCCCAGGAAGAGATCCTGCGCGAGAAGAGCGCCGACCTGCAGTCCTCGATCGCCACCGTCGTGCATGCCGCAGCGGCGGGCGATTTCTCCTCGCGCATCAGCAAGGACTACCAGAACGACGACCTCAACCGCTTTGCCCGCAGCGTCAACGAGCTGGTCGCCGGCGTGGAGGAGGGGATTGCCGAAACCCGCCGCGTCATCGGCGCGCTTGCCGAGGGCGACCTGACGCAGACCATGGACGGTTCCTTCCGCGGCGCCTTTGCCGAGTTGCAGCAGAACGTCAACGCCACGCTGGCCACCCTGCAGCGCACCATGCGCGAGGTGCGTGCCTCGACGGATGCGATCAACGCCAATTCCGGCGAGCTGCGCACGGCTTCCGACGATCTTTCCAAGCGCACCGAGCAGCAGGCCGCCGCGCTCGAGGAAACCTCCGCTGCCCTCGAAGAGATCACTGCTGCCGTCAAGAATTCGACGGAACGGGCGAACGAGGCGACATCGATGGTTGGCGAGGCGACGCAGAGCGCCAAGCAGTCGGGCGATATCGTGCGCAATGCCATCGGCGCGATGAGCCGCATCGAGCAGGCCTCGAACGAGATCAGCCAGATCATTTCCGTCATCGACGAGATCGCCTTCCAGACCAACCTTCTCGCGCTGAATGCCGGCGTCGAAGCTGCGCGTGCCGGCGAGGCGGGCAAGGGCTTCGCCGTCGTCGCGCAGGAAGTGCGCGAGCTTGCCCAACGTGCCGCCAGCGCCGCCAAGGACATCAAGGGCCTCATCACCAAGTCGGGCGACGAAGTGTCCGTTGGCGTCAGGTATGTGCAGGAGACGGGGGCGGCCCTCTCAGATATCGAAAGCCGCGTCGTCACCATCAACGACCGCATCCACGCGATCGCCACCGCCGCCCGCGAGCAGGCGACGGGCCTCCAGGAAATCAGCACCGCCATCAACCAGATGGATCAGGTCACTCAGCACAATGCCGCAATGGTCGAGGAAACCTCGGCTGCGACGCACAAGCTGAAGGGCGAAGCCGACAGCCTGGCCGACCTCGTTGCCCGCTTCCGCACGGGGGATGCCGTGCAGCGTGTGGCGGCCGTGCGCGCCGAGACCCGACCGGTCGAATCGCCCGCCCGCCGCATGATGGGCAATGTCGCCCGCGCCTTCGGTGGCAATCGCGGCGGCGCAGCGGCAGCGGTCGCACAGGAGAACTGGGAGGAGTTCTGATCGGTCATTCCCGGCGCGTTCGGGAGCGCTGCGGCATTTCGTAGCCGGATTCAGCCTTTCAACGCGGCGATCGCAGGATCGCCGCGTTTTTGTCGTTTCCGCGGCAACGTTGGAAAATTTGCCGCAATCTCCTATGATTGGCTGAAATACGTCGTCGACCTTCGGTCACGATGCGTTTGCCGCGCCGCGGCCTGCCTGGGAGTTGAAACATGGTGGACAGAGACGGGACACCGTCCTTGACCGAGAAGCCGGTGCCGGCGGTCGGCTTTCTGTCCGGTCTGTCGGGGCGGCTCCTCCTGGTCACGGCCATCTTCGTCCTGATCGCGGAAGTGCTGATCTTCGTGCCGTCGGTCGCCAACATGCGTCTTCAATGGCTGCGCGACCGCCTGAATACGGCTGCCGCCGCGAGCGTCGTCATCGAGGGCCTGCCGGATCACGAGCTGCCGCGCCCCGTGCAGGAAGAGGCGCTGATGGCGACCGGCACCAAGGCGATCATCCTGAGGCGCCAGGATGCCTCACGCATGGTTGCCGCCGTCGACATGCCGCCGAGCATCGACGCGCAATACGACCTCTCCGACGTCTCGACGCTCGCATCCGTCTATGATGCCTTTGAGACGCTGCTTTTCGGCGGCGAGCGCGTCATCCGCGTTTTCGGTCCGGTTGGGGAAACCAGCACGCGTATCGAACTCCTGCTTGACGAGCGGGCATTGCGCCGCGCCATGCTCGGGCATGCCCGCAATGTCCTGACCCTGTCGATGATCATCTCGCTGGTTACCGCAAGCCCCATCTTCTTCGCGCTCAATCGGCTGCTGATCCGCCCGATCCGCCGCATGACCGCGAACATCCAGGAGTTCGCCGCCGATCCCTCGAACCCGGCGCGTGTGCTGGAACCCTCCGGCGGTCGCGACGAGATCGCCGTTGCGGGCATCCATCTCGCGGCCATGCAGCAGACGCTGCAACGCACGCTGAAGGAGCAGAAGAACCTCGCCGATCTCGGTCTCGCCGTGTCGAAGATCAACCACGACATGCGCAACATCCTCTCCTCGGCCCAGCTGATGTCCGACCGCCTGTCCGATGTCGACGACCCTGTGGTCAAGCGCGTGGCGCCGAAGCTTCTGCGCAGCATCGACCGGGCGGTGGGCTATACCAACGAGGTGCTCTCCTACGGCCGCATGCGCGAGCCGGAGCCGCGCCGCCGCTTCGTCGCGCTGCGCCCGCTGGTGCAGGAGGTTTCCGAAGTGCTGGCGCTCGATTCGCGCAGTGACATCGATTTCGTGGCGCAGGTCGAGCCGGGCCTCCAGGTCGACGCCGACAGCGAGCAGCTCTTCCGCGTCATCCACAATCTGTGCCGCAACGCCGTCGAGGCGCTGTCGCAGGACAGCGGCGCAGAGCGGCGCACCGTGCTTGTCACAGGTCTGCGCACCGGAAGCGTCGTGTCCATCGCCATCGACGACAACGGCCCCGGCATGCCCGCAAAGGCCCGAGACAACCTCTTTGCCGCCTTCCGCGGCTCCGTGCGTTCAGGGGGCACGGGTCTTGGCCTTGCGATCGCCCGCGAGCTGGTGCTCGCCCA
The DNA here is from genome assembly GCF_029623935.1 of Shinella sp. 838. Taxonomy (NCBI): domain Bacteria; kingdom Pseudomonadati; phylum Pseudomonadota; class Alphaproteobacteria; order Hyphomicrobiales; family Rhizobiaceae; genus Shinella; species Shinella sp. 838. Next base: position 281,362 of record NZ_JARSBQ010000003.1, read on the forward strand.
TGGGGGGACGATCGCGCTGGTCGAAAAGCAGACGCCCGGCACGCTGTTCCGCATCGAACTGCCGGATCGTCCCGTCCCCCTCGATGCGTTCCGCCACCGCGCCTCATAATCCGGGGTTTTGCCGGTGCTGTGTGACGAGCCGATGAAAAAAGTACATTTTTTCTGCGAAAGACGCTTGCAATAGGCCGGAGGACCCTTTAGAGACCGCCTCGCAGCCGGGCAACACACCCGCAACTGCCAGCGCACCCGTAGCTCAGCTGGATAGAGCACCAGACTACGAATCTGGGGGTCAGGAGTTCGAATCTCTTCGGGTGCGCCATTCTTTTCCAAAGATCTAGATTAAGACGAAGTCTCCTCGCTTTGCAGGGGCATGTGGCTCGATGCTGTAAACTGGCACGGCGAACGAGGTTTTGTCGCGCCGCGGCCGAATGTCCGACATCATCCATGGCACTGTGATCGCGTTACGGCGGCAGGCCGATTTCGACCAGGTTGCTGCTGATTTTCCCGGCAGCGCGGAGATAAGCGTCGCTTGCATTGTCCTTGCGCAGGGCGATGTTGGTGGCCGTCGTTCCCGGTCGTAGCGCCAGTCCCTTCGCGAGCGCTTCCTTGGCCTCGGAATCCCGGCCAAGACGGTGGTAGGCGACGGCGAGAAGCATGTGAGCCCGCCCCGAGGCGGGCGTGATCGCGATCGAACGCTGCAGCCAGCCGAGCGCCTCCTCGTTGCGGTCCTGGACGATGCAGACGAGGCCCGCGCCCAGAAGCCACGTCCAGCGGGAAACATCCGGCGTATCGAAGCCGTCTGCCTCCAGGAAGGTCGCGAACGCATCCTCGAAACGGCCGAGCTGAAGTTGCGTCAGGCCGAGCTGAAAAAGGGCGGCGCCATCCCAGGGATTGAGCGAGAGGGTCTTCGTGCAGGCGACAAGGCTTTCGGCGAACTGGTTCGTCGCCGTCAGGAACCGGCAATAGGCGCCCATGGCCGATCCGGAAAGCGGCTGCGCCGCCACGGCCTCTTCAAGCAGCTTGCGTGCGTCATTCTCCGCTGCGTTGATCTGCGCAGGGCTGTACCAGGTCATCTGGATGCCGCGCAGATGCAGCGTCGCCAGTGCAACCTGCACGTCGACATTGTCCGGATCGCCGGCGAGATATGTCTCGAGTATCGTGCGCGCCGTTGCAAAGCGCTCCTTCGTCGTCTGGTTGATCGATGCGGCGGCCTGCTGGATCGCGATATCGGCCGTGCTGCTCCCAGGTGTAGGGCTGTCCTCACGCAGCCTTCCCAGCTTCAGGGCCAGCGTATATCCCACGCCGGCGGCAAGCCGGGATTGCACCCGTTGCGCATCGGGTTGCTGTGCATCGACCTTGGCCTCGACAACCGACAGGACCTCGCGGCTCGCCGTATCGATCAAGCGGGTCTGAAGAATCCAGGATTGGGCGCTCTTGCGCAGCTCGCCCTGGACCAGATGGGTCGGGGCGGTCCTGGCTGCTGTTGCCTGTCCCGCCGAGGCAATGAGCTGGAGGCCGTCGATGCGGGAGAGGCCGGCGATCAGCTGCGCCGACACACCGCGCGCGAGGGCTGCCTCGCGCGGCTCGGCCGTCGTATCGACGAACGACATGACCTCGACCACCGGGGCTGATCGATCGGAAAAAAGGCCGGATTTCACGATGGCAAAAGCCCCGAGCAGCAGGGCGGCGGTGGCGCCCCCTGCAATCATGCGTGCCGTGGTCCTGCGTGTCCGGAGAAACCGGGAGGATACGCCGGAGGCCTCGATCGGCAAGGCCTGGATGGCCGGCTTGGCGTCGGTCGCGGTGGAGACATCGACCGCGAACAGATACCCGCGGCCCGACACGAGCTTGACCATCTGCCGCTCGTGATCGCCAAGCGCAGCGCGAATTTCGCGAATGCATTGGAAGAGGCTGTCTTCCCCGACATGAACGCCGGGCCAGACCGTGTCCAGCAGGACCCGCTTGGGAAGAAGCTGGTGGCTGTGGGCCACGAGCAGCCGCAGGAGCTCGAAGGCCTTCGGGCGCAGCCGGATGACAGCGCCGTCTGGACCACGCAACTCGGCGCGGTCCGGATCCAGAACGAATCCCGAAAAAAACAACACCGGCTCCTCACGATCCCCAGTCGCGGTCCGGCGCAAAATAGAGAAGCGCCGGTGCCGCCGTCAACCGGTGGATGCCTCCGCCTGTCTGCTTGCCTGGGATTTGCATGCGTGGCGCCATCGGCCCCGTTTCAGAAAAAATCAGAAAATTTCAGAACTGCGCCCCCGCGCCGTCAGGACATTCGCGCGGCTTGAGACCTATCACACCGTGAAGGCCGGAAACCGAAGCGCCATGCGGGGGCCCGGGGAGACGTGATGCCAAGCCGTTGATGAGAGAAAACGATGAGCGGCCGGCTGTCCCGGCGGCAGGCCCACTTCGGTCTGCTCGGGCGGGAAGGCGGCCCACCATTCCGGTCCCCCTGGAGGTATCTGATATCTGCCTGCAGCCAGCAGTGCAGCAAGCGGGTTCCGCAGATAGGCTGATCGCGGAGCGGGCGTTCCCGCTGGCTCTCCGCTTCATGGCGCGGGGGTTCCTTGCCGCGCACGAGGCTGCGCCGCGTACGGCCGCGCTCTTCGCCACCCAGCAACGGTGGCTGCTCTGCCATGCAGGCCTGGCGCAGTATTTCCTGGCGGCCCGGCGCGGCGGTGCGGGGCTCACGCGGCGTGGCCTCGGCCTCCTGGCGCGCCAGCACGGCATTGCCAGCCGCAACACCGCCTACGCCTTTTTCGATGAGGCGCTGAAATACGAAGTTGTTCTCCCGGTGGGCACGGGAGAAGAGGTCGTCCCGTCCGCCCTGACCCTGTCGATCCTGACGCAGTGGTATGGCCTGCATCTTCATGTCCTCGATCTTATCGATGGCCGATGCCGGAGCGCGCGCTTCCTGGCCGAACCCGAGCGGCTGTTGACGCATCTTGCGCCACGCGTCGGGATGACCCTGGTTTCGGATGCTGATCTCTACAGGCCCGGCCCGTTCTACACCATCTTCACGTGGGCCGATGCGGGAGGGTTGCTGATGGACCGGTTCATCGCCGGTCTCGAAGAGGGGGCGGTTCCGGAAGCGGGAAACATGCTGACGGACGTGAGCCCCATCTCTTCCCTCGCGGAAGCCTTCGGTCTTTCGCGTGCCCATACCAGCCGGCAGGAGATCGCTAGCGTTTCGACCCGCTCTCGCATGGCGGCCGCCTCCGCCGTCACAGAATGAAGTCGGTTGCCTTGAGGTTGATCGTTCCGTCGAGCAGGATCGAGAAATCAGCATCCCCATCCCATCGCCGTCGAGATCGCTGAGGACCGTCGTCTTGCCGCCCTTGATCTCGTAGCGCAGTTCCCCGGCCTTGCCGGTGAATGCCCCCTTGCCGAGGAAGGTGAAGAACGGGTCTTCCCCGTTGCCGTTGCCGTTGTCGAGGCCGATCCTGCCGAGGTCGATCTTGTCGCCCAGAGAGGCTGTCGGAACCCTTGCCGTCATAGGCCTGGTCGTTTTCATCGCCGCCGCTCAGGCTGTCATTGCCCTCGCCGCCACACATCGTATCATTGCCGTTCATCGACCCGTCGATCCAGGTTGCACCGCCCTTGCGCGTTCCGTTTGCATTGAAGGCCTGCTGGTAAACATCAGTCCGCCCAGTGGACGTGTTCTCGGACGCCCAGGTAGCGACCCAGCCTCCGTCGCTGAGGCCGGCAACAGATGAGGCCCTCTCCAGAAAATCCGACTGCGTGTTTACACGCGTGATCGTGCCTCCGACCATTGCCATGAAAGCGCTCCTTGCCTGTCAATTTTTGAACAAGGTCCCTGTCCGTATCGCGGTCTCGGGCCCCGTCGTCCGGCGGCCGAATGGCCGCTCATCCCGGGTAGGCTAGGGCACGGACCTCCCGTGGTCTCCGTCCATTTTTGATCTGGGTACGATCGATTGTCGCCAGCAAGTCCATCCTCGGTCACCGGCAGGCGACGTGACCGATATGCCACGCCTTGCCGCCGTACGCCCTGCTGGGTGCTTGCCGCTCTTCAAAACCGCGCGCCGCTCGGCTAAGCAGGGGAAAGCGGTGCTGCCTGCACCGGCGAAACCAGAAAGCGGAAGGAAGCGGGGCATGATGAACCGCGAAATGCCGCGCGTATTGCGTCGCGTGATCTTCGCCGGACTGCTTGCCCTTGCGGGCTGCGCCGGCCGGCCGGAAGGTGTGCTCGTGCCGAGCGGCGAAGCGCCGGCGGGTGTCTCGACGGTCGATCTCCTCGTCGCCACCACGCGCGCGCCCTCGCACCAGCCGGGCGTGCTGTTCTCCGGCGAGCGCGGCTCCGAACTCGTGATGCGCGACATCAGGGTTTCCATTCCGCCGGATGACAAGCGCAAGGTCGGCCAGGTGCAATGGCCGGAAAAGCTGCCGGCCAATCCGCAAAAGGATTTTTCGACTGTCAGCGTGACGCCGGTCGACAGTGCCCAGAAGAGCCGTGCCTGGCTTGACGGGCACCTGCCGAAGAGCCGGCGCGTGCTCGTCTTCGTACACGGCTTCAACAATCGCTATGAGGATGCCGTTTATCGCTTCGCGCAGATCGTGCACGATTCGAAGACCGATGCCGCGCCCGTGATCTTCACCTGGCCCTCGCGCGCCAGCATTTTCGATTATTCCTACGACAAGGAAAGCACCAACTACTCACGTGACGCGCTGGAGGAACTGCTGCGCGCCGCGGTCAACTCGCCCGAGGTCGGCGAGATCACCATCATGGCGCATTCCATGGGCACCTGGCTTGCGGTGGAGACGCTGCGCCAGATGGCGATCCGCGACGGCCGCGTTCCGAAGAAGATCCAGCAGGTGATCCTTGCCTCGCCCGATCTTGATGTGGACGTCTTCGGCCAGCAGTTGCGCGCCATCGGCAAGGAGCGTCCGCAATTCACGCTGTTCGTCTCGCAAGATGATCGGGCACTGACGCTCTCGCGGCGCATTTCCGGCAATGTCGACCGGCTCGGCCAGATCGACCCCTCGCAGGAACCCTATCGCAGCATGCTGGAAAAGCAGGGCATCATCGTGCTCGACCTGACGGCGCTGAAATCGGGTGACAGCCTCAACCATGGAAAATTTGCCGAAAGCCCGGAAGTGGTGCGGCTGATCGGCAACCGCTTGATCGCCGGCCAGACCGTCACGGATTCCGAGGTCGGTCTCGGCGACCGGCTCGGTGCGGTGGCGCTCGGCACTGCCCAGACGGTGGGCAGCGTCGCCAGCATCGCCGTCTCCACGCCCATCGCGGTCTTCGATCCGGTGACGCGCAAGAACTACAACGACCAGTGGCTGCGCTTCGGCCAATCCGTGGAAGACACTGCGGTGACGGCGACCGGGCAATGAAAAGGCGGCTCTCGCAGGAGCCGCCCTCGCTTCGCAAATCCCGTGGGGTCAGCGGACCCAGATGACCTCACGGGTATTGCGGTCGACGAGAACCGGACGTTGATCGATATAGATGTAACCGTAGCTCGGGCTCTCAGGCACCTCGACGATCTCAACCGTATCCGGGATGAGCGCACCGGCCTCCACCGGGCCTTCCAGCACGACGGGCTCCAGCGGATGGCGCTCGACATAGGTGATCGTCGCTTCCGGAATGTCGGCGGAGATGCTGGCTGTCGTTTCGACCTCCGGTGCATAGATCACCTGGCGGCTATCGGTGCGCACGATCACCGGGCGATTGTCGATGTAGACATAGGCAAGGTCCGGGTGCTCGGGGATCGGCGTCAGCGTGACGGTGTCGTCAAAACGCGTGTCCGACGTCACCTGACCTTCCAGAATGACGGGCGGTGTCGGGTTTTCCAGCACGTAGACACGGGCATCGTCCGGCACGGCAGCCTCCGCGCCGATGGCAACGCCAACGGCACCGCCGACAATGGCGCCAACCGGGCCGCCGACGACGGCGCCGGCGGCCGCGCCCGCTGCGCCGCCGGCCGCACCGCCGAGGACTTCCTTGTCGCCGTCATCTGCATGGGCCGCGGTGGCGCCGATGAGCGCCAGTGCGGCGCCGGCCATCAGAAACTTACGCATGTCATTCTCCTTCGAATGTGGTTTTCCCACCCCTTCGGCAGAGACAACGTCACTTTCTGTCTTCGGTTCCGTGCAGGACGCGGTGGCGCATCACGATGTGTAACGCGCGTTAACCTGTCCCTCAGGCAATTTCCGAATCGCGCCGTGCGATTTCGTAGTCCTCGTTGTGTACCTGCAGGCCGTCTTCCGTGACGACGACGATGCCATAGGCCGCGGGCTCGTCGACCGAGAGCGACGCGTTCGGCGCGTCAAAGGGCATCGGCTGCTGGTGCACGGGGCTCTTGAGGATCGAAAATGGAATGCCGCGGTGCGAGCCACCGATCGTACGGTGCACGTGGCCGGCGAAGATGTGGCGCACATTGCCGTGTTTCAGCACGATTTCGTAGAAGGCGCCCTCGTTGGAAAGCCGGATTGCGTCCATCCCGGTAAAGCCGGTCTTGTGCGGCGGGTGGTGCATGAAGAGGAGGACGGGACGTCCGCCGGCACCGGAAAGCGTATTGTCGAGCCAGGTCAGGCGCGTTTCGCAGAGATAGCCGGCATGGCTGCGCGGATAATCGTAGGGTGGGGCGAAAAGCGTATCGAGCAGCACCACGCGGCAGTCGTCGAAATCGATCGCCTGCTGCACAAAGCCATTCTCGTCCGGCTTCACATAGGAGAAGCTTTCGAGAAAGCGCTCGCGATAATCGTGGTTGCCGATGGTGATGGCGGCCGGCGGCACGAGCAGTGACAGGAGATCGCGCAGGCGCTCGTAGGATTGCGTGTCCGCGCGGTGCGTCAGATCGCCGGTAAAGATAACCCGGTCGGCATCGGCATGGTAGCGGTTGACGTGTTCGATGCCGGCGAGCAGGCGCTTGTAGGGATCGAGGCCGATAATGGTCGACCCCTCGGGCACCATATGCAGGTCGGTAAAGACGATGAGCTTGGTCATGAAGAGGTCTCGCAGCAGGGATTATATCCGGCGATTGCCGGATGCCCTTTCGTAGCGTGTGAACCAGTCGCGTGAAAAGCTGTTGGAATGCACGGCAATCTGATATATCAGAGAGTAAACGGGGCCGAGCCTGGCCGAGACGGAGCAGACCGACATGAGATGGAAGCGCACGATCCAGTTGCTGGATGTTCATTGCGAAGGCGAAATCGGCAAGGTGGCGATCGGCGGCGTGCCGAAAATCCCCGGCAACACGATCGCCGAGCAGCTGAACCACATCAACACGGTTGACGACAGCCTGCGTCGTTTCCTCTGCCTGGAACCGCGCGCGGCGGCGACCGGCTCGGTAAACCTTCTGGTTCCCGCCAAGCGTCCGGAGGCAGATGCAGGCTTCATCATCCTCCAGGCCGACCAGGCGCATGCCTCCTCGGGCTCCAACTCGATCTGTGTCACCACGGCGCTTCTGGAATCCGGCATTGTCGAGATGAAGGAGCCGGAGACGGTGGTGGTGCTCGATACGGCCGCCGGTCTCGTCAAGGCCACGGCGACTTGCCGCGACGGGCGCTGCGAGAAGGTCAAGCTCACCATGGTGCCGTCCTTCGTCGAGGCGCTGGACGTGGAGATCGACACGCCGCACTGGGGCCGCGTGCGCTTCGACATCTCCTATGGCGGCATTTTCTATGCGCTGGTCGATGTCGACCAGATCGGCACCAAGATCGAGAAGGGCAATGCCCGTGCACTGGTCGATGCCGGCATGGCGCTGAAGGATCTGATCAACAAATCGATGACGGTCGTGCATCCCGAGATCCCCGAGATCAACGGCGTCGCCTATGTCATGTTCCGCGATCGTGATCCCGATGGCCTGGTGCGCACCGCGACAACCATGTGGCCCGGCCGTGTCGATCGCTCGCCTTGCGGCACGGGCAATTCCGCCAATCTTGCGGTCCTGCATGCCCGCGGTCTCGCCAAGGTCGGCGATACGTTCCGCTCGCGCTCGATCATCGGCTCCGAATTCGAGGTGGGGCTGGCGGCCGAAACCGTCGTTGCCGGCCGCACGGCGATCATCCCCACCATCACCGGCCGCGGCTGGACCTTTGGCCTGCACCAGATCGCGCTCGATCCGACCGATCCGCTCGCCAACGGTTTTGCCATGACGGACACCTGGGGTCCGCAGGCCGGCGAGATCGTCTGACCTCGCCGTTTACTTCGCGGCGTAGTGCTTCTCGATGGCGCCGAGGGTGATCGGGTCGATCTCGGCATTCTCGGCGCCGGCGATCAGCTTGCGCTCGGCGAGCACCTGCTTGATGGCGAGGCGGGCGTCGGCGCTGAGCTGCTCCGGTGTATCGCGCAGGATGACCTCCAGATCGACGTCGCGCATCTCGAAGGCCGCGACGAGGCTGTTCACCGCCTGCTCGACATTCTTGACGATGCCCTTGCCGCTTTGCTGCATCAGGCCGAATTTCAAGTTGCCGTAGCTGTCGCCAAGGTCGGCGGCCTGCTTGAAATAGCCGGCGGCGGATGCAAGATCCTGCGAAACGCCTTCGCCGGATTCCAGCATCAGGCCGAGATTGATCATGGCGTCGACGACGCCCTTTTCGGCGGCGAGGCGATAGAAGGCTGCGGCGCGTGCGTTGTCTTCGGCAATCAGGCTGCCGTCGTCGAAGAGCACGCCGAGATTGAAGGCGGCGGTCTCGTCGCCATTTGCCGCCGCCTTGTCGAACCAGCGCGCGGCTTCCTCGCCGTTGATGTCGGTGCCGATGCCGTCGCGATAGGCGACGCCGAGATTGTAGGCGCCGAGCATGTCGCCCATTTCGGCGGCCTTCTTGTAGTGGTTGAACTCGGCGACCGGATCGCCGCGCTTGCCGAGCATCGCGCCGTAGTTGACCATCGCCACGGTATGGCCGAGCGCGGCAGCCTCCGCATAGAGTTTCATGGCGTCGAGATCCTGGCCGGCGCGCTCCAGCGCCCGGCCGAGCTGGAAGGCCATGCGAGCGCCGCCGCCGGCATTATAGGCTTCGCGGCAGGCCGACAGCGCCGTGCCGATCCGGATGTCCTCACGGGCAACCGGCGCGAAGGCCGTGTTGCGCGTCATATCGTACTGGCTGCCGGCCGCCGCGTCGCACTGGGCTTCGATCGTGCTGGCCGACGCGCCGCCGGCGACGCCGGACAGAAGGACCGCGAAGAAAAGGGCGCGGCCAGCCGTCTTCATTCCATTGGATCGCATGAACATGATCCGTCTCCCTTCGTTGATGACCGCACCATAGAGGTCTGGCAAACCAAGGCTGTTTCCGCGGGAACAGAAAGCTGGAAGAGAGCGGAGCATAAGAATTGCAGGCGAGGTACATCCACCGCGCCCGCAAAATTCCTGTAGGACACCTTGCGGATTTGCCTTGGAAACTGCGTATAGAGAAGAGGGAGAGCATTTTCGCAGCCGGAAGGCGCAGCGGATGCTCAGGTTCAATTCCATGCCGCCGGGTTCGGCTGCGCGTGAAAGGCACGTCAATGGAAGCGCTCAAGGTTTTTCGTCCGGTCCGTCTCAGCCGCCGGCTCTTCATGGCCGGGGGCGCGCTCGCGCTGACGGGCATCGGTATCCGCGCCACCCAGGCGAACGCCGTGATCGGCAAGGCGGTGGAGATCACCGGCGAGGTCAACCGCAAGCAGGCAAACCTGCTGGAGGGTCTGAAGGCTGGCGCGAGCCTGATGGATCATGATTTCGTGACGACCGGCAAGAAGAGCTTTGCCGCGCTGGAGCTCGGCGAGGATACCAATCTTCTGCTCGGCAGCGAGACGGAGCTCCTGATCGACACCTTTATCGCCGGGCAGGGCGGCACGATCGAGCTCGGCACGGGGCAGATGATTTTCGACCGGCCGGAGGGCCTCGCCAAGATCGACCTTACCGTGCGCACCGCCTTCGGCATGATCGGCGTGCGCGGCACGAAGTTTTTCGCCGGTCCCAGCCGCGGTCCCTTCGCCGTGTTCGTCGAACACGGGCTCGTCGAGGTCTCCGGCGGCGGCGTCTCCAAGGAGGTCGGCCCCGGCCAGGGCGTCGAGATCGCTGCGCCGGGCGCAGCTCCCGGCGAGGTCACGCAATGGGGCGAGGCCCGCATCCGCGAGGCCTATGCGAGCGCCGGCGTCCGTTGATCGGGTATCAGGGAATGAGAGGGCTGCCGCATCTTCCCTTCTCTTCCCGGGGAAAAGGTGGCCCGAAGGTCGGGTAAGGGGGCGATGCAGCTGGAAACCTCGACTTCTCTAGCCTCCGGCATCCCCCTCCTCCGCCTGCCAGCCCCTTCTCCCTAAGGGGAGAAGGGGCTAAGCGGTAACGGCGTGCCATCCCTTCTGCGCTAATCCAATGTAAACAGCGCCATCGTGCCGAAGCCGCGGATCTCGTGTTCGCCGATGGCGCGTAGCGTGCGGCTGGTTTCCCCGGCCGCGCGCGGGCCGACGCAGATCTGCGTTCCCAGGAACTTGTTGGCGTCCTGAAGCCGCGCGGCAAGGTTCACCGCATCGCCATGGGCGGTATAGTCGAGCTTGCCGCCGGCGCCGACCTCGCCCAGCACAGCCATGCCCGTCTCGACGCCGATGCGCGTGCGCCCGAACTCCCGTTCGATAAAGAGGGGGCGGCGGCGCATCTCTTCGGTCAGGGCGCGGATCTCGTCGGCGCAGGCGAGCGCCTTGTCGACGTGGCGGTCAAGATCATCGGGTGCGTTGAAGAGCGCGTGCACCGCGTCGCCCACCACCTTGTCCACCATGCCGCCATGCTGCGCGACGAGCGCGTTCACCTCGGAAAAATAGATGTCGAGCAGTTTGACGAGGTCGTGCGGGCCGATTTTTTGCGCCAGCGTCGAAAACCCTTCGATATCGGTGAAGAGTGCCGTCACCTGCCGTTCCTCGCCGGCAACGCGGCCGAGGTCGGGATTGTCGATGTAGCGCGCCACGACGGATTGCGGCAGGTATTGCGCAAAGCGCTGCCGTGCCGTTGCTTCGGCGCGGCGCACATGGGCAAATTGCAGAAGGCCGGTGACCAGCGCCGCAGTAGCGACGACAAGCGCAACCCCGATCGCATCGGAGAGCAGCGCCGTGCGGGCATAAAGCAGAACCGAGGCCGTGAAGACGAGGCCGACCAGCGCGACACCGGCAAGAGCGGCGAAGAGCGGGCGGAGCCGTGCCGCCGCGAAGGCTGCCGCCGCACCGGCGAGGAAGGCGACGCCCGCCTCGAACGGCAGGAGCCCGAGATCGCGCGTCGGAATGTGGTCGGTGAGGATGGCGTTCGCGACATCCGCATGGATCTGCACGGACGGCTCGAGCGGCATGGAGGCGCTGGTCCTCAGCCCCCCGAGATTGGGCAGGCTGCTGCCAATCAGGACGACCCTGCCGGCGATCTTGTCTGCCGGCACCGCACCGGCCACGACATCACCGGCGGAAAAGGTGCGCGCGCGGATCGTCTCCGCATCGCTCGCCACAAAACGCAGGCTGCCGTCCTCGTCGAGCCGCAGGATACGGGCATCGTGCCGCAGCCAGACGGGATTGCCGCCGAGAACCGGCGTGCGCGCACCGGCCGCAAGCCGCGCTGCCTCCACGCCGAGTGCCGGATAGGCGGCATTGCCGACGATCGCGTAGGCCTGCACGCGACGCACCACGGCGTCCTCGTCGCCGACGAGGAAGGCCGCTGCCGCCGCTGACGACTTGTCCTGCAGGAAGGCGCAGGAGCTTTCCGTGCCGTCGATGAACCAGAGGTCGGGCACCGCGACAGGCCGTTGCAGCGCAAGCGCCGGCACGGGATGCGGCGCCCCGTCGGGCGTCTCGCCGATGAGGAAGCCGAGGATGGTCGGCGCCTTGGCGATTGCGCTGGCGAGCGCGGCATTTGCCGGTTCTTCCGGGGCGCAATCGGTGCTGAAGATGAAGTCGAAAGCGATGGCGGCGGGTTTGGCGGCGGCGAGGCGGTCGATGAGATCGGCCGTCTCGGTGCGCGTCCAGTCGCGGTTCGGCGCGGACTGAAACGCCTTTCGGTCGATGTCGACGACGACGATCCGGTCGCTCCCCTCAGGGGGTACGCCTTGCGTCAGCGCGTCGAAATAGAATTCACGTTGCCGCTCCAGCGCCGTCTCGCCGAGCGAAAACAGCGCCAGCGCTCCGGCAAGGCTCGCGATGAGGCCGGCGAGAAGGGGGCGGTATCGCTTGGCGATCATGATCGGCCGTTCCCGGCTGCTTAATCGTCATCCGGCTCGGCGATGTTTTGCAGCCGGCCGATATGGCAATGGATGATGCCGTCGTTGCGGCGGATGGCGCCGGCCTCCTGGAGCGCGAGGATCGAACGGTTGATCTTCGGCCGGCTGGCGCCGACGATGCTGGCGATCTCCGTCTGGCTCAGCGAAATCTGGAGATTTGCGCTTTCCGGCAGCTCCTCGCCATGGATGTTGCGCAGCGTCGCCAGGAAGAAGCGTGCGACGCGGGCGTCGAGATCGTAGAGCGCAATGGTCTCGAGCTGCTCCGTCGTCTCGCGCAGCTTGGTGCAGAGATAGTGGATGATCGCCTGCGCTGCCGTCGGGTTGCGCATCAGGATTTCCAGGAAATCCCGCTTGGAAATGACGTAGCCTTCCGTCGCGACGACGGCGGTGGCATCGGCCGAGCGTGGCTGGCCGTCGAGGATCGCCATTTCGCCGAGCACCGAGCCCGGTTCAAGCTGGCGCAGCGACAGTTCCTTGCCCTGCGGGGTGATCAGCGAAAGCTTGATGCGGCCGGTGACGAGCACGATGAGATAGGTGCCTTCATCGCCCCGCTGGAAGATCACCGTGCCGGCCGACCATTTGCGATAGGTGGCGATGCCGGCGATCTCGCCGAGCGTTTCCTTGCTGAACCCTTCGAAAATCGCAAAGGAACGCCAGAACGCGGCGCTTTTGTTGATCTCGTTCATATCCTGATGCCCCCGACCGCGCTGATGCAAAACGAAACGCGCCGCCTTGCCGAAATCTTCGCCCAGCCGCCGGACGCTTGCAACAGAAAAGAACGGAGAGTTCCGGGCAGGTCCTTGGGATTGCTGGGAGAGCGCCTACTGGCAGATACGGACGCGTTTGGTGATGGTCTTGCCATATGGGTTTTCCATGCGGATGCGCTTGGTGATGCAGGTCTGCTGATAGTGCCCGTAGTAGCCCTCACCATAGGACGTGCCGGCATGGCCGGGGGCGGTGAAAACGAAAGAGGCGGCGGCGATGGCGAGGGCGGCAAGATAGGGGCGCATGAAGGCTCCGGAAGGAGAGAGGCAGGATGTGACGCCCCCTTGTCGCATGGCGGGCGCCGCCTCTCTGTTTCGCCGGGAACAGGCACATCGTTCACAAAAAGAGAACGATCTGTAGTCTGATCGCCTGACTAGTTTGACGACCGAAAGCTGATATCTCTTTGCCAACGCAAACGCCAAGCCTCAGGAGCTTACCATGCAACAGAACGTCGTCGTCCTCGTCGGACGTATCCTTCTCGCCCTCATGTTCATCACGGCGGGCTATCCCAAGCTGATCGATCCCTCGGGCACCGCGGGCATGATCGCCGGCGCCGGCTTGCCGGCCGCGACCGCGCTCGCCTATCTCGCCGGCCTCTTCGAGCTTGTCGCCGGCCTCTTCATTCTCGTCGGTTTCCAGACTCGGATCTCTGCCTATCTTCTCGCCGCCTTCAGCGTGTTCACGGCACTCGTGTTCCACAGCGGCGCGATCAACGTTCCGGACTTTCCGGAAGGCGCAAACGGTCTTCTGACCCTCTTCAACGGCCTGATGATGTGGAAGAACATCACGATCGCCGGCGGCTTCCTCGTGCTCGCCGCCTTCGGCCCGGGCGCCTACTCGATCGACGCCCGCTCCGGCGCTGCCAGGACCGTCGCTGCTTAAGCGGAATACACCGATCCTCCAAAAGCCCTCTCCGGTTTCCGGGGAGGGTTTTTTGTTGCCGGGCTACGGGGAAAAATCCCGAACCGCTGGAAAGCGGAGGCTCTTGCTGCTATGCGCACGGGCGAACAGCCATGTGGGGAGATGCCGATGTTTTCCAATTCCTATCCGGACAAGAGCGTGATGGCGGAGCTGATGGCCCGCATGCTGTGGGAGATCAAGGCGGTGCATTTTCGCCCGGAGGAGCCCTACAAGCTCGCTTCCGGCATGGCCTCGCCGGTCTATATGGATTGCCGCAAACTGCTCTCCTATCCGCGCATCCGCTCCGCGATCATGGATTTCGCCGCCGCCACCCTCACGCGCGAGGTCGGCTTCGAGCGGATCGACGTGATTGCCGGCGGTGAGACGGCAGGTATTCCCTTCGCCGCGCTGCTCGCCGATCGCCTCGCTCTGCCGATGGTCTATGTGCGCAAGAAGCCGAAGGGCCACGGCCGCAATGCACAGATCGAAGGCGTGATGCCGGAGGGCGCCCGCGTGCTCGTCATCGAGGACCTGGTGACTGTCGGCGGCTCCATGTTCACCTTCATCGATGCGATCCGTGCCGCCGGCGGCGTGGTCGATCACGGCATGTCGCTGTTCTACTACGGCATCTTCAAGGAAGCCGAAGCGCGCTACGCCAATGGCGGCGTCAAGCTGCACCGCATCGCCACCTGGCAGGATGTACTCGCCGTGGCGCGCGCGGAAAAACTCTTCGACGACGCAACGCTCGCCTCCGTCGCCGCATTTTTCGATGCGCCGCTCGCCTGGTCCGCCGCCCATGGCGGTGTCGCGGAACTGCCGACGTCGTAAAAGCCTCTGGCGCTTTTCGCCGGGATCGTTTAAATCGATTGAAAATCTCCTGGGAGGACCGGTATGATCCTGTGTTGTGGTGAAGCGCTGATCGACATGCTGCCGCGGACGACGACGCTGGGCGAGGACGCCTATGCGCCCTATGCCGGCGGGGCGATCTTCAACACGGCGATCGCGCTCGGCCGTCTCGGCGTGCCGACGGGCTTCTTCACCGGCCTTTCCGACGACATGATGGGCGACATCCTGCGCAAGACGCTGGCGGAAAGCGGCGTGGACTACAGCTATTGCGCAACGCTGTCGCGCCCGACCACGGTCGCCTTCGTCAAGCTCGTGCATGGCCACGCTTCCTATGCCTTCTACGACGAGGGCACTGCCGGTCGCATGATCACCGAGGCCGAGCTACCGGCGCTTGGCGACGATTGCGAGGCCCTGCATTTCGGCGCGATCAGCCTGATCCCGGAACCTTGCGGCTCGACCTACGAGGCACTGCTTGCCCGTGAGCACGAAAAGCGCGTCATCTCGCTCGATCCGAACATCCGCCCCGGCTTCATCAAGGACAAGGACGCCCATATGGGGCGTATCCGCCGCATGGCTGGTATGGCCGATATCGTAAAGTTCTCCGACGAAGATCTTGCCTGGTTCGGGCTTGAAGGGGACGAGGATGCGCTGGCTCGCCATTGGCTGCACCATGGCGCAAGGCTGGTCGTTGTGACGCGTGGCGCGGAAGGCGCGGTCGGTTACACCGCCGACCACAAGGTCGTCGTGCCGAGCGAGCGCGTCACGGTGGTCGATACGGTCGGTGCGGGCGATACGTTCGATGCCGGCGTGCTGGCCTCGCTGAAGATGCAGAACCTCCTCACCAAGGATCAGGTGGCGAAGCTTTCCGAAGACCAGATCGCCAAGGTGCTGGCGCTCGGCGCGAAGGCGGCGGCTGTCACGGTGTCGCGCGCCGGGGCGAACCCGCCCTGGGCGAAGGAAATCGGGCTCGCCTGAGCCTTCATTCACCTGTCATCGCAGCATGGTCAAAGGGGCCATGCTCGACCATACCGCTCCAGATTCTCTCCCTCTTGCCCGCTCCGATGGACGGGCTCCGACCATCCTCGTCGTTACGGATGCCTGGCGGCCGCAATTGAACGGTGTGGTGCACACGCTCGAAGAGCTGGCCCGCTCGATGGCGGAAGAGGGCGTCGATGTCGTCTTCCTGACCCCGCAGGAATTCACGACGGTGCCGTTGCCGTCCTATCCGGAGATCCGGCTGGCGATCACCTCCAGGCGCCGCGTGCTCGCCGAGATGGAGAAGGTTGCGCCCGACTATATCCACATCGCCACCGAGGGGCCGCTCGGCATGGCGGCGCGTGCCGCCTGCCTCGAACGTCAGCTACCCTTCACCACGGCCTATCACACGCGTTTTCCCGAGTTCATCAGTGCACGCCTGCCCATTCCCGAAAGCGTCAGCTACTGGTGGCTGCGCCGCTTCCACAATGCCGGTGACGGCATGATGGTGGCGACCAAATCGCTCGCCGCGGAAATGGCCGCACGCGGCTTCGTGCGCATCAAGCGCTGGTCGCGCGGTGTGGATACGAAACTGTTCGATCCGGCCAAGCGCCGCGACCTCGGCCTGCCGCGGCCGATCTTCCTGAATGTCGGGCGGGTTGCGGTGGAGAAGAACCTGCCGGCCTTCCTCGGTCTCGACCTGCCGGGCAGCAAGGTCGTCGTCGGCGACGGGCCGGATCTCGCAACGCTGCGCCAGCGCTATCCGGATGTGCATTTCCTCGGCCGCAAGACCGGCGAGGACCTGGCATCGGTCTATGCCTCGGCCGACGTCTTCGTCTTCCCGAGTCGCACCGATACGTTCGGCAACGTCATGCTGGAGGCGCTGGCAAGCGGCGTTCCCGTCGCCGCCTTCCCGGTGACGGCGCCGCGCGACGTTCTGGGCGAGGGCGGCGCCCTGTCGGAAAATCTTCGCGAAGCCGCCCTCGCCGCCCTTGATGTCCCGAAGGACGCCGCGCGCGGCCGTGCCATGACCTACAGCTGGCGCGCCTGCGGTCGTGAATTTTTCAGCAATCTCACCCGCGTGCCGCGCGATGCATTCGCGGCACGCCGTCTCAGCCTTCGTTAGTTCGCCGCTTTCAGGAGCGCGGCGACGAGGCCAGCCGTCGACGAATCGTGGCCGGCAGCACTTTCCTTGCCCTCCACGACCGGCAGCAGCCCGGTCGCCAGTTCCTTGCCGAGCTCCACGCCCCACTGGTCGAAGGAGTTGATGTTGAAGAGCGCGCCTTCGACGAAGACGCGGTGCTCGTAGAGCGCGATCAGGCGGCCGAGCGCGAAGGGCGTCAGGCTGTCGTGCACCATGGTGATCGACGGCCGGTTGCCGTCGAAGACGCGGTGCGGCGCGATCCTGTCCGCCTTCGCCTCGTCCATGCCCTTGGAGGTGAGCTGCGCCTTGGCCTCCTCGAGCGTGCGGCCCTTCATCAGCGCTTCGGACTGCGCCAGGCAATTGGCGATGAGGAGCTGGTGCTGGTGGCGCAGGTTCTTTTCATGGCCGTTGGCGGCGATCATGAATTCGGCCGGGATGATCGAGGTGCCCTGATGGATGAGCTGGTAGAAGGCGTGCTGGCCATTGGTGCCGGGTTCGCCCCAGACGACCGGACCGGTCTTGTACTTGACCGGTTCGCTGTCGAGGGTCACGGACTTGCCGTTCGATTCCATGTCGAGTTGCTGGAGATAGGCCGGGAAGCGCGACAGGCGCTGGTCGTAGGGCAGAATGGCGCGCGAGGGATAGTTCAGCACATTGCGGTTGTAGAAGCCGATGAGCCCGAGCAGCATCGGAATGTTCTCGCGGATCGGCGCCTCGCGGAAATGCGTGTCGATGACATGGGCACCGGCGAGGAATTCGGCAAAGTTCTCCTTGCCGATGGCGATCATCAGCGGCAGGCCGATGGCCGACCAGATCGAATAGCGCCCGCCGACCCAGTCCCAGAAGCCAAAGACGCGGTCGGCGCCGATGCCGAAGGCCGAGACCTTGTCGAGCGCCGTGGAGACCGCGCAGAAATGGTGGCCGACAGCAGCGTCGCCGAGCGCATCGACGATGAATTTGCGGGCCGTCGCGGCATTGGTCATCGTCTCGATCGTCGTGAACGTCTTGGAGGCGACGATGAACAGCGTCGTTTCCGCGTCCAAAAGCTTCAGCGTATCGGCGATATGCGCGCCGTCGATGTTGGAAACGAAGTGCAGCCGCGGGCCGTCGTGGTAGGGCGCCAGCGCCAGCGTCGCCATGACGGGGCCGAGGTCCGAGCCGCCGATGCCGATATTGACGACGTCGGTGATCGTCTTGCCCGTCGCACCCTTCAGCGCGCCGGAACGGATGCCGTCGGCGAAAGCGCCCATGGCGTCGAGCACGGCGTTGACGTCCGGCATGACGTCCGTGCCGTCGACGAGGACGGGTGTGTTCGAACGGTTGCGCAGCGCGGTGTGCAGCACGGCGCGCTCTTCCGTGATGTTAATGATCTCACCGGAGAACATGGCGTCGCGCTTCTTTTCGACGCCGGCATCCTTCGCCAGCGCCTCCAGCGCGTCGAGCACGGCGTCGTTCACCGCGCATTTGGAATAGTCGAAGAGGAAGTCGCCGAGTGTGGTGCTGTAGCGCGAGAAGCGCTGCGGGTCGGCCGCGAAGGCGGCGCGGATGTCTGTGGCGTTGGTGTCGCGGACGATGGATTTCAGCTTTTCGACAAGCGCGTTCATCGGCGTGGTCCTTGGCTTTTGACGATGCCGCTAGCTAGTCGCTTTGTCCTATCCAAATCAAGACCGCAAAGGTCACTCTCCCGAAAAAATTAAATCGGTTTAACTCTCGCTCGATCAGCCCCGCAAATCCTTGCGCAATATCTTGCCAACATTGGATTTCGGCAGTTCGGTGCGGAACTCGATGAACTTCGGTCGCTTGTAATTGGTAAGGTTTGCCGCGCAATGGGCCTTCACGTCTGCCGCCGTCAGTGCCGGGTCCCTCTTCACGACGAAGAGTTTCACTGCTTCGCCAGAGTGCTCGTCCGGCACGCCGATCGCTGCGCATTCGAGGATGCCCGGAAGCGACATTGCGACTTCCTCCACCTCGTTGGGGAAGACGTTGAAACCAGAGACGAGGATCATGTCCTTCTTGCGGTCGACGATCTTGGTGAAGCCTTCCGGCGTCATGAAGCCGATATCGCCGGAACGGAAGAAACCATCCGGCGTCATCACCTTGGCCGTCTCGTCCGGCCGCTGCCAGTAGCCGGCCATGACCTGCGGGCCGCGAATGCAGATTTCACCGACCTCTCCGAGGCCGAGTGTCCTGCCATCGTCGTCGCGGATCTCGATGTCGGTGGAGGGGAGGGGCAGGCCGATCGTTCCCGTGAATTCCGGCTTGTCGAAGCGGTTGGCGGTCGCGACAGGCGAGGTTTCCGAAAGGCCGTAACCCTCGGTGATCGCGCAGCCCGTCATCGCCTGCCAGCGTTCGGCGACCGGCCGTTGCACCGCCATGCCGCCGCCGAGCGTCAGCACCAGTTCGGAAAAGTCGGCTTTCGAAAAATCCGGATTGTTCATCAGCGCGTTGAACAGCGTATTGAGGCCCGGGAAGATGTGCACCCGGATCTTGGCCAGCTCCTTGATGAAGGCCGGGATGTCGCGTGGATTGGCGATCAGCACGTTGTGGCCGCCGAGCGCGATGCCCATCAGCCCGTTCACCGTCAGCGCGAAGATGTGGTAGAGCGGCAGCGCGCAGATGAAGACGAGCTGGTCCGGCCGCTTCTTGGTGCGGAAGGTCGGCTCGATCCACACTTTGATCTGCTCCATGTTGGAGAGCAGGTTGGAGTGGGTCAGCGTCGCCCCCTTGGAGACGCCAGTCGTGCCGCCGGTATATTGCAGGAAGGCGGTATCGTCAGGCCCGATGCTGACCGGTTTGATGCGGCCACGCGCACCTTCCGCCATCACCTGGGTAAAGGGGATATGTCCCGGCAGCGACCAGGCCGGCACCAGCTTCTTCACCCGGCGCACGACGAGGTTGACGATCAGTCCCTTCAGCCCGAGCATGTCGCCCATCGTGGTGACGACGACGTGTTTGACCGCCGTCCGCGCGACGACCTGTGCGACGGTACTAGCGAAATTCTCCAGCACGAACAGTGCTTTGGCGCCGGCATCCTTGAGCTGGTGCTCGAGCTCGCGTGGCGTATAGAGCGGATTGACGTTCACCACCACGAGGCCGGCGCGCAGAATGCCGAAGATGATGACGGGATTTTGCAGGATGTTGGGCATCATCACCGCGACCCGGTCGCCCTTTTCCAGCCCTCGTGCCTGCAGCCAGACGGCGATCTTCGCCGAGGCCAGTTCGAAGTCCCGGAAGGTCAGTGTCTTGCCCATGCTGGTGAAGGCCGGGCGGTCGGCGTATTGCGCGCAGCAGCTTTCGACAAGCGCGCCGATGGAGGTGTGGCCGAGCGGCGCGATCTGCCCTGCCATGCCCTCCGGATAGGAGGCCAGCCAGAACCGGCCGGAGGGCTCAGTGGAAGGGGCTTCGATCGTGGCGGTCATGCATGCTCCTCCTCGTTGCGCGCAGGGCGTCATCCGTCCCGTCGGCGCGAACGGTCCTCCAACCATTCGTAGGGACAAGATGATGCTTTTGAAAGGCGCCATCAAGAGACATCGCTATATTACATTGACGTAAACGTCAATAAATGCAGGCAGCTTCCCGCTGCGCTCCCCACGATTCTGCTGTGCCTGCGGCGTCTCAGCGCGCCTTCGCCGAAAAAACCGCGTATATGTTTAACATTCTTGGGCTACACATTATCTAGGTTGCCCGGCCCCAAGCGTGGGCCTCATGGGAGTAGACGCGTTTGCTGCATCAGGAACATCGCAGAAGTGAGCCTCGGTTTCTCGGCGCGGCGCGCCCGAGCAGCGTCGCGCTCATATCGCCCATCTCGGCGGCGCGCTGGCTCCTCGTGCTCATCGTCTTCGCCGGCATCTATTTCTTCCACGGCTTTGTGGTGCCGGTGCTCGCAGCCCTCGTCATCGCCTTTGCGAGCTGGCCGCTCTATTCGCGCCTGCTCGCCCAGGTGAACGGCAACCGCACGCTCGCCGCTTCCATCGCCATCCTCCTGATCCTCGCCTTCATCGTCGGGCCGATCATGTTCGCTGCGACTTACGCTTTCCACGAGGTTCGCGAGTGGATCGGCTGGGCCGTCGAGACGAACAGCACCGGCGCGCCGACGCCGGACTGGATTCGCGCGCTGCCGGTCGTCGGCGGCTGGCTCGACATGCAGTGGACACGTTTCCTCGATCATCCCGGCGCGATCGGCGAACTGACGCAGATCGTCAGCGGCGCCAATATCGGCAATATCTACCGGGTGGCACTTGCCGCCGGCGGCAAGGCCTTCGGCCTGCTGCTCGCCATGCTCTTCATGCTGATCGCACTCTTCTTCATATATCGCGATGGCCAGTCCTTCGCCGGCCAGGTGGATCGCCTCGGCGAGCGTATCCTGCCGATGCGCTGGGAGCGCATCTCACGCATCGTGCCGGCGACGATCAGCTCCACCGTGACAGGCATGACGCTGATCGCCATCGGCGAGGGCATCGTGCTCGGCATCGCCTATTGGGTTGCCGGCGTGCCTTCGGCCGTCACGCTCGGCGTCCTGACCGGCATCATGGCGCTCTTTCCCGGCGGCGCGCCGCTCTCCTTCACGCTGGTCTCGGTCTATCTCGTCTCCAGCGGCTCGCCTGTCGCGGGCCTTGCGCTCTTCGTCTGGGGGTCGGTCGAACTCTTCATCGTCGACAAGACGCTGCGTCCTCGCCTTGTCGGCGGCCCGATCAAGCTGCCGTTCCTGCCCACCTTCTTCGGCCTCATCGGCGGGGTGAAGACCATGGGCTTCCTCGGCCTCTTCATCGGCCCGGTCCTCATGGCTCTCCTCGTCGCCATCTGGCGCGAGTGGATTCGCGAGGTCGACGCGACGGAGCCGCCCTCCGCGATCATCCTCGACCCCCATGCGGAGGTGCCGCCACGGTCCGACCCGGAGCGCAATGTCGGCTGATGCGGGCAAGGAGCCCTGCGCGCCAACGCCGCCAGATTTGTTTTGGGATTAGAAACGCCGGCGTGAAATGACGGGACGCTTGCCGCGTATTCGCTTGCAAGTTTCCCCGCCGCGGCCATAGTCTTCCTCCGCGCATATCGCGCAACTTGGGGGACTTCCACATGACATCCATGAAGCGGACAGGGCTTGCGGCCCTGGTCCTTGCGACGGCTCTTGCCGTATCCCACAGCTCGGCACTTGCCTGGGGCTGCATTGCCGTATCCGAAGAGGGGACCTACGGCTACAGCTACGACTACGACAACGAGGGCGCCGCGCGCGAACGGGCCTTGAACGAATGCGCGAACCGCACGACGGAGGAATCCGTCTGCGAAATCACCGAATGCAACGAGAGCGACTGAAGGTCTGCATCGGGGTGCAGTTCTGCAGTTCCGCCTTTCTTCCGCCCGCAAACCCATCGTGCCGATGGGTTTGCGGATGCGGTCAAAGCCCGGGCCGTCGTCTGCCGTGCGGGAATATGCTAGCCTCGCCACATGAACAAACCTTCCAGCGAAACGTTCTTCAATACGCTTCCCGTCTTCGTCGATTTCGCCGGCGTGGCGGATGGCAGGAACTATCGGCCGTTGCCATCCGACTGGGCGCTTGCGACGGCCGATATCGTCGATTCCACCGGTGCCATCGAGGCGGGGCGCTACAAGGCGGTCAACATGGCCGGCGCCAGCGTCATCTCGGCCATTCTCAACGCGGTGGGCAGCAATGACCTCCCCTTCGTCTTCGGCGGAGACGGCGCGGTCGTCGCCGTTCCGCCTTCGGGCGTGGAGAAGGCCCGCAGCGCCCTCTCGGCGGTGCAGAGCTGGGTCGGCGAAGAACTGCAGCTGACGCTGCGCGCTGCGCTCGTTCCCGTTACCGATATCGCGGCGGCGGGTGTCGAAGCCCGCGTCGCCCGTTTCCAGGTCACGCCCGACCTCTCCTATGCGATGTTTGCCGGTGGCGGATCGAGCTGGGCCGAGGCCCGCATGAGGGAGGGCCTTTATGCCGTTCCCCCGGCCTCGCCTGGCGCCCGTCCGGACCTTGCGGGGCTCTCCTGCCGCTGGAATCCGATCCGCTCCCGGCACGGTTCCATCGTCTCGATCATCGCCGTTCCCGTCGGCTCGGCCAGCGTGCCGGCCTTTCAGGCGATGGTGCTCGACATCGTCGCGCTCGCATCCGGTGAGGAAAGGGAGGGCCATCCCGTGCCGCCGGAGGGCCCGGAGATCGGCCTGTCGGCGGTGGGCCTGTCGGTGGAGACGAAAACCGCGCCGAAGGATCGGCGCATCCGGCACCGGCTTTTCATCCTCGGGCAATATTTTCTCACGGTCGGTCTGTTTCGCCTCGGCCTGACGCTCGGCCGCTTCGACCCGAAAATCTACAAGCAGGACATTGCCCGCAACGCTGATTTCCGCAAGTTCGACGACGGCCTCAAGATGACCATCGACGTTGATCCGGACCGGCTTCGCCAGATCGAAACGCGGCTGGAGCAAGCCGCAGATGCCGGCATCTGCCGGTTCGGCCTGCATCGCCAGGATTCCGCGCTGATGACCTGTTTCGTGCCGACGGCGATGCGGCGCGACCATATGCATTTCATCGACGGCGCGGCCGGCGGTTATGCCATGGCCGCCAGCCGCCTGAAGAAGCAGGGAAGCGGCACGACGCTGACGCAGGCCGAGATGTGAGCACACGATGCCGGCGAAGCGCCGCCGCTCCGTCTGCAACGCCGGCCGGCCCCGGAAAGACCAGCAACCCCTTCCCGGAGCCAGCCGGCTCCCGCCGCGATCAAAGGAGGAAATCGGCCTTGGTGAAGTCGATGGCGCTGTCGATGCGGATCGAGAAATCCGCCTTTCCATCGCCGTTCACGTCGCCATAGACATAGGTGCCGCCGTCCTTCCTCTCGTAGCGCAGTTCTCCAGCCGTCTTGCTGAACGTATCCGCGCCGATGAAGCTGAAGGCCTGGTTGCCGCCGGCTGTCGTGCTGGCGTCGATGCCCTTCAGGTCGATCCTGTCGCCTTCCTTGCGGCTGAAATCGAAGATCGTGTCACGGCCGGCTGCGGCGACGGTGCTGTCCTTGAGGGACGTGAAGATGAACATGTCGGCCCCACCGCCGCCGTGGAGCTTGTCGGCCCCGGCCCCGCCGCTCAGCTTGTCCCTGCCGCTTCCGCCGGAAAGCGCATCGCTGCCGGCCCCGCCATAGAGCGCATCGCCCCCATTGCCACCGGCCAGCACGTCGTTGCCGCTGCCGCCGAAAAGCGCATCGTCGCCATCGTTGCCAAGGAGCTTGTCGTCGCCCGCGCCGCCGGAGAGCGTATTGCTTGCGGCATTGCCGGTGATCGTGTTGGCAAGCTCGTTGCCGGTTCCGTCGATCGATGCCGTGCCGGTGAGCTTCAGGTTCTCGACATGGGCGCCGAGCGTGGAATCGACGGAGGCCTTGACGAGATCCGTGCCTTCCCCGCTCTTTTCCTCCACATAGTCATCGGCATTGTCGGCGATGTAGATATCGTCGCCGCCGTAGCCGTAGAGCGCGTCTTTCTGGCTGCCGCCGAGAAGCGTGTCATCGTCGGAGGTTCCCTTGATCGTCTTGGCCGGCGGGGTCTCCTTCTCGACGGTGAGGGTGAAGCTGGAAACAGCGGTCTCGCCCTCCATATCCGTTGCCGTCACGCGAATGCCGATCGCGCCGATATTGGTGTAGCCAGGCGTGCCGGAAAACGTGCGGGTCGCCGCATTGAAGACCAGCCAGGACGGCAGCGGGTCGCCGTTTGCGAGCGTCGCGGTGATGGTGATCTTGTCCATGGCATTGGGATCGACAAACGTGTTCGCCGCATAGGTGAATTTGAACGGCCGGGCTTCCGTCGCCGTTTGGGCGGCTATGGTCTGCACTATGGGCGCTTCATTGATCCAGAACGCCCGCTGGTGGATCTCGGCGCTGCTGGTGTTCTGCTGAGAGGCCACCCACGTGACGACCCAGCCGCCGTCCGCCAATGCCGAAATCTGGGCGTGGTTCTGTTCGCCGACGGTTTCCGTATTGACGCGGCTTTCAGCGCCGCGTGTCGTGCCATCGGCATTGTAAGCCTGCTGGTAGATGCCTGAAAGGTAACCGTCCTGCCTATCGGACCTCCAGGTGACAACCCAGCCGCCATCTGACAGCGCGACCGCCTGCTGGCAATCCTGCGTTCTAAAAGTGTAGGTGTTGACCTGTGTTTCCGCGCTGCTTGAAATGATCATAGCGTGTCCCTCTTGGCTCGCCCGGACCTGATGCGTCTGTTCTGGCGGCAGAGGTTACGAGGGCACGCTGAAGGCGTCTCCGTCCATTTTTGATCTGGACGGGCGGATCGGCCCTTCACTTGCAGCGGGTTATGGCACGCAGATGCCGGGTGATGCCCCGAGAGGAGGCTGCTCGCGGCGCAATGCAGATGAACGGCCTTCCGACCGCAGAGCGTCGATTAATACGTGCCCGTGTTATGACGGAAAGATCGGGGGGGAGAAGAAAAATGGTGCCGCTTACGTGACTCGAACACGTGACCCCGTCATTACGAATGACGTGCTCTACCAACTGAGCTAAAGCGGCCTTGCCGGGTCCCGAAGCGTGTCGGGACCGGAATGGGTGCGCTGATAACCGCAATGGGAAGAGATTTCAAGCGGGGAGTTTCAACTTCCGCATTTTTCCCGTGCAATATAGCAAAATCAGGGGGCTGAGGCCGCAAGGATGCGGTTTTTGGCGGCGCGGTACTCGTGTTCCAGCCGCGTGACGAGATCCTCGACGGGGGCGACCGCCTTGACGGCGCTGATTCCCTGGCCGCAGCCCCAGATGTCCTTCCAGGCCTTTGCGCCCGTCGTTGCCTTGTCGAAATCCATCTTGGAGGGGTCGGCTTCGGGCAGATGGTCGGGGTCGAGACCTGCCGCGATGATCGAAGGTTTCAGGTAGTTGCCGTGGATGCCGGTGAAATAGTTGGAATAGACGATGTCGGCTGCGGCGCTGTCGACGATCATCTGCTTGTAGGCTTCACTGGCGCGGGCCTCGCTCGTTGCGATGAAGGGCGAACCGATATAGGCCATGTCGGCGCCCATCGCTTCGGCCGCGAGGATCGCGCCACCCGTCGCGATCGCGCCGGACAGCAGGAGAGGGCCGTCGAACCATTCGCGGATTTCCTGGATCAGGGCGAAGGGCGAGAGCGTGCCGGCATGGCCGCCAGCGCCGGCGGCAACCGCGATGAGCCCGTCCGCACCTTTTCGGATCGCCGATTGGGCATGGCGGTTGTTGATGACGTCGTGCAGCACGATGCCGCCATAGGAATGGATCGCTGCATTCACCTCCGGCACGGCGCCGAGCGAGGAAATGACGACAGGCACCTTGTATTTGACGCACATGGCAAGGTCATGCTCGAGCCGCGTGTTGGAGCGATGGACGATCTGGTTGACGGCAAAGGGGGCGGCGGGGCGATCGGGGTTCTTCGCGTCGTGCGCGGCAAGGCCTTCCGTGATCTCTGCAAGCCACTCGTCGAGCTGGGATTCCGGGCGGGCATTCAAGGCCGGAAAGGCGCCGATGACACCGGCCTTGCATTGTGCGAGGGTCAGCGCGGGATGCGAGACGATGAAGAGCGGTGCGCCGACGACGGGCAGGCGCAGCTTGTCCTTGAGAATCGCGGGCAGGGCCATGAGGGATGTCCTGTATTTTTGACGTTTACGGAAACGTCAAAACCATAGCAGCGGGATGGTGTTCTGAAAAGGGGCGATGGCTGCCTCCCTGCCGGCGGCGACACACATGTGCGGACGGGTGCTGGAATCCCCCGGAAAGAAAAAAGGGGGCGGGGTCTCCGGCCGGGACGGCGGAAAGGTCCGGCTCGGCGGAGTGCGTGGCGTCCCGCCATCGCTTTTCCCCGGTGAAGGGCGGGCAGTTTCCGCGGGAAGGCTTGCGCAAATTCCCGGCAAACGTTACGCAAAAGCTAACGAAAGCCGGAAAGTAGGGCTCTTTCCACAGGTGTATCTTCGCCGCGTGTTGGGCGGTTCCCGCAGAAGGGTCGGATGTGAGCGGACTGGAAACGGCAATCAGAAACGCGCTGGCGCGCTCCGAGCGCGCCAATGCCGAGGTTCGGGCGCGCATCTACCAGTCGGCGCGCAATGCGCTTGAGGCGGGCCTGCGCAAGCAGGAGATCAGTGATCCCGAGACGATCACCGCCCAGCGCCACCGGCTGGAAGCGACCATTCACCAGATCGAGGCGGAAGAACGCGCCGGGCTTGCCGCCATTCCCAATCATGACGTTCACGTGGATCCGGTCGTCGAGACGCGGCCGGAGCCGGTGATGCGCGTCGAACGTGAGATAAGGCCTGAGCCGGTGCTCGATACCGGGCCGCGTGTCGAGACGGAACGGCGCGTGGAGGCCGAACAGCCCGCGACCAGCGATATCGGTGCCATCCGGCCGGAACGTGCGGATGGCTTTGGCAAGGGCGGCAAGGCGGCGAGCGCCGGCGACGTTGCGGCTGCGGCGGAAGCCACGGACTTCAAGCCTGAACGCGCCGCCAAGCCGCGCAAGCGCCGCGGTCGGCTGTTCTCCTTCCTGCTGGTGGTCGCCACACTGATTGCCGCCTTCGGCGCCCTGGCCTGGTGGGTGCAGACGAGCGGTCTGCTCGAGGAGTTGCAGAACGGCGCGGACAATTCCACGCCGCCGGCGACGGTCTCGGGCGAGGATTTTGCGGGGGAGGACCCGATCAAGAAGGCGCTCGACACGCAGAGCCGCTTTACCGCCGACTGGCGCGCGGTCTTCGCGCCGGCCGAGACGGAAAAGCTCTCGGCGGGGCCGGCCGGCCGTTTCGAGGCGGTGAGCACGAGCGAAGGTCCGGCGGTGCGCGTCACGTCCACCAATCCCGAGCGTGACGGCGCGGTCGAGATCGCGGTATCACCGGATGTTCTCGGTGAAATGGGCGGCAAGACATCGACGATCGCCATGACGCTGCAGGCGGTCGGTGACAAGCCGGTCCAGGTGACCGTCGAATGCGACTTCGGCACGATGGGGGGCTGCGGGCGCCACCGTTTCACGGTGTCGGAGCGTACCGACGTCCTGTTTCAGGTGGAGTTCGAAGGCTCGCTCTCGCCGAGCGAGCCAGGCCAGCTGCTGCTCAACAGCGACATTACCGGCGGGGATGCGAGCGTGAACCTCTATGCCGTCCGCATCCTGCCGGGCGAATGAGCCGGCTGCTGTCTATTTGACGAAGCCCGGCCCCGCGCCGACGATCTTCTTGTCGATCTCGCCGATCGCCTTCTCGTCCTTGCCCTCGTAATCGAGCGTTGTGAGGATGTGGCGGATGAGGTTGAGGCGAGCCCGGCGCTTGTCGTTGCCGCGCACCACCGTCCAGGGTGCCTGGTCCGTATGGGTTTCCTTCAGCATACGGTCGCGCTTTTCGGTGTAGTCATCCCACTTGTTGAGCGCGGCGATGTCCATCGGCGAGAGCTTCCAGACCTTGAGCGGATCGTGCCGGCGGTCGTGGAAGCGCTTCAGCTGCATTTCTCGGCCGATATTGAGCCAGAACTTGAAGAGCTGGATATCGTCGGAGACGATCATCTTCTCGAAGCGCGGTGTCGCCTTGAGGAATTTTTCGTACTGCTCCGGCGTGCAGAAGCCCATGACCGGCTCGACGCCGGCGCGGTTGTACCAGGAGCGGTCGAACAGCACGAACTCGCCCGCCGTCGGGAAGGTCGCGACATAGCGCTGGAAATACCATTGGCCACGCTCGGTTTCGGTCGGCTTGGTCAGCGCGACGATGCGGGCCGAACGCGGGTTCATGTTGGACATGGTGGCATGGATTGCGCCGCCCTTGCCCGCCGCGTCGCGTCCCTCGAAGACCGCCATGATGCGTTTGCCGGTCTTCTGCTGCCAGAACTGTACCTTGACCAGCTCGATCTGGAGCTGTTCGAGTGTTTCCTCGTATTCGTCGTCGTCGAGCTTCTTTTCGTAAGGGTAGTCGTCGGAGCCGAAGGCCTTTTTGTCGATCCATTCAGGAAGGTTCGGGTCGTCGATATCGAAGATCCGCTTCTTGCCGTCGATATCCAGTTCCACGGCCCGGCTTTCGGCATTTTCCGCCATCGTCCACTCCTTCAAATCGGGGTGCGGCGCATGCCGCGTCGCAGAAGGTGGTCACAACCGGATTGCGAATTCAAGCGCACCGTGAAAAACATGTCATGAAGCCGCGCTATCCATGGAGAATCGATGGAGGCCGCGGAGGATAGGATGCTTGCGAGGGAATGGGTGGCGGTGACGGATCAGCGGACGGGTCTCGGCTGGCTGGCGGCGCAACTGTGGGGCGAACGGGTGCTGATCGCCTCGGCCGTCTTCGTCGGCTTCATGATGTGGCTTGCGGGCCTGCATCTCGGCTGGGTGTCCTTCGCCGTGCTCCTGCTCGTCATCGCCGGCCTGCTGCGCACGGAGCGGCGCATGGTGGAGACCGGTGGCCGGACCATGGCGGCCTCCACGGTACCGGTGCCGGAGGTTCAGGTCGTCGTACCGCCCGCGGACGATCTTTCCGCCATCGCAGCGGTCCTTGGTGCGCTCGATGCGCCCGCCCTGCTGCTTTCGGGTCGGGAGACCGTCAAGCTGCAGAACCGCGCGGCCGAGGCGATCTTCGGCGCCATTCCGCTGGGTAGCGACCTCGCCGGCCGCATCCGCGCCCCCGGTATTCTCGACATGGTGCGTGACGCGATCGCCAGCGGCCAACCGCGCGAGACCGAGCACGCCGAGCGCCTGCCGTCGGAGACCGTCTATGTCGTGCGCATTGCGCCGCTTGCCGAACGGATGAGCGAACCCCTCTGGCTGCTGACCTTTCGGGATGTCTCGCAGGCGCGTCGCATCGATCGCATGCGTTCCGATTTCGTCGCCAATGCCAGCCACGAGTTGCGCACGCCGCTCGCCTCGCTGCGCGGCTTCATCGAGACCCTGCAGGGGCCGGCCAAGAACGACGTGAAGGCGCATGAACGCTTCCTCGGCATCATGCACGAACAGGCGACGCGCATGAGCCGCCTTGTCGACGATCTGCTGTCGCTCTCCCGCCTTGAACTGCGCTCGAACCTGACGCCGGACCAGACCGTCGATCTCGTGCCGCTGCTCGGCCATGTGCGCGACAGCCTGCAGCCGCTCGCCTCCGACCTCGGCGTGGAGGTCGTGCTGGACCTGCCCAAACATCCCGTCACTGTGCCGGGTGAGCGCGACGAGCTGGTCGAGGTTTTTGAAAACCTCATCGAGAATGCCTGCAAGTACGGCCAGGAAGGCAAGCGGGTCGACGTGGTTCTGTCCGGTGGCGGCGTTGTCCCGGTCGAGCTCTCCGTCACCGACTACGGCCCCGGCATACCCCCGGAACACGTGCCGCGCATCACCGAACGTTTCTACCGGGTTAACGTGGAAGCGAGCCGGTCCAAGAAGGGTACAGGCCTCGGTCTGGCCATCGTCAAGCACATCCTCACCCGCCACCGGGCACGTCTCGTGGTGAAGTCCGAGGTGGGCAAGGGCACGGTCTTTACCGTCAAGTTCTGACACAAAGGGCGACGCTTTCGTCGTGTCGATAAAAATAGACAAGCAATTTCAATTGCTTGATGTGTCACAAATGTTTCGTCAAACTGACATAAAAGAGAGGGCGAACGGGGGCTAGAGAAGAGCCGCCGGTCAACGGCAGAGAGCGCAGAACAGCGCACCACACATGTCCTCTTCGGGAGAACCCAGATGAAATCTCTTAAGCTCACTGTTGCGGCGCTTGTTGCCTCCGCCGCATTCGCAGGCGTTGCCGTCGCGCGCGACCAGGTCCAGATCGCCGGCTCCTCCACCGTTCTTCCCTATGCCAAGATTGTCGCCGAGACGTTCGGCGAGACCTTCCCCGACTTCAAGACCCCGATCGTCGAATCCGGCGGCTCCTCGGGCGGTCTGAAGGAATTCTGCAAGGGCGTCGGCCCGAACACTATCGACATCGCCAACTCCTCGCGCCCGATCAAGGACAGCGAAGTTGAGGCCTGCAAGGCGGCCGGCGTGACCGAGATCCAGGAAGTCAAGATCGGCTATGACGGCATCGTCTTCGCCACCGACAGCGGCAATGCCGACCTGAAGCTCGAGCCGAAGGATCTCTACCAGGCGCTCGCCGCCGAAGTCGTCGTCGATGGCAAGCTTGTTGCCAACCCCTACAAGAAGTGGTCGGAAGTCAACAAGGACCTGCCGGACGCCGAAATCGCCGCCTACATCCCGGGCGAAAAGCACGGCACCCGCGAAGTCTTCGAAGAGAAGATCCTCGCCAAGGGCTGCAAGGACTCGGGCGCCCAGGACGTCATCAAGGCTGCCGTTGCCGATGAAAAGGAACAGCATTCCAAGTGCGTCGCCGTTCGCAAGGACGGTCTGGCTGTCGACATCGACGGCGACTACACGGAAACGCTCGCCCGTATCGCCGCCAACAAGTCCGGTATCGGCGTGTTCGGCCTGTCCTTCTACGAAAACAACGCCGACAAGCTGAAGGTTGCCACCGTCAGCGGCATCGTTCCGTCGACCGAGACGATCGCTTCCGGCGAATACCCGGTTTCCCGTCCGCTGTTCTTCTACGTCAAGAAGGCGCATCTCGGCGTCATCCCGGGCCTGAAGGAATATGTCGAGTTCTTCACGAGCGACGACATGATCGGCCCGGACTCCCCGCTGGCTGAATACGGCCTCGTCGCCGCTCCTGATGCCGAGCGCGAAGAGATCCGCAAGGCCTTCGTCGACGGCAAGATCATGTAACTGGCTTCGGCCGGCGCGGTTTCTCCCAGGAGAGGTCGCGCCGGCCGCTCTCTTTCGGGCGGTTTTGCCCGCGTCTGTCGAAAGGTCGGGGCGGGTGGTCTCGCCGGGAGAATTTCCTCAATGAGTATTTCCCTTCTTCTGCTCGTCGTCGCCGTGATCGGCGTGGTGGGCTATCTTATTGGCAGCTGGCGCGCCAACGCGCTTGCCGGCGGCAAGCTTTCCAATCTTCATTCCCGGCCGGGTTACTACGGCTCCTTCGTCGCCATCTGGTCCATGCTTCCGGCCATCGCCCTCCTGTTGGTCTGGATCATTGCGAGCCCGATCTATATCGGCTCGACGGTTCGCGCCGGCTTTCCCGATGAGGTGAAGGCCGAGCCGCAGGCGACGCAGAACCTCAACTACAACATGATCGGCGCCATCGCCCGCGGCTTCAAGTTGCTCTCCGCCGAGGAGCGCGATGCGCTGTTCAAGGACGGTGCCGCCGCCCGCCAGGTGCTCGGCAGCAAGGGCGTGCCGCTCGCCGCGGATCCTGCGCCCTACATGCTGACGGCTGCCGACGATCTCAACCGCATGACGACGGCAAGCAGCACCTTCCTGTCGATCCTGGTCGTGGTTGCCGCACTTGCCGGCGGCGCTTTCGCCTACCGCGCGATCGCGCCGAAGTTCCGCGCCCGCAACCGCGTCGAAGGCGTCATGCTGGTCGGCCTCATCGTTGCTTCGTCGATCGCGATCCTGACGACAGTCGGCATCGTTGCCTCGATGGCGACGGAGGCGATCAGCTTCTTCAACATGGTCCCGGCCTGGGAATTCTTCTTCGGCACGACCTGGGATCCGCGTTTCGCTGCTGCCGGTGCCACGGATTCCTCCGGTCAGTTCGGCCTGATCCCGCTGCTTGCCGGCACGCTTTACATCGGCTTCGTCGCCATGCTCGTCGCCGTGCCGGTCGGTCTCTTCGCCGCCATCTACATGTCGGAATATGCCTCGCGCACGGTCCGCTCGATCGCCAAGCCGCTGCTCGAAGTGCTCGCCGGCATCCCGACCATCGTGTACGGCTTCTTTGCCCTCATCACGGTCGGCCCGTTCCTGCGCGACATCTCCGCCCAGCTGAACGGCCTCGTCACCGGCAACTATGCCAACTTCATCCAGGCGCAGAGCGTGCTGACCGCCGGCATCGTCATGGGCATCATGCTGATCCCCTATGTCTCCTCGCTGTCGGACGATATCATCACCGCCGTTCCGCGCGCCCTGCGTGACGGTTCGCTCGGCCTCGGCGCGACGCGGTCGGAGACCATCAAGCGCGTCATCCTGCCGGCCGCCCTGCCGGGCATCGTCGGCGCGCTGCTGATGACCGCCTCGCGTGCCGTCGGCGAAACCATGATCGTGGTGCTTGCCGCCGGTGTTGCCGCCCGCATGCAGCTCAACCCCTTCGAACCGATGACGACGGTGACGGTCAAGATCGTCAACCAGCTGACGGGCGACCTCGAATTCACCTCGCCTCAGACGCTGGTGGCCTTCGCGCTCGGCATCACGCTCTTCGTCATCACGCTCTGCCTTAACATCTATGCCCTCTACATCGTGCGCAAATACCGGGAGCAGTACGAATGAGCCAGGTCTCCACGAGCCCTTCGATGGCCGCCCTCGGCGTTGCCGCCAAACCCGAACGCCGCGATATCGGCCTTGGTCGCCGCTATGCCGCCGAACGCCGCTTCCGCCTCTACGGCATGGCTGCGATTGCCTTCGGTCTGCTCTTCCTGTTCCTCCTGCTGTTTTCGGTCGTCTCCAAGGGCTACACCGCGTTTCAGCAGACGATGATCACCATTCCGGTCGAGTTCTCCGAACAGGTCATCGACAAGAACAACGAGCGTGCCACCAACCCGCAGAAGCTGGTTACGGCGAACTACCCGATCGTTGCCCGCAATGCGCTCGCCAAGGTGCTGGGCGTCGACGAAAAGGACCGGGCCGGCCTGAAGGCGGTCAACGGCATGATTTCGGACAGCGTGCGCGTGCAGTTGCGCGATCTCGTCACCGCCGATCCCGCGATCATCGGCACGACGAAGACCGTGACGTTCCTTGCCCATGGTGACCTCGACTCCGCCTTCAAGGGCCAGATCGACCTCGCCGTGCCGGAAACGAACCGCAAGGTCTCCGACAAGCAGGTCGGCTGGATGAACACGCTCGCCGAAAGCGGCGCGCTCGCCAAACATTTCAACACCGGCCTCTTCACCAATGGCGCATCGAGCCGTCCGGAGGCTGCCGGCGTTGGTGTCGCAGCGATCGGCTCGCTCTACATGATGCTGATCGTGCTCGTGCTCTCCCTGCCGATCGGTGTCGCTGCCTCGATCTATCTGGAGGAGTTCGCTCCGAAGAACCGGTTCACGGACCTTATCGAGGTGAACATCAACAACCTCGCCGCCGTACCGTCCATCGTCTACGGTCTTCTCGGCCTTGCTGTCTTTGTCAACTTCGCGGGCTTCCCGCGCTCGGCGGCCCTCGTCGGCGGCCTGGTGCTGACCCTCATGACGCTGCCGACGATCATCATCGCGACCCGTGCCGCGCTGAAAGCCGTGCCGCCATCGATCCGCTCGGCTGCGCTTGGCCTCGGTGCCTCGAAGATGCAGACCGTGTTCCACCATGTCCTGCCGCTCGCGATGCCCGGCATCCTGACGGGCACGATCATCGGTCTTGCTCACGCACTCGGTGAAACTGCCCCGCTGCTTCTCATCGGCATGGTCGCCTTCGTCGCCGATGTTCCGGCAACGCCGATGGACCCTGCGACGGCGCTTCCGGTGCAGATCTACATGTGGGCCAACGAGGCGGAACGCGCCTTCGTCGAGCGCACCTCCGGAGCCATCATCGTGCTCCTCATCTTCCTCATCCTCATGAATGTTGGCGCCATCCTGTTGCGCCGCCGTTTCGAACGGCGCTGGTAGAAGGACCGGTCATATGAACATGATGTCAGAAGCAGCAGTCGAGAAAGCGCTGGACAAGAAAATGAACGACATTTCCTACAAGATGATCGGCAAGGACGTCTCGGTCTATTACGGCGAGAAGCGCGCCCTCTACGATGTGAACCTCAATGTTCGCGAAAACACGGTGACCGCCCTTATCGGCCCGTCGGGCTGCGGCAAGTCGACCTTCCTGCGCACGCTGAACCGCATGAACGACACGATCGACGGTTGCCGCGTCACCGGCCGCATCACGCTCGATACGGACGATATCTACGATCCGAACATCGACGTCGTGGAGCTGCGTGCCCGCGTCGGCATGGTCTTCCAGAAGCCGAACCCGTTCCCGAAGTCGATCTACGAGAATGTCGCTTATGGCCCGCGTATCCACGGTCTCGCCAAGGGGAAGGCCGATATGGACGCCATCGTCGAGCAGAGCCTTCAGAAGGCCGGCCTGTGGAACGAGGTGAAGGATCGCCTGCATGAAGGCGGCACGGGCCTTTCCGGCGGCCAGCAGCAGCGCCTGTGCATCGCCCGCGCCGTCGCCGTCAGCCCGGAAGTCATCCTCATGGACGAGCCCTGCTCGGCGCTCGACCCGATCGCGACCGCCAAGGTCGAGGAACTGATCCATGAACTGCGCGCGAACTTCACCATCGTCATCGTGACGCACTCGATGCAGCAGGCGGCCCGCGTCTCGCAGCGCACCGCCATGTTCCACCTCGGCAACCTCGTCGAGGAGAACGACACCGACAAGATGTTCACCAACCCGGATGACCAGCGCACGCAGGACTACATCATGGGCCGCTTCGGCTGACGCCTTCGTCGCCGAGCATCCCTGGAACCCGAGCGCATTAAGGACTGAGCCATGTCATCGAGCCACATCGTCTCCATCTACGACGAAGAACTGAAATACCTGTCCCGCCGCATCTCCGAAATGGGCGGCACCGCCGAGCAGATGGTCGCCGATTCCGTCCGCGCCCTCGTCACGACCGACGCGGCGCTGGCCCAGAAGGTGATCTCCGAGGACGTCATCCTCGATACGGCAGAGCGCCAGATCAACGACAAGGCGATCGTCACCATCGCCAAGCGCCAGCCGATGGCGGCGGACCTGCGCGAAATCATGGGCGCGATCCGTATCGCGGCCGAACTGGAGCGCGTCGGCGATCTCGGAAAGAACACCGCCAAGCGCGTCATCGCCGTCCAGAGCTCGGGCATGCCCCGCAAGCTCGCCCGCGGCCTGGAGCATCTTGCCGAGCTCGCGCTGATGCAGCTCAAGGAAGTGCTCGACGTCTATGCCACCCGCTCAATCGAGAAGGCCAAGGCGATCCGCGAGCGCGACGACGAGATCGACGCGATCTATACCTCGCTGTTCCGCGAACTCCTGACCTACATGATGGAAGACCCGCGCAACATCACGCCCTGCACGCATCTCCTGTTCTGCGCCAAGAACATCGAGCGCATCGGCGACCACGCGACCAACATCGCCGAAACCATCTACTACATGGCAACAGGCTCGCAGCCGGAAGGTGAGCGTCCGAAGGACGATACCTCGACCTCCGTCGTCGCGGCCGATGTCGCCGACGCGTCCGAGTAAAGAGCAAGGTTCAACTCCATGGTGCCCAGAATTGCCGTCGTGGAAGACGAGGAGGCCCTGAGCGTTCTCCTCCGTTACAATCTGGAAGCGGAAGGTTTCGAGGTCGATACGATCCTGAACGGTGACGAGGCCGAGATGCGCTTGCAGGAGCGCATGCCGGATCTCCTCATCCTCGACTGGATGCTTCCGGGCGTTTCCGGCATCGAGCTGTGCCGACGCCTGCGCCAGCGCCCGGAAACCGAACGCCTGCCGATCATCATGCTGACGGCGCGCGGCGAGGAGAGCGAGCGCGTGCGCGGGCTTGCCACCGGTGCGGACGACTATGTCGTCAAGCCCTTCTCGACGCCGGAACTGGTTGCCCGCGTGCGGGCGATGCTGCGCCGTGCCAAGCCCGAGGTTGTCTCGACGGTGCTGCGCTGCGGCGACATCGAGCTCGACCGCGAGACGCACCGCGTCCATCGTCGCACCCGCGAGGTCCGCCTTGGCCCGACGGAGTTCCGCCTTCTGGAGTTCCTGATGACCTCGCCCGGCCGCGTCTTCTCACGCTCGCAGCTTCTCGACGGGGTCTGGGGCCATGACATTTATGTCGACGAGCGCACCGTCGACGTGCATGTCGGGCGCCTACGGAAGGCGCTCAACTTCGCCAACATGCAGGACGTCATCCGCACGGTCCGCGGCGCCGGCTATTCGCTGGAAACCTGAGCGAACGGAATTCCTCCCAAGGACGGAAATGGGCCCTCAAGGGCCTGTTTGCGTTTTGGGGGAATAGCAGAGGCACCACCATCTCAAACGAAAACGGACCCTCTCGGGTCCGCATCGCATTTTCTGCCGTGGTAGATGTTATCGCATCCGGCGGCGCTCGGCCGAGGGCTGGTAGGCGAGGCGCTGGTGGTAGGTGCAGTAGGGCGAATTGTCGGGGGACTCGTTGCCGCAGAAGTGGAAGTCGTCGTTGAGCGGGTCTCCGATCGGCCACTTGCAGGTGCGCTCGGTGAGCTGGGTCAGCTCGAGACGACGCGACATCGGTACGACCACGTTGTTGCGGTTGGCCGGAACCGGAAGGGTCTCTGCCTGCATTTCGAAATCGGCGTCGATCTCTTCCTTGACAATGGCGTTGCCGGCCGGACGGGCGACCGGGCGGGCGGCGACGGGACGGGCAGCGAAGTTCGACGGACGCGGCGTCGCCGGAGCCGGACGCTTGGCGCGTGTCGCGGTCTGGGTGCCGCCGGCCTTGGCGCGACCGGGCAGATTCAGCCGGTGCACCTTGCCGATGACGGCATTGCGGCTGACGCCGCCGAGCTGCGCCGCGATCTGGCTCGCGCTCAGGCCCTCGCTCCAGAGCTTCTTGAGTTTCTCGACGCGCTCGTCTGTCCAGTTCATGTTTTTGTCTCCGCTCGGCGTTCAGGATGCGGGAATCCCTCGTCGTGCTCCGGACGGGTCCGGAACCTGAACGCCCTAACTCTCTTGCTGACTAGTTCCGCCGCATGCAGTCTAGTAATTGGTCTTTAACCTAGAGACCGGTGGACTCTGTGACAAGAGTCGCCGGAATCCGGGCGAATCGATTTCGGAGTTTTCCCCAACTTGCTGGTCGGGTGTGACTCGATAGAGACACCTTCCATGCGCGTCGCGAATCCTCACCTTGCGGGATGTTCAGCGCCATTTCGGGTGCGATTTTGTTGACATCCCAATATGAAATGCTGATAGTGCGGCATGCCGCCGAAAGGCGGCTTTTGGTTTTTCTGAGGCTTGGAAAAGTCAAGCTGCATTTCTGTTTTTCCGCATCTCTTTTCGGAGGGTCCACGCATGGCCGATGTCGCGCCGCTCTATGAAACCTACATGCGTGCGCCGCTCCGGTTCACGCGCGGGGAGGGCGTGTGGCTGACCACCGAAGATGGCGAGCGATATCTCGATTTTGCCGCCGGTGTTGCCGTCAACTCGCTCGGCCATGCGCATCCTCATCTCGTCGCCGCGCTGAAGGAGCAGGCCGACAAGGTCTGGCACCTGTCGAACCTCTATGAGGTTCCGGGCCAGGAAAGCCTTGGCAGCCGGCTGACGCAGGCCACGTTCGCCGACAAGGTGTTCTTCACCAATTCAGGTGCAGAGGCGCTGGAATGTGCGATCAAGACCGCCCGGCGCTACCATTTTGCCAAGGGCCATCCCGGCAAGTACCACATCATCACCTTCGAGGGTGCCTTCCACGGGCGCACGATCGCGACGATCGCCGCCGGCGGTCAGGAAAAATACATCGAGGGCTTCGGCCCCAAGGCGCCGGGCTTTCTCAAGGTCCCCTTCGGCGACATCACGGCCGTCAAGGACGCGATCACCGAGGAAACGGCCGGTATCCTGATCGAGCCGGTGCAGGGCGAGGGCGGGCTGCGCCCGGTGTCGAAGGAGTTCATGCAGGAACTGCGCCAGCTCTGTGACGAATACGGCCTGCTGCTCATCCTCGATGAGGTGCAGACCGGCGTCGGTCGCACGGGGCGGCTCTTCGCTCACGAATGGGCAGGGGTCGCGCCTGACATCATGGCGATTGCCAAGGGTATCGGCGGCGGTTTCCCGCTCGGTGCCTGCCTTGCCACGAACGAGGCGGCGGCCGGCATGGTTGCCGGTACGCACGGCTCTACCTATGGCGGCAACCCGCTTGCCATGGCCGTCGGCAACGCCGTGTTGGACGTGGTGCTGGAAGACGGCTTCCTCGAGCATGTGCGTGATGTCGCGCTCGTCTTCCGCCAGGGGCTGGCCGCGCTGAAGGATCGCTTCCCCGATGTCATCGAGGATGTCCGCGGCGAGGGACTGATGCTCGGCATCAAGGCAAAAATCCCGGTCGCCGATCTCCTGAAGGGCGTGCGGGCGGAAAACCTGCTTGCCGTGCCGGCCGGCGACAATGTGCTGCGACTGCTGCCGCCGTTGACCGTGACCGCGGAGGAAGCGCGCGAGGGGCTTGCCCGCATCGAGCGCGCTGCGGAAAAACTCACGGCTGCCAAGGCCGCATAGGCCTGCAGCGCCGTGCGTCGTGATGGCGCGCCAGGGGCGCTGCAGCCACAAAAGGATCCCGGGACAGACAGGACATATCATGGCCAAGCATTTTCTCGATCTTTCCGCCGTTTCGGAAAGCGATCTTCGCGTCATCATGGACGATGCGCACACGCGCAAGGCTGCCAGCAAGGCTGGCACGGAAGCCAAGCCGCTTGCCGGCAAGATGCTTGCGATGATCTTCGAGAAGCCCTCCACGCGAACCCGCGTCTCCTTCGACGTCGGCATGCGTCAGCTCGGCGGCGAGACGCTGTTCCTGTCTGGTACGGAAATGCAGCTTGGCCGCGCCGAGACGATCGGCGACACGGCGAAGGTCCTGTCGCGCTATGTCGATGCCATCATGATCCGCACGACGGACCATGCACGCATGCTGGAGCTTGCAGAACACGCCACCGTGCCCGTCATCAACGCGCTGACGGACATGACGCATCCCTGCCAGATCATGGCCGACATCATGACCTTCGAGGAGCATCGCGGCTCCACCAAGGGCAAGACCTTCGCCTGGACGGGCGACGGCAACAATGTGCTGCATTCCTTTGTCGAGGGTTCTGCCCGCTTCGGCTACAAGATGAAGATGGCCGTGCCGATGGGCTCCGAGCCGGACGACAAGATCCTGAACTGGGCGCGCGACAATGGCGGCGACATCCTGCTCGGCCATGATCCCGAGGCGATCGTCGACGGCGTCGACCTCGTCGTCACCGACTGCTGGGTGTCGATGAACCAGGAGCATCGCGCCCGTGGCCACAACATCTTCCAGCCCTACCAGGTCAACAAGCAGCTGATGGAGCGCGCCGGCAAGGATGCGCTCTTCATGCACTGCCTGCCCGCCCATCGCGGCGAAGAGGTGACCGACGAGGTGATCGACGGCCCGCAGTCCGTGGTCTTCGACGAGGCGGAAAACCGCCTCCATGCGCAGAAGTCGATCCTCGCCTGGTGCTTCGGCGTCGTCTGACGCTCATCTTGAAAAATGCCGCCAGCGGCACGATCTAGGGGCCATCACGGAGCGTCGCGAGGCGCTTTCTCTGGCGCATGCCTGCCCGGTGTGGAATGATCGGGCAAGAGCGAGCGCGATATCACGGTAGAACGCCTGTCGGCAGCAGGCCGGGCCCATGGCCTCGGCGGGGCCGAAGCGTGCAAGGAGCAGAATGATGATGATGGCTGAAAATGCCCTGAAACTCGGTGAGCCCGGTTTTACCGGCGATGACCATGTCCTGCCGTTCCAGGTGGATGGCCTTGATGTGCGCGGCCGCGCCGTGCAGCTTGGCCCGATGCTCGACGGCATTCTCGGTCGGCACGACTATCCCGCGCCCGTCGCCCGGCTGCTTGCCGAGGCGATCACGCTCACCGTGCTGCTCGGCACCTCGCTGAAATTCGAGGGCAAGCTGATCGTCCAGACGAAGGGCGACGGCCCTGTCGATCTGCTGGTGGCCGATTTCTCTGCTCCGGAAAATGTCCGCGCCTACGCCCGCTTCGACCAGGCGGCGCTTGATGCTGCGATTGCCGCCGGTGCAACGGAGCCGCACGAGCTTCTCGGCAAGGGTATTCTCGCCTTCACCATCGACCAGGGCGCGCATACCCAGCGCTACCAGGGCATCGTGCCGCTCGACGGACATACGCTGGAGGAGATCGCCGGCGTCTATTTCCGCCAGTCGGAGCAGATTCCGACCAAGGTGCGCCTCGGCGTTGCCGAACTCTACGACCGCGATGCCGCTGGCAAGGCGCGCCATCGCTGGCGAGCGGGCGGCATGGTCGCGCAGTTCCTGCCTCAGGCGCCGGAGCGCATGCGCCAGGCCGATCTTCCGGGCGGCGACGGCGAGGAGGCCGGGCACAAGATCGCCGATGACGACAACTGGGCCGAAGCCAAGGCCATGGTCGAAACGATCGACGCAGACGAGCTGACAGATCCCAATGTCGGCACCGAACGGCTGCTGTTCCGCCTTTTCCACGAGCGGGGCGTGCGCGTCTACCAGCCGCAGCAGGTCTTCGACCGCTGCTCCTGTTCGCGCGAGAAGCTGAAGGGTGTTCTGGCCGGTCTCAGTGCCGAGGAAATCGCGCATACCGCCGACGACAAGGGCGAGATCGCGGTCACCTGTGAGTTCTGCTCGACGACCTACCGCTTCGAGGCGGCGGAAGTCCTGCCGCAGTAGGGGGATTTTCTCCGCCCTCAGTTGAGGGTACGCGCCTGCCCGGGCGTATCCAGTGAAAAGGCGGGAATGGCGACGTCGAAGGCTTCGCCGTTCTCCGCTTCCATGCGGTAGCGGCCGAACATGATGCCCGAGGGTGTTTCGAGCGGGCAGCCGGAAGAGTACTCGTAAGTGTCGCCGGGGCGCAGCACCGGCTGCTCGCCGATGACGCCGGGGCCGTTCACTTCATCGACCTGGCCGTTCTGGTCGGTAATGTGCCAGTAGCGTGTCATCAGCCTGACGGCGACGTCGGAATGGTTTGCGATGACCACCCGGTATCCCCACACATAGCGGCTGTCGTCGGGGTCGGACTGGTCGGCCAGGTAATACGGCTCTACGGTCACTTCGATGTCGCGGGTCAGCGCACGATACATAGGCAAGCCTTGAACTGATTAGCTTCTGCTATTCTACACGAATGTGGTTTCGTCAAGGATAAGCAGAGAAAGCACCGGCCTCCTCGGCCGGTGCTTCCGTATTTGTCCATCGCTCTGGCGAAGGGCTCAGGCCTTGACCCTGGAAAGTGCCCGCGTGAAATCCTCGAGCAGGTCTTCGCTGTCCTCGATACCCGCCGAAAGGCGCACCGTGCCGGCCGAAATGCCGAGCTCGGCGCGCGCCTCGTCGGTGAGGTTCTTGTGCGTCGTCGTCGCCGGATGGGTGATGAGGCTCTTGGCGTCGCCAAGATTGTTGGAGATCTTTACGACCTCCAGCGCGTCCTGCAGTGCGAAGGCCGCGTCCTTGCCGCCCTTCAACTCGAAGCAGACGAGCGTCGAGCCGCCCGTCATCTGCTTGGCGATGATGTCGGCCTGCGGATGGTCCTTGCGGCCCGGATAGATCACGCGGGCGACCTGGCTCTGGTCGGCGAGGAAGTCCGCGATGCGGCTCGCATTCTCGGTTTGCTGCTTGACGCGAAGCGGCAGCGTTTCGATGCCCTTCAGAAGCGTCCAGGCATTGAACGGCGACATGGCCGGGCCCGTGTGGCGGAAGTAGTCGTGCAGGTTCTCGTCGATCCACTGCTTGTCCGAAAGCACCACGCCGCCAAGGCAGCGGCCCTGGCCGTCGATATGCTTGGTGGCCGAATAGACGACGACATGCGCGCCGAGCTCCAGCGGCTTCTGGAAGAGCGGTGTCGCAAAGACGTTGTCGACCACGACCTTGGCGCCGATCTGGTTGGCGAGTTTGGCGACGCCCGCAATGTCGATCACTTCGAGCGTCGGGTTGGTCGGGCTTTCGAGGAAGAACACCTTGGTGTTCTTCTGGATGGCCTTTTCCCAGTTGGAAAGGTCGCGGCCGTCGACCAGCGTGCATTCGATGCCGTATTTCGGCGCGAGCGTCTCGACCACCCAGCGGCAGGAACCGAAGAGCGCACGGGCGGCCACGATATGGTCACCGGCCTTGAGCTGGCAGAGGATTGCGGCGGTAACGGCGGCCATGCCTGACGCGGTGGCGCGCGCATCTTCGGCGCCTTCCAGCATGCACATGCGCTTTTCGAACATGTCGTTGGTCGGGCTGCCGTAGCGGGCGTAGATGAAACCGTCGGTTTCGCCCTTGAAGCGGGCTTCGGCCGCCGCCGAGGTGTCGTAGACGAAGCCTTGCGTTAGGAAGATTGCTTCTGCGGTTTCACCGTGCTGGGAACGGGTGGTTCCGCCGTGAACGAGTTGGGTGGCCGGGCGCCAGGACTTGCTCATGTGATCGTCGCCTTCAAACAAAAAAACCGGCCGCAAAAGCAGGCCGGTTTCGAACCCGGCCTTTTTAGCTACTTGTTTTACGTGGCTGCAAGCCGGCCGGCCAAATCACCACGGGATAATCTGCTAATACTGCGCCCCCGCGCTTGCGTCAATTGGCGGCATTTGGTTTTGTGCGGGCCTTCCGGGTATTGTTCCG
This sequence comes from Shinella sp. 838, assembly GCF_029623935.1. Lineage (NCBI taxonomy): Bacteria > Pseudomonadati > Pseudomonadota > Alphaproteobacteria > Hyphomicrobiales > Rhizobiaceae > Shinella > Shinella sp. 838. The sequence goes on from NZ_JARSBQ010000003.1 coordinate 324,505, forward strand.
AAACGTGGGCATCGGCTTTCGGAAGAAACGATACGAAAAGCAGGCGGCCGGAGCATCTGGCCCGCTGCTGTGACGGGACGGTATGACGATGAGTGGTTCTGCAACGCGCAGCACGGGCATTCTGGCGGACAGCGCCATTCGCGGCTTGTTCGAAAGTGGCCGGCTGAAGAGCGAGGCTGCGCTGGATGACGACCAGATCCAGCCTGCAAGTCTCGACCTGCGGCTCGGCGCAAAGGCTTTTCGCGTCCGGGCGAGTTTCCTGCCGGGGCCGTCCCACCTCGTTGCCGACAAGCTCGACCGGCTGAAGCTGCACGTCATCGACCTCACCGACGGCGCGGTGCTGGAGACGGGTTGCGTCTATATCGTGCCGCTGATGGAAAGCCTCGACCTGCCGGCGGAACTGGCGGCTTCCGCCAATCCGAAGAGCTCCACCGGCCGCCTCGACATCTTCACCCGCGTCATCACCGATCGCGCGCAGGAATTCGACAAGATTCCAGCCGGCTATTCCGGCCCGCTCTATCTCGAGATCTCGCCACGCACCTTCCCCATCGTCGTGCGTCGCGGTTCGCGTCTGTCGCAGGTACGCTTTCGCAAGGGCAATGCCCTGCTCGGTGAAAGCGAGCTGCTCGCCCTCCACGGCACGGACACGCTTGTCGCCAGCGAGACGCCGAACGTCTCCGGCGGCGGCATCGCGCTTTCCATCGACCTCAAGGGCACCGGCCCGGACGGGCTCATCGGCTATCGCGGCAAGCACCACACGTCCGTCGTCGATGTCGACCGCAAGAACCAGCATGACATCTTCGATTTCTGGGAGCCGCTGTTCAGCCGCGGCCGCAACGAACTGATCCTCGATCCCGACGAGTTCTATATCCTCGTCTCCCGCGAGGCCGTTCACGTCCCGCCGCTCTATGCCGCCGAAATGACCCCCTTCGATCCACTCGTCGGCGAATTCCGCGTCCATTATGCCGGCTTCTTCGATCCCGGCTTCGGTCATGCCCCGGCGGGCGGCTCCGGCAGCCGCGCCGTCTTGGAAGTGCGCAGCCATGAAGTGCCCTTCATCCTGGAGCACGGTCAGATCGTCGGCCGCCTCGTCTACGAGCACATGCTCGGTGCACCGGAAGGCCTCTACGGTTCCGGCCTCGGCTCAAACTATCAGGCGCAGGGCCTGAAGCTGTCGAAGCATTTCCGCGTCGGATAACGCCGCTTTCACAAGAGCTTGCGCCGGTCGTATTGTGGCCGGCCCCCTGCCGTGACCATCGGTCCGGCAGGGTGTTTCTCGCATTTCATTTTCTGCTTTACAAATTAAATTAAACGTTTTTATTATGATATAAACGTTTAACAAGGGCTGAGGAGCCCGGACGTTTCGCCGACAGGGAGGACGCCGTTGGCATCGATCCGCATCGAAAATCTCCGAAAAGGTTTTGGCGCTCTGGAGGTGCTGAAGGGTATCGACCTTGAAATCGCCGATGGTGAATTCGTCTGTTTCCTCGGCCCCTCGGGCTGCGGCAAGAGCACGTTGCTGCGCTCCATTGCCGGTCTCGAGGAGCTGGATGGCGGCGCCATCCGCCTCGGCGAGCGCGATATCACCCATGTGCCTTCCGCCAAGCGCGACATCGCCATGGTTTTCCAGAATTATGCGCTCTACCCGCATATGAACGTGCGGAAAAACCTCTCCTTCGGTCTCGCGCTGAACGGCATGAAGCGTGACGAGATCGACCGCCGCGTCGAAGGCGCCGCGGATATCCTTCGCATCAAGGAGCTGCTGGCCCGCAAGCCGCGCCAGCTCTCCGGCGGTCAGCGCCAGCGTGTCGCCATCGGTCGCGCCATCGTGCGCGAGCCGAAACTCTTCCTGCTCGACGAGCCGCTGTCGAACCTCGATGCGGGCCTGCGCGTCACCATGCGCGTCGAGCTTGCCGCGCTGCATGCCCGTCTCGGCGCAACGATGATCTATGTGACGCATGACCAGGTCGAGGCGATGACGCTCTCCGATCGTGTCGTCGTGCTCGACAAGGGCAAGGTCAGCCAGTTCGGCACGCCTCTGGAGCTGTTCTACCAGCCCGCCAACCTCTTCGTCGCCGGCTTCATCGGCTCGCCGCGCATGAATTTCGTGGAGGCGGAGGTCGCGAGGCAGGAAGGCACGCACATCACACTGTCGGGCGGCGGCCTGAAGCAGCCGGTCGTCTTCGAAGCCGACGCCACCCCGGCGATTGCCGGCAAGGTCACGCTCGGCATCCGGCCGGACAGGATCGAGATCGTCCCGGCCAGTGAAGGGGAGCTTGCCGGCACTGTGCGCCTCGTCGAGCGGCTCGGTACGGAAAGCCACGTCCATCTGAGCCTCGAGGACGGCCGCGACATGACGGCGGTGGTGCGCGGCACGCATCCGGTCGCCAACGGCGAAACGGTCCATCTCTGCCTGCCGCCGCAGCATTGCTACCTGTTCGACGCGGAAGGCCGGGCAGTGCACCGCCGCCTCGACGCGGAGACCGAGGCGCTCATCGTCAAAGAAAAAGGGGAAGCGGGTCGCCTGACCCGGTAAAGGAGGAAATGGAATGAGGAAGAACACGACAGTCATCGCCGGTTCGCTGGCTGCCTTCCTGCTGGCGGGCAGCGTGTCGGCGCATGCCGAAGACGTGCTGCGCTTCGCGACCTGGGATTCCGACGAGAGCCTTGCCATCCAGCAGGCCATCGCGAAGAAATTCGAGGAGAAGCATCCGGGCGTGAAGGTGCAGGTTGAGCCCTATGCCGATGGCTACGACCAGAAGCTCGTCGCCGCCTTCGGCGCGGGCAGCCCGCCCGACGTCATGTATATGTGGAACTTCCCGCAATACTACACGTCGCTGATGCCGCTCGACGATCTGATCGCCAGGGACGCCGCCGAGATCAAGCCGGACGACATTCCGCAAGGTCTGATGAACACGACCCGCGTCGAGGGCAAGACCTATGGCATGCCGGCGGGTTTCACGACCCAGGTCGTGTTCTACAACAAGGACATGTTCAAGGCGGCGGGTGTCGAGGAGCCGAAGGACGGCTGGACCTGGGACGATCTGCGCGCCAAGGCGGCGAAATTCCGCAACAAGGAGAACAAGGTCTACGGCTTTGCGGTCGACGCGAAGCCGGATCCCTATGATTTCGAACAGTTCCTCTGGTCGAACGGCACGAAGTACATCTCTGACGACGGCAAGACGATCGATGGCAACATGAACAGCGAAGCGGCGGTTCAGGTGCTCGACATGTTCGGCGACATGGCGAAGAAGGAAGAAGCTGCCACGCTGCATGTCGGTGACGACACGTCCGGCGATACGCTCTTCAAGGGTGGCAAGATCGCTATGTTCCAGAGTGCCATGTGGTCGAAGTCGGGTATCGATTCCGCCGGCTTCAGCTACGGTGTCGCGCCGTTGCCAAAATTCGGCGACAAGCCGGCCCATTCGGCGCTCGGTGTTTCGGCCATGTCGATCGCGAAGGATGCCAAGCAGCCGGATCTTGCCTGGGAGTTCGTCAAGTTCTTCTCCTCGCCGGAGGCGGTCGCCATGCGCACCAATGACCTTCCGGTCCGCACCAGCGTGGCGGAAGGGAAGGGCATGACCAAGGACCCGGTCTACAAGCCGTTCTTCGATATCCTCGCGACTTCCAACACCGAGACACACGCCTTCCTGAAGAACCGGAACTGGGGCAAGGTGCAGGACAACCTCGCCCGCGCCATCGAGGCGACGATGATCGACCAGGGCAACGCCAAGGCGCATCTCGACGACGCCGTGAAGCGCTCGCAACGTTTCCTGAAGTAATCCCGCCTCCTTGCTGTCCCCTTCTCTCTACCGGGAGAAGGGGCAGAAGGCGCCCTTTTCGTTCCAAAGCGAAGTCCCGGGGGAGTGAAACGTGACCATTGCTACAACCGTACCCGAGGTCGTGCAGAAACGGCGATCCGCCTTCTCGCGCCATCTGACGGCCTATTTGTTCATTTCCCCGTGGATCCTGGGTTTTTTGTTTTTCACCCTCGGTCCGCTGCTCTTCTCGCTCACCATGAGTTTTCATGACTGGCCGGTCGTCGGCGAGCGCACCTTCATCGGCTTCGACAACTACCGGACGATGCTGTTCGACGACCCGCAATTCTGGGAAAGCCTCTGGATCACGGTGAAGTTTGCCGCGATCTACGTGCCCTTCAACATCGTCATGTCCTTCCTCATCGCGCTGATGCTGCATCACGCGACCTTTGCCAGCGGCTTCTTCCGCACGGCCTTTTATCTCCCGAGCGTCATTTCCGGCGTCGCGCTGGTGACGATCTGGAGCTGGATCTACAGTCGCGAATATGGTCTCCTCAACTTCATGCTGTCGCTCGTCGGCGTGGACGGGCCGAACTGGCTCGGCGAACCCGGCCTTGCCATCGTCGCCATCATCATCGCCAGCCTCTGGGGGTTCGGCGGCACCATGCTGATCCTGCTGACGGGCCTGAAGGCCATTCCCAAGGAGCTTTACGAGGCGGCGACCGTCTCCGGCGTGCCGGGCTGGGCACAGATGCTGTTCATCACTTTGCCGATGCTCGGTCCCATGCTGCTCTTCACCTTCATCACCTCGATCATCGCCGCCTTCCAGCAACTGACGATCGCGCTTTTGATGACCAAGGGCGGCCCGCTCGGCTCCACCTATTTCTTCGCCATGTATATCTACGACAACGCCTTCAAGTATTTCGACATGGGCTATGCCGCCGCCGGCTCCTGGGTGATGTTCCTCATCGTGCTGGTGCTGAGCCTGCTCGTCATGCGCTGGTCCTCGGCCTGGGTCTATTACGAGGGCGAAGTGAAGGGAGGCGACCGCGATGCGTAAGACGCTGCTCTACTCCGCGCTGATCCTGCTGTCGGCGCTGTTCATCGCGCCCTTCTACTGGACCTTCATGACGGCCGTCAAAAGTCAGGCGGACCTTTACCAGTTCCCTCCGGTCTTCTGGCCCTCCGAATGGCACTTTGAAAACTTCTTCATCGCCTGGAACAAGCAGCCCTTTGGCACGTACCTCACGAACTCGCTGATCGTCGTCACCTTCTCCACCATCGGCCAGCTCATCTCGTCGTCGCTCGTCGCCTACGGTTTCGCGCGCTTCCGGTTCCCCGGCCGTGATCCGCTGTTCATCCTGCTGCTCGCCACCATGATGATCCCGTGGGATGTGAAGATGATCCCGCTCTACATGGAGTTCAACCTGCTCGGCTGGATCAACACGTTGAAGCCGCTCATCGTGCCCGCCTATTTCGCCGATGCCTTCTTCGTCTTCCTGCTGCGCCAGTACATCATGACGGTGCCGGTTGAAATCGACGAGGCCGCGCGCATGGACGGGGCCAATGCCTTCGATATCTATTGGCGCATTCACCTGCCGCTGATGATGCCGGCGCTGGTGTTGGTCGGCACGTTCCACTTCATGAATGCCTGGAACGACTATCTCGGCCCGCTGATCTTCCTAAACGACCAGTCCATGTACACGCTCACCCTCGGCCTCTCCATGTTCAAGGGCCTGCATGAGGTGGACGTGACATCGATCGCGGCGATCACCGTCGTGCTCTGCCTGCCGCCGCTCGCCCTGTTCTTCCTGGCGCAGCGCTACATCATGGACGGCGCCGTCGGCTCCTCGGTCAAGGGGTGACGATGCTCTTCGACATCGACCATATCCCGTTCAGCCGAAAGGGCCGTTTCCTCGCCCTGTCGATGATGGCGGTGCCGGGTGGCGAGGGTGAACGTGCCCTACACCTCCGCTTTGTCGCTGGCGGCGACGAGCGTCCCTCGCTCGGCCGCCTCTGCCGGGTGGCGTTTTTCGATGCGGCCGGCAACCCGGCGACGCCGATCTTCGAACTCGCGCCTGAAAAGCTTGTCGCGCGGATCGGCAAAGGCGAAGTCGCCTTCGTCATCGGTGAGGGCGAGCGGCTACACGTCGCCGGCGTCGCGGCCGGTGTGCGCTTCCACCTCGAAGGCTCGCGTTACGATTACGTCTACCGCACGCCGCAGGGCGAACAGTGCCTCGTCGCGGCCGTCGAAAACGTCAAATTCATCCCGCGCACCGTCACGGGTACGCTCGACGTCACCGGCGCCTGGCAGCGCGACCATTCGGAAAAGGTGAGCTTTTCCTTCTCCGGCAAAACCTTCGAGGCCAGCGTCGATTTCTTCCGCACGGTGCCGTGCACGGAGCATCCGGGACGCTATGGGGATGCGCTGGCGGGCGCATCGGCGGATTTTGCCGGCTGGCGCACGCGCATGCCAATAGCCCTCGCCGGGCAGGGGGAGGCGCACCGTCTCGCCAGTTACCTGCTCTGGGCGAATGGCGTGCCGGCCGGCGGCGTGCTGACGCGGCCGGCGATCTACATGTCCAAGAACCACATGATCAACATCTGGAGCTGGGACAACGCCTTTTCCGCGCTCGGCGTCGCGGGAGCCGATGCAAGCCTCGCCTTTGACCAGCTCGCCGTCATCTTCGACCATCAGGATGCCTCCGGCTTGCTGCCCGATTACATCAACGACCGTGACGTGCTCTTCGCCTTCACCAAGCCGCCGGTGCACGGCTGGGCCGTCTCGCTGATCGAGGCCGAACATCCCGGCTTCCTGACGCCCGAACGCAAAACCTATCTCAGGGACAAAATCGGAAAACAGGTCGACTACTGGCTCACCCACGCCCGCGCCGGCGAAGGAAACCTGCCGGGCTATTTCCACGGCAACGATAGCGGCTGGGACAACGCCACCTTCTTCACCGAGGGCGGCCCCGTCGTCTCTCCCGATCTGCCGACCTTTCTGATCCTCGCCTGCGACACGCTCTCCACCCTTCTGGAAGACGAGCCTGTCCGCGCCGCCGCCTGGCGGGCGAAGGCGGAAGGTTTGAAAAACCTGCTGATCAAAACCCTCTGGACCGGCGAAACGTTTTGCGCCCGGCTCGCCGACGATCCGCAGCGCGTGCTGCCCGACCAGAACCTCATCCAGTTCATGCCGCTTCTCCTCGGCGACCGCCTGCCGCGCGCGATCGTACAAAAACTCCTTGCCCGGCTAACGGAAGGTGGTTTCATCACCGAATGGGGGCCGGCGACGGAAAGCCCGAAAAGCCCGCTCTACGAGGATGACGGCTATTGGCGCGGCCCCATCTGGGCACCGACGACGCTGCTGCTCTGGGATGGCCTTCGCCGGCAAGGGGAAATGGAACTTGCGACGACGATCGCGGAAAAGTTCTGTTCTCTTGCCTCCAAAAACGGTATGGCCGAGAACTTCGATGCCCGGTCGGGGAGGGGCTTGCGGGACCGGGCGTTCGCCTGGACATCCGCCGCCTATATTCTCCTCGCCGCCTCCCTCAGCCAGGACCAGCCGTAGCGAGCCGAGACGCGATGCAAAGACCGACGATCAAGACCATCGCGCAGGAAACGGGCCTTTCGATCGCCACCGTATCGAAGGCGCTGAACGACAGCCCGCAGGTGCGGCCGGAAACCCGCGCCATCGTCGTCGCCGCCGCCGAGCGCGTCGGCTACCAGCTCAACATGCATGGCGTGCAGCTGCGCACCGGAAAGACCTACCAGGTCGCCGCCATCATGACCGCGCCCGGCCCCAAGCAGAACGAATGGGAAGGCGTCGAATACGCCCAGCTTCTCAGCGGCATCTCCTGGGCGCTTGAGGAAAGCCCCTACCGCGTCTCGCTCTATGCCGTGCGCAATTTCGAAGAAAGCCTTGCGACCATCCAGCAGATCGTCTCGCTGAAGAAGGCCGACGGCATCATCGTGTCGGGCACAAGGGCCGACGACCCGCGCGTGCGCATCATGCAGAAGGCCGATTTCCCCTTCGTCACCTACGGCACGACGATCCGCAACGCGCCGCATGCCTATGTCGACGCCGACAACGAGCAGATGATCCGCCACTCCGTCGCGCGTCTTGCCGAGCGCGGCCACCGCCGCATTGCGCTGATCAACCCGATGGCCGAACTCAGCTACGCGATGACGCGCCTGCAAGCCTATCGTCAGGCGCTGGAAACCGCCGGCCTCGCCTTCGATCCCGCGCTCATCGCGCACGGCCACCTGACCCCCGCCTTCGGCCGCGAGAACGTGCTGCACATGTCCGAGCTGGCGGACCCGCCGACCGCCTATATCTGCGCCAACGAAGCCTCCGCCCTCGGCGCCTTTTCCGGTTTCCACGCGCGCGGCCTCGTGCACGGCCGCGATGCCGTCATCAACGCCACCGACGACCTCAATGTCAGCCAGTATTTCGCGCCGCCGATCACCACCTACTTCCTGCCGATCCACGAGCCGAGCGAAATGCTCGGCAACTACATCCTGCGCCGCATGGAGGGCGAAGCGCCCGAGGCGCTGCAGACCCTCATCATGCCGAAACTGATCGAGCGTTCGGACGACCGGCTGGCAAAGGGTTAGAGGATGAAATCGCCCTTCGCGAAGGCGAGGGTGGCATTGAACCGGATGGAAAAGTCCGCCTTGCCGTCTCCATCAACATCGCCGGAGAGAAAGGTGTCGCCGCCCTTCGCCTCATAGCGCAACTCGCCCGCCTTCTTGTGGAACGCCTGCACGTCGATGAAGGCAAACGCCTGGTCGCTGCCGGATTTCGTGTTGGCATCGATAGCCTTCAGGTCGATCCTGTCGCCGTCCTTCCGGGAAAAATCGAGGACGGTATCGCGCCCGGAGGCGGCGACCGTCGTCTCCTTGATGGACTTGAAGACGAAAATATCGGCCCCGGCACCACCCTTGAGCCGGTCCGCGCCAGCCCCACCCGTCAGCGTGTCCCTGCCTGCACCGCCATAGAGCGAGTCGTTTCCGGTCCGGCCGTCGATCCTGTCGTCGCCCGCCAGCGCATGGATCGTGTCTGCGAGCTTGGAGCCGCGCAGCACATCGGCCTTCGCCGAGGGCTTGATGTAGGCCGGGTCGCCGTCATGGGTGCCGACCAGCCGGTCGAGATCGCGATCGGGCGAGGCGAAGGGAATGAAGCCATCCTCCAGCGCCAGTTTGTTGAAGTCGGCGACCCGCTTTTCGCCGTTGATGTAATCGACGACGAAGACCGGCTTGCCCTTGTCGAGAAAATCGCGCTTGAGGATCGCGATGGTCTCCTCGTCCGGACGGAGCGTATTGTTCTCGTCCTTGTCGCCGCGAAAGTAGAGGTCCTCCACCGCAATGCCGCCGATGGCGTCGAGATAGGCTTTTTTGCGCGCAGTGTCGGACCCGAGATCGTTGAGGATCCAGGCGCCGTTCTGCGGGATCACGAAGAAATCGGGATTCGTCTCGCGCGCGTGGTCTGTCAGCGCGACGATGAAATCCACCATGCGTTGCGCCGCCTGCTTGACGGTCTTCGGATCGCCCGCTTCGCGGTCCTTGGCCGAGACTTCCGCACCCCAGAAATAATAACCGTCGACGATATCGAGATAGGCCGCGTCGAAGCCGGCCTTGACGATGGCGTCCACCTCGCCGGTCTTCTTGTCGTTGAAGATGATCTTCTGCCAGTCGCTATCCCAGTAGCGGACCTTGCGGCTTTCCGGCCAGTCCGGATTGACCGGTCCCAGCCAGTCGGGTGCCTTGTCGGTCAGTTTGCCCGTTGCGATGCCCGTGGTCGTCCAGCCGTCACGCCAGTAGTCGCGGAAATCGGAGGCTTCGCCGATCGAGGTATAGGAGACGACGACGGAGCGCCCGCCCATGCCGTCCTTCATCCGGGTGAGGTCGTCGGCGGAAAACCGTCCGGCATCGGTTCCGTCGCGCGAGGCATCGATTACCAGGAGGTCGTGCGTTGCCGAAGCGAGCAGGGTGGGGTCGAGGGCATTGCCGTTCAGCCCCTGCAATTCGTAGCCCCAGTTGTCGACCGAGACGGTTCCGGTGGAGGTCTTGAACTTGATCATCGTGTCCTGTCTTGTCGCGGTGGGCGGGTCGCCGCGGCACCCTAACACAGGCTGGTTGGAGCGATAGCGGCCCGGCATCGCGGCGCAGCATGAAATCGGCCGGCTGGCCGACGCTTCTCCGCACCCTCGCTTGACACGCCCGGCGAACTGTTGAATGACTGCGCCGTCGCGCTGCCTTGCGGGTATGATGTAATGGTAGCCTGTCAGCTTCCCAAGCTGAACGCGCGGGTTCGATTCCCGCTACCCGCTCCAGCCCGGTTTCTCAGGGCATTGCGCGACATTCAAGCAGATTCTTTTTCGTGTGGTTTTACAGCTTCCGTTGTGGTCTCGGCCTGCCGGTTTTGGGATGATCCGCTTGGCCGGAAGCCATGATGGCCACAAGGCCCAGCGTTGTTTCGATCTTGGCGCACGCGATGCATGGTCGGAAATAAAAACGTTTATATTTTATCTTGAAAACGTTTATATTCCTTGTTACCAATTTTACGGAGCGAGGATGAGGTCCATGTGTGGCAGGAGGTGCTGCGGATGGGCGCGGGGTCCGTTCAGGGGATTTGTCGAGCACCTTCCGCGCATGGCGGGCGCCGACGGTTGAGGAGGAAGAGATGAAAAAAATCGTTGCAACACTCGCGCTTGCCGTCTTCGCGGCGGGTGCTGCGCATGCAGCCGATCTTGGCGGCAAGCTTCTGAAGGTTGGTTCCGACACCACGTCGCCGCCGATGGAAAGCGTCGATCCGGCCTCCGGCCAGATCGTCGGCTTCGATGTGGATGTGGTCAACGCCATCTGCGCCAAGATCAACTGCCAGGCCGAATTCGTGACGACCGGCTGGGACGGTATCTTCGCTGCGCTTGACCAGGGCAGCTTCGACCTCGTGGCCTCGGGTGTCTCCATCACCGACGAGCGCAAGAAGGCGATGGATTTCTCCGACCCCTATATCGTCAACAGTCAGGCCGTGCTGACGCGGGCCGAGGATCAGGGCATCACGCTGGAAAAATTCAAGGCTGACGGCAAGAAGCTTTCCGCCCAGGCCAACACGACGGATGCGCAGGTTGCCGAAGGCGTGGTCGGCAAGGAGAATGTCGTCGCCTATGACAGCTTTAGCGCGGCGATTATCGCGCTCAAGAACAAGGACGTCGACGGCGTGGTGATCAACGGCGCCAATGCCGCCGCCTATGAGCGCGAATTTGCCGGTGACCTCGTCGCCTCCATCAAGGACCTCGAATCCGACCCGCTCGGCCTGGTCTTCCGCAAGGGTGACGAGAATGTCGCCGCCTTCAACGAGGGCTTGAAGGCGATCAAGGACGACGGCACGCTCGACCAGCTCATCGCCAAGTACTGGGGCCTCAAGTAAGAGGCTTTTGCCGGAAGCGCGGTGCGGGCGCTTTCGGCAATCCTTCTTGATCATGATGCCGGAGGCCAAAATGTCGTTCGTCAGAAGCGTGAGGCCCAGCAATCTGGTCATCCTCGCTGCACTGCCCTTCATCGTCTATTTGTTCGCCTCTTCCGCGGACTACCAGCGTTCGCTGCGTGCCATCCTGGGCGTGGAGCTGGGCTCGGGCGTGTTCGTGCCGGGTTTCTTGCTGCTCACCGTTGCCTTTTCCGCCGGCTTTGCGGTGCTCGTCCTGTCCCGCAGTGCGATGGCGCGGCCGCGTCTCACGATGGTTGTCGGCCTTGTCGGGCTTCTCGCGACGGCGGCCATTCTTGCCGGCGATCTCGCCCATCCCTTCATCGCCTCGGTCGTCGCGAACGGCGTCGATCCCTTCAAGTCCACTCTCGTCGTCAAGGGCGCGACGCCCCGCCAGCTGACAGAGGCGGCCGACTTGATGGTGCGCGATGTGGAGGCCTGGCTGTGGCCGGCCTATGCCGTGCTGCTCGTCGCGGGTCTCGGCCTTACCTTTGCCGGCAGTCGCGCGCGGGTGCCAGCGGAAAGCCGCCTGCGCCGGGCAGGGGCTTGGCTGCTCGGCCTCGTCAATGGCACGGGCCTCGTCTTTGTCTTCCTCTTTGCGCATCTCGCTTTCGCTTCTGGCCTCGCCACGACCATCCGCGCGGCTATCGCCGCCTATATCCTCGCGGCCATGCTCGGCCTCGTCTGGGTGGGGCTTCTGAAGCTGCGATATACGCGCCAAAGCCTCTATTTCTTCGCGGCGATGACTCTCGCTTTCGCCGTGCTCTCCACCTGGTTCCTGATGCAGCCGCGCGACAACTACGTGCTGGTCGGCACGCTGGAGGGCAAGGTCGGCATCATCACCGGCACCCCGTCCGGCCTTATCGGCGCGGTGCGCTTCGGGCAGTACGAGGGTGGCCCGGTTACCGAGACGCCGGTGCGCACCTTTGTCACGCCCGCGCAGGCGATCGAGGCCGTCGGTAAAAAGGAGGACGTCAGCGGCGCGCTGCTGCCCGCCGCCACCGCGCCTGCCGATTGGCCGCGCCTCTGGCAGGTCGAAGCGCTGAACGATCGCGACCGCGCCGCGGGCATCACCTTTGCCGTCATCGCCATCGTGGCGGGCCTCTTGACCTTCGGCGGCTTCCTGCATCGCCGCCATCCGCTGTCCATCGGCTCGGAATTCATCGTCGATACGATCCGCGGCATTCCGATGCTCGTCATTGTGCTCTATGTCGGCCTGCCGCTTTCCGGCGCCTTGAAGGATGCGACGGCCGGTGTCTTCGATCCGCCGAATCTGGTTCGCGGTATCGTTGCTATGGCGATTGCCTATTCCGCCTATCTTGCGGAAATCTTCCGTTCGGGCATCAACGCCATCCCGGCCGGTCAGATCGAGGCGGCAGGTAGTCTTGGCCTCAACCGCTGGCAGACGGCGCGGCTCGTCATCCTGCCGCAGGCCTTCCGCATCGTCATTCCGCCGCTCGGCAACGAGCTGATCGCCATTCTGAAGGACACTTCGCTTCTCTCGATCCTGTCGATCCGCGACATCACCCAGCGCATGCGGGAGTTCCAGTCGGCGAGCTTCCTGCCGTTTGCGCCCTACAACTCGGCGGCGATCCTCTACATCCTGCTGACGTTGGCCGCTGCCAGCCTCATCAGCCTCATCGAGAAGAAGTATGACACAAAACACCGCTGACACCGGAACGGTGCTGATCACCGGTGCCGGGCGGGGGCTCGGCCGCGCGCTGGCCGACCTCTATACGGCTACCGGCTTCCGCGTCATCGCCTGCACGCGACAGGGAACTGATGATGCCCCGCCGCTGGACGTGGCGGATGCCACCTCGATTGCCGCGCTCGGCGACCATCTGGCAAGCGTGCCGATCGATATCGTCATCAACAATGCCGCGATCCGCGGTGACACGGGCGGCCTTGCCTCGCTGGAGACGGACGGCTTTCTGGAGGTCGTGCGCATCAATGCGCTCGCTCCGCTGCTGGTCGCCCGGGCGCTCAGGTCCAATCTTCTCGCCGGCCGGCGCCGGGTGCTCGTCAATATCGGCAGCCGCGCCGGTTCGCTTGCGGAAGGCACGATCGACGACGAGGACGGCGACTATGCCTATCGTTGCTCCAAGGCGGCGCTGAACATGGCGACGGTCAAGCTGGCACAGGATTTCCGGTCCGACGGCATCGCGGTCCTTTCGCTGCATCCCGGCTGGGTGAAGACGGACATGGGGGGCGCGGAAGCGGCGGTCGAGGTTGCGGAAAGCGCTCTTGGCCTGAAGGGTCTGATCGACGGCGCGACGATGGCCGAGACCGGAAGCTTCAGGGCCTACGACGGCAGGACGGTACTCTGGTAGCACCCACTGCAAGATTTTGAATGGCGATATAAACGTTTATATTGCGATCGTGATGAAAGCGGCCCGGCCCAGCCGGCACCGCGGAGAATGAAGGACGATACCGGTGCACAAGCCGCTCACGCAACAGAACCGCTTCGATGCTGCCCGTCCCCCGGCCGGCATGCTGGAGCTTGGTGTCTGCTACTATCCGGAGCAATGGCCGCGGGAGAAATGGGACGAGGACGCCCGCCGGATGGTGGCGCTGGGCCTGGCCTGGGTGCGCATCGGCGAGTTCTCCTGGTCGCACATCGAGCCGCAGGCCGGCGTCTTCCATTGGGAGTGGCTGGACGAGGCGATCGAGGTGCTCGGCTGCGCCGGCCTCAAGGTCATCTTGGGCACGCCGACGGCCGCCCCGCCGAAATGGCTGGTCGATCGTTATCCGGATATTCTGCCCGTCGACGAGCGTGGGGTGGTGCGCAAGTTCGGCGCGCGCCGGCACTATTGTTTCTCCAGCCGCCGCTACCGGTTGGAGGCCGCCCGCATCACCGAGGCCATGGTGCGCCGTTACGGTGAGAATCCCTTCGTGCATGCCTGGCAGACGGACAACGAATACGGTGACCACGATACGATCCACAGCTATTCCGATGAGGCGAAACTGGCCTTCCGGCAATGGCTCGCCGCGCGCTACGGCACGGCCGAGGCGATGAACCAGGCGTGGGGCACGACCTTCTGGAGCATGCACTACAACACGTTCGATGAGGTCGATCTGCCGAACAACCTCGTGGAAGAGCCGACGCCGAGCCATCTCGTCGACTATTTCCGCTTCTCCTCCGACCAGGTGCAGACCTTCAACAAGGCGCAGGCGGATATCATCCGACAGCATTCGCCGGGCCGCCCGGTGACGCACAATTTCATGTCGCAGAACACCGACTTCGACCATTACAAGGTGGGCGAGGATATCGATATTGCCTCCTGGGATGTCTATCCGATGGGGGGGCTGATCAACGGTCGCCTCAGCGCCGAGGAGAAGGCGCGCTACCTGCGCGTCGGCGATCCGGACCAGCCGGCCTTCAACCACGACCTCTACCGTGCCGTCGGCCGCGGCCGGGTGTGGGTGATGGAGCAGCAGCCGGGTCCCGTCAACTGGGCGGCGCACAACCAGTCGCCGGCCGACGGCATGGTAAGGCTGTGGACCTGGCTCGCCTATGCGCATGGCGTCGACATGGTCTCCTATTTCCGCTGGCGCCAGGCGCCGTTCGCGCAGGAGCAGTTCCATGCCGGCCTGCTGCTGCCGAACAGCGAGGTGGACCAGGGGTATATCGAGGTAGCGCAGGTCGCCGAGGAGATGGCGCGGTTGCCGAGGGGCGAGGTTCGGGAAAAGGCCGCTGTCGCGATCGTGCTCGACTACGAATCACGTTTCGCAACCCGCGCCCTTCCGCAGGGCCGCGGGTATGCCGCTTCGGCCATCGCGCTCGACTGGTATTCCGCCGTCGCGCGCCTCGGTGTGGATGTCGATTTCATCGGCCAGCATTCCGATCTCTCCGGCTACAGCCTGGTGCTGGCGCCTGACCTCGTCATCCCGGATGCTGCCTTCCTTGCCCGGCTGAAGGCGTCAAAGGCCAAGACTTTGTTTGGTCCGCGCAGCGGCAGCAAGACGCGGGACATGCACATTCCCGCCGACCTGCCGCCCGGCCCGCTCGCAGATCTCCTCGATTTCCGGGTGACGCGCGTCGAATCCTTGCCGGACTATCACAGCGAGCCCGTGCTCTACGGCAATGCGAGCCATCCGGTGACTGGCTGGCGGGAACTCATCCGCACGAACGAGACGGTGCTGGCGACCTTCGAAGGCGAGCACCGCCCGGGCTCCCCTGCTGTCATCGGCAATGACCGCGCGCGCTATGTCGGCACGCTGCCGCGCGGCGAATTTCTCGCGAAGCTGATGGGCGACACCCTCGGCTGGGCTGGCGTCGGAAGCCTGCCCGATCTCGGTGATCTCAGGCTCGCCCGCCGCGGCCGGCTGCACTTCGCCTTCAATTACGGCAGCAGCTCCGCTGCCGTGCCGGCTGGTGCGGATGCGACCTTCCTCGTTGGTGGCCGGCAGCTTGCGCCCGTCGATGTGGCAATCTGGACGGAAGGCGGCAACTAAAGCAGGTCCAGAAAACGCGTGAAGCGATTTTTCGTTCGGAACAATGCCAAAGCGTTCCTGGCCGCCGAGCCGGGGCTCCTCATCCGGTCCCTCCGTTCCTCCCTGGGCAGACGGATCGGGTGAGGGGTGGGCTTTTGCAGGCTGCCGGCCGCAGTCGAGAGGATTATCCGGCTTCCATTCCCGTCTGCGGCCGCACCGGCCGATGAGCCGTCTTGTTCCAGAAGAAGGGATTGTGGCGCAGCTCCCCGACGGCGCGCCAGGCGGCGACCGATAGCAGCAGCCAGTAGACCGGCGTCATCATCCAGTGCCTGCCCACGGCGGCCTGTTCGCTCTCCGTCATGCCACCCCGTCCGAGCGCGATGAAGACGGCGTAGCTGCCGAAGATGTTGATCATATCGAGCGTAAAGAGGGTGAGCTCGAGCGGCCCGACCGTAAACGCGGGCTGGAAGAACAGCGACCAGGTGATGAGGCCGAGATAGGCGATGATCAGCGGATGGGCGAGCGACGAGAGGATGAGCCCGCCGATCAGCACCTGGAAGACGAGGCTGGGCCAGAGGCCCATCTCCGAAACGAGGCGTGAGGGATGGCGCATCAGCACCAGCCAGGTCTGCAACCAGCCCTTGAACCAGCGCGTGCGCTGGCCGAGCCAGGCGTCTCGCCCGATGGGGGCCTCCTCGTAGGTCGGCCGGGTGAGCGTGCCGCAGCGGTAGCCGAGCCTGTAGAGGCGGAGCCCGAGATCGGCATCCTCGGTGACATTGTAGGGGTCCCATCCGCCGACCTGCTGGAGAACGCGCGTGCGGAAATGGTTGGACGTGCCGCCGAG
Source organism: Shinella sp. 838 (assembly GCF_029623935.1). Classification (NCBI taxonomy): domain Bacteria; kingdom Pseudomonadati; phylum Pseudomonadota; class Alphaproteobacteria; order Hyphomicrobiales; family Rhizobiaceae; genus Shinella; species Shinella sp. 838. The sequence goes on from NZ_JARSBQ010000003.1 coordinate 341,024, forward strand.
CGGCACGGGCAGGCGCGCGGCGGCAAGGTGCGGCAGCAGCACGCGGAAGAGTCCGGCATATTCGAGCGCGAAAAGTGCGCTCAGCCAGCTTTCCCGTGCATTGGTGACGACGAGCGGCGCCTGGAGGCAGGCAATGTCCGGCGGACCTGCCTCGAAGGTCCGCCAGGCTTCCTCCAGCTGTAGGGGATCGACCCTGTCCTCGGCGTCGTAGATGACGAGATATTCGCCGCGTGCCGCGCCGAGCGCATAGGTGAGCGCCTTCGGCTTGGTGCGCGGCCGGCCAGGTGGCACCTCGACGATTTCGTACTGCCGGCCGAGGCGGGTGAGAGCGAGCGCATCGAGCGTTTCCTGGTCGTCCGCCTCGCAGATGAGCTTGATGTCGAGACGCGCAGCCGGCCATTCGATCCGGTTCAGGGTATCGATGAGCTGCGGCACCACGGCCGCTTCCCGATAGAGCGCCACGAAGATGGAGTAGGTCGGTCGCGGCCGGACCGATGGAGGCGGCAGCATCGGCCGGCGCTCCTGCCGCCACTTGGCAACGAGCGCGACAAGGCGGATCAGGAAGGTGCAGAAAAAGAGCAGGGTCACCACGATGTGCAACGCCAGCGTGGCCAGCCTGGGGGCAAGCGCAGCCAGCGTAAGGAGCAGAGTGACGGTGGCGCCGGTGTAGAAACCTTGCCGGCCGCGCAACGTAATACGGGCGCTCGCCTCGGGCATGGTGGCGTGCAGCTCCTCCACCGTGTCGCGCAGCCGCCTCTGCTGGCCGGCCTGCCAGAGTGCGGCCCGGAGAGCCGAGGGTGTGGTCGCCGCCATCATGCTGCGCAGCGCGGGGGCGTGTGCCAGCCGTTCGCCGAGATAGTCGAGCCGCTCGGCACTCGGCACGATTGCCGTGGTCGGCGGACGCGACGGATGGCGCAACCGTACTACGGTCGGGTCGATGAGTTGGCTATCGGCCCCGGGAAGATCCTCGACCTCTGCCGGATCCAGCCGGTCGAGGAACGGGATGTCCAGGATCTCGGCCAGCGCCTCGTAGTAGACATGTTCCGAGACCGAGCCGCTTGCCAAAAGCTCCGTTTCCAGCGATGTGCCGTGCTGGTTGGCACGCACCAGCATGGTGGAGATGAGGGGCTTCGATAGACCCAGGCGCCGGAAGAGGTGGGCCTCCGTCATCAGGCGGGAGGGTACGGTATCGTCGCGGGGTGGCGCCAGCGGTGCCGGCCGGATGCCGATTGCGGTAGCGAAACCGATGTCGTCGGGATATTCTGCCAGTCGCATGCAGCCCCGCAGCCGCGCAGGCAGCTACGCCCCCTTTAAACCCCAGGTTGATTGTAATGCGGCATATCAAAATTGCACCCCTGAAAATCTACGGGCTCCTTGCCTTCGGCCTGCTGCTGGCGGCGGTGCAGCCGCAGGATGTCGTGGCGCAGGAGCCTGCCTCGGTCGACCTGCCGATCCTGTTCGACACGCGTGAGCGCATCGCGCGGCCGGACCTGTCCGGCATCGTGCGGCTGCGCTTCCTGACAACCGTGGATTTCCCGCCGTTCAACTTCATCGACCAGACCGGCAAGCTCGCCGGTTTCCATGTCGATCTGGTGCGGGAGATTTGCCGGGAGCTGGCGCTCACCGAAAAATGTCAGATCCAGGCTGTGACGTTCCCGGAGTTGGAAAAAGCGCTCATCGACGGCAATGGCGAGGCGGTGGCCGCGGGTGTCGCCGTCACCGCGGAGCTGCGCAAGCGTTTTGTCTTCTCTCGCCCCTTCATGCGCCTGCCGGCCCGTTTCGCCGTGGCAAAGAAGACCCCGCCCGCCGGCGCGACCGCGGCCGCGCTCGATGGCAAGCGTGTCGGCGTCGTCGCGGCGAGTGCGCACGAGGCGATGCTGAAGGCCTTTTTCCCGCGCGTGCAGGCGGAAGCCTTTGCTGATCGGGCCGCCCTGCTGGCAAGCCTCAAGGACGGCAAGGTGGAGGCGGTCTTCGGGGACGGGATGCAGCTCGCCTTCTGGACGAGCGGCTCGGAATCGGCCGGCTGCTGCCGTCTGTTCGATGGGCCTTACCTGTCGGAGCGTTTCCTTGGCGAAGGGCTCACCATCATGTTCCGCAAGGAGGACGCGACGATAACCGGCGCCATCGACCATGCGCTGCTGGCGCTCTCGCGCAGCGGCCGCCTGCAGGAAATCTATCTGCGCTACTTCCCGGTCAATCTCTACGGCGGCTGAAGCGGCCTACTGGCTGGCCCAGATGATGCGGGCGATCCAGTCCACGTCGTCGATGTCGAAATTGCGGTTCGGGTGTTCGGGATTGAGCGAGACGAGTTCGATCGTGCGTGGCGTCTGGCGGTGCAGCACCTTGGCCATGACCTCACCCTCGCGCGTCTTGACGACGACGCGGTCGCCGCGGCGCACCTGCGCGCCCGGTTCGACGATCAGGACGTCGCCGTCGCGGTAGAGCGGCAGCATGCTGTCGCCCTGCACCTCCAACGCGTAGACGCCGGGCTTTCGATCTGGCGAAGCCGGAAACTCCACCACGTCCCAGCCCTGGCCGGCGGGAAAGCCGCCATCGTCGAAGAAGCCGCCCGCGCCGGCCTGGGCGAAGCCGAGCAGGGGAATGGTGCCGGTCTGCGGCGGAAAGGCGCCATGCGGCAGAGCCGCGTCGCGCGCCGGGTCGGCCAGCGTGAAGAACTCGTCGATCGAGGCGCCGGTTGCATCGAGCACCTTGGCGATCGATTCCGTCGATGGCCAGCGCTGGCGGCCGTCGGCACCCTGCCGCTTCGACTTGTTGAAGGATGTCGGGTCGAGCCCGGCGCGGCGGGCAAGGCCGGACGGAGAGAGCCGATTGCGCTCGGCAAGGGCGTCTATCGCTGCCCAGATCCGGTCGTGGGAGAACATGCTGAAAAACCCTGCCAAGGCAACGGACCGGCAAGGGCCGGTCCGACTGATCGGAAGCATATCCAAGGAGGGTGAATGAGTAAAGGAAAAAGGATTATTTTCCTGTGTTCTTTCCGATCCGGTTTTCGGCCGCCCGGCGCCGGGCCACGACGCTCTCGCGCCAGATGGTGAAGATGCCGGCGCCGACGACGATGGCCGAGCCGAGCACCATGTTGAGGTTCAACGTTTCACCGAAGACGCTGACGCCGATGATCGCCGCCAGCACGACCTGCAGATAGGTGAGCGGCTGCACGGCGGCGGCATCGAGCAGGTCATAGGCGCGGATCAGGAAATAATGGCTCGACATGCCGGTGATGCAGAGCAGGCCCATCCACAGCCAGTCGCCCGGTGTGAGGTTCGTCCAGAAGAAGGGACCGACAAGCGAGATCGCCACGGCGCCGACCACGCCGGTGTAGAAGAAGCTCGTCGAGGCCGTGTCCTCGCGGCTGACGAGGCGGGTGGCAATGACATAGACCGCGAACATCAGCGCGGAGATGAGCGGCAGCAGCACGCCCATGTCGAAAGCGCTGCCGGCGGGATTGAGGATGATCAGCACGCCGCAAAGCCCGATACCGATCGCCGTCCAGCGCCGCCAGCCGACCCGCTCGCCGAGCAGCGACATCGACAGGAGTGCAACGAAGATCGGTCCCGATGCCAGGATCGCCTGGGAATGGGCTAGGCCGACCTTGGTGAAGGCGGTGATGGTAACGACGATCTGGAAGGCAAGGAGGACGCCGCGCAGGATTTGCAGGGCCGGCCGTTTCGTCGCTGCCACGACCTTCAGGCCACCCGGGCTGCGGGCGCCCAGCGCCATCGCAAAGGCGCCGAAGGCCCAGAAGCGCAGCATGGCGATGAAGACCGGCGGGTAGAGGCTGCCGAGATGTTTCGAGATCGCGTCCTGCAGGCTGAAGATCAGGATGGCAAGCAGGGTGAAGAGATAGCCGGTGCGTTTGGAGTCCATGGCTCGCGCATATACCTGTGTGGCCCCGCTTGCACGTTGAAACTTGCAGGCAAAACGGACTTTTCGTGGCGCGGTTCAAAGTGGTGGGAAAAATTTCCTTGCCCCCTGATTTTCAGCCTCTTTCGCCGCATCGAGCGCCGCGCTATCAAGGCACAGCGCGGCGCTTCCGCGCCTTCGAGGTCCATTCCGTGCAAAAGACCGTCTCTTCCGGCATTCTGCTGACGTCCTTCGCCTATTTCATGTTTTCCCTGCAGGATGCGACGGTCAAATGGCTCGTCGCGGCCTTGCCGGTCTGGCAGATCCTGTTCGTGCGCAGCCTGACGATCTTCGCGCTCTGTCTTGCCTTCGGCGGGCGCCCGCTCGTGCAAAGCGCGCGCCGCTCGCCTGTGCTGAAGCCGCTCTTCCTGCGCAATCTGCTGCTGCTTGCCGCCTGGCTGTCCTACTATACCGCCGCGCGTGATCTCGGTCTGGCGGAACTCACCACGCTGTACTACGCCTCGCCGGTCGTCATGACGATCCTCTCGGTGCCGATCCTCGGCGAGAAGGTGCCGGGATACCGGTGGTTCGCGGTGGTGATCGGCTTCGTCGGCGTGGTCATCGCCTGCGGGGTTGCGGCCAAGGGGGTACAGCTTTCGCTGCCCGTCTATCTCGCCCTGCAGGCGGCGATCTTCTGGGCGGTGGCAACGGTGCTGCTGCGCAAGACGGCGCTGCATGAACGAACGCAAGTGCAGGTGACCATATCGAGTTTCTTTTTCCTCCTCTTCACGGCCTTCGCGCTGCCTTTCGTCTGGCAGCCGGTCGCGCTGCTCGACTTGGCGCTGATGGCCGGAACGGGGGTCATTGCCGGCATCGGGCAGTTCGCGATGTTCGAGGGGATGCGCCGAGCGCCGGTCTCCGTGCTTGCTCCCTTCGAATATTCCTCGCTGGTCTGGGCCTTCGCGCTCGGTTATCTCATCTGGAGCGACGTGCCGGGCTCGAATGTCTTCATCGGTGCCACGCTGATCTTTTCCGCGGGCATGGTCATCATTGCCAGCGAACGGTTCGCCGGGCGCTTCCGTGTCAGGATCTAGCCCCTTAAGTGACGAAACAACCAAAAGAATTCCGTTTTCGTCACGTTGGTTGGTTGCAAGCGAACATTACAACGATATTGTCGCCGTCCTGTAGACGGCTTGAACCGGGGGGTTAGATGCCGATTTCGAACGCCGCCTTCGTGCGCTCGACGGTTATTCTGTTGATTGCTGGCATGTTCGCGTTGCTCGGCATTGTCGGCACGTCGCTCTGGCTCGTCAGCAAGGTGCAGGACTATTTCGCGGATTTTATCGAAGTGCGCGAGGCGCGCAGCGCCGCTGCCGACCTGCTCTCCATCGTCAAGGACGCGGAAACGGGCCAGCGCGGTTTCATCATAACGGCCGACACCGCCTTCCGAGGTCCTTACGATGACGCTCTGCGCGCCGTCGCCGAGCGGGAAAAGGTCTTCCTGGAAAAGACGGAGCGCTTGCCTGAATATGTCGAGCGGGCAGCACGGGTCAGTAAACTTGTGGAGCAGAAGCTGGCGGAGCTGGCCGGAACCGTCGCCCTCATGGAGCAGGGCCGGCAGGCGGAGGCTGTCGAAGAGGTTAAGACCGATCGGGGCCGCGTGCTGATGGATGAGCTTCGCACTGAGGTCGGCTTCATCCTCGATGATGCGGACCGGCATCTGGAGGAGAGTGTCGTCGATACGCTCTCGTCCGCCAGCGCGCTGCAATGGACGACGATCATCGGCGCGATCGCGATTATAGGCGTACTGGGCGGCGCCGCCACCGTCGTCATGCAATATACCCGCGACCTCGTCGTCGCCCGCCGCGAAGTGGAGACGCTGAACGCCACGCTGGAAAAACGCGTCGACGAGCGCACGGAGGAGCTGATCCGCGCCAACCAGGAAGTGCAGCGCTTCGCCTATATCGTGACGCACGACCTGCGCGCGCCGCTCGTCAACATCATGGGCTTCACCAGCGAGCTGCAGGCCTCGCTTGCGTCCATCCAGAGCTATGTGCTGGCCGACGGCAAGGCGCCGAGCGAAGGGGATATTCTCGAAGCGCGCCGCGCCGCTTCCGAGGACCTGCCGGAGGCGATCGGCTTCATCCGCTCCTCCACCAAGAAGATGGACGGTCTCATCAACGCCATCCTGAAGATTTCGCGCGACGGGCGGCGGGAGCTGCGCATCGAGCGCGTCGACATCAAGGCGCTTGTGGAAACGGGTGCGGCGGCGGTGGGCCATCAGGTCGGCGAATCCGATGGCAAGGTCACCATCGACGAAAAGCTGCCGACCGTCATTTCCGATCGGCTGTCACTGGAGCAGGTTTTCGGCAATCTCTTCGACAATGCGATCAAGTACCAGTCGCCGGGCCGGCCGCTGCGCATCTCCGTGACCGCGAAGAACGGCGGCCGGGCTGGTGCCGTCATCGAGTTCACCGACAACGGCCGTGGCATCTCGCCGGAGGACCACGAGCGGGTCTTCGAGCTGTTCCGCCGCTCGGGCGCCCAGGACAAGCCCGGCGAAGGCATAGGCCTGGCGCATGTGCGTTCACTGATGCGCAATCTTGGTGGTGATATCATCGTCCGATCCGAACTCGGGCAGGGGACGACCTTCGTGCTCCGTCTTCCGCCCGACCTCAGCAAAGTAGTCAGGAGTATGCAGGCATGAACGGACTGGGCAAGGAAGTCACCATCGTCATGATCGAGGACGACGAGGGCCATGCGCGCCTCATCGAGAAGAACATCCGCCGCGCCGGCGTGCACAACGAGGTCGTGCCCTTCACCAACGGCACGGAAGCGCTCGATTTCGTGCTCGGCAAGGATCGTTCTGGCCTTGCGAGCGCCGGCAGGTTCCTGTTGATCCTGCTCGACCTCAACCTGCCCGACATGTCCGGCATCGATATCCTGCAGCGCATCAAGACCAATACCCACACGAAGCGCCTGCCGGTCGTCATCCTGACGACGACGGACGATGAGCGGGAGATCCAGCGCTGCTACGATCTCGGCGCGAACGTCTACATCACCAAGCCGGTGGAATATGAAAGCTTCGCTCATGCGATCCGCCAGCTCGGCCTGTTCTTCTCCGTGATCCAGATCCCCGAGACGCAGTAAATGAAGGAAGCCTCGGTCCGCATCCTCTATATCGACGACGACCCGATCCTCGCGCGGCTCGCCCAGCGTGCGCTCGGCCGTCTTGGTTACGAGGTGCTGCATGCCGAGGATGTGGAGCATGGCCGCGCGCTTTTCACCGACGGCGGTTTCGCCGCTGTCGTGCTCGACCACTTCCTGAAATCGGGCACGGGCCTTTCCTTCCTGAAGGAGCTTTCCGATGCGCCGGGGGCGGTGCCTGTCGTCTATGTGACGGGGTCGAACGATGCCCAGGTCGCCATCGAGGCGCTGAAGGCTGGCGCTGCCGACTATGTGATCAAGTCGGTCGGCGACGATTTCATGCCGCTGCTGACCAATGCACTTGGCCAGGCATTGGAAAATGCCGAGTTGAAGCGCGCGAAGCTTCGTGCCGAACAGGAGATCCGCGCCGCCAAGGAGCGGGCCGAGGTGCTGCTGGCGGAAGTGAACCACCGCGTCGGCAATTCGCTGGCGCTCGCCGCCGCGCTCATCCGCCTCCAGATGTCGAGCGCATCCGACGAGGCGGTAAAGGAGGCGCTGTCGGAAACGCAGGCCCGCATCACCGCGATTGCCGGCATTCACCGGCGGCTCTACACGTCGGAAGACGTGCGCCATGTCGATATGGGGGCCTATCTCTCGACGCTGCTCTCCGAGCTCGACACGTCGATGAAGGGCCATGGCCGCAACGTGCGGCTCAACCGGATGCTGGAGCCGCTGCACGTGCCGACCGACCGCGCCGTATCGCTCGGCGTCATCGTAACCGAACTCGTCACGAACGCCTTCAAGTATGCCTATGGCGAGACTGGCGGCGAGGTGCGCGTCGGCTTCACCCGCCTCGACCCGGAAACCGCGTTGCTTTTCGTCGAGGACGACGGCATCGGCTGGCGCGGGGAGGGGCCGGTACGCGGCACCGGTCTCGGCTCCAAGATCATCGGTGCCATGGCGTCAAGCCTCGGCGCCAAGCTCGCCTATGCCAGCCGCACCGTCGGCACGCGTGCCGAGCTGCTGGTGCGCATGGCCGACGCCGCACGTCCCGCGTAGAGCGGGATACCGGACGGCAAAAGACCCGGATGCAGGGGACATCCGGGTCTTTGGGGAGGTCAGTCTGGGCGATGTTTACTTGCAGACCTTGATCTTCTTGATGACGACGTTGCCGTAGTAGTCGTAGGACTTCACCTTCTTGATGAAGCAATAGGGCTCGTAGCCGTAGCTGTAGTAGCCTGCCTGCGAAGGGGCCGCGAAGGAGACGGCGGCGACGAGGGCAACGGTGGCGGAAACGATGATCTTGCGCATGGGTCTCTCCTGATCTCTGGTAAGGATGAGCCTCTCTCATCCGGTGATCAGAAGGTCGCACATCGCCCCGCCGCCCGCTGTTCCGCAGGAAACAGGAGAAACGCTGCGCCGCCCGGCCGGTGCCTGCGCGACGGGCCATCCTTGTTGACGGCCGGCTCAGATGGTTGGTGAGGCTGGGCGCTTGCTGGATTTGCGGGCTGGCTTCGGCGGCGCCTCGACCGGTTCCTGTTGCATGCGCAGGGCGCGTAGCCGGGCGGTCTTCTTTTCCCGCTCGGTTGCTTCGGCAGCGATGATGGTGCGCGCCGTATGGTCGGTCGTGGCTGCCTTCTCCTGGGCGGAAAGCTTGGCGGGATTGAAGAATTTATCCTTGGTCGCGGTCATGATCTCTCCTTTCTGGAGTGATGTCCGACAGGGCGAGCCGGGCGGCGGAATGCACCACCCGGCGCTATAACGGGGAATGGTTAGCGGGCAGGGCGCACCGCACGCTTGGGTGCGGGCAGCAGGCCCTCGCGCTGCATTTTCTTGCGGGCGAGCTTGCGTTGGCGGCGAATGGCTTCCGCCTTCTCGCGCGCCCGTTTCTCGGATGGTTTCTCAAAGGCGCTGCGCGCCTTCATTTCGCGAAACAGACCTTCACGCTGCATCTTCTTCTTCAGCACACGAAGCGCTTGGTCGACATTGTTGTCTCTGACGAGAACCTGCACGATATGTCCTTTCTCTCGCGGCTTGCGCCGCACTGGGTGTAGATATGCCGCCGCGGCACCATCACTCTGCAAGGAGTGATGCAAGCCACCTAGGCGACCGCCACTCTCCTTCAACTGCCGTCACCGCTTGCTTCGCAAGCGATAGCGCCACTTGCCGACGCGCATGCTCGACGGTTTTGGCCACGGACCGCTCTTGCCAGCGACGGTTGTCGTTATCCCGCTTGACGCGGGGCTACCACTTTCATCGCTATCAATATCGCTGTTTACGATGCGTCGCTCGAAATTCTCGTTGTCGATCTGCACCCGATACTGGGCTTCTCCATGGTCGGCGGGCAGGATGCCGATGGTCCGGCATCGTTGCTCTCCCGTCACCGAGCGGGACCGGCTGGCCTTCAGAACCACTCGGTCGCCAATGGCATAGGTTTTCTGACCCATGGCACTCTCCTTCGAGGCTATGGAAACAAAAAGGCCGGGCGTTACCCCGACCTCTTCCCGTCATTCAACGCTCCGCCGCCAGTACATCCGTGGTCGGCAGGCGGAATGACAATCTTATGCGGCGCGAAGGTTGTCGGCCGAGTTCTTGCCGGACTTGCGGTCACGGACGATCTCGTAGCTTATCTTCTGGCCTTCGGCGAGCGAGCCAAGGCCCGAGCGCTCGACGGCAGAAATGTGAACGAACACATCCGTCGTGCCGTCATCAGGCTGAATGAAGCCGAAACCCTTGGTGCTGTTGAACCACTTTACGGTGCCCGAATTCATGATGATAACCTTTCCATCTCTAGTGTAATTGAACGATGTTTCGTCCATTTTGATCGATCTTGAAAGGAAATCTGACAGAGCTTGGAAGCTCGAAGACAAAGGTCGCAAGCAGTTTTCGACGGAACTCGTATAAGGTCTATTCACGAATATGCAATGGCTGGGCGGGATTTTTTGAAAAATGATCCCGGAAAGCATCGAAAAAGCAGAAGAATCGCTGACTTCGTTTAGAATTAAATTTACGGTTTCGATTGTTTTATTTTCACCGCTACGCATGTGATCGAGGGGCTGAAACGAAAAAGGATGGCAGTGCGCCATCCTTTTCATTTCGATCAGCCTTCGTCAGGCTGCCTTCTTCGCCTCCGGTGCAAAGCGGCTGTAGAAGGTCTCGTCCTTGGCAGCCATGTCTTTCAGCAGCGGTGTCGGCTGGAAGTGGCTGCCATAGTTGGCAGCGAGCGTCTCGCAGAGGGCGATGAAAGCCTTCACACCCATACCGTCGATGTAGGACAGCGTGCCGCCGGTATAGGGAGCAAAACCGAAGCCGAGGATGGAGCCGACATCGGCCTCGCGCGGATCGGTGACGATGCCCTCTTCCATGGTGCGCGCGGCTTCCAGCGCAATGGTAACGAGCAGGCGCTCCTTCAGCACCTTGACGTCGACGTCGTCGGGCTTCTGCTGTGGGTAGAGGTCCTTCAGGCCCGGCCACAGCTTCTTCTTGGCGGGCTTCGGCGGATAGTCGTAAAAGCCCTTGCCGGCCTTTCGGCCGAGGCGGCCTTCGCCCTCCACCAGCTTGGTGACGAGTTCCATATGGCGTGGATCGACCGATTGCGGGCCAAGGTCGGCAATGGAGGCCTTGAAGATCTTGTAGGAAAGGTCGACGGCGACCTCGTCGTTGAGCGACAGCGGGCCGACCGGCATGCCGGCCATCTTGGCGGCATTCTCGATCATCGCCGCCGGCACGCCTTCGATCAGCATGTCATAGGCTTCGGCCATGTAGCGGAAGACGCAGCGGTTGACATAGAAGCCGCGTGTGTCGTTGACGACGATCGGCGTCTTCTTGATGGCGGCGACATAGTCGAGTGCGGTGGCGATCGCCCGGTCGCCCGTCTCTTTGCCGAGGATCACCTCCACGAGCATCATTTTGTCGACCGGCGAGAAGAAGTGGATGCCGATGAATTGCTCCGGGCGCTTCGAATTCCCAGCAAGCCCTGATATCGGCAGCGTCGAGGTGTTGGAGGCGAAAATGGCGTCTTCGCGCAGCACGGCCTCGATCTTTTCCGTGACCTCCTTCTTGACGTTGCGGTCCTCGAAGACCGCCTCGATGACGAGATCGGCATCGGCAAGGCTCGCGTAGTCGGGCGTCGGGGTGATGAGGGAAAGCAGCTTCTCGCCGTCTTCCTTCGTCATGCGGCCCTTGCTTATCGCGCCGGTGACGAGCCCCTGCGAAACGCTCTTGCCCTTGTCGGCCGCTTCCTGGTCGCGGTCGATGAGCACGACCGGGATGCCGGCGGCAGCCGTCACATAGGCGATGGAGGCGCCCATGAAGCCGGCGCCGACGACGGCGACCTTCCTGAATTCTGCCTTCGGCTGGCCGGCCGGCCGGCGGGCACCCTTGCCAAGCTCCTGCATGGAGACGAACAGCGACCGGATCATCGAGAAGGCTTCGGTCGTCTGGAGGATATGGGTGAAGTAGCGCTGCTCGATCCTGAGCCCCGTATCGAAGGGCACCTGCAGCCCTTCATAGACGCATTTGAGGATGGCGAGCGCGCCCGGATAGTTGCCGGCCGTCTCGCGGCGCAGGATGGCGGGCGCGGCGGGCCAGAGCTGGGCTGCGGCCGGTGTCCAGATGCCGCCGCCCGGCGCCTTGAAGCCCTTCTCGTCCCAGGGCTGGACGGGCTTCAGGCCGTCCTTGATCATCTGCTTGGCGGCGGGGATGAGCTGGTCGGGCTCCACCACCTGATGCACGAGATTCATCGCCTTGGCGCGCGCGCCGGTCAGCGATGAGCCGGTCGTCATCATCTGCAGGGCGTCCTGCGCATTGGCAAGGCGTGGCACGCGCTGGGTGCCGCCGGCGCCCGGGAAGATGCCAACCTTGACCTCGGGAAGCGCGATCTTGACCGACTTGGCATTCGAGGCGACACGGCCGTGGCAGGCGAGCGACATTTCGAAGGCGCCGCCCATGCAGGTGCCGTTGATGGCGGCGACCCAGGGTTTGCCGCAAGTTTCCAGCTTGCGGAACAGCCAGGTCATGCGCCCGGTGGCCTCGAAGAGCTTTTCGACGGCGCTCGCCGGATCCTTCGCCTGTGCATCCTTGAGGAGGTCGAAGCTCGCCTGGATCATCGAAAGATCGGCGCCGCCGGAGAAGGAGGATTTTCCGGAGGTGATGACGACGCCCTTGACCGCGCTGTCCGCCACGACCTGGTCGATGATCTTGTCCAGCTCGTCCATCACCTCGATGGTGAAGACGTTCATCGACTTTTCCGGCATGTCCCAGGTGACGAGCGCAATGCCGTCCGCGTCGGTCTCGATGGTGAAGTTCTTGTAGCTCATGGTGGGATTCCTCTTCCCTGAAATCTTGTACGGAGCGGCCGTTTGCCCCTCATCCGCCTGCCGGCACCTTCTCCCCGTGAACGGGGAGAAGGGACATGCCGCGACGTCGCCGTTCCCCCTCGCCCCGCTTGCGGGGAGAGGGCGCGCCGAGCGAAGCGGAAGCGGGGTGAGGGGCTTTCATCGGCGCGCCCTCAGACCCGCTCGATGATCGTTGCCGTGCCCATGCCCGCGCCGATGCAGAGCGTCACGAGGGCGGTGTTGAGGTCGCGGCGCTCCAGTTCGTCGAGCACGGTGCCGAGGATCATCGCGCCGGTCGCGCCGAGCGGGTGGCCCATGGCGATGGCGCCGCCGTTGACGTTGATCCTGTCGTGCGGGATGTCGAAGGCCTGCATATAGCGCAGCACGACGGCGGCGAAGGCTTCGTTGAGTTCGAAGAGATCGATGTCGGAAAGCTGCATGCCGGTGCGGGCGAGCAGCTTTTCCGTCACGTCGACCGGGCCGGTCAGCATCAGTGCCGGATCGGAGCCGATATTGGCGAAGGCCTTGATGCGGCCGCGCGCCTTCTTCCCGAGAATGTTGCCGCCTTCCTTCGAACCGAGCAGCACGGCCGCGGCCCCATCGACGATGCCGGAGGAATTGCCGGCATGGTGCACGTAGGTGATGCCCTCGATTTCCGGATGGGCCTGGATGGCGACGGCCTCGAAGCCGCCCATCTCGCCGGGCATCTGGAAGGACGGCTGGAGCTGGGCGAGCGCCTGCATGTCCGTGCCGGGGCGCATGTGCTCGTCATGGGCGAGGATAGTGAGGTCGTTGATGTCCTTCACCGGCACGACGGAATTCTTGAAATAGCCGTTCTGCCAGGCGTGCGCCGCGCGCTTCTGGCTTTCGACGGCATAGGCGTCGACGTCGTCGCGGGAAAAGCCGTATTTCGTGGCGATGAGGTCGGCGGAGACGCCCTGCGGCATGAAATAGGCCGGGAAGTTGACCGAGGGGTCCATGAACCAGGAGCCGCCGGACATGCCGAGACCGACGCGCGACATCGACTCCACGCCGCCGGCAATGACGATGTCGTCGGCGCCCTGCGCGATCTTCGCCGCGCCGAAATTCACCGCATCGAGGCCGGAGGCGCAGAAGCGGGAGATCTGCATACCCGGCGCGCGGGTCGAGTAGCCGGCCTCGAAGGCGGCGGCCTTCGGAATGACGGAGCCGGCATCCATGACCGGATCGACGCAGCCCATGACGATGTCGTCGACCTTTGATGTATCGAGCCCGTTGCGATCGCGCACCGCTTCCAGCACCTTGGCGGCGAGGCGCACGGACGGCACTTCGTGCAGCGAGCCGTCCTTCTTGCCGCGCCCGCGCGGGGTGCGCACATGATCGTAGATGAAGACGTCGGTCATTGGTCTCTTCTCCCTAGCGGCGCTGAAACGCCGTCAAACTCGCAACGGGTCGTCTGATTCTTGAGGCTAGAACGCTTCGGCTGCCAGTTCCATCGTTGTGTCGGCGCCGGCCTCGATGCGGGTCTTGCGCAGGCCAGTTTCCGGCATCAGGCGCTCCATGAAGAATTTGGCCGTGACCAGCTTGTTCTTCAAAAAGTTCTCGCGCTCGCCAGCGCCCGCCGCGAGGCCCTCCTCGGCGGCCTTCGCGATCTTCGCCCACATGTAGCCGACGGTGACGAGGCCGAAGAGGTGCATGTAGTCGGTCGAGCCGGCGCCGGCATTGTCGGGCTTGGCCATGGCGTTCTGCATGAACCACATGGTTCCGGCCTGAAGGTCGTTCAAGCCCTTCTTCAGGTGCTTGGTGAAGAAGGCAAGCCTCTCGTCATTGCGGTTCTCCTCGCAGAAATCGCCGATCTCCTTGAAGAGTGTCATGACGGCGCGCCCGCCGTTCATGCCGAGCTTGCGGCCGACGAGGTCGAGCGCCTGGATGCCGTTGGCCCCCTCGTAGATCATGGCGATGCGCGCGTCGCGCACATACTGGCTCATGCCGTGCTCTTCGATGTAACCGTGGCCGCCGAAAACCTGCTGGGCCATGACGGCATGATCGAAACCCTTGTCGGTCAGGACGCCCTTGAGGATCGGGGTCATCAGTCCGAGGATGTCGTCGGCCGCCTGGCGTTCCTTCTCGTCGGCGGAGCGGTGGGCGATATCGGATTTCAGCGCGGTCCAGAGCGTGAAGGCGCGGCCGCCCTCGGTCCAGGCCTTGATGGTCATCAGCGTGCGGCGGATGTCGGGGTGCACGATGAGGGGATCGGCCTTGCCATTCGGGTTTTTGACGCCGGAGAGCGAGCGGCCCTGCAGGCGCTCGCGGGCATAGTTGGCGGCGTTCTGATAGGCGATCTCGGCAATTGACAGGCCCTGCAGGCCGACACCAAGACGGGCCTCGTTCATCATGACGAACATGGCGTTGAGGCCCTTGTTCTCCGCGCCAATGAGGAAACCCTTCGCCTCGTCGTAGTTCATGACGCAGGTGGCGTTACCGTGAATGCCCATCTTGTGCTCGATGGCACCGCAGGAAACCGTGTTGCGGTCGCCCGGTGTGCCGTCGTCTTTCAGGATGTATTTCGGCACGATGAAAAGCGAGATGCCCTTGGTGCCCTCCGGCGCGCCCTCGATGCGGGCGAGAACGAGGTGGACGATATTGTCGGACATGTCGTGCTCGCCGGCCGAGATGAAGATCTTCTGGCCGGAAATCTTGTAGGAACCATCAGCCTGCGGCACGGCCTTGGTGCGCAGCAGGCCGAGGTCGGTGCCGCAATGGGGCTCCGTCAGGTTCATGGTCCCGGTCCAGGCGCCCTCCACCATCTTCGGCAGATAGGCGGCCTTCTGCTCGTCGGAGCCGTGCACGAGGATCGCGGCGATCGCGCCCTGCGTCAGGCCGGGATACATGGTAAGCGCCATGTTGGCCGAGGACATATATTCACCGACGGCAGTGTGCAGTACGTAGGGAAGGCCCTGGCCACCGAATTCCTCGGGAACCGCAAGGCCGATCCAACCGCCCTGGCGGTAGAGGTCGAAGGCTTCCTTGAAGCCCTTCGGGGTCTTTACCGTGGCATCGTCGTGACGCTTGCAGCCTTCCTGGTCGCCGGAAAGATTGACCGGAAAGAGCACCTCTTCAGCCACCTTCGCCGCTTCGCCGGCGATCGCCTCCAGCATGTCCCCCGTTGCATCGGCAAAGCCGGGCAGGTTGTTGTAGCGCTCGAGCGCCAGCACGTCGTTCAGGATGAAAAGCGTGTCATTCACGGGGGCTTTGTAGATCGGCATGCTCGAAGTCCTCACCTGTCCCGCGGACGCGAGTCCGCTCCTTGAGATCGGATACTATAAAACTTTGACGTTTGCGTAAACGTCAAAATAGAGCCGCGAAGAAATTTCGTCGGTCGGGAGGGCTGCGGGCGGGCGGTGCGGCGACGGACGGTTCGTTCGGAGCCTGTGGTTGTGCCGCAAACGGTCGCCTTTCCTCCCGAAGATCATTCTATGAGCAAATCGTTAAAAATTTTCCGGGGCAGTTAACCCCTTGTTTACCATGTTTCATGAATTGTGACGCCTGAGGGCGTGGGATCGGGAATCATTTGGACTTCCCTTTGTAACGGCCGGACGGACGGTCCGGTACAGACAGGGGCGATACTGTTTCCCATGGCACATGCAGTGTTTGACGGCGGAGATCCGCCGGAGTGGAAGAAAGGGCGCAGCCGGGCGGCAGCGCCTTCAGAAGTATCTCCCGGCAGGCTGCTCGGCCGCCAAAGCGAGGCGAAGATGAACGGATCGCGAAACCCGCAGCGTCACGGCGAAAGATCCTCGCTCGATGCGCTCAATCGCACCATCGAGGGGCTGGAAGCCCGTATCGAAGGCCTGATGGCGGGCGGGCGCGAGGCGCGCGGACGCGGCGAGGAGCGTTTCGCGCCGCGCGGTGAGCAACCCCGTCAGGAGCCGGCGCGCGCGAT
Organism: Shinella sp. 838; assembly: GCF_029623935.1. Taxonomy (NCBI): domain Bacteria; kingdom Pseudomonadati; phylum Pseudomonadota; class Alphaproteobacteria; order Hyphomicrobiales; family Rhizobiaceae; genus Shinella; species Shinella sp. 838. Next base: position 357,287 of record NZ_JARSBQ010000003.1, read on the forward strand.
CCCGCTGCGCGACGATCCGGTTTCCGAAATCGTGCAGCGCCAGCGTGCCATCGAAGGCGGCCGCGAACGCGTTGCCCATCGTCTGGAGCGCCGCCCGCTCTCGGCCGACCACTATGCCGCCGCCCAGCAGGCCCATACCGCCTATGGCGGCCCGCAGACTGGTGCCGCCTATGGCAGCCAGCAAACGGCGGCCGCTTATGGCGGCCAGCAGGCGCATCCGGCCTATGGCCACCAGCAGACCGCACCCGCCCGCGCGGACAATTCCGTCGAGGACATCGCCAAGGCACTCGTCTCGCTGCGTCAGGACCTGAAGAAGGATATCGCCGACGGGCTGGAACGCGAGATGCAGTCGCTGCGCTCGGAAATCCGAGGCATCCGCCAGATGGCCGAGGGCCGCAACAACAATGACGACCTGCGCGAGGAGCTGCTGCGGCTTTCCACTGGCATCAACCAGCTTGGCCACCAGTCCGGCCAGACGGCCGGTCAGGCAGAAGGCCTGCGCGTCGAATTCGACGAACTGCGCTCCGTGCTCGACGGGCTTGCCCGCGAGGATTCCGTACGGCGCATGGAGGATCGCTGGAACGGCGTCGAGAAGAGGCTCTCCGTCTTCGACCAGACGCGCGACGACGAACTGGTGGCTCTTGCCTATCGGCTGGACGAGCTGAAGGGCCAGATCGGCGCGGTCAGCGCCACGCCGGCCATCCATGCGCTGGAAGGCAAGATCGAGACCATCGCCCGCGCCATCGACATGCTGGCACGCCAGGCGCAGCCGGATGATGGCCGCTTCGTCTCGGCCGTCACCTCGCAGTTCGAAGGGCTGGACGCCCGCCTCGACGAGATCAGCCGGGCGATTGCCGCGGCCGGCCGCATGCAGCAGTCGGCCATGGCCGACAACGGCATGATGCAGCGCCTCGAAGGCCGCATCGCCGATCTCGCCGACCAGCTCGATTTCATTGCCCAGCGCCCGGCGCCCGCACCGGACCAGGGCCTCTCCTTGCGCATCGAAGCACTCGCGAGCCGCATCGAGGACCTGTCGAACGAACGCACGGCGCTTCGTCTCGAAGAGCGTATCGAGCAGCTCTCGCAGATGCTGGAGCAAAGCCAGCAGGTCGCTCCCGCCCAGGGCAACGATGAGCTTGCCTATTACCTTTCCGACATTTCCCGCAAGATCGACGCGCTCGACCAGGGCAGCGTCAACGACCAGCTCGCCGAGCGGCTGGACGCGCTTGCCCGGCGCATCGACAATCTCGACGCACCGACCGGCAGCCCGTTCCAGGAAGACCGGTTCGCCCATATCGAGGATCGCCTCTCGGCGATTGCCGACCGCCTCGATGCGACCAGCGTCGCGCCGGTGGGCGATCACGAGGCATTGCGTGGCCTGGAGGCGCAGATCGCGCATCTTTCCACGCTGATCAGCACGCCGTCCGCCGCCGTCGCGCAAGTCCCCTCCGAATTCGAGGGCCGTCTCGCGACGATCGAGGACTACATGGCGACCAACGACGAATACATCGTCGAGGCCGCCCGCCAGGCGGCGGAAGCCGTGATGGAGGCCTACCGCCACGCCGGCCCGACGGCGGCGGCCAGCACTGACATGGAAGCGATCGCCGGCCTTGCCGATGACCTGCGCGCACTGGAGGAACTGACCCGCTCGAGCGAGGAGCGCACTGCGCGCACCTTCGATGCGCTGCACGACACGCTGGTGCAGATCGCCGGCCGCCTCGAGCAGCTCGACGCCCCGCGCGAAACCTTCGGTCGCCGCGAGGCAACCATGCCGCGCGCCGAAATGCCGGCGATGGATGTGGAGCGCCACGCCGCCCCCGCCTCCAGCATCTACGGCAACGACTACCCTTTTGACGACGACGGCTTCGGCACCCGCGAGACCCGCAAGGCCGAAGCCGAGGCGACGCAGGAGGAAAGCCGCTTCGCCGAGATCGAGGTCGAGAACATTCCCGTTCCCGAGCGTCCGGCCCCGGAAGAGGCACTGTCGGACGAGCCCGTTGCTCTCTCCGCCGACCAGCCGGCTGGAGCTCAGCCCAAGACCGGCCTGCTCGCCGGCCTGAAGCGCCGCTTTGCGCCCGGCCGCAAGGAAACCGCTCTGCCGGTCGAACGCCAGCAGATCGATCCGACACCCTCGATCGATCCCACGGACGAACTCGCGCCGGAAGAGGCGAACCAGCTGCTGGAGCCGGGCTCCGGCGTGCCTGACGTCCGCCGTATCCTTGAACGCGTTCGTGCCGGCCAGGCTTCGGCCACGCAAACGACGGCAGGTGGCGAAGGCGATCGTGTGGCCATTCAGATCGCTGCTGCCCGCCGTGCTGCCCGGCTTGCTGCCGAAGAGACGGACACGATCTCCCGCGTCGCGCCCGCCAAGAAGACGGAAAAGCTGGCAAAGGGCGAGAAGCCTGCTTCGGCGCTGTCGCGCCACCGCCGGCCGATCCTGCTCGCCGTCGGCGCCGTGCTGCTGGCGATCATGTCCTATCCGCTGATCAACACGCTGGTGGCCGGCGACGAGGCTCCGGTCATTGTCGAGCAGACCGCCAACGTCACGAACGAGACGGCCCCGGTCGAGACCACGACGGGCACCGGCGAGGCTGTGACCGCCAATACCGCTGCAGCGCCCGTCGTCAGCGAGGAGGTCGTGACGGATCCGGCTCCCGTCGAAAGCGGCAATGTCGAGAGCGGGGATGCGCGCAATCTTGGTGATACGCAGACGAATGCCGGCGCCGAGCCGACACCGACCCAGACATCCGCCACCGGCAGCCAAGCTCTGACGGCTCCGGCTGAAACGACCGATGGTGCGGCCACTGCCGGCTTCGAGCCGGTGACGGCGCCGGAAACCGCCGTCGCCGAGGAGACCCAGCCGGTCGACCAGACGCAGACAGCCGCAATCGTGGTTCCGGAAGCAATCACCCCGGCCTCGCTCTCCAAGGCGGCGACGGAGGGCGATGCGCTGGCGCTGTTCGAGATTGGCGCGCGTTACACGGAAGGCCGTGGCGTTGCGACGGATCTTGCGGAAGCCGCCCGCTGGTACGAGCTGTCCGCTGCCCGCGGCTTTGCGCCCGCCGAGTACCGCCTTGCCAACCTCTACGAGAAGGGCCAGGGTGTCGAGCGTGACCTGCCGCGTGCCCGGGAACTCTATGAGATCGCGGCGAACAAGGGCAATGCGAGCGCCATGCACAATCTCGCCGTCTTGCTGGCGACGGGTGTCGGCACCCAGCAGCCGGACTTTGACGCTGCCGCCAAGTGGTTCCAGAAAGCCTCCGAGTTTGGTGTGCGCGACAGCCAGTTCAACCTCGCCATCCTCTATGCGCGCGGCAACGGCGTGAAGCAGGACCTGGAAGAATCCTACAAGTGGTTTGCCATCGCCGCTCGCGATGGCGACAGCGATGCGGGGCTGAAGCGCGACGAGGTGGCCAATGCCATGGCTCCCGAGCAGCTTTCCAGCGCCAAGGCCAAGGTGGAACTGTGGAAGGCGCAGCCTCTCGACGAGAAGACCAACTCGGCGGACCTGCCCGACGAATGGGTCGGCAAGCCGACCAAGACCGCCAGCGTCGACATGAAGAAGGCGATCCGCAACATACAGGCGATCCTCAACAACAACGGCTTCAACGCCGGTACGCCTGATGGTGCGATGGGCAAGAAGACGGTCGCCGCCATCAAGGCCTTCCAGAAGTCCGTCGGCCAGAAGGAAACCGGCGAGATCGACGATGCGCTGGTGACGGAACTCCTGAAGCGCAACAAGCAGCCGAGCTGATCGGCAGACTGCCGGAGGGGCCTCGAAAACGGCTTCTCCGGTTGACTTGTCCCTACCCTGCGGGCATGACGCTCACCACAGCGCGGCACACCGTTCACGATGTGCTACGGACGCTGTGGCATTTTGTATTTGCCGCAGGATTTCATCCTTAAATCGGCCCCGATTTCAGGAATGATGCGGTAGAAATTTTCATGCCGCCCCAAGATGATACGCGCTCGAGAAACGTTATCATTGAAGAAGGTGGCAAGCGCAGTTCCAGCTGGCATGCAAAACGCGGTTTTGCGTCCGGAACTGTACAAATGAACAGGGTGCGCCGGAAGGCAGCGCCCCGTGACCGATCCTTGCGTGATGCAAGGCGCAACCGGCCGCCGGAGGGGCTCTCCGTTATGCGGCGGGGCGCTTCCGCATATGCGCAGCCTGCCGGAGGGGAGCCGCGACGGCAGGCGAAACGGACAGCGGCCGCCGGATGTTATGAGCCCGCGCAAGCGGAAATTTGCCGATCGGGGTATTGTTGTGACTGTCTATCTGCCCATTGCAGAGCTCTCGGTGAACATTTTCATCATTCTGGGCATGGGCGCGGCCGTCGGCTTCCTCTCCGGCATGTTCGGGGTCGGCGGCGGCTTCCTCATCACACCACTCCTCATCTTCTACAACATCCCGCCGATTGTCGCCGTTGCGACGGGCGCCAACCAGGTCGTCGCCTCCTCAATATCGGGCGCGCTCTCGCATTTCCGGCGCGGCACGCTGGATGTGAAGCTCGGCACGGTGCTGCTCTTCGGCGGCCTGGCAGGCGCCACGGTCGGTATCTGGATCTTCTCGCTCTTGCGCAGTATCGGCCAGCTCGATCTCGTCATCTCGCTGCTCTATGTCGTGCTGCTCGGCACCGTCGGCACCCTGATGCTGCTTGAAAGCATCCGGGCGCTGCGCCGCGCGGCGAAAAACCAGCCGGTCTCGCTGCGCCGGCCCGGCCAGCACAGCTGGGTGCATCGCCTGCCTTTGAAGATGCGCTTCAAGAAGTCGAAGATCTACCTGTCCATCATCCCGGTCGTCGGCCTCGGCTTCGGCATCGGCATCCTCACGTCCATCATGGGTGTCGGCGGCGGCTTCATCATGGTGCCGGCCATGATCTATCTCCTGCGCATCCCGACCAATGTCGTCGTCGGCACCTCGCTGTTCCAGATCATCTTCGTCACGGCCTATACGACGATCGTGCAGGCGACCACGAACTACTCGGTCGATATCGTGCTCGCCTTCATCCTGATGGTGGCGGGCGTCATCGGCGCGCAGTACGGCGTGCGCGTCGGCCAGAAGCTGCGCGGCGAACAGCTGCGCGCCCTGCTGGCGCTGCTCGTCCTCGCCGTCGGGGCCCGCCTTGCCGTCGATCTCGTCGTTGCGCCGGCCGATATCTATTCCGTGGTGAGCGAGGGGGTCTATCGATGAGAGCCGTCGCTGCCCTGCTCCTCGGCCTGTTCCTCGTCCTTCCCGCCGCCGCCCAGGTGCTGGAAGACAAGCCGGTCGATTTCCCGGAAAAGCTTGAGATCGGCATCTCCACGGACGAGATTGCGATCTCCTCGGATTTCCGCGGCGCGGATCTGACGATCTTCGGCGCCATCGAAGGCTATGATCCGTCTCTGCTCGCCCAGCGCAAATATGATATCGTCGTGGCGCTGGAAGGGCCGAAGGACAACAATACGGTGCGCGTCAAGGAGCGGGTCTTCGGCATCTGGGTCAACCGCCGCTCGATGACCTTCGAGCTTGTGCCGGAATCCTATTCGCTGTCGAGTACCCGGGACGTGGAGACGATTGCCGAACCGGCCATGCTCAACGGCGTCGGCGTCGGCATCCAGCATATCCGCCTGTCGCCGATCGGCTATGTCGGCGACGGCAGCAAAATCACGGAATTCCGCGAGGCCTTCCGGCGCCTCAAGGAAAGCGGCGGCTTCTACCAGCGCGACCCGGGCGGCGTACAGTTCATCAGCGCGAGCCTGTTCAAGGCAACGGTCAAGCTGCCGGCCAGCGTGCCGAACGGCACCCATGTCGTGCGGGCGCACCTCTTCCGTGACGGCGTCTTCATCGCCGAGAAGGCGCTGCCGCTGCGTGTGATGAAGACGGGCATCGAGCAGATGATCTCCAATGCCGCCTACAACAACTCGCTGGCCTATGGTGCCTTCTCCGTCATCCTTGCGCTGCTGACCGGCTGGCTCGCCAGCGTCGTCTTCCGCAAGGACTGAGCGTCAGGAGCGGTAGACGAGGACAGGCACCTTGGCGTGGCTGAGTACCTTCGTCGTGACGCTGCCCATCAGGAAGGCGCTGACGCCGCGCCGGCCGTGCGAGGCCATGGCGATGAGGTCGCAGCCCTTTGCCTTGGCGGTGTCGACGATCGCCTGCCAGGCATCGCCCGCCGTCACCTGCAGTGTCTCCACTGCCACGCCGGCGGTGTTCGCCTTTGCCTCGACTGCACCGAGGATGCGGATGCCATCCTCCTTCACATGCGCTTCGTAATCCGTCCTGAGATTGACGGTCGCGCCGGGCGTCACGGGAAGGAAGTGCAGCGGTTCGGCTACCGTCAAAACCGTCACCCTGGCGCCGAGCGTCTTGGCGAGCTGGAGCGCCTGGTCGATGGCGGCGGAAGACATGTCGGACCCATCCGTGGGAACGAGGATATGCTTGTACATGGTGCAGCCTCCTTTTTTGCCCAGACTAGAACCGGCGTCCGGCGCTGCCTTGATGGAAATCAACCGCAACGCTTTCGTCAAGCGCTGGTTGCAGCCATGTTGCGGGCAACTGTCGCCGCATAGGCGGTCTGCTGCTCGTTGAAGACCGAGCGGGCAGGGCGCGGCGCGCCGAGGTGGATTGCGCGCAGCTCCTCCATGAAGGCCTCCCACAGAGGCGGGCCTCCCTCTTCCAGCAGTTCCGCACGGATCGACAGGTCCTCCGTCACCGGCAGGAAGCGCCGGCCCCAGGCACCCATCATGGCGAAGACCGGCACAAGAGCGATGCCCATCTCGGTGAGGCTGTAGAGCGCCTTCTGCTTGTGGCTCGGATCGTCCGCCTTGCTGACGATGCCTTCCTCGACGAGGCGGCGCAGCCGGTCCGCCAGGATGTTGGAGGCGATGCCTTCCTCCGATTTCGTCAGGAGCTCGCGGAAGTGGCGACGGTTGCCGAACATCATGTCGCGCAGCACGATCAGGCTCCAGCGGTCGCCGAGGATTTCAAGCGTCAGGTTGATCGGGCAGCCGGAGCGGTAGGTGTCTTTCATCGGGCTCTCCAGGAACTGCTTGCATGTTACAAGCGGTTCGGGCGCCCATCAAGCCGCTGAGATCATGTCCGGTGCGAAGCCGCAGTGCGAAACGCGCGCGGTGTTGGCACGCCGGGGCGCTCAGCCGACTAGGTTGGAGAAGCGTACGGAATAGATGCGATCACGACCGAGCATGTGGGCGACGAGGTTTGGCCGCTCGAAAAGGCCGGTCATCGCTTTGTGGCGCAGGTCCAGCCCGCCCGTCATCAGGCCGAAGGCGGGCATCAGCAGGCGTCGCCCGTCGGTCGCAAAACAGGGTCGGCGCACGGCCTTCTCCCGGCGGATGACGGTGGCGGCCGGATGGAGGTGCCCTGCAATCTCGCCGGCAGGTGAAATCAGTGATGGCTCGTGCCGGAAGACAAGACCCGCATAGTGCAGCTCGTCGGCCGACTGGCCGGGCAGGTCCACCGTCCCGTCGGGATCGTGGTTGCCGTTGATCCAGATCCAGTCACGCCCGCGTGCCAGATCGGCGATCTTCGTGCGGAACATGTCCGGCAGGTGGGCCGAACCGACGCGGTCGTGGAAATTGTCGCCGAGGCTGACGACGATCGCCGGATCGTGCCTGAGGATGACGGCTTCGAGTACCTTGAGCGTGGCGAGCGTGTCGTAGGGCGGCAGCATCATGCCGCGCCGTGCGAAGGCGGCGCCCTTTTCCAGATGCAGGTCCGAGACGACGAGAAGGCGGGTTTCCGGCAGGTAGAGCGCGCCCAGCGGATCACACACCGCTTCGACGCCCGCCACAACGGTGCGGGCCGAAACGGCGCCGAAATCCTCGATCTTCGCCGATGCCAGCGCGAGCCTCTGCATGCCTGTCGTTCAATCCCTCTAAATGGACCTTCAGATAACGGCCTCGCCCATCGCCTCGGCGATCAGGTCCTCCGCCGCTTCCGCCAGCAGGGAATCCTGTGCCTCGCCTGCCACCGGTTCCTTGCCGATTTCCAGCATGATCGGCACGGCGAGCGGTGAGATGCGGTCGAGCCGACGATGGGTGATGTGACCCTTGATTCGTGCCAGCATATCGCCCAATCGCTGAATATCCAAAAGCCCTGCCGCCGCATCGTTGCGCGTGGCTTCGAGCAGGATGTGGTCCGGCTCGTGGCTTCTCAGCACGTCGTAGATCAGGTCGGCGGAAACGGTGATCTGCCGTCCGGTCTTTTCCTTGCCCGGGTGGCGCTGCTCGATAAGTCCGGCGATCACGGCGCAATTGCGGAAGGTGCGCTTCAGCATGAAGCTTTCGTCGAGCCAGGCTTCGAGGTCGTCGCCCAGCATGTCCTCGTCGAAGAGCTCTGCCAGCGACGGCCGCTCCACGGCAAAGTTGTAGCCGAGGTCGTCGAGCGCCCAGACGGCAAGCGAATAGTCCGTGGCGACGAAGCCGAGCGGCCGGCGGCCGGTCCGCTCCAGCCGGCGCGTCAGCAGCATGCCGAGTGTCTGGTGCGCCAGCCGCCCTTCGAACGGATAGGCGACCATGTAGTGCCGGCTGCCGCGTGGAAAGGTCTCGATGAGCAGCTCGTCGCGTTTCGGCAGGGCGGAGACGTCCCGCTGCAAGGCCAGCCAGTCGCGCACCTGCTCGGGCAGGCCGCCCCAGCGGTCGGGATCGTCCAGCATGCCGCGCACCTGGTCGGCGAGATAGGTGGAGAGCGGGAACTTGCCGCCGGCATAGGCCGGCACTTTCGGGTCGAGCGAAAACGCCTGGGAAACGAGACACTCGTTCTCCCGGATGCCCTCGAAGCGCAGCACCTTGCCGGAAAAGAGGAACGTATCGCCGGGCGCCAGCATTTCGAGGAAGTATTCCTCCACCTTGCCGAGCGAGGCGCCACCACGGCCGATCGCGCCCTTGGCGCCGCGCTTGACCATGCGCACGTTCAGCATCGGCATTTCGACGATCGTGCCGAGATTAAGCCTGTATTGCTGGGCGACCTGTGGATTGGAGACGCGCCACAGCCCGTCCTGCGTCTTGCGGATGCGGGCATAGCGCTCATAGGTCTTCAGCGCATAGCCGCCGGTGGCGACGAAGGCGACGATGCGGCTGAATTTTTCCCGGGGCAGATCGGTATAGGGTGCGGCGGCGGTGATCTCGGCAAAAAGCACATCCTCGTCGAAGGGCGCGGCGCAGGCCATGCCGAGGACGTGCTGGGCGAGAACGTCGAGTGCGCCTTCGCCCACCGGCGGCGTATCCTGCGCGCCGAGATAGTTGGCGTCGAGTGCCGCCTGACACTCCATCACCTCGAAGCGGTTGGCGGGTACGAGGATCGCCCGGCTCGGCTCGTCCATGCGGTGGTTGGCGCGGCCGATGCGCTGGGCAAGCCGCGAGGCGCCCTTCGGCGCGCCGACATGGATGACGAGATCGACGTCGCCCCAGTCGATGCCGAGGTCGAGCGTCGAGGTGGCGACAACGGCGCGCAGGCGGTTTTCCGCCATGGCGGCTTCAACCTTGCGGCGCTGACCGACATCGAGCGAGCCGTGGTGCAGAGCGATCGGCAGTGTGTCCTCGTTGATGTTCCAGAGCTCCTGGAAGAGGATTTCCGCCTGGCTGCGCGTGTTGACGAAGAGCAGCGAGGTCTTGTGGTCGCGGATCGCCTCGTAGACCTCGGGCATCGCATATTTTGCGGAGTGCCCGGACCACGGCACGCGCTCCTTGCTCTTGAGGATGGTGATGATCGGCCGCGCCCCGCCCGGCGCCGTGACGAGGCCGGCATGCCGCGCCTCGCCCGGCCGCTGCTCGACCAGCCAGCGGCGGAGATCCATGGGTTCGGCGACGGTGGCCGACAGGCCGATGGTGCGAAGGCCAGGTGCAAGCTGCTGCAGCCGCGCGAGCCCCAGTGACAGGAGATGGCCGCGCTTGGAGGTGACGAGCGAATGCAGCTCGTCGAAGATCACGTACTTCAGGTCCTTGAAGAAGCGCGGCGCTTCGCCGTTGGCGATGAGCAGGGCGACCTGCTCGGGCGTCGTCAGCAGGATGTCGGGCGGATTGAGGCGCTGGCGCTGGCGCTTGGCCTGCGGTGTGTCGCCGGTGCGCGTCTCGATGGTGATGGGCAGGCCCATCTCCTCGACGGGTTTCATCAGGTTCCGCTCGATATCGACCACGAGCGCCTTTAGCGGCGAGATGTAGAGCGTGTGGATGCCGGTGAAGGCGCTGCCGGGCGGAATCCTGCCGCGGCGTGTGAGGTCGGTAAGGGCCGGCAGGAAGCCGGCGAGCGTCTTGCCGGCGCCGGTCGGGGCGATGAGCAGCAGGCTTTCGCCCGCCGTCGCCCGCGTGAGCAGCTCCATCTGATGCGCACGCGGCTGCCATCCCTTGGCCGAGAACCAGGCGGCGAAGGTGGAGGGCAGGAGGCTGGGGCCGGCGGCAGAATCGATGATGCTCACCGGCCTAAGCTAGTGACCGCTGGTCGAATGTGAAGCGGTCCCCGGAAAAATTAGCCTCACATGGCGATGTAGCGGTCGGCGCGGTGATTGACCGTCAGGAAGAGGTTGAGCACCAGCGCGCCGACCACCGAGCAGAGCACGATGAAGGGCGCGGCCACCGAGAAGGCCGCGATGAGCACGACGACGTCGAAGGCGAGCTGCACGAGACCGGCACGGATACCGAAACGCTCCTGCATGTAGACGGCGAGAACGCCGATGCCGCCGAGGCTGGCGCGGTGGCGATAGAGGCCGAGCAGGCCGAAGCCGAGCAGGATGCCCGCCAGCACCGCCGTCCACATCGGATCGATGCTCTCGATGGTCACGAAATGCGGTTGCAGCTCGGTGATCAGCGAGGTCATCGTCACCGCCAGCACCGTCTTGATCGTGAAGGCCCAGCCGAGGCGCTTCAGCGCGAGGACGTAGAAAGGGATGTTCACGACGGTGTAATAGAGACCGAAGCTCACGCCCGTCAGGTAATGCAGCACGAAGGCGACGCCGGCGGTGCCGCTCGCCACCAGTCCGGCGCTGCCCATCAGGGCAAGGCCGAGCGCGGCAATCATGCTGCTGGCGAACAGGCCCTGTGCGTCTTCCAGCGGCGTATGGCGGGTGGGGGTGGGGTTCCAGAAGCCGAAACGCCGTTTGTCGCCGTCCATGCCAGATCTCCGAGGGTTTCTTCTGTTGTATAGGGCGCCATGACCGGCGCAAGCGCTGCCTTCGGCTAAGCCTCGCGCTTCGCAAGGAAGAGCAACCCATGCACCGGCTGGCCGGCATCCTGCCGGATCACGCTCTTCTCCATGGCGAGGATGGCAAGGCCGTTCTCCTCGGCCCTTTTGCGGATGAAGCGTTCCGGATGGGCATAGCGCAGCGACGGGCGCAGCAGCGGCGTGTCGTCCATCCCGCCATCCTCGACGGAAAAGGCGAAGAGGCCGTCGGCCTTCAAGAGGCGTGCGGCGCTCGGGAAGACCTCGGCGAGGTCGCCGAGATACATCAGCACGTCGGCCGCGCTGACGAGGTCGGCCCGCTCCTCCGGCGCATTGGCGAAAAGCCCGCTCTTTTCGGCGGGCAAAGACAGGTCCGCCTGCGCGAGATGGTCGTAGACCGCCTTCTCCGCCGCCTTGGCCAGCATCCCGGCGGACAGGTCGAAACCTTCGAGCCGCCCGGCGCTGGCGCGCAGTTCCACGCCGAAGAGGCCGGTGCCGCAGCCGATATCCGAGACGAGGCCGAAATGCGCATCCTCGCCCGCATGCCGGCGCACCAACCGGGCGAGTGTCTGCGGCACCGTATAGTCGAGCCGCTGCACGAGAGCGGTGTCGAAGCGGTCGGCATAGTCGTCGAAGAGCCGCTCGACATAGGCGGTGGACGGCGCGGCGGGCGTTTCGGCAACGCCCAGCACGGCAAGTTTCAGGCCGGCGCCGAAGATGTCGGCCGGGTCGAGGGCGACGACCTTCGCGAGGGCGGCGGCCGCCGCCTCCTTCCGGCCCGATTTCTCCGCATATTCGGCGAGCCGGAACCAGCCGGCAGCCCAGGCGGGCACCTGTTCGAGCGCCTGTTCCATGAGTTCCGCAGCCTCCGCGAACTCGCCCGATTCCGCGAACATGCGGGCATAATCGGCGCGGCGGTCGGCGATGAGATCGCCGGAGGAGAAGTGCGGGCTCGTCATGGGGGCTCGGAAACGGGAAAACAGACGGCGCTACATGGCAGGGCCGCGGCAAAAGGCAAGCGAATTCTCGCGGGGACGCCTTGCTTGCCGCGGAACCGGTGACGGCTTATCTGGAGTGGACACGAGTTTTTGGAGAATCAACTGATGTCGAATGGCGTGAACGGGTTCCTCGGCGATACACCGATCCGCGTGATCATCAAGCTCTTGATCCTGTCGGTGGCCGTGGGCTTCCTGATGTCGATCTTCGGGCTCTATCCGGACGATATCCTCTTTGCCGTCCGCGACTTCATCGTCGACCTCTGGAATACCGGCTTCAAGACGCTCGGCCGGCTGGGCGACTACCTGTTGCTCGGCGCCGTTATCGTGGTGCCTGTCTTCATCCTCATCCGTGTTCTGAGCTATCGTCGCTGATCATGATATCCCGTCGCGCCATTCTTGCCGCCTCCGTCGCCATGTTGGCTGCGGGCTGTTCCACCACCAGCGTGCTGAGCCCTTCCGCCGGCACCGGTAGCGACCAGACGCCGGCTTCGCTCTCCTTCGTCAACAAGATCCGGGCCGAGCGCGGCCTTGCGCCGCTATCGCTCGACACGGCGGCGCAGCGTGCGGCCATGGACCAGGCAAGCCGCATGGCGAGTGCGGGCAAGATGGAACACAATATCGGCTTCGGCGCGAATTTCCTGAAGCGCATGAAGGGTATGGAGGTGCCGCTGCCGGCAGCGGAGAATATCGCCGTCGGCCAGGACAACGCGGCCGAAGCCTTCGAGGCCTGGTATCGTTCGCCGAAACATTTGGAAAACATGTTGGGGGCGAACTACCGCGGGCTGGGCGTCGCGGTCGTCTCCAATCCGGCGTCCGGCAACCGGCCCTACTGGGCGATGGTGTTGTCAAGCTGAAAGAGCCGGCCGGTCGCTCGGGGGGAGTGGCAGGTTGGGGTGGCGTAGGGGGGAAGGATCGTGAGTACAGCGACCGCAAACGGCAACGAGGGAGCCGGCCCCTTCGAGGTGACGCACCGGCTCGTGCTGTCGATCGCTATCCCGATGACGCTCGGCTTCCTGACGACGCCGCTGATGGGGCTGACCGATACGGCTGTCGCCGGACGGCTCGGTTCTGCGGATGCGCTTGCAGGCCTTGCCATCGGCGCCGTGCTCTTCGACCTTCTGCTCGGCAGTTTCAACTTCCTGCGCGCTTCCACCACCGGCCTCGTCGCCCAGGCCTTCGGCCGCGGCGATCCAAGGGAAGAGCAGGCGGTCTATTGGCGTGCACTCGTCATCGCGCTCTGTTGCGGGCTCGCCATAGCCCTGCTGTCGCCCCTTCTGTTGTCCGCCGGCCTCTTCCTGATGGCGCCGTCGCCCGGCGTCGCGGAGGTGACATCGACCTATTTCATGATCCGCGTGCTTGCCGCGCCCATGGCGCTCGCCAACTATGCCCTGCTCGGCTTCGTGCTTGGCCGCGGGCAGAGCCTGATGGGGCTGATGCTGCAGGCCATCATCAACGGCACCAATATCGTGTTGTCGATCGTGCTTGGCCTCTGGTTCGGCTGGGGCATTGCCGGCATCGCCTGGGGTACCTTTGCCGGTGAGGCGATCGGTGCGCTTGCCGGCTTCTGCATCGTCGTCTCCCGTTTCAACCGGGCGCACCGGCCTTCCCGTGCGGAGGTCCTTGCCCGGGATAGGCTTCGGGCCCTGTTCTCGCTCAACCGCGACATCATGATCCGGACCTTCGTGCTGATCGGCTCCTTCGCCATCATGACGCGCATCGGTTCCTCGTTCGGTCCGCTGATGCTGGCGGCCAATGCGGTGCTGATGAACATCTTCCTCGTCGCCGGCTATTATCTCGACGGTCTTTCGAATGCCGCCGAACAGCTCGTCGGCCGGGCCTTCGGTGCGAATTTCCGTCCGGCCTTCGACCGGGCCGTCAAGCTCACCGTGTTCTGGTCCTTCGGCCTCGGCTTCGTCACCACGCTGCTCTTCCTCGCCTTTGGAACGGATGTGATCGGCCTGCTGACGACCACAGAAAGCGTGCAGGTGGAGGCGGCGAAGTATTTGCCCTGGGCCGCATTGACGGCGGTTGTCGGTGCTCTCGCCTTCCAGATGGACGGGGTCTATATCGGTGCGACCTGGTCGACGGCCATGCGCAACATGATGCTGCTGGCCTTTGTCGGGTATCTGCTGTCGCTTGCCGTCTTCGTGCCGCTTTTAGGCAATCACGGGCTCTGGCTGTCGCTCAACCTGTTTCTTGCCTTTCGGGGCATTTTCCTGGCTCTGCGCTTGCCGGGGCTTGCAGAACGGCAGTTTTCCAGGCCGGGCCGGAGCTGATCCCCGACCCGGATGTTGATCGTCAGACCGGCTGTATGAGGCCGATGCCGAGACCTGCTATCGTCCAGGGCCTTTCGGGCCGGGCCGGGCCGCCGCCATCCTCTTCGTGGATTTCGGCCCTGGCGCGCAGCCAGTGGGAATATTCACGGCCTTCCGGGCGGCCTTCTTCTTCCCAGATTTCGTGGGCCCTTTGCCGGATCCGTTCGTCGTGGTCGTCCATGGTATCGTCCCTTCCTGGCCTTTTTGGCCGTTATAGGCGGGATCGGTGCAGGCTACCGTCGATGCGAATCAGCTTTTGCCGAACACTCCACCCGCAGGAACGAAACCCTTCAGGACGACTATGGTTCCCGTGTGGCGCTCAGAGGGCGCGATCGGCCCAGTGGGCGGTGCGCGTGCCGCGAAGCGCGGAAATCGAGGCGATCTGCTCGCGATCACAAATGCGCGAGAGGCCGTTCACGATTTCGCCAGGCAGGGTCGGACCGGCGTAAACCATGCAGGAATAGAGCTGCACGAGGTCCGCGCCGGCGCGGATCTTCTCCGCCGCCGTCTCGGCGCTGGAGACGCCGCCGACGCCGATGATCGGCAGGTTTTCGCCGACGCGCCGACGCATCTTGGCGAGCACCACGGTCGATTTCTCGAAGAGCGGCTTGCCGGAAAGGCCGCCTGCTTCACCGGCCTGGCGCGTGTCGCTGAGGCCAACTCGCGACAGCGTCGTGTTGGAGACGATGAGGCCATCGAGCGGATGGGCGAGGGCGACCTCGGCGATGTCGTCGAGACCCTCCTCGGTAAGGTCGGGCGCAATCTTCAGGAAGACCGGCACCTGGCGGCCACTTCTCGTCGCTTCCTCGGCGCGTGCGGCGAGCACGGCCGACAGCAGGGCATGCAGGCTTTCCTTGGCCTGCAGGTCGCGCAGGCCGGGCGTGTTGGGCGAGGAGATGTTGGCGGTGAAATAGCGCGCCACGTCGTAAAAGGTGCGGATGCCGGCGACATAGTCGGCGATGCGGTCGGCGCTGTCCTTGTTCGCGCCGATATTGACGCCGATCAGCGCATCGCGACGGCAGGTCTTCAGGCGCTCGAGCGCCGCTGCATGGCCGGCATTGTTGAAGCCGAGACGGTTGATCACGGCATCGTCCTGCACCAGGCGGAAGATGCGGGGCTTCGGATTGCCCTCCTGGGCGCGTGGGGTCACGGTGCCGATCTCGGTGAAACCGAAGCCGAGGCGCAGGAGGGCTTCGGGCACCTCGGCGTTCTTGTCATAACCTGCGGCCATGCCGACGGGATTGGGGAAGGCAAGGCCGGCGACGGTTTGCGCGAGGCGGGGATCGGCCTTGGCCGGGCAGGCTGGCACGACGCCGGCCTTCAGCGCGGCGATCGAGAGGCCATGGGCGGTTTCCGGATCGAAGAGGAAGAGGCCCTTGCGGCCGAGCGTGGACAGGAGCGACATCAGAGCGGCATCTCCGGAAACTGGTGGGCGCCGTCCGAACCGAGCGGCAGGGGCTTTTCCCAGAGCACGGCGGACAGCGGAAGGACGGCATAAAGATGGGGGAAGAGATCGCCGCCACGCGAGGGTTCGTAGACGAGCGTGTCGCCGAGCGTATCACCATCGACGGCGACAAGAATGAGATCATCCTGGCCGGCGAAATGGCGGGCGGCCGTCTCCTTTGCCTGTGTGGCGGTGGAGAAGTGGATGAAGCCGTCGGACAGGTCGATGGCGGCGCCCTCGAAAATCCCGTTCGCCTTCGCCTTCTGCCACAGACTTGCCGGAACGATCTTGTAGATTGTTTTGGCCATCTCGTCCGTTCCTCCACTGGCTGCTGTTTTTCAACGGTAGCGCTTGCCGCAAAGAACGGCGAATGTCTACCGGCGACAGGTCTGCAAACCGGCTCTTGGAGGATTTTGCATGCGAATTCACGCTCTGCCTTTCATCTTCGTTGTCGCCCTCGTGGCGGGCTCGGCCCAGGCCGAGGGCGAGGGACGTTATCGCATGGAGAAGACGGACGGCGGTTTTGTCCGCCTCGACACGGCGACGGGCGAGGTTTCGCTGTGCCGGGAGCAGGAGGGCCAGATCGTCTGCCGCATGGCGGCAGATGAGCGCGCCGCCTTCGAAAAGGAGCTCGACCTGCTCACCAAGCGTGTCGAAGCGCTGGAAAAAGGTGGTGTGACGGGCGAGACGACCGCAAAACCGTCTCTACCCACGGATGAAGAGATTGACCGGACCATGACCATCATGGAAAAGATGATGCAAAGGTTCATGGGCATCGTGAAAAACCTGGAGGAGGGTGAGGAGGAAACCACCCCCGGGAAAGACGCGGTCCCGCAAAAGACCTAACGGACATCCTTCGCCGGCCGAGGTCGTGTTGCGTCCGTCGCGGGTCCGTCTACTCTTGGGAGGGAGCGCATGGCATCGGCACTCACGATCATCATCGCGGACGACCATCCGCTGTTCCGCGGTGCGCTGAAACAGGCGCTGACCGGAATGGCGGGCAATCCCGACATCGTCGAGGCCGGCGATTTCGAGGCGGCGCGCAAGGCCGCCGCCGGCAATCCGAACGCCGACCTCATGCTGCTCGACCTTGCCATGCCCGGCGTCAGCGGCCTTTCCGGCCTGATCTCGCTGCGGGCCGAATTCCAGAGCCTTCCGGTCGTCATCGTCTCGGCGAGCGACGACCCGGCCACCATCCGCCGAGCGCTCGATCTCGGCGCCTCCGGCTTCATCTCCAAATCCGCCTCCATCGAGGATATCCGCGAGGGCATTGGCTCGGTGCTGGAAGGCAACATCTATACGCCCGGCGGCTATGTGCGCGGGCCGGAGCAGGACAGCGAGGTTGCTGATCTCATCGCGCGGCTGCGTACGCTGACGCCACAGCAGTCACGCGTGCTCGCCATGCTCGCCGAAGGCCTGCTCAACAAGCAGATCGCTTATGAGTTGAGTGTCTCCGAGGCGACCATCAAGGCGCATGTCTCGGCGATCCTCCTCAAGCTGAATGTCGACAGCCGCACCCAGGCGGTCATTCAGCTCGGCAAGATCGGCAGTGCTCAGGCCGCCGCCTGAGGCCTATTCCGCCGCCTCCCGCTGCGTCGTCGAAAGCTGCGTCAGCCAGGCCCGCATGGAGGCGGGACGCACAGGCTTGTTCTGCACGAGGATATTGTCGCGTTCGGCTTCCGCGCGCACGTCCGGCGTGCGGTCGGCCGTGACGAGAAGGGCCGGAACCTCGCGGCCAAGCGCTGCCCGAAGCTTTCCGATCGCGGCGATGCCTGTGCCGTCGTCGAGGTGGTAGTCGGCGATGACGGCATCGACGGTGGTTGCGGCCAAGGCTTCAACCGCGGCCACCGATTCGGCAAGCGTGACGGTACAGCCCCAGCCCGAGAGAAGCAGCCGCATGCCGTCGAGGATCTTCGGCTCGTTGTCGACGCAGAGGACACGAAGGCCCTTGAGCGGCTCGTCACTGACGGGCACAGCGGCAGGTTTGTCGGCGACGTGGCGGCTTGCGGCGGCATCGATCGGAACGCGCACCTTGAAGCTGGTGCCGCGCCCCTGCGTCGATTGCAGTTCGACCGGATGCGACAGCACGCGCGAGATGCGGTCGACGATGGAAAGGCCGAGCCCGAGGCCCGGTGCCGTACGCGCGCCCTCGTCTAGACGGGCGAATTCCTTGAAGACCGTTCGGAATTTCGAGGCGGGAATGCCGATGCCGGAATCGAGCACCTGGATATAGGCGTGCCCACCCTTGCGCCGGACGCCGACGAGGACCTTGCCCGAATTGGTGTACTTGATGGCGTTCGAGACGAGGTTCTGCACGACGCGGCGCAGGAGGTTCGGGTCGGTGCGGATGGCGAGCGAGGAGGGGAGCACGGTGAATTTCAGGTTCTTCGCCCGCGCCATCGGCGCAAAATCGGTCTCGATGCGTTTCAGCAGGTCCTTCAGCGGTACCGTCTGCACGCGCGCCTTCATCGCACCGGTGTCGAGGCGGGAAATGTCGAGCACGGCGCCGAGGATCGCTTCCACCGATTCCAGCGAGGAATCGATGTTGTGGATCATCTCGCGGTTCTCCGTCTCGCCGAGCCGTTCGACGAGGGACGACGAATAGAGCCGGGCGGCGTTCAGCGGCTGCAGGATATCGTGGCCGGCGGCGGCGAAGAAACGCGTCTTGCTGATGTTCGCCTCCTCGGCGGCAGCGCGCGCTTCGGCGAGTTCCGTGTTGACGCGGGTGAGCTCGATGGTGCGCTGGGCGACGCGCTGTTCCAGCGTCTCGTTGACCTGCTTCAGCGCCCGATCGGCCGCCACCCGGTCGGTGATGTCCGTATAGGTGGAAACGAAACCTTTTTCCGGCATGGCGTTGGTGCGCACTTCGATGATGCGCTCGCCGCCGGACAGCACCAGCGCGAAGGGTTCGTCGAAGGTCATGGTGCGCGTCACCACGGCCTCCTGCTCCTCCGCTGCGATGTCGCCGCGCTCGACGAGGATTTCCACGATATCGGAAAGCGGGAAGCCGACCTGGCCGACATATTCCGGCAGGTCGAGCAGCTGGCGGAAACGGCGGTTCCAGACGGTGAGGTTCCCGGCGCTGTCGAAGACGGCGATGCCCTGGTCCATCTGGCCGAGTGCCGTCTGCAGCATGTCCTGGTTGTATTGCAGGGCCTCGCTGGCCTGGTCGAGCAGCCAGTCCGTATCCGTCGGCGTATCGTCGATGCGCTGGAGCACGAGCGACAGCACGAGGCGGGCCGAGGAGGAGCCGATGGCGCTGCCGAGCAGCTGCTCGGAAAAATGCACGATGGCGGCGTCGGCGGGGGAGTTGTCTTCCAGCCAGCGGCCGACCTGCCGCTCATAGGTATGGAAGGAGCGCTGCATGCGCTCCTCGCCGAGATACTTGGCGATGGTCGTCTTGAGGTCCTTGACCGTCACCTTGGTGCGTCGGCCGCGGAAGGCCCGCTCGAGGCGCGGCTTGGAGCGGATGAAGGTGCCGGCCTGCAGCCGTTCAAGCGAGGTCGGATTGCGGGTGAGGGAGCCGACGACATAGGCGCCTATATTCACCATCATGGCCAGCAGCGTGGCGTTGACCAGCGGGTCCGCGTTCTCGCCGGTGAAGATGGTCGCGCCGGGAAACAGGAAGCCGAGCACCGTTTCGGCGATATAGGCATTGTCGGCGACGCCGATGCTCGGCAGGAACAGCAGGTAGGCCCAGACGACGAGGCCGGAGATCATGCCGGCCATGGCACCGCGTGCATTGGCATTGCGCCAGAAGAGGCCGCCGAGCATCGTCGGGGCGACCTGCGCCGCTGCGGCGAAGGCGAGCAGGCCCATCGAGGCAAGGCCCGCATTGGCGGTCGCGGCGCGGTAATAGGCATAACCCAGCAGCAAGACGAAGAAGATCGCGAGGCGCCGGATGCGCAGCAGCATGCGCGAGAGGTCGTCCTGCTGCTCGACACCGCCGATGAGGCTGCGCCTGAGCACGACCGGGATGACGATGTCGTTCGACACCATGATGGAGAGCGCCACCGAGGCGACGATGACCATGGCGGTGGCGGCGGAGAAGCCGCCGATGAAGGCAACCAGCGTCAGGAGCGGCTGGTCGAGTGCGAAGGGCAGGGTCAGCACATAGAGGTCGGCATCGCCCTGGCCGTTGAAGGTGAGCACGCCGCCGATGGCGACCGGCAGCACGAAGAGGTTGATGGCGACGAGATAGAGCGGGAAGAGGATGCCCGCCATGCGCAGCTCGCCTGCCGTGCGGTTCTCCACCACGGTGACATGGAACTGGCGTGGCAGCATCACGATGGCGAAGGCGGACAGCACGATGAGCAGGATCCACCGTGCCACCGGCGTCTCGTAGGTCAGCGCCTGCATGACGCGCTCGTTCTCCGCCGCGCGCTGCCAGAGATCGCCGAGCCCGTCGAACATGAAGAAGATGACGTAGATGCCGACCGAGGCGATGGCGACGAGCTTGACCAGCGATTCCATCGAGATGGCGAGGATGAGGCCGTCCTGGTGCTCGGTTGCGTCCGTGTGGCGCGTGCCGAAGACGATGGCAAAACACGCGAGAAAGAGCGTGACGACCAGCGGCAGGTCGATGAGGCCGCCAGAGGCGGCGATGCCGAAGCCGGTCGTATCGACCATGGCCGAGACCGAGCTGGACACGGCTTTCAATTGCAGCGCGATGTAGGGGATGTAGCCGATCAGCGAAATGAGGGCGACGACGGCGGCGACGCCCGGATTCTTGCCGTAGCGCGCGGCGACGAAATCGGCGATCGAGGTGAGGCGTTCGGATTTGGCCAGCGTCACGATGCGGCGGATGAGCGGCATGCCGAGCGTGAACATCAGGATCGGGCCGATATAGATGCCCGCAAATTCGAGGCCATGGGTCGTGGCAAGGCCCACGCCGCCGAAATAGGTCCAGGAGGTGCAGTAGATCGCAAGGCTCAGCGCATAGACCAGCGGCCGGCCCTTCGATGTGCGGCCGGTGCGCTTTGCCTTCCGGTCGCCGTAACTTGCAACCGCAAAGAGCAGCAGCAGATAGGCGAGCGCCAAGGCGAATATCAGCGAGCCCGGCATGCTTCCTCCCGCAGTCCTTCGGCCTTTCACGCGAGAATAGGCCAAAGCGGAGAGGAAGGAAATTGCGTCGAAGGTCGAGTGTGGAAAGGACCGGTGTGTAAACCCCTAGATATTGATGGAACGCAGTTCCATCTCAGCAAAAACTAAACTAGGTTGCCTTTGCTTCGCAGCAACAGGAGACCCTCATGCTCAATGAGTTCAAGGCGTTTATCGCCCGCGGCAATGTCATGGACCTCGCCGTGGGTGTCATCATCGGTGCGGCCTTCAACAAGATCGTCGAATCCGTCGTCAACGACCTGGTCATGCCGATCGTCGGTGCATTGACCGGGGGTGGTTTCGATTTTTCCAACTACTTCATCGCGTTGTCCAGCAACGTGACGGCAACGTCGCTTGCCGCCGCCCGCGAGCAGGGCGCGGTCTTTGCCTATGGCAATTTCATCACTGTGCTCATCAACTTCCTCATCCTCGCCTGGATCATCTTCCTGATGATCAAGGGCGTGAACCGCATGCGCGAGTCGCTGGAGAAGGAAAAGGCCGCCGGTGCCGCCGAGCCCGCACCGCCGCCGGAAGACGTGCTGCTTCTCACCGAGATCCGCGATCTCCTGAAGAGCCGTCCGGTCGCCTGAAGCATCCTGAGCCGATTGATACGAAGGGCCCGGTTCGCCGGGCCTTTTACGTTGGAGGCCAGCCCGTAGCGCGGGCCTGTTCGAGCGTGGCGAGGAGCGCATCGGCCGGTGAAAGGCCGAGCCGTTTGCCCTGGCGCAAAAGCCAGCCGGCATGCACCAGCCGGATTTCGACGGGAATGCGCTCGATGCCGAGCGCAACGGCTGCTGCCGTGCGGTGCTTGCCGTTGGTGTGGCGGACAAGGCGGCCCTCGGCGTCGATCGCCACGCCGATATCGCGCTCGGCGAGATCCTGCCAGAGCGTGCGTGTCCAGCGATGGCGCCGGCCGGTCTGGCCGAGCAGGCCGAGATCGGAATGCGGCACGATGCCGTTCTTCTCGATGTCTGCGATGAGCGCCAGGTAATATTCGAAGAAATTGTCGAGCTTTTCGATCGTGTCGATGGCAATGCGGTTGCGTTTGACCGTTGCGCCATCCTTGATGCGCTTGGCATAGGCCTGATAGCGCGCGCCTGCGCGAAAATCCTGCCGCGTCTCGAAGAGTTCGGTGATCTCGACATGGGAGGAGGACTTTTCGAGCGGCTCGACGATGCGGCTCCAGTCGCTGCCGTCGAGGAAGTGCGTGCCGATCCAGCGTAGCCGCCCGCGATCGGAAATGTTGTCGCGCAGCCGCGTGGTCAGGTGGCTGGTCGCAATGGGGATGACCAGCCGTTCGCCGAAATGAAAGTGCCCCTGGGCGGCGAGGATGGCGGGGCCTCCTTCGCGATCGAGACGCTTGACGGCGCGGTTGAACCGGCCGGTGAAGCCGATATGCGCAGCCGCGAAGTCGCGCATCGGCACCAGGTCGAGCGCCCTCTGGAGGAGCGAGGGTGCTGGGGGTCGCGCGCGGGGTGGGCCCCGTTCATAGACCGGTCGTGGAAATGTCTGCTGGTCCGCCAACCTGTACTCGAGTCCGTTCCCGATGACCGTCGGCACAAAGGGGACCGGCGGCGGCGTCATCCATGACAAATAAACGACGGTTTGCAAAGCCGGGAGAACCGGGAGCGCTGCCACCGGCATGAAAACCCGGGTATTTCCGGGTTTTCATGCCGCCGAACCGTTGCAGGCGCCCGCGCAGCGGCGGTGCAGCTCTTGTGCCGCTGCGAATCAGGCCGTGGCGCCGGCCGTCTTCGTCTGGTGGATTTCGATGAGGCTCGGGCCCTTGCGCCCGCCGGCCTTTTCCAGCGCGGTCGGCAGGTCGCGCACATCGGCGAGGCGCTCGGAGGGCACGCCATAGGCGGTGCCGATGGCGACGAAGTCGGGTGCGGACGGCTTCACGCCTTCTGGTGTGATTCCGGCATCGACCATGTAGTTCTCGATCTCCTGATAGCCGTCATTGTTCCAGACGAGGAAGACGACGCGGGCGCTGGCATCCGCCGCCGAACCGATCTCCGAGAGCGAGAATTGCAGCCCGCCATCACCGACGAGGCAGATGATCGGCGCATCCGGCTCGGCAAGGGCCGCACCGATGGCGGCGGGCGGGGCGAAGCCGAGCGCGCCGTAACCGGTTGCGGCGTTGAACCAGCTGCGCGGGCGCGGTGCGTCGCAATAGTAGTTGCCGGCATAGACGGCCTGGGTGGAATCCCCGACGACGATGGCTTTCGGCAGCGTCCGCCAGATGGCGTCGATGACGCCGATTTCCGCCTGCATCTTCGCCGTCAGCTCGTTCCACGCGCCCTTGCGGGCGGTTTCGGCGCGTGCCGCACCGTTGCCGATTGCCTTGTGACCTTCGAGGAAACCGAGCATGCCGGCTGCCGCCGTCTTGGCGCTGGAGAAGATCGACAGCCCCGATTGCGGCGTGCGGGCAAGCTGGGCGGTATCGATATCGATGCGGATCAGCGATTTCAGCCGTGGGAAGCCGTTGTCGACATTGATGTCATAGTCCGTCGGGCCGAATTCGGTACCGAAGGCGACGACGAGGTCGGCGTCGGAAAGCAGACGCCGCACGGCCTTGAGGCTGGGGCTTGCCGGCACGCGCAAGGGATGGCCGGCAAGCATGCCGCGGGCATTGACGGTGGTGACGACGGGTGCGCCGATCCGCTCGGCGAGCGAACGGATTTCCTCTTCCGCCGTAATCGCACCGCCGCCCGCGAGGATGACGGGGCGGGAGGCATTGGTGCACAGGATGGCGGCGCGCTGCAGGGTTTCCGCATCGGCGCGCGGACGCGTGGCAACGGCGGCGGGAAAACGGCCGGTTTCGATGGGTTTTGCCATCACGTCGGTCGGAATTTCGATATGCACCGGGCCGGGGCGGCCGGAAAGCAAGACGGCAAAGGCGCGCTCCATGACGAGCGGCAGGTCGGCGGGATTGAGCAGCGTGTGCGAATAGAGGGCGAGCGTCTTCATCATGCCCTGCTGATCCGGCAGCTCGTGCAGCAGGCCGCGGCCGTGGCCGAGCGAATCGCGCCGGTTGACGCCCGAGATGACCAGCATGGGTACGGAATCCTGCCGCGCCTGCGCCATCGCCGTGATGGTGTTGGTGAGGCCCGGACCGGTGATGACCAGCGCGACGCCCGGCTTGCCGGAAACGCGCGCATACCCATCCGCCATGAAGCCGGCGCCCTGCTCGTGGCGCGGTGTGATGTGGCGGATCTTCGAGGCGGCAAGGCCCCGGTAGAGCTCGACCGTGTGCACGCCCGGAATGCCGAATACGACCTCGACGCCGTTTGCCTCCAGAAGGTCGACGAGAACTTCCCCAACGGTTTTCGTGCTCATGCGCGGCGCTCCTTCGGCATGGTGGAACGGGTGGCTAGTGCGGTGATGCGCCGGCAGGCCTCGTCGATATGGGCATCGGGCACGGTGAGACTGAGGCGGATGAAGCCTTCCGCCTCGTCGCCGAAGGAGGAGCCCGGCATGACCGCGACCAGTTCCTCGCGCAGGAGCGCCCAGGCAAAATCCTCGCCGCTCATGCCGGTTTCGGAGACGTCGACGACGATGAACATGCCGGCTTCCGGCGGCAGCGGCACGAGGCCGGGCGCCAGAGACAGGGCTTCGGCGAAGCGGGCGGCACGTGCCTTGTAGCTCTGGCGCATCGTCGCGGCGGTCGCGATCGGGTTGTCGAGCGCATAGGCCGTCATGTCGGCGATGAAGGGCTGGCCGCCGAACAGCATCGTTTCGGAGACCGAGAGCAGCCGGGTGCAGAAGTCCGCCGGACCGATCGCCCAGCCGCTGCGGAAGCCTGGCGCGGCATGGGATTTCGAAATGGAGGAGACGACGATGGTGCGCTCGGCAAGGTCCGGATTGTCGAAGGGCGAGGCGAAGGTCGCGCCGAAGACGAGCTGTTCATAGACCTCGTCGCAGACGATCCAGAGATCGTGCTTGCGGCAGACGGCGCCGATCTCGGCAATCTCCGCGGCGCTCAGCACCGCGCCGGTCGGGTTGTGCGGCGTGTTGAGCAGCAGCACCCGGCAGGCTGGCGTGATGGCGGCCTCGAGGTCGGCCGCCTTCATGTGGAAGCCGTTTTCCGGGCGCAGCGGCACGGCGATGCGCTCGGCACCGGTCGAGCGGATGACACCCTCGTAGGTCGCATAGAGCGGGTCGCCGACGAGCACCGCGTCGCCGGTCTCCACGAGGCCGAGCATGACGGCGAAGAGGGCGGTCTGCGTGCCGGGGAAGCAGAGCACGTTGGCGGCGGTCACGTCGTTGCGGCGCTTCTGGTACTTGCGCACCAGCGCGTCGACCACGGAGGGCTCGCCGCGGCCGTTGGAGTAGCGGTAGCGACCCGCATGCATGGTGCGCACGGCTTCGGCCAGCAGCGTCGGGTCCGGCGGCACGTCCGGCTCACCGATGGTCAGTTCGATGATCGTCTGGCCTTCGGCCTTCATGCGCCGCGCTTCGGCATGGATGGCCCATTTTTCAGAACCGAGATTGGCAAGCCGATCTGTGATGGATGCATAGCGCATGGCCGTCCTCCGCATTTCCATTGAGTGTCGTTTATCGATCGGCGCGGTTGGCGTCGACCGGTCTCAGGCGCAGCCCGAGCAGGGTTTCGATCGAGGTCAGCGCGATCTCGACGAGTTCGCTTTCCCCGAAGAGTTCGCCGGCCAGACAGCCTTCGAGCCACAGGCCGTCGAGCAGGCCGTTGATTGCGATGGCGAGCCTGCGGCAACGCTCCGGCGAGGCATCCTCACCGCGCGCCGCAAGGAAATCGCCGAGCAAGCCCTCCAGCGCGTTGCGGAAACTCAGGTAGCCCTCGCGGTGGATGGCGGCGAGTTCCGGATCGACGCTGACGCGGCTGATGAAGGAAGCCCAGAGCGAGAGGCTGCGGCTGTTGGCGACCGGCTCTGTCAGGTTGATGACGATGAAGTCGCGCAGCCGCGTTTCCGGATCACCCGTCACCCGCTCGGCCTTTTCGGTGAGCCGGCCGATGACGATCCGGTAGGCCTCCTGAAGGATATGCTCCTTCGACTGGAAATAATGCCGGATGAGACCCGCCGTCACGCCCGCCTTGATGGCGATCTGCCGGACCGTCGCGCCTTCAAGGCCATACTCCGCGATGCAGTCGAGCGTCGCCTCGATCAGGTCGTGGCGGCGTTCGGCCTCGGGGGCGCGATGGAAGGTCCGGCGGGCCATGATTTCCTCGTTATGCGGCGCGGCGCAGCACCGGCCGCGTCAGGCAGGTCGGGCCGCCTTCGCAGGCAATGCACAATGCGTCGGCCTCGAAGGTCTCCACCGTGCAGCCTGCCGCTTCCATCGCCGCCTTGGTGGCCGGAAAGCCTTCGACCATGATGACCTCGTAGGGCCGGGTCGGCAGCACGTTGAGCGACAGGCCGTTGCTGGCATGGAATTCGTCGGCCGGTGCCTCGATGAGGCGGATGCCGCGCTTCTTGAGGAGCTGGTAGAAGGCGGCCGGTAGCAGCGGGGCGAAGACGAGGGCAAGGTCGTCCGCCAGCGGGCTCATCACGCTCATCAGGTGGAGGCAGGCTTCCTCGCCCTGCCAGAGCGGCAGGTCGTAGGCGAGAACCGTGACGCCATGGGGGGCGAGGATCTTCGTGATCTGGTCGATGCCTTCCTGATTGGTTCGCACGCCGCGGCCGATGACGAGGGTCTTCGCATCGAGCCAGATGCAGTCGCCGCCTTCCACGGTGCCTTCGCCTTCGATACGGCCGAGGATCGGGATCTGGCGCTCGGCATAGGCCTTTTCGTGCAGTGCGGTTTCGGCGACACGCAGCGGCTTGCCCATGCGCAGGAGGATCGCGCCGTGGTCCGACATCAGCGAGGGATCATGGGTGAACATGGCGTCGGCGAGCCCGTCGCCTTCATCCTCCAGCCAGATGATCTCGGTGCCGGATTTCTCCACAAGCGCTGCGAAGGCCTTGTACTGGTGGACCGCACGGGCGCCGTCGAAGGTCGGGCCGTAATGCCACTTGGCGGCATCGGCGCCCTTCAGGCTGGCGCCGGGGCGGCGCATCAGAACACGCATCAGGGGGGCCGACATTTCCTGCGAACCGTAGGCGGTCATTCAATACTCCCGGGAGAAAATCATCGTGGACAGGCGCTGCCAGAAAAGTCAGCGATCAGCCTATTATACGCTTGAATAATTTCTTAACAAGTGCCACGATGCTTTCCACAAGAGGACACGACGGGCCGAAGATGCCCGCGGGAACGCTGAAAAACAGGGGAATTTGGCATGGGTCATGCATCGATTTTCCGTGCGCCGGAGACCGCTCCGCGATGACGGAACGCGCCGAGGCAATCGCGGTCAGGGACCTGCACAAGCGCTTCGGGCCGCTTGAAGTTCTCAAGGGTGTTTCACTGACCGCGCATGAGGGCGACGTCATCGCCATCATCGGCGGTTCGGGTTCGGGCAAGTCCACCTTCCTTCGCTGCATCAATATGCTGGAGCTGCCGAGCGCCGGTTCGGTCACTATCCATGGCGAGACGATCGCGATGAAGAACGACGGCCACGGCGGCATGATGCCGGCTGATCGCAAGCAGGTACAGCGCCTGCGCTCGCGTCTCGGCATGGTGTTCCAGAGCTTCAATCTCTGGCAGCACATGACCATCCTGGAAAACGTCATCGAGGCGCCGGTCCATGTGCTGGGCGTGAGGAAGGACGAGGCGATCGACCGCGCCGAGACGCTGCTGCGCCGCGTCGGGCTGTATGAGAAGCGCGATGCCTATCCCGCCTTCCTTTCCGGCGGCCAGCAGCAGCGTGCGGCCATCGCCCGCGCTCTCGCCATCCAGCCCCATGTCATGCTCTTCGACGAGCCCACCTCCGCGCTCGATCCCGAACTCGTCGGTGAGGTGCTGTCCGTCATCGGCGACCTCGCCAAGGAAAAGCGTACGATGATCCTCGTCACGCACGAGATGAAGTTCGCCCGGAACGTGGCGAGCCACGTCGTCTTCCTGGCGAACGGGGTCATCGAGGAACAGGGCCCGCCGGACGAGTTGTTCGGATCGCCGAAATCGGAGCGGCTGAAGAAGTTCATCAGCTCCATCCACTGAGAAGCAAAAAACCAACAGAGGGAAGATCATGAAGAGTGCCGTAAAGACAATCGCCCTTGCCGCCGCGATCGGGCTTGCCGCCATCTCGGGCGCTGCAGCCCAGCAGGTCCGCGTCGGTTTTGCCGCCGAGCCTTACCCGCCCTTCACCTCGCCCGACGCCTCGGGCAACTGGGAAGGCTGGGAAGTGGACTTCATGAAGGCGATCTGCGCCGAGGCCAAGCTCGACTGCGTCGTCACGCCGGTTGCCTGGGATGGCATCATCCCGGCGCTGACCACCAACAAGATCGACATGATCATCGGCTCGATGTCGGTCACCGCGGAGCGCCAGCAGACCATCGACTTCTCCGACAAGTACTACAACTCGTTGCCGGGCGTCATCGGCCCGAAGGATGCCAAGTTCGAGCCGACGCCGGAGGGCCTTGCCGGCAAGACGCTCGGCGTGCAGGTGGCAACCATCCACCAGGTCTATGCCAACAAGTATTTCGCGCCCGCCGGCGCGACGATCAAGGAGTACCAGACGCAGGATGAGGCCAACAACGACCTCGCCGCCGGCCGTATCGATGCGGTGCAGGCCGATTCCGTCGCGATGCTGGAATTCCTCAAGTCCGAGCAGGGTGCTGCCTGCTGCGATATGAAGGGCATGGTCAAGGATGATCCCGAAGTTCTCGGTCTCGGCGTCGGCGTCGGCCTGCGCAAGGGCGAGACGGAGCTGAAGGACAAGATCAACGCCGCCATCAAGGCGATCCGCGAGAACGGCACCTACGACACCTTCTCCAAGAAGTATTTCGACTTCGACATCTACGGCGGCTGATCGTCCTCTTGCTGAGCCGGCGGCGCGAGCCGCCGGCGTTTTTCTCGAAGGGACGTAGTCTCATGGCCGATGCCGGATCGCTGATCAACTGGAGCCTGCTCGCTCTCGAACCACCCGGTTGGGGCGGCGTGATGTTGGCAGGGCTCTGGAACTCCATCCAGATCGCTATCGGCGGCTACGGGCTCGGCCTCGTCCTCGGCACGGGCGGCGCCATGGGTAAACTCTATGGCGGGCCGGTTACCAAGGATCTGCTCGAGGTCTACACGACGCTCGTGCGCGCCGTGCCCGAGCTCGTGCTGATCCTTATCCTCTATTATGCCGGTACGGACGTGCTGAGCCAGATCTCCGCCGCTCTGGGTTGGGGGCAGGTGGATATCAGCGGCCTTGCGGCGGGCATTTTCGTCATTGGTGTCGTGCAGGGTGCCTATTCCACCGAGGTCATCCGCGGCGCGATCAAGGCGGTGCCGGCAGGACAGATCGAGGCGGCGCGTGCCTATGGCATGCCGCCGGTGCAGATCATGCGCCGCATCACGCTGCCGGCGATGCTGCCGCATGCCATTCCGGGTCTCTCCAACCTCTGGCTCATCGCCACCAAGGACACCGCCTTGCTCGCCGTCGTCGGCTTCTCCGAGCTGACGCTGGTGACACGCCAGGCGGCGGGAAGCACCAAGTCCTACCTGCTCTTCTTCTGCGCTGCCGGTGTGCTGTACCTCATCATCACGCTGGTCTCGAACGTGCTGATCGGCCTTATCGAGCGCCACTATCGGCGCGGCATGGTGAGGGCTGCGTGATGGCCGACGAGACCGTCTCCGCCATGGCGCTCACTGCGCTGCCGAGCAAGCAGAGCTTCTTCAAGCCCCATCGCATCGTGTTGATGGCGATCGCCGCAATCTTCGTTTTCTGCATCGTCTGGTTCATGCGCTGGGAATGGGTACCGAACTATTCCAGGGCGCTCGCCTATGGCGTCGGCGTCACGTTGCTGATGCTGTTCTCGACCTCGATCCTCGGCTTTCTCCTCGCCGTGCCGATCGGCCTTGTGCAGGTGACGGGACCATGGCCGCTGAAAATGCTGGCAAAGGGCTTTTGCACCATCATCCGCGGCACGCCGCTGCTGCTGCAGCTCTGGCTGCTCTATTACGGCCTCGGCTCGTTGTTTCCACAGTTTCCGGAAATCCGCAACTCCTTCCTCTGGCCCTATCTGCGCGAGTCCTGGCCCTATGGCGTCGCTGCGCTGACCCTCTCCTTCGCTGCCTACGAGGGCGAGGTGATGCGTGGCGCCTTCGCTGGCGTACCGCCGGGCGAACTCGAGGCTGCGCGCGCCTTTGGCATGAGCCGCTTCACCCTGTTCCGCCGCATCTGGCTGCCCCGCGCCGTCTACCGGGCGCTGCCGACGCTGAACGGTGAAACCGTTTTGCAGCTGAAATCGACGCCGCTCGTCGCGACGATCACCGTGATCGACGCCTATGCCGTCATCTCCAAGGTGCGGCAGGCAACCTATCTCACCTATGAGCCGCTCTTGCTGCTGGCGCTCATCTATCTCTGCCTCACCGCCATCCTGGTGATGGCCTTCCGCTACTTCGAAAGCAAAATCCCTTCGCGTGGTGCCTGACATGACGATCCATACGACCCTTAAGAATTCCATGCCGGAAATGGTGGCGATCCGTCGCGACCTGCACGAACATCCGGAACTGGGCCTGGAAGAGGTCCGCACCTCCGATGTCATCGCACGCCATCTCGAAGGCTACGGCTACAAGGTTACGCGCGGTCTTGCGAAAACCGGCCTGGTCGCGACGCTGGTGAACGGCACCGGCCGAAAGTCGATCGGCATCCGCGCCGATATCGATGCACTGCCGATCTTCGAGGAAACCGGTCTTCCCTATGCCAGCAAGACGCCGGGGAAAATGCACGCGTGCGGCCATGACGGGCACACGGCCATGCTGCTCGGGGCGGCCAAGGCGGTTGCCGAGCGGCGCAATTTCGATGGCACCGTGCATCTGATCTTCCAGCCGGCGGAGGAGAATTTCGGCGGTGCGAAGATCATGGTGGAGGAGGGGCTGTTCGACAGGTTTCCCTGCGATGCCGTCTTTGCCCTGCACAACGAGCCGGGTCTGCCTTTCGGCCAGTTCGCGCTGCGCGAAGGCCCGATCATGGCGGCGGTCGATGAGGCGCGTATCACGGTGAACGGTGTCGGCGGCCACGGCGCGGAACCGCAGGAGACGCTCGACCCGATCGTCTGCGGCGCGTCGATCGTCATGGCGTTGCAGACCATCGTCTCGCGCAACATCCATCCGCTCGACCCGACGGTCGTGACGGTCGGCTCGTTCCATGCGGGCTCTGCGAGCAACATCATCCCGAGCCGGGCCGAGATCGTCGTGGGCATCCGCTCCTTCGATCCTGATGTGCGCGACGAGCTGGAACGCCGCATCCGCCTGATCGCCGGACGCCAGGCCGAGAGCTATGGCATGAGCGCCATGGTGAACTACCAGCGCTTCTACGATGCGACGGTCAACCACAAGGCCGAGACAGATCTCGTGCGCGACCTCGCCATCCGCTTTGCCGGTGCCGACAAGGTCATCGATCTCGCTCGCCCCTTCATGGGAAGCGAGGACTTTGCCTATATGTTGAAGGAACGACCGGGTACCTACTTCTTCCTTGGCGGCAAGGGTGGCGAAAACGACAAGTCGTTGCATCACCCCGGCTACAATTTCAACGACGACCTCCTGCCGGTCGGCGCGGCCTTCTGGACGGAACTGGTCGAACATTATCTACGCGCCGGCTAGGTCCGATCGACGGATTCGGCTTGTGACGCGGCCGCAAGGTCCGGCTGTCCGACACAATCTCGACACAGTTCAAACCGCGCTGGAAGCGATTTCGGCGCGGTTTTTTGCTCCTCACACATTCGTGAAACTCTTGAAACCAGCGCAGCGGTTTTCCATGCCGCAATTGTGAATGCAGTCTTTTTCTGCCGCAGCCTTCGCGTGTGCCCCCGCCCTTCCAGGAGGTGGTTCGCGATTATTTTCCATATCAATCAAATGTTTAGGCCGTAAGAATTTTTCGATGCAAAACCGTCCGATTGGACGGTTTTGTCGTTTTTTACCTATTTGGTTGTGCGTCGCCGCTGCCGTTTTGATTGTTCAAAAAACGTTGACGGCTTTTTCCAATTTTAGACCCTTCCATCCCGCAAATTGAGGGACCATCTTTATTTCACGGAGGCGGCGGAGCTGCTTCTGGAAGACGGAAGGACATGACGATGCCGAACCCTATTGAAGGAAAGAACCCGGCGAGCGCCACCCGGGCGCGCCCTGCGGCAATCCGCCGGATCGTCCCCGTCGCCACCGATGGCAGGCGATCTGCGCAGCCACGGTGAAACCGACCCGCAGTTTCACGATGCCTATATGGAAAGGAACAAGACAATGACCAAAACCTTGAGCACGACCTTTGTAACCGCCCTCCTCGCCGCATCCGTTTACGGCAGCACCGCAGCGCTCGCAGGCGGTGACGGTGATTACTATCGTAGCGTCGACCGCGACCAGGCGCAGAGCCAGACCATCGACCCCGTCACCACGCAGAGCGTCGGCAACGGCGAAGCAGCGTCCGCGTCGATCGAGGTAGCCGTCGGCCCGGCCAAGGGCGACTACTACAAGGGCCTTGACCGGGACGACCGCTGAACGCCGATCGTGTGACAACCAGACCACCTCCCAAGACTGATCAAGGAATGAAACGATGAGCAAGTCTCTCACCACAACCTTCGCCGTCTCGTTGCTCGCAGCCTCGCTGTTCGGCGGCTCGGCCGCCCTTGCCGGCGGCAGCTACTACGAAGGCACCTGGCCCAGCGCCAAGCAAGACCGGATGATCGAAGCCAAGCGCCAGGCCCGCATGGCAAACGGCTACGTCTATCCCCGGACGGAAACCACAACCCGCCGGGTCGGTCCCGCCAACGGCGACTACTATCCTGGCCTCGACCGTACAGCGGTCGCCAACTAGCGAAGAGAGTTCTCCCAACCGCCGCCAAGGCTCCCGGTTCCGCCCCCGGGAGCTTTGTTCGTTTTTGGCCAAGGCAGCGCCGGCCGAAATGCCGCACGCGGGCGATTGTCGCGGTGCGGCAACGTGGGCGGAGGGGCAGAATTGACCTTTGCCTGTTTTGGACCACATTCTTTTCTGCGACCGCGGCCTGTCGAGGCCCGCGCCAGCCTTACGAAAGGACGTGGCCAATGTTCGAATCGTTGGACGCAACACTGCTCGCCCGATTCCAGTTTGCCTTTACGGTGTCGTTCCACATCATCTTCCCCGCCTTCTCGATCGGTCTGGCGAGCTATCTCGCCGTGCTGGAAGGGCTGTGGCTCTGGACGAAGGACGAGGTCTATTTCACGCTCTTCAATTTCTGGAAGACGATCTTCGCGCTCGCCTTCGGCATGGGCGTCGTCTCCGGCATCGTCATGTCCTACCAGTTCGGCACGAACTGGAGCGTCTTTTCCGACAAGGCGGGGCCGGTCATCGGCCCGCTGATGGGCTATGAGGTGCTGACCGCCTTCTTCCTGGAGGCTGGCTTCCTCGGCGTCATGCTGTTCGGCCTCAACCGCGTCGGCCCGAAACTGCACTTCTTCGCCACGCTCATGGTTGCCGTTGGCACACTGATCTCGGCCACCTGGATCCTCGCCGCCAATTCCTGGATGCAGACGCCGGCTGGCTTTTCCATCAACGACGCCGGCCAGTTCGTGCCGGTCGACTGGTGGGCGGTAATCTTCAACCCGTCCTTCCCCTATCGCCTCGTGCACATGGTGCTGGCTGCCTATCTCACCACGGCCTTCGTGGTCGGTGGTGTCGGCGCGTACCATCTCCTGCGCGGCGATGCGCCGAAGCGTGCGAGGAAGATGTTCTCCATGGCGATGTGGATGGCGGCCATCGTCGCACCGATCCAGATCTTCGCGGGCGACATGCATGGCCTCAACACGCTGGAGCATCAGCCGGCCAAGGTCATGGCGATGGAGGGGCACTACCAGAGCCATCCCGACGGTGCGCCGCTCATTCTGTTCGGCATTCCGAATTCGGCCGAACAGCGCGTCGATTACGCCATCGAGATCCCGAAACTGTCGAGCCTCATCCTGAAGCATGACCTCAATGCACCGCTTGCCGGGCTCGATACGATACCGAAGGAGCTGCAGCCGCCGGTCGCTATCGTCTTCTGGTCCTTCCGCATCATGGTCGCCATCGGCTTTGCCATGCTGGGTATAGGGCTGTGGTCGTTGTGGTGTCGGTGGCGCGGGACGCTCGGCGAGAACCGCTGGCTGCACCGCGCCGCCGTCCTGATGGGCCCCGCCGGCTTCCTCGCCGTTCTGGCCGGCTGGGTAACGACGGAGGTCGGCCGCCAGCCCTATACCGTCTACGGCCATCTCCTCACCGCCAATTCCGTCGCGCCCATCGATGCGCCGGCCGTCGCCACTTCGTTGATCGCGTTCATTGTGGTCTATTTCCTCGTCTTCGGCGCCGGCACCTTCTACATCCTGCGCCTGATGGGCCGCCTGCCGCGCGACCCCATGCCGGATCTTGCGGAAGGTCCTCTCCGTTCGGCCGGCATCACGCCCGCCGCCGCCGTCGCCACCAAGTCCGGGAGCCATCACCATGGCCATTGATCTTCCCTTCATCTGGGCAGCCATCATCGCCTTCGCGGTGCTCGCCTATGTCATCCTCGACGGCTTCGATCTCGGCGTCGGCATCCTCTTTCCCTTCTTCAAGGAGAAACACGATCGCGACGTGATGATGAATTCCGTCGCGCCCGTTTGGGACGGCAACGAGACCTGGCTGGTGCTGGGCGGTGGCGGACTGATGGCCGTCTTCCCGCTTGCCTATGCCACCATCCTGCCGGCGCTCTACATGCCGCTGCTCCTCATGGTGCTCGGCCTCATCTTCCGCGGCGTCGCTTTCGAATATCGCTGGCGCACCCGGCGCGGCGAATTCCTCTGGGATATCGCCTTTTCCGGCGGCTCCATGGTTGCCGCCTTCACGCAAGGGGTGGCGCTCGGCGCCCTGGTACAGGGCATTCCGGTGGAAAACCGTGCCTATGTCGGCGGCTGGTGGAACTGGCTGACGCCTTTCTCCGTTGCCACGGGGTTTGCGCTCCTCGTCGGCTACGCGTTGCTCGGCGCCACCTGGCTGGTGATGAAGACGCGTGGTCCGCTTGCCGAGCGTGCCCGCGGCTACGCCCTGAAGGCCGGTATCGGCACGCTCTTGGCCATGGGGGTCTTCAGCCTGTGGACGCCTTTCCTGGAGCCGCTCTATTTCGACCGCTGGTTCCACTGGCCGACGCTTCTCTTCAGCCTGCTGGTGCCGCTGCTCGTGCTCGGTTGCTTTGCTTTGCTGGTCCAGGGCCTCAGGACGGAGCACGATTCGCGGCCCTTCATTGCCGCGCTCGGCCTTTTTGTTCTCGGCTTCGCCGGTATCGGCATCAGCTTTTATCCCTACATCGTGCCGACCTCACTGACGATCTGGCAGGCCGCCGCACCGGAGGAGAGCCTTGCCTTCCTGCTGGTCGGCGCGTTGGTGCTCATTCCCATGATCCTTGGCTACACCGCCTATGCCTATTGGGTCTTCCGCGGCAAGGTCGATCCCGAGGAGGGTTACCACTGATGACGGAGGGCTCGACCGGCCGTAAACTGCTCTGGTTCGTCGGCCTCTGGGCGGGCGGCGTGCTGGCGGTGACGATCCTTGGCTTTGCCATCAAGCTTGCCATCGGCACGTAGCCGGCTCTCGAAAACGCCCCGCATGGCCGAGGAAAAACAACGGCTCACGTTACGTAAAAGCGTCCAGCCTCACGCCAGCTTGCTTGCCTAGGTTCCGCCTCGGCCAGCATGCAGGCCCGCAAGTGGAAGACAGGACCGCACCCTCCTTCCGCTTAACCCCCGGGCCTGCATGTGGCCTTGCGTCTCAGGAGACGCTGCCGGCTTCCCCCCCAAACATTCCTCTGCTATCGGGGTCCCGACAAGGGAGACCGCAATGGCGAAGACGGCCGCAGACTGCACGACGATGGCGGACATCCGGGAAAACATCGATCGGGTCGACCGGGCGCTCATGGCGCTCTTTGCCGAGCGCTGGAGCTTCATCGGCCGGGCGGCCGAGATCAAGGCCGGGCTCGACATCCCCGCGGACGTGCCGGAGCGTGTCCGGGAAGTGCGCGACAACGCGCACCGCAATGCCGAGGCCCTTGGCCTCGACGGTGCCTTTTACGAAGAGATCTGGGCGCGGCTTATCGACCGCGCCATCGCCCACGAAAAGGCGCTGCTCGGCGAAAAATAGCCGTCAGATCTGGTTGCGCTTGCCGAGGTGCTCTTCCCAGTCGAGCGCTGTGCGCACGATGAAGCCGAGATTGTCATGCTCCGGCGTCCAGCCCAATTCCCGCATCGCAACGGAGGGGTTGGCGACGATCAGCACCGCATCGCCCGGCCGGCGGGGGGCGAAGCGCACCGGAAAGTCCCTGCCGGAAACGGTTTTCACCTGTTCCAGCACTTCCAGCACGGAGAAGCCGCGGCCATAACCGCAATTGGCGACGATCGAACCACCGCCTGCCCGCATGCGCTGAAGTGCCTTCAGATGCGCATTGGCGAGGTCGCTGACGTGGATATAGTCGCGCACGCAGGTGCCGTCAGGCGTCGGATAGTCGGTGCCGAAGACATCCATGCCGGCGCGCTTGCCGAGGGCCGCCTCGCTCGCCACCTTGATGAGATGCGTGGCTCCTGCCGTCGACTGGCCGGTGCGTCCACGCGGATCTGCGCCGGCGACGTTGAAGTAGCGCAGCGCCGTATAGGTGAAGTCGTGCGCGGCGGCCGTGTCGCGCAGCATGATCTCGGTCATCAGCTTGGACGAACCATAGGGCGATTCCGGTCGCAGCGCCGCGCTTTCCAGCACCGGTTCCGTGCCGTCGGGCGTGCCGTAGACGGCGGCGGTGGAGGAGAAGACGAAATGCGGGATCTTCGCCGTGACGGCCGCGGCGATCAGCGCCCGTGACTTGGCCGTGTTGTTGTCGTAGTAGGAGAGGGGATCGGCAACCGATTCCGGCACGATGATCGACCCGGCAAAATGGATGATCGCGTCGATGCTGTTTTCGGAGAAGATCTGCGCCAGCAGCGCGGCATCGGCGAGGTCGCCCTCGTAGAAGCGCGCCTCGGGCGCCACGGCCCAGCGGAAGCCGGTCGAGAGCCGGTCGAGCACAACGACCTCCTCGCCGGCATCGATGAGCGCCCAGACCATGTGGCTGCCGATGTAACCCGCACCGCCCGTAACCAGAACCGCCATGTCATTCCCCGAATCGACTGAATTGCCGGCATATCACCCTGCCGGCCGGCAAGACGCAACCGCAATTGCGGCGCATTTGCGGGGCGCTCCTGCCCAACACAAGGAAGACCATCATGTCCGATCGCTTCATCGTACTTTCCGGCTGTTCCGGCGGAGGGAAGTCCACGCTTCTGGAAGAGCTTCGCCGGCGCGGCCACACCGTTGTCGAGGAGCCCGGCCGCCGTATCGTGCAGGCGGAGCTGGCGGGTGGCGGTACTGCCTTGCCCTGGCTGGATCTCGCCGCCTTTGCCAGGCGGGCCATTGCGATGGCGCTCGCCGATCGGGCGGCAATGCAGCACCATCCCGGCTTCGTCTTCTTCGATCGTGGCTTGATCGATGCGGCCGTCGCTCTCGATGCGGAGGGTGGGGAGCCGGTTCTGCCTGCGCTGGCCGCGGCGCATCGCTACAACAGGCAGGTCTTCCTCACGCCGCCCTGGCCGGAAATCTACGCCGCCGATCCGGAGCGCCGCCATGATCTTGCGGCCGCGCTTGCCGAATACGCGCGGTTGGAAAAGGCCTATCCCGCGCTCGGCTACGAGGTCGCGGTCGTACCGAAAATGCCGGTGGCCGAGCGCGCTGATTTCGTGCTCGGCCGTCTTTGATCTCCGTCAGCGCGCGGCGATGTAGCGGGCAAGCCGGTCGGCCGCCTCCGCGACCTGCCCGGGATCGCGCAGGAAACAGGCGCGCATGAAGAGTTCGCCGCCCGGCCCGAAAGCCGTGCCCGGTGCAAGCCCGACATTGGTGCGGTCGACGATGTCGAGCGCGGCATGGCGCGAATCCGTCACGCCATCGATCTTCAGGAAGGCATAGAGCGCCCCGTCCGGCTTCAGGGTCTCGACGCGGTTGGTGGCGATCAGCGCGTCACAGAAGACGTCGCGGTTCTTCGTGGCCTTGTCGATATTCGCCTGCACGAAGGCATCGCCCTCGTCGAGCGCCACGATGGCGCCCTGCTGCAGGAACTGCGGCACGCCCGAGGTGGAATACTGGATGAGGTTTTCCAGCACCTGGCCGATTTCGGGCGGGGCGACGATCCAGCCGACGCGCCAGCCGGTCATCGACCAGTTCTTGGAGAAGGAATTGACGAAGACGACCTTGTCGCCGTCCTCCATCACGTCGAGGAGGGAGGGCGCCCGGCCGCCGGCATAGTGGTACAGCGCATAAATCTCGTCGGCCATGATCCAGAGGCCATGGCGCCGTGCGATAGCCAGCAGGCTGGCAAGGTCATCGCGCGTCGCCGTCCAGCCGGTCGGATTGGAGGGTGTGTTGACGAACAGAACGCGGGTCTTCGAGGTGATCGCCGCCTCCACGCGTTCAAGGTCGATCTGCCAGCGCCCGCCGGCAAAGGCGAGCGGAACGGCGATGGGATTGGCGCCCGAAAGCTCGGCTGCCGCGGCGAAATTCGGCCAGGCTGGTGTCAGGTAGACCATGTCGTCGCCCGGCGAGACGAGCGCCTCGATCGCCAGCTTGATCGCCTGCATGCCCGAGCCGACGACATAGAAATGCTCGGCCGGCAACGCCGCACCGAAGCGCCGGGCATAGTAGCGCGAAAGGGCGGCGCGCAGCTCCGGAATTCCGCGCTGCCAGGTGTAGAAGGTCTCGCCGCGCAGCAGCGCCTCGGCCGCGGGCCGGGCAATGAAGTCCGGCGTCGGCAGGTCCCCTTCGCCAACCCAGAGCGGGATCAGCCCGTCACGCCCGCGCGCATAGTTGACCACTTCGACGATCCCGCTTTCCGGGGCGCGGAGCGAGCGCGGGCTGAGGCTTTCGATGAGGGACATGGAAGATCACTCCGGCAGGATTGGAACACGTTTCACGATGACGACGCGGCCCAAGACCTAGCCGGTTTCTGCCCGTCATTCACGCCAGTTTCGCTGACATACCCATCGAAATCGGTGATGGAAGAGTGCGGATTTTGTGCCGCTGGCTGACGTTCAGGCTCCTGTCAGGCGCACGGCCGATCCTGCTGCCACGATTGGCAGGGAAGGCAGGCATGAAGCGGTTCTTGAAGTGGGTTGCGCTTACCTATGGCGCGGCGGGCGTCGTGCTCGGCATCTATCTCGTGGCGATCCAGCTCACCGGCAATTTCGCCACCGTGGTGCCCGGAGAGGTCTACCGCTCGAACCAGCCCACGCCGGCCGAGATCGCAGCCTATGCCGCGCGCTACAAGATCCGAACCATCGTCAACTTGAGGGGGCGGAACGAGCGGGCGGCCTGGTACAGGGACGAGGTCGCCGCAGCCAAGCGTCTCGGCCTCACCCTCATTGATTTCCCCATGCAGGCCGACCGGCGTCTCGACCCCAAGGCGGCGGACGAACTCGCCACGCTCCTAAAGGACGCGCCCCGCCCGATCCTCATCCATTGCCGTTCGGGCTCCGACCGCACGGGCCTCGCCTCCGTCATCTACCTCGCCCGCATCGCCCGGATCGACGAGGAAACCGCCGAACGCCAACTGTCCATCCGCTACGGCCACATCGGCATCCCCTTCCTCTCGCCGACCTACGCGATGGACGAAAGCTGGGAGGAAATGGAAGAAGCAGCGCGCTCGGCCGGCTAGGCCACTGGCTCATAAGTCCGCAGCCATATTCGTAGTGCGTCGAGTTGGATGGATGCCAGGAAGGTGTCGTTGCGTTTGTCGTGTCGGGTTGCAACGGCTCGGA
Organism: Shinella sp. 838; assembly: GCF_029623935.1. Taxonomy (NCBI): domain Bacteria; kingdom Pseudomonadati; phylum Pseudomonadota; class Alphaproteobacteria; order Hyphomicrobiales; family Rhizobiaceae; genus Shinella; species Shinella sp. 838. The sequence goes on from NZ_JARSBQ010000003.1 coordinate 397,160, forward strand.
AGTGTTTGATCTTGCTGAAGAAGCGTTCGACGCGGTTGCGTCTGCTATAGAGCACAGCGTCAAAGGCCGGAAAACGCCTTTGCGTCGGCATGGGGCGGATGTTTGCCACCGCACCGCAGGCAGTGAGAGTATCACGTAATGCGTCGCTGTCGTAGGCGCGATTAGCGAGCAGCGTCTGGCCCGCACCGCTCGACCCCTACATGTCAGCCGCCGAGCGCCCGTCATGCGCCTGGCCTTCGGTCAGTTTCACCCGGATCGGACCGACCGAGGGCATTGAAGAGCACATGCATCTTGGTGGTCAGCCCACCGGGTGAATGACCCATGCAATGGGATCGCTCCCTTTTCGAGCCGTTCGCCCATGCCGGTGAGCCCGGATCGAAGAACTGCCGACCACCTGGATGTCGCCGTCGTAAGCCTTTGAGACAGCTTGTAGAATGTGTGTCCAATGACCCGCTCGCCACCAGTGATTGAAGCGATTCACGCAGGTCGGGTACGCGATCAAAAAAGGCATTCCAAACACGTTGCCAAAAATTAGGTTTGGTGCCTCCCTGGCACTGGTCAGCGAGACAGCAACTACGGAAACTCTATCCGGAGGCTAGAAAAGAGGAAATCTGCGAGGTCTTCCCCGGGGTGGACTGGCGGAAAATCCAGTCAGCTGCCCGCTATTACGGTTATTGTCGAAAGAAAAAGCCTTACAAGATCACCGGCATTATCTCGCTCGATGAAAGTCGAAGCCGTTGTTATGATATAGGTTAGGCCATGCGCGACTTCGACGGGGAAGCCGGAACGAAAAGATGCTTTCAAACCCGCGGCTACCGCAGCAAGTATCCGAATTTTGGAGCTATCAATCGAGGCGTAAAGGCGCTCAGGGGACGCCTCGAAATTCGCGGGGATGAGCAACGCGAATTCTCACTAAGCATTTTACGGCCCCCAGCAAAATGCTTCCCCGTGTGGCTAAGCGGCTGGTTGGCTAAACTGACAGCATCCCTCGACCCGCAAGGAGCTGAGGGCTGCTTCAAAGAGGTTTTCCAGTAGCCTGAATAACCTTTCGAAACGTCAGAGATATCCTTCTGCCGCGATTCACTTTCGTATCGTCCACGACATCTGACTTTCGGGCTGGAATTTCATGCGTCCAGTCATATCGGCCGGCTCCCTTCAGCAATATGCCTGAGCGTGGATGGAGCAAAACTGCAAGTGATTTGGAACTGGATCGTTCCCGAAAAATCATCTCGCATTGGGACAAAAGGCTTATCGAAATGATCGTGTCATCGAAACACGGCACACAATCGACGTGGGCGCTTATGCCTTGACCCGGCAAATACTCATTCGCGATCACTTGATCTGGCAAATCAACGAAATAGCCCCGCGTGACCAATCGTTCTGCAAACGTTTCAAGCCATGGAGGTAGCTTACCTAGATAAGCGTCTGCCGAAACGGCACGCGCTCTATAGTCATAGAGATAGCCAAAATGCCGCACGCGGCGCTTAAGCGTATTGCTCCATTCTCCGGCGTCGAGCTGATCTTTGATTGCCTCCTCCTCCTCTCGGGAAAGGAATTCGGGAATGTATGTGGCACCCGGAGGCAGGGTCGCCGCATCTAAGGCGTGATCCATTTGCGGCCAATCCTCTCCTTTAACCGAAACACGTAGGTCACAAATTCGTCGCTCTCGTCGACGGCTCCAACGCCGTCGTCCTTCGTCTTTACATGCGAGTAACCGGCACAGTCCGAAAAGTGGAACGGATACGCTGCTAGCACGCCTGCGCTAAAACTGTGCGAACGCATGACCGTGGCAGGCATGCCGGGCCTTGAAGGGAAAGAGCAATTTTGCGGGGTGTGCTAGACGTGTGCTAGCGTATTTCCAGCACATGCAGGCTCAAAGAGCTTTTCTAAAATTCAATGATTTTAAGGGCTTAATGGTGCCCGGAGGCGGATTTGAACCACCGACACGCGGATTTTCAATCCGCTGCTCTACCAACTGAGCTATCCGGGCATCTGGTTGGATTTCACTTGGAAATCCGTGGGGCGCTTGGTTTCGCCCCGGAAGCGAGCGGGGTTATAGCATCTTGCAAAAATGTGTCCAGCCCTCTCGGGTGTTTTTTGCGGGAAAAATGGCTGGCTTTGCAAGCTGTGGAAAAGATTGTGTTTTCAGCGTGTGACAGGAGCGTCACATATCGTCCTCGTCGGCTTTCGTTTCGTCGTCGGCGACGGGAATGGCGTAGGAGCCGGAGAGCCAGCGGTTGAGATCGACGTCGCGGCAGCGGTTCGAGCAGAAGGGATAGTGCTCGCGCGCCGAAGGGCGCTTGCAGATCGGGCAGGGTACGGCCTTGCGCAAGGGGGCGACGGTGGCCGTCGGTTTTTCGCTCTCGTTCACCACGTCAGGCGTCCGTCCAGCCGGCATGCACGTCGAAGCCTTCGCCGGATAGCAGGGCGAGGGTTTCGTACAGCGGCAGGCCGACCACGTTGGTGTAGGAGCCAGCCAGCTTGACGACGAAGCTGCCGGCAATGCCTTGGATGGCGTAGCCGCCTGCCTTGCCGCGCCATTGGCCGGAGGCGAGATAGGCCTCGATGTCGGTGGTCGAGAGCCGCTTGAAGCGGACCTTCGTGTCGATGACCTTCTGGCGCACGGTCCGGTCCGGTGTGACGAGGCACACGCCGGTGAAGACACGGTGGCTGCGGCCGGAGAGCAGGTGCAGGGCGCTGGAGGCCTCGTCGATCATCTCCGTCTTCGGCAGGATGCGCCGGCCGACGGAGACGACCGTATCGGCCGCCAGGATATAGCTGCCGACAAAGGCGGGATCACCCTTGATGGCAGCGAGCGCCGCCTGTGCCTTGCCCGTGGAGAGCCGGCGCGCCAGCGAGCGGGGATGCTCGGAGCGCTTCGGCGTCTCGTCGATGTCCATGGGCATCAGGCGTGCGGGTTCAATGCCCGCCTGCGCGAGAAGTTCGACGCGGCGCGGCGAGCCGGATGCCAGGATGAGCGTGTCGGTCTGCGCCATGGGATCTCCGGGGTGCGCCGGTTTCAGCTCTCGGGCTGCAGGCCGGGCAGAGGCGCGGCCGCACATCCCGTTGGGAGGAGCTTACTTGAAACGATAGGTGATGCGGCCCTTGGTGAGGTCATAGGGCGTCATCTCGACCAGTACCTTGTCGCCGGCGAGAACGCGGATGCGGTTCTTGCGCATGCGGCCTGCGGTGTGCGCGATGATCTCATGCTCGTTTTCGAGCTTGACGCGGAAGGTGGCGTTCGGGAGCAGTTCCGTCACGACGCCGGGAAATTCGAGGACTTCTTCTTTTGCCATCTTTGAGCGATATTCCTGTAGGGTGGATTCGGGGAGGCCGGATGCCCGCCTCGAAAAAGTTGCCGGAAACTACACAATCCCCAGTGCTTTGTGAACACCGAAGCGCCGGCTTTCTGCATTTGCCGGAAACAGGGCAGCTATGCGCCTAGCCAGGGGCCTTCAAACGCTTCTCTATCAGCATCTTCAGGAACTCGCGAACCTCGCGGTAGGAGCTGAGAATCTGCTCGCGGGTGCCGGTCGCCACTGTCGGATCGGGCGTCGGCCAGTACATGACGTCGACGGCCATGGAGCGGGTGAGCTCGAGCGCGGCGTGGTGCGCTTCCGGGGCGAGCGTCACGATGAGGTCGAAATAATCGTCCTCAAGTTCGTCGAGCGAGTGCGGCGCATGGCGGCCGAGCGAGAGGCCCACTTCGCCGAGCACGGCATCGACGAACGGATCGCGTTCGCCGGGACGCACGCCGGCCGAGGCGACATAGGTGCCAGGCAGCACGCTGCGGGCGATCGTCTCGGCCATCGGCGAGCGCACCGCATTCATGCGGCACATGAAGAGTATCGAACGGGGCGTTCGCGACCGGGCTTCCTGTGGTGCCGGGAAGACGCCCTCCATCCACTCACCCGCGCCAGTAGAGAACGCAGACGAGCGTGAAAAGCCGGCGCGCGGTATCGAAGTCGAAGCGGATCTTTCCCGAAAGCCGGTCCATCAGCGTCTGCGAGCCCTCGTTGTGGATACCGCGCCGGCCCATGTCGATCGCCTCGATCTGGCTGGGCGTTGCCGAGCGGATCGCCTGGTAGTAGCTCTCGCAGATCAGGAAATAGTCCTTCACGATGCGCCGGAAGGGCGTCAGCGAGAGGATATGGGTGGCCACGGCCTCGCCCGCTTCGGTGCGGATGGCGAAGACCAGCTTGGAATCGAGCAGCGAGATGTTGAGGCGGTAGGGGCCGCCCGCATGGCCGATCGGCTCGAACGAATTCTCCTCGATAAGGTCGAAGATGGCAACGGCACGCTCGTGCTCCACATCCGGCGTGGCGCGGCCGATCGTGTCGTCCAGCACCACGTCGCAGAGGCGGAAGCTGCCCTTTTGGCCCATGCCCTATGTCTCCAGGTTGAGCCGGATGGCGACGGAACGGGCATGCGCGCCGAGCCCTTCGGCCTCGGCAAGCGTGACGGCGGCAGGGCCGAGGGCCCGCAGCTGGTCGGCGCCGAGCCGGAGGATCGAGGTCCGCTTCATGTAGTCGAGCACCGAGAGGCCGGAGGAGAAGCGCGCGGACCGGGCTGTCGGCAGCACATGGTTCGAGCCGCCGACATAGTCGCCGATGACCTCGGGCGTGTGGCGGCCGACGAAGATGGCGCCGGCATTGCGGATTTTGGACATTAGCGCGTCGGGATCGGCGGTGGCGATCTCCAGGTGCTCGGCCGCGATGCGGTTGGCGAGCGGCACGGCCCTGGCAAGGTCCGGCACGAGGATGATGGCGCCGAAATCCCGCCAGCTCGCGGCGGCGGTCTCGGCACGCTTCAGCGTCTTCAACTGCCGCTCGACGGCGGCCTCGACCGCGTCGGCAAGCACCACGCTGTCGGTGACGAGGATCGATTGCGCGCCGACATCGTGTTCGGCCTGGGCGAGAAGGTCGGCGGCGAGCCAGTCCGGATCGTTGTCGCCATCGGCAATGACGAGCACTTCGGAGGGACCGGCGATCATGTCGATGCCGACCGTGCCGAAGACCTGGCGCTTGGCGGCGGCGACGAAGGCGTTGCCCGGTCCGGTGATCTTGGCGACAGGGGCGATCGTCTGCGTGCCGTAGGCAAGGGCCGCGACAGCCTGCGCGCCGCCGATGCGATAGATCTCGTCGATGCCGGCGATGCGCGCGGCGGCGAGCACCGCCGGGTTGATCTCGCCGTCCTTCGCCGGCACGACCATGACGAGGCGCGGCACGCCGGCGACCTTGGCCGGTACGGCATTCATCAGCACGGAACTCGGATAGCTCGCGGTGCCGCCCGGCACGTAGAGGCCGACGGCGTCGATTGCCGTCCAGCGCGAGCCGAGGCCGACGCCGATGTCATCCTCGTAGATGTCGTCCTTCGGCCGCTGGCGGGCATGGTGTTTTTCGATACGCTGGGCGGCAAGCTCGAGCGCGGCGATGATCTTCGGATCGACCGCGTCATAGGCCGTCTCGATCTCCTCCAGCGAGACGCGCATGGAGGTGACGGAAAAATCGAGGCCGTCGAATTTCTTCGAATAGTCGGCCAGCGCCGCGTCGCCGCGGGCGCGCACGTCCTCGATGATCGTGCGCACGACGGCATTGACGTCTTCGGAGACCTCGCGCTTGGTGGTCAGGAAGGCAGCGAACCGGCTTTCGAAATCACTGCTCTGGTAGTCAAGTCTGATCGCCAAGTCGTCCGTCCTGTCGTCTTCCGGCCAAAGCGCCGGCAAAAATCCTTCAAACCGCCGGATGGCGGGGCTTCAAGCTGGTTTCCCATGCCCCGCCGGTATCTGCAAGCTGAACTTCGACGCATTCCACATCGAGCGCGATGGAGGCGCTGCCGGAGAGTACGAGTTCCAGCGTGCCGTCCGGGCCTTCGCCCTTCTGGGTGAAATTCACGGCGAGCAGGGAGAAGACGGCGTCCTGGTCCTTGCGGTCTATACCGAGCGAGCGCACGGCGTTGACACGCTTGAAGGCGACGACGGCACGGCGGCGCTCGAAGGCCTTGCCGCGGCCGGCCGCCTTTTCCCAGACGAAGCGGTTGACGGCGACGGAAAAGATGCCGTGGCGGGCGTCATAGGAGAGGCCGTCGGTCTTGAAGACGGCGTCCTGCAGATGGGTGGAAACGACGGAAAGGTCTTCCGTATCGAGAGCGAGCAGTTTCAGGCTGTCCATGGTGCGTCCTTCAGGGGCAATCCGGCGAAGGGGCGGGAAAGCGCCTTCGCAAGCGGCATTGCGGAAAATGCTTGGGAACGCCGCGGTTTGCAGCATCCCGGTCTTTCCCACGAGATAGGACGGCGCGCGGCAGACTGCAACGCCTGCCGCGCAAGGAAGATCAGTCGCTGACGCGTTCGACGACGGCGCCGCAACGGGTGAGCTTTTCCTCGAGCCGCTCGAAACCGCGGTCGAGGTGGTAGACGCGCGAGACCATGGTCTCGCCTTCGGCGGCAAGGCCGGCGATGACCAGCGAGACCGAGGCACGCAGGTCCGTTGCCATGACCGGGGCGCCGCGCAGCCGCTCGACGCCTTCGATCTTGGCCGTCTGGCCGGAGAGCGAGATCTTCGCGCCGAGGCGGGCCAGCTCCTGCACATGCATGAAGCGGTTCTCGAAGATCGTCTCGGTGATGTGCGAAATGCCGCTCGACTTGGTCATCAGGCCCATGAACTGTGCCTGCAGATCTGTCGGGAAGCCCGGGAAGGGATCGGTGACCACGTCGACCGGCTTGATGCCACCGCCATTGCGCACGATGCGGATGCCGCTTTCCGTCGAGGTGATCTCGGCGCCGGACCGGCGGATCGCTTCGAGTGCGGTATCGAGCAGCGCAGCATCGGTGCCTTCGAGCGTCACGTCACCGCCCGTCATGGCGACCGCCATGGCATAGGTGCCGGTCTCGATGCGGTCGGGCAGCACGCGGTGGCGCGCGCCGGAAAGCTGGGTGACGCCCTCGATGGTGATCGTCGCGGTGCCTGCACCGGATATCTTGGCGCCCATGGCGTTGAGGCACTTGGCGAGGTCCTGCACTTCCGGCTCGCGGGCGGCATTGCCGATGACCGTCGTGCCCTTGGCGAGCGTCGCCGCCATCATCAGGACGTGCGTCGCACCGACGGAGACCTTCGGGAAGGTGTAGCGCGCACCGATAAGACCGCCGTCCGGCGCCGTCGCCTCGATGTAGCCGCCGTCGATCTCGATCTTCGCGCCAAGCGCGGCAAGCGCCTCGATGAAGAGGTCGACCGGGCGCGTGCCGATGGCGCAGCCGCCCGGCAGCGAGACGCGGGCCTTGCCTTCGCGGGCAAGCAGCGGGCCGATGACCCAGAAGGAGGCGCGCATCTTCGAGACGAGCTCGTAGGGCGCCGTGGTGTCGACGATGTTGCGCGAGGTGAAGTGGATCGTGCGCGAATAGCCTTCGCCCTGGCGCTCGCGGCGGCCATTGACGGAAATGTCGGCGCCGTGGTTGCCGAGGATGCGGATGAGCTGCTCGACGTCGGCAAGGTGCGGCACGTTTTCCAACGTCAGCGTGTCGTCGGTGAGAAGCGAGGCGATCATCAGCGGCAGCGCGGCATTCTTGGCGCCGGAAATCGGGATGGTGCCCCGAAGTTCGTTGCCGCCTACAATTCGGATACGATCCATGTGCGATTACGGGCCGGGCCCGCCTTTCTCAAAGAATTTCGGCTTTCGGAGATGGCGGCCTCTTTAGAGCATCACGATCGAAAAATGAAGACCATGCCGGCTGCCCGCCCTTTTGCGCGCGCCGGTTGGAAAACCACCCCCGTCGTCTTCGGCTGAAGACATGCCCGACTAACCGTCCGATTCGTCTTTTTTTGCGGCAGGATTGCCTCCGGGAAGTCCGGTCGTTTCGTCCGCCGCGCCGGCCCGGCGGGCGCGCGCCTGCTGTTTTCGCCGCTGGAGATTGTCGCGCAACGTCTTGGCCAGCCGCTCCGCGCGAATCTCCGCTTCGGTCCTGATCTTCCCGCTTTTTGTCTCGTCTTTGCCGTTCATCTCCGTCCTCATATCGAAATCCATCCCGGCAAAAAAGCACCGCCATCACCAGATTTGTTGCAACAATCGCGAAATCGCCGCTTGCACTGCCGGATGACCTATGGCAATAGGCCCTCGCTCACGCGGAACAGACCTTCGTTTCGCCGGATGCTGCTATAGCTCAGGGGTAGAGCACTCCCTTGGTAAGGGAGAGGCCGAGAGTTCAAATCTCTCTAGCAGCACCATTCTTTCTCCTTCCCGTCGTCCCATTTTCCAAAGCGCTCGCCGCCGCCGTCTTCTTGCGCGTGTGTCCCGGTGGTTCGCCGACGACGCGTTTGAAGGCACGGGCGAAGGCGGCCTGCGAGCCGAAGCCGAGGCGGCGGGCGGCGGTGTCGATCGAGAGCTTGTCGCGGCGGAACCATTGCTCGGCAAGGCGCATGCGCAGGGCAAGGACGTAGCGTTGCGGCGTGACGCCCGTCACCTCGACGAAGCGTTTTGCGAAGACCGAGCGGGAGCTGCCCATTTCCCCGGCCATGTCGGCAAGCGTCCAGTTCCTGCCGGGCTCGCGGTGCAAGGCCGCGATGACGCGGCCGAGGCGCGGGTCGCGCAGCGCCTCGATCCAGCCCGTCGCATCGCCGCAGCCGCACTCCACCCAGCCACGCACGATGGACGCGGCGATCACGTCGGCAAGGCGCGCGAGGATGCCGGCCGAGCCCACACGCTCCTCCCCCATTTCCCGTTCCATGGCATCGAGCAGCGGCATCAGTTCGGGCTGCCGACCGATCAGCGCGCCGACCGACATGATCGGCGGCATGAGGCCGACCAGCGGGTGCAACGTGTCGAGTTCGAACTCCATGCGGCCGGTGAAGATCAGCGTATCGTTTTCCCGGTCGGCGGTCTTGATGCAGGCCTCCACCGCTGCCACATCGGCGCAGAGCGGCTTTCGCGTGTAACTTTCGTAGTCACGGATCTGGACGTGCGATCCGGTGACGATCTCGTGCACTTCGCCGCGCGGCAGAAGCACGGCATCACCGCAGGCGAGTTCGCGCCCGACCGCGCCCGGCGCGCGCAGCAGGACCTTGCCGCGGGCGACGAAATGGAAGCGGGCTTCCGGCCCCGCCGGAAAGCGGATGCCGAAGGGTGGGCTGAGCTGGAGCCGGCCGTAGCTGGCACCGCGCAGGCGCATGCCCATCAGGAGTTCGCTGACGGGATCATGCTTGTTTTTTTGAAGGCCGGACGATTGATCAAACATTGCGGATAAAATGACATTGTGCGTCTTGCGTTTCAACCCACCTTTTGCAGCACGCACTGCAACAGGAAAGGGATGTCAGATGACGGATGCAACAATCGCAGCGCCGCAAAGCGACGCGGACGCGCGGCCGGCCTGGGGGGCCGTGATATCAATGACGTTCGGCGTGTTCGGGCTGGTGGGGGCGGAGTTCCTCCCCGCAAGCCTGCTGACGCCGATGGCGGCAGATCTCCGGATTTCCGAGGGCATGGCCGGCCAGGCGGTGACGGCGACGGCGGCGGTCGCGCTGGTGACGAGCCTGCTGATCACGGTGGTGACGCGCAGGATCGACCGGCGGCTCGTGCTGCTTGGCCTTTCTGTCCTCCTGATCTTCTCGAACCTCCTGGTGGCGATGGCGTCCAACCTCGCCATGCTGCTGGCTGGGCGGGTGCTGCTCGGCATGGCGCTAGGCGGTTTCTGGACGCTTTCGGCGGCCACCATGATGCGGCTGGTGCCGGAGGCCGTCGTACCGAAGGCCTTGTCGGTCATGTTCCTCGGCGTTTCGGCAGCCACGGTCTTCGCGGCGCCCGTCGGCAGCTATGTCGGTGATATCGTCGGCTGGCGGAATGTCTTTCTGGGCGCTGCCGTACTCGGCGCGTTGGCGCTCGTCGTGCAGCTTGCGACGCTGCCTTCGCTTCCGCCGCGCGGTCATTCGCGCTTCGGCACGCTCGTCGAGGTCTTGGCACGGCCGGGCGTCGGCTTCGCAATGTTCGCGATCCTGCTCGTCTTCACCGGTCATTTTGCCTTCTTTACCTATATCAGGCCGTTCCTTGAAACGGTGACCGGTCTCGGTGTCGAGGGTTTCTCGGCTGTTCTCCTCGGCTTCGGCATTGCCACCTTCTTCGGCAACTATCTTGGCGCCGTGCTGCTGGAGCGCTCCATGCGCTTCACGTTGACGATCATGCCCGTCGTGATGGGGGTGCTCGCTCTCTCGCTCTCCACCTTCGGCGGCAGCCTTGCCGGCGATGCGGCCATGGTCGCCCTCTGGGGCCTAGCCTTCGTTGCCGTGCCGGTCGCCTGGTCGACGTGGATCACCCGCGCAGTGCCGGATGAGGCCGAGAGCGCAGGCGGCCTCTTCGTCGCCGCCATCAACTTCGCCATCGCCACCGGCGCCGCCGCAGGCGGAGCCTTGTTCGATGCAAGCGGCGTGACGAGCGTCTTCGTGGCCAGCGGCGCTGTTCTGTTGCTGGCAGCACTCACCATCGTCTCGGCTGTGCGCACCCGGCCGGCCTGACAGGAAGGGATGGCGGCGGTCTCGCTCGCCATCCCCTTATTTTCGTTTGCGCACGCCTGTCTCTACCCTGTTCCCCGTCATGCTTTTCGGTCTAGAACTCCTGTCGAGGTTTTCAGGAGGAGCGGCGCGTGACGGTGACGGCAGGAGATTTTTCGCAAGGGACTTTTGTCGGGCGCATCTGGCGGCCGGATGTGCAGGGTCCGGCGATCGTGGTGCTGCAGGACGGCAGGCTGCGCGACATCACGTCTTCCGAGATTCCCACCATGCAGGCCCTGCTGGAGAAAGACGATCCGGCCGCTGTTGCCCATGCCGCGCCCGGTGAGAACCTCGGTGCGCTCGACGCGGTGCTGGAGAACTCCATCGAGGGTGCCGGCAATTTCTCCCGGCCCCATCTGCTCGCACCCTGCGACCTCCAGGCGGTCAAGGCTTGCGGGGTCACCTTCGCCCGCTCGATGATCGAGCGTGTGATCGAGGAGAAGGCGGCGGGCAATCCGGCGCTGGCGGAGAAGGTGCGCGGCCGTGTCATCGCCATCATCGGCGACAGCCTGCGCGACCTGAAGGCGGGCTCGGAGGCAGCGGCAAAGGTCAAGGCGGCGCTGATCGAGGAAGGCGTCTGGTCGCAATATCTCGAAGTCGGGATCGGGCCGGATGCCGAGGTCTTCACCAAGGCGCCGGTTCTGGCCGCCGTCGGCTGGGGCGCCTCGGTCGGGCTGCACCCGATCTCCAAGTGGAACAATCCGGAGCCGGAAATCGTGCTTGCTGTCGACAGCCGGGGTCGCGTCAAGGGTGCGACGCTCGGCAACGACGTGAACCTGCGTGACGTCGAAGGGCGCTCGGCGCTGCTGCTCGGCAAGGCGAAGGACAACAATGCCTCCGCCGCCATTGGCCCGTTCATCCGCCTCTTCGATGCGACCTATTCGATCGATGACGTGCGCAAGGCCGATCTCGACCTCCTGATCGAGGGCGAGGACGGGTTTGTCCTGAAGGGGCGCAGCACGATGCGCGAGATCAGCCGCGATCCTCTCGATCTCGTCGCCCAGACGATCGGCAAGCACCATCAATATCCCGACGGTTTCCTGCTGTTCATGGGCACGCTTTTCGCGCCCGTCGAGGACCGCGACACGCCTGGCCAGGGTTTTACCCACAAGACCGGCGACCGGGTGACGATCTCCAATGCCGAGCTCGGCGCCCTCACCAACACGGTGCGCCTTTCCACCGAATGCCCGCCCTGGACCTTCGGCATCACGGCGCTGATGCGCAACCTCTCTACCCGTGGGCTCCTGTGAGATGGGCGAAAGCGGCATGGACGAGACGAGCCGCAAGATCCTGCGGCTGCTGCAGAGCGAGCCGGAGCTCACGGTCGCCGAGATCGGCGAGCGCGTCGGCCTCAGCCACACGCCCTGCTGGCGGCGCATCAAGGAGATGGAACGGCAGGGCATCATCCGCGGCCGCATCGTCGCCGTCGATCCGAAGCGTGTCGGATTCGAGGTGTCGGTGTTCTGCTTCGTGCGGCTGAAGCAGCACGACGAGGCGACGCTGCTGGAATTCGAGAAGGCGGTGAAGCACATGCCCGAGGTCGTGCAGTGTTACTCCATGACCGGCGACCACGACTATGTGCTGCGTGTCCTGACGAGCAGCGTGCGCCAGTACGAAGAGATCCTGAAGAAGGCGCTTCTGCGGCTGCCCGGCGTCGGCTTCGTCAATTCCAGCTTCGCGCTCGATGAGCTGAAGAACACGCATCGCGTTCCGATCTGACGGGAAATGAGGATGGCTTTGCGCCGGAGGGCATTCTTTGCGGATGCCATCCTCAAACCGTGATTCTCCACCGCGAAAATAAGGACCCGCTCCTCCCAATCCATGGGTAGGCTCCTACATATGGAGGATGGCTTTCATGGAGGAGAGCCATCGAGGAGGAAGTCATGCTCAAGCATAGCTTTTCTCTCGAGGACAAGTATATGGCGGAGGAGGGAAGGATCTTCCTTTCCGGCACGCAGGCCCTCGTGCGCCTGCCCATCGTTCAGATGCGGCGCGACCGTGCTGCGGGGCTGAACACCGCCGCATTCATCTCGGGTTATCGTGGATCGCCGCTCGGCGGCTACGACCAGCAGCTTGCAAAAGCGAAGAAGCACCTAGCGGCGCACGACATCGTGTTCCGGCCGGGCGTCAACGAAGATCTGGCGGCCACCGCCGTCTGGGGCACGCAGCAGCTCCACCTTTCCCCGGGCGCGCGCTATGATGGCGTCGCCGGTTACTGGTATGGCAAGGGGCCGGGCGTCGATCGCTGTGGCGATGTGCTGAAGCACGCCAATGCCGCCGGCACCGCGAAACATGGCGGCGTGCTCTGTTTTGCCGGCGACGACCATTCGGCAAAGTCGTCCTCCATTCCGCACCAGTCGGACCATGCCTTCATGTCGGCGCTGATCCCGGTGCTCTATCCGTCTTCGATTCATGAATTCATCGAATACGGCCTGCTCGGCACCGCCATGTCGCGCTATTCCGGCTGTTGGGTCGGCATGAAGTTCATCGCCGACACGGTCGAAACGACGGCTTCCGTCGATCTTGCGGGCGAACGCCGCCAGTTCGTCATCCCGGACAATTTCGAGTTGCCGCGGGATGGCCTCAGCCTGCGCTGGCCCGATCCGCCGCTGCCGCAGGACGAGCGCCTCCAGACCTACAAGGGGTATGCCGCCATTGCCTTTGCCCGCGCCAACCGGGTGGACGAGGTGACGCACGACGTGCCGCGCGCCCGCTTCGGTATTATCGCGTCGGGCAAGGCCTATGAGGATGTGCTCCAGGCGCTGAAGGAGCTTTCGCTCGGTCCGGCCGAGATGGCCGAGATCGGCATGCGCATCTACAAGGTCCGCATGCCCTGGCCGCTGGAGCCGGAGGGCGTGCGCGAGTTCTCGCAGGGCCTCGAGGAGGTGCTGGTCGTCGAGGAGCGCCGCGAGATCATCGAGAACCAGATCAAGCAGCAGCTCTTCAACTGGAACCACGGCGAGCGGCCGCGCATCGTCGGCAAGTTCGATCATCAGGACAAGCCGTTCCTGCCGCTTTCGGAGGCACTGTCCGTCGGCATGGTGGCGCGGGCGATCGCCGCCCGCCTCCTGCAGTTCGACTTCGACGCCGGCCTGAAGACGGTCATTTCCAATGAACTGGTCTATCTCCTGGAGCGCGAGAAGATCCGCAAGGCGCATATGGCGCCGGTCGAGCGCGTGCCCTATTTCTGCTCCGGCTGTCCGCACAACACCTCGACGAAGGTGCCGGAGGGGAGCCGGGCGACGGCCGGCATCGGTTGCCACTACATGGTGCAGTGGATGGACCGCGACACCACGACCTTCACCCATATGGGTGCCGAGGGCGTGCCGTGGTCGGGCATCGCGCCCTTCAGCGACGAGAAGCATATCTTCGCCAATCTCGGCGACGGCACCTATTATCATTCCGGCATCCTGGCGATCCGCCAGTCCGTCGCCGCCGGCGTCAACATCACCTACAAGCTGCTCTACAACGATGCGGTGGCCATGACCGGTGGCCAGCCCGTCGATGGACCCCTCAGCCCCGAAGTGATGACACGGCAGCTGCATGACGAGGGTGTGGCGCTAATCTACCTTGTTTCCGATCATCCGGACGCCTATTCGCCGGCGATGCTTGCGCCCGGCGTCATCGTGCGGCACCGCGACGAGATGGACCGGGTGATGCGCGATATCCGCGAGGCGCCCGGCTGCTCCGCCATCGTCTATGTGCAGACCTGCGCGGCGGAGAAGCGTCGCCGCCGCTCCCGCGGCCTGATGGAAGACCCGCCGGTTCGCCTGCTGATCAATCCCGCCGTCTGCGAAGGCTGCGGTGACTGTTCCACGCAGTCGAACTGCGTCTCCGTCGAACCGCTCGACACAGCGTTCGGCCGCAAGCGCAGGATCAACCAGTCGACCTGCAACAAGGATTACTCCTGCCTCAAGGGCTTCTGCCCGTCCTTCGTGACGGTGGAAGGCGGCCGGCTGCGCAAGGCCGCGCGCGCCAATCCCGACATGTCGGGCGTTGTCGAGCCCGACATCGTTGCGATCGGCGACCGTTCCTACAACATCGCCATCGCCGGTATCGGCGGTACCGGCATCCTGACGATCAGCGCCATCCTCGGCATGGCCGCCCATCTCGACGGCAAGTCGCCGATGATCCTCGACATGGCCGGACTTGCCCAGAAGGGCGGCGCCGTGATGAGCCACCTGCGCATCGGCCTGGTCGACGAGGACGTCTCCTCGCCGCGCATCGTCACGGGCGGTGCGGATCTCCTCCTTGCTGCCGACGACGTTGTGGCCGCCTCGAAGGATGCCGTGACGCTGTGCGACCAGCACCGCACGACCGGCGTCGTCAACACCAAGCTGACGCCGGTCGCCGATTTCGTGCGCCAGCGCGACTTCGATTTCCGCCGCCGCGATGTCGAGGGCACGGTGCGCACCGCACTGCGCGATCCCTCCCATCTTCTCGATTTCACGACGATCGCCGAGAAGGTGGCCGGGAATGCCATGGCGACGAACATCCTGATGACCGGCTTCGCCTGGCAGAAAGGCCTCATCCCGCTGACGCGCCAGTCGATCGAGCACGCGATCGTGCTGAACGGCGTTGCCGTCGACGCCACGCTCGCCGCCTTCGGCTGGGGCCGGTTGATCGCCGCCGACCTGGCCCGCGCCGAACGCCTGCTGCATGCCGGCAAGTCGGTCGCGACGCTGGAGACCATGGCGCCGGACGAACTGGTCGCCCATCGCGTGAAACACCTGACGGCCTACCAGAACGCCGCTCTTGCCGATCGTTACAAGGCGCTGGTCGAGCGTGTGCGCGAGGCGGAAGGGGCCCTCGGGCCGGACGACCGTCTTGTCCGCGCCGTCGCGCATGTCTATGCCCAGCTGCTCGCCTACAAGGACGAATACGAGGTGGCGCGACTCTTCACCGATCCTGCCTTCAAGGCCGGGTTGGCGGAGCAGTTCGAGGGCAAATACAGCATCGCCTTCAACCTCGCGCCGCCCTTCCTGAAAGGCGAGGATGCGAACGGCCGTCCGCGGAAACGCCGCTTTGGCCGCTGGATGCTGCCGGCCTTTGGCCTGCTCGCCGGCCTGAAGGGCCTGCGCGGCACCGCCTTCGACCCGTTCGGCCGCACGGCGGAGCGGCGCATGGAGCGCCAGCTCATCGCCGACTATGTGGCACTGGTCGAGCACGTGTTGCACAATCTTCGCCGCGAGAATCTCGATGCCGCCGTTGCGCTCATGTCGCTTTACGGCGAAATTCGTGGTTACGGCCCGGTGAAGGAGGCGGCGGTGACGCGGGTGCGGGCGCGCGAGGCGGAGATGCGCCTGGTCTTCGACACGGCAGGACAAGACAGAGCGGCCGCCTGAGGCCGCGATGGAGCCGGTCGTTCGGTTCCGCGATTTGAGGAAGCAGGCGGATGCCGGGGCATCCGGCCGGGGAGGACGGACATGTACGATGCTGCAATGAGCTTCGGGCTTGGTGAGGAAATCGACGCGCTGAGAGAGAGCGTGCGGCGCTTTGCGGGCGACCGTATCGCCCCGCAGGCGGCGGAAATCGACCGCAGCAACACCTTTCCCATGCCGCTCTGGCGCGAGCTGGGTGACCTTGGCCTGCTCGGCATCACCGCGCCGGAAAGTTTTGGCGGGTCCGGCATGGGCTATCTTGCCCATTGTGTGGCGATGGAGGAGATCAGCCGCGCCTCGGCCTCGGTGGGCCTCAGCTATGGCGCCCACTCCAACCTCTGCGTCAACCAGATCGTGCGCAATGCCAGCGCCGCGCAGCGGGAAAAATACCTGCCGAAGCTGATTTCCGGCGAACATGTCGGCGCGCTCGCCATGTCGGAGCCGGGTGCGGGCTCCGACGTCGTCTCGATGAAGCTGCGTGCCGAGAAGCGCGGCGACCGCTACGTGCTGAACGGCAACAAGATGTGGATCACCAACGGGCCGGATGCGGACGTGCTGGTCGTCTATGCCAAGACGGACCCGGAAGCTGGCCCGCGCGGTATCACCGCCTTCCTCGTGGAAAAGGGGTTCAAGGGCTTCTCGACGGCGCAGAAGCTCGACAAGCTCGGCATGCGCGGTTCCAACACCTGCGAACTCGTCTTTGCCGATTGCGAGGTGCCGGAGGAGAACGTGATGGGCACCGTCGGGCGCGGCGTCAACGTGCTGATGTCCGGTCTCGATTACGAGCGCGTGGTGCTCTCGGGCGGCCCGCTCGGCATCATGGCCGCCTGCCTCGACGTCGTCATCCCCTATCTGCACGAGCGCAAGCAGTTCGACCGGCCGATCGGCGAATTCCAGCTGATGCAGGGCAAGGTGGCGGACATGTATGTCGCCTTCAATGCCGCGCGCGCCTATGTCTATGCCGTCGCCGCCGCCTGCGACCGGGGCGAGACGACGCGCAAGGACGCCGCCGGCTGCATCCTGCTTTCCGCCGAGAACGCCACGAAGCTGGCCCTAGAGGCCATCCAGGCCCTTGGCGGCAACGGTTACATCAACGATTATCCGACGGGCCGCCTGCTGCGCGATGCGAAACTCTACGAGATCGGCGCCGGCACCTCGGAAATCCGCCGCATGCTCATTGGCCGCGAAATTTTCCAGGAGACGCTGTGATGCCGGTCATCCCTTCGGCCGTGAACACCCGCAGCGAAACCTTTGCGGCGAACCGCAAGGCCATGCTCGAGGCGCTCGCCCTGGTGGAGGAGGCAGCCGGCCTTGCCATGGATGGCGGCGGGGCGAAGGCGCGCGAGCGCCATGTTTCCCGCGGCAAGCTCCTGCCGCGGGACCGTGTCGCGCAATTGCTCGACCCCGGCTCTCCCTTCCTCGAAATCGGCCTCACGGCCGGTCACGGCCTCTATGACGGCGCCTCGCCCTCCGGCGGAATGATATCGGGCATCGGCCGTGTCTCCGGCCGTGAATGCATGATCGTCTGCAACGATGCCACGGTGAAGGGCGGCACCTATTATCCCATCACCGTGAAGAAGCATCTTCGCGCGCAGGAGATCGCCGCGGAGAACCGGCTGCCCTGCATCTATCTCGTCGACAGCGGGGGCGCCAACCTGCCGAACCAGGACGAGGTCTTCCCTGATCGCGATCATTTCGGCCGCATCTTCTACAATCAGGCGCAGATGTCGGCCGCCGGTATCCCGCAGGTCGCCGTCGTCATGGGCAGCTGCACGGCCGGCGGTGCTTATGTGCCGGCCATGAGTGACGAGACCGTCATCGTCGAGAACCAGGGCACGATCTTCCTTGCCGGCCCGCCCTTGGTGAAGGCTGCGACGGGGGAGGTGGTGACGGCCGAGGATCTCGGCGGCGGCGACGTGCACACCCGTCTTTCCGGCGTCGCCGATCACCTCGCGCGTGACGACCGCCATGCGCTTGCCATCGCCCGCCAGATCGCCGCCAATCTCAACACGCACAAGCCGCCGCTCGCGAAATCCGGCGAAGGCAACGCACCGCTTTACGACCCGGAAGAGTTGCTCGGTATTGTGCCGGCCGACACGCGCACGCCCTACGATGTGCGTGAGGTGATCGCCCGCGTGGTGGACGGTTCCCGCTTCGACGAGTTCAAGGCACGCTTCGGCACCACGCTCGTCTGCGGCTTTGCCGCGCTGCATGGTCTTCCGGTCGGCATCATCGCCAACAATGGCGTGCTCTTCTCCGAGGCCGCCCTCAAGGGCGCGCATTTCATCGAACTCTGCGCCCAGCGCGGCATTCCGCTGCTTTTCCTGCAGAACATCACCGGTTTCATGGTCGGCCGCAAATACGAGGCCGAAGGCATCGCCAAACATGGCGCCAAGCTTGTCACCGCCGTGGCGACGGCGAAGGTGCCGAAGATCACCGTCCTGATCGGCGGTTCTTACGGCGCGGGCAATTACGGCATGTGCGGCCGGGCCTATTCGCCGCGGTTCCTCTGGACCTGGCCGAACAGCCGCATCGCCGTCATGGGCGGCGAGCAGGCGGCGGGAGTGCTCGCAACCGTCCGGCGCGAGGGCATCGAGCGCACGGGCGGCAGCTGGAGCACCGAGGAGGAGGCCGCCTTCAAGCAGCCGACCATCGACATGTTCGCCCGGCAGAGCCATCCGCTCTATGCCTCGGCACGGCTTTGGGACGACGGCATCGTCGATCCGCGCAAGACGCGCGACGTGCTGGCGCTCTCGCTCTCGGCGGCGCTCAATGCGCCGGTCGAGCCCACTCGTTTCGGCGTCTTCAGGATGTAGAGGAGGCAATGCCATGAACCGCGAAACCATCAATGCCAAGAACGCACCCGCCCCGCGCGGCGGCTATTCGCAGGCCGTGAAGATCGAGGATTTCAAGACGCTGCTGTTCATCAGCGGCCAGATCCCCGTGTCGGACGACGACAAGTTGCCGGAAACCTTCGAGGAACAGGCCCGCCTCGTCTGGCGCAACATCGACGCGCAGCTGAAGGCGGCGGGCATGTCCAAGGCCGACCTCGTCAAGGTGACGACGTTCCTCTCCGACCGGCACCACGCGACCGCCAACCGCGAGATCCGCAGCGACTATCTCGGCGCCATCGCCCCGGCGATGAGCGTCGTGGTCTGTGCCATCTTCGACGAGAAGTGGATGCTCGAGGTCGAGGCCATTGCCGCACGATAACGCGCGGGACCCCGGTCCCGCGTCTCCCTATCCGTTTGCCGGAGGCAGGATGTTCAGAAAGATCCTCATCGCCAACCGCGGCGAAATCGCCTGCCGCGTCATCGGCACCGCCCGCCGCATGGGCGTTGCGACGGTCGCTGTCTACTCCGACGCGGATCGCCAGGCCCTACATGCTGCGATGGCCGACGAGGCCATCCGCATCGGCCCGGCAGAGGCGGCCGGCAGCTACCTGAACAGTGCGGCCATTGTTGCGGCCGCCAAGGCGAGCGGTGCCGAAGCGGTGCATCCCGGCTACGGCTTCCTCTCGGAGAACCCCGATTTCGTCGAGGCGGTGGAGGCGGCGGGCCTCGTCTTCATCGGCCCTTCGGCGAGCGCGATCCGCGCCATGGGGTTGAAGGACGCCGCAAAGGCGCTGATGGAAAAGGCCGGCGTGCCGGTCGTGCCGGGCTATCATGGTGAACGGCAGGAGGCCGATTTCCTTGCCGGCGAGGCGGAGGCGATCGGCTATCCGGTGCTGATCAAGGCCCGCGCCGGCGGCGGAGGCAAGGGCATGCGGCGGGTGGAGCGGCCCGCCGATTTTACCGCCGCGCTCGAAAGCGCCCGGCGCGAGGCGGAAAGCGCCTTCGGCGACGGCCGCGTGCTGGTCGAAAAATACATGGCCAAACCCCGTCATATCGAGGTGCAGGTCTTCGGCGACGGGCACGGCAATGTCGTGCATCTCTTCGAGCGCGATTGCTCGCTCCAGCGCCGCCACCAGAAGGTCATCGAGGAAGCGCCGGCACCCGGTATGACGGCGGAGATGCGGGTCGTGATGGGGGAGGCCGCGGTGCGTGCGGCCGCGGCTATCGGCTATAGCGGTGCCGGCACCGTCGAGTTCATCGCGGACGTTTCCG
Organism: Shinella sp. 838; assembly: GCF_029623935.1. Taxonomy (NCBI): domain Bacteria; kingdom Pseudomonadati; phylum Pseudomonadota; class Alphaproteobacteria; order Hyphomicrobiales; family Rhizobiaceae; genus Shinella; species Shinella sp. 838. The sequence goes on from NZ_JARSBQ010000003.1 coordinate 417,176, forward strand.
AAGGCCTGCGGCAGGATCGCTTCTACTTCATGGAAATGAACACGCGCCTGCAGGTCGAGCACCCGGTGACGGAGGCGATCACCGGTCTCGATCTCGTCGAATGGCAGCTTCGCGTCGCCGCAGGCGACCCCCTGCCGAGGCGGCAGGACGAGCTTGTCATCGACGGCTGGGCCTTCGAGGCCCGGCTCTACGCGGAAAACCCGGCGCGCGACTTCCTGCCGGCGACCGGCCGCCTTACGGTCTTCGACCTGCCGGGCGAAGCGCGCATCGATTCCGGCGTGCGCGTCGGTGATATCATCACCCCATACTACGATCCGATGATCGCCAAGGTGATCACCCATGGTCGCAACCGCAGGGAGGCGCTGGCGCGGCTGGAAGCGGCGCTCGAAGCCTGCCGCGTCGGCGGGCTGACGACCAATGCCGGTTTTCTCGCCCGTCTCTGCCGCCTGCCGGCCTTTGCTGCGGGCGATGTCGATACGGGCCTGATCGGTCGGGCAGGCGAGGGGTTGCTGGCCGATCCCGAAGCAGCCGAGGAGGTTTTTGCACTTGCCGCCCTCTCGGCGCTCGGCTTTCTTGACGCACCGGCCGACCCTGATCCATGGAGCCAGGTCCGCGGTTTCCGGCTGTGGAGCGAGGCGACCCGGAGCGTCTTTCTCGACCATGGTGGTGCGGAGCATGCGCTGCGGATCACCTTCCGCGGCGTCAACCGTTTCCGCGTCGAGCACGCTGGCTTCGCTACCGAGATCGGCCTGCTGGCGAGCGACGGCCGGTCCGTGCGCGCGGATGTCGATGGCCGCATCCTGTCTGCGACCGTTCATCGCGACGGTGCCGATACCATCGTCTTCCTCGGCGGTCATGCCCATGCCTTTTCGCTTACCGAGGAGGCCGGCCACGAAGGCGAGGCAGCGGCGGGTGGTGACCGGCTCTCTGCCCCCATGCCGGGGCTCGTGCGCATCGTTTCCGTCGCGCCGGGCGCGCGCGTCACCCGCGGCGATGCGCTGGTGACCATGGAGGCGATGAAGATGGAGCTGGTGCTGGCAGCCCCGCGTGACGGGGTGGTGGCCGTGGTGCCCGTCGCCGTTGGCGATCAGGTGGCCGAAGGCGCCTTGCTTTTGGCGCTGGAGCCGGAGGAGGCAACATGAGTCGTCGCATCGAAATCGTCGAGATGGCCGCCCGCGACGGCCTGCAGAACGAGAAGGCGATCATCCCCGCCGCGGACAAGATTGCACTGATCGATCGCCTCTCGGATTGCGGATTCCGCCGCATCGAGGCGACGAGCTTCGTCAGCCCGAAATGGGTGCCGCAGCTTGCCGACGGAGCCGAGGTGATGGCCGGTATCGCGCGCCGGCCAGGTGTTTCCTATGCGGCGCTGGTGCCCAACATGAAGGGTTACGAGGCGGCGAAAGCCGCCGGTGTCGATGAGGTCGCCGTCTTCCTCTCCGCCTCCGAAGGCTTTTCGCAGGCCAACCTCAACTGCTCGATCGCCGAGAGCATCGAGCGGGCCCGGCCGGTCGCGCAAGCGGCGAAAGCGGATGGCATTCCGCTGCGCGGCTATGTCAGCTGCGTCGTGCAATGCCCCTATGACGGCCCGGTGGCTCCCGCCGCCGTGGCATGGGTGGTCGGGCAGTTGCTGGCTCTCGGTTGCCACGAGGTGAGCCTTGGCGACACGATCGGCCGCGCCCAGCCGGAAGAGGTCGCGGCCATGCTGGATGTCGTGCTGACGATTGCCGCGCCGGAAAGGCTCGCCGGCCATTTCCACGATACGGGCGGGATGGCGCTCGACAATATCCGCGCCGCGCTGGATCATGGACTTGCCGTCTTCGATGCCTCGGTCGGTGGGCTCGGCGGCTGCCCCTATGCGCCGGGTGCGCGCGGCAATGTGGATACGCTTGCCGTCGCCGACATGCTGGCGGCGGCGGGGTTCGAGACGGGCCTCGACCAGGAGAAGCTGGCTCTGGCCGCCGCTTTCGCGCGCCGGATCGCCGGCAAGGGCGCCTAGCATTTTGCGCCCTTGAGGGGCGAGGAGGTGAAGCCATGAATTTCGAGACGATTTCCGTATCCGTCGACCGGCGCGGCGTGGCTATGCTCACGCTGCGCCGCCATGCGCAGCACAATGCGCTGTCCGGCCCGATGATCCGCGAACTGACGGCGGTCGCCGGCCTTCTCGGCGAGGACAGGGCCGTGCGCCTCGTCGTGCTCACCGGCGAGGGGGAAAGCTTCTGTGCCGGCGGTGATCTCAACTGGATGAAGGAGCAGATCGCGGCCACGCGCGAGGTGCGCATCGTGGAGGCACGCCGGCTTGCGGTGATGCTGAAGGCGCTGCGCGACCTGCCCAAGCCGCTCGTTGCCCGGGTCAACGGCCAGGCCTATGGCGGAGGCGTCGGGCTCGTCAGCGTCTGCGATGCGGCGATCGCTGTGGAAGGTGCGCGCTTCGGCCTGACGGAAACCCGCCTCGGCCTCATCCCGGCGACGATCAGCCCCTATGTCGCCGCCCGTATCGGCCCCGCCGCCTTCCTGCGCTTCGCTACGTCCGCTCGCCTGTTCGATGCGCTGACCGCACGCGATATCGGCCTCCTCAGCGCCGTCGTTCCGGCCGAGGCACTGGACGCGGCGGTCGAGGCCGAGATCGCCCCCTATTTCGCGGCCTCGCCGGAGGCGGTCGCGGCGGCGAAGGCGCTTGCCCACGCGCTTGCCCCGCCGATCGACGACAAGGTCATCGACATGACCCTGACGCGCCTGGCCGACACCTGGGAGACGCCGGAAGCGGCGGAGGGGGTCACGGCGTTTCTGGAAAAGCGCAAGCCGGGATGGGTGCAGACGGATACGGCAGGGTAGCGTCCCGGTGACGTCGCAGCTCTGGCGTTACCCCTGACGCTAGCCCTCTCCCCGCATGCGGGGGACGCGCCCTGCCAATGGGTAATGGTTGGGGAAACCGGATATCTCCTTCGCCCCGCTTGCGGGGAGAAGGTGCCGGCAGGCGGATGAGGGGCAGCCCCCGCTACTCGATGAACACCCTGACGCTGGCTGCCCGCCCGGCGGCGTCGATGACGGTCAGCGTCGAGAAACCAGCCCCCTCCGGCATCCACTGCGTCGTGCGCCGGCGCGCGGCATCGGGCAGGACCTTGCCGTTGGCGAGCCAGCGGAAGGGCGCCCGTCCGCCCTGGAGCTTCAGCACGAGCGGTGAGATGTCTTTGCCGGTCGTCGCGCCGAGTTCCACATGGGCACCTTCCGGCGGATAGACGATTTCCGGTGCCGGTTCGCGTGCCGTCGTGGCCACAAGGCCGCTTGCCGTGGTCGAGAAGCGGCGAAGGCTTGCCGGAAGCTCGGATTGCGCAATGCGCACCGCGCCGGCTGGCGCGCGCGGCAGTGCGGTGATGGCGAGGCCGGACCGGGCGAAGGCTTCGAACAGGATGGGCGCGGCGGCGCCGTAGCCGGTGAGGCCCGGCACCGCGCCGTTGTCGGCCCGGCCAACCCAGACGCCCAGCACATGGCGGCCATCATACCCGACGGACCAGGCATCGCGATAGCCGTAGCTCGTGCCGGTCTTGTAGGCGATGCCGAGGCGGCGGCTGCCGGTGGGCGGCGTGACGCCGGAAAGCACATCCGAGACATGCCAGACGGCGACGGGGTCGAGCAGCGGATCGCCCGTTATCACCGCCGCGTCGCGCACGATGCCATCGCCAAGGCGCACCGGCAGGCCGCGATTGGCAAGCGCCGCGTAGAGCTGGGTGAGGTCGCGCAGCGTGACACCGACGCCGCCAAGGCCGATGGCAAGGCCGGGCGTTTCGCCCGGCGGCAGCTCGGGATGCACCTCCGCGCGGCGGAAGCGCACCATCAGCCGCGTCGGACCGACCGCCTCCAGCAGGCGCACGGCGGGCACGTTCAGCGACAGCTGCAGCGCTTTGCGCACGCTGACGTCCCCCTGGTAGGTCATGTCGAAATTGCGCGGACGATAGCCGGAAAAGTCGGCAGGCCGATCCTCGACGATGGTTTCCTGCGCGACGAGGCCTTCCTCGAAGGCAAGGCCGTAGATAAAGGGTTTCAGCGCCGAGCCGGGCGAGCGGCGGATGCGCGTCATGTCGATCCAGCCGGCACGGCTGCCGTCGAAATAGTCCGCCGAGCCGACCTCGCCGAGGATCTCGCCGGTGCGGGCATCGGCCATCACCATGGCGATCGAGACCTTTGGGCCGAGTCGCTCGGCCGCCTCGCGCGCCACCGTCTCCAGCCCGTCCTGCACGGTGCGGTCGAGCGTCGTCCTGTGTTCGGTCGCCTTGGCATCCTTGCGCAGCGCAAGCTCCGAAAGGTGCGCGGCATAGGCGGGAAGCTGGCGGCGGCGGTCGGGCACCGCTTCCGCGCTGGCGCGCTCTGCCTCGCCCTCGCCGATGATCTCGGAAACGGCCATGCGAGCGAGCACGCGCTCGCGCGCCTTCTCCGCCACGGCGCGGTGCCGGTCCGGCCTGCGCTTTTCGGGAAGCTGCGGCAGGGCGACGAGAAGGGCGGCTTGGGCGACGGAAAGACGCTTCGGCTCCTTGCCGAACCAGGCGAGGCTGGCCGCACGTACGCCTTCCAGATTGCCGCCATAGGGGGCGAGCGTCAGGTAGAGATCGAGGATCTCGGCCTTGGAGAGGCGCCGTTCGAGCTGGACCGCGCGGGCCATCTGGCGCAGCTTGGCTAGCATCGAGCGGTTCTCGCGCGGCTCGATCAGCCGGGCGACCTGCATGGAAAGCGTGGAGGCGCCGGAGACGATGCGGCCATTCGTGACGAACTGCCCGGCCGCACGCAGCAGCGCCAGCGGGTCGATACCCGCATGCTCGTGAAAACGCCGGTCCTCATAGGCGACAAGCATGCGCAGAAACTGCGGATCGACATCGGCAGCCGTGGTCTTCAGCCGCCAGAGCCCGTCCGGCGTCGCGAAGGCCCGCAGCAGGCGGCCGTCGCGGTCGAGCACTTCCTTTGAAACGGTGTCCGCCACGGTGACCGGCGGCGGATAGGCGCGATCGGCATAGTCGAGCCCGGCGGCGAGGGCGGCGATGAACGCCGCCCCGCCGAGGGAGCCTATCAGGAGCTTGCGCCAGAGCGCCATTGGCCTGTCCTCTCGCTCAGCCCCTTACTCGGCCTTGACGACCTGCATGCGGCCGGTTGCCGTGCGGGCGGAGTATTGCGGACGGTACATGTCCTCCACCTGTGCGGCCGGGTGGTCGTAGGTGCCCGGTGTCACGGCGCGCACGACGTAGGCGAGCGTCACCTCGCGATTGTCGCCTGCACTGCGGTTGAAGGCCGCGACGAAGCGGTCGTAGCGGAACTCCGTATGGGCAGGCTCGATCTCGCCGATCCAGTCGAAATTCGCGAGCTTCGCGCTGTCGACGAGGCTCGGATTGTCGATCTCGAAGCCGGCGGGCAGGAGGTCGGTGATGATGATGCGCGACGGCCAGTCATTGTGCTCCGTCACTTTCAGCACCACGACGTAGCGCTCGTTCTGCGTCGCCTCGGAGACATTCGCCTCCTCGCCGTCCAGCGTGTAGTAGCTGCGCTCGATGGCAAAGCCGTCGCCGCCGGCCGGCAGCGGGTCGGCCGGGGCTGCCACCGTCGTCAGCATGGCCGAGACCGGCTCGCCGGTACGGTTGGCAACCGTCAGCGGGTTCTCCATCAGCGCCTTGCCCGTCATCTGCGCGGCGTAGCCGCCGGAATGCGCAGCGCCGTTGATCTCGAGCTCCAGGCCCTTGTCGGCATCCTTCACGGAACGGGCGGCCAGCAGCATCCAGGTCTGTTCCTGCGTGCTAGTCCAGCGCTTGTCTTCCCACTGCTTGGCGACGAGCTTCGTCAGGTCCGGAATGATGGTGGGAACCGGGCGGGCTTCGGCGGCAAGCGCCAGAATGGCAGCCCCGTCACGCAGCGACGAACCGTAGTCGGTGCGCGAGAGGCTGGCATTCAGCACGCTGTCGCGCGACAGGCCGAGTGCATTGGAGAAGATCGTCATCGAGCGTTGCGCATCGCCGTAGAGCCCGAGCGCGGCGGCAAGGTGCGCGCGGGAGAGCGGCGAGGAGAACTCCGAGAGTTTCGTGTCGGCATAGTAGCGCAGGTCGCTGATCGCGGCCTTGCGGTTGCGGGCGAGCACATAGAGCGCATAGGCGATCTCGTTGCCCTGGCTGGAGACGTTGACGTCGTAGGAGATGGCGTTCTGCAGGTTGGAAAGCGCCTGCAGCATGGCCTGCTCCGGCACGTCGAACTTCTGCTCGCGGGCCCGCGTCAGGAAGTCCGTGACGAAGGCGTCGAGCCACAGGTCGCCGTAGCTCGGCCCCCAGAGGCCGAAGCTGCCGGAGGAGGACTGGTTGGCCAGCACGCGATAGATCGCGTCCTGCACGCGCTTCTGCGTTTCCGTGTCCTCGGCAAGGCCGGACTGTTTGGAAAGCTCGCTGAGATAGAGCAGCGGCAATGCACGGCTGGTCGTCTGCTCCGTGCAGCCGTAAGGGTAGCGATCAAGCGCCATCAGGAGCGCCGGTATGTCGAAGGCCGCGGCGCGCGAAACGCTGAGGCTGACGGAAGCACCGGCAAGCTGGCTGTCGGCCAGGAGTTGGTCGTCGATCGTCAGGCTGCCATTGGCGGCGATCTCGATCGGCCGGCGCGTGGTGATCGGCATGGCGGCCGGGCGCACCGGCACGTTGAGCGCCTGCTCCAGCGACATGCCGGAACCGTTCGAGAGCTTGACCGTCACGACGCCGTCGCCGGCCTCGCCGCCGATCAACGGCAGGGTGAGCGCCGTCTTGCCGCCCGGCTCGAGCCGCAGCGTCTGGCCCGCACCGGTCTGCTCGACCATCACGGAGGCGTTGTGGGTGACTTCGACCATGTAGTCACCGGCCGGGGCATCGGTGTTGGTGATGTCGAGCCTCAGGTCGGCGCGGTCCCCGGGAGCGAGGAATTTCGGCAGGCTCGCGGTTACCACGACCGGATCGCGGATGACAACGTCCTTCGACGCGCTGCCGACGCCGGTCTTCGTCCAGCCGACGGCCATGATGCGGGCCGTTCCGTTGAATTGCGGAATGTCGAAGCTGACCTTGGCCTTGCCTTCCGCATCGAGCTTCACAGGGCCGGCGAAGAAGGCAACGAGCTTTTCGGTCGGTGGATTGCCGGAAAGCGCCCCTTCGCCGCCGTCGCCGCCGGTGCGCAGCCGCCCGGTGGCGCCGAGCGAGCCGTCGATCAGCCGGCCGTAGAGGTCGCGAATCTCCATGCCGAGCCGGCGCTGGCCGAAATACCAGCCGGCCGGATCGGGCGCTTCGTAGCGGGTGAGGTTGAGGATGCCGACATCGACGGCGGCGACCGTGATATAGGCTTCCTCATTGGCGCCTGCGCCGGCAAGGGTAAGCGCGATATCGAGCGGCTGGCGCGGCAGCGTCTTTTCCGGAACGTCGAGTGCGACATTCAGCTTGCGGTCGGCCGGATCGACCTTCAGCCAGGTGATGCCGATGGCGCGCATCGGCATGCGGCTTTCCTGGTCCGTCCCCGGACGGAAGAGCGTCGCAGTGACGTAGGAACCGGGACCCCATTCCTTGGTAATCGGTATTTCCACCTCGCCGCCCTCGGCGCCGATGGCGGCGGTCTGGGTGGCGATCAGGCTTTCGGCGCCGATGGTGATCAGCACCTGGCCGGCATGGCGCGACGAGATCTTCAGTTTGGCCGTGTCGCCGACCGCATAGTTTTCCTTGTCGAGCGAGATTTCGAGCGCGTCGGGCGTTTCCGTCGAGGTTGCGGCGACATACCAGCCGGCGTCGAACTCGATGCTGGTCGCCGGGCCTTCGGGCTCCGCGCTTTCCACTTCCAGGCGATAGCGGCCCCAGGTGACAGGCACCGATATGCGCCCGCCATCCTTACCGGCATCGACCGTGCCGTCGGCGATCTGCTTGGTCGAAAGCACCGGCTCGTAACGCCACGAGCTGCCGTCGCGATACCATTGGTAGTTCCGCTCGACGGCGAGCAGCTTCCAGGGCATGCCCTGCATCGCCTGCCGAGAGCCATCCGGCGCCACAGCGACGACGGTGAAGTTGGCAACGCTGTTTTCCGCAAGTCCATCGGAAAATTCCGGCTTTACGCCGATCATCGCACCGGCCGCCTTGACCGGGAGGGTCAGGTTGCGCTCGACGGCGCGGCCGCCCTCTTCCATCATGCGCAGCGTGACCAGCGCTTCGAGGCGCTGGGTGGTCGAGGGAAGGTCGGCGATGTTCACCTCGAAGGTCGTCTTGCCGTCGTCGTCGAGAACGTCGAGGCCTTCGAGCGGCGTGGTGCTTTCCTCAAGGGCCTCCTCGTCGGCAAGACCGAAGACGTAGCCGGGGAAGGCGGCGTCCTGGCGGGTCGGTTTCAGGGCGACATCGCCCTCGATCTCAAGGCCCGCGCCCGGCGCGCCGTAGAGGTAGCGGCCTTCGACGGAGACCTCCGCGGGAACGCCGGTTTCGATGGCCTTCGTTTCGCTCGCCATGTCGAATTCGATGCGGTCGGGCACGAAATCGTCGACGAGAAACTGCTTTTCGCCGATCGCGCTCCCCTTGGGATCGGTGAAGATCTGCATGGTCCAGGTGCCGCGCATGCTGTTTTCCTGCAGCGGCAGGTCGACGGCATGGCCGCCGAGCGCGGCACCGTCGCTGACGATGCGGCGATCCTCAACGCCATCAGGGCGATTGAAGACGAAGGTGAGCGGCAGTTTTTCGACGGCATTGGCTTCGATGTCGCGGGCGAGCGCCGTCGCGTGCACGGTCTCGCCGGCACGGTAGATGCCGCGCTCGGTCCAGGCGAGCACGTCGATGGCGCCTGGTGCCGGCCGGCCGGTGACGCCGCGGTCCGAGAGGTCGAAGCCGGCGCGTGTCATGTCGAGGAAAACGAAGTCGGACGTGCCCTTCTTTGCGAGGATCACGGCTGGCGTGTTGGCGGCGGTGCCGCGCATCAGGCCGGCGGTGAAGGTCGCGCGGCCGTCCGCATCGGTCGTCGCGGTGCCGAGCACCTCGTTGTTCTTGGCGATCAGCTGAAGCTCGACGCCGTCGAGCGGGCCAGCGCTGTCGAGCGAGCGGGCGAAGACGTTGAGGCCATCCGTGCCGGCATAGGTGGTGAGGCCGACATCCGAGACGACGAACCACTGTGTCGCCTTGGCATCCCATTCGTTGGAGCGGCCGTTCGAGGCGGCGGCGGTCAGGACATAGACGCCGGGCTTGCGCTCCGGCAGCGCCTCGTCGACCGGGAAGCTGGTGACGACGTCCTTGTTGAGCTCGGGCGAGATATCGATCTTGCCCTGCCAGACGAGTTCGCCATTGTCGTTTTCGATGCGGCTGGCGGAGTAACCGTCGAGCTGGGTGAGGAAGCGGCTTTCGGAAAGCAGCGAGGTGATGGCACGGTCACCGACGCGGTAGAGCTTCAGGTCGGCGCTGTCGGTGTTGACGGAAACGATCGGGATGCCGCGGCGCACGCTTCCCGGCAGCACGAAGCCGTCGCCGGTGAAGCGCACCATGGCGGCGCGGTCCTGCACATAGATGTCGAGGTCGACGACCGATTCCAGCGGTTCGTCGACCGCCGACGGCAGGCCGGGGCGGAAGGCGATCTTGTAACGCTGGCCGTGGTTCAGTCCCTCGACGCAGATCTGCCGGTCCTTGGCCTCCACGGCTTTCGGTGCCGCGCCGTCCAGCGTCACGAACGATGCATAGTCCGCGCCGGACTTGACGAGCGGTTCGGAGAACTCGACGCAAGCCCGTGGTGTCGCGCTGTCGGAATCGATGGTGTGGTTGACGACGCGGAAGCCCTGGCGGGCGCGGAGGCCGAGATAGGCCGAACGCACGGCGACGTCCTCCTTCAGCTCCAGACTTGCCTTGTAGGCATTGATACCGGCGCGATAGTTGCCCGACTTGTCGAGCGTGTCGGCAAGCACCGCCAGCGCCCGGGCGCGGGTTTCCGTCGTGCGCGAGAGGTCATAGGCATTGATCGCCGCAAGCGCACCCTGGCCGGCGAGGTAGCTGTTGTTGTAGGCGCGAGACATGGATTCGGCGGTCTCGATCCAGAGATAGTAGTCGTCCGGCGTCAGCGAAAGCGCACCCTTGAAGGCGATCAGCGCCTGGTCGAAGCGGCCAGACGCGGTCTCGATGCGGCCGAGCGAGGCAAGGCTTTCCGCACCCTGGCCGGTATGCTCGGCGGCGAGCGACATCGAATTGCGGAAGGAGCGGGCGTCGCTCATCATGTAGTCGCTGATGAAGGCCATGGCCGGCGGTGCGCCGATATCGGCGGCGGCGTCCGCACGCACGATCTTGCCGGCGACAGCGCCCTGGAAATGGTTGAGCTGGTTGAAGTCGCTCTTCAGGAAGCACCACTTCACCTTGGGATTATAGGTGAAGGCGCGGCAGGACAGGTCGTCGACGCAATCGGTCTTGCACTGGTCGAGCGTGACGTCCTGCACGGTGCGCAGGTCGAAGCCGAAATAATCGCTGTTCTCGCTCGTGACCACGGTGCGCGTTTCCTGCGCGCCTGCAGGGAGGGGAGGGGAGGCGACGGCAGCCAGAAGAAGTGCCGAGAAACCGAAGAATGCGCGCATAGACATGAAGTCCTCCTAACGCTGCCCGTCTCGTTGCCGCCGCCACTGTCCAGACCCGGATACGGCTTGTCAATCGAAAGACGGAGCGCGTCGGGGGGGCCGGAAAAGGGGGGGCGCATGGAACCAGGGGGAAGACGTTTCAGCGTCGCTGTTCAATCGCCGGAAATGCGAAATTTTTTGGCAAGGCGCCGCGTTAACCTTTTGTTAACCATATCGGCGCAGACTTCAAATCACGGACGAACCGCTTCTGTCATATCGCTGTAACAGCGGGCCGATAGAAGCATCGTCAGACACGAAAGTCGTGTTTCGCAAGCGCGGTGACCACGGATGTACTGGCACCCCGTGTGAAACACTTCCCCGGCCAGGCCGGGATGAGGAAGCGGGGGGATAACCCTCGCTTTTTTCATTTGCGCGCTGCCCTTTCGCGCTGGACCCTCCCCGGGCTTTGCCATACCCATGAGGCCTGCAGGGTACTCGTCCTGCCAATTTTTCCCTGCTCCCCGGGACGGTTTCATGTCCGACGTCGCCCTCAATGTTCTGCCCATCTTCGCGCTGATTTTCATCGGCTGGCTGCTCGTGCGCACCGGCTACCTGCGCGAGGCACTGGGGGAGGGGCTGGGAGAGTTCGTCTTCCGGGTCGCCGTGCCCGTCCTCTTGTTCCGCACCATCGCGGAGGCCGATTTCGCCGGCGAATCGCCCCTGCGCATCTGGATCGGCTATTTCGCCGGTGTTGCCTTCACCTGGACGGTCGCGCATCTCGTCGCCACGCTCGGCTTCAAGCGCGACCGCCGGATCGGCGTGCTTGCCGGCGTTTCCTCCGCCTTCGCCAACACGGTCTTCATCGGCTTGCCGCTGGTCTCGCGCATCGTCGGCGAGGAGGGGCTGGTGGCGATCTCGGTGCTGCTTTCCGTACACCTGCCGGTCATGATGATCGCCGGCACGATCCTGATGGAGCGGGCAGAGCGCAAGGACGGCACGCGCGAGCCGCAGAGTATCGGCACGCTCCTTCTCGGTATCGGCAAGAGCCTGGTGCGCAATCCGCTGGTGATCGGCCTCGTCGCCGGAGCGCTGTTCCATACCGGGGGCGTGCCACTGGCCGGGCCCGTCAAGGTGGTGGTCGACCAGCTGGCGGGGGCGGCGGCGCCGGCAGCGCTGATCTCGATCGGCATGGCGCTCAACAAGTACAAGGTCGGCGGGAATGCCGGCATCGCGCTTGCGATGACCAGCCTCAAGCTCGTGCTGCTGCCGGGCTCGGTCTATGTCGCCTGCCGGCTGCTCGGCCTCAGCCCGGAATGGACGGCGGCAATGGTGCTGTGCTCCTCGGTGCCGACGGGCATCAATGCGTGGCTGCTCGCCAACCATTTCGGCGTCGGCCACGCGCTTGCCTCATCGACGATAACAATGACGACGGCGCTCGGCGTCTTCACGGTTTCCTTCTGGGCCTGGCTCCTGGGGTGAGGCTGTTTCCTTGTGGCGGCAATAAAAAACCCGGCGCGATGGCCGGGTTTTTCGTCTTATGCGCTGGCGTCTTACTGAGCCGGCTGTTCCGTGGTGGTGCCCTGCGTTGCGGTGCCGCCTTCGGCCGGGGCTGCGCCCTCGGTCGTCGTTGCGCCGCCTTCTGCGGGTGCTGCGCCTTCCGTCGTGGTGGCAGCGCCATCAGCAGGAGCTGCGCCTTCGGTTGCCGTCGCACCGTCTGCCGGAGCCGCCGCGCCTGCATCCGCACCTTCGCTGGAAGCGGTCGGCAGCGGAGCCGGGTTGTCGGAGAGCGTGCGCAGATAGGCGATCAGGTTGGCGCGTTCGTCGTTCTTCTTCAGGCCGGCAAAGCCCATGGCGGTGCCGGGAACGTGCTTCTTCGGCGCCTCCAGGAAGAAGCTGAGGTGGTCGTAGTCCCAGACGATCTTGTGGCCTTCGGAGAAGGTGGTCATGCCGGCAGAGTAGCTGAAGCCCTCATGCGAGGCGACCGGGCGGTTCACGATGTCCCAGAGACCGGGTCCGACCTTGTTCGGTCCGCCCTTCTCCGTGGTGTGACAGCTCGCACATTTCTTGAAGACGGTTTCGCCGGCTGCCGCGTCGGCGGTCGCGAGCAGCGTGGCGATCGGAACGACTGCAGCGGCTTCGCCGCCGCCGGCTGCCTCGCCGCCGGTTTCCTCTGCCACGATCGCGAAGCCTTCCTTCTCGGGAGCGCCCGAATGGAAAATGCCTTCAGAAGCGATCGACACGGACATCAGTACGAAAACGGTGCCGAGCAGGGCACCTACGCCCATGTTCACATAAGAGTTCATCCAAACGCTCCCCTAGGAACCGGCGGACACACGCCGGCCAGTCTTGAAATCGCGCGGAACCTATGTCTTTTGCTGCTTCGTTGCAACAGTGATTGTAGCCCCCGCACTGAGACTTTTTGACACTTTTCCCGGGGGTTTTGAAGGGCTGCAGATGAATTCCGCCAATTTTGACAAGACCCTCGTTCTCATTCCCGCGCGCATGGCCTCGACCCGGCTTCCGGGCAAGCCGCTCGCCGACATTGCGGGCGTGCCGATGATCGTGCAGGTTGCGCGCCGCGCGGCCGAGGCCAATGTCGGACGGATCGTCGTTGCCGTCGATCACCAGGATATCTTTGACGCGGTGGTGGCCGCCGGCTTCGAGGCGGTGATGACCCGTGTCGACCACCAGTCCGGTTCCGACCGCATCCATGAGGCGCTGACCAAGAGCGATCCCGAGGGGCGGGCCGAAATCATCATCAACGTGCAGGGCGACCTGCCGACGATCGATCCGGAGACGATCCGCGCCGCCCTTCGCCCGCTGGAAAATGCCGCGACCGACATCGCCACCCTGACCACCGAGATTCGCGACGAAGAAGAAAAGACCAATCCGAATGTCGTGAAGGTCGTCGGCTCGCCGCTCAGCGACAGTCGCCTGCGCGCTCTTTACTTCACGCGCGCGACGGCGCCGCACGGCAAGGGTCCGCTCTACCACCATATCGGCCTCTACGCCTACCGTCGCAAGGCGCTGGAAGCCTTCGTCGCGCTGAAGCCCTCGACGCTCGAAAAGCGGGAATCGCTGGAGCAGTTGCGCGCCCTCGAAGCGGGTATGCGCATCGATGCCGAGATCGTTGACACCGTTCCGCTGGGTGTCGATACTCCGGCCGACCTCGAAAAGGCCCGCGCCATGCTCGCGGCCACCCCTCTCTGACCGGACCCCGCCATGATCATGAAGACCAACAGGATCGCCTTCCAGGGCGAGTTTGGCGCCAATTCCGACATGGCCAGCCGCGATATGTTCCCGAACATGGAGCCGCTGCCCTGCCAGACCTTCGAGGACGCGTTCCTGGCCATCGAGAACGGTGACGCCGACCTCGGGATGATTCCGATCGAGAACACGATCGCCGGCCGCGTCGCCGACATCCATCACCTGCTGCCGGAATCGCGGCTGCATATCATCGGCGAATATTTCATGCCGATCCGCTTCCAGCTCATGGTGTTGCCGGGTGTGGCGAAGGACGAGATCCGCACGGTGCACAGTCATATCCACGCACTCGGCCAGTGCCGCAAGATCGTCCGCCTCAACGGCTGGAAGCCGGTGATCGCGGGTGATACGGCGGGCGCGGCCAAGCTCGTCTCGGAAACCGGCGACCGCACCATGGCTGCACTCGCCCCGCGCCTTGCGGCCGATCTCTACGGCCTCTCCATCGTCGCGGAGAATGTCGAGGATACGGAAAGCAACGTCACCCGCTTCGTCGTGCTGTCGCGCGAGACGGCGCCGGTGGAGCGGGATGGAGACGAGATCATCGTCACCACTTTCGTCTTCAATGTGCGCAACATTCCGGCTGCACTCTACAAGGCGCTCGGCGGTTTCGCGACGAACGGCATCAACATGACGAAGCTGGAAAGCTACCAGATCGGCGGCAAGTTCTACGCCACGCAGTTCTATGCCGATATCGAAGGCCACCCGGACGATCTGCCGGTGCGCCGGGCGCTGGAGGAGCTTCGCTTCTTCTCTGAAAAGGTCCGCATCCTCGGCACCTATCGCGCCCATCCGATGCGCAGTGCGTTCTGAGACTTGACGATCGTCAGGCGGGCCGGAGCCGGCCCGTTGCAGGGGCATTTCCAAAGGGAAGGGGCCGCAGGCGGCGGCCCTTTCCGAGAAAGGAGATGCTCATGCGCACGATCACCACATAAAGATCCTCGTCTCGTTGATGGTGAATGCCGTCGTCTTCGGCGTTGGCGCCGTTGCCATTCTGGCGATACCGTCACTCGATGCGCAGGCCAAATACCCGCTGCCGGCCTGGATCGCCCTCACCGTTATCATAAGCCCCGTCATCGCCCGTCTTCTGGCACCGCGCGTCCGGCTGCGCGAACGCCCCGGCGACCGGCCGCATCCCGGTTGGCGCTGACGGTTCAGACCGTCCAGTCCAGCCAGTCGCGCATCAGGCGGTGCGCGATGGCACCCTTGGGCGGCGGAGTGGTGGTGCCGGGCGCAACCCCTGACGTGGCACTGCGCGCGATCATCGCCGCCGTCTCCTCACGGGTGAACCAGCGGCAATCCTCCAGCTCCTGCTCATCGCGGCGGATGTCGAAGGAAATCGCCTCACCGTAGCAGCCGATCATCAGCGAATGCGGCATAGGCCAGGGCTGCGAGGCATGGTAGCGCACGCGCCCCACCTTGATACCGGATTCCTCCAGCGTCTCGCGGCGCACCGTATGCTCGATCGTTTCGCCGGGCTCGAGGAAGCCCGCGAGGCAGGAATACATGCCCTCGGGGAAATGCGGCGAGCGGCCGAGCAGGCAGAGATCCCGCTCAATGTCGATGACCAGCATGATCGCGACCGGATCGGTGCGCGGAAAGATCGTGTGGCTGCAGGCCTCGCAGACGCGGCGGTAGCCGCCGATCTCCGAGCGGGTCGGCGCGCCGCACTTGCCGCAGAAACGGTTGTTGCCGTTCCAGGTCATCAGGCTGGAGGCCTGGGCGAACTGTCCGAGCAGGTCGTCGTCGAGCATCTGCTGGCGGTAGAGTGTGCGCCCGTCCGCCGCCTTCAGCGGCTCCTGCAGGGTCTCGGGATCGGCTCTGACGGGGATCGCCAGCCGTGGCTCGCCGTTCTTCAGGTAGCCGAGCAGGATGGCTTCCTCCGGCACGGGGCCGAGCTCGGCGAGCTCGTAGGGCGCAAACAGCGGGTCGATGATCTTCTCGTCGTGTTTGACGACGAGTTTTCCCCCGGCGATCGCGAAGGCATGCACAGTCTCGGCCTTGAAGGCCTGTTCCAGGCAGTCCGGCGCGCGGTGCTCCGACTGGCGGTCGAGGCTGTTCTCCGCGAACGCCACCATGGTGCTGGGTTCGGGGTGCGGACGGTAGAGATCGAAGAGCGATGGCTTCATGGTGTCAGCGCGTCCAGGATTTTGGCCGAGAAGGCCTTGGTTTCGTCGGCCGTGCGCGGCTCGGCGGTGCCGAAGCCCCAGACGGGGCCGGGCCAGTTCGCATCCCCCTCGCTGCGTGCGATGACATGAACATGCAGCTGGCGGACGATGTTGCCGAGCGCGGCGACATTGATCTTCGTCGCTCCCGTCACCGTCTTCAGTGCTTCGGCGACAAGCGTCGTTTCGAAGGTCAGCATGGTCTGGTCGAGGGGCGTCAGGTCGAAAATCTCGCTGGCGCCGGGCCGCTGCGGCACCAGCATCAGCCAGGGCCAGCGGCTGTCTTTCATCAGGCGCAGCTCGCAAAGGCCGATCTTGGTGAGAAGATCGCTGTCGCGTACGATCCGTTCGTCAAGTTGAAAGTCGCTCAAGGGATTCTCCCGGCATGCCTGTTTCCTAGAGTCATGCCACGGCATCCAAATTCCCTCCAACAGTTTTTTATCAGCCGCGCTTGCATTCGGATGGAATATTGCCGATATGGGGGTCGGGAGGTTGGTGGTGGACGAGCCACTCGCCAACCGGGTCAGGTCCGGAAGGAAGCAGCCCTAACGAGCCCCGGCACGGGTCATCGTGCCAGCCTCCCACCTTACCGTCCTGATCCTGGCCGTCCTGTCGGGACTGAGAGTTCGATTCGCGGCAGGGTCTATGAGCGACGTAACCCCCAATCCGTCCAGCGAAAAACCCGCAGCCTACCGGGTTCTTGCGCGAAAATACCGCCCGAAGGATTTCTCCGACCTGATGGTCGGCCAGGAACCGATGGTCCGCACGCTGACCAACGCGTTCGAGACCGGTCGTATCGCGCAGGCCTACATGCTGACCGGCGTTCGCGGCGTCGGCAAGACGACGACCGCCCGCATCCTTGCCCGCGCGCTGAATTACAAGACAGCCGAAATCGACCGCCCGACGATCGACCTTCGCTTGCCCGGCGAGCATTGCCAGGCCATCATGGAGGGCCGGCATGTCGACGTCATCGAGATGGACGCCGCCTCCCACACCGGCATCGACGATATCAGAGAGATCATCGAGCAGGTGCGCTATCGCCCGGTTTCGGCGCGTTATAAAGTCTACATCATCGATGAAGTGCACATGCTCTCGACACAGGCCTTCAACGGCCTGTTGAAGACGCTCGAGGAGCCGCCGGAGCACGTCAAGTTCATCTTCGCCACGACGGAGATCCGCAAGGTCCCGATCACCGTCCTGTCGCGCTGCCAGCGTTTCGACCTGCGCCGGATCGGCGCCTCCGATCTCGTCGGCCTCTTCACCACCATCCTGGGCAAGGAAGGCGTGGAATTCGAGCCGGATGCGCTCGCCATGATCGCCCGCGCCGCCGAAGGCTCGGCCCGTGACGGCCTGTCGCTGCTCGACCAGGCGATCGCCCATGGCGGCGGTCGCGTCGAGGTGAACGCCGTGCGCGGCATGCTCGGTCTTGCCGACCGCGCGCGCATCGTCGACCTCTTCGAACATGTCGTGAAGGGCGATGCCGCAGCCGCGCTCGCCGAATTTTCCGCGCAATACGAGGCCGGTGCCAGCCCGCCCGTGGTGCTGACGGACCTGGCCGATTTCACCCATCTCGTCACCCGCATGAAATATGTGCCCGATGCTGCCGGCGACCAGTCGCTGAGCGAGGTCGAGCGCGTGCGCGGCGTCGAGTTCGCCAATTCCATCGCGGTCACCGCGCTGTCGCGCATGTGGCAGATGCTCCTGAAGGGCATTCCGGAGACGGAAGCCTCCAGCCGTCCGGCGGGCGCCGCCGAGATGGTCATCATCCGCCTCGCCCACGCCGCCAACCTGCCTTCGCCGGAAGAGGCGGCCCGCCGCCTCGCGGAGCTGTCGGGCGGCGAGGGTAGTGGCAATGGTACCCGCGCGCCGCAATATGGCGGCAATGGCGGCCAGCCGACGGCGCAAGCCGCGCTTTCCGCCGTCGCGCGCACACCCGAAGCCCCGGTCCAGCGCGTCCAGTCGGGTGGCGGGACGGTGACGATGCTGCGACCCGTGCCGCAGGCCGAGCCCGCATCCCTGCCGGTTGGCCGTATCGAGACTGCCCCGGCCGCGCAGCCGACGGCCGAACCGAAGGTGCCGGTGAAGTCGGTCGCCGATATTGCTGAGCTCTGCACGAAAAACCGCGACATCCGCCTGCGTGCCCTCGTGCGCGCCTTCGTACGGCCGGTCAGCGTCGAGGCCGGGCGTCTGGAGATCGGCCTTGCCAACGATGCGCCGAAATCGCTCGTCAACGACCTGTCGAGCCGGCTGCAGGAATGGACCGGCATCCGCTGGATGGTGATCCTGTCGCGCGAACCGGGCGGGCCGACCCTGGCCGAGGCCGAAACGATGGCGCAGGAGGCCCGCGTCGCCGATGCGCGCCAGGACCCCGATGTGGCCGCCATCCTGCAGCGCTTTCCGGGCGCCAAGATCATGGACGTGCGCATCAAGGTTCAGGAAACGGAAGACGGGCCGGAGACCGTGGAGGCTGCGGCCGTCGCGGAATCCGCCGAGGGCGACATCCTGCCCGGCGACGATATCGAACACTAGCAGTTCCGGCCGAGATGCGGAGCGGAATTGCGTGAAAACAAACGTTCCAACATCCATTCAGAAAGAGGAGAGACCGATGCGCGACATCATGGGCATGATGGGCAAGGTCAAGGAAATGCAGGCCAAGATGGAGAAGATGCAGGAGGAGATCGCCGCCCTCGAGGTGAACGGCACCTCCGGCGGCGGCCTCGTCTCTGTCACGCTTGACGGCAAGGGCAATCTCAAGGGTCTGAAAATCGATCCTTCGCTCTTCAAGGAAGACGACGTGGAGATCCTCGAGGACCTGATCGTTGCGGCCCACAAGGACGCCAAGGACAAGGCCGAGGCGCAGGCTGCCGAAAAGACCAAGGCGCTGACCGCCGGCCTGCCGATCCCGCCCGGCTTCAAACTGCCGTTCTGATCCTGTAGGCTCGGGTTTTTCGAGGAGGAACCCGATGAGCCTGATGACCCTGCTTGTCTTTGCCGGCGCGCTGATGATGGCGGCCGGTTCGCCCGGCCCGAGCATTGCGGCGCTGGTCGCCCGCGTGCTGTCGCGCGGGGCAAGGGATGTGCTGCCCTTCCTCGCCGCCATGTGGATCGGCGAGGGCATCTGGCTCACCTGCGCCGTGCTGGGGCTCGCCGCAATCGCTGAGACCTTTCATGCCGCCTTCGTCGCCATCAAGTGGCTGGGCGTCGCCTACCTGCTCTATCTCGCCTGGAAGATGTGGTTCGCGCCGACGGAAACCGGCGACAGTGCCCTGCCGGAGGCGCGCTCGGGTGTAAAGCTGTTCTTCGCCGGCCTGACCGTGACGCTCGGCAATCCGAAGATCATGATGTTCTACGTCGCGCTCCTGCCGGCGATCATCGATCTCGGCGCCGTCACCCTCGTCGGCTGGGCCGAGCTGGTCGTCACCATGTTCGTCGTGCTCGTCGCGATTGACCTTGCGTGGGTCTTCCTCGCCTCGCGCGCCCGTCTGTTCCTGAAGAGCCCGCGCGCCGTGCGCATCGCCAACCGTCTCAGCGCTGGCACCATGGCCGGTGCCGCGGCGGCCATCGCCACCCGCTGATCACCCGGTGAGGGCCGCGCGCAGCTTGTCGTTGATCGGCGCGGCGAGATAGCGCAGCCGGTCTTCTTCGGAGACGTTCTTGCCGTAGGTGCGCAGCAGCTCCGGCATGGTCACAGGCTCGCCGTCGAAGGGCGTGTAGGTTGCGGCGTCGCCGGCCTGGATCACGCCGTCCTGCAGCACGCGGCAGTAAAAACCCGGCCGACCGGCCTGCATGAAGCGTTTCGCGAAGGCCGGATCGCCCATGCGGGCAGTCAGCGTGTTGCAGGGAATGCGGGTGGATGTCACTTCGAGGAGCACGCTCTCCGTCTCGATCCGGTCGCCGACCGAGACGCTGCGGCTGTCGAGGCCTTCGATGACGAGGTTCTCGCCGAAGGTTCCCGGTTCCAGCGTGCGGCCGAGTTCCTTCGACCACCAGGCAAGGTCAATCCCGCCGAGGCCGTAGACCGCCTGTTCCGGCCCGCCATGGTGTTTCCGGTCGCAGATCGTGTCGCCCAGCAACCCCTCGCGGTCGACGACGACAGCCGCATCGGTCGGTGTCTTGAAAATGCCCGTCTTGTAGCTTTTGCCCGGAAGCGGACGGGCAAGACCCGTGCAAACGGCGAGAATTCTGATCAAACGCTGCCTCCAGCAAGGTGGATTCCGTTTCCCCCGGATATGAGCTAGATACCGGCAATGGCAAAACGAGTCACTGGCCCCGAAATCGAAAAACTCATCCAGCTTCTGGCGAAGGTGCCGGGCCTCGGGCCGCGCTCGGCGCGCCGCGCCGCGCTGCATCTCGTCAAGAAGAAGGACCAGCTGCTCGGCCCGCTTGCCGACGCGATGGGCGAGGCGCACCGCAAGGTGCGCATCTGCTCGTGCTGCGGCAATGTCGATACGAGCGACCCCTGCACCGTCTGCACGGATGTGCGGCGCGACCATGCGGTCATCATCGTCGTCGAGGACGTGTCCGACCTCTGGGCGCTGGAGCGCGCCGGCGCGATGAACGCGGCGTACCATGTGCTCGGCGGCACGCTCTCGCCGCTCGACGGCGTGGGGCCTGACGATCTCAACATCCGCGGCCTCGTCGATCGCGTGGCGAAGGGCGGCGTGCGCGAGTTGATCATCGCCGTGAACGCCACCGTCGAGGGGCAGACGACGGCGCATTACATCACCGACCAGCTCTCCGGCCTCGAGGTGAAGATCACCCGGCTCGCCCATGGCGTGCCGGTCGGCGGCGAGCTCGATTATCTCGACGAAGGAACCTTGACGGCCGCCTTGCGCGCCCGCACGGCGATCTGAGGAGGCTTCATGCCGATCATCCGCAAAACCATCAAGGGCGTCCTCGGCGCCGCGCTGATCTCGCTTGGCCTTCTGGCACCCGCCGAGGCCGCCTCCAAGGCGGAGGTCGAGAAGATGTTCCGCGCCTGGATCGACAACGACCTCTGGCCGGCGGCGCAGAAGACCGGCGTCAGCGAAAGGACGTTTCGCGCGGCGATGCAGGGCGTGGCGCTCAACTGGGATCTGCCCGACCTCGTGCCGCCCGGCTCCAAGCCGAAGAAGGATCAGGCGCAGAGCCAGGCGGAGTTCTCTTCACCCGGCGCCTATTTCTCCGAGAAGCGCCTGCAGGGGCTGGCGGGAACGGGCAGCCGACTTGCCAAGACCCATGCGGCGACCCTGCGCAGGATCGAGCAGCGCTTCGGCGTGCCGGGCGAGATCGTCGTTGCCGTCTGGGGCCGGGAATCCGGCTTCGGCAGCGCGAAGATCCCTTATTCTGCCGTGGAGGTGCTCGCCACAAAGGCCTTCATGTCGACGCGCAAGGACATGTTCCGCAAGGAGCTGATCGCGGCGCTGCATATCGTCGATGGCGGCGACCGGACCGTCGATCAGCTCAAGGGCTCCTGGGCCGGCGCGCTCGGCCAGCCGCAGTTCATGCCGACCAGCTTCCTGCAATATGCCGTCGATTTCGACGGTGACGGCGTGCGCGACATCTGGGGTTCGGTGCCTGACAGCCTTGCATCGATCGCCAACTACCTCGCCAAGAAGGGCTGGCAGGCGGGGCGCGGCTGGGGCTACGAGGTCTCGATCCCGGCGGGCGTTTCCTGCGCGCAGGAGGGACCGGATCTGGCAAAGCCCATCTCCGCCTGGGCATCGAGCGGCATTACCCGCATTTCCGGCAAGGGTTTTCCTTCCGGTGAGGCCAAGGCGTCCGGCATGATGCTGGTTCCGGCCGGAACGCACGGTCCGGAGTTCATCGTCACGCCCAATTTCTACGTGCTCAAGGAATACAACAACTCCGACCTCTACGCCCTTTTCATCGGCAATCTTGGTGACCGCATCGCCTATGGCAGCGGGTCGTTCAAGGGGGCGTGGGGCGATGTCGGCAAGATGTTGCGCTCGGATGTGCTCGCCATGCAGAAGGCGCTCGTCGCCAAGGGCTATGATGTCGGCAAGGTCGACGGCCTGCCGGGCTACAAGACCCGCCGCTCGCTCGGCGACTGGCAGGCCAAGAGCGGCCTGACAGCCACCTGCTATCCGGATGCCTCGCTCAAGGCGAAACTGCGGTAAATCCGTGAGGAGGGCCGAGGCCGATCCCGTTCCGTTCGAACGGGATGGCGCTTGGCGTCAATGGATATCCGCCTGCCGTTTGAAGCGCTCATACTCATGCGGCACGATCGTCTGCCGCTCGATCATGCGGTGGACCCGGGGCGGTTCGGCGCCGCTGTGCAGCAGGCGCAGCTTCTCGCCGTTGGCGGCATCGGCATGGGTGCGGCGCTGATTGTGGCGCACATATTCCACCCAGGTCGGCACATGGTAGGTCTCCGTCCAGATCGTCGGGTTCTCGAGATCGCGCATCAGCGCCCACTGGCCGGCGCCGTCGCGGATGCGGATGCGCCGCCGCTCGGTCATCGCCTCCAGGAATTCCGGTATGTCATCTTCCGCGATCTCGTAGTCGATCAGGACGACAATCGGGCCGCTGCGCGGTTTCAGGTCGAGTGGCAGGTCCGGCTCGCTGAAGCGGTTGAGCGGGTCGACATTGAGACTCTGCAATTCGGGGAGCTTGAAGCGAAGGCCGAGCGCCGCGCCGGCGATCATTACCACAGCCGAGGCGAGGAGTGCGGCTTCGGCGCCGTGGGTGTCGGCCGTTGTGCCCCAGATCCAGCTCCCGGCGGCTATGCCGCCGAAGGTGGTCGTCTGATAGAGCGAGAGTGCCCGGGCGACGACCCAACGCGGCGTCGAAAGCTGCACCGTCGTGTTGAAGAGCGAGAGCGCCATGACCCAGGAGGCGCCGGCGATCAGCAGCACGGCCCCTGTCAAAAGCGCGGAGGAACTGACTGCCGAAACGCTGGCGCTGACGGCAAAGCCGGTAAAGGCAAGGCGGGCGATGGTCTCCGTCGTCAGGCGCTCGCGCACTCGCGCGTTCATCAGGGCGCCGCCGATCGCGCCCAGCCCGAAACAGCCGAGCAGGATGCCGTAGGTCAGCGGTCCGCCCGAAACGAGGTCGCGGGCGATCAAGGGCAGGAGCGAGAGGATGGAACTCGTCGCAAGGCCAAAAGCGAAGCCGCGCAGCAGCACCTTGCCGAGGTTCGGCGACATGGAGACGTAGCGCAGGCCCGCCGAGATGGCGCGGCCGAAATCCTCGCGCGGCAGGCCGCTCGGCGAGATGTTCGGCTTCCAGCGGAAGAGGGCATAGAGAAGGGCGAAATAGCTGAGCGCATTGGCGGCGAAGGCTGCCGCCGCTCCCGCTGCAGCGACAATCGCGCCGCCGATGGCCGGGCCGACGCTGCGGGTGAGGTTGAAGCCCATGCTGTTGAGCGAGACGGCGGCGGGAAGGTCCTCGCGCGGCACCATGTCGCCGACGGAGGCCTGCCAGGCCGGATTGTTGAGCGCCGTGCCACAGCCGAGCAGGAAAGTGAAGGTCAAGAGCAGCCAGGGCGTGATGACGCCGTACCACGTACAGAGCGTCAGGCCGATCGCGACGGCGAGCATGAAACACTGGGCCGTCAGCATCAGCTTGCGCCGGTCGAAATTGTCGGCAAGCGCGCCGGCGGCGACGGAGAACAGCATAATCGGCAGCGAGGTCGAGGCCTGCACCAGCGCCACCATGTTGGCCGAGGAGGTGATCGAGGCCATCATCCAGGCTGCACCCACGGACTGGATGAGCCCGCCGAAATTGGAGATCAGGCTCGCCGCCCAGATCACCCGAAAGGTTTCGTTCCTGAAAGGGGCGAGGGAGGATCTCCGGTCTGGCACGGGCAGGCACTCATTCTCGATGCAGCGTTGTCGACAATCTAGTCCATAGGACAAAAGGGGCAAGCCGGTGGCGGCAAAAGCTGTGCGATCAGGCCGCCCACAGGCAAGCAGGCCGGCCGACCTTGCAATTGTGACAAACACGGTCTATATCAGCCGCAAATTCTTGATCGTCAGATGAAGAGTGGGCCCGCGAGGACCCGCTCTTTTTTATTGCCCCGATCGAGTGCATGATAACGACTATCCCGGGAGGGCATGTCATGTCTGACACGAGTGAAACAGGAAATGCGGTCATCGAGCCGCGGCTGATCGTCGAGACCGGTCTCGACCGGCGCGTCGCCGACATCATCGAGCCGACCATCGAGCAGATCGGTTACCAGCTGGTGCGCGTACGCCTCTCGGCGCAGAACGGCGCGACGCTGCAGATCATGTGCGAGCGGCCGGACGGCACGATGACGGTAGAGGATTGCGAGAAGGTCTCGATGGCCGTCTCGCCCGTGCTCGACGTTGAGGATCCGATCGACAAGGCGTATCATCTGGAGGTCTCGTCGCCCGGTATCGACCGGCCGATGGTCCGCAAGTCGGATTTTTCGCGTTGGCTCGGCCATCTGCTGAAATGCGAGACGTCGATCCTCGTCGACAGCCGCAAGCGCTTTCGCGGCAAGATCGTCGCGGCTGACGAGAACGGCTTCACCCTGGAGCGGGATCAGCCCGCCGCCGGCGACGAGCCGACGGTCGTCATTCCCTTCACGGCGCTTGCCGAGGGCCGGCTGATCCTGACCGACGACCTGATTCGTGATGCGCTGGCAGCCGACAAGAAGGCCAAGGCCGCGCAGGCTGCGAACCAGAACGACGAAGACGGCGACGATTGAGTTTGTGAGTACGTTCCGTCCCGGGGGTGTTTGCCCTCCTTGCGGGCGGGATGGAGAGGACGGAACCGGAGCGGTGCGCCGCTCCACGATGCCGGAGGCCAAGGCCCCGGCCTGACCATGGAGACCTGAGACAATGGCAGTCAGTGCGAACCGGCTTGAGCTTCTGCAGATCGCGGATGCCGTGGCCCGTGAAAAGGTCATCGACCGCGAGATCGTGCTTGCCGCGATGGCCGACGCCATCCAGAAGGCGGCCCGCTCGCGTTACGGCACGGAATCGAACATTCGCGCCGACATCAATTCCAAGACCGGCGAGATCCGCCTCCAGCGCCTGCTGGAAGTCGTCGAGCACGCCGAGGACTATTCGACCCAGATCCCGCTGGAACTGGCGCGCGACCGCAACCCGGACGCCAAGCTCGGCGATTTCATCGCCGATCCGCTGCCGCCGATGGATTTCGGCCGCATCGCCGCCCAGTCGGCCAAGCAGGTCATCGTGCAGAAGGTGCGCGAAGCCGAGCGTGACCGCCAGTACGACGAATACAAGGACCGCATCGGCGAGATCGTCAACGGCACGGTCAAGCGTGTCGAATACGGCAACGTCATCGTCGACCTCGGCCGCGGCGAAGGCATCATCCGCCGCGATGAGATGATCCCGCGCGAGAACATGCGCTACGGCGACCGCGTCCGCGCCTTCGTCTACGACGTGCGCCGCGAGCAGCGCGGCCCGCAGATTTTCCTGTCGCGCACCCATCCGCAGTTCATGGTGAAGCTCTTCACCATGGAAGTGCCCGAGATCTACGACGGTGTCATCCAGATCAAGTCCGTCGCCCGTGACCCGGGCTCGCGCGCCAAGATCGCCGTCATCTCGAACGATTCGTCGATCGACCCGGTCGGCGCCTGCGTCGGTATGCGCGGCTCGCGCGTTCAGGCCGTCGTCGGCGAACTGCAGGGCGAGAAGATCGACATCATTCCGTGGTCGCAGGATCCGGCCTCCTTCATTGTCAACGCCCTGCAGCCGGCGGAAGTCGCCAAGGTGGTTCTCGACGAGGATGCCGAGCGTATCGAAGTGGTCGTGCCGGATGAGCAGCTCTCGCTCGCCATCGGCCGTCGCGGTCAGAACGTCCGCCTCGCCTCGCAGCTGACCGGCTGGGACATCGACATCCTGACGGAAGCCGAGGAATCCGAGCGCCGCCAGAAGGAATTCAACGAACGCACCAACCTGTTCATGGATTCGCTCGACGTCGACGAGATGGTCGGCCAGGTTCTGGCTTCCGAAGGCTTTGCCGCCGTCGAGGAACTGGCCTATGTCGATCTCGACGAAATCGCTTCGATCGACGGTTTCGATGAGGACACGGCCCAGGAAATCCAGACCCGCGCTCGCGAATATCTCGATCGCATCGAGGCCGAGATGGACGCCAAGCGCAAGGAACTCGGCGTTTCCGACGACCTGCGCCAGATCGACGGCATGACGGGCCAGATGCTCGTCGCGCTCGGCGAGGACGGTATCAAGACCATGGAAGATTTCGCCGGCTGCGCTGCCGACGACCTCGTCGGCTGGTCGGAACGCAAGGATGGCGAGACGAAGAAGTTCGAGGGTCTGTTCTCGAAGTTCGAACTCTCGCGCGCCGAAGCCGAAGCCATGATCGTCCAGGCGCGCCTCGCGGCCGGCTGGATCACGGAAGAGGATCTCGCCAAGGAAGAGCCGGTCGTCGAGGGCGGCGAACAGGACGCCTGATCGGCGTCCTCCAGAGTTGGACATGTCGCCCGCTGACTTGCACAGCGGTTTGCGTTGACGGAAACGGAAACCTATATGGGCAAGAAGGACGAGGATGGCGTGAACGACCGCATGTGCATCGTGACGCGCGAAAAGGGCGAGGCGGACGATCTGATCCGCTTCGTCGCAGGTCCCGACGGCAGCGTCGTGCCGGACCTGAAGCGTCAACTTCCCGGACGCGGATGCTGGGTGAAGGCGGAACGGGCGATTGTCGACAAGGCGGTTGCCAGGAAGCTTTTCGGGCGTGCGCTGAAGACGGAAGCCAAGGCCGGCCCGGAACTCGGCGCCGAGGTGGACCGGCTTATCGCCGCCCAGCTCGGCGGCATGATGAACATGGCGCGCAAGGCGGGCCAGTTCATCACCGGCTCCTCGAAGGTCGACCAGGCGGTGCGCGCATTGGCTGCTCTTGCCGTCTTCCATGCGACGGACGCGGCGGCCGATGGTGTGCGGAAAATAGACCAGGCGCGGAAGGCTGCAAGCTTTCTGACGGACGACGAAACGGAAATACCCTCCTTCAAGCTCTTTTCGGAGAGCGAATTGGAGGGCCTTTTGGGAAGTAATGCTTTTATCCATGCCGCAGCGCTTGCAGGGCAGGCGGGTGAGGGTGTAGTGAAGCGCGCAATCATGCTCGAGAAATACCGGGGCGACAGCCAAATGATGGCACAGGGTGGCGCTCGCCAGACAAACCAATGACGCGGTTACCGGCATTCGGCCGGCCGAAATCGCATTGGATGAACACATTTGAACGACAGGGCCAGGTGATACGCATCCGGCTCTGATCTTAGGAACGGAACGGAATGACCGACAACGAAGACGACAAGACGATCAATGTGGCTGGCAAGAAGACCCTTAGCCTGAAGCCCTCGGGGGTTCAGCAGGGAACCGTGCGCCAGGACATGGGTCGTGGCCGCACCAAGGCCGTCGTGGTCGAGACCCGCACGAAGCGCCACTTCAGCCGCCCGGGTGAAGAGCGCCAGGCATCGACGCCCGTCGCGCCCGTGCAGCGCCAGCCGGAGCCGCAGCAGACGCGTCCCGCGCCGCAGCCTTCGCGCCCCGTACACCAGCAGCCCTCCCGCCCGGTCGAACAGAACCGTCCGCGCGGCGTTGTGCTGAACCAGCTTTCGCCTGACGAAGTCGAGGCCCGTCGCCGCGCGCTTGCAGAAGCGCAGATCCGCGACGCCGCCGAAGCCCGCCAGCGCGCCGAGGACGAAGCCCGTCGCAAGGTTGAGGACGAAGCTCGCCGCGTTGCGGAGGAAGAAGCACGCCTCGTCCGCGAGAAGGAAGAAGCCGAGCGCCGTGCCGCTGAGGCCGCCGCACCCGCACCCGTCGTGGAAGAGGTCGTCGCGCAGCCGGTCGCAAGGCCCGCTCCGGCGGCTGCCGAAGCCCGCCCGCAGCCCGGCCGCACGCCCGCTCCGGCTTCCACGCCGGTTGCCGGTCGTGGCCGCCATGAAGCCGAAGATGAAGGCGACAAGCGCCCGCGTGGTGGCGCGCCTGTCAACCGCGGCGCCGTCAAGCGCCCGGAACCGGCCAAGGCTCCGGCCCGCCCGAAGGCCGATGACGGCCGTCGCCAGGGCAAGCTGACGCTGACGACGGCATCGAGCGACGAGGATGGCGCACAGCGCGGTCGCTCGCTCTCGGCCATGCGCCGCCGCCAGGAGAAGTTCAAACGCTCCATGATGCAGGAGACGCGCGAAAAGGTCATGCGCGAAGTCATCCTGCCGGAGACGATCACCATTCAGGAACTGTCGCAGCGCATGTCCGAACGTGCCGTCGACGTCATCAAGTACCTGATGAAGGAAGGGCAGATGATGAAGCCCGGCGATCTGATCGACGCCGACCTTGCTGAAATCATCGCCGGCGAATTCGGCCACACCGTCAAGCGCGTTTCGGAATCCGACGTCGAAGAAGGCATCTTCAACGTTTCCGACGATGCTGGCGATCTGGAATCGCGCCCACCGATCGTGACCATCATGGGCCACGTCGACCACGGCAAGACCTCGCTGCTCGACGCCATCCGGCATGCAAACGTGGTTGCTGGCGAAGCCGGCGGCATCACGCAGCATATCGGCGCCTACCAGGTCGAGCACAACGGCCACAAGATCACCTTCATCGACACCCCCGGTCACGCGGCGTTCACCGCCATGCGTGCCCGTGGTGCGCAGGCGACGGACATTGCGATCCTCGTGGTCGCGGCCGACGACAGCGTGATGCCGCAGACGATCGAGTCCATCAATCACGCCAAGGCGGCGGGTGTTCCGATCATCGTGGCGATCAACAAGATCGACAAGCACGAAGCCGATCCGCAGAAGGTGCGCAACCAGCTCCTCCAGCACGAGGTCTTTGTCGAATCCATGGGCGGTGAAACGCTCGATGTGGAAGTTTCGGCCAAGAACCGGCTGAACCTGGACAAGCTGCTCGAGGCCGTCCTGCTGCAGGCCGAAATTCTCGACCTTAAGGCGAACCCGAACCGCACGGCAGAGGGCGTCGTCGTCGAAGCCCAGCTCGATCGTGGTCGCGGCGCCGTTGCCACCGTTCTCGTGCAGACCGGCACGCTGCGCCCGGGCCAGATCGTCGTTGCCGGCGACCAGTGGGGCCGCGTACGCGCCCTCGTCAACGACAAGGGCGAACACGTCAAGGAAGCCGGCCCGTCCATGCCGGTCGAAGTGCTCGGCCTTTCGGGTACCCCGGCTGCCGGCGACAAGTTCGCCGTGGTCGAGAACGAAGCCCGCGCCCGCGAGATCTCGGAATACCGCCAGCGCCTCGCCCGCGAAAAGCAGGTGGCACGCCAGGCCGGTTCGCGTGGCTCGCTCGAGCAGATGATGAGCCAGCTGCAGAACACCGGCCTCAAGGAGTTCCCGCTGCTCATCAAGGGTGACGTGCAGGGCTCGATCGAAGCCATTGCCGGCGCGCTGGAAAAGCTCGGCACGGACGAAGTCCGCGCCCGTATCGTTCATTCCGGTGCCGGTGGCATCACGGAATCCGATATCTCGCTTGCCGAAGCTTCGAACGCCGCCATCATCGGCTTCAACGTCCGTGCCAATGCACAGGCCCGTACGGCTGCCGAGCGGGCCGGTCTCGAAATCCGCTACTACAACATCATCTACGATCTGGTGGATGACGTGAAGGCAGCGATGTCGGGCCTGCTTTCGCCGGAACGTCGCGAAACCTTCCTCGGCAATGCCGAAATCCTCGAGGTGTTCAACATCACGAAGGTCGGCAAGGTCGCGGGTTGCCGCGTCATCGAAGGCAAGGTCGAGCGTGGCGCCGGTGTCCGTCTGGTGCGCGACAACGTCGTCATCCACGAAGGCAAGCTCAAGACGCTCAAGCGCTTCAAGGACGAAGTCGCCGAAGTGCCGATGGGCCAGGAGTGCGGCATGGCCTTCGAGAACTACGAAGACATCCGCGCCGGCGACACGATCGAGTGCTTCCGCGTGGAGCACATCACCCGCACGCTGTAAGCGTCCGGCGAATAGACCATCGTGCGAGCGCCGGACCGTTTCGGCGCTCGCATTTTTTTGAAGGTGACGACCATGACCAGAGCAACATCCTCGGCGCCGTCGCAACGCATGCTGCGCGTAGGCGAGCAGGTGCGCGCGGCGATCACCCAGGTCCTCCAGCGCGGTGAAGTGCGCGACCCGCTTCTCGAAAAGACCGTGATCTCGATTTCGGAAGTGCGCATGTCGCCCGATCTCAAACACGCGACGGCCTATGTCACGCCGCTCGGCGTGAAGGACCATGAGGCGGTGATCGACGCGCTGAACCGCAATTCGAAGTTCATTCGCGGCCGCCTCGGCCCGCAGCTTCGCCAGATGAAGTACATGCCGGACGTTCGTTTCCGTGACGATACGAGCTTCGACAACTACAAGAAGATCGACGATCTCCTGCGTTCGCCGGAAGTCGCTCGCGATCTTTCGGCCGAAGACGGCGACGACGACAAGTAATCCAGGTAGAATATGTCCAGACCCCGCAAACCCAAGGGCCGGCCGGTTTCCGGCTGGCTCATCCTCGATAAGCCGTTCGATTTCGGCTCCACCGAAGCCGTCGCCAAGATCAAATGGCTGCTCAAGGCGCAGAAGGCCGGCCATGCCGGTACGCTCGATCCGCTGGCCTCCGGCATGCTGCCGATCGCGCTCGGCGATGCGACCAAGACCGTGCCCTATGTGATGGACGGCCGCAAGATCTACGAATTCACGGTGACCTGGGGCGAAGAACGCACGACGGATGACCTTGAGGGCGAGGTAACGCAGAGTTCCGAAAAGCGGCCTGCCGCCGAGGCGATCCGGGCGATCCTCGGCGAGTATACCGGCGTCATCCAGCAGATCCCGCCGCAGTTCTCCGCGATCAAGATCGCGGGCGAACGCGCCTACGATCTTGCCCGCGAAGGCGAGATTGTCGAAATCCCCTCGCGCGAGGTGGAGATCCACCGCCTGACGCTGATCGGCTGCCCGGATGAGAGCACGGCCGAATTCGAGGTGGAATGCGGCAAGGGCACCTATGTGCGTGCGCTCGCCCGTGATTTTGGCCGCCAGCTCGGCTGCTTCGGCCATATCTCGGCCTTGCGCCGCACCTTCGTCGCGCCTTTCGGCGAGGACAGCATGGTGCCGCTCGCCGACCTGACAGCACTCGAGGAGATCGCTGACGAGGCCGAACGGCTGGCGGCACTTGATGCTTTCCTGATCGACACGGGCGAAGCGCTTTCCAGCCTGCCGCAGATCGTCATCAACGACGACCAGGCGCACCGCCTGCGTATGGGCAATCCGATCATCCTGCGTGGGCGGGATGCCCCGGTTTCTGCTGATGAAGCCTATGCCACGGCCCGTGGCAAGCTGGTCGCGATTGGCGAGATCGGTAGCGGCGAGTTCCGGCCGAAGCGCGTCTTCGGCGGCTGAACAAGGTCGGCGGAACCAATCGCCGCCGACTTGATTTCACCACAAGCTATGGGCTTTATGGGCCGGCGAGGTTCGTTCGAGGGCGGGCCGGGCGGTGCTTTGCCGTTCTGGCTGCCTGCGGACGAGGGGTGAAAGGGCTGGCCGTTGACGATTGCGCCGACTGACAGAACGGTATCCGCCGAGGATACGGTGGAGGGCGCTGGCCCTGTCGAAAGCCGCCGGCGTATGCACCATCCCGTCGCATTCTATCTCGTCTGCCTCATCCTTGTCGTCGTCATTCCCGCCTTCCTGTTCTCCATCGTCGTGCTGAAGCGCACCACCGAGGCGCAGGAGCGCATCTTCGAATCGCTGCTGCGCACTTCGACAAGCGCCGTCAATCGCGCCGTCGAGCGTGAAATCACGGGTATGTTCTCGACGCTCAATTTCCTGTCCACGTCGGAAAGCCTGCCGAAGGGCGATTATGCCACCCTGCATGCCCAGGCAAGCAAGACGCTGCAGGGTACGGACATCTATTTCCTGGTCATCGATCAGGCGATGAAGCAGCGCCTCAACACGCGCGTTCCCTACGGCATGCCGCTCAATGTCGCCTCGGAGCCGGTTTCGGCACGCCTGGCGCTGTCGCGGGGCGAGCGTATGGTTTCCGACCTGTTCTTCGGCCGCACCGCGCAGCAATGGGTGTTCAACGTCTATATGCCGGTGCGGCTTGCCAATGGTGAGCCGGTCCTGCTGACGCTGACAAAGAATGCCGATGCGCTGCGGCGCGCTGTCAATCCGGATGTGCTTTCGCCCGGCTGGAATGCGGCGGTGCTGGATTCCGC
Organism: Shinella sp. 838; assembly: GCF_029623935.1. NCBI lineage: Bacteria > Pseudomonadati > Pseudomonadota > Alphaproteobacteria > Hyphomicrobiales > Rhizobiaceae > Shinella > Shinella sp. 838. Next base: position 449,291 of record NZ_JARSBQ010000003.1, read on the forward strand.
CGGCACGGTCATCGCATCGACCGATGAGAAACAGAAAACCGGCCAACCCTTCTTCCTGCGTGTCGTGCCGTCGCTGCGCCTCGGCGTCAGCACCATGAAGGGGGACGGTGTGGACTATCAGGTCGTCACTGAATTCTCCTCGCTTGCCGGCTGGCGCATGATCGCCTGGGCGAAGTCGTCGGATGTGCAGGCGCCCGCCGTCTCTTCCTTCCTCTGGCTGACGATCGGCGGGGCTGTCTTTGCCGCACTCGCCGCCATCAGCGCCGTCGGCATCGCCCGCGTGCTGTCGCGCGACGTGCGGCTGCTCGCGCATGACGCGCGCCGGCTCGGCCAGGGAGAGCGGGTCGCTCCGCGCCCCTATGCCATTTCCGAGCTGGAGACCGTCTCCCGCGCGCTTGCCGAGGCTGCGGATGCACGGGTGAAGTCGGAAAACGAGGTGCGCTTCCTGATGCGGGAGGTGGCGCACCGCTCCAAGAACCAGCTCACCGTCATCCAGGCGATGCTCAACCAGTCGGCGGCGAGCGCGGAAAATGCCAGCGATTTCGCCGAAACGTTCCGCAAGCGCGTGGCCGGTCTTGCCCGCTCGACAGACCTGATGATCGCCAATGCCACACAGGGCGTGAACCTGATGGAACTGGCGAAAAATCAGCTGAAGCCTTTCACGCCTGCGGATGCGGAGCGTGTGCGCATCACCGGCCCCGCCGTGCTCCTCGATCCTCAGGCCTCGCAGACGCTGGGCATGGCCCTGCACGAACTGTCGACCAATGCCACGAAATACGGTGCGCTCGCCAACGAAACGGGGATCGTGTCGCTGAGCTGGGTAGCGAGCGGCGAGGACCTGAACCTCGTCTGGCGCGAGAGCCAGGCGGCGATCGACAAGGACGCCATTGCCGCAAGCCGCAAGGGTTTCGGCAGCGTCGTGCTGGAGCGCATGCTTGGCATGGCGCTCGATGCGAAGCTCGATTTCGCCGTGCATGACGACGGTATCGAATGGCGGGTGAGGATCCCGCTTGCGCGGCTGCGGGACGAGGATGTTCACCAGCAGCAGGGTGCAGCGCAATGAGGAACCCTGTCCTTTTCAGACACATTGAGCACAGGTGTTTTTCATGACGTCATTCCTGCACGGGGGCGCCGTCGCGGCGTTCCTTGCCCTTTCGGCTTCCCCGGCCTTCGCCGCCTACGGCCAGTGCTCGGTCGACGACCCGACCGGCACGCCGCTCAATGTACGCTCGGCGCCGAACGGTGCGATCCTGACGACGCTTGTCAACGGTACGCAGCTCGAGATCGTCGACGAGATGAAGATCGGTGCAAAGCACTGGCTTTTCGTCGCGCGGCAAGGCGAACGGCTTGGCTGGGTGTTCGGCGCCTATATCGTATGCAAGCAGCCCGGCGACGCACGCGAGGCCGCACCCAGTCAACCGGCCGAGCAGCGCTGAGAGGCGTTGATGACGGCTCTTTCCTTTCATGAGGGAATGGTTTATAGGCACCGCCAGCAATGCGGGGCCTTCCCCGCTTGCCTTCACGGCCATCGCTGGACGACATCCCGGCTTTTGGCGACCTTTGTTCCCATTCATGAAAGGACATACGATGTCGATCACTGCTGAGCGCAAGGCTGCGCTGATCAAGGAATACGCTACCGTCGAAGGCGATACCGGTTCTCCGGAAGTCCAGGTTGCGATCCTGACCGAGCGTATCAACAACCTGACGGAACACTTCAAGGGCCACAAGAAGGACAACCACTCCCGTCGTGGCCTTCTGACCATGGTTTCCAGCCGCCGCTCGCTTCTTGACTACCTCAAGAAGAAGGACGATGCCCGTTACAGCAAGCTGATTGCTGCCCTCGGTATTCGCCGCTAAGCAATTTCGGCGGGCGTTCTTCGTGAGCGCCCGCCGCTTTCTTTTGCGGAGCAGACGCTTCGCCAGACCGTTCCCCCTGTGCCGGTTGCGACCGCCTCGTGAAACGGAATTCTCCAGCAGGCCGGATGGGCCGGTCCTGCGGAACCAACCGATGACCTGTCATGGGGCAGGATTGCAGGATGCTTCAGGCGCGCGCCTGTCGTCGGCCGGGCTCAAAGAGCCTTCGCCCGCAGAGTTCGCGAGCCACCCCCGGAAGCCTCCCGTTGTCTTGCCCATGATGCGTCATGAAAGCGGATAGACCACCTGCGCCTTTTCGGGCGGCGGTGCGCGTATCTGCCAAGAAGGACAAGACATGTTCGATACCCATACGGTTGAAATCGAATGGGCGGGCCGTCCGCTCAAGCTGGAAACCGGCAAGATCGCCCGTCAGGCTGATGGCGCGGTTCTCGCGACCTACGGCGAAACCGTCGTTCTCGCCACCGTCGTTTCCGCCAAGGCGCCGAAGCCGGGCCAGGATTTCTTCCCGCTGACCGTCAACTACCAGGAAAAGACCTACGCCGCCGGCAAGATTCCGGGTGGCTACTTCAAGCGCGAAGGCCGTCCGTCGGAAAAGGAAACGCTGGTTTCCCGCCTGATCGACCGCCCGATCCGCCCGCTCTTCCCGGAAGGCTACAAGAACGACACCCAGGTGGTCGTCACGGTCGTCCAGCATGACCTCGAAAACGATCCCGACGTGCTTTCGATGGTTGCCGCTTCCGCAGCGCTCACGATCTCCGGCGTTCCCTTCATGGGCCCGGTCGGCGGTGCGCGCGTCGGCTACATCAACGGCGAATACGTCCTGAACCCGCATCTCGACGAGATGGACGAGTCCGTTCTCGACCTCGTCGTCGCCGGCACGCAGGACGCCGTCCTGATGGTCGAATCCGAAGCCAAGGAACTGAACGAAGACGTCATGCTCGGCGCCGTCATGTTCGGCCACAAGGGCTTCCAGCCGGTCATCGACGCGATCATCAAGCTCGCTGAAGTGGCTGCCAAGGAACCGCGCGACTTCAACCCGGAAGATCATTCCGCGCTCGAAGCCGAAATGCTGGGCCTCGCCGAAACCGAACTGCGCGCTGCCTACAAGATCACCCAGAAGGCCGACCGCTACGCCGCCGTCGACGCCGTCAAGGCGAAGGTGAAGGCCCACTTCTTCCCGGAAGGCGTCGAGCCGAAGTATACGGCCGAAGTCATCGGTGCCGTCTTCAAGCACCTCCAGGCCAAGATCGTCCGTTGGAACATCCTCGACACCAAGAGCCGCATCGACGGCCGCGACCTCGACACCGTTCGCGCCATCGTCTCGGAAGTCGGCATCCTGCCGCGCACGCACGGTTCGGCGCTCTTCACCCGCGGTGAAACCCAGGCCGTCGTCGTTGCGACGCTGGGCACCGGCGAAGACGAGCAGTATGTCGACAGCCTGACCGGCATGTACAAGGAACGCTTCCTGCTGCACTACAACTTCCCGCCCTACTCGGTCGGTGAAACGGGCCGCATGGGCTCCCCGGGCCGCCGCGAAATCGGCCACGGCAAGCTCGCCTGGCGCGCCATCCGCCCGATGCTGCCGACGGCGGAACAGTTCCCCTACACGCTGCGCGTCGTTTCCGAGATCACCGAGTCGAACGGCTCGTCCTCGATGGCGACCGTCTGCGGCACCTCGCTCGCACTGATGGACGCCGGCGTTCCGCTGGCCAAGCCGGTTGCCGGTATCGCCATGGGCCTGATCCTCGAAGGCGACCGCTTCGCCGTTCTCTCCGACATCCTCGGTGACGAAGACCACCTCGGCGACATGGACTTCAAGGTCGCCGGCACCGCCGACGGCATCACCTCGCTGCAGATGGACATCAAGATCGCCGGCATCACCGAAGAGATCATGAAGGTCGCGCTCAGCCAGGCACAGGGCGGCCGCAAGCACATCCTCGGCGAAATGGCCAATGCCATCTCCGAAGGCCGCTCGCAGCTCGGCGAATTCGCACCGCGCATCGAAGTCATGAACATCCCGGTCGACAAGATCCGTGAAGTCATCGGCACGGGCGGCAAGGTCATCCGCGAAATCGTCGAGAAGACCGGCGCCAAGATCAACATCGAAGACGACGGCACGATCAAGATCGCATCGTCCTCCGGCAAGGAGATCGAAGCGGCCCGCAAGTGGATCCACTCGATCGTCGCGGAACCGGAAGTCGGCATGATCTACGAAGGCACGGTCGTGAAGACCGCCGATTTCGGCGCCTTCGTCAACTTCTTCGGCCCGCGCGACGGCCTCGTGCACATCTCGCAGCTCGCCCAGGAGCGCGTTGCCAAGACCTCCGACGTCGTCAAGGAAGGCGACAAGGTCTGGGTCAAGCTGATGGGCTTCGACGAGCGCGGCAAGGTTCGCCTCTCCATGAAGGTTGTCGACCAGGCGACCGGCAAGGAAGTCGCTGCCGACAAGAAGGGCGACGGCGAAGCCGCCGAGTAATCGGACCCTCTACCTTTAGAAGGGGCGCGGAGCGGAATGTTCCGCGCCCCTTTCCTTTGACAGACCCATTAGTTTCGCAATTCTGAACGCAAACCGCCTTGAGCCTTGCTGGAATTGCTCGACCGCCGAAAGCCCGCCATGACCCGCGAAGCCCTCAAGACCCTGTTTCATCCCTTTGCCGCCGGCACGCTTGCCATGCCGGAAGAGGGCGAACGCTATCTCTTTCTCGGCGCCGAAGCCGGTCAGCGCCCGCCGGAAGGTTTTGCCGCGACACTGGAAGCCGTGCAGCCGCAACGGGCGCTCCACCGCGGGCTGGAGGCCGTGCGCGTGCCGGTCAAGCCGGTCATCGAGGGCGAGGATTTCGACGGCGCGCTCATCCTGATCAACAAGCACAAGGGCGAGAACGAGAACCGCATCGCCGAGGCGCTGCGCCGGGTGCGCACAGGCGGCCTCATCGTCGTAGCCGGCAGCAAGGAAGATGGCGTGCAGTCGATGCGCAAGCGCCTCGACCAGCTCGGCCTTTCCGGCGACTACATGCCGAAGTACCATGGCCTTGCCATCTGGTTCGCCCGTCCGGAAGACCCGTCCGAGGCCATTTCCAAGCTCGCCGCCAAGCCGGTGCGCATCGTCGGCCGTTTCACCGCGGCGCCGGGCATGTTCTCGCATGACCGGATCGACGAGGGCTCGGAACTGCTCGCGACCCGTATCCCGGAAGATTTCCACGGCCACGCCGCCGATTTCGGTGCGGGCTGGGGCTATCTCTCCGTCATGTTCGGCGGTCGCGCGCCGCAGGTGAAGGGCATCGACCTCTTCGAGGCGCACTACGAGGCGCTGGAAGCCGCCAAGGAAAACATGGCGGAGAACTGCCCGAACATTCCCGCCCGCTACTACTGGTTCGACCTGACGGCCGAGACGCCGCGCGACCACTACGACCTCATCGTGATGAACCCGCCCTTCCACGAAGGCCATGCCGCCGATCACTCGCTCGGCGCCGGCATGATCCGCATGGCGGCAAAATCGCTGAAGGCCGGCGGACGCCTGCTGATGGTCGCCAACCGCGGCCTGCCCTACGAGCCCGTGCTGAAGGAAGCCTTCAAGGAGAGCGGTGAAGTCTGCCGCAACGCCCGCTTCAAGGTTCTCTGGGGCAAGCGCTGAACCCTACAAGGGAAGCGCGAAAGTCTGTTTGATCGTCTCGCTCGGCACGTCCGTCTTGACGGTCTGGATGCCGTTCCTGCGGGTGAGATGGGTCGACTGGAAGCGGCGATAGTCTTCCAGATCCGAGACGACGACGCGCAGCAGCGCGTCGCTCTCGCCGAGCATGATGTAACACTCCACCACTTCGGGCAGTCGCTTCATCGCCGCGATGAAATGGTCGATCGTTTCTGCGTCCTGTGCCGTCAGCGAGACGCGGGCGAACAGGGAGAGGGTGAGGCCGACCCTCGCCTGGTCGACCACCGCCACGTAGCGGCTGATGATGCCGGCCTCCTCCAGAAGCTTCACGCGCCGCAGGCAGGGCGACGGCGACAGGCCGACGCGTTTGGCCAGCTCGATATTCTGCAGCCGGCCATTCTGCTGCAGTTCGCGCAGGATACGGCGGTCTATCTCGTCCAGTTGCATTGAAATTCTCACAAACGTTCAAGCCGGATCACGGCATCCAATACCAAAATCTCCCCCAGTCTTGGCATCTTGGCAACCCGCTTGCGCGGAACGGCTGCTAGGATTTGTCAGGTTTGACGGGAGAGCAGCATGGATTGGGCCTGGATACTGGCGGCCACGGGTTTCGCATTCGCCATGGCGGGTACGCCGGGGCCGAACAATACGATGGTGACAGCCTCGGGGGCCAACCATGGTTTCCGTCGGACGTTGCCGGTGGCCGTCGGAATGGGTGCCGGCGTGGCGGCCATCATCTTCGCTGTCGCCGCGGCAGGGGGAACCATCGTCTCCGAGCCGCGTGTGCACCTGGTGCTGAAATGGGTCGGCGTCGCCTATCTGCTGTGGCTCGCCTGGCGCATCGCCACCGCGCCGGTCGGGGTGACGGGGGAGGGCGATCGGCGTCGGCCGTTTACCTTCGTCGAGGGCGCGCTGCTGCAACTCGTCAATCCGAAGCTCTGGGTGATGGTGGCCGGCGCTGTCGTCACCTATGGCGGTAGCGCTGCTCAAGGCCTCGCCGTACCCGCCGCCTTTGCCGTTATTTTCGGCGGTGCGACGCTGGCGAGCACATTGGCCTGGGCCGGCATCGGCGTCGGTGCGGGCCGGTTCCTTGCCAGCGCGCGCAGCCTGAGGGTGTTCAACCGGGTGATGGCGCTGCTTCTGGTGCTGTCGCTGCTGCCCGTCTTGGGAGAATAGGTCGCATTGCCAATTGGCCGAAACAGGTTCACCATTCCCGAACCGTTTCAGTTCAGGAGACCCGCAATGGCTTTTGGACCTGCAAGGCCACCAATTACCGAAGATGTGGCGGAAGTCATCGCCAAGGATGTGAAGGAAGGGGAGGGGCATACGCCGACCTCCGAGGTGCCGCTGGCGTTCCTGAAGCGTGGAGCCGAGAGAAAGCCACTGGAAATGAACAACCGCGTGCAGGCGCTGTTCCTCGGCGTTCTGGCCGCCGTGCTCCTGCTCGTCGTCGTGCTGATGGTGCTCTGACGAAGGAAAACGGCGCGAAGTCCGAGACATCGCGCCGTCTTTGGTTACTCGCTGTCGGCCTTTGCCAGACGCTCCAGCGTCGGCATGGAGGTGATGTTGTAGCCGGAGTCCACGTAGTGGATCTCACCGGTAACACCGCTCGACAGGTCCGAAAGCAGATACAGCGCCGAATTGCCGACATCCTCGATGGTGACGGTGCGGCGCAGCGGCGCGTTCTTCTGCTGCCAGGACAGCATGGCGCGAGCGTCCGAAATGCCGGCGCCGGCGAGCGTGCGGATCGGGCCGGCCGAGATGGCGTTGACGCGAATGCCCTGCGGCCCATAGTCGCCGGCCAGATAGCGTACGGAGGCTTCGAGCGCTGCCTTCGCGACGCCCATGACGTTGTAGTTCGGCATGATGCGCGTGGAGCCGCCATAGGTCAGCGTCAGCATCGCGCCGCCGTCCGTCATCAGCTCAGCCGCGCGCTTGGCGATCTCCGTGAAGGAGAAGCATGAGATGACCATCGTGCGCGAGAAGTTGTCGCGCGAGGTATCGGCGTAGAGGCCCTTCAGTTCGTTTTTGTCGGAAAAGCCGATGGCGTGCACGACGAAATCGAGCTTGCCCCACTTCTCCTTGATCGCCTCGATCGTCGCATCCACCGAAGCGATGTCCTCGACGTCGCAGGGAATGACGAAATCCGAGCCGAGTTCGGCGGCGAGCGGCTTGACGCGCTTGCCGAGCGCTTCGCCCTGATAGGTGAAGGCGAGTTCCGCGCCCTGATCGGCCAGTTTCTGCGCGATCCCCCACGCGATGGAATGGTTGTTCGCGACCCCCATGATGAGGCCGCGCTTGCCGTTCATGATCCCCGTCATTGACGTCATCCGTTGTGGCGCTGGAAGACCAGCGTGGCGTTCGTGCCGCCGAAGCCGAAGGAGTTGGAAAGAACCGTGTCGATCTTGGCGTTGTCGATGCGCTTGCGCACGATCGGCACGCCGTCGAATTCCGGGTCGAGCTCGGTGATATGCGCGCTTTCGCCGATGAAGCCGGCCTGCATCATCAGCAGACCGTAGATCGATTCCTGCACGCCGGCCGCGCCCAGCGAGTGGCCGGTCAGCGACTTTGTCGACTGGATATGCGGGATCCTGTCGCCGAAGACTTCGCGGATCGCACCAATCTCCTTGGAATCGCCGACAGGCGTCGAAGTGCCGTGCGTGTTGATGTAATCGACATCGCCCTTCACGGTGGAAAGCGCCTGACGCATGCAGCGGATCGCACCTTCGCCTGACGGGGCAACCATGTCGTAGCCGTCGGAGGTTGCGCCGTAGCCGACGATTTCCGCATAGATCTTTGCGCCGCGGGCCTTCGCACGCTCGTATTCTTCCAGCACCAGCACGCCGGCGCCACCGGCGATGACGAAGCCGTCGCGGCTGACGTCATAGGCGCGCGAGGCCGTCGCGGGCGTGTCGTTGTACTTGGAGGACATGGCGCCCATGGCGTCGAAGAGGTTCGACATGGTCCAGTCGAGGTCTTCGTGGCCGCCGGCGAACATGATGTCCTGCTTGCCCCACTGGATCATTTCCGCGGCATTGCCGATGCAATGCGCAGAGGTCGAGCAGGCCGACGAGATCGAGTAGTTGACGCCGTGGATCTTGAACCAGGTGGCGAGTGTCGCCGATGCCGTCGAGGACATCGCCTTCGGCACGGCGAACGGGCCGATGCGCTTGGGCGAATTGTTCTTCAGCGTGATCTCGGCAGCCTCGATCAGCGTACGGGTGGAAGGACCGCCCGAACCCATGATGATACCGGCGCGCTCGTTGGCGGCGTAGTCCGCCTCTTCCAGGCCGGAATCGGCGATCGCCTGCTTCATGGCAACGTGGTTCCATGAACCGCCCTGCGAGAGGAAGCGGGCAGCGCGGCGATCGACAAGCTCGCTCGTGTCGATGTTGGGCGCGCCCCAGACCTGGCACTTGAAGCCATGGTCGGCGAAATCCTGCGAGAAGCTGATGCCCGAGCGCGCATCGCGCAGCGACGCCGTCACTTCGTCCGCATTGTTCCCGATGGAGGATACGATCCCCAGACCCGTGACAACTACCCGTCTCATGTTTCCGACCTTTTCTAGAACGTCTCGTTGTGAAGGCGGCTTTGCGCCGCCCTCAGGCTTTCGGTGGCTTTCGCGCCGCCTTAAGCTTCCTTGTCTTTCGACAGGCCGACGCGCAGGTCGGTCGCCTGATAGATGGTCTCGCCGTCGGCCTTCAGCCAGCCGTCCGCCGTGCCGAGCACGAGGCGGCCACGCATGACACGCTTGAAGTCGATGCCGTATTCGAGCAGCTTCGTGTGGGGGCGGACCATACCCTTGAACTTCACTTCGCCGGTCGACAGCGCCATGCCGCGGCCGGGTTCGCCCAACCAGCCGAGGAAGAAGCCGGTCAGCTGCCACATGCCGTCGAGGCCGAGGCAGCCGGGCATGATCGGATTGCCCTGAAAGTGACAGGGGAAATACCAGTCATCGGGCTTCACGTCGTATGCGGCGCGGATATAGCCCTTGTCGAAGGCGCCGCCGGTCTCGGAAATATCGGTGATGCGGTGGACCATCAGCATGGGTGGCAGAGGAAGCTGGGCATTGCCGGGGCCGAACAGCTCACCGCGGCCGCAGCGCAGAATTTCCTCGTAGTTGTAGCTGGATTGCCTGGTCGTCATCGAATGTTTCATCCCCGGTCTGAACAACGCTTGATCTGCGTTAGATTTAGAGAAGGTGTGGCACGAATTGAAGCACCCGGCCCTTCTCCTTTTTGTCGCCCCGCCTTCTTCGGGCGGGACGTTCATTCAGCTGTCCGCATACATGATGCCAGCGGTGACAGCCAGCGCAAATTGCCGTGACAATAGCAAAGGCCCCGGTTTTTCCGCATGTTGAGGGCCTTCAGGCCGCCGTAATCCTATTGAATCCCGACGCTCGTAAAGTTATATCGAAAGTTCAAGATTGTTGTTCAAGGCCAGACAAGCGGATCCGTCGCCCATGACGCATGCACACGAGATGCCCATCGAAGAGCGCCTGCGCCATTGCGGCCTGCGCCCGACGCGCCAGCGTGTGGCACTCGGGGACCTGCTCTTCGCCAAGGGCGACCGTCACCTGACGGTGGAAGAGCTGCACGAAGAGGCCGTCACGGCCGGCGTTCCGGTATCGTTGGCGACCGTCTACAACACGCTGCACCAGTTCACCGAGGCCGGTCTCATCCGGGTTCTGGCGGTCGAAAGCTCGAAGACCTACTTCGACACCAACGTGTCGGACCATCACCATTTCTTCGTGGAGGGCGAGAACCACGTGCTCGACATTCCCGTGAGCAACATCGCCATCGGCAACCTGCCGGAGCCGCCCGAGGGCATGGAGATCGCTCACGTTGACGTGATCATCCGCCTGCGCCCGAAGAAGGCCTGATCGCGGGATTGCGCCTCACATCACGTCGTCCGGATGCCGCCCCGGCCGCGGCTTGTAGACCGGAAAGCACCAGCCGAAGCGCAGCGCCCCGCCGCGCACGATGAAGGCGGCGCCGATGCCGATGGCGGACGCGATCCAGAGAGGTGCGCCCGCTACGCTCGCCGCCGTAAAGCCCGCCGCGCCGATCAGCGCCGCGGTGATGTAGATTTCCGGCCGCAGCAGCACGGAGGGCTCGCCCGCCAGAAGATCGCGCAGGATGCCGCCGAAGCTGGCGGTGAGCACGCCCGTCGTGATAGCCACCGTCGGCGAGCCGGTGGCCGCAAGGCCCTTTGCCGCGCCCATCACGCAATAGGCCGAGACACCCATGGCATCGAGCCAGAGCAGCAGGCGGTAGCGCGACTCGATACGGTGCGCCAGCACGAAGACGACAAGCGCAACTGCGATGCAGACGATGAGATAGGTCGGGTTCACCACCCAGAAGACCGGTGTCGCGCCGAGGATGACGTCGCGGAACGTGCCGCCGCCGATGCCCGTCGCAGCGGCAAGGAAGAGGAAACCGATGATATCGAGCTGCTTGCGCGAGGCCGAGAGCGCGCCGGTGGCGGCAAAGACGGCGACGCCCGTGTAGTCGAGCAGTTCCAGGATCGACACGCATTCCTCCTTCGCCGCCAAGCCTCGCGACAGCTTTCCTGCGCTAGAGTGCGCGCCCGTACGCCCGGGCAGAATCAGGCGCGGCGCCGGCCCGTCCGCATATTGACCGAATCGCCCGCCATGGAAAGGTTTGACAGATGGCCATCCGCATCAGAACCCTTGCACTTCTCGCCGCCGCGCTGGTTTCGACCATCCTGCCGGTCCGTGCGGCGGAGATCGTGCCGGATGCGCATGCGGCCGTCGAGGCAGAGGTCGCCAAGCGCTGCAAGGCGCCGATCTTCGGCGAGGATTTTGCCGACAACGTCGATTTCAACAATGACGGCATCGTCGACGCGATCTTCAATCTCGGCGCCGTCAATTGCGACGGCACGCCGGGTGGCCTCTGCGGCAATGTCGGCTGCCCCCATGAGTTCTACATCCAGGTCGCGGAAGGCGGCTATTTCCTCGCCGCCAATGCCGATCTCTACGGCTACGAGATGAAGAAGCGCTACGGCAACATGGTGCTGGAGCTGAAGGCCAATGCCGCAAGCTGCGGGCGGGACGATTCAGAGTATTGCATCATGACCATCCGCGTGCGCGGCGCCCAGTTCGATACGATCTCGAAGAAATAGGGCCTATTGCGGGAAGAGCGCGTGGGTGCGGCCGGCGAAATAGTAGAGCAGCAGCCCCGTCCATTCCCGGAGCGCCGTCGTTGTCAGCTGGCTGTTGGTTGAGGGCTGGGTGAAATCGAGTGCCAGGCCGGCATGGCCCGTCGTGCGGAAATCCGTCGGCCAGGGCAGAACCTCGAGACCGAGCTTGCTGAACAGGCCGACCGAGCGCGGCATATGGAAGGCTGAGGTCACCAGCAGGCAGCGATCCAGCCCGTTTACGGCGAGCAGGTCTTTCGTGTTCGCGACATTCTCGAAGGTCGTGCGGGATTCGGTCTCGCGGATGAGCCGGTCTGCGGGCACACCGAAGGCTTCGAAGAAGCGCGTTGCCACTGCCGCATCGCCCTCGTAGCTGCCGCTCAGCGAGCCGTCACCGCCGGAAATGAGGATCCGCGAAGCCGGAAATTCCCGCGCCAGCCGCAGCGTTTCGATGAAGCGGTCAGCCGCCTGGTTCATCTCGAAGCCGCCGCGTGCCGCAATCACCTCCGCCTCGATGCCGCCGCCGAGCATGATGATGCAGGTAGGGCCGCCGGCGGGCAATTCCGCCCTTGGAATACGATCTTCCAGCACTTGCAGGAGGACAGAGCCCGTCGTGGTGAACAGCGTCACGAAAAGCACGAGAGCGGCGAGCCCGCTCGCCGCCGCTCGGACACGGTTCCATTTCAAAAACCCGGCCAGAAGGCCGAAAGCAAGCAACAGAAGCGCAAGCGACAGGGGCTGGGCTGCCAGCCAGAAGATCTTCGAGGCGTAATAGGTCACGCGCTACCCACCACTGTTCGTTGCCGTGTCCGCGCCGGTCTCAGGCCCGCCCGAGGGCAGGTGCCGTCGCCGCCGCCTTGCCGCGCCGCAGATAGAGGATGCCTGCCGCCAACGCAACGCCGGCCGCGAGAACCGCGATGGCGATCAGCGGGCGGTAGGCGATCCAGGCAATGGCGATGACCGCCGGCCCGATCAGCAGCGTGAGAATAAGGGCGATCGCCGTCGTGCCGAAGCGCACGATGGAGCCGACGAAGGGCACGACGTCCGCGATGACGCCGAGGATCGACAGGATGAAGGCGAAGCCGATGAAGATGCCGATAAGCCCGCCGACCCGCACCAGCCAGGTGATGATCGTGTTCTCGCTCTGCGCCGCATCGAACATGGCGGCCGCATCGACGAGACCGGCATCGCTGAGGAAGAGGTCGCGTCCGTTGGTCGTCTTGTAGGGTGTCAGGCCGCTGCCGCGCTGGGCGCCGACGAAACTCGCCTCGGCAATGTCGGAACGCTCGAAGCGGATGCGGATGTCGCCGACCTGCGGATCCTCGGGATTGAACGAGAAGACGGCCTGGCCGGCGATCGTCGAGACGGGCTTGCCGAGTGCCACGGCCTCGCCCACCCGGTTCACGTCCAGCGCGGTGAGCGGCACGGGCCGTTCATCGCCAAGACGCGCAACGGCGCGACCGTCCACGCTGAAGGCGCCGATGGTTGCCGATTCCACCGGGAAGCTTGCATCGTCGATCGGCTTTTGCGGGTTGTCGTGGCCCGACTGGCGGAAGCTGCCGGAGCTGACCTCGTTGCGCTTCCATTCCTTGTGGTAGGAATAGGTGGTGACCGTCTCCTCGCTGCCGCCGAGCTGCTTGCGCGTCTCCGATTTCGAGGTCTCCACCCACTGGTACATCTCGACGATGCGTTCGAGCCCGGCCGCCCCTTCGGCTGAAATGCCGAGCACGTCGTCCTCCGGCACGCCGACCGGCTTCACCGGTCCGGAAATGTGCACGAGCTTGCCGTCATTCGCCGGATCCACGCTGCCATTATCGACGGAGACGACGAGACCCGCGCCCTCGACGAGCGCCCGATAGGTCTTCACCGACCGGCCTTCGTTCCAGAACAGGAGCCAGATGCAGGCGATGAGAAGGATGAAGCCGACCACGATCTTGATCAGCGCCCCCTTCAGCCTGGAGAACCAGGACGTGGTCGTCGTTTCCGTAAAGCTCATGATTGTCCCCCGACAAGGCGTGCGTCATGCCAGAGACGCGCGGCAGGACATGCTTATTCGCGCTTCCTGAACTGCGCAAGCGGGGACATAATGGACTGGAGGCGAGGGCGGAGCCCCGGAACATCTTCTCCCCTCCGCCGTTGTCGCAAAAACGGAAGGGAGCCAGTCCATGACCGACGATCGCGAAGAGAAAATCCGCAAGCGTGCCCACGAGCTCTGGCTGCAGCAGGGTCGGCCTGAGGGCAAGCCTGATGACCACTGGTACCAGGCGGAACGGGAAATCGACCAAGGGGACGGAGAGATCGAGGGTGACGACGTTCCGAACCTCGCCGCCCTGCGCGAAGCCGTCCGCGAACACACGGATGCCTTCCTGGTAAAGACGGACCTGGAGGATGCCGACCAGCGTGAAGTGCCAGGCACGCGCGAGCAGCCTTAGGTTCAGCCTGTCAATCCTGAGGAAGGTTTGGTGGAGCTAAGCGGGATCGAACCGCTGACCTCTTGCATGCCATGCAAGCGCTCTCCCAGCTGAGCTATAGCCCCATAACGGGTCCGGCAGAGCCGGTTTCCGGGAACCGAAGCGGCGTTGCCGTTCGGTGTGGCGGCTTATTACTTCCGGGTTTCGGAGATGGCAAGCCGAAAAATGAAATCCGGCCGATTTTTTTGAAACCGGCCGGAAAATCAAACTCTTATGCTTCGTCTTCGTCGCCGGTCACGCCGATGAGGCCGGACATGTCGTCATCGTCGTCGTCTTCGTCCTGTTCGAGGAACGTATCGTCCTCGTCGCCGTCGATCTCGACGTCGTCGTCGCCGAGGTCCGGCAGGTCGTCGCCGCCTGCTGCATCCTCGTCGGCATCCTCAAGCGAAACGAGCTCGACTTCCGTGTTCTCGGTATCGACTTCGTTCACGTCCTCGTCCTCGTCCTTCTCAAGGACGGCGGCTGCCGACGTTTCCTCGAAGAAGGAGAGCGGATAGGACTTGCCCGTGTAGGGGGAAACGATCGGGTCGCGGTTCAGGTCGTAGAATTTCCTGCCGGTTTCCGGGTCGATGCGTTTGGTTCCGAGTTCCGCTTTTGCCACAGTCAAAGCCTTCTCTGTGCCGTATGTTTCCGGCGGGGCCGGGGTTCCGGCGCGTTGAACGGTAAAATGATTAGCCGGTCCCCTTAATCGTCTTGGGCAATCCTGTCAAAGCCTAACTTTGGGCCGGACATGGAGCAGGCGCTGAGGGGGCGGCACGACGAATGTTTTTCGCCGGGATGATGACGCTTTAAATCGTTTGTGATAGCAAGCCCGCGTTCTCCCCGGGCGATCCTCTCCGGGGAGCCGTGGATGTATATAAGGAAGACGACCATGTCGCATGGCGCCAGTGCACGGCCCGCAACCGCCCGCAAATCCTCCGGCCTGTCCGGGACCGTCCGCATCCCCGGCGACAAGTCGATTTCCCACCGCTCCTTCATGTTCGGCGGCCTTGCCAGCGGCGAGACGCGCATCACGGGCCTGCTCGAAGGCGAGGACGTGATCAATACGGGCAAGGCCATGCAGGCCATGGGCGCCAAGATCCGCAAGGAGGGCGACACCTGGATCATCAACGGCGTCGGCAACGGCGCGTTGCTTGCGCCCGAGGCGCCGCTTGATTTCGGCAATGCCGGCACCGGCTGCCGCCTCACCATGGGCCTCGTCGGCGTCTATGATTTCGATTCCACCTTCATCGGCGACGCCTCGCTGACCAAGCGCCCGATGGGCCGCGTCCTCAATCCGCTGCGCGAAATGGGGGTGCAGGTGACGTCCGCCGACGGCGACCGCCTGCCGGTCACGCTGCGCGGGCCGAAGACGCCGACGCCGATCACCTATCGCGTGCCGATGGCCTCCGCGCAGGTCAAATCCGCCGTGCTGCTCGCCGGCCTCAACACGCCCGGCATCACCACGGTCATCGAGCCTATCATGACACGTGACCATACCGAAAAGATGCTGCAGGGATTTGGCGCCAACCTCACCGTCGAGACGGATACGGACGGCGTGCGCACGATCCGCCTCGAAGGCCAGGGAAAACTCACCGGTCAGGTCATCGATGTGCCGGGCGACCCGTCCTCGACAGCCTTCCCGCTGGTCGCGGCGCTGCTTGTGCCGGGCTCTGATGTCACCATTCTCAACGTGCTGATGAACCCGACCCGCACCGGCCTCATCCTGACGCTGCAGGAAATGGGCGCAAACATCGAAGTCTTGAACCCGCGCCTTGCCGGCGGCGAGGATGTCGCGGACCTGCGCGTGCGCTCTTCTGAGCTCAAGGGCGTGACAGTGCCGGAAGACCGCGCGCCGTCGATGATCGACGAATATCCCGTCCTTGCCGTCGCAGCCGCCTTCGCCGAAGGCACGACGGTCATGAACGGCCTGGAAGAGCTTCGCGTCAAGGAAAGCGACCGTCTCTCGGCCGTCGCGGTCGGCCTGAAGCTCAACGGCGTCGATTGCGACGAGGGCGAAACCTCGCTGATCGTGCGCGGCCGCCCGGATGGAAAGGGCCTCGGCAACGCCTCGGGCGCCGCCGTTGCCACCCATCTCGACCACCGTATCGCCATGAGCTTCCTCGTCATGGGCCTCGTCTCGGAAAACCCCGTTACGGTGGACGACGCGACGATGATCGCCACGAGCTTTCCGGAGTTCATGGACCTGATGGCGGGGCTGGGCGCGAAGATCGAATAAAGGAGTGTCGGCTTGAAGGGAATCGGCGCGAGGGCGTTGCGCGTCGCGCTTGTCTTTTCTCTTTTGACCGCGCTCACGCAGATTGGCGGCGCCGTGTACCTCGCCGGGCGTTGGCTGGCCCGGCGGGGCGAGGTTACCCGGCTCTCGGCTCGTCGTGCGATTTTCCTGTCGGTGTATGTTTCGGCAACGACCGCTGCGGCACTTACGGCACCTCTTTTCGGTCGTGTGCCGTTGTCCTGTTTCGGGAGTGGCAGCCTGCAAGTCCAGTCCCCGCTTTATTGCGCGCTGCGTCGCAACTTCGTCACCGTTGAGGCCAAGCGCGCTGCAGAAGCGCTCTCGGCGGCTATGGCTCTGGAGTTCCCCGGGACTGTCACGCTTGTTCTCGACGCCAATTTTCCGTTTCTGGACGGTTTCCCGCTTCTGCCCCATCTGTCGCACGATGACGGACGCAAGCTCGACATTGCGTTTTACTATCGCGATGAGAAGGGCACGCCGCTGAACAGGGCTGCGCGCTCACCGATCGGCTACTTCGCCTTCGAAGAACCTGTGCCCGGCGCATCATTGCCATGTACCGAACGTGACGATCTCTTGACACTTCGGTGGAACATGGGGTTTCTGCAAGGGTTTTTTCCTGCATGGATGCTGGACGATGCTAGAACGGGTGCAGCCTTGCGCTGGCTTGCCTTGGAGGGACCGGAATTCGGTGTGGAACGGATTTTCATTGAGCCGCACCTGGCCGCACGCCTCGGTGTCGCCCATCCGTACGTGCGGTTCCAGGGCTGCCGGGCTGCGCGCCATGACGATCACATCCATTTTCAGGTGACGGAATGACTTTCACAATCGCCATCGACGGACCGGCTGCCGCGGGCAAGGGTACGCTGTCGCGCCGGATTGCGGAGGATTATGGCTTTCATCACCTCGATACGGGCCTGACCTATCGCGCGACGGCCAAGGCGCTCATCGATCGCGGTCTGCCGCTCGATGACGAGGCTGTCGCGGCCGAGGTGGCGCGCACGCTTGATCTCGGCGGGCTCGACCGGGCGGTGCTGTCCGCTCATGACATCGGTGAGGCGGCCTCCAAGATCGCGGTCATGCCATCCGTGCGCCGCGCGTTGGTCGAGGCGCAGCGCGGCTTTGCGGCGCGCGAGCCGGGCACGGTGCTCGATGGGCGCGATATCGGCACGGTCGTCTGCCCGGATGCAGCAGTGAAGCTCTATGTCACGGCTTCGCCGGAGGTGCGCGCCAGGCGCCGCCATGACGAAATCCTCGGCAATGGTGGGGTGGCCGATTTCGAGACGATCCTCGACGACATCCGCCGGCGGGACGCGCGCGACATGGGTCGGGCGGACAGCCCGTTGAAACCGGCCGATGATGCGCACTTGCTTGATACCTCGGAAATGGGTATAGAGGCGGCGTTTTCGGCGGCCAAGTCGATCATCGACGCCGCATTGAAGCACTAGCTTTTCCTTCCGGAATTGCACCAGCATAGAACAAGGCCTGTCCCCGCGCCGGATTTGCTGCCTCAAGGGCAGCGGGCATAGCCTCGTTCCTCATCAACGCTAACCCCCGGCGCCCGTGCCCCACAGGCACACCAGGAGTTTCAATGTCTCAAGCAAACCCCACGCGCGAAGATTTCGCAGCCCTTCTGCAGGAATCCTTCGCCGCTAACGATCTCGCCGAAGGCTATGTCGCCAAGGGCATCGTTACCGCGATCGAAAAGGACGTTGCCATCGTCGACGTCGGCCTCAAGGTTGAAGGCCGCGTCCCGCTGAAGGAATTCGGCGCGAAGTCGAAGGACGGCACGCTGAAGGTCGGCGACGAAGTCGAAGTTTACGTCGAGCGCATCGAAAACGCTCTCGGCGAAGCTGTTCTGTCGCGCGAAAAGGCTCGCCGCGAAGAGAGCTGGGCCAAGCTCGAAGTCAAGTTCGAAGCCGGCGAGCGCGTCGAAGGCGTCATCTTCAACCAGGTCAAGGGTGGTTTCACCGTCGATCTCGACGGCGCCGTTGCCTTCCTGCCGCGTTCGCAGGTCGACATCCGTCCGATCCGCGACGTCACCCCGCTCATGCACAACCCGCAGCCCTTCGAAATCCTCAAGATGGACAAGCGTCGCGGCAACATCGTCGTTTCGCGCCGTACGGTTCTCGAAGAGTCGCGCGCCGAGCAGCGTTCTGAAATCGTTCAGAACCTCGAAGAAGGCCAGGTTGTTGACGGCGTCGTCAAGAACATCACCGATTACGGTGCGTTCGTTGACCTCGGCGGCATCGACGGCCTGCTGCACGTCACCGACATGGCCTGGCGCCGCGTCAACCATCCGTCGGAGATCCTGTCCATCGGCCAGCAGGTCAAGGTTCAGATCATCCGCATCAACCAGGAAACCCACCGCATCTCGCTCGGCATGAAGCAGCTCGAGTCGGATCCGTGGGATGGCATCGGCACCAAGTACCCGACCGGCAAGAAGATCTCCGGTACGGTCACGAACATCACCGACTACGGTGCGTTCGTCGAGCTGGAGCCGGGCATCGAAGGCCTGATCCACATCTCCGAAATGTCCTGGACGAAGAAGAACGTTCACCCCGGCAAGATCCTGTCCACGAGCCAGGAAGTCGACGTGGTCGTTCTCGAAGTCGACCCGACGAAGCGCCGCATCTCGCTTGGTCTCAAGCAGACCCTCGAGAACCCGTGGCAGGCCTTCGCGCACAGCCACCCGGCTGGCACGGAAGTCGAAGGCGAAGTCAAGAACAAGACCGAATTCGGCCTGTTCATCGGCCTCGACGGCGACGTGGACGGCATGGTTCACCTCTCCGACCTCGACTGGAACCGTCCGGGCGAGCAGGTCATCGAGGAGTTCAACAAGGGCGACGTCGTCAAGGCTGTCGTTCTGGATGTGGACGTCGACAAGGAGCGCATCTCGCTCGGCATCAAGCAGCTCGGCAAGGACTCGGTCGGCGACGCCGCTGCGTCCGGCGATCTGCGCAAGAACGCCGTCGTTTCGGCTGAAGTCATCGCGATCAACGATGGCGGCATCGAAGTGAAGCTCGTCAACCACGAGGACATCACGTCGTTCATCCGCCGTGGCGACCTGTCGCGTGACCGTGACGAACAGCGTCCGGAGCGTTTCTCGGTCGGCCAGACCGTCGATGCGCGCGTCCTGAACTTCTCGAAGAAGGATCGCAAGATCCAGCTTTCGATCAAGGCGCTCGAAATCGCCGAAGAGAAGGAAGCTGTCGCACAGTTCGGTTCGTCCGACTCGGGCGCTTCGCTCGGCGACATCCTCGGCGCGGCTCTGAAGAACCGCAACAACGCCGAATAAGCCTTTCGCTTATCTCGACATCAAGAACCCGCGGAGAGCGATCTCCGCGGGTTTTTCTTTTGAGCTTTGCTCAGGTCCAGTAGTCGCCGAGCTTCTGGTAGAAGACGAGGCCCGGCTCGATGACGCCGACCATTTCTGCGGTCTTTTCGCGGCGCTTCGCCATGTCGGCGGCCTCGGGTTCTTCGCCGTCGGCGTTGAAGGTGGCGTCCTCGCCCGCCTCGCCGCCGGCTTGCTCCTCGTCGCCATGCTCTTTGTTCGCGCTCTCGTCCTCCTCGCCCCGTTCGCGGCCCTCGGGCCAGTCGAGGTCCTCCTCGGCCGGCAGATAGGGCACGAAGGCGAGCGGTATGCCTTCGCGCAGGGTGACGGCCGAAAGCAGCCTTTCCGGCGTCACATCGGCCAGCGCCGCCTGAAGGGCATGCAGCGCCTCGCGGGCCTGCGGCATCGCAAGGGTGTCGTCCGGCTCTGCGGTCTGCACCGGCTGGGTGGGTGTCGCTTGGGACGGTGTGGTACGGGCCTTGCCGGCCTCGGCGACCGCTTGGGCTTCTTCGCTGCCGTCGGTCCCGAAGAGGGCAGGAGCCGGGTCGTCCGCGGGGCCGAGCGGGCGTTCCAGGAGGGAGCGGATGAAATTCGCCTCTTCCGGCGTCAGGTTCTCCAGCATCTGCGCGACGGCCGGCATCAGCAAGGCCGGCGTCATATCGCGGGCGACGGCCTGCAAAATGCTGCGGGCCAGGGCCTGTCCGGCTGCATTGGCGACCTGCGCCTTGACCGGGACGTCTTCCCGCTTTGCGGCTGGTGTTGCCTTCTCGCTTCCCTCGACGTCCTCGTGGCGCAGCGCCGCTTCCGTGGCCTCGACGGGCAGCGGATGGCCAGCCTTGCCCGTCGGTGTCGACGCGGGCTGAGCGCTGCGCGCCGTGGCGTTTTCCCCAGCGGGCAGCGGGGTAGGGCCGTCAAGCGCGAGACGGCCGGCGGCGGTCTCGAGCGCCCGGGCCGTTGCCGGGCGCGATTTGCCGCCGTCGAAGTCGAAGATGCGCTTCAACATCGTCTGCAGGGCACGGGCATCGCCGAGAAGCTGTGCCGGCTGGCCAGCTTGCTGCGGGCTATGACGCCCGACTGCGGCAAGCTGCTGGGCGTTCAGCCCAAGTGGCTTCTGCTGGCTTTCCATGGGCCGGTGCGCCGGCGTGTCGGCCTTGAGGCTTGCGGAAAGCAGGGTGGCAAGTTTCTGCGCCTCTGGCCCGTTCGGGTTGCGCAACACCTCGACGAGGCTGCGCGTCGGCATGGAGGAGAGCACGGTGCTGATGAGCTTTTCGACGCTCGGACGAAGCTCCGGCGGCAGCTTGGCGAGAAGATCGGCGAGCTTTCGGCCATCTTCTGCCTCCCGGCCGGGCAGCGCCTTCAGCACGGCAAGCAAGGTTTCGAGAAGATCGCGGCCCGGGTTTGCCTCCCCGGTGCGCGGCATATGCTTCAGCATGGTTTCGATGAGGCGCAACAGCACTTCCGCCCTGAGGTTGGCAAGGGCAGCGGCAGAAAGCTGCGGCCTGGCGGCGGCCTCGACCGATGCGCCTGCCGGAACGGCAAGGGAGGGCTGCACGGTATCGGTCGTCGTTGCCATACGCGGCAGCATGCCTGCCTCCTGTTCTCCCTGCCGATGTCATCCGCATCGCAAGGTCTGCCAATGATCCATCTTCCTTCGGATGGCGCATCATGCGCGACGCTGCGAGCTGGTGAGCTTTCGGCCCGGACGAGCCGGGCAGGTACGAGGGAGGCGGGACGCAACCCGGCAGGCACGGAACCACACGGCTGTGCCGGACGGGCGAGCCCGAAACTCCGAACAACTTTCCATAAATTACAATTGGCATTTTATGGTTAACGAATTGCTAATGCGTGGAGTCGTGCTTCGCGATGCAGCATTGCCCACCTCGAATTGTCCCGCGCGGCGGCCCTTGCCCCTTATGCTCAGCTCGCGTAAATCTTCGCGGCACTGTTGCGCCGCCGCCCGTTCGTCGGCCGCGGATGCGGCGGAGACCCTTGATGAACCTCACCAACCTCATCCTCAACACCGACAGCTACAAGTTCAGTCACTATCTGCAATATCCGCCGGAAACGCGCGCCATTTCCTCCTATGTCGAGGCGCGTGGCCATTCCGAGCACGCGGAAGTGTTGTTCTTCGGCCTCCAGATGTTTCTCAAGGAGTATCTGTCGAAACCGGTGACGATGGCGGATGTGGACGAGGCCGAGGGCATCGTCACGGCGCATGGCCTGCCGTTCAATCGCGCGGGCTGGACGCATATCGTCACGGAACATGGAGGCTTCCTGCCGCTGCTCATCGAGGCGCTGCCCGAGGGCACGCTGGTGCGTCGCGGCGTGCCGGTCGCGCAGGTGGTGAACACCGACCCCGACTGCTACTGGCTAACCTCCTATATCGAGACGGCGCTGCTGCGCGCCATCTGGTATCCGAGCACGGTCGCCTCCAATTCCCGCAAGGTGAAACAGATCATCCAGCCGATCCTGGAAAAGACCTGCGACGATCCCGCCGACGTGCTTCCCTTCCGCCTGCACGATTTTGGCGCGCGCGGCACGACCAGCTTCGAGCAGGCGGGCATTGGCGGGGCAGCGCATCTCGTCAATTTCATGGGGACCGATACGGTGAGCGCCGTGCTCTTCGCGCGCCGCTACTACGGCGCCGAAATGGCCGGTTTCTCCATTCCCGCCTCCGAGCATTCGACCATGACCTCGTGGGGCCAGGAGCGCGAAGCCGAGGCCTATGGCAACATGATCGACCGCTTCGGCGACAAGGGCCTCTATGCGGTCGTGTCCGACAGCTATGACATCAACCATGCCGTCACGGAGATCTGGGGCAAGCAGCTGAAGGATCGGGTGCAGGCCGCCGGCGGCACGCTCGTCGTCAGGCCGGACAGCGGCGACCCGGTGGAAACGCCGGTTCAGGTCGTGCGCCAGCTTGCCTATGCCTTCGGCACGCATCTTAACGCCAAGGGCTACAAGGTGCTGGACAACAGCGTGCGCGTCATCCAGGGGGACGGCATCTCGCCCGCCGATATCGGCCTCATCCTCGGCCGGCTGGAAGCCTTTGGTTTCTCGGCGGAAAACATCGCCTTCGGGATGGGGGCAGGGTTGCTGCAGAAGGTCAACCGCGACACCTATTCCTTCGCCATGAAGGCCAATGCAAGGCAGGGTGCCGACGGCGCCTGGCACGATGTCTACAAGCGTCCGGCGACGATGAACCTCAAGGCTTCGAAGGCAGGGCGCCAGGCCGTGGTGGCGGGTATCGGCGGTCTTGAGGCCGCTCGCATCGACCAGCTTGCTGGCCGCGAGAACCTGCTGCAGCCCGTCTGGCGCGACGGCAAGCTCCTCGTCGACTGGACCTTCGAGGCGGTGCGCGCCCGCGCCGCCTGAGGCCTTGCGGCAAGGCCTTCGCCGCGCCATCTTGAGTCCTGTGACTGGAGACGAAAGATGACCGTTCGCTCGCCGCAAGCGCTCGCTCCCTCCTTCAGCAAGGAGACGGGGCTCAATATTCTCGAATACGAACTGATGTCGGAGCGGGCTGACGCGCTCGGCCGGCACGGGCTCAAGGTGGAGAAGGCGCTGGAACTGCTGGCCGCGCGCCTTGCTGCGGGCTGTGGCGAGGCGGAACGGGAAGACCTCATCAACGATGCGGCCGACAAGGTCTGGGCCTTCTTCATTCAGCGGGAAATGTGTGGCCTGCGAAGCCAGAAGGACGCGATCCGCCGCTACGGCATTCCGCCGGAAGTGATTGCCCGGCTCGGCATCGTGCGGCGCAAGACCTGACGGCTACAGGGCGATGATCTGGCGGGTGATGAGATCGTAGATGCCGTTGTCGTCGACGCGCAGTGCGAAGATTTCCTTGCGCGCTGCGTCGCGTTCTTCCTGCTCGCGCACGCCGGCGGCATCGAGGTTGCGGACCGCTTCGCCTGTGGTTTCTGCGGGGATTCCGTCGGCGTCGCCGGTTTCTGTCTGCTTTGCGGGGGCCTTGCCGGCAAGCTGGGTCGTCTCCGCGCCGGCAGCGAGAAGCTGAATGGTGTCGAGCGCGGCCGCGGCCGGGTCACCCCGCCGCTTGTCTTCCCGTATGCGGTTGGCGTCGGTATGGGCGTGGCCGACGGCGTCCTGAAGTTCCTGGACGTCCTCCAGCTTCTCGCCGGCTTCCAGCGAACGGATCGTCTCCTCGCGCTCCTTGCGCGTTTCCGCATCCTCGATGCGGGTCGGATCACGCCGGGTCCGGTCGAGCTTCAGCTCCTCGATGGTTTTCGGGTTCGCCGCGTCCTCCAGACGGGCGAGCACCTTGCGCATCTCCGGCGTCAGCGCCTTTTCGGTCTCGGCCTTTTCGGTAAGTGCCTCCTTCACCCGTTCGGCTTCGGTGCCGTAGGGGTTGCGGATCGCCGCGATGAGATCGGCCGCCTTGAGGCCGAGATCGGCAAGGCCCGATTTCTTCTCGAGCGTTGCCACGTCTTCCGGCAGCTCGCCGCGAAGGCGCGTCAGCATGCCGGAGAGGCGCTGCTCGAAGTCGGCATCCGCTTCGCCTTCGCCCTGCGTGACGCCGGCGGTAAGCGCGAGGCGGGCGACGAGGTTGGCGGCCGCATCGTCGGACGGGCCCGCCATGGCCTGCTTGACGGCCGTGAGCGTTGTCCCGAGGCCGCGAAGCGTGACATCGAGTGTGCTGCCCTTGGCGGGAAGCGATATCTGGTCGACGAGCGCCAGCCGGTCGGCCAGGCGCTGGGCAAAGGCGCGGGCGCCTTCGCCGTCCTGCTGCGTGACGCCGAGTGTGTCGCTGAAGCGGGAAATCAGCTTGGCGAGCGTTTCCTCGCCGCGGGCATTGCTGCCGAAGAAATGTTCGTTGATGCGCGCATTGGCTTGCCGCGTCGTATCGTCGGAGCGAAGATGCGCCTGTTTCTGGGCGTCGTCTTTCGGCTGTCCGCTGGCCTTCTCGGCCTCTTCGCGGCGGCGCTCCTCAAGCGTTTCGACGATCGACTGCATCGCCGAGACGGCGGCGGTCGATTGCGCGCTTTGCAGGGGTGTCAGCATGGCAACCTCCGGTCTCGCCGGAAGAATAGGCTGCAGGGGATTAACCGCGCGTTAAGCCTGCGCCTGCGGCTTTTCGGGGGTATCGGGCGGCTGCGGCCGGCAGACGATCGTCACCAGAACGAAGCTGACATAGAGCAGGAGATACCACGAGCCGAGCTTGGTGAAGGGCACCATGTGCCAGGTCGTCTGGCCCGGATAGAGCCACACCCCCGTCGCCGTGCCGATGTTTTCGGCGATCCAGAGAAAGATGGAGGTGAGGAAGGCCGCGACGACGAGCGGCATCCAGCGCGGCTTCTGCTCCACGGTGTAATAGATGCGCACGCGCCAGAAGAGCAGCACCGTCGCGGCGAAGAGCCCCAGGCGGATGTCGATGATGAAGTGATGCAGGTAGAAATTGACGTAGATGGCGATCGCCAGCAGCGCCGTCATCCAGAAGGGCGGATAATGAGTGAAGCGCATGTCGAAGATGCGGATGGCACGCGCCATGTAGCTGCCGACCGAGGCATACATGAAACCGGAAAACAGCGGCACGCCACCGACACGGATGATCGCCTCCTCCGGGTAGACCCAGGAGCCCATTTGGACCTTGAAGATCTCCATGGCCGTGCCGACGAGGTGATAGATGAGGATGACCTTCGCTTCCTCGAAGGTCTCCATCTTCAGCGTGAGGAACGTCACCTGGATGGCGAGCGCCATCACGAAGAGCGCGTCGTACCGATGGATCGGCCAGTCGGGCTGCCAGACGAGTTTCGTCAGGATGATCAGCCCCAGCATGAGCCCGCCGAAAAGGCAGGCCCAGGCCTGCTTCAGCCCGAAGAGGATGAATTCCGCAAGACCGGGCGGGAACGTCTCAAGCCGGCCGCGGATCAGGCGGCGCAGCGGTTCCAGCGTCGGCCCGGTCTGGTGTTGCCATCCGTTCTGCACGGGCGGCTCAGCTATGGGCGAAGATGTCGGTTTCCTCCCAGCCGAGCAGGTCGAGCTTGGCGCGGGTCGGCAGGAAAGTGAAGCAGGCCTCCGCGTGCGCCAGCCTGCCGTCCCGCACGAGGCGCGCCATCAGCTTGTCGCGCAGGGCATGGAGATGCAGCACGTCGGATGCGGCATATTCGAGCTGCGCCGGCGACAAAGTCTCGGCCGCCCAGTCGGAAGACTGCTGCTGCTTGGAAATGTCGACTTCCAGCATTTCCTTCAGATTGTCCTTCAGACCATGCCGGTCCGTATAGGTCCGCGTCAGGCGCGAGGCGATCTTGGTGCAGAAGACCGGAGTCGTCGTCACGCCGAAGGTGTGGAACAGAACGGCGATATCGAAGCGGCCGTAGTGAAAGATCTTCTGGCGGGCCGGGTCTTCCAGCATCGCGACAAGGTTCGGCGCGTCCTTCTGGCCCGCGGCAATGCGGATGACATCGGCGCTGCCATCGCCCGGCGAAAGCTGCACGACGCACAGCCGGTCGCGGCGCGGGATGAGGCCGAGCGTTTCGGTGTCGATCGCGATCGCGCCGGTATAACGGGCCGCATCCGCCGCCGAGATATCACCTTCGTGATACCGGATTGCACTTGCCATGAAAAACCCCATCTAAGCTGTCTCTGTGTCCGCAGGCCTATAGCGCATGTTTCCGGCCTGCGGTACTTCTTTATGGATTGCGAAGGATCGGCCCCGCTGCCGAAAGATGACATGACGAAACGATTGGTCCTTGCCGCTCTTGCCGCGATGCTGCTTACGCCCGTAGCCAGCGCACAGGTTTTCCATGATCTGCCTGGCGTCGTGACGACCGAGCAGGACGAGGCCGAGGAAGCGGTCTCCTGCTCCCCGCACTATGTGCCGCCGCCGGAAAACAGCACGAAACGCCAATGGGGCCATACGGTCTACAACTGTACGCGTGGCGGTGTGACCTCGAGCGGCAGCTATCTGCCGCTGTCGCGCGAGCGGAGCCTGCGCGGCTACGACTGGTAGCGCGCCCTTTCATGCCCCGACCGTTCCGGCCGGGGTCGTTCATCCGGAGGAGCCATGACCGACGAAAGCCTGCCGCTGGTGATCAGCGCGCCCGAACCGCGCACGCTGGACCTCATCTTCACCCCGGCGGCAGAGGCCGCTTTGCGCCGGGCCTATCGTATTGTCGAGGCCGATCCCGAAGACATAGCCGGGCTTGGCGACGCGGTGCTCGGCCAGGCGCGCTATATCCTCGGACAGCCGCCGCTTTCCGCCGAAACGCTGGCGCGCATGCCGAACCTGCGCGCGATCCTCAATGTCGAGAGCAATCTCCTCAACAACATGCCCTATGAGGTTCTGTTCGAGCGCGGCATCCATGTCGTCACCACTGGCCAGGTCTTTGCCGAGCCGGTGGCCGAACTCGGCCTTGCCATGGCGCTGAACCTTGCCCGCGGCGTGATCGACGCCGATGTCGCCTTCCGCGAGGGGACGGAATTGTGGGGCGGGGACGGCAACCGGTCCGCGCGCCTCCTCTCCGGCTCCGAGATCGGCATCGTCGGCTTCGGTGATCTCGGCCGGGCGCTGAACCGCGTGCTCTCGGGCTTCCGCGCGAAAATCCGTGTCTTCGATCCCTGGCTGCCGCCCTCGATGCTGCGGGATGTCGGGGTCGAGCCCGCCTCGCTTTCCGAGGTGCTGGCCATGAGCGACTTTGTTTTCGTCGTCGCCTCCGTGACAAGCGAGAACAAGGGTTTTCTCGGGGCGGAGGCCTTTGCCTCGATGCGCAAGGGCGCGGCCTTCATCCTGCTCAGCCGGGCAGACGTCGTCGATTTCCCGGCGCTGATGGCGGCGGTCGAGACCGGCCATATCGTTGCGGCAAGCGACGTTTATCCGGAGGAGCCGCTGCCGGCGGACCATCCCGTGCGCCGGCTGAAGGGCTTCGTCCGCTCGGCCCACCGCGCGGGTGCGCTGGACAGCGCTTTCAAGAAGATGGGTGACATGGTCTTGGAGGATATGGCGCTGATGGATCGCGGCCTGCCGCCGATGCGCTGCAAGCGGGCCGAGCGTGAGACGGTCTCGCGCATGCGCTCCAAGCCGGTGAGCGTCAACTGAAACGAAAAGGCCGTGGCGGGGAACCGCCACGGCCTTTTCGCTTTCATGGCGTGCGATCAGGCGCGCTTGATGACCTTGATGAGCACGAGCAGGATCACCGCGCCGATCGTGGAATGAATGATCGCGGCGATGATGCCGCTGCCGAGGCTGACGCCGATGGCCGGAAAGAGATAGCCGGCGATGAAGGCGCCGACGATGCCGACGACGATGTTGCCGATCAGGCCGAAGCCGAAGCCCGAAACGATGAGGCCGGCCAGCCAGCCCGCAATCGCGCCTACGATGAGGAAAACGAGAATGCTTTCAATGCCCATACGATGCTCCCTTAGACAGTCTCATTCTGTCCCTGTTCAATCTGGCAGCCGTTTTCCGGAAAGCAAGAGGGGCTGAAAACTTCTCTTCCGCGGTGTCAGACGATGCCGCCGCCGCCGCCTGCCACCGCCGGCCGTTCGCTCGCCACCTTCGCCCGGTAACCGGCGGCGCGAAACGTCGCGACCGGATCGATCGCGCCGCCCGTCTCCAGCCGCGCCATGGCGAGGATCGGCTCGACATCGGTGCGAAAACCGGCCTTCAGCGTCTCTGAGGCCATCAGCGCGTCGTTCGTCTCCTGGTAACCGGCGAGCGCCGCGCGATCGACGATGAGGCCCTGCGCATAGGCGCGGCAGACCTCCATGGCGCTGCGCATCAGGCTCTCGATCGGGTCGGTGACATTGTGGCTCTGGTCGAGCATATGCGCCGGCGAAAACCCCTCGGTCTGCCGCACTTCCGCATCCACCAGCTCGTTGAAGACGAGGAAGAGGCGATAGGGATCGATCGAGCCGGTGTCGAGATCATCGTCGCCATATTTCGAATCGTTGAAATGGAAGCCGCCGAGCTTCCTGAACTGGATCAGCCGGGCGACGATCATCTCGATGTTGACGTTCGGCGCATGGTGGCCGAGGTCGACGAGGCAATGGGCTTTCGGGCCGAGCTCCTGTGCGATGAGGTAGTTCGTGCCCCAGTCCTGCACGACGGTGGAATAGAAGGCCGGCTCATACATCTTGTGCTCGGTAAACAGCCGCCAATCCTCCGGCAGCTCTTTGTAGATGGCCTTCATCGCGTCGAGATAGCGCTCAAAACTTTTCGTGAAATTCGCCTGCCCTGGAAAGTTCGTGCCGTCACCGATCCACACCGTCAGCGCCTTGGAGCCGAGCGCATTGCCGATGGCGATGCATTCCAGATTATGCTCGACGGCCTGCTGGCGCGTCGCGGCATTGGCGTGCGACAGTGAGCCGAACTTGTAGGAATGCTCCTGCTGCGGCGCATCGGAAAAGGTGTTGGAGTTCATCGCGTCGAAGCCGAGGCCGAGGGCATGGCCCCTTTCTTTCAACGCCTTGAGGTCCGTCACCTTGTCCCAGGGGATGTGCAGCGAGACGGTCGGCGTGGCGCGGGTCAGTTCCTGGATGACGGCGCAATCCTCCAGCTTGTCAAAGATGTTGCGCGGTTCGCCCTCGCCGGGAAAACGCGCAAACCGCGTGCCGCCGGTGCCGACGCCCCAGGAGGGCACCGCCACCGCATAGGCCGCGACCTTTCGCTTCACCGCATCGATATCGACACCGCGGCGGGCAAGCTGTGTGCCGAGATGCGCGTAGTCGCTCTTGAGATCGGCGACCCGCTTGTCGTTTTCGCGCGAAACAACGTCTTCGGAAATCATCGTCATCGGCAAAATTCCTCAGCGCGTGAAGGACTGGGCATTGCCCGCGTCGACATTGATGATGTTGCCGGTCGATTTCGCCGACATGTCGGAGGCGAGGAAGTAGATGGCTTCCGCGATATCCTCCGGAAAGACCGAGAGCTTCAGCATGGACCGCTCGCGGTAATGCGCTTCGAGATCGTCCGTCTTGTAGGTCGCGGCGCGCTGCTCCTTCCATTCACCGGTCCAGATCTTCGAGCCGCGCAGCACGGCGTCCGGGTTCACCACATTGACGCGGATCTGTTCCGAAGCGCCTTCCAGCGCCAGGCACCGGGCAAGGTGGATTTCCGCGGCCTTCGCCGTGCAATAGGCCGAGGCGCCGGGGGAGGCGGCAAGGCCGTTCTTGGAGGCGACGAAGACCACGTTGCCGCCCGCCTTCTGCCGGCGGAAGATGCGGAACGCCTCGCGCGAGACAAGGAAATAGCCCGTCGCGAGAATGCCGATGTTCTTGTTCCACAGCTCCAGCGTCGTGTCCTCGATGACCGCCGAAGAGGCGAGGCCGGCATTGGAGACGAGGATGTCGAGGCCGCCGAATTCCACCAGCGTGTCGGCAAAACTCTTTTCGACGAGCGCTTCGTCGGTGACGTTCATCGAAACCGAGCGCACGACATCCCTGCCGTAGCGGCCGGCAAGCTCGTTTTCCGCCGCGGCGAGCGCCGCCTCGTCGATATCGGCGAGCACCACGCAGGCGCCCTCCGCCATCAGCCGCTCCGCGGTCGCCCTGCCGATACCGCCGGCCCCGCCCGTGACGAGCGCGATGCGGCCGGCCAGGCTCTTGGGCTTCGGCATGCGCTGGAGTTTCGCCTCCTCCAGCAGCCAGTATTCGATGTCGAAGGCCTCCTGCTCCGGCAGGCCGACATAATCGGAAACGCCGGAAGCGCCGCGCATCACATTGATCGCATTGACATAGAATTCGCCGGAAGTGCGCGCCGTTGCCTTGTCCTTGGCGAAGGTGATCATGCCGACGCCGGGCACCAGATAGACCACGGCATTCGGATCGCGCATCGCCGGGCTGTTGTCCCGCTTGCAGCGCTCATAGTAGGCCGCGTAGTCGGCGCGGTAGGCGGCAATCGCATCGGCAAGGCCGGCAAGCGTCCTGTCGATATCCGGCTCTGCCGGGTCGAAATCGACGACCAGCGGGCGAATCTTCGTGCGCAAAAAATGATCCGGGCAGCTCGTGCCGAGGGCCGCCAGCGGCGCAAGGTTTTTCGAGGTCACGAAATCGAGCACGGCCTCACCATCGTCGAAATGGCCGACCTTCTTCTCGTCCCGGCCGATCATGCCGCGGATGACCGGCATCAGCTTTTCCGCAATCGCGCGACGTTCCGTGGCGGGAAGCACCGGCTTCACCGCACCGCCGAAGGCGGGAGCCACGTTGTTTTCCTCGAACCAGCCGATCGCCTTGTTGATGATCTCGACCGTCGTCTCGTAGCATTCCCGGGCCGTATCGCCCCAGGTGAAGAGGCCATGGCTTTCCAGCACCACGCCGCGCGCGCCGGGATTGTCCAGGCAGAATGTTTCGAGCCACAGGCCCAGCTCGTAACCCGGCCGCTTCCACGGCAGCCAGCCGATGTCGTCGCCAAAGATTTTCCGCGTTAGCTCGCGGCTGTTTTTTGCGGCGGCAATCGCGATGATCGCGTCCGGATGCATGTGGTCGACATGTTTCTTCGGCACATAGGCATGCAGCGGCGTATCGATCGAGGCGGCGCGCGGGTTGAGGTTGAAGGTGCAATGGGGCAGGTAACCCACCATCTCGTCCTCATGCTCAACGCCGCGGTAAAGCCCCTTCAGCGCGTTGAGCTTGTCCATGTAGAGCGTGGCGAAGCCGTCCATCCTGATCGTGCCGACATCGCCGCCCGACCCCTTGACCCAGAGCACCTCGACTGCGCCGGCACCGAGCGGATCCGTCTCCATCACCTTCGCCGAGGTGTTGCCGCCGCCGTAATTGGTGATGCGCTTGTCGGAACCCAGCAGGTTGGAGCGATAGAGCAGCCGCTCGGCTTCGCTCATCGTCGACGCCCTGGCGTCATCCCACAGGTTGGCAAGGCGTGCGCCCTGGTTCTTCTCCAGCATCGGCATTTCCTCCCGGTATTTCCTAGGCGCAAGGCTATCGCCGCGCTTGAAGGCATGCTTTCAGATCACATGAGAGCGTCGCCGATGTCAATCAGAAACGATCAAAAACAATCATATTGCGCTGCACAATGAAAAAACATGATTGATCATGATTGACATTGCGCGATCCTGATGGAAGCATTGCCAGCACTGGAGGAGCCATGCACGAGAAGGAAAGACATCGGATCATTCTGTCCGCGGTTCAGGAAAAGCCTGTGGTCACCGTGCCCGAGCTGGTGGACCTGACCGACAGTTCCGAGGCGACGATCCGGCGCGACATCGCGGCGCTGCATGTGCAGAAGAAGCTGCGCCGGGTGCGCGGCGGGGCGGAGGCGTTGCATCCGCCGCAGTTCGTCGGCCTCGCCGGCCGGCCCTTCACGGTCAACGAGACGCTCAACACCCGCCAGAAACAGGCGATCGCGAAAGAGGCGGTGGCGCTCTGCGAGGACGGCGATCCGATCATCATCAACGGCGGCACCACCACGTTCCAGATGGTGCATTTCCTGACCAACCGCCGCATGCAGGTCTTCACCAACTCGTTCAACATCGCCGAGCACCTGCTGAAACACTCGAAGAACACGATCATGCTGTCCGGCGGCACGATCTACCGCGAGCAGAACATCGTGCTCAGCCCCTTCGACAACGATGTGACGCGCAATTTCTATGCGCGCCGCATGTTCATGGGCGCGCAGGGCCTCGGGCCTCTCGGCCTGATGGAGGCCGACCCGCTGCTGATCCAGGCGGAGCAGAAACTGATCGACCAGGCGGACGAGCTGGTCGTGCTGGTCGACTCCACGAAATTCCGAAAACGCTCCAGCCTCATCCTGTGCGGGCTGAAGCGCATCGCCACCATCATCACGGATTCGGGCATCGAGGACAGGGACGCCGCGATGCTGGAGCAGGCCGGCGTCAACCTGATCGTCGCGAATGTCCAGGCCGACACCAAGACTGGGAATGCACCCTCTTCGGCGTGAGGCCGGAGTTTTGATTTCACTGGGAGGAGAAGTCGTGAAAATTCTGAAGACACTGCTCATGACGGCGGCCGTTTCGGTCGCGCTGATCGCCAACACCGCGCAGGCGGAAACGAAAAAGATCGCCCTCGTCGTCAAGGCGCTCGGCATCGGCTTCTTCGAGGCGGCCAACAAGGGCGCCCAGGAAGCCGCCAAGGAACTCGGTGACGTCGAGGTCATCTATACCGGCCCGACGACGACGACCGCGGAAGGCCAGATCGAGGTGATCAATTCGCTGATCGCCCAGAAGGTCGACGCCATCGCCGTTTCGGCCAACGACACCAATGCGCTGGTGCCGGCCCTCAAGAAGGCGATGGACCGCGGTATCAAAGTCATCTCCTGGGATTCGGGCGTCGCGCCCGAGGGCCGCTCGATGCACCTCAACCCGTCGTCGAACCCGCTGATCGGCAACATGATCATCAAGCTCGCCGCCGACAACCTGCCCGAGGGCGGCGACGTCGCCGTGCTCTCGGCGACCGCCACCTCGACGAACCAGAACACCTGGATCGCCGAAATGAACAAGGTGCTCGGCAACTACAAGGGCATCAACGTGGTCGCCACCGTCTATGGCGACGACCTTGCCGACAAGTCCTATCGCGAGACGCAGGGGCTCATCCAGTCGCATCCGAACCTGAAGGCGATCATCGCGCCGACGTCGGTCGGCATCGTCGCCGCCGCGCAGGCCGTCACCGATGCCGGCAAGATCGGCCAGATCAACGTCACCGGCCTCGGCCTGCCCTCGGAGATGGCCGGCCATGTGAAATCCGGCGCCTCCAAATCCTTCGCGATCTGGAACCCGATCGATCTCGGCTATTCGGCGACGATGATCGCCTACGACCTGATCGGCGGCGCGGAAGCCAAGCCCGGCGCGGAACTCAAGATGGGCCGCATGGGCACCGTCAAGCTCGACGACAACAACGAAGGCGCCATGGCCGATCCGTTCGTCTATGATGCCAAGAACGTCGAGGAATTCGCCAAGATCTTCTGATCTGGCGTTCTGACTGGAGACTGCCCCTCATCCGGCCTGCCGGCCACCTTCTCCCCGTAAACGGGGAGAAGGAAACCTGGCCGCACCGCCTCTGTTCCCTCTCCCCGCCTGTGGGGAGAGGGCTAGGGTGAGGGGCAATTCCCCCCGCTATGCTCGCGAACGAGCACGACAATCCAACCGGTGGACCGAGACTTGCTGCAGGACACGACCACATCGCGGATGAAGCCCGCCATCGCACTCGAGGGGATTTCGAAGAGTTTCCCCGGCGTGCGCGCGCTCGCCGAGGTCTCGCTCGCGCTCTATCCGGGCTCGGTGACGGCGCTGGTCGGCGAGAACGGGGCGGGCAAGTCGACGCTGGTCAAGATCCTCACCGGCATCTACCAGCCCGATGAGGGCACCATCCGCGTCGACGGTGTGGAAACCCATTTCCCGACCGCCAACGCCGCGGCGAAAGCCGGCGTCACCGCCATCCATCAGGAAACCGTGCTGTTCGACGAACTGTCGGTCGCCGAGAACATCTTTTTGGGCCATGCCCCCCGCACCCGCTTCGGCCTTCTCGACTGGAAGACGATGAACGCGAACGCCCGCGCGCTGCTTGCCCGCGTCGGTGCCGATCTCGATCCGTCGATCCGCCTGCGCGATCTCGGCATCGCCAGCAAGCACCTCGTCGCCATCGCCCGCGCGCTCTCCATCGACGCCCGCGTCGTCATTATGGACGAGCCGACGGCGGCCCTTTCGCACAAGGAAATCCACGAACTCTACGACCTGGTCGACCGGCTGAAGGCCGACGGCAAGGCGATCCTCTTCATCAGCCACAAGTTCGACGAGATTTTCCGCATCGCCGATCGCTACACGGTGTTTCGAGATGGCTGCATGGTGGGCGAGGGGCTGATTTCGGAGGTGACGCAGGACGATCTGGTGCGCCAGATGGTCGGCCGCGACGTCGGCCAGGTTTTCCCGAAGCAGGATGTCGCCATAGGCGAGCCTGTTCTCACCGTTTCCGGCTACCGCCACCCGACCGAATTCGAGGACATCAATTTCGAGCTGCGTCGCGGCGAGATCCTCGGCTTCTACGGTCTTGTCGGGGCGGGCCGTTCGGAATTCATGCAGGCGCTGATCGGCGTCACGAAACCGTCGGCCGGCGCGATAAGACTGCATGGCGAGATCAAGGTCATCCGCTCGCCGGCGGAAGCCATCGAAGCCGGCATCGTCTATGTGCCGGAGGAGCGCGGCCGGCAGGGTGCGATCATCGGCCTGCCGATCTTCCAGAACGTCACGCTGCCCTCGCTCTCGCGCACCTCGCGCTCCGGTTTTTTGCGCATGGCGGCGGAATTCGCCCTGGCGCGGGAATACACCGCGCGGCTCGATCTGCGCGCCGCCTCGCTCGACCAGGATGTCGGCACGCTCTCCGGCGGCAACCAGCAGAAGGTGGTGATCGCCAAGTGGCTGGCCACGCGGCCGAAAGTCATCATCCTCGACGAGCCAACCAAGGGCATCGACATCGGCTCCAAGGCCGCCGTGCATGCCTTCATGAGCGAACTGGCCGCCTCGGGCCTCAGCGTCATCATGGTCTCCTCGGAAATCCCGGAGATCATGGGCATGGCGGACCGGGTTATCGTCATGCGCGAGGGCCGCATCGCCGGCCGTTTCGAGCGCGCGGATCTGACGGCGGAAAAGCTGGTGCGCGCCGCTGCCGGCATCGAGGAGGCCGCGTGATGAAGCTTTTGCTGAAGAACCGCGAAATGCTGCTGGTCGTCGCGATCCTCGCGCTGGTGACGCTGATCGCCCTCCGTTTCCCGCCCTTCGTGACGCCGGGCAATCTCGCCAATGTCTATAATGACACGTCGATCCTGATCATCCTCGCGCTCGGCCAGATGGCCGTCATCCTGACGCGCTGCATCGACCTCTCGATGGCGGCGAATCTTGCCCTATCGGGCATGGTTGCGGCGATGATCAATGCCGCCATGCCCGGCCTGCCGATCCCGCTGATCATCCTTGTCGCCATGGCGCTCGGCGCGCTACTCGGCTCGGTCAACGGCCTGCTTGTCTGGAAACTCGATATCCCGCCCATCGTCGTGACGCTCGGCACGCTCACCATCTATCGCGGCCTGATCTTCCTCCTCTCCGGCGGCGCCTGGATCAATGCGCACCAGATGAGCGACGCCTTCAAGGCATTGCCGCGCACGACGCTGCTCGGCTTTCCGCTGCTCTCCTGGCTGTCGCTGGTCATCGTCGCGCTGATGCTCGTGGTGATGCGCTTGACGCCGCTCGGCCGGGCCTTCTTCGCCGTCGGCGGCAATCCGCATGCCGCCGTCTATACTGGCATCGATGTCGGCCGCACGCGCTTTCTTGCCTATTGCCTGTCCGGCACGCTCGCCGGCCTCTCCGGCTATCTCTGGGTCTCGCGTTATGCGGTTGCCTATGTCGATATCGCGGCCGGCTTCGAACTCGATATCATTGCGGCCTGCGTCATCGGCGGCGTGTCGATCGCCGGCGGCATCGGCTCGGTCGGCGGGGCGGTGCTCGGCGCGCTGTTCCTCGGCGTCATCAAGAATGCGCTGCCCGTCATCAACATCTCGCCCTTCGCCCAGATGGCGATTTCAGGCACGGTCATCATCATCGCCGTCGCCGTGAACGCCCGCGCTGAAAAGCGCAAGGGCCGGGTGATCCTCAGGAAAGCGGAGGCGGCCCATGGCTGAGACCCCGATGGTGGCGCGCCACATCCCTGACCGGCTGGAAGGCCGCGGCGCCCGCCTTGTGAAAAGCTGGGAAACGCTGCTCGTCGCCGTGGCGCTGGCGATCTTCCTCGTCAATTCCTTCGCCTCGCCCTATTTCCTCGATCCGTGGAACCTGTCCGACGCGACCTTCAACTTCACAGAAAAGGCGATGATCGCCTTCGCCATGGCGCTGGTCATCATTTCGGGCGAAATCGACCTCTCCGTCGCCTCGATCATCGCGCTCACCTCCACCGTGATGGGCTTCGCCGTGCAGCTCGGCTTCGACACGCCGGCGCTGGTTTTGATCGGCCTTGCCGCCGGCCTCCTTTGCGGGGCGTTCAACGGCCTGCTGGTCACCGGCCTTGGCCTGCCCTCCATCGTCGTGACGATCGGCACGATGAGCCTTTTCCGCGGCCTTTCCTTCGTCATCCTCGGCGACCAGGCGTTCACCGGCTATCCGGCCAGCTTCTCGTGGTTCGGACAGGGCTATGTCTGGTGGGTCTTCTCGTTCGAGTTCTGCCTCTTCGCGGCACTCGCCGTCATCTACGGCGTGGTGCTGCACAAGACGAATTTCGGCCGCGCCGTCTACGCCATCGGCAACAACCAGACGGCTGCGCTGTTCTCCGGTGTGCGCGTCGGCCGGGTGAGATTCGTGCTCTTCCTGTTGACCGGCCTGATGGCGGCGATCGCCTCGATCTGCCTCACCGCGCGCCTCGGCTCGACGCGGCCCTCGATCGCGCTTGGCTGGGAGCTGGAGGTGGTGACGATGGTCGTGCTCGGCGGTGTCAACATCCTTGGCGGCTCGGGCACCATCCCCGGCGTGGTGCTGGCGGCGCTGATCATGGGCATGGTCACCTTCGGCTTCGGCCTGCTCAATGTGCCCGGCATCGTCATGTCGATCTTCATCGGCCTGCTCTTGATCTCCGTCATCGCGCTGCCGATCCTCTACCGGCGTTTTCGCGGGAGCCGTTGAGCCATGGAAAAATACGCGTTTCGCATGCGGCTGAACCCCGGCATGGCAGCCGAATACAAGGCACGGCACGATGCGATCTGGCCGGAACTGTCAGCGCTTTTGAAGGGGGCGGGCATTTCCGACTATTCCATCCATCTCGACGAGGAGACGAACCTGCTCTTCGGCGTACTCTGGCGGCGCGACGACCACGCGATGGCGGACTTGCCCAACCATCCCGTCATGCAGCGCTGGTGGGTGCATATGGCCGATATCATGGAGACGAAGCCGGACAACGAACCCGTCGCCGTGCCGCTCGTCACCGTCTTCCATATGGAATGAGCCGATGAAGACCATCGCCGTCGTTGATATTGGCAAGACGAACGCCAAGGTGGTGCTCGTCGATGGCGAGGATTTTCGCGAGGTCGCCGCCCGCACCATGCCGAACGGCGTGGTGAACGCCGCGCCCTATCCGCATTTCGACACGGAAAAGCTCTGGGCCTTTCTTCTGGAAAGTTTTGCCGCGCTGGGCCGCGAGCGCCCGATCGATGCCATCTCGGTCACCACGCATGGCGCGACCGTCGCGCTGGTCGGGGAGGACGGCGACCTCGTCCTGCCGGTGCTGGACTACGAGCATGACGGCCCGCAGGCGGTTGCGGAAGCATACCGCGCCATCCGCCCGCGCTTTGAAGACAGCGGGACGCCTGTCCTGCCCGTTGGGCTCAACGCCGGCCTGCAAGTCTATTGGCAGTCGAAGGCGTTTCCGGACGCTTTTGCCAAAACGCGCTGGCTGCTGATGTATGCGCAATACTGGTCCTTCCGCCTCACCGGCATCGCTGCCAGCGAGGTGACGTCGCTCGGCTGCCACGCCGATCTCTGGGAGCCGCGCAAGGGCCGCTTCTCCAGCCTTGTGGAAAGCCAGGGCTGGACGCGCTTGATGCCGCCGGTCCGCAAGGCCGGCGACGTGCTCGGCCCGATCCTTCCGGAGATCGCGGCGGCGACGGGCATCAAGCCGGATGTGCCCGTTCATTGCGGCATCCATGATTCCAACGCCTCGCTGCTGCCCTACGTGCTGACCCGCACGGGGCCCTATGCCGTCGTCTCCACCGGCACCTGGGTGGTGGTGATGGCGATCGGCGCGCGGCCGGTCGCGCTGGACGAGGCACGCGATACGCTGATCAACGTCAACGCACTCGGCGATCCGGTGCCGTCTGCCCGCTTCATGGGCGGCCGGGCCTTCTCCGTGCTCGGTGGCAAGTCCGGCGATCTGCCATCCGCTGCCATCGTCGAGGTTTTTCGCAGCGGTGCCATGCTGCTGCCGTCGCTGCCGGCGGAATCCGGGCCATTCCCCGGCCGCAGGGCAACCTGGACCGTGCCGCGCGAGGATCTGGGCGAGGATGCGGCCCAGGCTGTCATCGCCTTTCACCTCGCCCTGATGACGGCGACCTGCCTCGATCTGATCGGCGCGGAAGGATCTGTCATCGTCGAGGGGCCGTTTGCGGCCAACCGGGCGTTCCTGATCATGCTGGAGGTGGCGACGGGGCGCGCGGTGCTCTCCGGCGGCAGCGCGACGGGCACGAGTGTCGGCGCGGCCTGCCTTGCCGTGGGCAGGGCGCCGGAGCCCGCAATGGCGTCGGTAGAGGACAATTTGCCCGAGGGCGCGGCGGATTATGCGGCGCGCTGGCGCAAGCTCGCTTGCGAAGGGTGAAGACCGCTCAGAAAACCCGGACCTTGGCCGGCACGCGGCCCGCATCGATATCGAGCAGCAGGTAGATGGCGGCGAGCGTTGCGGAAGCAATCACGATGGCGCCCAGTGCCAGAACAATCATTGTCCGTTCCTCCTGACATCATTGTCAGTCTATGCTTCCACCCTACGCGCGCGAGCTTGTGCGAGGCTGACGCTACGTCGGGTCGTTTTAATTTTAGCAAAGCCATAAGCAGGCCATGAACCATTAACCTTCAGGCAAGGAATTAACCATAAACATTGGGACTACACGTCGGAATGGGAAATTCGCCGTTTCTCACCCAGGCATGATGCCGAACCGCCGTACCGGATCTGAGCCGGTATTCGAGTTTCACAGAATTCGATCATGGATCGTCGGCTGGCCACGGCTTCGGCCACCGCCTCTCCATGCGAAAGTTCAGCGGCTGCCCCAAGGGCTGCCGGGCGTCATGGGTTTGGGAGCATACGCGTGCAGGAAATGCCGGCAGAACAGGCTCGAACGGGACAGGCGGCCAGCCTGCGCGACCGTTTGCGCTTTGCCGGCGTCGAGGCCGCCCAGGGCGATACCCTCCGCCGCCATCGCCAGACGCTCGAACGGCATGTCGAAACGGCGCTCCGCGACCTCTTCCAGCGTTTCCAGACCTTTCCCGATGCCGCCCGCCATTTCCAGAGCGAGCGCCAGATCGACCGGCTGCATGACCTCCAGAGTTCCCACTGGAGCGTCCTGACCGACGCGCGGTTCGACGGCCTCTATGCAGAGCGTGTGAAAGTCCTCGCTGACAGCGAAAGCCAGATGGGCCTTGACCCGCGCTGGCGCATCGCCGGCCATTCGATCGTCGTCGAGACGGTCGTCAACGGCCTCATCGAGGAATATTGGCCGAAATCCATCCTGCCCGGTGCGGGAAAAGCCCGCCGGCAGGAATTGACCGACCTCATCTCCGCTTTTCTCCGCACGGCGATGGTCGATGCGGAGATCGGCGTTTCGCTGCGTTTCAACGAGCTGCGCCACGCCCACCACCGCGCCCTCGGTGAACAAAGACAGCAGGACCGCGCCGAACTCGACCGCGTCTTCGGCGAGACGATCCGCAGCCTTTCCGCACTTGATTTCTCCGCCCGCGTTTCCGGCGAGATGCCGGATGCCTGGCGCGACATGGCCGAGACGCTGAACGGCGCGCTCGACGAGATCCAGTCCCGCCTCACGTCCGCCGCCGACCGGGCGAGCGAAAGCGATCGTCTCGTCGGCACGCTCGCCTCCGGTGCCGGCGCGCTCTCGGCTCGCTCGGCTGAGCAGTCGGCGAACCTGATCGAGACGGCCAATGCGCTCGGCACCATCGTCGAGCGCGTGCGCCAGACGCTCGGCGAGACGCGCAAGGCGCAGTCCGCCGCCGCCGCCACGCAGGCTTCGGTGGCCCTTTCCGGCAGCATCGTCGGCGAGGCGATGTCGGCCATGGCGGATATCGAGGCTTCGGCGGAAAAGATCGGCCAGATCATCGGCGTCATCGACGAGATCGCCTTCCAGACCAATCTTCTGGCGCTCAATGCCGGCATCGAGGCCGCGCGCGCCGGCGACAGCGGCCGCGGCTTTGCCGTCGTCGCACAGGAAGTGCGGGCGCTTGCCCAGCGTTCGGCGGATGCGGCGCGCGAGATCAAGCAGCTC
Organism: Shinella sp. 838; assembly: GCF_029623935.1. Classification (NCBI taxonomy): domain Bacteria; kingdom Pseudomonadati; phylum Pseudomonadota; class Alphaproteobacteria; order Hyphomicrobiales; family Rhizobiaceae; genus Shinella; species Shinella sp. 838. Next base: position 489,944 of record NZ_JARSBQ010000003.1, read on the forward strand.
GTGACAGGCACCAAGGCGCAGGTCGAAACTGGCGTCGAGCATGTGCATCGCACCCAGGATGCGATCGGCAACATCGTGCGCCAGGTCGAGGGCATCAACGAAGCCATTACCGGCATCGTGCGTGAAAGTGCGGCCGATGCCGAAGGGCTCGACGGCGTAACGGCCGATATCGGTCGTGCCGGCCGCGCGCTTGAGGCGGATGCCGCGGATGCGGGCCGCGTCGGCAACGCCGGTGGCGACCTGCACAAGGTCATTCTCGAACTCGGCCGCACGGTCCGCGAGTTCCACGTTTCCGCGCAGCGTGATCTGCGCCGTCCGGTACAGCCTGTTTCCGCGCAAACGCGCGCGGTACCGGAACGCGGCGAGACGGAGACCTCTCCCCTCGAATTTCTGACGGCCCGCGCCGTCGGCTTTGGAGGTTGAGATGGCGGCAAGACGGCCACGGCACTGGTTTTCGACGGCGCGCAGCCGGATTTCGGAAGGAAGTCATCCGCCCGTCGCTCCGGACAGCGGAGCGGCGATTTTGGTGAGACGCAGAGACTGTTTCAAACAAGGAACACGGTAATGGCGAGCAAGAAAGCCGCTCAGAAAAGTTTAAGCCTTGCCCCCGTTCTCGATCTCAACGAGGCGACGGCGCTGCACCAGCAGCTCATGGGCCTCAAGGGCAGTCCGCTCGTCATCGACGCCTCGGCGGTCGAGCGCGTCGGCGCGCTCTGCGCCCAGGTCCTGATGGCTGGCGCCAAGAGCTGGGAAGAGGACAGGCAGCCTTTTACCTTCGGCAAGGTGTCCGACCCTTTCATGAAGACAATGCAACTTATCGGTGTGAATATTGATCACTTGCTGGCACAGGAGGCTAGGCAATGAAGAAAAAAGTCCTGACCGTGGATGATTCCCGGACGATCCGGAACATGCTTCTGGTCACGCTCAACAATGCAGGCTTCGAGACCATCCAGGCCGAAGACGGCGTCGAGGGTCTGGAAGTGCTGGAAAACGCCAACCCAGACGTTATCGTCACCGACATCAACATGCCGCGCCTCGACGGTTTCGGCTTCATCGAGGGTGTACGCCGCAACGAGAAGTACCGGGCGATCCCGATCCTCGTGCTGACCACCGAAAGCGATGCCGAGAAGAAGAACCGCGCACGCCAGGCCGGTGCCACGGGCTGGATCGTCAAGCCTTTCGATCCGACCAAGCTGATCGACGCAATTGAGCGCGTAACCGCCTAAATTCACGAATCCAGGATTGCTCCCGATGGATATGAACGAAATCAAAGAGATCTTTTTCCAGGAGTGCGAGGAGCAGCTCGCGGAACTGGAATCAGGCCTCTTGAAGCTGAACGACGGCGACCGCGACCCGGAAACGGTGAATGCCGTGTTCCGCGCCGTGCACTCGATCAAGGGCGGTGCCGGTGCCTTCGGCCTCGACGATCTCGTCTCCTTCGCCCATGTGTTCGAGACGACACTGGATTGCGTTCGATCCAACAAGCTGGAGCCCACCCAGGACGTCTTGAAGGTCATGCTGAAGTCCGCCGATGTCCTGGCGGATCTGACCAATGCGGCCCGTGACGGCGGAAGCGTCGACGAGGCCCGCAGCCGGACCCTCATCCGCGAACTCGAGGCGCTTGCCCATGGCGAAGCCCCGGCCGCTGCCGAAGCGCCTGCGCCAAAACCCGCAGCCGCTGCCCCCAGGGCGGCCGCGCCGACACCGGTCGTCGAAAAGCCCGCGGTCAACGACGAGGGTTTCCAGCCGATCCCCTTCTCCTTCGGTGATTTCGACGACGAGCCTGCCGATCACTACGTGCCGACCTGCCAGGTCGTCTTCAAGCCGAAGAAGGATCTCTACGCCAAGGGCAACGAGGCCGTGCTCCTCCTGCGCGACGTCTCCCGCCTCGGCGAGATGAGTGTCTATTGCGACATGGACAGCCTGCCGCCGCTCGACAAGATGAACCCGGAGGAAGCCTACTTCTCCTGGAAGATCTCGGTCACGACGGACAAGGGTGAAGACGGTGTGCGCTCCGTCTTCGAATTCGCCGAATGGGATTGCGACCTCGACATCCACACGATCGAGGAAGAAATGGTCGGCGATGCCGCCGACGACGAAGAGCTGCCGATGCAGCCGGTTCCCTTCGATCTCTCGATCCTCGACGAAGGCGGGCCTGCCGTCGAGGAGCCGGCCGTCATGGAGAGCGATGCCGCCGCGGCCGTTGCCGCGGCCGAGACCGCCACCAAGGTGTCGCAGGTCGCAAGCCGCGCGGCCGAAAACGCCAAGGCCGCTGCCGCATCCGCCGCCAGCGCCGCCCAGGCCAACCAGGCCGCCGCCGCCGGCCAGACGATCCGCGTCGATCTCGACCGCGTCGACCGCCTGATCAACCTCGTCGGCGAACTCGTCATCAACCAGGCGATGCTCTCGCAGAGCGTCGTGGAGAACGACACCAACGGCACGTCCTCCATCAATATGGGTCTCGAGGAGCTGCAGCAGCTCACCCGCGAGATCCAGGATTCGGTGATGGCCATCCGCGCGCAGCCGGTGAAGCCGGTCTTCCAGCGCATGGCGCGTACCGTCCGCGAAATCGCCGACATCACCGGAAAGTCGGTCCGCCTTATCACCGAGGGCGAGAACACCGAAGTCGACAAGACCGTCATCGACAAGCTGGCGGAACCGTTGACGCACATGATCCGCAACGCGGTCGATCACGGCCTCGAAATGCCGGAGAAGCGTGAAGCGCTCGGCAAGAACCCGGAAGGCACGGTTCGCCTCACGGCAAAACACCGCTCGGGCCGCATCGTCATCGAGCTTGCCGACGACGGCGCCGGCATCAACCGTGAGAAGGTGCGCCAGAAGGCCATCGACAACGACCTGATCGCAGCCGATGCAAATCTTTCGGATGAGGAAATCGACAACCTGATCTTCCACGCCGGCTTCTCGACCGCCGACAAGGTATCGGACCTGTCCGGCCGCGGCGTCGGCATGGACGTCGTCAAGCGTTCCATCCAGGCGCTCGGCGGCCGCATCTCGATCTCCTCGAAGCCGGGGCAGGGCTCCGTCTTCACCATGAGCCTGCCACTGACGCTCGCCGTGCTCGACGGCATGGTGGTCACGGTCGCCGGCCAGACGCTCGTCGTGCCGTTGACGGCCATCGTCGAGACACTGCAGCCGGAAGCCTCGGCCATCCACTCCTTCGGCGCCTCGCAGCGGCTCATCTCGATCCGCAATTCCTTCTGCCCGCTGGTGGATGTCGGCCGGATTCTCGATTTCCGCGCCACGCAGGCCAATCCGATCGAGGGCGTCGCTCTGCTCGTCGAATCGGAAGGCGGCGGGCAGCGCGCCCTCATGGTCGATGCCATCCAGGGCCAGCGCCAGGTGGTCATCAAGAGCCTGGAGGCCAACTACACCCACGTGCCCGGCATCGCCGCCGCCACCATTCTCGGCGACGGCCGCGTGGCCCTCATCCTGGACGTCGATGCGGTGGTTGCCGCCTCGCGCGGCCAGTCCTTGAGACAAGACATCTCGCTTGCTGCCACCGGTTAAGACGCCATGACGACGTACGCGGTAAAGAACCTTTCGCACGGACGTGAACTGATCGCCTTCAGGATCGGTGACCAGGAGTTCTGTGTAAACATCATGTCTGTCCGGGAGATCCGTGGATGGACCCCGGCGACGTCGATGCCGCATGCGCCGTCCTATGTGCTTGGCGTCATCAACCTGCGCGGCGCCGTGCTGCCGATCGTCGATCTGTCGCTGCGTCTTGGCATGAAGGCGGCCGAGCCGACCGTGCGGCATGTCATCATCGTCGCCCAGGTCGGGGCGAGGGTGGTGGGCCTGCTCGTGGATGCGGTCTCCGACATCCTGACTGTGACCGACGAAAACATGCAGCCGACGCCCGACATCGCCAACGAGGCGGCAAAAGCCTATGCCCGCGGCATCCTCGCCATCGAGGGGCGCATGATCTGCCTCATCGAACTCGACGCCCTGTTCCCGCATACGGAAAGTGAAGCCGCATGACCTATTCTTCGGCCATCGACACGCGGCAGTCTCCCGATGAGTGCCTGGCAAGCGGCGAATACCCGCTGACGCGCAAGGACCTTTCCGAGATTGCGGCGATGATTTATGCGGACGCCGGCATCTACCTCAACGAGACCAAGGCCTCGCTCGTCTATTCGCGCCTGTCGAAGCATATTCGCCAGCTCGGCCTGAAGGGTTTCCGGGAATATTGCGCGCTTGTTTCCTCGCCGGCCGGTGCCGGTCCGCGCAAGGAAATGCTGTCGCACCTGACGACCAACTTCACGCGCTTCTTTCGCGAGAACCACCATTTCGACCATCTGAAGAGCGAGGTCCTGCCGGATCTTCTTGCCCGCGCCCGAAATGGCGGCCGCGTGCGCATCTGGTCGGCGGCCTGTTCGGATGGGCAGGAGCCCTATTCGATTGCACTTACCGTGCTCTCGCTGATGCCGAACGTCGCCGACTACGATTTCCGCATCCTCGCGACGGACATCGATCCGAAGATCCTCGCCATTGCCCGGGCCGGCGCCTACGACGCCAATGCGCTGGAAACGGTCAACCCCGCCATGCGCAAGCAGTTCTTCCGCGAAACGGATGCAGCCGGCCGGCAGAAGTGGCAGATCGACGACCGCGTCAAGCGGCTCATCACCTTCAACGAGCTGAACCTGATGGCCCAATGGCCGTTCAAGGGGCCGTTCGACGTCATCTTCTGCCGCAACGTCGTCATCTATTTCGACGAGCCGACACAGATGAAGATCTGGTCGCGCTTCGCCGGCATGCTGGGCGATAACGGCCACCTCTATATCGGCCATTCCGAGCGCGTCTCGGGCGAGGCGAAGAACCAGTTCGACAATATCGGTATCACAACCTACCGCTACACCGGCAAGCACAGGAGGAGCGTATGATGGCACCCGCGCGCGTACTCGTTGTCGACGATTCGCCGACCATGCGCGGCCTGATCACGGCCGTGCTCAATGCCGACCCGGACGTTAACGTCATCGGGCAGGCCGGCGACGCCATGGAAGCCCGCAACGCGATCAAGCAGCTCAATCCCGACGTTGTGACGCTGGATATCGAGATGCCGAACATGAACGGGCTCGAATTCCTCGACAAGATCATGAAGCTCCGGCCCATGCCGGTCATCATGGTCTCGACGCTCACCCATCGCGGTGCCGAAGCCTCGCTGATGGCGCTGGAGATCGGTGCGTTCGATTGCGTCGGCAAGCCGCAGCCGGGCGATGCCCGTCCCTTCGGCGACCTTGCCGAGAAGGTGAAGGCCGCCGCCCGCTCGCAGCGCCGCCAGGTCCGTACGGATGTGCCGCCGCTCGCGCCGACCGCTGCCAACGTCAATCCGGTCGCCGCCTACAAGCCCGGCCGGCGTGTGATCGCCATCGGTGCATCGACGGGTGGTGTGGAGGCACTGATCGCGGTGCTGCAGAAGTTCCCGGTCAACTGCCCGCCGACGGTGATCACGCAGCACATGCCGCCGACCTTCACCAAGAGCTTCGCCGACCGGCTGAACCGGCTCTGCGCTCCCGTGGTGCAGGAAGCGACGGACGGTGCGCGGCTCGAGATCGGCAAAATCTATCTGGCTCCCGGTGGTGAACGCCATCTCCAGATCGCCAACCCGCATGCGCCCTGCTGCCGGCTGGTGGAACGGGATCCGGTCAACGGCCACCGCCCTTCGGTGGATGTGCTGTTCGACTCGGTGGCCGAGCTTGCCGGCCGGAACGCCGTCGGCGTCATCCTCACCGGCATGGGCCGGGACGGGGCAAGCGGCCTGTTGAAAATGCGTCATGCAGGGGCGCGGACCATCGGCCAGAACGAAAAAACCTGCGTCGTATATGGAATGCCGAGAGTGGCTTTCGAGCTTGGCGCCGTAGAACACCAGTTTCCGCTCTCCTCCATCGGGGAGGAAGTCTTGAAAATAACTGCGGCCCGTAGAGAAGGGAGCGAATAATGTCTATCGCTGAAAAAATCAAAGTTCTTATCGTTGACGATCAGGTGACGAGCCGCCTGCTTCTGGGCGATGCCCTGCAGCAGCTTGGCTTCAAGCAGATTACGGCGGCCGGCGACGGCGCGCAGGGCATGGCCATCATGTCCCAGCAGCCGCACCATCTCGTCATCTCCGACTTCAACATGCCGAAGATGGACGGCATCGAGTTCCTTCAGGCGGTGCGGTCGAACCCCACCACCAAGAAGGCGGCCTTCATCATCCTCACCGCGCAGGGCGACCGTGCGCTGGTGCAGAAGGCGGCGGCCCTCGGTGCGAACAACGTCCTCGCCAAGCCGTTCACCATCGAGAAGATGAAGGCGGCCATCGAAGCCGTGTTCGGGGCATTGAAATGATATCAGACGCCGGGACGCGCCGCGTCCATGTCATTCAGGGCGAATACAAGGTCCTCAACGACCCGAATGTGGTGCTCACCACCATTCTCGGGTCCTGTGTGGCCGCCTGCATGCGCGACCCGGTCGTTGGCGTCGGGGGGATGAATCACTTCCTGCTCCCCGGCTCGGCCGAAGCCATGGCCTCGGGGGGGGACGCCACGCGCTACGGCGTGCACCTGATGGAGCTTCTGATCAACGGCCTCCTGAAGCAGGGCGCGCGGCGTGACCGGCTGGAGGCGAAGATCTTCGGCGGGGCGAGGACGATCGCGCGTTTCTCCAATGTCGGCGAGCAGAATGCGCGCTTTGCCCGGCAGTTCCTGATGGACGAAGGCATCAAGGTCGTTGGCGAAAGCACCGGCGGCGAACACGGCCGGAAGCTGGAATACTGGCCGTCGAGCGGCCGGGCCCGGCAATATGCCCTGACGGGCGTCGAGACGCAGAAGACGGTGGCACTGGAGCAGCGGCCCGCACCCGTTGCCAAGCCTGTCGAAAGCTCGATCGAATTCTTCTGAGCGGCGGTTTCGTCGCAAGGGCGCGAAAGTACGAACAGTGTTGCGTAGCCGGCCGTCCCAGAGGGTGACGGCCTCGTACGGGGAAAAGGGTAATCCATGCAAGCCGAGTATCTGAGTGCAGTCCCTGCCATGGAGGAAGCCCTTCCGGATGTCCTGATGCGGATCGTGTCCGAACTGCACGATGTCGCCTATCTGATCGAACGCATCGAACCGCAGCTCGCCGGCATCCATGGCGATGCCGTGCTGGATGCTGCCGAGCGCATGATGGTGCTGCAGGGCATCGATCTTGCCGTGCAGAAGACGCGCGGGCTTGCCGAGTTCATCGACACCATCACTGCAAGCATTCCGGATAGCTGGATCGTCGATGTCACGACGGCGCTCAATCTGGTGAAACTTGCGGACATGCAGAAGGCGCTGAGCAACGGAATGCGCCACGGCCACTCCCAGCCGCTCGGCAAGGCTGCTGGCGATTTCGAGGCATTTTAGCCTATTTCCCAATATAATCAGAATGTTCGACGGCGCCCTCCAGGCGCCGTCTTTCGTTCTGCCGCTTTTGCCCGGCGCGCGGCAACGAAATGCTCGCGCAAGTTTCACGGTCTAGTCTCCAGCCCGGATCAGTTAGATCCGCGTATTCCATGGGGCAGATCGGCGCGTGCGGAAATGTGCCGGTTCCGTCCCACGAGATTGAAAATGCGTCTGATCGTGCCGGCATGTTGGCCGGAGCCCAGGCGACTAGTCCGTGCGGGAACAGAATGAATCTGTTGGAACAGTTGACGAAAGTCTACAAGAACCTGGCTTCGCTGGGGCAGGCGAAACTCGCGATGCTGGCGGGAGCCGCCGTCGTCTCGATCGGTCTCGTGCTCGCCGCAGGGATCCTGGTCAACAAGCCCGCCTATGAGACGCTTTATGTCGGTCTGGAAAAGACCGATGCGAACCAGATCAGTCTGGCGCTCGCCGAAGCGAATATCGATTTCAACACCGGCACGGATGGATCGAGCATCGAGGTTCCGGTCGGCCAGACGGGCAAGGCGCGCCTCTATCTCGCCGAACGCGGTCTGCCGAACAGCGCCAATTCCGGCTACGAGCTTTTCGACAAGGTCGGCTCTCTCGGCCTTACCTCGTTCATGCAGGAAGTAACGCGTGTCCGGGCGCTCGAAGGCGAGATTGCCCGCACCATCCAGCAGATCAGCGGCATCGCCGCCGCCCGCGTGCACATCGTCATGCCGGAGCGCGGCAACTTCCGCAAAGCCGAGCAGGTGCCGACCGCCTCCGTCATGATCCGTGCGAGCGCGCAGGCCGGCCGTGAATCGGCCGCCGCGATCCGCCACCTCGTCGCCGCCTCCGTTCCTGGCCTCGAGGTCGACGGCGTTACCATCCTCGATTCTGCCGGCCAGCTGCTCGCCTCCGGCGACGATGCCGAGAACGGCGCGATCAACCGTTCGCTGACGGCCGTACAGACCGTGCAGAGCGAAGTCGAGCGCAACATCGAAAAGGCGCTCGCGCCCTTCCTCGGCATGGACAACTTCCGCGCCAGCGTCACCGCGGCGCTCAACATGGATACCCAGCAGATCCAGGAGACGGTCTACGATCCGGAATCACGCGTCGAGCGCTCCGTCCGGGTGACGCGCGAAAGCCAGAAGTCGCAGCAGCAGGCCGACAACAAGGCCGCAACCGTCGAGCAGAACATTCCGCAGGGCGGCCCCCAGGGCGGTGCCAACGGTCCGCAGTCGAGTGACGAGGCCGACAAGAAGGAAGAGCAGACCAACTACGAGATCAACAGCAAGACCGTTGCCACCATGCGCAACAGCTACACGGTCGAGAAGCTGTCGGTCGCCGTCGTGGTCAATCGCGCCCGTGTCGCAGCCATGGTGGGCGAGCCGGCCGACCAGGCGAAGGTCGATGCCTATGTCGCGGAGATGCAGAAGATCGTCTCGTCCGCCGCAGGCCTCAATGCCGAGCGCGGCGACGTCATCACCATCACCGCCATGGAGTTCCTCGATCACCAGCTTCTCGACGAGGCGGTGGCAGGTCCCGGCATCATGGAAGTGCTGACGCGCAATCTCGGCGGCATCATCAACGCACTCGCCTTCCTCGGTGTCGCCTTCGTGGTGGTCTGGTTCGGCCTTCGTCCGGCGGTTCGCTCGGTCACGGGTGGCGGTGCCTCGGCCAATGCGCTGGACAGCGACATGGGTGGCCTCGAACTGCCCGACTTCTCTCCCGCCGCCGGCGCCGGCGGCCCCGGAGCGGCCCTCATGGATGGGTTCGGTGCGGACTTCGGCTTCGACAGCACGGACGACCTGCTCAATGCCGGCGACGATGGCGACGGTGCCTTCAACCGCCGTGTCAAGGAAGGTCCGGAGCGCCGCCTCGGCCGCATGGTCGAGATCAGCGAGGAGCGCGCTGCGAAGATCCTGCGCAAGTGGTCGGCCGAGAAGGAAGCAGCCTGAACAGGGCACTCGGAAGGAACAGCAACGCGGCCGGAAACGGCCGCGTTTTCGTTTGCGCCGAAAAACGGCGATGTCCGTTTTTGACGCCCGCCTGTCGCTTTTCGGCAACGCTCATTCAGTCCCGTTGCAGCAATTTTGTCGTGTTGGCACCGGTGCCGCATGCGCTTGCGCTCACGGGCGCGTGATAGGTGAAAAAAATTTATCGCCGCTCCGGTTGAGTGATTGGGCGCTGGATCGCAATTTTTCCACGAATTAGCAGCGTCTTTCTCTGCGGTGTCGATCGCAGTGTGCCAATAATTAATGGTTAACAATGGCTTAACCCCTCGTCTCATGTCGGCCGCCGGAAAGCAAATCATCTTGCATGTGCAGACTCACAGAAGCCGGCAAAAGTAAATCCCGAGAAGATGGCGGTGGTTTTTAGCGATAGCCGATGTACACTTTAGTTACTGATTCGCTTGGTGATTCTTGCCGATGCGGCCTGACCGGGAAGGGGTTCGGACGGTTCCGAACCTTTGACGGGAAGGAGGCATGGATCTCCGTTCGGAATCGGAACAGGGGGCTATCATGGAAACGATCCGGTCGGATGTCGCGGCCTGGGAATCCTATGGATTCTCTGCCGAGACGGGTGAGCGTAAGAGTGCGCGTGAACTTTTGGTTCAACACCTGGGACGCTGTGCGGATCGCGCCGGCCTGTCCTGCGGTCTGAGGGCGCTGACCGACTATGTCAGCGCCTCCCACTACCTTCTCGTCCGGCACGACATCTCGCCCGAAGCGGGCATGGAGACGGTCGTCGCCTCGGACTGGCCTTTCGACTTGGTGCGCAGCATCGCCGGCGCCGTCGTCGCCAGCCAGTCCCGCATGAGCGAACTCGACAAGTGCCCCAGCCTGCTGAAACCTTGTTTCAATCACATGGCTGACGATATTGCCATGCCGAGCGGCGTCAGCCGCGAATACTGCGTCATCGCCTTCCAGGTCGGCCGGGTGCGCATGTCGCTCCTGCTGCTCTTCCCGGAGCATTTCATCCTCTCCCAAAGCAAGTTGCGCGATGTCGGCGTCATGACCGGCTATTTCGCCAGCGTCTGCTGCCAGGGGGTGATCGCCCGGCACGATCGCGAGATGGACCTGACCGAGCGCGAGATCGAGTGCCTCTACTGGATCGCCGAAGGCAAGACGAGCGACGAAATCGCCGTCATCCTCGGTATTTCGCGCAACACGATCAACAACTACATCACCAGCGTGATGCGCAAGACCGCGACAAAGACGCGGTCGGAAGCGATCGCCTGGGCCGTTCGAAACAGCCTCGTCTAGACGCATTTCCGGTCGAAGCAGCACGGCTTCGGCTCCGGACAATGCGGCAAGACAACATGCCGTCGCGATTACAGCAAGGCGCTTGAGCGGTTCTGCGTCCGGAACGGCGCAGAACAAACAGACAGGAGAACTGCCATGGACATCCAGCTTTCCTCCCCCGCTGTCCTGGAGACGGAAATTCGCCTCGCGCGTCCACCGAAGGCGGCACGGGCATCCGATTTCGTTTCCCGCCTGCAGGTGATGCAGACGGTCATCGGTGCGGAGCATTTCGCGGTGCTCCGTCTCAGCGGCCATGGTCTGCCGGCAGCCCGCAAGTTGACCCTGTCGCTACACAACTGGGCGCAAAATGTGGATGGCAATGCGCGTGCGCTTCTCGAAGCACACGGTGCTGCCATGCTGGCCCATCTCGAGGCCTCGATGCTGCCGCTGCTCTGGGAAGGGGCGGGCGACAACCAGTTCGCCGAATCGGGGGCCGAACCCTTCACGGCGCGCCTTCCCGCGCGGCTGCTGCCCTGGTCGGGCATCGCCTTTCCCGTCCGGCTCGGCGCTCATGGCAACGGCTATGTGGTCTTCACAGGCACCTTCATCGCTCCGTCCAGTGATCTCATCGTCGACATGCACATGAAGAGCTGCCAGGTGCTCATCGACATGCTGGCCGGGGAAGAGCGGAAGCTTGCCCCTTCCGAAGCGCTCAGCGAGCGCGAGATCGCCTGCCTTCAGATGGCCGGCGACGGCTGCATCTCCGAGGCGATCGCCGAGAAGATGGGCCTTTCCGTGCATACCGTGAACGCCTATCTCGGCACGGCGACGACCAAGCTCGACGCCGTCAACCGCATCCAAGCGATCGCCAAGGCCATCCGGCTTGGATATATTACTTGAAGAAGCGGGCGGCGAAGTGGCCGAGCCGCCGTTGAACTCCCGGGCGCTTTCTCTTCGTTGTGCTTGGGCTTGCCCTGAGCCTCCACCCCTGTGCGCAAGGCACGGTTCCTCGGCTCAAGACCGAGGATGAGTTGAGTGCGCTTTCGCGATTCGAAGAAAAGCGGAGAGACTCCGAACGCTCAATGAGCGTGCTGCGAGCCTGAATTGGACTTCACGTACTTCGCCTCTGCCAGGCTCTTGCGCAAGAAATCCGTATTGTCGTCAGGATCGGCGGACGGGTTGTTGAACGCCACGTGCGTGACCTCCACGCCGGCCTTGTCCTTCTGGAGCATCAGCTTGGCATAGACCGTCACGCCCTGCGGGCGCAGTTCCATGTCGAGCGTCACTTCCGGCTCGGTGTCCCAGTCGAGACGATAATCGCCGCCGGCACCGAAATTCACGGTGCCCGGCAGGAAATAGAGTTCAGCCGCCGAAGAGACCAGGTCGGCGAGGTTCCCGTAGCACTCGAAACGCAACAACGAGACGAGATCGGCGGCATCGAGCAGGCGAAGCTCAGTGGCGACCGGGCAGATTGCTTCTGCAACAATCTTCTCGCGCTCGGCGGAGTAGGTGCATTTTCTCATCGGATCTAGTTTACCCGTCTGGTCTGGGGCGAAGCTGCATAAACCCGGTGAATCAGCTCCGCCACGGCTTTGTAGAACACCGGCGGAATGACACTATCCACCGAGACTTGCGCAAACATTGAGCGTGCGAGCGGCGGGTCTTCGAAAACCGGTATTCCGTTCTCCTCGGCGATCTCACGAATCTTCAGTGCGACGAGGTCCTGGCCCTTTGCGACGATCACCGGGGCATCGCCCTCCTCGCGCACGTAGCGCAGTGCGACGGCGAAGTGGGTCGGGTTGGCGATGACGAGCGTGGCGCGCGGCACGGCCGTGATCATGCGGCGCCGTGCGCGGTCGCGCTGGATCGAGCGCATGCGGGCCTTCACGATCGGGTCGCCCTGCGACTGTTTCATTTCCTCCTTCACTTCTTGTTTCGTCATCATCAGCTCTGAAAACCAGTGATGACGCGTCCAGGCGAAGTCGATGCCGGCGATTAGCGCGGTGGCGAAAAGGATGATCAGCAGCACTTTGTTGATGTCGGACGTCATCATGTAGACGAGCGCCGCCGGCTCGGAAAACATGGTGTCGAGCGAGGCGAAGTAGTCGCCGCGCATGGCGAATGCCACGACCAGCGAGACGATGAGGATCTTGATCAGCGACTTGCCGAACTCCACGAGGCCCTGCTTGCCGAAGAGGCGGCTGAGGCCCTTCATCGGACTGAGGCGGGAGATCTGCGGGCGCACGCGCTCCATGACCGGGCTCGGCAGGTTCTGCAGAACCGAGGAGGCGATGCCGAAGAGCATCATCATCGCGAGGATAGGCAGAAGCATCGCACCGGCTTCCCAGCCCAGGTGGCGGAAGATGGCGATGACGTCGGTGCCGGTCTTGAGGTTCCAAGCCTCCGGCTGCTCGAAGAAGTCGCGCAGCGTTTCATTCATGCGGGAAACGCCGCCCGGCATGAAGAAGACGAGAAAGAGATAGATCGCGAGCGTCGAGGCGAAGATGGTGATCTCGCGCGAAAAGGGTGTGTTGCCCTTCTCCATCGCGTCGCGAATCTTCTTCTCGGTCGGAAGTTCTGTTTTACTGTCCTTGTCGTCGTCCGACACGTCGCGCTCCCGGGCCGTCGAGGGCGGCCAAAAACAAACGGCCCGAACCCCCATTCTGGAGATTCGGGCCGCAGATACGCTCCGCCTGTGGCGCTACCGTGTCAAGGAGGATCAGGCCGCCTGGCGCTCCTCGTCCTTTTCCTTCAACTGGATTTGTCCGGCTGCGGCGAGACGGATGGCTTCCTGCGTGATCGAGCGGCGGGCGATCGCCACTTCGCGCGGGTTGACGCCCTGGTCGCCGGCCGCAAGATCGGATTCGATCATGCGGCGCTGGCGTGCGCCGATCGACGAGAGGACCGATTCGCGCAGTTCCATCGAGGCACCGCGCAGCGCCGCCGTGATGATGTCGCCGGAAACGTCGTTGAACAGCGACACGCGGCTTCTCTGCGGCATGTAGAGCACGTCTTCGAAGAGGAAGATCTTCGGACGGACCTTCTTGACCGATTCGGTGGAGACCGTTTCGAGCGAGGCAAGCATTTCGTCGACCTGCGACTTCTCCAGCTCGTTCATGAGGTCTGCGACCTTGTTCGAACCGATCGAATTGCGTTCGGCGTCCAGCGCGTTGATCATTTCGATGACGCGTGCCTCGACGATCGCGGTCGCCTTCGGGCTCGCATCCTTCAGATTGACGGTGCGGTTGATGATGTCCGCGCGGTGATCGTCCGGGATTTCCAGAAGCACCTTGGCGCCGAAGGCCGAGGGCATCATGGAGAGGATGTAGGCGATGGTCTGCGGGTGCTCGTTGAGCAGGAACTTTGCCACGAAGACCGGATCCGCATCCTGCAGGCGGTCCCAGATGGTCGTCTCGTAGGCCTGGAAGGCGGCGCGACGGCCGAGCAGGCCGTCCACTTCGTCCGGCGTCAGGCCCTCTTCGAGAATGCCTTCCATCATCTTGGCATTGTCCATCAGGCCGGCCCCTTCGGTGAAGAGGTCCTCGAACTCGTTGACGAGATCGATCAGCTCATGGGGCGGGATGGCGCGCAGGTTCTGCGCAGCGGCGATAATCGCCTGAAGTTCGCTCTGTGTGAAATATTTCAAGAGCTTGCCGGCAACACCCTTGCCCATGGCGAGAAGCACGGCTGCCGCCTTCTCGACCTGCGACAGCGGTGCACCGACCGCAGTGGAGGTGCCGAAATTTTCGAAATCCATCATGGATCCATCCCCCTGAGACCTCAACCGGTATCAGACTTTGCGTGTACTCTTCACTTCGATGAGCTTGACCCCGAAGCGGGTGTCGTCGTTTTCAAGAACGGTGATCTCGCCGCGGCCGATGACGCGCCCGTTGACCATGACCTCGACGGGTTCGCCGATGCGGCGGTCCAGCGCGATCGTGGCGCCCTCGGAAAGGTTCATGAGGCTGGAGACCTGCATCTGCGAGGAGCCGAGCACGATCTGCAGATCGATCGGGATATCCATGATGAGGTCGAGATTGGACTGCAATGCGCTGCCCGGCCGTACGGCTTCGCCCGGCTCGGCGCCGAAGTCGCTGCCGCCGAAATCGGTTCCGCCACCGAAATCCGAACCGCCGAAGCTGGCGCCAGCGCCGGCGCCGAAATCCGGAGTGGTCGCGCCACCGCCGAAGTCCGAGGAGCCGAAATCGCCGCCGAAGGCGGCCAGCGGGTCGTTGTCGACGGTCGCCGGAAGGTCGGTGGCAAAGCCGCCGGAAGTATCTTTCTGAAGAACGCCGCGCAGGTCGTCGATCGCCTGCTCCAGTTCCTGGTCGCCCGCATTGAGGGAAGACGTCATGTCGTCAACGATGGGTGTTTTCTTCGGTGCCATAAGACCACTATTCCATTCGAAACTTGCCCGAGGCGTGCCGCCAGGCAGGCATCATGCCCAAACTATCCGATGAGGTGCTGGAGGATGTCTTCCTCCGAGCCGTATGTATCCTTGACGCGAACCGTGTAGCGGGCGCCGGAGCGGCCGAATTCGCAGACATAGAGGTTGCGGCCGTTCGCATTGACCTCCACGCGAACGTCGCCGGCCTCGTTGAACGGGATGATGTCACCTGCCTGCAGGCGGCTGATCGTGTCGAGAGTCTGCGCTTCCAGGCGGATGCGCGCCTCGAGCGACACCTTGGAGCGGCGGACCTGCTCGCCGAGCTGCTCGCTCCACTCGACGCGGGTCTTCGGCGCATTGGCAGGCTTCGGCGCGGTGATGTTCGATTTCAGGAGAACGGCTTGCGGCACGATGACGTGGAAGGTCGAAAGCACCGGGCCGATGCCAACGGCCATGTTGACCATGGCGACGAAGGCCTCGTCCGTACCGTCCTCGCAGGCCTTGCGGGTTTCCACATTGTGCGCCGGGCCAAGGAAGGGTTCGAATCCGTTGGCGCCCATGACCGCGGACTTCAGAACGCCGGAAATCCGGTCGAACATCATCGCCGCAAGGTCGAGCTCGATCTTGGAGAGCGGGCGCGGTTCCGGGTCGTCGATCGCATCGCTGACGGCGCCAAGCATGTTCTCGACCAGCGTGATGATCATCGGGCTGTCGCAGATCAGCGTGAATCGATCGCACCAGTTGCGCAGCGACGCGTCGCAGCAGGCCATGGCACCGCCGAGGCCTTCGACCAGCGGGCCGTATTTGCCCGTCGCAAACCCCGCATAGGAGACCGCAACTTCGAAACCGAGTTCGTTTTCCAGCATGTCCGGCAGGAATTCGGCGAAGACGTCGCCGAGGCTGGCGCAGAGCTTGGAGATTGTCGCCTGGTCGCCGAGCCGGCCGGTGAGGCGGGCGAGAACGATCGGGTCCATGGCTGAAGGGGCTTCGGTCACGCGTGCATCCTTCATCTCTTAGGCCGCCTTCGAACCGCCGCCGGGATTCATCATTTCCTGTTCCACCGCGTCGATCGACGGGCGCTCGTAGGAGGAGATGGTCTTGCGGCCATATTCCAGCGCCACCTGCGGCACGGAGCCGTTCATGTAGGCGAGCAGCGTTTGCTTGACGATGATGTAGAGGCGGTTCTGCTTTTCGCGCACCACCTTGATGTTGGTGATGATCGGCGTGACGATCGAATAGGACAGGAACACCCCGAGCAGCGTGCCGACGAGGGCGGCGGCGATCTTGCCGCCGAGCACTTCCGGGCTCTCGTTGATGGCGCCCATGGCCTTGATGACGCCGAGAACGGCGGCGACGATGCCGATGGCCGGGAAGGCGTCGCCCATCGTGCCAAGCGCATGATAGGGTTTCATCTTGTCGCGGGTGATTGTCTGGATTTCCTCGTCCATCAGCGCCTCGATCTCGTGGCTGCGGGCATTGCCGATGATGATGAGGCGGACGTAGTCGCAGATGAAGGCGGTCAGTTCCTTGTTGGCGAGCACCGTCGGGGCGGACTGGAAGATCGGCGATTCGGCCGGATTGTCGATATGCGCCTCGATCTCGTTGCGCGACTTGGTGCGCAGGTCCCGCATCAGGCTGTAGAGCACGCCGAGCGTATCGAGGTAGTGGCGCTCCTTCGGAACCTTGTGCTTGAAGGCCTCGCCGAGCGCCTTTCCGGTCTCCTTGATCACCTTCATCGTGTTGGCCACGATGAAGCCGCCGATCCCGGCGCCGCCGATGATCAGGAGTTCGAAGGGCTGGTTCAGCACTTCCAGATGACCACCCATGGCCATGTAGCCGCCAAGGACGCAGCCGAAGGTAACGATTAGACCGATAATGATGTTCATGAGCGCAGGTGTCCCGACACAATTCTGACCGTTCCGGAAATACGGTTCCAGCCTTGCGTGAAGCTGTACCTAACGGCAGGTTTACCGATCAGGTTCGCGCAAGCAAAAGCCGCGAGGATCATGGTTCAAAACGGGCATTCATGCCCTCCCGAACCTTGATCGGCGGCCCATCGTGACGACCACCTATACGAGCTACAAGCTGATTACCGCAGACCTCCAGACGTCGCTGAAGCGCGTTTCGGAGCAGCCGGACGTCAAGCGCGAGACGGAATACTATCTCGCCAAGATCGGCAGCGTGAAGTCGGTCGACGATTTCTTCGCCGATGCCAGGCTCTACAACTACGCGATGAAGGCGCACGGGCTGGAGGACATGGCCTATGCCAAGGCCTTCATGCGCAAGGTGCTGACGGAAGGCGTGGACGACAAGGCGGCCTTCGCCAACCAGCTCTCCGATACGCGCTACAAGGAGCTGGCACAGTCGCTGAACTTCGCCAGGCACGGTGAGGTTGCCACCACCTTCGAGCGTGCGCAGAAGGGCGTCGTCGACAAATATACCCGCCAGACGCTGGAGGTCAGTGCCGGCGAGGACAATACCGGCGTGCGGCTCGCGCTCTACTTCGAGCGTATGGCTACTTCCATCACATCGGGTTACTCGATCATCGCCGATGATGCGCTGGCGCAGGTCGTGCGCACCGCGCTGCAGCTTCCGGCAGAATTTGCGGCCACCGATATCGACCGGCAGGCGGAATTTTACGAGGACGTGCTCAATCTCGAGGACTTCAAGGACACCTCGAAGGTCGGCAAGTTCCTCGAGCGCTTCACCTCCATGTGGGAACTGGAAAACCCGTCGGGCAGCTATGACCCGATGACCGCTTTCCAGCCGTCGAGCCTGACAGGCATTTCGACGGATCTCCTCATTTCCATCAACAATCTGAAACTCGGAGGTCGCTGACGTGCAGACCGGACTCTATGTATCGCTTTCGTCCCAGCTTGCGCTCGACCGCCGCCTGACGACGCTGGCCGACAATGTCGCGAACTCGACGACGGTCGGCTTCCGTGCCACGGAAATAAAGTTCAACCAGGTCGTCAGCGACCAGAAGGTCGCCGACGTCGCCTTCGTGTCGCAGGGCAACGAGTTCCTCTCCACGCGCAGTGGCGGCATGACCGAGACGGGCGGCACGCTCGACTTCGCCATCAAGGGCGATGCCTGGTTCCAGGTGCAGACGCCTTCCGGCCCGACGCTGACGCGTGATGGACGCTTCACGGTGACGGATGCCGGCGAGCTCGTCACCCTCAACGGCTATGCCGTGCTCGATGCCGGCGGCGGACCGATCCAGCTCGATCTCGCCAATGGGCCGATCCTGCTCAGCGCCGACGGCCAGCTCAACCAGAACGGCCAGCCCATCGCCGCACTCGGCCTGTTCCAGGCAGACCTTTCCGGCGGCTTCGTGCGCGCCGGCAACAGCGGCATCATCACCAACATCCCGCCGGAACCGGTCGTCGATCGCATCGATGCCGGTGTGGTGCAGGGCTACATCGAGGAATCCAACGTCAATGCCATCGGCGAGATGACGCAGCTGATCCAGGTCACGCGCGCCTTCGAAAGCGTCGCCTCGCTGATGCGCGACTCAGAGGAATCGCTGAAGGAAGCCATCCGCACCTTCGGCGGAAACCGGTAAGCGCCCATGAGTTCGGCACAGGACGGCATGAGCAGCGAAACGGGCAGGGCCGGCGGCAAGCTGAATGCGCTGGCAGGCCTCGTCAAACGGTACTCCTCCCCGGAATTCTCCGTGGCGCATGGCGGCCATGTCCAGACCATTGCGGCCGGGAACTACACGGTCAGCGGCCTGTCGCGCCATGTGCGGCTCGGCGAATTCGTCGCGCATCGCAGCCCGACCGGCATCCATCTCGGCGAGGTCGTCCGCGTCGAACCAGAGACGGTCGTCGTCTGCCCGATCGAGCCGGGCGAGCCGATCGGCATCCACGACGTGGTCATCCGCAAGGGCGCGTTCCGCGTCGCGCCGACATCGGACTGGTGCGGTCGTACGATCAATGCGCTCGGCGAGCCGATCGATGGACTGGGCCCGCTCGTCCAGGGCGGCGTGCGGCGCTCGATTTCCAATTCCGCCCCGCCCTCGATGACGCGCAAGCGTGTCGAGACGGGGTTTTCCACCGGCGTGCGCGCGGTCGATATCTTTGCCCCGCTCTGCCTCGGCCAGCGCCTCGGTATCTTCGCCGGCTCCGGTGTCGGCAAGTCGACGCTGCTCTCGATGCTGGCGCGGGCCGATGCCTTCGACAGGGTGGTCATCGCGCTGGTCGGCGAACGTGGCCGTGAAGTGCGCGAATTCATCGAGGACACGCTGGGCGACAACCTGGCGAAATCCGTCGCGGTCGTCGCGACCAGTGACGAAAGCCCGATGCTGCGCAAGATGGCGCCGCTGACCGCCGTGACGATCGCCGAACACTATCGCGACCAGGGCGACAACGTGCTCCTGATCATCGACAGCGTGACGCGCTTCGCCCATGCGATCCGCGAGGTGGCGACGGCCTCCGGCGAACCGCCGATCGCCCGCGGCTATCCTGCCTCCGTCTTCACCGAGCTGCCGCGCCTTCTGGAGCGGGCCGGGCCGGGTGCGGAGGGCGCGGGCACGATCACGGCGATCATCTCGATCCTCGTCGACGGCGACAACCACAACGACCCGATCGCCGATTCGACGCGCGGTATCCTCGATGGTCATATCGTGTTGGAGCGAAGCCTTGCCGAAGAGGGCCGCTATCCGCCGATCAACCCGCTCGCCTCGATCTCGCGTCTTGCCCGCAAGGCCTGGACGCCGGACCAGGAGCGGCTGGTCGCACGGCTGAAGGCGCTGATCCATCGCTTCGAGGAAACGCGCGACCTGCGCCTCATCGGCGGCTACCGGCCGGGAGCCGATCCCGATCTCGACATGGCGATCAAGCAGGTGCCGATCATCTATGAGGTTCTGAAACAGACGCCGGGCGAACGGCCTGCCGGCGATGCATTCTCCGATCTTGCCACGGCGCTGAAGAATGCGGCCGGGCAGGGCGGTGCGCCGGCAACGAGAAGGGGATGACAGTGACGGATTTCGACGCGGACCAGACCATTCAGCCGATGAAGCGCGCGGAAAAGGGACGCTATTCGACGGGCGACAAGCTGTTGGTGGGCACGGGCGTGCTGCTCGCCGCCATGGCGGCCTTCTTCCCGTGGTATGTCTTCCTGAACCCGGAAAAATTCTCCGTGCCGGCCCTCTGGGAGGGCACGACGCGCGACCTGCCGGAAACGGCGGCAAAGGAAGTGATGAGCGTTTCGCCCGCCGCCATGGTGGACGACGACAACGATCCGGGGCTGGAAAGCCTCGACCCGGTCTCGACGGCCACCGCGCCCAGCGTCGGCGAGAAGGACAAGACGCTCGGCACACCGGTCGAAACTGGCCTCGACCAGCCGCTGCCGGCCTCGTCCGGCTTTCGGCTGATGCATGTGGCGAACGGTCGGGCGCTGATCGAGGATGCCAGCGGCATGTATATCGTGCGCGTCGGCTCGATCCTGCCGGACAACAGCCGTCTTGCGACCCTCGAACAGCGCGACGGCGCGTGGGTCATCGTCACCTCGAACGGCGACATCATCAAGCGCAACTGACGAACCTCCGCGGGCAAGGCGATTGCCCGTGGCTTTGCCCTCACCCTAGCCCTCTTCCCGCAAGCGGGAGAGGAGGCTTGCCCCTCGAGCGGGGGGTGGTTGAGGAAACCGGTACGGCATATCCCTTCGCCCCACCTGCGGGGAGAAGGTGGCCGGCAGGCCGGATGAGGGCGCGCACCCCGCGCGTATGCGAAAGACGCAGCACTTATTCTCCCGCAAATTCAGCAGGTTGCCGATAAACCGCCGCGCAGCAAGTCTGACGCAAGATTGGCTCCGTAGGTTCGCCATGAACAAGGATGGAGCTTGTCATGCAACCGATACAACTGTTTGAACTGGCCTCGAAACAAGCCGAATGGCTATCCGTCCGCCAGAGTGTGGTTGCAGGCAACATCGCCAACGCCAACACCCCCGCTTTCAAGGCGAAGGACGTCACGCCCTTTCAGGCGGTGCTCGAAACGACGGGCATCCGCATGGCGGCGACCCAGCCGGGCCATCTCACCGATGGCGGCGAGATGGCGAGCCGCGTCGTCGAAACCAAGCCCACCGACGGGATCGGCGTGCAGGAGTCCGGCAACACGGTCGGCCTTGCCGAGGAACTCATGAAAGAGGGCCAGGTCAAGCGTGAGTTCGAGTTGAATGCCGGCCTCGTCAAGGCCTTTCATCGCATGATGCTGATGACAGTCAGAAGGTAAAAAATGGATCCGCTCTTAGCTTCACTGAAAGTCGCGGCCTCGGGACTTGAGGCGCAATCCACCCGTATCCGCATCGTCTCGGAGAACCTGGCGAACGCCCGTTCGACCGGCGACGTCCCCGGTGCCGATCCCTTTCGCCGCAAGACGGTGACCTTTGCGGCCGAACTCGACCGGGCGTCCGGTGCCTCGCTCGTCGAGGTCGAACGCCTCGGCTTCGACGAGGGCGAGTTCTCGACGGAGTACGATCCCGGCAACCCGGCGGCCAATGCCGAGGGCATCGTCAAGATGCCGAACGTCAACATGCTGATCGAAATGGCCGACATGCGGGAAGCCAATCGTTCCTATGAAGCCAACCTGCAGAGCATCAAGCAGTCGCGTGACCTGATCTCGGCGACCATCGACCTCCTGAGGGCCTCGCAATGATCGAAAGCGTAAAGGGCGTCGGTTCGCTCTTTTCCACAAACGCCCTCTCGGGCGTCACCACCGAGACGTCCAATTCGGTTTCCGCCTCTGGTGCGGCCGTGCAGGGAACGGGAACCCAGATGAGCTTCGCCCAGGTGATGGGTGACATGGCGACCGATATGACCAACGCGCTGAAACTCAGCGAGACCAAGTCGTTCGAAGCCATCCAGGGCAAGGCGACGACCCGCGAAGTGGTCGATGCCGTCATGAGTGCCGAGCAGACGCTGCAGACCGCGATCGCCATCCGCGACAAGGTCGTCACCGCCTATCTCGAAGTCGCAAGAATGCAGATCTGAGGACCGGACATGAAAGCCCTTGCCATCGCCGCCACCGGCATGAACGCGCAGCAGACCAACCTTGAAGTCATCGCGAACAACATCGCGAACATCAACACGACCGGCTTCAAGCGCGCCCGCGCCGAATTCTCCGACCTGCTCTACCAGACCGAACGCGCCGCCGGCGTGCCGAACCGTGCCAACCAGGCAGTGGTGCCGGAAGGCGCCATCATCGGCCTCGGCGTCAAGACAGCCGCCATCCGCAACCTGCATCTCCAGGGCGGCCTGACGAGCACGGGCAATTCTTTCGACCTCGCGCTGATCGGCCGTGGCTGGTTCCAGATCGAGGCCGCGGACGGATCGACGCTCTACACCCGCGCCGGCGCCTTCAACACAAATGCCGAAGGCCAGCTCGTCACCCTCGACGGCTATACGGTCGTGCCGGGCATCAACGTGCCGCAGGATGCGACGGAGATTACCGTCAGCAAGTCCGGCCAGGTTTATGCGACGGTCGGCGGCGAGCAGCAGGAACTCGGCCAGATAACGCTGGCGAATTTCGTCAACGAAGCCGGTCTCGAGCCGCTCGGCGAAAACCTCTTCCGCGAAACCGCTGCCTCCGGCCCGGCCAATGTCGGCGCGCCTGACGAAGCGGGCTTCGCCTATATCCAGCAGAACTACCTCGAAGCCTCCAACGTCGATCCGGTCAAGGAAATCACCGACCTGATCTCCGCCCAGCGCGCCTATGAGATGAACTCCAAGATCATCCAGGCCGCGGACGAAATGGCGGCCGTGGTCAGCAAGAACCTGAGATAACACCCAACACGCGGGGAACATGATGTTTCGCCTGAAAGCAGCTCTTCGGAGTGGAAAGATCCTGTCAGCCCGGTGGCGTGCGGCCCTCGTCGCGCCCGCCGCGCTCGTCGGTCTTCTCGTGGCCGATGCGGCTCTGGCCGATGTGCGCACCGCCGTCGTGCCCAAGCGCATCATCTATCCCGGCGAGGAGATCCAGGCGGGGCAGCTCGAGGTGGTCGAGGTGACCAACCCGAACATCGTCAAGGGATTTGCCGAAAGCATCTCCGACGTCAACGGGCTCATCACCAAGCGCACCCTGTTGCCCGGCCGCGTCATCCTCGTCTCGGCCCTGCGTGAACCTTTTCTCGTGAACCGTGGCACCACCGTGCAGATGGTCTTCGACGATGGCTCGCTCGTCATCCGTACCAACGGCACGCCTCTGCAGGATGCCGCCGTCGGCGAACTCATCCGGGTCCGCAACAAGGATTCGGGCGTGATCGTCTCCGGCACGGTCATGGCGGACGGAACCGTGCATGTGGTGGCGAAATGATGCGTGATCTATTCTCCCGTGCCCTTGCCGTCCTCGCCTGCCTCATGCTGGCAGCCGGGCCGGCGTTGCCGGCAGCCCGCATCAAGGATGTCGCCTCGCTGCAGGCCGGCCGCGACAACCAGCTGATCGGCTACGGCCTCGTCGTCGGCCTCCAGGGTACGGGCGACAGCATGCGGTCCTCGCCCTTCACGGAACAGTCCATGCGGGCGATGCTGCAGAATCTCGGCATCTCCATGGTTGGCACCCAGACGCGCGCCAAGAACATCGCGGCCGTGCTCGTCACCGCCAACCTGCCGCCCTTCGCGAGCCCCGGCAGCCGCATCGACGTGACCGTCGGTTCGCTCGGCGATGCCTCGTCGCTGCGTGGCGGCACGCTTGTCATGACCTCGCTCTCCGGCGCCGACGGCCAGATCTACGCAGTCGCGCAGGGTTCGATCGTCGTCACCGGCATCAGCGCCGGTGGTGAGGCCGCCACGGTGCAGCAGGGCGTCACCACGGCCGGCCGCGTACCGAACGGCGCGATCATCGAGCGTGAGCTTCCCTCGCGCTTCAAGGACAGCTCCGATCTCGTGCTGCAGCTGCGCAACCCCGATTTCTCCACGTCCGTCGGCATGGCGGACGCGATCAACCGCTATGCGGCCGCACAGTACGGATCGCCGATCGCCGAGTCGCGCGATTCGCAGTCGGTCTACGTTTCCAAGCCGAAGATGGCGGATCTCTCCCGCCTGATGGCCGATATCGAGAACCTCGTCATCGAGACCGATGCGCCCGCGCGTGTCGTCGTCAACGAGCGTACTGGGACGATCGTCATCGGCCAGGACGTCCGCATCTCACCTGTCGCGGTGAGCTACGGAACGCTCACGGTGCAGATCAACGAAATGCCGAAGGTCGTGCAGCCGGAACCCTTCTCCAGAGGCGAGACGGCGATCGAGCCGAACACGGACATCCTCGTCCAGCAGGATGGCGGCACGGTCGCCCTGCTCGACGGTTCGAGCCTGCGCTCGCTGGTCACCGGTCTCAACAGTATCGGCGTCAAGCCGGATGGCATCATCTCCATCCTGCAGAGCATCAAGACCGCAGGCGCCCTCCAGGCAGAACTGGTACTGCAATGACCGATGTCACGACTCTTGTTGCCGTGAAGACGCTGGTGCGCAAGCTCGCACTGCCGCTGGCCGGCTTCGTGCTCATGGCCATTCCCGGCGCCTTCGCCGAGGAACGCCCCGTCATCATGACGACCAAGGCGACCGCCGACGAGATCCGCGAGTTCTGCACGAATATCGCAGACGCTGCGCGCGACCAGCGCTACCTGCTTCAGAAGCAGGAACTGGAAAACCTCCAGAAGGATATCGACGCGCGCATCAAGACGCTGGAAACCCGTCGCGCCGAATACGAGGACTGGCTGAACCGTCGCAACAACTTCCTGAAGACGGCCGAGGGCGGGCTCGTCGAGATCTATCGCAAGATGAAGCCTGACGCCGCGGCTGCGCAGCTTGCCGAAATCAATCCGGAGATCGCCTCGGCGATCGTCATGAAGCTGCCGCCGCGCCAGTCGAGCACCATTCTGGCTGAAATGCCGGCCGACAAGGCTGCGCTGCTCACCCGTCTCATCGCCATTGCGGGCGATCCGAATACGTCAAAGGCAAAGGACCCGTCATGAAGAAGATCGCCTCCGCACTCGCCGTGGCGCTCACGCTTTCGAGCTGCACGAGCCAGGCCATCGACGAAATCGGCAGGGCTCCCTCGATGAGCCCGATCGGCAGCGGCCTCAACTACGCGGAAACGCCGCAGATGGCCATGTATCCCAAGCAGCCGCGCACCGCGGTCGCCGGCTATTCGATCTGGAGCGACCAGCAGTCTGCGCTCTTCAAGGATTCGCGCGCCTTCAAGGTCGGCGACATCCTGACCGTCAACATCCGCGTCAACGATCGCGCCACGTTCGACAACAAGACCGACCGTTCGCGTACCAACAAAAGTGGCATGAACTTCGGTTTCGGCGGCTCGGGCAACAATTTCAAGGTCGATACGGAAGCCGACCTTAAATACGGCTCCTCGACCAGCACCAAGGGCGACGGCTCGACGGAACGGTCCGAGCGGCTGAACCTGCTCGTTGCCGCTGTCGTGACGGGCGTCATCGAGAACGGCAATCTCCTGATCAGCGGTTCGCAGGAAGTGCGCGTCAACCACGAACTGCGCATCCTCAACGTCGCCGGGATCGTGCGCCCGCAGGATGTCGATGCCGACAACCAGATCGCCTATGAGCGCATCGCGGAAGCCCGCATCTCCTATGGTGGTCGTGGTCGCCTGACCGAAGTGCAGCAGCCGCCATGGGGCCAGCAGGCCGTCGATCTGCTCTCGCCGCTTTGACCAAGCCCTGACAAGACTGGAAGACGAACATGGCGGACGAAGACGAGGTCGTCGCGGAAAAGAAGAAGCCGACCCTGGTCATCACCATTGCGGCCATCGCCGTGCTGACGCTGCTCGCGGTTGGCGGCGGCTGGCTGGTGGGCAACATGCTGGCCCCGCCGCCCGCCGAAAAGCCAGCGGAAGAGGTGGCGAAGGCGGAAGCCGGCGGCGAGGGAGGTGCGGAAGGCGAGGCGGCGCAGGAAGTGCCGCATATCTCGACCGAGGCCAACGGCATCGTGCTGCTCGACCCGATCACCAGCAACCTCGCCTATCCCTCGGACAACCGCATCCGCCTCGAAGTGGCGCTGATGTTCAAGGGCGTGCCCGACGTCAAGCTGGCCGAGGAAATCCACCAGGACATCCTCGCCTACATGCGCACGGTCTCGCTGCAGCAGGTGCAGGGGCCGCGCGGGTTCCAATATCTCCGGGAAGACCTGCAGGAGCGGGTTGACCTTCGGTCCGAAGGGCGCGTAACCAACGTCATGTTCCGGACCTTTGTGATCGAATGATTCGAGCCCTTCTGACCTTCGTCGCCATGATGGCGATGACCGGCGTGGCCTACGCCCAGCAGCAATTGCAGCTGCCGGGTGATTTGCTGAACGCGCAGGTCGACGGGTCGGTCGCCTCCTGGATCATCCGAACTTTCGGCCTGCTCACCGTGCTTTCGGTGGCGCCCGGCATCCTCATCATGGTGACGAGCTTTCCGCGCTTCGTCATCGCTTTCTCGATCCTTCGTTCCGGCATGGGCCTCGCCACGACGCCCTCCAACATGATCCTCGTCTCGCTGGCGCTGTTCATGACGTTCTACGTCATGGCTCCGACCTTCGACCGGGCCTGGCAGAACGGCGTGGAGCCGCTGATCGCCAACCAGATCGACGAGACGGAGGCGGCCAAGCGCATCGCCGAACCTTTCCGAGAGTTCATGGTCGCCAATACCCGTGACAAGGACCTCGAACTCTTCATCTCGCTTGCGGAAGAGCGCGGCCAGACGGTCGTCGAAAACAACGTCGCGGACCTGCGCGTCGTCATCCCGGCCTTCATGATCTCGGAAATCCGCCGCGGCTTCGAGATCGGCTTCCTCGTCGTGCTGCCTTTCCTCGTCATCGACATGATCGTTGCCACCATCACCATGGCCATGGGTATGATGATGTTGCCGCCGACCTCGATCTCGCTGCCCTTCAAGATCCTGTTCTTCGTCCTCATCGACGGCTGGAACCTGCTCGTTGGCAGTCTGGTCCGCTCCTTCAGCTAAAGTATTCCGGCAGTAAAATCGCGTGGCCGTCCTGGCATTGCTCAGGCGCGTCAGCTTTTCTTAACCATAAAATTTACCAGCGGTTAACCATACTTGGCGGTCGCTCGAAAGCACTTTGTCGATTTAAGGAGTTGGCAATGATTGGCTGCGAGTTTTGCTCAGACACGACGGGTTTGGTATCCCTTCAGATCCCTGGAGAAACCGAGTTGGCATGATGCCGAACCGCCGTAACCGGTAAAGTTTTCAGTCCGGTATGTCCCCCACCAGTATTATGTTCAAAGGGACAACGATAATGACGAGCATTCTCACCAACGTCGCGGCCATGTCTGCGCTCCAGACGCTGCGCTCCATCAACAACGGCATGGAAGACACGCAGGCGCGCGTATCCTCGGGCCTGCGCGTCGGTAGCGCGTCTGACAACGCCGCTTACTGGTCGATCGCGACCACCATGCGCTCCGACAACATGGCACTCTCCGCCGTTCAGGACGCCCTCGGCCTCGGCGCTGCCAAGGTTGACACCGCCTATGCGGGTATGAACTCCTCGATCGAAGTCGTCAAGGAAATCAAGAAGAAGCTGGTAACGGCGACGGAAGATGGCGTTGACAAGGTCAAGATCCAGGAAGAAATCACCCAGCTGCAGCAGCAGCTCGTGAGCATCTCGGACGCTGCCTCCTTCTCCGGCGAAAACTGGCTGAAGGCGAATGTCGGCGACAACACGAGCGTTGTTGCATCCTTCGTTCGTGATGCCAGCGGCAACGTTTCGGTCAAGAAAGTCGACTACGCCCTCGACGCTTCGACGGTCCTGTTCGATGCGACCGGCGGCAAAGCTGGTATCCTCGATCGCGAGACCTCGATCGACGGCAACGGTATCGCAGTCAACGTCAACATCGGCGGCACGACGAGCACCTACAACGTGGTCCGTTACACGACCGCCGAGGTCATCGCCGACAACGCAGCATTCGACGCTGGCGGCGACGTTGCAGTTGGCGGTACGGCCGGTCGCCCCGGCTACGTCAAGGTTGCTGACGATACCTGGGTAGAAGCGATCGACCAGTCCGGCGCGACGGATCACGAGATCTTCGCAACGGACAGCGGCGGTGCCGTATGGGCCATCGACGCAACGAAGCTGGCGACGTCCACCATTCCGGATGCGACGGTTTCGGGCTTCACGATCACCGCTGCAACGACGGGTCCCGAACTTGACGACCTGATCCAGATGGTCGACACGGCGCTCGAAGACATGACCAGCGCGGCTGCCGATCTCGGTTCGCTCGGCATGCGCATCGAACTGCAGGACGAATTCGTTTCCAAGCTGACAGATTCCATCGACAAGGGCGTTGCTCGCCTGGTCGAGGCTGACATGAACGAAGAATCGACCCGCCTGAAGGCGCTGCAGACGCAGCAGCAGCTGGCCATCCAGTCGCTGTCGATCGCCAACAGCTCGTCGCAGAACATCCTGTCGCTCTTCCGTTAATCGGCAAGCACATGGGAATGACGAACGGGGGCTGACCGTTCGATCAAACACCTCGATAAGGCCGCTCCCGAAAGGGGGCGGCCTTATCATTTTTTTAACCCTTTTCTGGCACGCGCGTGCGCGCGAAGGTTGTAAAAAAACTCCATCTGCCCCCGAATTTCTGCGCCGCTTAGGAAAGCTTTAACCATGTTGGCATTAGCTAAGGCCATCGAAGCGGCAAACTGATCTTTGAAAAATCAAGGATTTAGTGGGCATGATGCTGACTGCCGCTCCCGGTGAAACCCGGAATGTCCCTTATCGTTCAGCCAATCAGGGGCAAGTACTCTTATGACGAGCATTCTTACCAACGTTGCGGCCATGTCCGCGCTCCAGACCTTGCGCTCCATCAGCAGCAGCATGGAAGAAACGCAGGCGCGCGTATCTTCGGGCCTGCGCGTCGGTAGCGCGTCCGACAACGCCGCTTACTGGTCGATCGCGACCACCATGCGCTCCGACAACATGGCACTCTCCGCCGTTCAGGACGCCCTCGGCCTTGGTGCCGCCAAGGTTGATACCGCCTATGCCGGTATGAATTCCTCGGTCGAAGTCGTCAAGGAAATCAAGAAGAAGCTGGTCGCCGCCACGGAAGACGGCGTCGACAAGGACAAGATCCAGGAAGAAATCACCCAGCTGCAGCAGCAACTCGTCAGCATCTCCGATGCTGCCTCCTTCTCCGGCGAAAACTGGCTGAAGGCGGATGTCGGCACCAAGACGAGCGTCGTTGCGTCGTTCGTTCGTGATGCCAGCGGCAATGTGTCGGTGAAGAAGGTCGATTACGACCTCGACGCGACCACGGTCCTGTTCGACTCGACCGGCGGCAAGCAGGGTATCCTCGACCGCGAAACCGCCATTGACGGCAACGGCGTGGCCGTCAACGTCAACATCGGTGGTACGACCGACACCTACAATGTCATTCGCTACACGACCGCTGAGGTCATCGCAGACGGTGCGACGTTTGACTCCCTCGGTGTCGTGGCTTCTGGCGGCACGAACGGTTTTGCCGGCTACGTCAAGGTCGCCGATGATACGTGGGTTGCTGCGGTTGATCAGTCCGGTGCAACGGACCACGAGATTTTCGCGACGGACAGCGGCGGTGCTGTGTGGGCCATCGACGAAACGCAGACGGCGACCTCCACCATTCCGGACGCCACCGTTTCCGGCTTCACGATCACCAACACCACCACTGGTGCCGAACTCGACGACCTGATCCAGATGGTCGACACGGCGCTCGAAGACATGACCAGCGCGGCCGCCGACCTCGGTTCGCTCGGCATGCGCATCGATCTCCAGGAAGAGTTCGTCTCCAAGCTGACGGAATCCATCGACAAGGGTATCGGCCGTCTGGTTGACGCCGACATGAACGAAGAGTCGACCCGCCTGAAGGCGCTGCAGACGCAGCAGCAGCTGGGCATCCAGTCGCTGTCGATCGCCAACTCGGCTTCGGAAAGCATCCTCACGCTCTTCCGTTAATCCGAAGACGACAGGACCTTTCACGGTTCCCAGAAGGCCCCGGACTATCCGGGGCCTTCTTTCGTTTGGCTGGTCCGCGTCAGAGTGGCGGGTGCAGGAAGGTCGACATTGCCGCATTCTCGGCGCGGCGGGAGAGATAGAGCCGCGCCGTATCGAGTGCCTCGCGGATCGTCACGTCCATGTCGAGATAGCGGTAGGTGCCGAGGCGCCCGACGAAGGTAACGTCGGCCTCCTGTTCCGCGCGGGCGACATAGTCGGCAAGCTGCGCCTTTTCGTCCACCAGGCGGATTGGGTAGTAGGGAATGTCGTCCGGCTCGCAGGCGCGCGAGAACTCGCGGTAGCACACCGAGCCCGCGGGGTTCTCCCAGGGCGAGAAATGCTTGTGCTCGGTGATACGGGTGTACGGCACCGAGACGTCGCCATAGTTCATCACCGCACAGCCCTGATAGTCGCCCTCATAGGTGAAGCGCTCGAAATCGAGCGTGCGATAGCCGAGCCGGCCGAGTTCGTAGTCGAAGTAGCCGTCGAGCGGACCGGAATAGAAGACATGGCTGTAGCCGGTCTTCTCGCCGCGCCGGAAGCCGGTCTCAAGGGCCACCGTGATGTTTGGATGATGGAGGATCCGCGCGATCATCTCGGTATAGCCGGTCTCCGGCATGCCCTGGTATTTGTGGAAGAAATAGTTGTCCTCATAGTTGAAGCGCACCGGCAGGCGCTTCAGGATCGAGGCCGGCAGCTCGGTCGGCGAACAACCCCACTGCTTCTGCGTATAGCCCTTGAAGAAGGCCTCGTAGAGGTCGCGCCCGACGAAGCGCAGTGCCTGCTCCTCGAAGGTCTGCGGGTCGGTGATCGTCTTGTCCGCCTGCTCTTCCAGGAAGGCGCGCGCCTCGTCCGGCCGGAAGCTCTTGCCGAAGAACTGGTTGATCGTATGCAGGTTTATCGGCAGCGAATAGACTTGCCCGCCGCTCGTCGCCTTCACGCGGTTCTTGTAGGGCATGAAGGTCATGAAACCGTTCACATAGTCCCACACTTCCGTGTCGTCCGTGTGGAAGATATGCGGCCCGTAGACATGCACCATCACGCCGGTCGCCTCGTCCCGTTCGGTGTGGCAGTTGCCGCCGATATGGTTTCGCTGGTCGACGATCTCGATAGCATAGCCGGCCTCGGCAAGCGTGCGGCCGATGACGGCGCCGGAAAGGCCGGCGCCGACGATGAGGATTTTTTCCTTCATGCGCATGGAACCCGGCCCTCAGCCTGCCGCCCGCAGGGCGAGCTGCGGCGCCTCGTCGACCGGGAAGAGGCGTTCGCGCATGAGCACTTCATAGGCCTCGACGAGCGGGCTTGGGTCCCATCCGCGCTCCTGCGGCCCGAAGCTCAGGTGGCTCACGGTGAAGTCCGAATAGATTGCCGTCGGGCGCTGCAGGAGCGTCGGAACGCCGATGGTCAGTGCGTGCTCGTCGTCGCCTTGGGGCAGAGCCATGTGCACGAGATCGCGGCCGAGCCAGGCGATGAAGTTGATCGACTGCCGCTCCGTCCAGTCGACGACCCTGGCCGGAAGGGCGAGCGTCCTGCCGCCCTGGCCGAGGAAGAAGTCGTGAAGTTTCACGGCCCGCTCGGCGCTCTCCCAGAGGCTGCCGCCGAAGCCGCCCGGCGGCAACTCGAAATGGCCGACAGCGGGTGGAAGGGAGCCGGCGGCCTGCTGGAAATAGGCGCAGACGCCGTTGTTCACCACATTGGCCGAGACGACGAAGTAATGCGGGTTGTTCCGCCGGAACTGGATGAAGCCGTCAAGTTCGTCGATGTCGAGATAGACGATGTCGTCGTCGCATTTCAGGAACACCGCATCGGAGAAGGCCTCCAGCCGCGTGGCATAATAGTCGTAGGCCTGCCAGTAGGGCATCTGCTCGTTCGGATTGCCGATATAGCGCCGCGTGGCGGTGCCGGCATCGCAGAGCTCGAGGTCCGCGCCCCAGCCGCCGCGCATCTGCACGCCTGCGCCGGCAGAGAAGTCGAGTTCCGGCCAGCTGCCGATGGTCACGCCGTTGACGCGCAGCGTCGGTGCGCCGGCCGCATCGAGTGACAGCACGACATCGTTCGGCCGGCCGGGAGAGAGCACACCGGGCGTCGGCGCGCTCCACAGGTTGGCATCGTCGCCGCGCTCGGGGTTCTCCAGCTTTTCGCGCGGGATCTTGCGCATCGCCGAATGGGTGTTCCGCCAGCCGCCGACCACGAATTCATAGTGATCGTTCGGCCGGTCATGCGGGGTGAGGGTGATGTGCAGGTCGTGCCGGATGCGGGCACTGGTGCGGAACGAGGCCTGGCGCGAAACGCCCCCGACTGGCTGGTAGGGCACTTTCGAGCCCATGTAGCGCACCGGGCCGAACTCCCGGCTCACCCAGGCATGGTCTTCAGCCGACCGGGTGAAGTCCCAGATGTGCCACTCGTCGATGATCCCGAGATCCATCGCCCGGCGGACATACTGGGTGAGGATTTCCATTCGCTTCTGCCGTCCGGCAAAGGTTACCAGGATTACGGGGGTCATGCTGTCCTCGTCATTCAGAACTTCAGGATTGCGGGCGGGCCTAAGGGTCAGGGGGCCGGTGCCGGCCAGAGGCGGGCATCGGGCCAGAGCGGGGCGTGTTCATCGAGGCGGGCGAGTGCCTCACGGTAGCGCAGCCGGTAGGCCTCGTCGGTCTCGAACTCGATCCCGGCGGCAGCAAGCTCGGCGCCGATTTCGTAGTAGACGTCGAGGTTGCGCAGGTCTGGCACCGGCGTTTCACCGCGTTCGGCGTCACCCTGCATCTGCCAGAACAGCGCTTCGAGGCGGCGGGCAAGGGCCAGCATGTCGCGCAGTGCGCAGGTCTCCCGCTGGCGCTGGAGCGAGCCCTTCACTGCGGCAAGGCTTGCCGGGTTCCGGGCAAAGGCGACGGCCTTGTGCACGTAGTCATCCGGGCCGGAGCAGATCATCTCGGGAATGCCGGCAGCCGAAGCGATGCTGGCGCAGAAGCGCGAGGCGAAGCTCTTGCCCTCGATGGTCAGCACCGGTAGGCCCTGGGTGATGGCGTCGGCCGCCGTCGAGTGGGCGCCGTAGGGGAAGGTGTCGAGGAAGAGATCGGCAAGGCCGATGCGGGCGAGGTGGTCGGGGTTCTGTGCCTTGCCGGCGAAGATGATGCGCTCCGGCGCAACGCCGTTCTGGGTCGCGATCTGCTTCAGGCGCTCGTTGACGCTGTCGTCGCCGGCAAGCAGCCACAATACGCTGCCGGGCGTTGCAAGGAGGATCGCCATCCAGCGCCCGAAGCAGGCGGCGGTGATCTTTTGCATGCCGTTGAAGCTCGCGAAGACGAAGGCGTTTTCGGGCAGGCCGACACTGGCGCGTGTCGGGCGCGGAGAGACGGCACGCTTGCGGTCCACCGGCTGGTTGCACGCGATGCGCAGGACCTTCTCGGTGTAGTAGATCTCGTTTTCCGGCGGCACGATATGCTCGTCGGCGATCATGTACTGGTGGTAGGGGCTTGCCACGGTGCCCGGGTAGCCGCAGAAGTTCACGATGACGGGTGCCGGCCGGTAGGCGAAGATCTTGGTGCGGGCATGCTTGGTATAGCCGTTGACGTCGACGAGCACGTCGATCGCGTCGGCAGCGATCTGGCGGGCGGCGTCGATGTCGCTGAGCGCGGTGATGTCGCGCCAATGGTCGACAGCCTGCTTGATGCGTGCCTGGGTCTGGTCGAGAGGCGCCGGGTCGCCGCAATAATAGGCGAAGATCTCGACACTCGCCTTGTCATGCAGTTCGAGCACTTCGCTGAGCGCGAAACCGACCGCATGCTGACGCAGGTCCGAGGAGACGTAGCCGATGCGCAGCCGCTGCCCGGTTCCGGATTTCTGTTGCACCGGATTGCGCGCGAAGTCCTGGAGATCGGCCGGGCGGCCGACATTCGTGCGGCAGTAGCGATGGGCCTTTGCCAGGTGGAAAATGGGATCGTCCGTGTAGCAGGCAATCGTCATGGACGAGGTCGCATCCATGAAATGACGTGGCGTGACGTGGAGGGAGGGCGTGAAGACCGGCCACTTACACTGGCGCATGCGCAGCGAGATCCAGTGCTGTGCCGCCTCGGGACGCGATGGCTGCAGCTCCATGGCCTGCCAGAGGGCGGCCTCGGCCTCCTCCAGATGTCCTGTGCCCTCCAGAACGCGGCCGATATGCTGAAGGCTGAGCAGGCGATTGCTGATCCTGTCCGGCGTGACGTCGGCGGTCGCATCGGCATAGATGCGCCATTGTTGTACGGCCTGTCCCGTCAAACCGCAGTCTTCGAGCGTCCTGCCGAGATTGATATGCGCCTGCCCGAATTGCGGGTTGATGCGCACCGCGGCGCGAAGGGCTTGCAGCGCGCCGGCCGCATCGCCGGCCTTCGAGAGTGCAACCGCATAATTGAAATAGGCAAGGTGCAGCAAAGGGTTGCTGTCGTTGAAGGCGATCCAGATCTTGTAGAGTTCGCCCGCCTGCGCCGTCGCCCCGGCCGCCGTCAGGCCTTCCGTCATCTGGAACAGCTCGGCCAGCGAAAGCTGCTGGTTGCGGGCCCGCCCGAGGATGTTGAGGAACGATGCGGCGGGATCGGCGAGAATGGGGGTGCTGACGGTCATGACATCCTGCGGCAAGGGGGCCTGCTGGCCGGGCGGTTGAACGGCTCGAAAGGAGCTCGTCTGCCTTGCTATCGGAGTTGACTTGCGTCGGGCTGGTCGTTTTGCGGGAAGGGAAGGCCGCCGCAGGGGGCGGAAGAAAGAGCAGCGGCGCGGTGTGGACCGCGCCGCTGCATGTCTGGATTAGATCGCGGCGTAGGCCTGGATGACCGCTTCGACCTGTGCCGAGTTCATCGCGGCGATCTGCTCGGCCTTGAGGGCCAGGATCTGGGCGGAACCGAGGGCTGCGATGTCCTCGGTGGCCAGGCCCTGCAGGGCCTTCAGGCCGATTGCAGCGATTTCGTCGGTCGTGAAGGTCTTGATGTCTTCCGAGCTCATTGCCTGGATGGCGGCTGCGCTGAGGCCCGCGATCTGCGAGCTGGTCAGAGCCGCGACCTGGGTCGTCGACAGAGCCTCGATCTGGCCGCTGGTCAGGCCCGCAATCTGCTTGGAGTCGAGAGCGGCGATCTGGCCGGTGCTGAGGGCCGCGATCTGCGAGCTGTTGACCGTTGCGATCTGCTTGGCGCTCAGGCCGGCGATCTGGCCGGTCGAGAGAGCAGCAAGCTGGCCGGTCGACAGGGCATTCAGCTGGGTGCTGGTGAGAGCACCGATCTGCTTGCTGTCGAGGGCTGCGATGGCGGCCGTGGTGATGCCGGCGAGGGCCGAACCTTCGAGACCGGCGAGGGCCTTGAGGTTGATGGCAGCCAGTTCATCGGTGCTGAACAGAGCCAGTTCCGCCGAGTCGATGGTCTTCAGGGCGGCGGCGCTGAGCGCTGCGACCTGCGAGCTCGTCAGGGCTGCGATCTGACCGGTCGTCAGGGACGCTGCCTGGCCGCTGGTCAGGGCGCCGATCTGGGCGCTGCCCAGCGAGGCGATCTGGCCGGTGGTGAGGGCTGCGATCTGCGAACCGTCGATCGTTGCAACCTGCTTGGCGCTGAGGCCTGCAAGCTGGCCGGTGCCGAGGGCTGCGATCTGGCCGGTCGACAGGGCATTCAGCTGGGTGCTGGTGAGGGCACCGACCTGCTTGCTGTCGAGGGCTGCGATGGCTGCCGTCGTGATACCGGCGAGGGCCGAAGCTTCGAGACCTGCGAGCGCCTTGACGTTGATGGCGGCCAGTTCATCCGTGCTGAACAGGGCCAGTTCCGCCGAGTCGATGGTCTTCAGGGCGGCGGCGCTGAGCGCTGCGACCTGTGAGCTCGTCAGCGCTGCGATCTGGCCGGTCGTCAGGGACGTTGCCTGAGCGCTGGTCAGGGCGCCGATCTGGGCGCTGCCCAGCGAGGCGATCTGGCCGGTGCTGAGGGCTGCGATCTGCGAACCGTTGATCGTGGCAACCTGCTTGGCGCTGAGACCTGCGAGCTGGCCGGTCGTGAGGGCTGCGAGCTGGCCGGTCGACAGGGCATTCAGCTGGGTGCTGGTGAGGGCACCGACCTGCTTGCTGTCGAGGGCTGCGATGGCGGCCGTCGTGATACCGGCGAGGGCCGAGGTTTCGAGGCCGGCGAGGGCCTTGACGTTGATGGCGGCCAGTTCATCGGTGCTGAACAGAGCCAGTTCCGCCGCGTCGAGGGTCTTGACGACCGCCGCGCTGAGGGCTGCGACCTGCGAGCTGGTGAGGGCTGCAACCTGACCCGTCGAGAGGGCCGCTGCCTGACCGCTGGTCAGGGCGCCGATCTGGGCGCTCGACAGGCCGGCGATCTGGCCGGTGCTGAGCGCTGCGATCTGCGTCGAGTTGATCGTGGCGACCTGCTTGGCGCTCAGGCCGGCGATCTGGCCGCTGGAGAGAGCTGCGAGCTGACCGGTGGAGAGCGCATTCAGCTGGGTGCTGGTGAGGGCACCGACCTGCTTGCTGTCGAGGGCTGCGATGGCGGCCGTCGTGATACCGGCGAGAGCGGAGGCTTCGAGGCCGGCAAGGGCCTTGACGTTGATGGCAGCCAGTTCATCCGTGCTGAACAGGGCGAGTTCGGCCGAGTCGATGGTCTTCAGGGCGGTGGCGCTGAGGGCTGCGACCTGCGAGCTGGTGAGGGCGGCAACCTGGCCCGTCGAGAGGGCTGCTGCCTGGCCGCTGGTCAGGGCGCCGATCTGGGCGCTGCCCAGCGAGGCGATCTGGCCGGTGCTGAGGGCTGCGATCTGCGTGGAGCTGATCGTGGCGACCTGCTTGGCGCTCAGGCCTGCGAGCTGGCCGGTCGTCAGGGCTGCGAGCTGGCCGGTCGACAGGGCATTGAACTGGGTGCTGGTGAGGGCACCGATCTGCTTGCTGTCGAGGGCGGTGATGGCAGCCGTGGTGATGCCGGCGAGAGCTGCGGCGTCGAGGCCGGCGAGAGCCTTGACGTTGATGGCCGCCAGCTCATCCGTGCTGAACAGGGCGAGTTCCGCCGAGTCGATGGTCTTCAGGGTCGCGGCGCTGAGCGCTGCAGCCTGCGAGCTGGTGAGGGCTGCAATCTGGCCCGTCGACAGAGCTGCTGCCTGGCCGCTGGTCAGGGCGCCGATCTGGCCGCTCGACAGGCCGGCGATCTGGCCGGTGCTGAGCGCTGCGATCTGCGAGCTGTTGACTGTCGCGATCTGCTTGGCGCTCAGGCCGGCGATCTGGCCGCTGGTGAGGGCTGCAAGCTGGCCGGTGGACAGCGCGTTCAGCTGGGTGCTGGTGAGGGCACCGATCTGCTTGCTGTCGAGGGCTGCGATAGCGGCGGTCGTGATGCCGGCAATAGCCGAAGCTTCGAGACCGGCAAGAGCCTTGACGTTGATGGCGGCCAGCTCATCCGTGCTGAACAGGGCGATTTCCGCCGAGTCGACCGTCTTGAGAGCGGCTGCACTCAGTGCTGCAACCTGCGAGCTGGTGAGGGCGGTGATCTGGGCCGTAGAGAGGGCCGCTGCCTGACCGCTGGTCAGGGCGCCGACCTGGGCGCTGCTCAGCGAAGCGATCTGGCCGGTGCTGAGGGCACCAACCTGGGCGCTGGAGAGCGTCGCGAACTGCTTGGCGCTCAGGCCGGCAAGCTGGCTTGTGCCGAGGGCGGCGACCTGGCCGGTGGACAGGGCGTTGAGCTGAGCGCTGGAGAGGGCTGCGATCTGGCCGGTGCCGAGGGCGCCGACGGCAGCGGTCGTGATGCCGGCAAGGGCACCGGTGTCGAGGCCGGCGATGGCCTTCGCGCCGATGGCGGCCAGTTCATCCGTGCTGAACAGGGCCAGTTCCGCCGAATCGATGGTCTTCAGGGCGGCGGCGCTGAGCGCTGCGACCTGCGAGCTGGTCAGGGCGGCGATCTGGGCCGTCGACAGGGCTGCAGCCTGCCCGCTGGTCAGGGCGGCGACATGCGCGCTGTTCAGGCTGGCGATGCTGCCCGATGCGATGCCGGCGAGGGCGGCGGCGTCGAGGCTGGCGAAGGCCTTGACGTTGATGGCTGCCAGTTCGTCCGTGCTGAAGAGGGCAAGCTCCGCCGAATCGAGGGTCTTGACTGCCGCACCGCTGAGGCCGGCGACCTGCGTGGAGGTGAGGGCGGCGATCTGGCCCGTCGACAGGGCTGCAGCCTGGCCGCTGGTGAAAGCGCTGATCTGCGCGCTGGAGAGCGATGCGATCTGGGCGGTGCTGAGAGCGGCGATCTGCGTCGAGGAGAGCGTACCAACCTGCTTTGCCGTCAGGCCGGCGAGCTGGCCGGTGGTGAGGGCGCCGAGCTGGCCGGTGGAGAGGGCGTTGAGCTGGCCGCTGGAGAGGACGGCGATCTGTGCGGTACCGAGGGCGGCGATGCTCGCCGTCGCGATGCCGGCGAGGGCGGCTGTGGTGATGCCGGCGATTGCCTTGACGTTGATGGCGCCGAGCTCATCGGTGGTGAAGAGCGCGATTTCCGCGGAATCGATGGTGGAAAGGACCTGGTAGCCGAGGGCTGCGATCTGCGAGGAGTTCAGCACGGCGATTTCGTCCGTGGTGAAGGTCGCGACCTGCGCGCTGGTGAGGGCCGCGGCCTGGGTGGCCTTGAGGCCCGTAATATGGCCGGAGGTCAGCGACGAGATCTGCGCGGCGCTGAGGCCGGCGATGGACTTGACGGCGATCGAGCCGATCTGGTCCGAGGTGAAGGAAAGCAGGCTCGTCGACGTGAAGGCGTTGAGCTGGGCAGCGCTGAGCGCCGCGACCTTTTCGGAGGTCAGTGCCGCAACGTCCTCGGTGTTGAGGAGCTGGATCGCATTCGTGGAAAGGTTCCGGATCTGGCTGGGAGTCAGATTGGTGATAATCGAAGTCATGGACGCGCGCCCTTGTGTTAGCGGATGACAAACGTCGTTTTCGTTCCACCGACCGTGCGGGAAGAGGTTCGATCTTCTCCTCGGGTCCCCAGGCGCGCAAAGCACCCGCCGTATACCGCTCGGTCGAGCGCCATCTTCGGCGCTAACGGTCCGGACGTCCGGTTGGACGAAAACAATGTCACATGAAACATGGCTCGAACGAGCCAGCGCATTGGAAGGGCATCATGCGCGGGGCTGATGGCAGCCCCGATCCCTACGCCATCGGTCGCAAACGCCATCCATTGGCTATGCTTTTTCAGGGCAGACCGAGCCGGGCAGAAAAATTGCCCCAGCCAGCCCTTTTCGACCACGTTAAGTTCTAATCGGCAGCTTTTAATTT
Source organism: Shinella sp. 838 (assembly GCF_029623935.1). Taxonomy (NCBI): domain Bacteria; kingdom Pseudomonadati; phylum Pseudomonadota; class Alphaproteobacteria; order Hyphomicrobiales; family Rhizobiaceae; genus Shinella; species Shinella sp. 838. The sequence continues at coordinate 529,191 of NZ_JARSBQ010000003.1, forward strand.
TGGGTTAACAGGCGCGCAGCGCAGGTTGTATCCCACCTTGCCCCATCCCCCGATAGGCAGGCCCTCGGTGTGGAAGCGTGCTGGTTGTAGTGCGGCGTGTCCGGGGACGGCACGGCGCCTCGTGAAAGGACGATGGGGGAAGGAGCCCCGTAGCGTCGCCTTTCTTCAAAAACGGCGAAAACTGGCTTTGGGAAATAAACTGTATTTTCATCTTTCTGCTGTCGCATCTCCTGCGTTAACCATTTGTTAACCATTCAGCATTAACCCTTTGTTAAGAACGACGGACTGGCGCCCAGGGCAAACGAGCGGCGCCGGATGCATGAAGCCCTTCGTCGTTACCGGTCCCCGCCTCACTCCGGCATGTCCCCGACAATTCCTTTTCAGGGCAAGTGCCAATGACCAGCATATTGACCAACTCCGCCGCCATGGCGGCGCTGCAGACCCTCCGTTCCATCGACAACGGACTTGAAACCACCCAGGGCCGCGTTTCGTCAGGCATGCGCGTCGAAACCGCCGCCGACAATGCCGCCTACTGGTCGATCGCGACGACGATGCGTTCCGACAATCGCGCCATCTCGACCGTCGCCGACGCTCTCGGCCTCGGTGCTGCCAAGGTCGATACCGCCTATACGGCGCTCGAGAACGTCATCGAGGTGATGAGCGAGATCAAGGCCAAGCTGGTGGCCGCCCGCGAGCCGGGCGTCGACAAGAACAAGATCAATGACGAACTGAAGGAGCTGAAGAACCAGCTCGTCTCGGCCGCCCAGTCGGCCTCCTTCTCCGGTGAGAACTGGCTCTACAATTCCGGCACGGATCCGCTCGGCGTCAAATCCGTCGTCGCCTCCTTCGTTCGAACCGCGAGCGGCAACGTCAAGGTCGCCACGCTCGATTTCGACACCCAGAATTCCGTGCTGATCGACGTGCAGGACCCCACCCGGGGTTACCTCACCCGGCCCATCGACGCCGATGAACTGGTGGACGATCCGACGGGCACCGCCCGGGAATACTATCTGATCGCATCGGATCCGGTGGCCTCCGGGGATCCCATCGAGATCGACGGCAACACCGACTATGCCGATCTCGACGACATGATCAGCGTGGTCGACGATATTCTCAAGGACCTCACGAACGCGGCGTCCACGCTCGGCGCCATCAGCAGCCGCATCGAGATGCAGGAGAGCTTCGTCGGCAGCCTCAATGACGTGATCGACAAGGGCATCGGCCGCCTTGTCGATGCGGACATGAACGAGGAATCGACCCGCCTGAAGGCGCTGCAGACGCAGCAGCAGCTCGGCATCCAGTCGCTGTCGATCGCCAATTCGAGCGCGGAAAACATCCTCCAGCTCTTCCGCCAGTAAGGGCAGTGAATTCTTCTCTTCCGCCCTGGCCGTTGGTCATCGGCCGAGGCGGGCGGTTGGGCCGCGCTATTTGCCCTGGCGCGGCCCAACACCTTTCATCTTCATCCTCGCACAAGTTTGGAGCCCTAGGCTCGGTGGCACGATCAGGAAGATTGTGTGCCTTGCGTCTTGCGGAAGGTGCGTGTCCGAGGAGACAGGTCAGCGGTGGTGTCAGGTTCCAGTGTTTTCGAGAGCGAGCGTCAAAACGGTCCGCGGGGTTCCCGCCGGGCCGTTCCTGCGTTCGTCCGGCACGCGGCAGGACGGGAGGATGCGCGATGAGCGTGCAGCTTGCCCGTTACCTCAAGGATTTCGGTGCGCCCCCGCGCCCCAAGATGCCCACCTTCCAGCCGCCGTCCTTTGGCGACGAGGGGGGCGGCGTTGCGGCACAGGCGTTTGCCATGCCGCCGGCCGAGCCGCCGGTGGACCTGGCCGCCGAGCGCGCCGAGGCCTTTGCGGATGGCAAGGCGGAAGCCGAAACAGAGCTTCGCAGCAAGCATGATGCCGAGATCACAGCCCTCAAGGAGGCGCACCAGGCTGAACTCGACAGTCTGAAGGCGCGCTACGAGAAGGATTACGCCCGTGCCCTTGCCGAGCGGTTTTCCACGCTGACGGGCGAGGTGGCCGAGCGCGTCGCCGCCGATACGGCCGAGGTTCTGGCGCCGGTGATGAACGACGTGCTGGCAAGAGGGGCTGTCGCCGATCTCGCCCGCATGATCACCGAGGGCCTGCAGGGCGACGAAGGCATGACGATAACCGTGAAGGGGCCGGCAAACCTCTTCCAGCAACTGGAATCGCATTTCGACGAACCCGCGCCGGTCTTCCGGCATGTCGAGATGCAGGATGTCGATTTGACGGTGGAGTTCGGCGAAACCGTCCTGGTAACGCGGCTGGCGGCCTGGGCTGACACCGTACGCAAGGTGCTTGCATGAGCGAAGGCGAAAATCACCACCACGGCAAGAACGAGATCATTATCGTCAAACGCCATGGCGATCATGAGGGCGACCACCATTCGGCCGCCTGGAAGATCGCCTATGCCGACTTTATGACCGCGATGATGGCCTTCTTCCTCGTGATGTGGCTCGTCAATGCCGCAAACGAGAAGACGCAGGCCTCGGTCGCCTCCTATTTCAACCCGATCAAACTGACCGACGACAAGCCGGCCGACAAATCGGTGAAGAAGCCCGCCAACAGTGCTGAAGGCGAGGCGACACAGGACAAATCCAAGGAGCAGGGCCAGCAGCAGGCGAGCGGCAACGGCGCGGAAAGCGGCAAGGACGAGAAGACGACGGCCGGCGAGGAAGCGAAGTATTCCGAGGCCAACTTCTTCGAAAACCCCTATTCCGTCCTGTCGGAGATCGCACAGGAAGTCGGCCAGCAGGCCAATGTCAGCGCCAAGGGCGAGGGCGGGGCAGCCACGTCCGGCCCGGCGACCGGCGCCAATGGCGGCGAAGCCTATCGTGATCCGTTCGATCCTGATTTCTGGACCCAGCAGGTGGAGATCTCGCAGGCGACGGACGCCGGCAGCGAGGGCAAGACCGGCCAGCAGATGGCGGCCGCGAGCGACGACACCGTGAAGGAAGCCCTCGCCAAGGAAGAGGCGGAGAAGGCTGCTGCCGCGAAGGCCGAAGCGGAAAAGGCCGTTGCCGAGGCTGCCAAGGCCAAGGAAGACGAGAAGAAGACCGCCGAGGAAAAGAAGGCTGACGAACTGAAGAAACAGCTGGCGGAGCAGATCGGCACGCTTGGCAAGCTGGCCGAGGGGCTCAGCGTGACGCCGGCCGAGGGTGGGTTGCTCGTCAGCCTTACCGACCAGCTCGACACGCCGATGTTCAATGTCGGTTCGGCCGTTCCCAAGCGCGAAATGGTGCTGGCGATGGAGAAGATCGGCAAGGTCCTCGAGGGCCGGCCGGGCGCCATTGCCATCCGTGGCCATACCGATGCGCGTCCCTTCGCCGGTGGCAAGAACGACAACTGGAAGCTTTCCATGGATCGTGCGCAAAGCGCCTACTACATGCTGGTGCGCGGCGGCCTTGAGGAGAAGCGCGTGAGTCAGGTGACCGGCTTTGCCGATCGGCGGCTGAAGGTTCCGGCCGATCCGATGGCCGATGCCAACCGCCGTATCGAAATCCTTATCCAGGCCGAGGGCGGTTGACGCCATGGGTTTCTTGCGGCGCTTTCTCCTGACAGGTACGGTCTTGTGCGCGGCGCTCTCTGCCGTCGCACCCGCGCGCGCCGAAGACCTCGACGATCTTGCGCCCTACAAGATGATCCGCTCTCTGCAATATGTGCAGGACACGGTGGCGCTTGGCGATCACTCGGCAATGGAGATGCAGCGTTTCCTTTTGAGCACCATCGATGAGCGTCTGCGCACGGGGGAATCCGCGCTCTTCGACGATCCGCGCAACGTGGATGCCGCGCTTGTCTATGCGATGAGCGGCGGCAACCCCGAGACGCTGGAAGTGCTCATCAAGAAGGATGTCGACGGGCACTTCGATTCCCGCCTGACCGATGCCCTGCGCAGCTACCTCAGCGGCCGCGGCACCCAGAGCGTCAAGTCGCTCGCGGAAATCTTCCCGGAATACAAGCGCTCGCGCGTCGGCCCCTATCTGGCGCTGGTGTCGGCCAATTCGGTCATGCGCAAGGACCCGGCGCTCGCGCTTACCTATTTCGACTGGGCGCGGCTCGTTGCCCCCGGCACGATCGTCGAGGAGGCGGCGCTGCGCCGCTCGATCTATATCGCCAGCGAGGCGGGCTGGATCGACAAGAGCATGGCCTATGCCAACCGCTATGCACGGCGCTACCTGCGCTCGCCCTATGCCAGCCAGTTCGCGGATCTCTTCGTGAAACTGGCGGTGGATCATTTCGAGGCGATCAAGGAGGACGACATCCTTGAAATCCTCTCCTTCATGGACGTGCCGCGCCAGCGCGAGGTCTATCTGCGTATGGCGCGCCTTGCGGCGATCTCGGGCAAGAACAAGCTTGCTTCGCTTGCCGCCGAGCGGGCTCAGGTGCTGTCCGGCGACGGGGAGAGCGTGCCGAAGGTGCTGGCAGACCTCTATTCGGGCCTTGCCTCGGTGCCATCAGGGGATGTTGCGGAGGCGATGGAATCGATCATCGCAATTCCCGACGACAAACTGTCGACCAAGGACCGCGCCTTGAAGGCGGCGGCCCGCGCGGTGGCCGAGGAGGTCTTGCGCGAACCGGCGGTATCCGTGGCGGCGGAGACGCAGACCGAGACGGACCTCGCCAAGCCCGTGCAGCAGGCCGAGGACGCCTCGTCCGATGGACTGAGCGAAGCCGAGTTGGCAGACCGGGCGATGGATCCGCGGGCGGGTGGCGAAGAGACGCCGGTCGCCGCCGCGGTCGAGCCGCAACAGGAAAAGAAAGAGCAGCCAGAAAGCGCCGGCATCGACCCGGCCTTCGATACATTCGTCTCGGGCGGCAGGTCCAAGCTCGACGAAATCGACGCGCTCTTGAAAGGAGAAGGCAGTTGAGCACCATCGGTAGTGGAGTTCTGGGCGTCGTGCAGGGACAGGCACCCGGGAAGAGCAAGGCCAGCCACGGTCAAACCGCCGGCGCTTCGGAAGAGGGCGGTTTCGCCAGTGCGATCGCCAGCCTTTCGGGGCGCGAAGGCGACGGCGGGCGCAAGGGCGCGCGGTTGTCGATTTCCGGTGCAGCCGTCCGCGGTGAGCAGGACGGCGGAGAAACGGATCAGACCCGTGTAAAGCTCGGGCGCCGTGATGCGGCGGCATCGGCGGAGGCCGCCGGCAAGCATGCGGTGGATGCCGCCGAAGCCGACAACAGGCCTTTCGACGAGAAGGCGGCTGCCTTGCTGGAGGCGGCGAGCCGACAGGGACGCAAGACACAGGGCGAACTGCGTGATGGCAAGACCGCCGCGCACCTTGATGAGGAGGCGGCCGTGGACGCGGACGCTGCGGCGGCGGACGGAACGCAGGAGGCTGCGCCGAAAGTCGGGACGGATGTCGGCAATCTTCTCGAAATGCTGGCTGCGCCGAATGCAGTGTCGCTGGAGGCGGCCGCCAAGGCTGGCGTTCCGGGCGCCGGGGCGGATGGAAAAGCACAGACGGGCGGCAAGGGATCGGCCAAGGTCGATGCCCATGCCGACGCTGCTGCCAAGGCCGACGGAGCCCACGTGGCAGATGCCGGCGAGGTGCCGCAGTCCGATACCGATCAGCTCTTCCGGTTGATCCGTGCCGATGGCAAGGGACGGGACCTCGACATGAGTCTTTCCGACAAGGGCGATCGTGCGACCTTCCGGGATGCCACCCCGACCGGGCCGAAGGGTGAGACGGTGACCGTGGTCGATGCGCGCCGCTATATCGGTCTTGCTCAGGCCGGCAACGCGGCTGCCGTGACGACGGCGATTTCGCAGGACCCGCAATGGGCGGCGTCGCTGAGCGCCACCGGCGGGCTCAGCCACTCGGAGGCCGCAGCGACCGGCAAGGTTGTCAACACGCTGAAGATCCAGATGCATCCGATCGAGCTCGGTCTCGTCACGGCGACGCTGCGCCTGCATGGCGACGATCTCGTCGTCTCGCTGCAGGTGGAGACGGGCGAGGCCTATCGCCAGCTCACCGACGATCAGGACGCCATCGTGCGCGCATTGCGCGGGCAGGGCTTTGCCGTCGATCAGGTCAACGTCCAGCTCGCGCCGGCCGACAGGAGTTCGAATGCGCAGCAGGGTGACAGCCAGAGCCAGCAGCAACAGCAGTTCTCCAACCAGCCGCAGGCCCGCGAGGGCGGCAATGGCCGTCAGGGGGGCAATGGAGAGGGCGCAGGCAATTTTTCACACGAGGGAGCATCCCATGAAGGCACCACGTCGGACAACGCTCCTGGCCTTGCTGGCGGCCAGCCTCAGCGCTCTGGTGGTGTCTATCTCTGACGCGGAAGCCTCCGTCGGGGCGTGCGAGCGGGAAATCCTGGCCGCGGCCGCGAAATACGACATCCCCGCCGGCATCCTCTATTCCGTCGGTCTCACCGAGACCGGCCGGAAGGGCTCGCTGCAACCCTATGCCATGAACATCGAAGGCAAGGCCTTCTTCGGCCGCGACCGGCAGGACGCCCTGCAGGCCTTCGAGGCAGCACGGGCGCGGGGCGCCAAGCTGATCGATCTCGGCTGCATGCAGATCAACCACTACTTCCACGGCGAGCAGTTTTCCTCGCCTGCGGAAATGTTCGACCCGCGCAAGAATGTCGAGTATGCGGCGGCATTCCTCGCGCGGTTGCACGCCCGGCACGAGACCTGGACGATGGCCGTGGCGCGCTATCACGCCGGTCCCAACAATGACCCCGCGCAGAAGCGCTACGTCTGCCGGGTGATCGCAAACCTGGTCGCGACGGGCTATGGAAGCTGGACGGCGAACGCGAAACAGTTCTGTCAGTAATTCTATTAAAAGTTGAGATTTCGACCTTGATGGGGCCTGTGCCGTATTGTGGCAGGAATGCGCCCTGTTTTGGGATGACAAGGCGAAGCGTTAACCTTTGTTAACTTTTCCACCGTAAAATTGTGGCAAAATCCGAATTAACCTACTATATATAGATCAAATCGGCACGCAATTCTTAATCAACTGTTAATTCCACCCAGTCACTTCCTCTAGTTGCCGGTGATTCGCCCGATTCGTACCACTGCCTGAACGAGGCACCACACTGATTCGGAGGCGGACGAATGATCGTAGTGGTTGATGAGCGCGAGCTCGTTAAAGACGGCTATACTTCTCTTTTTGGTCGCGAGGGCGTGCCCTCGACGGGGTTCGATCCCCGTGAGTTCGGCGAGTGGGTGAATACCGCTGCCGATTCGGACATCGATGCGGTCGAGGCATTCCTGATCGGCCAGGGTCAGCTCTCCATGGAGCTGCCGCGCGCGATCCGTGATCGCTCGCAGGCCCCCGTGATCGCGGTCAGCGACACGCCCTCCCTGGAAACCACCCTTGCGCTGTTCGACAGCGGCGTCGACGATGTCGTGCGCAAGCCGGTTCATCCGCGTGAAATCCTGGCCCGTGCGGCGGCCATCCGGCGCCGCCTGAAGGCGTTGTCCAACTACACCGATATCGGTCCGATCCGCGTCTTCTCCGATGGCCGCGATCCCGAAATCACCGGGGACGTCTTCCCCCTTCCGCGCCGTGAGCGCCGCATCCTCGAATACTTGGTCGCCAACCGCGGCCGCCGGCTTTCCAAGACCCAGATCTTCAACGCGATCTACGGCATCTTCGACGAGGACGTCGAGGAGAACGTGGTCGAGAGCCACATCAGCAAGCTGCGGAAAAAGCTGCGCAAGAAGCTCGGTTTCGACCCGATCGATTCCAAGCGCTTCCTTGGCTACTGCATCGACTGGCAGAGCTGACACGACATTGCCGGCTGGCGGGGAAGGCGGACCCCGGCAGCCAGCTTCACGCAAGGCCCGTCCCATAGGGTCGTAGTGACGAGACGAACGGGGAAATGACATGAGCCTCTACGGTACGATGAGAACGGGTGTTTCCGGCATGAACGCACAGGCGAACCGCCTGAGCACCGTTGCCGACAACATCGCCAACGCGAACACGACCGGCTACAAGAAGGCCGGAACCCAGTTCTCCTCCCTTATCCTGCCCTCCACTGGCGGCGCCTACAATTCCGGTGGCGTCAACACGGACGTGCGGTACTCCATCTCCGCACAGGGCACCTTCACCTACACGACCTCGGCGACCGACCTTGCCATCAACGGCAAGGGCTTCTTCATCGTCCAGGGTTCCGACGGCGTCGAATACATGACGCGCGCCGGCGCCTTCACGCCGATGAACGACGGTACGCTGAAGAACTCGTCCGGCTTCACGCTGATGGGTTACCCCTATTCCTCGACCGAAGATCCGACGATCGTCATCAACGGCTTTGCCGGTCTCGAGCAGATCAACCTTGCATCCGGCGAACTGAACGTGAAGGCGTCCGAAAAGGGCTACCTGCACACCAACCTGCCGTCGAATGCCGAGGATCCCTTCTCCAAGACCACCTCGCTCGTCGCCTATGACAGCCTCGGCAACACGCGCAAGCTCGACTTCAAGTATTCCACCACCGGTACGCCGAACGAGTGGAGCCTGGAAGTCAGCTACACCGATCCGGACAGCGGCACGGTCACGCCGCTCCTGGCCGCGACGACCCTGACCTTTGACACGAACGGCAAGCTCGTCTCTCCGACGGACATCACGCTCGCCGGTCCCACGACCATCGGCGGCGGCGTGCTCAACCCGCTGGAAATCTCCATCGGCGGCGCCACCGGCGGCAGCACGCAGCTTGCGGCGGACTTCGCGGCCAAGGGCGACATCGACGGCATCGGCCCGAGCGGTGTTGCCGGCTACGAGATCAGCGACGACGGCATCGTCTACCTGAAATACGAGAACGGCGACCTTGCGCCGAAGTACCGTATCGCGATGGCGAACGTGCAGAGCCCGGACAACCTCAAGCCGCTGCCGGGCAACGTCTACTCGCAGAGCAGCGATTCGGGCGTCGTCGTCATGGGTTACGCCGGCAATGGCGGCTACGGCACCATCATCTCCGGCGCGCTGGAAGACTCCAACGTCGACATCGCCGAAGAGCTGACGAGCATGATCGAGTCGCAGCGCAACTACACGGCCAACTCGAAGGTCTTCCAGACCGGTTCCGAGCTGATGGAAGTCCTCGTCAATCTGAAGAGATAAGCCGGCATGACGCCGCGCGTGCATTCGAGAGTTAGGTAGATCCGATGTCGCTTTCAGCAGCAATGAAGACTGCTCAGTCCAGTTTCTCCAACGTAGGCCTGCAATCGGCCGTCGCGTCGAAGAACATTGCCAATGCAAGCAACCCGAACTACGCGCGCCGCGCGGCGATCCTCGCCACGGCGTCCTCCGGTGCCACCGTGGTGGAAACGCAGCGTGCCCAGAACGAGGCGCTGCTGAAGCAGAACCTGCTTTCGATCTCCAAGTCGAGCGGCCAGGAAACACTCCTGGCCGGTCTCACGCAGATGAAGATGATGATGGGCGGCGAGGACTACGAACTCGCCCCCTCCACCTATCTGGCGAAACTGCGCGACAATCTCCAGACCTTTGCCGACAAGCCGAGCGAAGTCTCGCTCGCCGAGACGGTGGTGTCGGATGCGATCGACGTTGCCAATGCGCTGAACAGCACGTCGAACGCCCTGCAGAAGCTGCGGGCGGAGGCGGATGCCGACATCGATACGGCGGTGGTGGAACTCAACCGCCTGCTCACGGAATTCAAGACCTACAATGACAAGGTCCGCCAGGGCACGGCTGCCGGCACCGATGTCAACGACGCGCTCGACCAGCGCGACAAGCTGCTGACCGAAATCTCGGGTCTCATCGGCGTTACGACAGTCAACCGCACGAACAATGACCTTGCGCTCTATACCAGCGACGGCACGGTCCTGTTCGAAACGGTGCCGCGCACCGTGAGCTTCCTGCCCACGACCACCTTCACCGCGGCCGTCGACGGCAACCAGGTCCTCATCGACGGGGTGCCGGTCCAGGCGGGCGCCGGCGGCAACACCAGCGCACAAGGGTCGATCGCCGCCCTGCTGCAGGTTCGCGACTACGTCGCGCCGACCTTCCAGAAGCAACTCGACGAGATCGCGCGCGGTGCGATCGAGGTGTTTTCCGAAGGCGGGGTCGAGGGGCTCTTCATCAGCAACGGCCTGCCCGCTGTTACGGATCCGGGTCTTGCTGCGGTCATCAGGGTCAATCCCGATGTCATCTCCAGCGAAGGCGGAAACCCGACGAAGCTGCGGGACGGGATCAACGCCGTCTACAACACGGACAACAATGCCAGTTTCTCCGAGCTTCTGAACGGCTATGCGTCGGCCTTCGAGGCACCGATGTCCTTCGATCCGGACGCGTCCATCGAAACGACAACGACCTTGCTTTCCTTTTCCAGCAGTTCGGTCGGCTGGCTGGAAGAGATCCGCAGCGCGGCGACGACGGCGGGTGGAGACAAGTCTGCCCTGCTCGGTCGCACTCAGGAAGCGCTTCTCAACGTCACGGCCGTCAGCCTCGACGAGGAACTGGCCCTGCTGCTCGATCTCGAGCAGTCCTACAAGGCGTCGGCCAAACTCGTGGCGGCGGTCGATGAGATGATCGCCTCTCTCCTCCAGGCGGCGGGGTAAGTTATGAAGACTTCTTTCGTTTCCAACATGTCCCTTCAAAATGCGATGCGGCTCACCGTGGCCAGCGCGCAGAAGGAGATGTTGCAGCTCCAAGAAGAAACGGTCACCGGCCGTCATGCCGATGTCGGCGCCGTACTGGGTGCCAAGACTGCACGCACGCTGAACCTGCACCGCGATCTCCAGCGCATGGAATCGCTGAAGAGCACAAACGCGCTGACGACGCAGCGTCTCGCCGCTTCGCAGGAGGCGCTCGGCCAGATGTCGACGGCGGCGAACGACGCGATGGGCGTGCTGATTGCGCTTTCCGGCATCACCTCGCAGGACCAGCTGGATCTCGCCAAGGAAAACCTCGGCAACGCGCTTTCCACCTTCACCTCGGCTGCCAACACCTCGTTCAGCGGCGAGTATCTCTTCGCGGGCATCAATACCGACGTGATGCCGCTGAAGGACTATCTGGAAACGTCGCCGGCCTCGGATGCGAAGGTCGCCTTCGATGCCGCGTTTGCCGCGCATTTCGGCTTTCCGCAGACCGATCCGGCCGTCGCGGCCATTTCGGCGACGGATATGCAGGCTTTCATCGACAGTCTTGAAACCAGCTTCATGGACCCGGTGGACTGGCAGACGAACTGGTCGAATGCGTCCGACGAGAACATGCAGAGCCGCATCAGCGCCGCCGAGACGGTGCAAAGCTCGACCAACACCAATGTCGACGGCATGCGATACATGGCGCTCGGCCTCGTCATCGGCCAGGAAATGCTGTCGCTCGGCATCAGCGAACAGGCCCGCAAGACCGTCAGCGATGCCGCGATCGACTACATGGGACGCGCGATCTCCGGCGTCGATGGCGAGCGTTCGAAGCTCGGCATTTCCGAAGCACGCGTCAGCCAGGCCAATACATCGCTCGATGCTCAGGTCACCATCCTGAGCACCAGCATCAAGGACATGGAAGGCATCGATACCTACGAAGCGGCGACGCGCGTCACCACACTCGAATCGCAGCTTTCTCTCGCTTACACGCTCACGTCGAGGATCCAGAACCTGAGCCTGCTGAACTACCTCTGATGAACCAGAGGGTACGGACACACATGAAGGATGTCTGAATGTACCAGTTTTCATATGCCGAGATCATGGAGGAAGGCGTCGCCGTCTCGAAAGATCGGGAACGGCAGGTCCTCGACCGGTCGATTGCGCTCCTGAAAGCGGCAATGGCCAGCGATGGCGGCAACCAGAGCCGGGAGGCTATCGAGGCGATCTACTTCACGCGCCGCGTCTGGATCCGCTTCATCGAAGATCTCGGAGATTCGGAAAACCAGCTCGAAGCGGAGCTGCGAGCCAACCTCATCTCCATCGCCATCTGGATACTCAAGGAAATCGAGAAGATCCGCAAACGCGAATCGTCGAACTTCCAGGGCATCATCGACATCACCACCATCATCAAGGATGGCATAAAATGAAAAGTACACTGCGTATATCGCTGAAGTCTGGTGAGCGCATTTTCGTCAACGGCGCAGTTCTCAGGGTTGATCGCAAGGTCGCGATCGAGTTCCTGAACGATGTCACGTTCCTTCTGGAAAACCACGTCCTGCAGCCGGAACAGGCGACCACGCCGCTTCGCCAGCTCTATTTCATCGCGCAGATGTCGCTGATCAATCCGGAAGGCGCCGAACAGTCGATCGCCATGTTCCGCAAGTCGGTGATCATGCTGCTCTCGTGCTTCAAGAACGAGGAAGTGCTGGCGGAGCTCAAGCGCGTCGACGCGCTGGTCACGCAGGGCCGCGCTTTCGAAGCCCTGAAGGCGATCCGCGCGCTTTACCCGATCGAGGATCGCATCCTCAACAACCAGGAAATGGCACCGGCCACGATCGAACAGATCCGCAGGGAGATTGCACCATGGTAACGCCCGTCGGCGCCGCATCGGCAGCAGAAAAGCCCTACACTCCGACCGTCACTGGCGCCGAATCCGGCACCGACGAGAAGTCGGCGACCATCAACTACGAGAGCTTCCTGAAGCTGCTCGTGGCGCAGATGAAGAACCAGGATCCGACCGAGCCGATGGACGCGACCCAGCAGATGGCGCAGCTTGCGACCTTCTCCCAGGTCGAGCAGACCATCAAGACGAACAAGAACCTGGAAAGCCTGCTGCAGCGCACCTCGCTGCAGGAAGCCAACTCCGTCATCGGTCGCACCGTTACCAGCGAGGACGGCAAGATTTCTGGCGTGGTCAAGGAAGTCACGCTATACAATGACGGCATCGTCGCGACACTTGATTCGGGCAAGACCCTCGTCATCGGCCCCGGCGTGAAGATCAGCGAACCCAAGGCGAGTGATCCCGAAACGTGAATGAGGCAGACGCCCTCGATATAGCGCAAGCCGCCATCTGGACGGTGGTCGTGGCCTCCGGCCCGGCCGTGCTTGCGGCTATGATCGTCGGCGTCGCCATTGCCTTCGTGCAGGCGCTGACACAGGTGCAGGAAATGACCCTCACCTTCGTGCCGAAAATCCTGGCGATCTTCGTGACGATCGCCATCTCTGCCCCGTTCATCGGCTCGCAGATCTCCATTTTCACGAACATCGTCTTCTCCCGAATAGAAAGCGGCTTCTAGTCCGCTCCTGCCACCCTCGCGCAAGCTTCGCCGGGTAGGTCATGAGATGAAATGGGCGACGCGTGTGACGCGCCGCCGCCTCTCATGACGAGACGGGACGCATTCAGATGGCGCAAGTACCGGCAATAAACCTTCCGAAGGTCAGCCCCAGCGGCCGCGATATCGCATTCGCCGTCGGCATCCTGACAATCCTGTCGATCCTCTTCCTGCCGATCCCGGCCTTCATGATCGACATCGGGCTGGCGTTCTCCATCGCCTTCTCGGTGCTGATCCTGATGGTCGCGCTGTGGATCCAGCGCCCGCTCGACTTCTCGTCCTTCCCGACGGTTCTCCTCATCGCGACCATGGTGCGCCTCGCGCTCAACATCGCGACGACGCGCGTCATCCTCTCGCATGGCAACGAGGGACACGACGCTGCGGGCGGGGTGATCGCCGGCTTTGCAAGCCTTGTCATGTCCGGTGATTTCGTCATCGGTATCATCGTCTTCATGATCCTCATCGTGGTGAACTTCATCGTCATCACCAAGGGCGCGACGCGCATCGCGGAAGTCGGCGCCCGCTTCACCCTCGATGCCATTCCCGGCAAGCAGATGTCGATCGACGCCGACCTTTCGGCCGGCCTCATCGACGAGAAGCAGGCGCAGCTGCGTCGCCGCGAACTGGAAGAGGAAAGCTCCTTCTTCGGCTCGATGGACGGTGCCTCGAAATTCGTGCGCGGCGATGCCATTGCCGGCCTGCTCATCACCGCTATCAACGTCTTCGGCGGCATCATCATCGGCTATTTCCGCCACGGCATGGAGCTCGGCGAAGCCGCCGACGTCTTCGTCAAGCTGTCGGTCGGTGACGGCCTCGTCTCGCAGATCCCGGCCCTCATCGTCTCGCTCGCCGCCGGCCTTATCGTCTCGCGCGGCGGCACGGCGGGCTCCACCGACCAGGCCGTCGTCAACCAGCTCTCGGGTTATCCGCGCGCGCTCTTCGTCGCCTCCGGCCTGATGATCCTGCTGGCGCTGATGCCGGGCCTGCCGTTCTTCCCGTTCATGGCACTGGGCGGCCTCATGGCCTTCGGCGCCTGGATCATTCCGCGCCGCATTGCCGAGGAAAACCGCGTCAAGCGCGAGCAGGAGGCCCAGCAGGTCCAGCAAAGCCGTGACCAGGAGAAGGATTCGGTCAAGTCGGTGCTGAAGACTGCCGAAATCGAGCTTCTGCTCGGCAAGCAGGTCTCCACGCGCCTTCTCGGCGCGCATCAGGAGCTTGCCTTCCGCGTCGGCAAGATGCGCAAGAAGTTCGCTGGGCAGTACGGCTTCGTCGTGCCGGAAATCAAGGTGTCGGATGACATCTCCATTCCCGACAAGTCCTATCAGATCCGAATCCATGGCACGACGATCGCATCCAACATCGTGCGCGTCGGCGAAGTCCTCGTCGTCACCGGCGGCGGCCGCAAGCCGAGCGTGCCGGGTGACGATATCCGCGAGCCCGCCTTCGGAATGCCGGCCGTGTCGATCCTTGAAACCTTCGCAGACGACCTGCGCCGTGAAGGTTTCCACCCGATCGACAACGTCTCGGTGGTTCTCACGCACCTGTCCGAAGTCATCCGCAACAACCTGCCGCAGCTCCTGTCCTACAAGGACGTCAAGGTGCTCATCGAGCGCCTGGATCCGGAATACCGCAAGCTCGCGGACGAGATCTGCTCGTCGCACATGTCCTATTCCGGCCTTCAGGCCGTCCTCAAGCTGCTGCTCGCCGAGCGCGTCTCGATCCGCAACCTGCATCTCATCCTGGAAGCGGTCGCCGAGCTTGCCCCGCATGTGCGCAAGACCGAGCAGATCGTCGAGCACGTGCGCATCCGCATGTCGCAGCAGATCTGCGGCGACCTTGCGGAGAACGGCGTGTTGCCCGTGCTGCGCCTCGGCAACAAGTGGGACATGGTCTTCCACCAGGCGCTCAAGCGCGACACCAAGGGCGAAATCGTCGAATTCGATATCGATCCGCGCCAGCTTGAGGAGTTTTCCGAGCAGGCAACCCGGGTTATCCGCGAGTTTCTCGATCGCGGCACGCCCTTTGTACTGGTCACGTCGCCCGAATCCCGCTCTTATGTGCGCATGATCATCGAGCGCCTCTTCGCCACATTGCCGGTTCTCTCGCATGTCGAGCTCGCCAAGGGCATCGAGATCAAGATCCTCGGCTCCATTTCATGATAACGGACCCGCAGGGCACGGTGCTGGCGCTGTTCGCCGCCTTCTGCCGTGTCGGCGGGTGCTTCATGCTGCTGCCGGGCTTCTCTTCCGCGCGCCTCACCGTACAGATCCGTCTGTTCCTTGCGGTGGCGGTTTCCATGGCGGTGCTGCCGATCCTGTGGGACACGATCTACCCCCGCACGTCGGGCTCGCTCGACAGCTATCTCTCGCTGATCGTCTTCGAGACCCTGACGGGCGCCGTTATCGGCCTCATCGCCCGCTACTATGTACTTGGCCTGCAATTCGCCGGCACGGTATTGACGATGATGATGGGCTTCAATGCGCCGCCGACGCCCGATGTGCTTGAGGACACGGCAGAAAACCAGCTGACGAACCTGCTTTCCTTTGCCGGCCTGATGGTGCTCTTCATGCTGGATTTCCATCATGTCGTCATGCGGGCGCTGGTGGAATCCTACAATGTCATGCCGATCGGTGCCGGCTTCAATCCGCAGGGCGCGCTGATCACGCTCACCGATACGCTGAGCCAGACCTTCATGATCATGCTGAGGCTCGCGAGCCCCTTCATCCTCTACGGTCTCGTCTTCAACGTGGCCGTCGGCCTCATCAACAAGCTGGCGCCGCAGATCCCGATCTATTTCGTCTCGCTGCCCTTCATCATCACCGGGGGGCTGCTCCTGCTCTACTTCGGCATCTCCTCTCTGCTCGAGATCTTTGCGGCCGGCTTCACCCCGGTCTTCCGGGGGGAATAGCGATGGCGCAGAACCGCTCGGACAAGCTGAAGCGTCTCGTCAGCGTGCAGCGCCATCTGGAGAAGATGGCGGAGATCGACCTTGCCAACACCACGCGCCAGCGCGAGGAGGTCAGCGAGACGATGGAGGTCGTCGCGGGTGCCATCAACTCGCTGGATCCGATCCATCGCGGCTTTTCGCGGCACTATTCCGGCCAGTACAGCAAGTTGCAGCAGCAGGACCAGATGCTGGCCAATGTGCAGCAGATGCACGAGATGCGCGTGGTGCGCGAGCGCACCAAGGGCGACCGCATGGAAGAGCATCGCAAGGAAGCCCGCAGCGCCGAGGAGCGCGAGGCCGCCGACAATTCGATCTACGACCTCATCGACCAGCACATCGCCTACAAGGGCAATGACGATTAGGTGGTTTTGGAATAAGTCGCTGTAAGGACAGGCGATTTCTCGCGGCCTTTTCAAGCTTGCGTCAACATGGATTTACTCTGCAGCCGCGTCACGGCTTCGTCATCTGCCACCAGCCTCCCGTAAGGTTGAGCAGCGATAGTCGCATCAGGACGATGACGGGGTTTGCCGAAGCAGCCGCAGGTGCGGCGCGGGCGGATCTGATGTCCTGAACGGTCAGAGGCCGGCGAACCGCCATGAGGACGGGTTCGGCTCACGAGGATCACCTGAAAGGCTCAAGGACGTGGCAATTTCTCCCCCCAGCGACCTGGTGCTCGATGTCGTGCGTGCTGCCGACCCGACCCAGGTTCAGGAAGCGCAAGCCAGGCTGAAGTCGAACAAGGCCGCCTTCGAGGCGACGAGCCTTGCCGAGGCCGGCGCAGGCTTCCAGGCCACCGTCGGCAGCATTCTCAACCGGGATGCGGCCGGCGCCCAGTCGGCACAAGGCGTGTCCGCCGTGGGCGGCAAGGCCGTGCCGGAGCATATGCGCAAGTTCGAATCGATGGTGCTGCAGAATTTTGTGAAGTCCATGCTGCCGACCGACAGCGAGGAAATGTACGGCAAGGGCACGGCCGGCGAAATGTGGCGCGGCATGATGGCCGATCAGCTCGGCGAGGCGCTTGCCAAGGGCGGCGGCATCGGCATTGCCGAAAGCCTTGCCAAGAGCAGCGGCATCGGCGCGGCTTCGCCCGAGAAGGACAAGAATACCGACCGTGTCGCAGCCGGCATGGTGCAGGCCCTGCAGCGGCAAGCTTTTGCCGATCTGACGCCGGGCATCAAGGAACACGAGACGAAGATCTAAGCGGAGAACAACAAAATGGAACAGGCAACCAACGAACTGCGGATCCGCACCGTCCTCGGCCGGCTCGAAACGATCATCGACAACGAGAACGACAATATCGGTCGTGATCCCGATTTCGATCTGCCAACCTCGAACGCCCACAAGAGCCGCTGCCTCTATGAGCTGGCGATGCTGACGCGCGACGTGCGCCCTGACGAGGTGCCGCAGACCTTCTCCAGTCAGCTCGGCCGGGTGCGTGAAAAGCTCGCCACCAACGCCCAGCGTGTTTCCGCCCATCTGGAGGCCGTGCGCGAAGTCGTCTCCATTCTGAAGAATGCCGTGCAGGATCTCGAGGCGGACGGTACCTATTCGCAGGAGCAGTTCCGCCTGGGTTACGGCACATGATCAAGCTCATCGGCACCGGCGTCTGGATTCTCGCCATCACGCTCGCCTCGGTCTATTTTTCGCTGAAGATGGCCTCGGCCCCCAAGGTGGACACGGCCGCGGCCGAGCGCGAGGCGGCGCTGGAATTCGTCAGCGGATACACGACGACGGTGCCTGTGATCGGGGAGGGCGGCGTCAATGGCTACCTGCTGACCAAGCTTGCCTACAAGGCGAACAAGGAGCTGGCGGCCAAGCAGACCGTTCCCCTGCCGCAGATGATCACCGACGAGCTTTATACGCTGCTCGTCGGCAAGAAGATGATCGACGTTGCGACGGTTGGCAGCTTCGACGTCGAGGCCTTCCGCGGCATCGTCAAGGAAGGGCTGAACCGCCGTTTCGGGGCGGAGGTCATAGCCGAGGTCTATGTCGAGCAGATCGACTACATCACCACCGCATCCGTGCAGGACCCCGCGCCCAAGCGTGGCCAGACGCTCGTCAAGGGTGAAGTTCCGGCCGGCAAACCGGCGGAGAAGAGCGGCGGCCACTAAGGCAATTCCGGCCGAAGGGAACCGGAGAGGCTTCAGGCGCTTAGCGTGGATATATGCATTCGTATGAGTTTGGCCGGCCGCTTCAGAGCGAGCCGGCCTTTGCCGTGTGACCGTCGTCCCGTACCATCACCGTGCCGGACAGCTTGTAGCGCAGCACATGATAGGCGAAGGCAGCCTGTGCCCTGTGCTGGGGCAGGCGCGACGGCGCCTTCATCAGCCGGTAGAACCAACCGAGCCGGAACCGCCGAACGGCCTCGGGGATCGCGGGGGTGTTGCCGGCGAGCGCATCGAACAGCGGGCCGAGACTGAGCACCAGCCGTGCATGGCCGGGGCCGACATGCCGGTCGATCCATTTCTCCTGCGCCGGGCTACCCATGGAAACGAGCAGGATGTCGACATTCGCCTCCCGCACCCGCTCCATGATCGCATCCGACTGGCCCTGGTCGAAATGGCCGTCGGCGATGGGCAGGAACTCGTGCCAGGGCGTATGCTGGCGAAGGGTGTCCGCGGCGCGCACCAGCGTCTCGGATTGTGCACCGATCAGCGCAACGCGCATCGGTTTTGCAATATAGGTGAGGAGCGCTGGAACGAAGGCGATGCTTGTCAGGTTCGCCGGGAACTTGCGGCCGTGGAACACCATGGAGGCGATATCGACGCCGTCGCCGTCGGGCAGCACGACCTGGCGCTCCAGTACGGAACGGTATTCGGGATCGCGCATCATCAGGTTGGCGTTGCCGGCATTGATGAAGGCGATGACGCTTTGGCCGAAGGGCATGGTCGCCACCTCCTCCGCGAAGGCGAAGGCTTCCGCCCAGCCAAGATCGCAGACCGGCAGGCCGAGAATATCCCGCTGCGAGGCGGTGATGTTGCCGGACACGAGGTTCATGGCAAGGGTCCTTTCGAAACATCCGCAGACGGGCAGCGGCCGGTCTTCAAGGTCGTCATGACCTCGAAAGCGGCGGGTTCGACGGGATCTGTGGGATAGGGCGTCATGCTGTTCCCGCAAGGCTGCTATTGGTGCCTGCCGATTTAGCAAGTTCCCCTGAAAGGCCGTTTAAGGATTTCCCGAAAAGGCGGCGGACCGTGTTCACGCATTGCTAACCATGATGGTACGCTGCCGATAAATTCTTTGAAAAACAACCATTTGAGTTTTCCTACTCCGGCTGCTTCAAGAAAAAGAATCCCGCAATCTGCGTCAAAAAAGGACTTTCTGCATGGCTGTGCGCGGTTCCGTCATGCCGCGGTCCTGCCTTTCATTGCTGACAGGAAAAAGCGCATTCGTCGGCCGGATCTGTGCTTTCCGGCAGGATATGCTTGAAATTATGCGTTTTGGACAGCATAGGGCGTTAAGAGGCCATCCCGCCGCGCGGGCGTCCCACTAGAGTGGGCGCACTTCATCCAGGGAGAGAAATGTGACCACCATTATCGATGGGAAGCAGGTTGCCGCTTCCGTGATTGACACCGTGAAGTCCGCTGCCGCTGCCCTGGAGAAGGATGCCGGCGTGAAGCCTGGTCTTGCCGTCATCATCGTCGGCGACGATCCGGCAAGTCACGCCTATGTCTCTTCCAAGAGCCGCATGGCCAAGGAATGCGGCTTTACCTCCATCCAGCATACGCTGCCGGAGCAGACCACGCAGGAGGAGCTTGCCCGCCTCGTCGAGACGCTCAACGCCGACGAGACCATCCATGGCATCCTGGTCCAGCTGCCACTGCCGAAGCACCTCGATTCCGAGCCGATCATCCAGTCGATCAAGCCGGAAAAGGATGTTGACGGCCTGCACGTCGTCAACGCCGGCAAGGTCGCGACGGGCGATCTCGAAGGAGGGCTCGTCTCCTGCACGCCGGCCGGCGCCATGGTTTTCGTACGCCGCACGCATGGCGAGGACTTGTCCGGCCTCAACGCCGTGGTGATCGGCCGCTCGAATCTCTTCGGCAAGCCGATGTCCGCTCTGCTCCTCGCCGCAAACGCGACGGTGACGACCGCCCATTCGCGCACGAAAGATCTCGCGGGCGCCTGCCGCAACGCCGATATCCTCGTTGCTGCTGTCGGCCGCCCGGAAATGGTAAAGGCCGACTGGGTGAAGCCGGGCGCGACCGTCATCGATGTCGGCATCAACCGCATCGCCGCGCCGGAAAAGGGGGAGGGCAAGTCCCGCCTCGTCGGCGACGTCGCCTTCGATGAGGTTGCCAAGGTTGCTGGCGCCATCACCCCGGTTCCCGGTGGTGTCGGTCCGATGACCATTGCCATGCTGATGGCCAACACGGTCATTGCCGCCTATCGCAAGGCCGGGCGCACGCCACCGAAGTTCTGAGCGGAAACATCATCGGTCCAGAGTGGTCCCTCATCCGGCCTGCCGGCCACCTTCCCCCCGCAAGCGGTGAAGAAGTGCCGCGCCGCCTTCTTCAGTCACTCGTCATTCGTGGGGGCGTCCCCTCTCCCCGCCTTGGGGGGAGAGGGTTCGGGTGAGGGGCAGGGCCCGGCGCAGTGCCCTCCTCAGAAGCCTACTTCCCCGCCGGCGCCGGGCCTGTCGAAGCGCGCACGATGAGGTCCGTCTTCCAGAGCTCCTGCTGTGGGAGCGTCTCGAGCGTCAGGATGTCGGCGATGAGGCGGCGGGCGATGCGCTGGCCGGCGGCACGCAGCGACGAGCGGGTCGTCGTCAGCGGCACCATGAAATTCTCCGGCTTCAGCATGGGCAGCACGTCGTCATGGGCGATGAGCGAAATGTCTACGCCGAGCTTCAGCCCTGCCTGGTTAATCGCCCGGACGGCGCCAAGCGCCAGGACCGTGCTGGAACACAGGACCGCGGTCGGCGGCGCTTCAAGCTGGAGGAAGCGCTCCATGGCGCGAAACCCGTGTTCGTCCGTCATTTGCGAATGCTGCACGCAGTCGTCGCGCAAGGTGAGGCCGTGCTCGGCAAGCGCCCGCTCCGTGCCTTTCTTGCGGCGGATCGAGAAGGCGAGATAATCCGGTCCGTTGATCAGCGCGAGATGCCGGTGACCGAGCTGCACCAGCAGCCGTGTCGCATCGTAGAAGGCGCCGGTGTTGTCGATGTCGAGATAGGGATAGTCCGTCGGCACGCCGATCGACCGACCGTGCACGACGAAGGGCGTCTTCAACGTCTTCATCATGGCAATGCGCGGGTCCTTCTCGCGCATATAGGCGAGGAACAGCGCATCCACATTGCCGCTCGCCACCAGCCGTCGGCAGGTGGCGACCTCTTCTTCCGGATGGCTCGGGTTGATGACGAAATGAAAGTCGTGCTTGACCGCCTCGTCGCCGAGGCCGGCGAGGAATTCGCCGAAATGCACGTCGGATTCGATGCCGTCGGCCGTCGGCATGACAAGGCCGATCGAGCCCGCCCGGCCCGTTGCCAGCCGTTGCGCCGCCCGGTTCGGCCGGTATCCAGTCTCGCGGACAGCGTCGAGCACGCGCTGGCGTGTCTCGGCATTGACCTCCGGATAACCGTTCAATGCTCTGCTCACGGTTGTCTGGGAGAGACCCAGCAACTGCGATAATTGCTTGAGATTCACATGCTTAGCTTTCTTGAAACATTAAAAGCGCTTTGGATGTCTTCTCTTTTCGTTCCCTGGATGTGTCCCAAAGCGTTTTGGCATGTAACATCAGCAAATCATTTAGGAAAAGCGGATTTGGCCTTTTTGCGCCGCAAAACTACGCTGCACTGCGTTAAATACTGCGTTTTTATCCACAAACCTCTGAGGGGTACTTGACGAAGCTCGGAAGGAAATGGGATGAAAGGAAATCCAAAGCGCTTTGAATTTTGGGGTATTTTAGAGAATGCCTGCCCCGGGAGAGGGCGGGTTTGCTATGGGAGGCAAATCTCGTGAAAAAGACATTGCTGATGACGGCCGCGCTCGCTCTTTTGATGGCGGGCGGCGCCGCTGCGGCCGACTTGAAATTCAAGCCGGGCGAGGATTCCAAGTTCAACTGGCAGAGTTTCGAGGATTTCAAGAAGGGCCACGACCTCAAGGGTCAGACGCTGACCATTTTCGGCCCCTGGCGCGGTGAGGACGAGGCGCTTTTCAAGATCGTCTACGCCTATTTCACCGAGGCGACGGGCGTCGAGATCAAATATTCCTCTTCCGAAAACTACGAGCAGCAGATCGTCATCGACACCCAGGCCGGCAGCCCGCCTGACGTCGCCATCCTGCCGCAGCCGGGCCTCATCGCCGACCTTGCCTCCAAGGGGTATCTGACCCCGCTCGGCGACGAGACCAAGCAATGGCTGCTCGACAATTACGCCGCCGGCCAGTCCTGGGTCGATCTTTCGACCTACAAGGGCAAGGACGGCAATGCCGCACTCTTCGCCTTCCCCTACAAGATCGACGTGAAGTCCCTCGTCTGGTACGTGCCGGAAAATTTTGAAGATGCCGGCTACGAAGTGCCGAAGACCATGGAAGACCTGAAGGCGCTGACCGAGCAGATCGTCGCCGACGGCGGCACGCCCTGGTGCATTGGTCTCGGTTCCGGCGGCGCGACCGGCTGGCCGGCGACCGACTGGGTCGAAGACCTGATGTTGCGCACCGCTTCCCCGGAAACCTACGACAAGTGGGTAAAGAACGAGATCCCGTTCACCGATGCTTCGGTGGTCGGCGCGCTCGACGAATTCGGCTGGTTCGCCAAGAACGACAAGTTCGTCGATGGCGGCGCGGCGGCGGTCGCCTCCACCGACTTCCGTGACAGCCCGAAGGGCCTCTTCGCCTCGCCGCCGAAGTGCTACCTGCACCATCAGGCGTCGTTCATCCCGTCCTTCTTCCCGGAAGGCACCGTTGTCGGCGAGGATGCGGACTTCTTCTACATGCCGCCCTATGCCAGCAAGCCGGAACTCGGCAATCCCGTGCTCGGCGCCGGCACGCTCGCGATGATCACCAAGGACACGCCGCCCGCCCGCGCGTTCATCGAGTTCCTGAAGACGCCCATCGCGCACGAACTGTGGATGGCGCAGACCAGCTTCCTGACGCCCTACAAGAGCGCCAACAAGGAGGCCTATGCCAATGCGCCGATGAAGAAGCAGGGCGAGATCCTGCTCAATTCGACGACCTTCCGTTTCGACGGTTCGGACCTGATGCCGGGCAAGATCGGCGCGGGTGCATTCTGGACCGGCATGGTCGATTTCGTCGGCGGCAAGTCCGCGGCCGATGTCGCAGGCGGCGTGCAGAAGGCCTGGGACGCCATCAAGTAACATCCTGGCGAACCGGCCGGCAGCCGCCGGCCGGTTTTCCCGAGCATGCAAACGTGCAGCCGGACCATGCGGTGGCCAAGCCGCGTGAACAGTCGATGTGGCTTCGGAAGACGTCAAGCAAACACCTGAAGCGAAGGCCGCGCTGCACGAAAAGAAGCCGTAGGGGACTTTTCCAGGGGAGGGACTGCCGTGCAGCAATTGTTATTCGCCGTCTTCACGATGGTCGGGGGCGTTCTCGCCTGCGTCCTCTACTTCTTCGGGACGAATTTCCTGCTCGACAGGATGTTTCCCTCCAAAGGGCTGACGGGCGCGCAGGCTTCGAAGAACCTGCGCATCACCAATGCGATCCGGCCCTGGCTGTTCATGGCGCCCGCGCTCTTCGCGCTGACGATCTACCTCGTCTATCCCGTCTTCGAATCCGTCCGGCTCGCCTTCCATGATCGCACGGGCCAGCAGTTCGTCGGCTTCAGCAATTTCGCCTGGATGATCAACGACGGCGAGTTCCGCCAGTCGATCTTCAACAATTTCCTCTGGCTGCTGGTGGTGCCGGCGCTCTCCACCTTCTTCGGCCTGATCGTCGCCGCGCTGACCGACCGTATCTGGTGGGGCAACATCGCGAAAACGCTGATCTTCATGCCGATGGCGATCTCCTTCGTCGGCGCCGCCGTCATCTGGAAATTCGTCTACGACTACCGCGCCGAAGGCTCCGAGCAAATCGGCATCCTCAATGCCATCGTCGTCGCCATGGGCGGCTCGCCCGAAGCGTGGATGACCATCCCCTTCTGGAACAACTTCTTTCTGATGGTCATCCTGATCTGGATCCAGACGGGTTTTGCCATGGTCATCCTCTCGGCGGCGCTGCGCGGCATTCCGGAGGAGACGATCGAGGCGGCCGTCATTGACGGTGCCAATGGTTTCCAGATCTTCTTCAAGATCATGGTGCCGCAGATCTGGGGCACGATCGCCGTCGTCTGGACGACGATCACCATCCTGGTGCTGAAGGTCTTCGACATCGTGCTCGCGATGACCAACGGCCAATGGCAGACGCAGGTTCTGGCGAACCTGATGTTCGACTGGATGTTCCGCGGCGGCGGCGATTTCGGGCGTGGCGCGTCCATTGCCGTCGTCATCATGATCCTGGTCATACCCATCATGATCTGGAACATCCGCAACGCCACCAAGGAAATGGAAGGCCACTGAGATGATCGCCTCGTCCCGTTCGCCGCTCGTCTTCGCCGTCCATCTTTTCGTCCTTCTGCTCGTCGCGCTCTGGACCCTGCCGACGGCGGGCCTCCTGATCTCCTCGCTGCGCGACAAGGACCAGCTCGCCGTCTCCGGCTGGTGGACCGCGCTTTCCACCTCCTCACAGAACCTGACAGGCCGCGCTGCCGCCCCGGAGGCGCAGGTCGAGCGTGACGGCAAGTTCGTCATATCCGGCAATTTGTTGGAAGGCGGTGACGCAAAGGTCTCCGCCTTCGGCTTCCGCCCCTTGCAGCCGACCGCCTTCGAGGCCGGCGCTGCCGCCGATATCGGCGACGGCCAGACGCTGACCGTCAAGGAGGACGGCAGCTACGAGATCGTTTCGCCGACGAAGATGGAGGGCACGCGCGGCCAGCGCATCTTCTATACCGCCTCCGCGCCGCCGCGCTTTACCCTCGACAACTATCGCGAAGTGCTGAATGCCGAGGGCATCGGCAGGTCCTTCATCAATTCGCTCACCGTGGCGATCCCCGCAACGATCATCCCGATCCTCGTTGCCGCCTTCTGCGCCTATGCGCTTGCCTGGATGCCCTTTCCGGGCCGGGCGATCCTGATCGCCGTCATCGTCGGCCTGCTCGTCGTGCCGCTGCAGATGTCGTTGATCCCGCTGCTGCGGCTCTATAACGGCGTCGGCGCCTTCTTCGGCGTGCCGGCGAAGACCTATGTCGGTATCTGGCTCGCCCATATGGGCTTCGGCCTGCCGCTCGCGGTCTATCTCCTGCGCAACTACATGGCTGGCCTGCCGCGCGAGATCATGGAATCGGCCCGTGTCGACGGTGCGTCGGATTTCGATATCTTCGTCAAGATCATCCTGCCGCTGTCTTTCCCGGCACTCGCGTCCTTTGCCATCTTCCAGTTCCTGTGGACCTGGAACGACCTGCTCGTCGCCATGGTCTTCCTCGGCGCGGGCAACGAGGAGCTCGTTCTGACCGGGCGTCTCGTCAACCTTCTGGGCTCGCGCGGTGGCAACTGGGAAATCCTTACGGCGTCCGCCTTCATCACCATCGTCGTTCCTCTGATCGTCTTCTTTAGCTTGCAGCGTTATCTCGTGCGCGGCCTGCTGGCGGGCTCGGTCAAGGGTGGCTGACGAAGGCAGTTGCCACAAAAGCGTGAAGCGGTTTGCATTCGCAATCGCGTAAAAATCAAAGATGCACAGGACAAGCAGCATGACGATGTCGGATTCCACCCTTCTCGTACCGGACAAGGACTGGTGGCGTGGCGCGGTGATCTACCAGATCTATCCGCGCTCCTATCAGGATACCAACGGTGACGGGATCGGCGACCTCAGGGGTATTGCGGAGCGGCTTTCCCATGTCGCCTCCCTCGGTGTGGATGCGATCTGGATATCGCCCTTCTTCACCTCGCCGATGAAGGATTTCGGCTACGACGTCTCCGACTACCAGGACGTCGATCCGATCTTCGGTGCGCTCGCCGATTTCGATGCGCTGATCGCCGAGGCGCACCGCCTCAACATCCGCGTGATGATCGACCTCGTGCTGTCGCACACCTCGGACAAGCATCCCTGGTTCGTCGAAAGCCGTTCCCGGCGCACCAATCCGCGGGCGGACTGGTATGTCTGGGCCGATTCCAAACCGGACGGCACGCCGCCGAACAACTGGCTGTCGATCTTCGGCGGTTCGGCCTGGCAATGGGATCCGACGCGCCTGCAATATTACATGCACAATTTCCTGACCTCGCAGCCGGACCTCAACCTGCACAATCCGGAAGTGCAGGATGCGCTGCTCTCGGTCGCCCGCTTCTGGCTGGAGCGCGGCGTCGATGGCTTCCGTCTCGACACGATCAACTTCTACTTCCACGACAAGGAGCTGCGTGACAACCCGTCGCTCGCCCCCGAGCGCCGCAACGCCCAGACCGCGCCGGCCGTGAACCCCTACAACTACCAGGAACATCTCTACGACAAGAACCAGCCGGAAAATCTGGAGTTCCTCAAACGGTTCCGTGCGGTCATGGAGGAGTTTCCGGCCATCGCTGCCGTTGGCGAGGTGGGCGACAGCCAGCGCGGCCTTGAAATCGCCGGTGAATACACGTCCGGCGGCGACAAGATGCACATGTGCTACGCCTTCGAGTTCCTTGCGCCCGAACCGCTGACACCGGCCTTCGTTGCCGACACGCAGCATGCCTTGGAAAAGGCTGCGCCCGAGGGCTGGGTCTGCTGGGCCTTCTCCAACCACGACGTCATGCGCCATGTCAGCCGCTGGGGCAGCGCCGTCACCGATCATGAGGCCCATGCCAAGCTGCTCGCCAGCCTGCTGATGTCGCTGCGCGGCTCGGTCTGCATCTACCAGGGCGAAGAGCTGGCCTTGCCGGAAGCCGAGCTTGCCTATGAGGACCTGCAGGATCCCTACGGCATCCAGTTTTGGCCGGATTTCAAGGGCCGCGACGGCTGCCGCACGCCGATGGTCTGGGAAAGCACCGAGCTTTCCGGCGGCTTCAGCAAGGGAAAACCCTGGCTTCCGGTGCCGGCCGTTCATCTCGAGCGCGCCGTCGACATACAGGAGGGGGATGCGGCCTCGGTGCTTGCGCACTACCGGCGCTTTCTTGCCTTCCGCAAGGAGCACGTGGCATTGGTGAAGGGCGAGATTGCATTTCAGTCGGCCGAAGGCGCGATCCTTTCCTTCGTGCGCACGCACGGCAACGAGAAGGTTTTCTGCGCTTTCAACATGAGCCCGATCGCGCGCCTTGCGGACTTGCCTGATGGCACGCTGCAGGTTCTGGAGGGCCACGGGTTTGAAAGCATGATGCATGCGGAAAGCATCGAACTTCCGGCCTGGAGCGGGTTTTTCGCGCGCTTCGTGTAACCGGTCAGAACAATTCCGGCGAAAGTGGAAGGCGGGTCGCCTCCGGAACTGCGCCAAACAGGGACTATAGGGGAGAGAGACATGACAGGGCTGGTACTCAAGGATATCCGCAAGTCCTACGGCGCGGTGGATGTGATCCACGGCATCGATCTCGATATCAAGCAGGGCGAGTTCATCGTCTTCGTCGGCCCGTCCGGCTGCGGCAAGTCGACCCTGCTGCGCATGATCGCGGGCCTTGAGGAGATCAGCGGCGGCGAGATGACGATCGACGGCGAGCGCGTCAACGACGTGCCGCCTTCCAAGCGTGGTATCGCCATGGTGTTCCAGTCCTATGCGCTCTACCCCCATATGACCGTCTTCGACAACATGGCCTTCGGCATGCGCATCGCTGGCGAAAGCAAGGAGGAGATCGACCGGCGCGTGCGCTCGGCTGCCGATATCCTCCAGCTCACAAAATATCTCGACCGCCTGCCCAAGGCGCTCTCCGGCGGCCAGCGTCAGCGCGTCGCCATCGGCCGCGCCATCTGCCGCAATCCGAAAGTCTTCCTGTTCGACGAACCGCTGTCCAATCTCGACGCTGCCCTGCGCGTGGCGACGCGAATCGAGATCGCCAAGCTCAACGAGCAGATGGCCGACACGACGATGATCTACGTGACGCATGACCAGGTCGAAGCGATGACGCTTGCCGACCGCATCGTCGTGCTCTCGGCCGGCCATATCGAACAGGTCGGTCCGCCTCTGGAACTCTACGAGCGCCCGGCAAACCTCTTCGTCGCCCGCTTCATCGGTTCGCCCGCGATGAACATCATTCCCGCGAAGATCACGGCGGCCGGCGCTTCGACGGAACTCGAGTTGACGGGCGGGCGCCGCTCCAGCGTCGACATCCCGGCCGCGGCCTCCGAAGTCGGCAAGACCGCGAGCTTTGGCGTACGGCCGGAAGACCTTCAGATCACGACCGGCGAGGATTTCCTCTTCGAGGGTACGGTGTCGATCGTCGAAGCGCTCGGCGAAGTGACGCTGCTGTATATCGACGGTCTCGTGCAGGGCGAGCCGATCATCGCCAAGATCCCGGGCATCCTCGACGTCAAGCGTGGCGACCGGGTGCGGTTCACGGCGGACAAGGCGAAGCTGCATCTCTTCGATGCGGCCGGAAAGAGCTATCGCGCATCCTGAAGGCGAAAGGGAAGCGGCAGGATTTAGCCCTGCCGCTCAACCCGATGTTAAGCGTTGCTCCCCTAGGCTTTTGCCGAAAGCAGACAGTGCCGGGGGGCAGCAGGCCGATGGGTATTCAGGGATCCGTACCGCGTAACAACTACCTGAACAAGGAAGAGTCCTTCATGTACGATCGCGAGAAGAGCTTCCCGATGGAGGACACCTGCAACGAGGCGCGCATCGAGTTCACCGAGAACGGCGGTCTCGTCAACCTGGTCTCCCGCCGCTGCCTGATCACCAAATTGTCGCGCAGCGGTGCCGTCATCACGATGACGACGAAGTTCCAGCTGCCACGCAACTTCTACCTCGACATCGTCAGCGCCCGCCTGCCGATGATCGGTTGCCTGACGCAGCGCGTCTACACCAACGACATCGTCGAAGCGCGTTTCCTGCGCCTGCTCTCCGACAAGGATCTGCAACGCATCTTCGTCTATTCGACGCACCGGAACCATCACGGCCGGACGCTGGATATTTATAGCTGACGTTTTGGGGGCTGCCCCTCATCCCGCTGCCGCGACCTTTCTCCCCGCAGGCGGGGAGAAAGGGGAATGTGGCGATGCTTTCCCCAAACAATGAGCGGGGAGAGATAGTAGGGCTTGGCCTCTTGTTTCCTTCTCTCCGTTTAAGGGTAGAAGGTGGCCGGCAGGCCGGATGAGGGGCGGCAGCGCCCCGCGCCATCAGGCAAACAGCACGCTCGCCCCATGATCCGCCGGCCCCGCAATCGCGCGGAAGGGCGCAAAAAGCTCGCGCCCCATGCCGAATTCGTTGCCCGAGAGATCGGCCGTCGCCTGCGGGCGGGCGGCGAACTCGGCGGCATTCACCAGAACCTCGATCGTGCCGTGGGTCGCATCCAGCCGGATGATATCGCCGTTGCGGATGCGGCCGATCGGGCCGTTGTCGACAGCCTCCGGCGTGACGTGGATGGCTGCCGGCACCTTGCCGGATGCGCCGGACATGCGCCCGTCGGTGAGGAGGGCAACGCGCTGACCGCGGTCTTGCAGGATACCGAGCACGGTGGTCAGCTTGTGCAATTCCGGCATGCCGTTCGCCTTCGGCCCCTGGAAGCGCACGACGGCGATGAAATCGCCCGTCAGCTCACCGGCCTTGAAGGCGACATTGAGTTCCTGCTGGTCGTGGAACACCTTTGCCGGCGCCTCGATGACATGGCGCTCCGGCTTTACCGCCGAAATCTTGATGACGGCGCTGCCGATATTGCCGGTCAGCATCTTCAGGCCACCCGTGGGCTGAAAGGGTGTCTCGATATTGGCGAGCACCTTCGGATCGTGGCTGATCTTCGGCGAGCGTTCACGCACGACCGCGCCGTTTTCGCCGAGCTTCGGGTCGATCGTATAGGCCTGCAGGCCCCGACCGTAGACGGTGCGCACGTCGTCATGCAGCATGCCGGTCTTCAAAAGCTCCTGAATGAGGAAGCCCATGCCGCCGGCGGCGTGAAAATGGTTCACGTCGGCAAGGCCGTTCGGATAGACGCGGGCGAGCAGCGGCACCACGTCGGACAGCTCGGAAATGTCCTGCCAGGTGAGCACGATGCCGGCGGCGCGTGCCATGGCGAGAAGGTGCAGCGTGTGGTTGGTCGAGCCGCCCGTCGCATGCAGGCCGACGACGCCGTTGACGATGGAGCGCTCGTCGATCATTTCGCCGGCCGGGGTGAATTCATTGCCCTGTGCGGTGATGGCGAGCGCGCGCTTGGCGGCTTCCTTGGTCAGTGCGTCGCGCAGCGGCGTGCCAGGATTGATGAAGGAGGCGCCGGGCATATGGAAGCCCATGATCTCCATCAGCATCTGGTTGGAGTTGGCGGTGCCGTAGAAGGTGCAGGTGCCGGGGCCGTGGTATGACTTCGACTCGGCTTCCAGCAGTTCTTCCCGGCCGGCCTTGCCTTCGGCATAGAGCTGGCGCACGCGGGCCTTCTCGTCGTTCGGCAGGCCCGAGGTCATGGGACCTGCAGGAATGAAGATGGCGGGCAGATGCCCGAAGGTGAGGGCCGCGATCGTCAGGCCCGGCACGATCTTGTCGCAGACGCCGAGATAGACGACCGAATCGAACATGTTGTGCGACAGGCCGATGCCGGCCGCCATGGCGATGAGGTCGCGCGAGAAGAGCGACAGTTCCATGCCCGGCTGGCCCTGCGTGACGCCGTCGCACATGGCCGGCACGCCGCCGGCGACCTGCGCCACGCCGCCCGCCTCCCGCGCGGCCTCGCGGATCAGCGCCGGATAGGTCTCGAACGGCTGGTGGGCCGAGAGCATGTCGTTGTAGGAGGTGATGATGCCGAGGTTCGGAACGCGGTCGCCGGCGAGCGCATCCTTCTCGGCGGGGGAACAGACGGCAAAGCCGTGCGCGAGGTTGCCGCAGGAGAGCACCGAACGGTGCACGCCCTTGGAGATGGCGGCGCGCACACGCGCGAGATAGGGTTCGCGATGCGGCTTCGAGCGTTCGACGATGCGGGCTGTAATGGCTTCGATGCGTTTATCGGCGGACATGGGAGCTATCCTTACCTCTCTCGATGGCATTTTCGCATGCGGCAACGCGCGGGAGAGCTGCGCTGTCCGCTTCAATCATCGGCGTTACGCGCCGGGTGAAACCGGTATTACCCGGCAGGGTGCTTCAGGGCGCCCAGTAGATATCGATCGGCGTTGCTGCGCGGCGCAGCATGGCGCGGATCGGCATGTCGCTTTCCGGTCCGTCGGCTTCTGCCGCGGCAAGCACGTCCTTCTTGCCCTGGCCCTCGATATGAAGCACCAGAAGGCGGGCATCCTGGAGGCTGGCGAAGGTGAAGGTGAGGCGGGTCTCGCCTGCGCCTTCCGCTTCCATGGTGATTACGCCACGCGGGGTTTCCGGCGAGATCGCCTCGGCAAGCCGGCTGCCGCCGGGGAAGAAGGACGCGGTGTGGCCGTCCGTACCCATGCCGAGAATGGCGACGTCGAAAGGATGGCCAAGAGCCTCGGCGTCCGCCGAAACGATCGTCGCGGCTTCCTCCGCACTGCCGGCGTCACGATAGAGCGGCAGGAAGCCTGCGGCCTTCGCCTTGCCCTGGAGCAGGTTGTCGGCGACGAGCTGGTGGTTCGAGCGCGGATTGTCCGCGGGAACGAAACGCTCGTCGACAAGGGTGATCGTCACCTTGCCCCAGTCGATGTCTCGGTTCGACAGTGCCTTGAAGAAGGCTTTTGGTGTCGAGCCGCCGGAGACCGCGATGCTGGCGCGGCCCCGGCTGGCAACGGCGTCGGCCAGCACGCCGGAAACCCGGTCTGCCAGTCCCTCGGCCAAGGCTGCGCCATCCCTGAATTCATGCAGTCTCGCGCTCATCGGGCTTCCTTACGTTTCGTGCCAGGTGCGGCCGTCGCGCTCGATGAGGGCGATGGCCTGGCTCGGACCCCAGGTGCCGGCGGTGTAGCCCTGCGCCTGCTGGCCCGTCGCTTCCCAGGCCTTCAGGATCGGGTCGATCCAGCGCCATGCGGCTTCCACTTCGTCACGCCGCATGAAGAGCGTCTGGTTGTTCCTGATGACGTCGAGCAGCAGGCGCTCGTAGGCGTCGGCATTGCGGGCGTCGAAGGCTTCGGCAAAGCTCATGTCCAGCGAGACGTTGCGCAGGCGCATGCCGCCTGGGCCGGGGTCCTTGATCATCAGCGACTGCTTGACGCCTTCGTCCGGCTGAAGACGGATGATCAGCTGGTTCGCCTCGATGCGGCCGGCCGAGGGGTCGAAGATCGAATGCGGGATCGGCTTGAAGGTGATGACGATTTCCGACATGCGCGCGGCAAGCCGCTTGCCCGTGCGGATGTAGAAGGGCACGCCCGCCCAGCGCCAGTTGCCGATCTCGGCCTTGATGCCGACGAAGGTCTCCGTGTTGGAAACGCCGCCTTCCAGCTCCTCGAGGTAACCCTTGACCGGGCCGCCGGCCGAGGCGCCCGCGCGGTACTGGCCGCGTACGGTGAGGCGCTCGACATTGTATTGGTCGATCGGCTTGAGGGCGCGCAGAACTTTAAGCTTCTCGTCGCGCACGGCTTCCGCGTCCATGGAGGAGGGCACTTCCATGGCCACGAGGCAGAGAAGCTGCAGAATGTGGTTCTGCACCATGTCGCGCAGCGCACCGGCCTTGTCGTAGTAGCCGGCGCGGCTTTCAAGGCCGACGGCCTCCGCAACGGTGATCTGCACATGGTCGATATGGGCGGAGTTCCACAGCGGCTCGTAGAGCGCGTTGGCAAAGCGCAGCGCCATCAGGTTCTGCACCGTCTCCTTGCCGAGATAGTGATCGATGCGGAAGATCTGCTCTTCGCGGAACACCTTGCCGATCGTGTTGTTCAGCTCGTTGGCCGAGGCAAGGTCGCGTCCGATGGGCTTTTCGACGACGATGCGGGTCTGCTTGGTGATCAGCTTGTGGTCGCGGATCTTCTCCGAGATGTCGCCGAAGATGGCGGGGGCGACGGCGAGGTAGAAGGCCCGCACGCGTTCCTTGCCCTCATCGAGAAGCTCCTTCAGCTTGTCCCAGCCGCCGTCGGACTTGGCGTCGACGGCGACATAGAACAGCCGGTCGCAGAAGGTCTTGACTTCGGCCTCGTCGAATTCGCCGGGCTTCAGGTGCTCCTTCAGCGCATCCACGGCGAACTTGCGGTACTCCGCATCCGTATAGGCGGTGCGCGACGCGCCGATGATGCGCGTCGGGTCGGAAAGCTGGCCGGCGAGCTGCCGGTGGTAGAGGGCCGGAAGGAGCTTGCGTTCCGCAAGATCGCCGGTTCCGCCGAAGACGACATAGTCGAAAGGCTCAACGGGAATGATCTGGCTGCTCATCGGATATCTCGATCTCGTTCTGTTGCCGGGTGTTATAATCTAATCGATTTAAAAACACCAGCGTGCAACGCAACAAAATCGGTGCTTTCGACTCGATCAGAGCTTGTCGCGTAGCGCGTACCACGTCATGGCGAGGAACAGAAGCGGCGAGCGGAACCGGGCACCACCGGGGAAGGCCGGGATTTTCAGGGCCTTCAGCTGGTCGAGTTCCGCGCTGCCGCCGGTTACCCCCTCGGCGTAGAGTTTGCCACAATAGTTCGACAGCATGACGCCATGGCCGGAATAGCCACCGATCGCGGTGATGCCGGGCATGACTTCGCGCACATAGGGCTTGCGCGGCATGGTGATGCCGACGGAGCCGCCCCAGGCATGGGTGAGTTCTATACCCTTCAGTTCGGGATAGACTTCCTCGATCTGCCTGCGGATGGGCGGCGTCATGTCGTCGAGGTTTTCCGAATAGGCCTCGCGTCCGCCGAAAAGCAGGCGGCCGTCGCGGGTCTTGCGGAAATAGCGCACGACGAAGCGTGTGTCAGCGATCGCCTCGCCGCCGGGAATGACCGACGGGAACTTGTCGAGCGGCACGGTCGCACCGATGAAGGAACGGATCGGCATGACATGTGCGGCCGTCTTCGGTTCCAGATTGCCGATATAGGCATTGCAGCAAATCAGCGCCTTGTCGGCGCGGATCGTGCCCCGCGCGGTGGTGATGACAGCCTTGCCGCCCGCCCGTTCGATCTTCAGGGCGGGGGTCTTTTCATGCAGGTCTGCGCCGGCTGCCTTGGCCGCGCGGGCGACGCCGACGAGGAGTTTCATGGGGTGGATGTGGCCCGTGCCAGTGTCGCGCAGGCCGAAGAAGAAGCGCTTCGAGCCGACGCGCTCCTCGGTCTCCGCCCGGTCCATGTAGCTCAGGTGCTTGTAGCCGAAGCGGGTCGCGGCGATCTCGATATGGTCGCGGAATTCCTTCTCGTAGCTTGTCTTGTGGCTGACATTGAGCTGGCCGGGCACATAGTCGATATCGAGGGTCTGGCTTTCGGCGAAATCGTGGATGTAGCGCTTCGCGTTCTCCGCAAGGTCGAACAATGCCTTGGCGCGCTCGAAGCCGAGTTCGGCTTCCAGGCTTTCCGCCTCGGCGCGCTGGCCGGTGCCGAGCTGGCCGCCATTGCGGCCGGACGCGCCGTCGCCGAAGCGATGCGCTTCGATGAGCGTGACGCGCACGCCCTTCTTCGCGAGATTGTAGGCGGCCTGCAGGCCGGTGAAGCCGCCGCCGACAATGGCGACGTCAGTATCGACGGAGCCGTCGAGGGGGGCATATTCGGGGCGTTCGCCGACACTGGCCTCATACCAGGAGATGCCGGGAGAAATCGGGCTTTGCCAGGGCATTACACACACTCGTGTTCAAGAGGGTGCGGCGGCGCGCCGGGGCGCCGGCCGCTCTCAGGCTCAGATCTTGTCGGGCGGCCCGGACCGCCGGGGCCGCTCAGACGTTGAGCAGCAGGAACTCGCGTTCCCAGGGGCTGATCACCTGCATGAAGGTCTCGAATTCCCCACGCTTCACGCCGGCATAGAGGCCGATGAACTCCGCACTCAGCACCTCGGCCAGCGCCGGGTCGGATTCGAGCAGCGACACAGCCTCGAGCAGGCCGCGCGGCAGGTCGATCGACCCTTCGTTGGCGGTGTCTTCTGTGGGCGCCGTCGGTTCCAGCTCGTTCATGATGCCGAGCAGGCCGCAACCGAGCGAAGCTGCCAGCGCGAGATACGGATTGGCATCCGAACCCGGCAGGCGGTTTTCGACGCGGCGTGCGGCGGCATCCGACACCGGCACGCGGAACGCCGTCGTGCGGTTGTCGTAACCCCAGGCATTGTTCACGGGTGCCGACATGTCGGGCGTCAGGCGCCGGTAGGAATTCACATAGGGCGCCATCATGACGAGCGTCTTCGGCACATAGGCCTGCATGCCGCCGATGAACTGGAAGAATTCCTTCGAGGGCGAGCCGTCCGGATTGGAGAAGACGTTCTTGCCCGTCTCGATCTCCACCACAGACTGGTGGATATGCATGGCCGAACCCGCCTGTCCCTGCATGGGCTTGGCCATGAAGGTGGCATAGATGCCGTGTTTCAGCGCCGCCTCGCGGATCGTCCGCTTGAACAGGAACACCTGGTCGGCAAGCTCGACCGGATCGCCGTGGCGCAGGTTGATTTCGAGCTGCGCGGGGCCTTCCTCGTGGATCAGCGTATCGATCTCGAGGCCCTGTCGTTCGGAGAAGTGATAGATGTCGTCAATCAGTTCGTCGAACTCGTTGATCCCCGCGATGGAGTAGCCCTGGCCACCCTGGATGGCGCGGCCGGACCGGCCTTTCGGCGGATGCAGCGGATAGTCCGGGTCGTCGTTGACGGCGACGAGGTAGAACTCGATCTCCGGCGCAACGACCGGCTTCCAGCCACGGTCACGATACATCTGCACGACGTTCTTCAGGACGTTGCGCGGCGTATAGGGCACGTTCTCGCCGGTCGAGCCGACGATGTCGCAGATGACCTGGGCGGTCGGGTCGCTCTCCCACGGCACGACGGACAACGTCGATAGATCCGGCAGCAGCTTCAGGTCGCTGTCGCGCGGTTCATAGCGGAAATTGCCCGTTTCCTCCGGATAGTCGCCGGAAATCGTGTGGCGATAAAGGGCGGAAGGCAGGGCGAGCGATGTGTTCGAGGTGAACTTCGACGACGGCATCATCTTGCCGCGCGGAACCCCCGCGAGGTCGGGCGTGATGCATTCGATGTCTTCGATGCCGCGGGCGCGAAGCCAGTCTGCGGCGTCCTTCCAGGTCTTTACCCCGCGCGGCACGCTGATGGCGGGAGGGATTTTGGTAGAGCGTGCAGCTTTTTCGATTGTAGGGATAACGACTTTCTTTTTGGACGGCATGAGACACCGGGTTTGGTTGACGATGATGCCATCATAGACGGAGTTTATTGCTTGGCTAGCTCCCCCCGGGGGGTAGAAAACGCGAATTCTTCAAGAAAATCTGTTTTTCCCGTCCCGATTGACTTTCGGTCGCGATAGCGGAAAGGAGAGGCAAACAAGGATCGCACACGTGGCAGAACGGCGGGACGTCGTCATCATCGGGGCAGGCGCGGCGGGCATGATGTGCGCCATCGAGGCGGGCAGGCGCGGGCGCCGCGCGCTCGTCATCGACCACGCCCGTGCGCCGGGCGAGAAGATCCGCATCTCCGGCGGCGGACGCTGCAACTTCACCAATATCCATGCGGGACCGAAGAACTTCCTCTCGGCCAATCCGCATTTCTGCAAGTCGGCGCTTGCCCGCTATACGCCGCGTGATTTCCTCGATCTCGTCGAGCGCCACCGCATCCCCTGGCACGAAAAGACGCTGGGCCAGCTCTTCTGCGACAGTTCGGCAAAGGACATCATCGCCATGCTGCTTGCCGAGATGAAGGCGGCGGGTGCGGAGTTGAGGCTGTCGATGCCGATCAGCGCCATCGAGCACGACGGTCAATCCTTCCGCGTGGTGACAGAGCATGGAACGGTCGAAGCGTCCTCGCTGGTCATCGCCACGGGCGGCAAGTCGATCCCAAAGATGGGCGCGACCGGCTTTGCCTACCGCGTTGCCGAACAGTTCGGCATTGCGGTTACCGAAACCCGCGCCGGCCTCGTGCCCCTGACGCTCGATCCCGCGACACTTGCTGCCCATGAAGGCCTGCCGGGCGTGGCGGTCGATGTCGTCGCCCGCAACGGCAAGACGGAATTCCGCGAGGCGGCGCTCTTCACCCATCGCGGGCTCAGTGGCCCGGCGATCCTGCAGATCTCGTCCTATTGGCGGGAGGGGGAGGAGATTGCGCTCACCCTCTGCCCCGACGTGGATTTTGCGACGGTGATCGCCGCAGCGCGACGGGAAAACGGCCGGCAGGCGGTGCAGACCGTTCTTGCCGAGCACATGCCGAAGAAGCTTGCCCAGCTTCTCGTCACCGAGCTTGGCATCGATGGGCCGCTCGCCGAACAGCCGGGGCGCCGCATCGATGCGCTTCTCCAGCGTCTGAGGGACTGGCGCCTGCGCCCGCCCGGTTCGGAAGGCTACCGGACCGCGGAGGTCACACTCGGTGGTGTCGATACGGCTTTTCTTGATTCCCGCAGCATGGTCGCGAAGGCGGTGCCGGGGCTCTATTTCGTCGGCGAGGCGGTGGATGTGACGGGCTGGCTTGGCGGCTACAATTTTCAGTGGGCCTGGGCATCGGGCCATGCCGCGGGCGGGCACGCCTGACCTCGCGATACGGTCTTTACCGTCTTTTAAGACCTCGGGGCGGATGCTCTCGCTATGTCGGCGTTTCCGACCTTCCCTCGTGAAGGCGGAGGCAACATGATGTGGGCCGGCTGGCCGGATCATCCGGGTGTCTGTATCCGCGTAACGGAGTATCGCCGCATGCCTGCAAGACGCTGCCCCGCCCGTGCCATCGCGATTGCCGCTACCGCCGAGGAAAGCCGCCGGCGCCTCGTTGCGATTGGCATCCATTGCTCGCTTGCCGCGAGCCTTGTCATCGCCCTCGCTATTGCCGCGTTCTGACAGGCACCTGTCATAAATCGGTTTAAATGGTGATGGAATTTTAAAGATTGCCGCCGATCATCCGCCGCATAGGGTTCCGGATGCCGCGTCCCCATGACGGATGTCGACACGGCTGGCAATGACTGCTCCCCCGGATACGCGGCATTGCGGCCGCATGAAGTCGGTAATCCGGCGTCCGAATCCTGGGGAGGCCTCAAAAAGAGGCAGGGGTGGAGCACGCCGACAACGGATGTTCCGCCATGTTCATTGATAAGATTCTCGCCCGCTTCAAGATCCAGACCAAGGTCCTGGTCTTCATCCTGCCTTTCGTGCTCAGCATCTGCGCCGTGGGCTTCACCGGGCTCTATGCCTCCGGCCTGCTGCAGGGCCGCATGGAGATTTCCAACAGCGTCCTCCAGTCGCTGAGCGGCTTCAAGGATGTCTATGCCGGCATGAACCGGTTCCTGCAGAACACCAGCGAAGAAAACCGCGACGCCGTGCACCAGCGCCTGACCGCGCAGGACGCGGTTCTCCAGGCGACGATGGATGGCCTCGCGCCCGATGCCGACAAGTCCAAGCTGGTGGATGCGCAGGCCCAGACGAAGGATATCGAGGCCCGCATGGACGGGCTGTGGTCGCTCTATGTCAACGAGAACGGCCTGCACGAGACCATGGCCAAGAACCTCAACTATCTCTCCAGCGAGCAGGTGAAGATCCTCGACGAGGCGACGAAGCTGCAGCGCACCGTGCGCCAGAACGAAAACTCCGCAAAGAGCATGCTGCGCGAGGCCGAGCGCCTGACCAATGCCAGCAAGTTTTTCGGTGATCTTCTGTCGGAGTTCAGCCGCGGCGCAACGCCGGAGGACCAGCTGAAGGTCATCAAGGAGCGCTATCCCTTCATTTCGAAGACCGAACGTTCGATCGCGATGATCCTGCCGAAGAACCAGAAGGTCGTCTCCATCACCATCCGCAACACGATCGACGAACTCGGCGGTTTCCTGTCCTCGTCGGATCCGGCGAGCGTCACCGTGCCGGAAATCGCACGCCGGGTGAACCGCTTCCGTCAGGTCACCATCCAGCTCCAGGGCGCCGCATCGGAAAAGATGCGTGAAGCAACCCGCATCTTCAGCGAACTCGACGCGCCGATCATCAAGTCCGAGGCGGTGCTGTCGGCCACGCGCAAAGTGGTGTCTTCGATCGACGACATCGAGGTCGCCGCCGCGCGCTTCCTCGGCCAGACGTCGGAGCAGAACCGCATCAAGCTGCTCGGCAACCTGTCTATCCTGCGCATCGACATAAAGGCACTCAGCGGCAGCGCGAGTGATCTTCCCTTCTTCGACGCCGTTGACGACGCGCTGCGTCCGGTGCTCGACCGCATCGATGCGGACAGCGCCGCACTGGTGAAGATCAGCACCGAGCGCGCCGCCGATTTCGAGGCCGCAGGCCAGTCCATCGATACGATCTGGAATCTCCTCAGCCAGTTTGCCGAGGAACAGAAGACCAGCGCCGGCACCGAGCGTGAAAAGGCCAACCAGGTTTCGATCCTCGCGACCGTCGCGGGTGCTGCGATCGCCGTTCTTGCCGGCATCGCCCTCGTGCTGACGCTGAAGGGCCCGATCAGCCAGATCACCGGCGCCATGCGCCGCCTGGCGGACGGTTTCCTCGACACGGGTATTTCCGGCGAAGGCCGCGCCGACGAGATCGGCGACATGGCCCGTGCTCTCGGTGTCTTCAAGGAGAACGCCCTCTCGAAGATCCGGGTGGAGGCCGAAAGCGAAGAGCAGCGCAAGGCCGCGGAGGCCGAACGCACCCGCAACGATGTCGAAAAGCAGGCCTTCGACCGCGAGATCGACTTTGCCGTCAGCGCGCTGGCCGCCGGTCTCGAGCGCCTCGCGCAGGGCGATCTGTCGCGCCAGATCGACACGCCGTTCTCTGGCCGTCTGGAGCAGTTGCGCCAGGACTTCAACGTCTCGCTGACGCGCCTTCAGGATACGCTCGGCCAGATCCGCAACAATGCGCTGTCCATCCAGCGCAGCGGCGCGGAGATGCTGCAGTCGGGCGATGCGTTGGCCAAGCGCACCGAATCCCAGGCCTCCTCGCTGGAGGAAACCGCCGCCGCCGTCGAGCAGATCACGGCGACCGTACGCTCCTCCGCCGAGCGGGCGCATGAGGCGAACATCGTCGTCGGCACGACCAAGCGCAGCGCCGACAGCTCTGCCGCCGTCGTCAGCAATGCGATTGCCGCCATGGGCCGTATCGAGGGGGCGTCGCGCCAGATCGAGCAGATCATCGAGGTGATCGACGACATCGCCTTCCAGACCAACCTACTTGCCCTCAATGCCGGCATCGAGGCCGCCCGTGCGGGCGAAGCCGGCAAGGGTTTTGCCGTCGTCGCGCAGGAGGTGCGCGAGCTCGCCCAGCGTTCGGCCAGTGCTGCGCGCGAGATCAAGGGTCTCATCGAGAAATCGACGAGCGAGGTCAGCGCCGGCTCCCATCTCGTGCAGGAAACGGGCGCAGTGCTCGCCGCGATCAGCCAGCAGATCGTCACGGTCAGCCAGCATGTGGACATGATGGCGACGGCAAGCCGCGACCAGGCGGCCGCGCTGCAGGAGGTCAACGGCTCCGTCAACCAGATGGACCAGATGACCCAGCAGAACGCCTCGATGGTCGATATCACCACCGCGGCGAGCCGCAAGCTGGCAAACGAGGCCGATACGCTGATGATGCTGGTCGAGCAGTTCCGCCTGGAGGCGGACGAACAGACGATGTACCGCGCCGCCTGATGGTGTGCATCCCGCGGGCGTGGCGTGCAGCCGCGCCCGCCGGAAGCCTTGCTGCTTCCGTCCGGCAAGGTTGCCCAACCCTGCGCCCTGTGATCCCATGGCCGGCATGACCCACCGCATGATCCTGGCTGCATTGCGGCAATGCGCCCGACGCCACAGCCGTGTCGCGCACGAGGCGGACGACCTGATGCAGGACGTCCTGCTGTCGGCGCTCGCTGCCGGCCGGCGCATCACGGATCCGGGATTCGTGGCCTGGGCAAAGGGTGCGATCCGCAACCACGCCCGCTTCACCGCAAGGACGGCCGTGCGGCGACGGGTCCGTGAAGCCGCTTTCGAAGCGCCGCAGGACATGCCCGATCCTGCGCCCCTGTTCGCGGCGGTCTTCATGGCGTCTTTGCCGCCCGCCCAGCGCGTTCTGGCGCTTCTCGTCAATCTCGGCCTCGGCCGTGCCGAGATCACACACCTGCTTGGAGTAAGCGACATGGCCTTCCGCCAGCGCCTCAGCGGGCTGCGCAGCGCGTTCGACGCTTTCGGTGGCGAGGCGGCTTCACTGGACGGGTTTGCACTGCTTTCGGCCGGCGGCCCTGCGCGGCGATCGTTGAAGCAGGCCCTCAAGCCGCATGCCCCGCGCGCTTTCGCCATCCGCGATCCTGATGGCATTCCCATTTTCTTTTCGAGGCGCGATCACGTTTCGCACGGTGACGGCAACTAGCCGGCGCAACAATAGGAGGCTTGCATGACGATAAACTTCAACGGCGTCACCATCATCTTCAACGTCGCCGATATCGAGCGCACGCGAAGGTTCTACAGGGAGTATCTCGGCATCGAATTCGAGCGCCACGAGGACGAGGATGCCGGCGCCTTCCTGATGACGAAGATCGGCACGGAGGTGGATCTCATGGTCTTCAAGGGCGATCCGCAACCCGGCAACACGCCCAATGTGGTCTTCGGTCTTGCCGATGGCGGCATCGATACGGTGATCGAGCGGCTGGCCGCGGCCGGCGTCGAGATCGTCACGCCGGTCTCGCACGCGCCGGGCGGCTGGTTCGCCGACTTTCGCGACCCGGATGGCCAGATCGTGTCGTTCTATCAGTCGGCTGAGGTGCCGAGAGCTCTGACCTAAGGGCCGGCCTCAAACGAAGATCCCCGGCGCGCAGGGAGCGCCGGGGATCTTGCTTCGACTGGATGGTGCCTGTCAGCCGCGACCCTGCGTGACGATCACGGGGATCAGGAGGTCGCCCCAGTTGCCCTCGCCGCCATGATGGCGGGCGGAGCGGACCAGCTCCACCGAAACGCCGGCCTCGACCGCCTTCATGACGGACTGGTTGAGGCGGTGCAGGTCGTTGGCGACCATGCGGATCATGGCCTGCTGGTCGGGGGTCATGGCGGAGGCCTGTTCTTCCGCGCGTTCCTTGACTCGGGTCTGGACTGTCATGGCATTTCTCCTCTTTTGAGCATTTGCAGGCAGGCGGTAAGCCTGCCGTCGCAGGAATGCGGCTCTGTTGGGGTTCTTGAAAGGTTGACGGGTCGGGTTACTCGGCGGCCGGGCGGAATTGCTCGTGCTCGGTCGATTCATGCATGGCGGTCGTCGAGGACTGGCCGCCGGTAATGGCCATCGAGACGGCGTCGAAGTAGCCGGTGCCGACTTCGCGCTGGTGCTTGGTGGCGGTGTAGCCGTTGATCTCGGCGGCGAATTCCGCTTCCTGCAGCTCGGAATAGGCTGCCATCTGGCGGTCCTTGTAGCCGCGGGCGAGCTCGAACATGCCGTAGTTCAGCTGGTGGAAGCCGGCGAGCGTGATGAACTGGAACTTGTAGCCCATCGCGCCCAGCTCGCGCTGGAACTTGGCGATCGTCGCGTCGTCCAGGTTCTTCTTCCAGTTGAACGAGGGCGAGCAATTGTAGGCGAGCAGCTTGCCCGGATGCGCC
Source organism: Shinella sp. 838 (assembly GCF_029623935.1). Classification (NCBI taxonomy): domain Bacteria; kingdom Pseudomonadati; phylum Pseudomonadota; class Alphaproteobacteria; order Hyphomicrobiales; family Rhizobiaceae; genus Shinella; species Shinella sp. 838. Next base: position 571,978 of record NZ_JARSBQ010000003.1, read on the forward strand.
TTGTGCACGGCTTCCGCGAACTTGCGGGCCTGTTCTAGGTCCGGCTTGCCGGTCTCCATCCAGATCAGGTCGCAGTGCGGCGCATAGGCGATGGCGCGGGCGATGCACGGCTCGATGCCGTTCTTGACCTGGTAGAAGCCTTCGACCGTGCGACCCTTGTCCCTGTCGACGAAGGGCTGGTCACGCTCATCGATATCGGAGGTGAGAAGCTTGGCGGCCTCCGCATCGGTGCGGGCGACGACCAGCGTCGAGGTGCCCATAACGTCGGCGGCAAGGCGCGCGGCGTCGAGGTTGCGGATATGGGCTGCCGTCGGGATCAGGACCTTGCCACCGAGATGGCCGCACTTCTTTTCAGAGGCGAGCTGGTCTTCGAAGTGGACGCCGGCAACGCCGGCCTCGATGAAGGCCTTCATGATCTCGAAGGCATTGAGCGGGCCGCCGAAGCCGGCTTCCGCATCAGCGACGATCGGGGCGAACCAGGTGTCGACCGAAAGGCCGTTGCCTTCTGCCGTCTCGATCTGATCGGCCCGCTGCAGCGTGCGGTTGATGCGCTTGGCGAGCTCCGGTGCGGCATTGGCCGGGTAGAGCGACTGGTCGGGGTACATGGCGGAGGCCGTATTGGCATCGGCGGCGACCTGCCAGCCGGAGAGGTAGATCGCCTTCAGGCCGGCGCGGACCATCTGCATGGCCTGGTTGCCCGAGAGCGCACCGAGCGCATTGACGAAATCTTCCTCGTGGATGAGCTTCCACAGGCGGTTCGCACCGTTCTCAGCCAGCGTGTGGCGGATCTGGACGGAGCCGCGCAGCTTCTCGACCGTCTCGGCCGTATAGGGGCGCTCGATGCCGTCGAACCGGCCCTTCGGTGCGCTCGGGACGAGATTGTAAAAATCGGTCATAATATCCTCCGGTACGATGTCTCGGGATCGGGCTTGGCTTTCTTCGTTGCCCGATTTCATGTGACAGTATTTACATCGCAGTGCACAATAGGGCGAGAGAAAACCGGAAAATCAGCGACGCAATCGGGTAATGATGTCTTGTCTTTGACAGAAGTGCTCTGTAAAAAAGTAAAAATTGTAAATCTTCCGGTGGCGGCATCGGTGTAAAGGATTTGACACATGGCGGAGAACAAGATCTTTGCCGGCCCGAAAGTCCGGCGCATCCGCAACACGCTCGGCCTTACCCAGACGGCAATGGCCGAGGGGTTGTCGATCTCGCCGTCCTATCTCAATCTCATCGAGCGCAACCAGCGGCCGCTGACGGTCCAGCTGCTTTTGCGCCTCGCTTCCGTCTACAAGGTGGATCTCGATGAGCTGCAGGGCGAAAGCGCCGGCAATGCGCGCCAGCTGCGCGAGGTCTTCGCCGATCCGCTGCTTTCGGGAGAGCTGCCCGGCGATCAAGAGCTGGTGGAAATCGCCGAAGCGGCGCCGAACGTGGCAAGTGGCATCCTAAAGCTTTACCGCGCCTATCGCGAACAGGCTGCGCGTCTCACCGACCTTGCCGATCTTCTGGCCCGCGAGGGCCATGCGACGACGCTGTCGGGTGCGCTGCTGCCGATGGACGAGGTGCGCGACAAGCTGGAGGGGCGCCCTAACTATTTCGGCGCCATCGACGAGGCGGCGGAGCGGTTTCATGCGGCGCTGGCGCCCGGCGACGACCTGGCCGCCGCCCTGAAAGGCTGGCTGCGCAAGGAGCACGGCGTCGTCGTGCGGCTTCTGCCCGTCCACACCATGCCGAACCTGCGCCGTCGCTTCGACCGTCATTCCATGCGGCTTTTCCTGTCGGAGCGCCTGTCGCCCTTCGACCAGCTGCGCGAGATCGCCATGGAAACGGTGCAGCTCGCCCTTCAGGACGAGATCTTCGCCGAACTCGACCAGCTCGCTTTCTCGACGGCGGAGGCGAAGCGCATCGCCCGTTTCGAGCTGGCGCGCTACGCTGCCCACGCGCTGATGATGCCCTACGAGACCTTCCATTCGACGGCCCAGCGCGTGCGCTACGACATCGACGTGCTGCGCTCGCGCTTCGGGGTTTCCTACGAGCAGGCGGCAAACCGGCTGACCATGCTGCAAAGGCCCGGCAGGGCGGGTGTGCCCTTCTTCATGCTGGAGATCGACAATGCCGGCAACCGCTTTCGTCGGGCGGGCGCGCAGGGCTTTCCGCAGGCGCGCTTCGGCGGTAGCTGTCCCAAGCTCGGCGTTCACTCCGCTTTCTCGCAGCCCGGGCAGATCCTCGTCGACCGGGTGGAAATGCCTGACGGTGCCGCCTTCCTCGCCATCTCGCGCACGCTGGAAGGGCCGCAGGGCGTTTTTGCCGAGCGGGTGCGCCGGACCGCGCTGTTGATCGGCTGCGATGCCGCCCATGCGGAGGATACCGTCTACGGCGAAGCGGTGCGGCGGGAGGGTGCGGTGGCGGTCGGAACGGCCTGCCGGCTCTGCGAGCGGCAGGGCTGTCTTGCCCGCGCCGAACCGCCCGTCACGCGGCCTCTCGGCCTTGACGAAATGGTCGCCGGCCTCAGCCTTTTCGACTTCCAGTGACTTTTTGCTTGATTTCCGCCGCCGTTAGGGCTTCAAATCTGATAGGAATGGGAACAATGTGATATCAAAATTCGCCCTGTGTTTGAGTAGAATGCCGCTTGTCGCCTCTTGAAAAACATCCATAATCGGTGACTGTTCTTCATACGAACTCATAGGTCCGAGAGAAAAACTGGGAGAAAAATCAATGATAAAACGTACTCTTTTGGCGACTGCCGCCACGCTTGCGCTGTTTGGCGCGGGCGGTGCGCTCGCGCAGGAAAAAGTCGTTAACGTCTACAACTGGTCGGACTATATCGATTCCTCGATCATCGACGATTTCACTAAGGAAACCGGCATCAAGGTCGTCTACGACGTCTATGACTCGAACGAGATCCTTGAGACGAAGCTGCTTGCCGGCGGCACGGGCTACGACGTGGTGGTGCCGACCAACACCTTCCTGCAACGCCAGATTTCGGCCGGCGTCTACCAGAAGCTCGACAAGTCCAAGCTGCCGAACCTCAAGAACATGTGGGATATGGTCGCCACCCGCATGCAGCCGTTCGACCCGGGCAACGAATATTCGATCAACTACATGTGGGGCACGATCGGCATCGGCTATAACAAGGCCAAGATCAAGGAAGCCCTCGGCACGGACACGATCGACAGCTGGAGCGCGATCTTCGACCCGGCCAACGCCGAGAAGCTGAAGGATTGCGGTATCAATCTCCTGGATTCGCCGACCGACATCATTCCCGTCACGCTTGCCTATCTCGGCCTCAATCCCGATAGCCATGACCCGGCCGACATTGCCAAGGCCGAAGAAGCGCTGATGAAGATCCGCCCCTTCGTGCGCAAGTTCCATTCGTCCGAATTCATCAACGGTCTTGCGAATGGCGACATCTGCATCGCCGTCGGCTGGTCGGGTGATATCTTCCAGGGCCGCGACCGTGCGGAGGAAGCCGGCAACGGCGTCGAGGTCGGTTACACGATCCCGAAGGAAGGCACGCAGATGTGGTTCGACCAGATGGCGATCCCCAACGATGCACCGCATGTCGACGAGGCGCATGCCTTCCTCGACTACATCATGCGCCCGGACGTGATCGCGAAGGCCTCGACCTACATCCACTATGCCAACGGCAACAAAGCGGCACAGGCCGTCATGCCGAAGGAGATCCTGGAAGACGCGACGATCTATCCTGACGATGCGACGCTGGCCAAGCTCTTCACCAACACGACGCTGGACGCAAAGACGCAGCGCCTGTTCACACGGACCTGGACCAAGATCGTGACCGGTCAATAACCGGTCCGGAACGAATTGCCCGGAAGCCTCTTCCGGGCAATTTCATTTATGCCGCCAGAAAATAAGAGATGGGGACAGGCAATGAAATCTCTCGGCAATATCCGTCGTTCCTTCGCACCTTGGACGGATCCGGACGCAAAACCATTCATCACGTTCCGCAATGTCACGAAGAGGTTCGGCGATTTCACTGCCGTCGATGATCTCACCCTCAACATCTATCACCGCGAATTCTTCGCCCTTCTCGGGGCGTCCGGCTGCGGCAAGTCCACGCTTTTGCGCATGCTCGCCGGCTTCGAGCGGCCGACCTCGGGTGAAATCATCCTTGATGGCCAGGACATTGCCAGCATCCCGCCGTACAAGCGGCCGGTCAACATGATGTTCCAGTCCTATGCGCTCTTCCCGCACATGACGGTCGAGAGCAATATCGGCTTCGGCCTTCGCCAGGACGGCATGCCGAAGAACGAGATCGCCGAGCGCGTCGCCCAGATGCTGAAGCTGGTGAAGCTCGAGAAATTTGCCAAGCGCAAGCCGCACCAGCTTTCCGGCGGCCAGCGCCAGCGCGTGGCGCTCGCCCGCTCGCTCGCCAAGCGCCCCAAGGTGCTGCTGCTCGACGAGCCGCTTGGCGCGCTCGACAAGAAGCTGCGCGAGGAAACGCAGTTCGAACTGATGGACCTGCAGCAGGAGCTCGGTCTCACCTTCGTGGTCGTTACGCACGACCAGGAGGAGGCGATGACCATGGCCGACCGCATCGCCGTCATGAGCCACGGCAAGGTCATCCAGGTGGCGACGCCGGCGGAAATCTACGAAGCCCCGAACTCCCGCTTCGTCGCCGACTTCATCGGTGACGTGAACATCCTGGATGGCAAGGTTTCGGCCAATGGCAACGGCAAGATCGAGCTTGCCGTCAACGAGGGTTTCACCATCCGCACGGTGACGGGAAACGGCCCTGCGCCGGGCGCTGCCGCGGGCTTTGCCATCCGGCCGGAAAAGATGAAGGTGACGCGGGCCGCCCCTGCCGACGCTTCCGTCAATGCGGCCCCGGGCGAGATCTGGGATATCGGCTATCTCGGCGACATGACCGTCTTCTACGTCAAGCTCGACAGCGGCAAGGTCGTGAAGGCCTCCATGCTGAATGCCCAGCGCGAAGTTGAGGATCCGATCGCCTATGACGAGAAGGTCTGGGTCTCCTTCGGCGAAACGGCCGGCGTCGTGCTGAAGGATTGACCTGATGACCAAGCTCGGCTCCGCCATCTTCAGCCGCCTTGTCATCCTCATTCCCTATGCCTGGCTGCTGTTCTTCTTCCTCATTCCCTTCTTCATCGTCTTCCGCATCTCGCTGTCGACCACCGCGATCGCGCAGCCGCCCTATGAGCCGGCTTTTGCGCTGGCGGACGGGCTTTCCGGCATCCTTGCGAAGATCGGACAGTTCAGCTTCGACAACTACGTCTGGCTGACGGAGGATGCGCTCTATCTGAACGCCTATCTGTCGAGCCTCTGGATCGCCGGCGTTTCCACTTTCATCACGCTTCTGATCGGCTATCCGATCGCCTATGGCATGGCGCAGGCGCCGCGCACGCTCAGGCCCACGCTGCTGATGCTCGTCATCCTGCCGTTCTGGACGAGCTTCCTGATCCGCGTCTATGCCTGGATCGCCATCCTGAAGCCGGAAGGCCTGCTCAACCAGTTTCTGATGGGCACCGGTATCATCGACGAGCCGCTGATCATCATCGGCACCAACTGGGCGATCTATATCGGCATCGTCTATTCCTACCTGCCGTTCATGGTGCTGCCGCTCTATTCGGCGCTGGAGAAGATGGACAACACGTTGATCGAGGCGGCGCAGGATCTTGGCTGCCCGCAGATGTCGGCCTTCTGGAAGATAACCTTCCCGCTCTCCATTCCGGGTGTCGTGGCGGGCTGCATGCTCGTCTTCATTCCGGCCGTCGGCGAATTCGTCATTCCGGATCTGCTCGGCGGATCGCAGACGCTGATGATCGGCAAGACGCTGTGGAACGAGTTCAACGCGAACCGCGACTGGCCGGTCTCGGCCGCCGTCGCCACCATCCTGTTGCTGATCCTGGTCGTGCCGATCGTGTTCTTCCAGAATGCGCAGGCGAAAGCCGAAGAGCAGGGGAGGTAAGCCCATGAACACCTGGTCCCGTTTCAACATCGCCTCGGTCGTTCTCGGCTTTTCCTTCCTCTATCTGCCGATCGTGCTTCTGGTCGTCTTCTCGTTCAACGAATCGAAGCTGGTCACCGTCTGGGCCGGTTTTTCGACGAAGTGGTACGTCTCGCTCTTCAACAACCAGGGCCTGATGGATGCCGCCTGGGTGACGATCCGCGTGGCGTTGCTCTCGGCGACCGTCGCGACCGCTCTCGGCACCATGGCAGCGCTGGCGCTGACGCGCTATACGCGCTTCCGCGGCCGGCTGCTGTTCTCCGGCATGGTCTACGCACCGCTCGTCATGCCCGAGGTCATCACCGGCCTCTCGCTGCTCCTGCTTTTCGTTGCCATCGGCTTCGATCGCGGCTTCGTCACGGTGACGCTGGCGCACATCACCTTCTCGATGTGCTTCGTCACCGTCGTGGTCCAGTCGCGCCTGCTCTCCTTCGATCGTTCGGTCGAGGAGGCGGCGATGGATCTTGGCGCGACTCCTGTGAAAACCTTCCTCGAGGTGACGTTGCCGATCATTGCGCCTGCCGTGTTGTCCGGCTGGATGCTGGCCCTCACGTTGTCGCTCGACGACCTCGTCATTTCCAGCTTCACCTCCGGTCCGGGGGCGACGACCTTGCCGATGAAGATCTACAGCCAGGTACGCCTCGGCGTGACGCCGGAAATCAACGCGGCGTGTACGCTGCTCATCGGCCTTGTCGCCATAGGTGTCGTCATCGCGTCGATCATGACGAAGCGGCGCGAGGTGCAGCGCCTGCGCGACGAACAGGCGGCCTTCGCCGGCCGCTGAGGCTTGCCTCAGGAAGCCTACTGGCGGGGTTGCTGCCCCGTCAGGATGGAGATCGGCGAGATCACCGGCTCCGGCCAGGAACCGCCGACGAAGAAGCTGATTGCCGGCGTGACGACGGCGGCGGCGGCGTCCGCCTGGGGCCGGTCGGCGAGCGTGCCGGCGAGTGCCACGCTGCCGCTGCGATAGGGGATCATGCCGGACAGCGTCAGCAGCTTCTCGTTGCCTTCGATCTGTGCCTTGGTCAGTTCGGCAAGGCCCCGGTCCAGCTTGGCCTCCACATCGGCCCTTACAAAGTCAAACGATCCCTCCGAAGCTTCCGAGAAATTGAAGAACGCGTTTTTCGCCGCCCGTTCCTCGAAGGCCTGACGGTTGAAATGGGTGAGCGTGCCCGGTCCCATGGCCAGCCGGAACTGGCCGGACATGTCCGAAGCCGTCGTCGCCCAGAGCGGCCGATCCGTCGACAGTTCGAAATCCGCAGATCCTCGTCCGGAAGGCAGCGGCCCGGGCAGGGCGAGCGTGTTGACGATCGCACCGATATCGACGTTGCTTAGCGACATCTGCAGGCGCCCGCCGCCGCGAAAGCCCTGTTCGGTGAGCGCGATGCGCCCGGTCATGCGCCCGTCCATGAACTGGCTGTCGCCGACATCGAAGGAGGCACGGCCATTTTCGATGCGCATGCCGGCAGCAAGGTCCTGCAGGGAGAAGGGTGCGAAGTCCGCGCTTTTGGCGGAAAGCCGCAGGTCCATGCCGAATTGATGGATGAAGGCGGTGTCGATACCGGTCGTGGTCTGGTCGGCGCCGGGAAGCGGCGAGAGGGCAGTCAGGAAGGCGCGCAGGTCGATCCGGTCGAAGGCCAGCGTGCCGCCCACCTGCGGCAGGCCGTCCGGCGGCATGTTGACGTCCAGCACGCCGGTCGCCTGCGCATTGTCGAGGGTGAGCTTCAGATTTTCCAGCTTGGCCGTGTAGCCTGCCGTCGTCACCTTCGCCTCGGCATTGATATGGCCGAGATTGCCGACGGAGGGGATTTCCTTGCCCTGCCAGGCAAGCAGATGCCCGAGCGACGGCGTCGACAGCGTCATGTTGCCGGCGATGAAGGCGTTGGTCGAAAGATTGGCGATGCCCTCGAAGGTCATCGCCGTCGGATCGGCGGAAAGGTTGGTGCGCACATTGGCATTGTGGCCTGCGAGCAGGGCGAGCGGCTGGTCACAGCCGAAGGTCCAGCGGCTCATCTCACCGTTGACGATGCCGGAGAGCGTGAGGTCGAGCGGCCGCCTGAGGGCTGGCCAGTCGATGTTGCCGTTGATATCCGACATGCGGAAAGGCGCTGCTCCGTCGTCCTGCGCGACCTCGATGACGCCGTCGACCACGTTGATCGTGCCGATACGCTCCTCCGGCAGCTCCGGTATCGCTTGCCCCTCCGGCGCTGATTTGGTCGCGTCGATCGCTTGCATCAGCCAGCCGCTGTGGCGCCAGTTGAAGACCCCCTCGGCATCCCAGCCGACATGGATCGTCGGCCGGATCAGATCGAAATCGCTGAAGACCGGTTTGCCGCGCACCGCGCCGAAGAGGTCGAAGCTCGCCGAGATGGCGTCGACATGCGCAAGCTCGCTCCCGTCGGCCGCGGCGGTGATCCGCACATTGCCGAGCGTCACACGCGGATAGGGCCAGAACGCGAACTCCGCTTCGTTTCCGATATCCACATCGGCGCCCGTCCAGGCTTCGAGCGTCCGTTCGATCTCCCTGCCGACCGTGTCGGTCTGGATGAGGAAGGGAAAGCCGATGCGCACCGCGGCAAACAGCACCAGAACGACAAGAATTCCCCGCACGAAATGCCGCGACTGGATGAAACGGGAAAGGGTCATTCGGATGCAGGTCCTTTGCCGGCAGCGTTCACATCATTTCAAGCGAACGGGGATAGGCGCTTGGGGCGAAGAAATCAAATGGCGCCATGGCGGAATTGCGTCCGGCAACGGCGTGAACCGGCGTTCGCCACTTTATACTGCGGCGCAACATGCTATACGAAAGCCATGGAGTGGAGGAAAGCATGACGTCAGAAATGCCCTTGTGGAAACCTTCGGCGGACATCCTGGCAAAGAGCCCGATGGCCCTGTTCATGAAGGCCGGCAGCCATATCGCCGGGCGCGACCTGAAATCCTACGACGATCTGCACGCCTGGTCGGTGGAGGACCGTGCGGCGTTCTGGACCGCGGTCTGGGATGACGGCGCCGTCCTTGGCGAAAAGGGCGGTGTCGCGCTGGAAAACGGCGAGCGCATGCTGGAGGCCCGGTTCTTCCCCGAGGGCCGGCTGAACTTTGCGGAAAATCTCCTGAAGGCGAGTGGTCCGGACGACGCCATCGTCTTCCGCGGCGAGGACAAGGTGTCCTATCGCTGGTCGTGGGATGCGCTTCGCGCCCGGGTGTCGAAGCTCCAGCAGGCTTTTGCTGCAATGGGTGTCGGTGAAGGCGACCGCGTTGCCGCCATGATGCCGAACATGCCGGAGACCATCGCCTGCATGCTGGCCGCCGCTTCGCTCGGCGCCATCTGGTCCTCCTGTTCTCCTGATTTCGGCGAGCAGGGTGTGCTCGACCGTTTCGGCCAGATCGAGCCGAAACTGTTTATTGCCTGCGATGCCTACTGGTATGCCGGCAAGCTGCAGGACGTCTCCGCCAAGGTGAAGGCCGTGGCCGGGAAACTTGGCGCCCCCGTCGTGGTGGTGCACTATGCCGGCGACGCCGAGGCGCTTGCAGGCACCCTGTCGGACGGCCGCACGCTCGATGCGTTGATGGCACCCTATGAGGCAAAACCGCTCGTCTTCGCGCAGCTGCCGTTCCGCCACCCGCTTTATATTCTGTTCTCGTCGGGCACCACAGGCGTGCCGAAATGCATCGTGCATTCGGCCGGGGGCACGCTGCTGCAGCATCTCAAGGAGCACCACCTGCATTGCGGCCTCGTCGCCGGCGAGCGGCTGTTCTATTTCACCACCTGCGGCTGGATGATGTGGAACTGGCTGGTCTCCGGCCTTGCGGTCGGCGCCACGCTCTGCCTGTTCGACGGCTCGCCCTTCCATCCGGACGGCAATGTGCTGTTCGACTATGCCCGGGACGAAAAATTCGCCGTCTTCGGCACCTCTGCCAAATACATCGACGCGGTGCGCAAGGGCGGTTTCACGCCGCGCACGACGCATGACCTTTCGAGCCTGCGCCTGCTGACCTCCACCGGTTCGCCGCTCTCGCCCGAAGGTTTCTCCTTCGTCTACGAGGGCATCAAGCCCGACGTGCAGCTCGCCTCCATTTCCGGCGGGACGGATATCGTTTCCTGCTTCGTGCTCGGCGTTCCGCTGCGGCCCGTCTGGCGCGGCGAGATCCAGGGGCCGGGCCTCGGCCTTGCCATGGATGTCTGGGACGAGGACGGCCATCCGGTGCGCGGCGAAAAGGGCGAGCTGGTCTGCACCAAGGCCTTCCCCTCCATGCCCGTCATGTTCTGGAACGATCCGGACGGCGCAAAATATCGTGCCGCCTATTTCGAGCGCTTCGACAATATCTGGTGCCATGGCGACTTTGCCGAATGGACCAGCCATGATGGCATCGTCATTCACGGGCGCTCGGATGCGACGCTGAACCCCGGCGGCGTGCGCATCGGCACGGCGGAGATCTACAATCAGGTCGAACAGCTGGAAGACGTCGTCGAAGCCCTCTGCATCGGCCAGGACTGGGACGATGACGTGCGCGTCGTGCTTTTCGTACGCCTCGCCCCGGGCAAGGTGCTGGACGAGGCATTGGAAAAGACGATCCGCACGAAGATACGCACCGGTGCCTCGCCGCGCCACGTGCCGGCGAAGATCATCGAGGTCGCGGACATTCCGCGCACCAAGTCGGGCAAGATCGTCGAGCTTGCTGTGCGCGAGGTGGTGCACGGCCGGCCGGTCAAGAACAAGGAAGCTCTTGCCAATCCGGAGGCGCTGGAGCTCTTCGCCAATCTGGAGGCACTGAAATCGTAAGCGTCTTGCGCGTTAACGATTTCGGCCTTCGGCATTAACCAAGTTTTCGAAGTTGTGAACGAAAGGTTTGTGCCGGAACTGGTCAGGTAAGGATTTGTTAAGCCGGAATGGCGCAAGGTCGTGCCAACTTGAGCGCGCCCGATGACGGGCGTTCCGGTCGCACCCGACCCCGATGGCATGAAGCCGTTCACCACGCTTTTGTTGGACAGCATTCAACTATCGGGGCGGCTTATGCCGCCCTATTTTTTATCCACCCTTCCGGTCGAGCGATCGCGAGACGAGGAAGACGGGAATGAGCCCGACCGCGACGATGATGATGGCGGGCACGCCGGCATCCTCCACCTTCGCCCGCGAGGCGTCCTCGTAGACCAGCGTCGCCAGCGTGTTGAAGTTGAACGGGCGCAGCATGATCGTCGCCGACAGTTCCTTCATGGTCTCGATGAAGACGAGCAGCGCTGCGGTCAGCGTTGCCGGGCGCATCATGGGCAGGAGCACGCTCCAGAGGGTCTGGCTGCTGGTGCGCCCCAGCGTGCGCGCCGCCATGTCGAGATGCGGGGAGAGCTTGTGGAAGCCCGCGTCGATCGTGCCTTCCGCCATGGTGAGAAAGCGCACCGTGCAGGCATAGATGATGGCAAAGCCGGTGCCGGAGAGCAAAAGGCCGGTCGATATGCCGAACTGTGCGCGCAGGAACGCGTCGACGGCATTGTCGAAATTGGCAAGCGGGATCAGCACGCCCATGGCCAGCACCGTGCCCGGCACGCCATAGCCGAAGGAGGCGAAGCGTCCGGCGGCGGCATTCAGGCGCGAGCGGGTGGTGCGCGCGGCATAGGCGAGCAGAAAGGCGAGCAGAACCGCGACAAGGGCCGTCGAGCCCGAAACAAGGACGCTGTGCCAGAGCGCGGAAAGAAGGCGTGTGGAGGCGAACTGCTCCAGCCGGCGCGCCGCATATCCGCCGAGCACGAAGACGGGAATGGCAAAGCCGATGAGTGGCGGTAGAAGGCATGCGAGGCTGGCCGCCCATTTCGTCCAGCCGGCAAGCTTCAGGCGCACGGAATCGTGTACGGCCGCCGTCGTCTTCTGGCTGGAAAAGCGCTGCCGGCGGCGCGCGGCGCGCTCCACCATCATCAGGCAGATGACGAAGACCAGCATGATGCAGGCGATCTGCGCCGCCCCGGCAAGGCTGCCACGGTTGAGCCAGGTGTCGAAGATCGAGAAGGTGAGCGTCTGCACGCCGAGATATTCCACTGCGCCGATATCGTTCAGCGTCTCCATGGCAACCAGCGTCAACCCGACCATGATCGCCGGCCGCGCCATGGGAATCTGGATCTTCGCAAACACCTTGAGTGGCCCCGCGCCGAGCGTGCGCGCCACGTCGGCCGCCGCCCGGCCCTGCATCAGGAACATCGAGCGGGCGGAAAGGTAGATATAGGGATAGAGCACGCTGGACAGCACCAGCATCGCCCCGCCCGTGGTGCGCACCTCCGGAAACCAGTAGTCGCGGCTCGTCTGAAAGCCGAACAGTGCGCGATAGGCCGTCTGTACCGGACCGGTGAAGGAGAAGAATTCGGCAAAGGCATAGGCGCCGAGATAGGCGGGAATGGCGAGCGGCAGCACGAGCAGGCCGGAGAGCAGGCGCCGCCCGGGAAACTCGCAGCTCGCCACCAGCCAGGCCGTGACGACACCAACGATCGCCGTGATCGTGCCGACGCCGGCAAGAAGGATCAGCGTGCGCAACGTCGCGCGCGGGATCACATTGCTGAGAAGATGGGGCCAGTTGTCGGTGCCGCCGGTCGCGGCGATGACGACGATGGCGATCGCCGGCATCAGCACGATGGCGGCTGCCAGTATGGCGGAGGCCGACAAGAACGGATGGCGCCGCGCACCGGTCCTGCGGCCGAGCACCGGCCTGGGTACGCTTTCGGAAGATACCTGCAAGGCGTTCACCTCGGGAAAAGGGGTCCTTCGGCAGGCAGGCGCCACGAACGGTTTCCCATCACCCCGCGTCACGCGGAAACCTCGCGGACGAGGCGGCGGGAGCCGGGCGAGGGGGTCGTCATTGCGCCTTGCCCTCGTTCCCCCGCTCTAATCCAATCGGTTCAATCTGCCAACACGCGCGGCGAAGGAAAGATCACTTCGACCAGCGTGCCTTCGTTCGGCGTGGAGCTGATCGCGAAGTTCGCCCGGTTGGCATCGACCATCGCCTTGGTCAGCGGCAGGCCGAGGCCGGTGCCGTCGCCCCGCTTGCGCGCGCCGGTCGTCACCTGACGGAAGGGCTTCATCGCCTGCTCCAGTTCGCTGCGCGTCATTCCGACGCCGGTGTCGCGAATGCGCAGAACGACGCTGCCGTTCGCCTCATAGGCGGTCGATACGACGATCTGCCCGCCCGGCAGGGTGAAGCGGATGGCGTTCGACAGGATGTTCAGCGCGATCTGCTTGATCGAGCGCAGGTCGGCAACGATCTGCGGCACGGTGGCCGAAAGCGAGGTGCGGATAATGACGCGCTGCGCATTCGCTTGGGGTTGCACCAGCGAGACCGCCTCGGCGATCGTCTCGTTGAGACCGACGGCGGTGAATTCCAGCTCCATCTCGCCCGCCTCGATCTTCGAAATATCGAGCAGGTCGTTGACGATATCGAGCACATGGCGGCCGGAGCGGCCGATATCATTGGCATATTCGATATAGCGCGGATGGCCGATCGGCCCGAAGCGTTCCGTCGCCATCATGTCGGAAAAGCCAATGATGGCATTGAGCGGCGTGCGGATCTCGTGGCTGACGCGGGCGAGGAAATCGCTCTTGTGGGCATTCGCCGTCTCGGCGGCCCGCTTGGCGTTGCGCAGCTCCTCTTCCGTGCGCTTCCACTGGGTGATGTCGCGGATGACGGCGCAATAACCGGCGGAGGAAGAGAGGCGACCCATGGTCATGAAGAGCGGGATGAAACCACCGCTCGCCTCGCGGCCGATGACCTCGCGCCCGTCATTGAGCACGCTTGCGACGCCGTGGCCGGAAAGCCCGGCGAGATAGTCGAGCACCGCCTTCTGGCTTTCATGGGCAAACAGCATGGCGAAGGGCCGGCCGCGGGTCTCGTCCTCGTCATAGTTGAAGAGGGCGCTGGCCGAACGGTTCATCGAGCGGATGTCGCCGTCCTGTCCGACCACGACGACGCCGTCGGTTGCCGTTTCGAGGATCGAGCGCAGCTCGCTGACCTCGACGCGCAGCGCGGCGGCGCTCGTCTGGTCGGCATTGCGCTCCTCGGTTTCGACCGCCGGCGCCGGTACGGTCTCGACCAGCGAAAGGGCCGGTCTCGCGTGCAGCGGCGTCAGCGCCAGCATCAGCGCCGTGCCATCCTCCCAGCGGATCGACTGGAGCCGGGCGTGCACGGCGCTCGTGTTTTCACCGTCGGCATGGCGCAGGGCCATCGTGCCGTCGCTATCCTCTGTATCCTCGTCGGGGCCGGCCAGAAGGATGTCGAGCCCACCGGATGCCTCAAGATCCTCAAGGCTCGTATACCCCGTCAGGCGGTAGAATTCCGGATTGGCATGGATGAGCCGGTCGCCGACATGCACCAGCAGGGCAACGGGCAGAACATCGACGACGGGGGCAGTGAGGCCATACTCCATCTGCCGGCGCGGTGGGGCGATGGCCGTGCGCGTCTCGGCCTGGGGCTCGCTCAGGAGATCGTCGGCATGCGGGCCGATTTCGAGGCCGGGCACTTCCGTATCGTTTTCGCCGGCTGCCAGCGCAACGGCGGTATCCTCGTTCTCAACCGTTTCCGGCTGGTTGTCGCGGGTGGTTTCGTCCAGCTGTTCACCACCGTTTGCGGTTTCCACGGGCGTGGCCGGCGGCTGGTCTTCCGGCTTTCGCTTGCCGAAGGTTTCACCGAGCTGGCGGGCGATCTCGCGGAAGGCGGCCTGTTCGCCAGTCGAAAGGCCGTCGAAAAGACCACCGCGATTGCGCCGGGTCTCGAGCTGCACGATCTTGTCGGATTGCCGGCGTGCCGGTGTCTCGACAAGGCGCAGCGCCGGGCGCTCGCCGCGGAAGGCGTCCTGTTCGTCCTCAAGAGGGGCTGCCGGCGTGCCCTCGTCTTCGGTAGCAGGGGCAGCCGCTGTCGCGGCCGTTTCGTCGGCGTCCTGCGCTGTCGGAGCCGGCTCGTCCGCTTGGACGATCTCCTCGGGCACGGTGGAGACCGCGGCAGGCGTGTCTGCAGCGTCCGCAACAAGGTCTTCCGCCGGCTCGACCGTGTCGTCCAGCTCCTCGGCCGCGCTCTCCAGGAGGGTGCCGGCTTCTTCGGCGAAGACCTCCTCCATTTCGGCAGCCTGCTCATCCTCGGTAACACCGAGCGTCAGGCCGCGCGCATGCGAGTCCGGAGCCGCATCGGCGATGCGCACGATGCCGAAGCCGCGGAAGCCGTCGAATTCCCGGTTGCGCGAATAGGTCGGCAGGGCGGCGAGATCGACGGGCACGACGAGGTTGGTGCCCTCGGCCGGCCAGAGGATCGTCTTGCCGGACCAGGTGTCGCGGCGGCGCAGGAGGTCGCCGATCTTGCCGTCGGGGTCGAGGTCGAAGCGCGCGGCGACGTCGGAGAAGCGCTCGCCGGAGATGGCGGCGGCATGCGGGCCGACGGCGGCGGCAAACTCGTCCGATATCTCGCTGAACCGGCCCTCGGCGTCGATCTTCCAGACGAAACGGATCGGCCGGCCCTGCGGATTGAAGGTGAAGCCGGCTGTCTTCCCGTCTACCGCGCCGTCGCTTGCCGCAACCGCCTCGGGTTCGGCGGCGATCTCATCCGCATGCGCCACGGCTTCTTGCCCGGCGATTGCGTCCGGCATGTTTTCCACGGCTTCCTCAGCCTGCGGCAGAGCGTCGGCAACCGGGGCTTCAATGGCGCCCTCGTCGGAGGTGGCCATGATCTCAGCCGGGCTTCCCGTCGCCGCGGCGTCCTCGATTGCCGGCATGTCCTCGGCGAGGATCGTTTCCATTTCAAAAATCGGTTCTGCCGTCTCGACGATCTGCTCGGGCTCTGCCGGAGCCTCCAAGGCGGGCGTCGGAATATCGGTGTCCGCAGCGGCTGCTGCCGGCGTTGCGGCGGCGGGTTCTGCCGCGTCGTCTGCCGGGTCGAGATGGCCGAGAATCGTTTCGACGGCAAAGAGCAGGTGGAGTGGCGGATCGGTGGCGATGCGGCCGATGGCGGCGGGAAGATGGCCGCGGCCGGTGGCGATCGGGCGTTTGACGAGGCGCTCGATGCTGCGTCCGGTGGCCTCGACGAGGGCACGGCGCGTTTCCGGGCTGATGGAGAGGCTACCGAAGCCCTCCGATGCGGCAACGATCGCACCGGCGCTGTCGAGTACGGCCATGTGCGTGTCCGGGTCGTCGAACCCGGTAAGCATGGCGGCGGCGGTCTCGTGCAGGTCCTGCCGTCCGGTGCCGATGGGCGCGCTGAACAGGATCGCGTCGTCGCCGGCGCGGATGGTGACGGTCTCGACGGCGGCCGTTACCGGCACGCTGCGAAAGCCGCTGCCGATGCGCATCAGAAAGGTACGGCGATCGCCCGGCGCCTGCACCTGCTGGGCGGTCGCGGCCAGCTGGCGGAAGGTCACATCGGCGCGATCCGGTCCGGCATCGAGGAAGTCGTAGATATTGTCGTGGCCGAAGAGGGCGGCGCCCCGGCCGTTTGCCCAGAGCACGCGTGCCATGTTCCTGGAAAACAGCACGACCGCCTCGCCCCGGGCGAAGGGCAGGCGCACCCGTTCATGGACGGCGACGTCGATAAAGGGATACTGTTTTGCGGACATGTTCAGGCCTGTTCTGGCTTCCGGCGTCCCGGCTTTCGATTAACGCTTTATTAATAGCGACGCACAGGCGGAGGGTCCAGCGCCTGGCCCGCAAAGCCCCGAGCTTTCAGGCAGAAGGGTTAACGGCCATGTGGGTTTTTGTGCGTTGCACAATTTTGTTGCAATGCAAAAGAGGATCGACTATATAGAAGCCATCCAAGAACACGGCGCCTCTAGAGAGGGCCAAACCAAGGAGCGCAGACAATGGCTACCAAGAAGACCGACGACGTATTCTCCATCGCGTCCATCGACCCGAGCAAGTTCTCCGAGAGCTTCCGCGAGTTCGCCGAAAAGGGCGCCGCGCAGACCAAGGAAGCCTATGCCAAGATGAAGGAAGCTGCCGAAGACGCCACCAAGACCGTCGAAGCGACGCTCGAAAGCGCCCAGGCCGGCTCCGTCGAACTCGGTCTCAAGGCCATCGAAGCGCTGCGCACCAATGCCGAAAATTCGCTTTCGCACATGGAAGCCCTGCTCGGCGTGAAGTCCGTTTCCGAACTCTTCGAACTGCAGACCGCCTTCCTGCGCAAGCAGGCTGAGGTCGCCGTCGAGCAGGCCAAGACCCTGCAGGAAACCTCCAAGAAGGTTGCCGAGAAGGTCACTGCTCCCGGCAAGTCTGCCGCCGAGAAGGCCATGAAGTCCTTCAAGACCGTCTGATACGGACGATAGCGCGGTTTTCCACGTCGTGATAAAATGGCCAGACGATCGTCTGGCCATTTTCGTTTGTGCAAGCCTTTAAAAAAAAGGCTTGAAAAATGGTGCGACTGCCCGTATGTGACGCACCAAGCGCGGTTGACGCGCCCTTGTGCGGTTGTAGCTCAGTTGGTTAGAGCGCAGGTTTGTGGCACCTGAGGTCGGTGGTTCGACCCCACTCAACCGTACCATTCCTCTCTCCTGATAAGTTGTTTTCGATAGGACTTATCGGGAGAGAGGAATATCCCCCTCCCTTCATTCGCAGCAGTCGGCTTCGGCACCATGGCGCCGTCGTTCCTCCCCTTTCTCCCAACGCCGCGGGAGCGGCTGCCGGTGGTTTTCGATTTCTGGGTCGATCACGCCGAACGCGCCCATGGTTGGGACTGCCTGCTCGAAGCTGTTGCCGGGCTTCCCGTCGGCACTGCTCTTCGTCCGCCAAATCCTGGCCTGCCCGGACGACCGCAATCTCCTGTTTCCGCCCACCCCTGACGCTGCGTAAACCCTTCCTTTACCACGCTTTTGGCGCCATTCCCGTTTTGGCACTCCATTAGGAATCCATTGACCAATAGATCCCTAATGTCCTCCCGTTCCTGTTCGGAACCGGTCCGCATGACGCGCTGCCGCGATGCAAATGGGGTTCTTCAAATGCACATGACGTGCGTCAAATGGCTGGCGATTCCCGCCGGCATGTTCGGGCTGTTCCTTCTCTGGCTGCCGATCAGCCTTCAGGCACAGCTTATCTTGAGTTTTGCCGTGCTCGGCGTGATGTTTCTGGCGATGACCCGCCCGAAGAGCGCGACCTTCCGGCTCGTCACCTTCATCTTTGCCGGCATCCTCGCCATGCGCTACGCGTTCTGGCGCACCACCGAGACGCTGCCGAGCATCTACGAGCCGCTGAATTTCATTCCCGGCCTGGTCCTCTATCTGGCGGAAATGTACTGCCTCGCCATGCTGGCGATCAGCTTCTTCATGCTGGCCGATCCGGTGAAGCGCGAAAGCCCGGAGGAGGGCGATGCGGCGAGCCTGCCGACTGTCGACGTCTTCATCCCATCCTACAACGAGGAGCCGGAACTGCTCGCCGGCACGCTCGCGGCAGCAAAGTCGCTGCGCTATCCGAAGGACAAGCTGAACGTCTATCTGCTCGATGACGGCGGCACGGAGGCCAAGCGCAACCACAAGGATCCGCGCATCTCGATTGCGGCGATCCGCCGGCACGAGCAGCTGAAGGCGCTCTGCGCCTCGCTCGGCGTGCACTATCATGCCCGCAAGCAGAACGACCATGCCAAGGCCGGCAATCTCAACGAGGGCCTGAAGGTGTCGAACGGCGAACTGGTCGTCGTCTTCGACGCCGACCATGCCCCGGTGCGCGAGTTCCTGCGCGAGACGGTCGGCTATTTCCGCAAGGACAAGAAGCTCTTCCTCGTCCAGACGCCGCACTATTTCCTCAATCCCGATCCGCTGGAAAAGAACCTCCAGACCTTCGCGCGCATGCCCTCGGAAAACGAGATGTTCTATTCGATCCTGCAGCGCGGGCTCGACAAGTGGAACGCCTCGTTCTTCTGCGGCTCGGCGGCGGTGCTGCGCCGCGCGGCGCTCGTCGCGGCGAACGGCTTTTCCGGGCAGTCGATCACCGAGGATTGCGAAACGGCGCTGGCGCTGCATTCCAAGGGCTGGCACAGCCTCTATGTCGACAAGCCGCTGATCGCCGGGCTTCAGCCGGAAACCTTCGTGTCCTTCATCGGCCAGCGCGCCCGCTGGTGCCAGGGCATGCTGCAGATCCTGATCCTCAACCGGCCGTTCCTCGCCAAGGGGCTGACGCTCGCCCAGCGCATCTGCTATGCCGGCATCAATCTCTTCTGGCTGTTCCCGCTGTCGCGACTTGCCTTCGTCTTCTCGCCGCTGCTCTACATCTTCTTCTCGCTGGAGATCTACCAGGCCAATATCCTGGAATTCGCCTCCTATGCGGTGACCTATCTCATCGGCTCCTTTGCCATGCAGAGCTACCTCTACGGCCGCGTGCGCTGGCCCTGGGTCTCCGAGCTCTACGAATACGTCCAGTCGGTGCTGCTCTTCGGCTCGATCGTCAGCGTGATCCGCAACCCGCGCAAGCCCACCTTCAATGTGACGGCGAAGGGCCAGACGCTCGACCGCAGCATGCTCTCGCCGCTGGCACGACCCTATTTCATCATCTTCTTCCTGCTTCTCGCGGCCGCGCTCTATTCCGGCTACCGCTTCCTGACGGAACCGGTCGCGACCGAACTGCTGATGATCGTGGCGGGCTGGAACCTCATCAATCTCGGCCTTGCCGGCGCTGCCCTCGGTGCCGTCGCCGAACGCCGCGAACTGCGCCGCAACCAGCGCCTGCCGGTCAAGCGCCACGCCTTGATGAAGGCCGGTGGCAAGCTCTCCAACGTCATCATCCAGGATGCTTCCTTTGGCGGCGTCTCGGTGGAATTCGTCGAGAAGGCGCCGGAGATCGATCTCGAGAACCCGCTTGAGGCGACGATCGAGCTTCGCCGCGCCGGCCAGGTCATCACCTTCGACGTCGTCTGCCGTTCCAGCCGCGAAGCCGGCGAGGGCGCGGTGCATGGCTTCGCCTACAAGGAGCGCACGCCGGAAACCTTCCTGGCGATCGCCGAGCTGATGTATTCCGACCAGGCGGTACTGCAGGAGCGTATCGCCCGTCGCCAGGTGCGCCGCAGCTTCTTCTGGGGCACCTCGCGTTTCGCTCTCTGGAGCATCCGCGAGACGCTGCGTGCCTTGCGATACTCCGCCGGCCTCATCCGTGAAAGCGCCGTCCAGTCCTTCGCCGATGCTCCCATCGTCGTGAAGGAAAACAATGCCAAGATCCCCGGCCGTGCAGCCGATCTGCCGCCGGTCCTCACAGGAACCCAGGCCTATGGCTAAGACATCTCTCCTTGCTACACTCGGCCTTGCTTTTCTCGTCGCTTCGGCCGCCTCCGGCCGGGCAGAGGGCCTGGTCGCCGATGTGGTCAAGCCGCTCCTCGAGGGAACGGCGCTTGCCGGTGGTCTGCTGCCCGGGCCGGTCAATGTCGAGAAGGCCAAAACGGCGGAGAACGCCGCGGCCATCACGCTCGTGCCCTTCGAGCAATCGGCCGGCGCCTTCACGCTCGCCGGCGAGGACGATGTCGCGACCTTTACCTTCCAGCTGGATGGCCCGCAGGTTTCCGCCGGCGGTGCTTTGAACCTTGCCTATATCAACGCCGTCTCGGTGCTTCCCGACACGGCGAAGGTGGATGTCGAGGTGAACGGCCGGGATGTCGGCAATTTTGCCATCGCCGCGCCGAACGGCACCCTGACGCAAAGGATCGCCGTCGCTCCGGAATACCTCCGGGCCGGCCGTAATGTCGTGCAGGTCCGCGCGCGCCAGCATCACCGCGTGGATTGCTCGCTCGATGCGACCTACGAGCTCTGGACGAAGCTCGATCCGGCGCTGAGCGGCTTTGCCACCGGCGTTGCCGCACCCTTCACCGATTTCGACAACCTGCTCGCCGTTCGCCGCAATTCGGCGCAGCGCACGGAAATCCGCGTCGTCCTTCCCGGCGCGTCCGGTGCCGAGGCGCTGAACGAGGTTGCGCCGGTGCTGCAGGCCCTCGTGCTTTTCCTGAATCGCGACGACATCACCGTAGCGATCGCGGACAAGCCGGGCACGGGTCCCGGCATCGACCTCGTCATGGCGATGGACCGCAGCGGTGGTGCCGCGCTTGCCGGGCTCGGCCTTTCTGCTGCCCCGCGCGGGCTGTCCGTACAGGCCGGCGCCACGTCCGGGCGTGCGGCGGTCGTATTGCGTGCGGCCAATCTCGGCGATGTCAATGCAGCGGTGCTTGCCGCCGTGAAGGGACCGATGGCAGACGGGCTCAAATCCGGCATCTTCGAGAAGGGCCGGGGCCTGCTTTCGGTCGATGCCGGCGAGCGCCGCACGCTCCGGGAGGCGGGCTACGAGACCCGCGTCTTCTCCGGCCGCCTCTCGCGCACCGATTTCGCCGTGGAGATGCCGGCAGACTTCTATCCGGCGGAATATGCGACGCTCGATCTGCGCCTTTCCGCCGCCACCTCGCCTGGCCTCGAACAGACCGCCCAGCTCCTTGTGCGCGTCAACGACAAGGTCGTGAAGAGCTATCCCTTCCGCAACCGCGAAGGCGAGCAGTTCGACGGCAAGCGCATCGAACTGCCGCTGCGTGCCTTCCGCCCGGGCGTCAACCGCGTAGAGCTGCTGGCCGAATTGCCGACCGCGGCGGATACTGCCTGCCGACCGGAAGAGCGTGACGACGGCAAGCCGCGCTTCATCCTGCTCGATACGACGGCCATCGAGGTCCCCGCGCTTGCCCGGGTCGGCCGGCTTCCCGATCTCGCGGCGCTTGCCGGCAAGGCCTATCCCTATGGCGGCGGCAAGCCCTTCGATCTCGTCGTCGACCGGGCGGATCACCAGTCGGTCGGCGCCGGGTTGACCATGCTCGCGCGGCTTGCTCTTTCCGCCCGCGCGCCGCTCAACGCGCGGATCGCTATCGGTACGCCCGCCGAGGGTTCCGGACGGGATGCGCTGGTCGTCTCCTCGCAGAACGATTTCGCCGAACTCGGGCCGGCGGACAAAGCGGCCTTCCCGACTGCGGACGATATCAGCGCGTCGGTCGCCGATCTCCTGAAACCCGACGCGGTCGTCACCGCCTCGGTATCCGGCGGCGCTGCGACGGGTAGCGAGACCGCCGATCTCCTGCAGGCCTTCCACGATTCCACGGCGGCGGGGGAGGATGAGCTTTCCTTCGGCGCCCGGGCGCAGCTCTGGCTTGCCGCCGCGACGAACAGTTTCGGCCGCTGGCTGAACTACGAAGGCGAGGACGAGGCGCGGCTTGCACCCCACGGCGAGGGCTCTCTGGTAACGCTTTCCCAGATGCGCTCGCCCGATGGGCTGGCCACCTGGACCGTCATCAAGGCCGATGCGCCACGGGATGTGGAGGCGGGCGTCAACCGGCTCGTCGAGCCCGCCGTCTGGCGCGATCTTCAGGGTGGTACCGCGGCGATCGAGACGGCGAGCCTTTCGCTCGTCAGCCTGCCGGCCGCGGATCGTTACATCGCCGACCTTTCGGACCGCAGCCCCGGCAACCTGCGCCGGGTCGCGGCGGCGTGGTTCTCCGACAATTTCCAGATCTATGTGCTGCTCGTGCTTGCCTGCCTCGGTGCCTTCGCCGCCTGGCTCGGCCTGACGGTGCCGAAAAAGGGCGTGAGGTCCGACCGATGAGAACGCTTTTCCTTGCGACCCTGCTGCTTGGCACCCCGGCCCTGTCATCGATGGCGCTGGCGGCCGATGCAAAGGCCGGCCCCGGCGAGGTCGAGCTGGCCGCGCTCTATTATTATGCCGAGCAGAAGCAGCAGGACCGGCTGGAGGCCGAGACGAACCGGTTGCGGCTGAAATATCCGGATTTCGTCGTGCCTGCCGACGTCTATTCGCCCGCCGCCCGGCAGGTCGATGAAAGCGCTCTCTGGACGCTCTACGACAAGAACGATTTTAACGGCATCGAGGCCGAAATCGGCCGCCGCCGTTCGGAAAACCCGCAATGGGTGCCGAGTGCGGATTTTTCCGGAAAGCTTGCCCGCCGCAAGCAGCGCGTCGAGATGATGGCTGCGACCGCCCGCAAGGACTGGATGGGCGTCATCGAGGCTGGCAAGGCCATCGACCCCGCAGGCGAGACGGAAGTCGATCTCGTCTGGATGCTGCTCGACGCCTATGCGCAGACCGGCGCCAAGGATGCGCTGGCGGGTGCCTATCGTGGCCTGCTCTTCCGGGAGGGCGACAGGCGCCTGCCGGATCAGCAGATCCTCACCACCCTCCAGAAATCGACGCGGGATTTCCCGGCTGAGGACGTGCGTAAGGCGATGAACGTGCTGGCGACCTCGCCGCTGCTGCAGGCCGGCTTGCAGCCGGTGGAACTCGACCTCACCCGCAAGGACGTCGCGGACTTCAACGCGGATGAAAAGCGCCAGGCGCCGATTGCCGAAGGCGAGGTCGGCCGGCTGCGTGCGGTGGCGGAAAAGGGCAAGCGTCTCGAAGACCTGTCGTTGCTCGGCTGGTACGACCTGAAACTCAAGTCGGCTGAAAATGCCGAACGCTGGTTCAAGGCGGCGCTCGCCAAGCGTCGCGATGTGGAGAACGCCAAGGGCCTCTACCTCTCGCTTGCCGCGCAGAACAAGCAGGACGCGGCCTATGCCGTCGCGGAAGACTATGTCGACGACCTCTCCGCCGATCCCGAATTCCTGATGAATGCGCTGTCTCTGCGCTTTTCCAAGCCCGACCAGCCGGACGCGGACGTGAAGACGGTCACCGCCTACAGCAACGCCATCCTCGCGACGTCGAATGCCGACCATGCGGAAATCCTCGCCTGGTATGCCTACAACTCCCGGCAGTACGAGGCATCGAAGGCCTGGTTTGAAAAGTCACTCGACTGGGAAAGCGCGCCGGTGCGCGTCAAGGGCCTTGCCCTCAGCCTGCTGCGTCTGGCTGCAAAGAAGGACTATGCGGCGCTGGAGGCGGAATACCGCGAAGTCTACCCGGAAATCTGGGCCGAGATAAAGGTCGCGACACCGCCGAAGGGCCGGCGCAGCGTCGCCGTCGAGATGCCTGTCGCGACGGCGACTGGCGGCGGCACCGGCTATCTCGCGCAATTCAAGGCGAAGCGCTTCAGCGCCTGCATCAAGGAGATTTCCGCGCTGGAGGCGCGCGGCACAATCTCTGCCGATGCCATGCTGATCAAGGGCTGGTGCCATCTCGAGCTGAACCGGCTCGCGGAGGCCCGCAACGCCTTTGAGGCGGCGCTCGGCAACAGCCGCACCCAGGCGGACGCCGCCTATGGCGCGGCGCTGACCCTGTTGCGCGGCCGGCTGACCGACGATGCCGAGGCGATGGTCGGCCTCTATCCGCTGGCGGAAAAGCGGGACCGTGAGGTCCGGGCGGAAATCTACTGGCAGCGCGCCCGCTCGGCCTTCGACCACAAGCAGTATCAGCGTGTGCTCGATGCGTTGAACGCTCGGGCCAGCCTCGTCGCCGAACCGGCGGATCTCAGCCAGCTGCGTGGCTGGGCCTACTACCATCTCGGCAATCGTGGCCAGGCGCAGGCGGTCTTCGCGCGGCTCAACATGCATCTTTATGATCCGGCGGCCGCTCGCGGCCTCGCCGTCTCCACGGCTCCCATCCGATAGGTTCTTCATGCGCTGGCTGTTTCTCGCTGCACTTCCGCTCCTCGCCACGGGCTGCACCGCCGTGCACGACCCCTTCCTCGAAACCGGATCCATCCGTCCGGACGCGCCGCCGATCTCGACGGAGGTCTCGCCGGAATTCGCCGCTGCCTACCTGCCGTCGATCTCCGGACGTATCGAAAGCGTGCGCCAGACGGTACGCGGCGATTTCTTCGAGCAGGCGATCGTCTATTCCAACGCGACGGCTTCTGCCGGCGAGAACGTGCTGACGGTGCGGGTCGGCACGCCCTCCGAGGGTGTCTCCTTCCTGCGCGCGCCGACGCGACGGGCGATCCTCGCCGAGATGCGGCAGGCCCTGCCTGATGTCGCGATGAGGATCAACGCCGCCGCCGGCCAGAACACGCACGGCATCTATGGTTATGCGACGGGTCCGCTGGGCGCCTCCGGCAGCTGCCTCTATGCTTGGCAGTTCGCCAAACGGACGGCGCCGCTCAGCGAAACGGCGATGGGCCGTCTCGGAGACGGCAATTATTCCGCGCAGGTACGCCTGCGCTTCTGCCATCCCTCCATGCCGGAAGAGCGCATCGCCGCGTTGATGGCGGGAATGCGGCTGAAGCCCGTGACGGACCAGACCTTCGACATGCTGCGCTATGCCGGCGGCAGCGGCGTCCTGCGCAGCCAGCCCGTCGCGGTGCGCGCCGAGCCTGTGGCGGTTGTCGACGACGGCGTGGTGCCGCGCCGCACGCCGAAACGCCGGCTCGTGGAGGAGAAGCGGGCCGAAGAGCCGGCCGTCATCCGCAATGCCGTGCGTGTGCCGCTCCCGGGCGAGGCCGGCCAGGAGAAGGTGAAGGTTGCCGTCTCTGAAAAGCCGGTGGAAACGCTGGAAGGCGCGCAGACGGCCCGGGCGAAAAGCGCACTGGTGCCGATGCCCGAGACCGCCGCACTGACCGCGGGCGACTGACGCCTACAAGAAGATGTGGTGCTCCTGCTGTACGAGTTCCTGCACGAATTCGGCGACGGTGCGCACGCGTGTGAGATCCCGCGCGCTTTCGTGCCAGGTCGTCCAGTAGGCGCGGCGGATGGCGGTGCCGGGCAGGAGGCGGACGAGCTCGTCATACTGCCGGGCGATGTAGTCGTGCAGGATGCCAATGCCGGCGCCGGAACGCACCGCCTCCGTCTGGCCGGTCGCGCTGGAAATCTCGAAGCCGGCATCCCAGCTGCGCATGATCTCGCCGGTGAAATTGAGCGAGGCGGTGAAGATCAGGTCCTCCACATAACCGACACGCCGGTGGGCTTTGAGGTCCTCGACGCCCTGCGGCGTGCCGTTCTCCGCGAGATAGGCGCGCGAGGCATAGAGGCCGAGCGTATAGTCCGTCAGCTTGGAGGAGACGAGGCGTCCCTGTTCCGGCCGTTCCAGCGTGATGGCGATGTCGGCCTCGCGCTGGGAGAGCGAGAAGGAGCGCGGCACCGGCACGAGCTGGATCTTCAGTTCCGGATGCCGCGCCGTCAGCCGCCCGAGCCGAGGTGCCAGAAACGACACGCCAAAACCATCCGGCGCCCCGACGCGCACCGTGCCGGCGACGGCCGTATCGATACGGCCGATGCTCGCCTGCACCGCGAGCATCTCCGTCTCCATCCGCTCGGCCGCGCGAAAGAAGGCGTCGCCTTCGGCGGTGAGATCGCAGCCATTGGTGCGGCGGATGAGGAGCCGCGTCTTCAGCGCTTCCTCCAGCGCGCTGACGCGGCGGCTGAGCGTGGCGTGGTTGACGCCGAGGCGGCGGGAAGCGGCAAGCAGCTGCCCGGTACGGGCCACCGCCAGGAACATGCGGGCGTCATCCCAGTTCATTTCTGCCTCCGACTTTAATTTCTGCACAACGGTTCCTTATCCAAGGTGATTGAGTTGTGCAAATTGAAGTGCGATGATCTCTTCATACCAACGGAGGAGCTCCCCATGTACGAGATCGGCCATTTCATCCACGGCAAGAAGGTCGCCGGCACCAGCGGCCGCACCGCGAACGTCTTTAATCCGGCGACGGGCGAAGTCCAGGCGACGGTGGCACTTGCCAACGACGCCGACCTGCAGGCCGCGATCGACAGCGCGCTTTCCGCGCAGCCGAAGTGGGCCGCCACCAACCCGCAGCGCCGCGCCCGCGTCTTCATGAAGTTCGTCGAGCTTCTGAACCAGAACATGGACGAGCTTGCCGTTCTGATCTCCCGCGAGCACGGCAAGACCGTTGAGGATTCGAAGGGCGACGTCATCCGCGGCCTGGAAGTCTGCGAATTCGTCATCGGCATTCCGCACCTCTCCAAGAGCGAATTCACCGAAGGCGCCGGCCCGAACATCGACATGTATTCGATCCGCCAGCCGGTCGGCATCGGCGCCGGCATCACGCCGTTCAACTTCCCGGGCATGATCCCGATGTGGATGTTCGCCCCCGCTATCGCCTGCGGCAACGCCTTCATCCTGAAGCCCTCCGAGCGCGATCCGTCGCTGCCGATCCGTCTTGCCGAACTGATGATCGAGGCGGGCCTTCCGGCCGGCATCCTCAACGTCGTCAACGGCGACAAGGGTGCGGTCGACGGCATCCTGGCGCATCCGGATATCGCCGCCGTCTCCTTCGTCGGCTCCACGCCGATCGCCCGTTACGTCTATGGCACGGCTGCCGCCAACGGCAAGCGCGCCCAGTGCTTCGGCGGCGCTAAGAACCACATGATCATCATGCCCGATGCCGACCTTGACCAGGCCGCAAACGCGCTGATGGGCGCCGGCTACGGTTCGGCCGGCGAGCGCTGCATGGCGATCTCGGTTGCCGTCCCCGTCGGCGAGGAAACCGCCAACCGGCTGATCGAGAAGCTGACGCCGATGATCGAGAGCCTGCGCATCGGCCCCTACACCGATGACAAGGCCGACATGGGCCCGGTCGTCACCAAGGAAGCCCAGGCCCGTATCCTCGGCCTCATCGACAAGGGCGTGGAAGAAGGCGCCAACCTCGTCGTCGACGGCCGCGGCTTCAAGCTCCAGGGTTATGAAGACGGCTATTTCGTCGGCGGCTGCCTGTTCGACAACGTCACGCCGGACATGGAAATCTACAAGACCGAAATCTTCGGCCCGGTCCTGTCCGTCGTTCGCGCCAAGAACTACGAGGAAGCCCTCGACCTTCCGATGAAGCACGAATATGGCAACGGCGTCGCGATCTACACCCGTGACGGCGACGCGGCCCGCGACTTCGCCAGCCGCATCAACATCGGCATGGTCGGCGTCAACGTTCCGATCCCGGTTCCGCTTGCCTACCACTCCTTCGGCGGCTGGAAGTCCTCGTCCTTCGGCGATCTCAACCAGCACGGCACGGACTCGATCAAGTTCTGGACCCGCACCAAGACGGTCACCAGCCGCTGGCCGTCGGGCATCAAGGACGGCGCCGAATTCGTCATGCCGACGATGAAGTGATCCGTCCCGCCGGAAGGATTGAAAGGGCTCCCGCAAGGGGGCCCTTTTTGCATTGCGAGTTTTTTGTGCCCTGCGAAGAATAGCCATCGATCCCGGCCCGTTAAGCCCTCGTGTCTATGCATTCGGAAGGGGCAAACGATATGTCATTCGCAGCATCTGCTGCGCCCGCGGGACAGGCGGGCGGTTTTCACCGCATCACGTTTACCGGCAAGGCGTCGGAATATTTTGGCATCTGGATCGTCAATGTGCTGCTGACGATCATCACGCTTGGCATCTATTCTGCCTGGGCCAAGGTCCGGCGCAATCGTTATTTCTACGGCAATACCGTGCTGCTTGGCCGGTCCTTTGAATACCATGCGAAGGGTCTGCAGATCCTCATCGGCCGCCTCATCGTTCTCGGTGCCTTTATCGCGCTCAACGTGATTGCGACGCTGGTGCCGATTCTCGTCCTGCTGCCGACGCTCGTCGTTCTGATCGCGTTGCCCTGGCTTGTCGCCAAGGGCCTGCGCTTCAGCGCACGTGTCACGAGCTACCGCAATGTTCGCTTCGATTTCGTCGGCGGTGCGGGCGGCGCGTTCAAGGCCTTCATTCTCGGCAGCCTGCTCGCCGTCATCACCATCGGTATCCTCACGCCGCTCGCCAGCCGCTGGGTCTCGCGCTATGTCGGCACGAACCTGCGCTACGGCGGCAAGGCCTTCGATACCGACCCGCAGCTCGGCCCGCTCTACAAGTCCTGGCTCCTGTCGTTCCTCATCGCGCTGGTCGGCCTCGGCATCATCGCGCTCATCGTCTTCATGAATCTCTCGCTGATCCTGCCGATGATCGAGACGCCCGGCGCTCTGACGCCGGAACAGCAGATCCCGCTCGTCATCAGCGCGGTCATCGGCTACATCGTGCTCTTCGCGACCTTCGGCATTGCAGGCCTCTTCTATCGCGCGGGCGTGCGCAACATCGCCTGGTCGGCGACCACCTTCGACGGCCAGCACCGCATGCTGAGCGACATCTCGCGCACCCGCTACACCTGGATCGCCATTTCCAACGTTATCGTCACGCTGCTAACCCTCGGCCTGATGCGGCCCTGGGCGGCGGTGCGCATGGCGCGTTATACCTGGGAGCACACCGGCATCCATTTCACGGGGGATGTCGGCGAGCTGTTCAGCCGCATCGAGGCGCAGGGCTCGGCCGTCGGCTCGGAGTTCATGGACTTTGAAGGTTTCGACTTTGGCTTCTGACAATGCCACCATCGCCGGCGGGGATTGGCATCCCGCCGGCTCCAGCCGCTCGGTCGAGGCCCGCCTCGTCGAGCGGGCCGGGGAGATCACGGCGGTGCCGGTCGGCGGCGAGAAGCCGCTTGCCGGCGCGGGCCTCTCCTGGGTCGAGATTTCCGGCCGCGTCGGGGCCATCCCGCGCCGGGTGACCTTTCCGGACGGCTCGGTCTTCGAGACCTGGGACAATGACGGCATCGACCGCTATCTTGCCGCGCGCGGCAAGGGGGGCGCCGGCCTCGTGCACTGGCTGGAGCAGTTCCGGCTCCGCCTGATCGTCATCGTGCTCGCCGCCTTCGTGCTGGGTGGCGTGGTCTATCGCTGGGGCGTGCCGGCGCTCGTCGAGGTCGCCATCCTCACCACGCCGCCGATCGTGCCGCAGTTGATGGCGCAGGGCACGCTCGAAGCGCTCGACCAGACGACCTTCTCGCCGACGAAGCTGCCGGACGGCCGCCGCAAGGAGATCGCCGACGGCTTTGCCCGCATCGCTGCCCAGTCGCCGCGCGGGGCAGGGGCCTATACCCTCAATTTCCGTGATGGCGGCCTGATCGGACCGAATGCCTTCGCGCTGCCGGACGGCACGCTCGTCCTCACCGACCAGCTCGTCGAACTGGCAGGTGGCGATACGGAGATGATCGTCGGTGTGCTCGCGCACGAGATCGGCCATGTCGAGCTGGAGCACAGCCTGCGCCAGTTCTATCGCGCCGCCGGCATGACCGGCCTCATCATGCTGATTGCCGGCGACGTCGGCTCGGCGGTCGAGGACGTGCTGGTGCAAGGTGGTGGCCTCCTCGCGCTCTCCTATTCGCGCGGTGCGGAGGCCGAAGCCGACCGGCGCTCGGTCGAGCTGATGGCAAAGGCCGGCTATGACCCCACCGCGATCGCCCGCTTCTTCGGTCTCCTGGAGGAAAAACTCGGCGACAAGGGGGATACCACCATCCTCTCCACCCATCCGGGCACGCCGCAGCGCAAGAAGGATATCATCGACTACAGCCGGATCATCTCCGGCCAGTCGGATCCGGACCTGCAATGAACGAAAACGGCGGCCCGAGAGCCGCCGTTTCCTGGTTTGGCCTTGGGAGGCATTCCTGTTACTGCGACGGGCCGTCGTTGTAGCCGACCTTGTCCACCAGCTCGGATGCCTTCTTGCGGTTCGCCGCGATGTCGACGAGCGGCAGGGCATCCGGCTTCAGCGTGCCGAAGGACTTGACGACCTCGGACGGCTCGGCGCCCGGCAGGACCGGGTATTCGTAGACCTGCTCGGCATAGATCTTCTGCGCGGTGCCGGCCGACAGAAATTCCATCAGCTTCAGCGCATTGTCCTTGTTCGGAGCGTTCTTGGCGAGCGCCATGCCGGAGACGTTGACGTGGCTGCCGCGGTCGGCGGTGTTCGGGAACAACACCTTGATGGCTGCCGCCCAATCCTTCTGCTCCGGCTCCTTCTCGTTGGTCATCATCAGGCCGACATAGTAGGAGTTGCCGAGTGCGAGGTCGCATTCGCCGGCGAGGATCGCCTTGGCCTGGTCGCGGTCGCCGCCGTCGGGCTTGCGGGCGAGGTTGTTCTTCAGGCCGGTCAGCCACTTCTCGGCTTCGGCTTCGCCGTGATGGGCGATCATCGAGGCGATCAGGCCGATATTGTAGGAGTGCTGGCCGTCACGGGTGCAGATCTTGCCCTTCCACTTCGGGTCGGCAAGCTCCTCGTAGGTGATCTCGTTCTGCGCGACGCGATCCTTGGACGCGTAGACGACGCGCGAACGCGTGGTCAGGCCGAACCAGTCGCCATCCGGATCGCGGTACTGCGCCGGGATGTCCTTGTTGATAATGTCGTTCTGGACCGGCTGCGTGACGCCGCCTTCCTTGGCTTCCGTCAGGCGCGCGATGTCGACCGTCAGGATGACGTCGGCCGGCGAGTTCGCGCCTTCCGCCTGGATGCGCTCCACCAGACCCTTGTCGAGGAAGAGCACGTTGGTGGTGATACCGGTTTCCTTGGTGAATTCGTCGAGCAGCGGCTTGATCAGATCCGGCTGACGGTAGGAGTAGATGTTGACTTCACCATCTGCAAAGGCGGGTGCGGCAAGGGCCAGACCGGCGGTCGAGAGGGCAAGGGCGGCAAGAGACGTCTTAAGCAGTTGCATCGGGTCCTCCTGGTGCATTTATTCTTAACTGCTAAAGTCGTGTTTAACGGCTTGCCCCTCGCAGTCAACCGTGCGATCCCCGCCATAACATGAATGTGATTTTCCGCTTTTTGGAATTGTTCTAAATAGCGAAGTGTCCTATATGTGTGCGGACTAGAAAACCGGATTCGGAGTTCCCGATGCGTCTGACGAAACAAACCAACTATGCGGTGCGCATGTTGATGTACTGCGCGGCGAATGGTGACAAACTCAGCCGCGTTCCGGAAATCGCCAGGGCCTATGGCGTATCCGAGCTGTTCCTGTTCAAGATCCTCCAGCCGCTGACGCGGGCCGGCATCATCGAGACCGTGCGCGGCCGCAACGGCGGTGTGCGTCTGCCGAAGCCGGCGGCGGAGATCACGCTGTTCGACGTCGTGCGTGTGACGGAGGACTCTTTCGCCATGGCCGAATGTTTCGAGGCGGGGGAGATCGAATGCCCGCTGGTCGATAGCTGTGGCCTCAATTCGGCGCTGCGCAAGGCGCTCAACGCCTTCTTCGAAGTGCTGCAGCAATATACGATCGACGATCTGGTCAAGGCCCGCCCGCAGATCGGCATGCTGCTTGGCCTGGAAAATGCGGCCGTGCGGCAGCCCGCCGCCTGAGTGAGGCCCAAGACAGGGCCTTTCCGTTTTTTTCGCCGGGTGCAACGCCCGGCGCCTCCAGCTTGGTATCGCGCTGGCGGCATATCCATTTCACAAATTTCTGAAAGTGCACCAGACGCCGGAGGTTACTCTCCGGCGCTTGTGTCCTGCCTGACATATTCCCTGAGGATGAACTCGACGGCTGTCGGGTCGAGCTCGGCCTTGTCGATGCGGAAGTCGACGCCGTAATCGTCGATCTTCTGAAAATAGGCATCGCTTATCGAGGAGGAAATGACGCCGACCGGGCCGATGTAGCCGTTGCGCCGGAGTTCCGGCACGGTCTCGCGAAAATCCGCCTGCGGCTGGAGCCGGTTGTCCATCAGGATCATGTCGAGCCGCACCCCGTCAGCACGGATGAAATCCAGCGCCGCTTCCACCGTCTCTACATAATGAAGGGTGATCGCATAGCTTGTCACCTTGCGCATCAGCGCGCTGAGGATGACGTTTTCCGCAGGGTCGTCATCGACAAGCAGGATATGCACGGTTGCGGTCATAGTGGTGGGTGAACCTGATTGCATCGAATGGTTGGCCGGAAGCCGCGGCTACTCTCATCCACGCGGCACGCATTAACAAGTCCCTAACTCTGCTATCGGTAACGCCGCGGACCTGATTTGCGGCATTATTGGATAATTTGCTCGCGGATTGCCTTTGCCACCATCTGCGTACGGTTCACCACGTCGAGTTTCTTCAGGATCGTAGCCGTGTGCGAGTTCACCGTGTGCTCGGAAACCGAGACGATGAGGGCGATCTCGCTTGCCGTCTTGCCGTAGGAGATCCAGCGCAGGATTTCCGTCTCGCGCGGCGTCAGACCCATGCCTGCCTTGTTGGCGAGGACCTTGCGGTAGAAGTAGTCGAAGGCGCAGTTCGCCTCGTAGCAGATCTCGTAGTGGGCGCTGCGGCCGATATCCTCGCCGTCGCCCAGGAAGAGCACCACATACCGTATGCCCCCGATGGAGTGGACCGGAATGGCAAGCGCCATGTCGAAGCCGATCTGCTCGAGGAAGTCGCCGCTGCCGACCGCGCCGTTCTCCACCGGGTCATCGCTCAGCCACACGGTCGGGATGGTCGATTTGTAGAAGCTTTTGAAGATGGCGGAATCGTTCAGGCGATGACGCTTGTCATAGGCCTCGGCAAGGCCGGCTGGCAGGTCGTGCAGCACGAGGCGGCCCGCAAGGTGGCTCGTCTCGTGTTCGTTGGCCAGCTGCAGGATTCCGAAATGCTCGAAACCGTAGCGCAGCGCCAAGGTATGGAAAATGCGAAAGAAATCGACGCGATTGAGAGCCTTCTCAAGATCGCTTTCGAAATCATAGCGCCGGTAGTGTTTGTTCAAGACGGGCACGTGGTCTCTATCCCCAGGGATTCCACGCGTCAAATCTAGCGCCACAATCTTTGGCGGCAAAGGGTTTTGCCGGACAATTTCGTGATGGCGGTCCACTTTTTTGTGGCCGTTCGAACAAGGTGCTGAAAACAAAGGAAGAAACGAAAGAAGGACTGCCCTTCGCTCTTGTCGTCTCGCCCCGCCGCCACAGGGTGAAACAGCGAAGGACAGTCCCTCTTGCCTCGATGTCCCGTTATGGCACGACGCCGGCGTCGCCGCTATCCATTCAGGTCGGGATTGACAAGGCAGGGGGTGGGTGATTCGCGTTGCTTTTGAAGCCGTTTCTAATGCTGTGGAGAATAATCTTCCGCGGTTTTTTCCGGTTGGACAAATTTGTTCGCGGACTTATTGCAATCCTGCGGCAAATGTCGTTCCATCCCCGGCAAGGTCGGGGCCGGAAGTGTACCCGAGCCTGCACAAGAGAACAAAAAAGCAAACCTGGGAAGCTCACTATGAAAAAGCTGACTACT
The DNA here is from genome assembly GCF_029623935.1 of Shinella sp. 838. Classification (NCBI taxonomy): domain Bacteria; kingdom Pseudomonadati; phylum Pseudomonadota; class Alphaproteobacteria; order Hyphomicrobiales; family Rhizobiaceae; genus Shinella; species Shinella sp. 838. Next base: position 605,851 of record NZ_JARSBQ010000003.1, read on the forward strand.
CTCCTCGCAGCGACGGCGCTTGCCTCGTTGATGGGTACGGCCGCTTGGTCGAAGACCTTCGTCTACTGCTCGGAAGCGTCGCCGGAAGGCTTCGATCCCGGCCTCTATACCGGCGGTCAGACCTTCGACGCAGCAGCGCACACGGTCTACAACCGGCTGGTGGAATTCAAGCGCGGCACGACGGAACTGGAGCCTGCGCTGGCCGAGAGCTGGGAAATTTCCGCCGATGGCAAGGAATATACCTTCAAGCTCCGCAAGGGCGTGAAGTTCCAGACGACTGAGTATTTCACCCCGTCGCGTGAGCTGAACGCAGACGACGTGATCTTTTCCTTCGAGCGTCAGTACAAGGAAGACAATGCCTGGAACAAGTACGTGCCGGGCGCGTCCTGGGAATACTTCTCCGGCATGGGTCTGCCCGATGTGCTCGACAAGATCGAGAAGGTCGACGACCTGACGGTCAAGATCACGCTGAAGCGCCCGGAAGCACCGCTGCTCGCCAACCTCGGCATGCCCTTCATCTCGATCGTCTCCAAGGAATATGCCGACAAGCTGCAGGCTGACGGCAAGATGGAGCTGATGAACCAGCAGCCGCTCGGCACCGGCCCGTTCACCTTCGTTGCCTACCAGCCGGATGCCGCGATCCGCTACAAGGCCAACCCGGACTACTGGGGCGGCAAGCAGAAGATCGACGATCTCGTCTTCGCAATCACCACGGATGCTGCCGTTCGCGCGCAGAAGCTGAAGGCCGGCGAATGCCACCTGATGTCCTATCCGAACGCCGCTGATGTCGCCGAGCTGAAGGCCGACCCGAACCTGCACATTTCCGAGCAGGCTGGCCTCAACGTCGCATACCTCGCCTACAACACGCTGGTTCCGCCCTTCGACAAGGTCGAGGTCCGCAAGGCCCTCAACATGGCGATCAACCGCCAGGCCATCGTCGACGCGGTCTTCCAGGGCGCGGCAACGGTTGCAAAGAACCCGATCCCGCCGACCATGTGGTCGTACAACGACGCCGTCGTCGACGACAAGTTCGATCCGGAAGCGGCCAAGAAGATGCTTGAAGACGCTGGCGCTGCTGGCCTCAAGATGAAGATCTGGGCGATGCCCGTCGCGCGTCCGTACATGCTGAATGCCCGCCGCGCAGCAGAACTGATGCAGGCTGACCTTGCCAAGATCGGCGTCGAAGTCGAGATCGTCTCCTACGAATGGGCCGAGTATCTGAAGCTCTCGTCTGCCAAGGACCGCGACGGCGCGGCCATCCTCGGCTGGACGGGCGACAACGGCGACCCGGACAACTTCCTTGACACCCTGCTCGGTTGCGACGCCGTCGGCGGCAACAACCGTGCGCAGTGGTGCAACAAGGAGTTCGACGACCTGATGACGAAGGCGAAGGAAACCGCCGACGTTGCAGAGCGCACCAAGCTCTATGAAGAGGCCCAGGTCATCTTCAAGCGCGAAGCGCCCTGGAACACGCTCGACCACTCGCTCGCCGTCGTTCCGATGAGCAAGAAGGTCTCGGGCTTCGTCCAGTCCCCGCTTGGCGACTTCGTCTTCGAAGGCGTGGACATCGCCGAGTAATATCGGCTACGAGAAAGCGCACGCCGCAAAGAGCGTGCATTGGCCGGCGGCTCGAAGACATTCGGGCCGCCGGTTTTTCACAAAAATGAAGGGATTGGCTCCCATGTTTCGTTTTATCTTCGGACGGCTCGCCGTCCTGATACCCACGTTCCTCGGGGTATCGCTCATCGCGTTCTCCTTCATTCGACTTCTTCCGGGCGATCCGGTCATGCTGATGTCGGGTGAGCGCGTCATGTCTCCGGAACGACACGCCGAGCTCATGCACCAGCTTGGCCTCGACCGACCGATGTACATCCAGTATTTCGACTATCTCGCCGGCCTGCTCACGGGCGACTTCGGCTCGTCCATCGTGACCAAGCGGCCGGTGCTCGATGACTTCATGCTGCTCTTCCCGGCAACGCTGGAGCTTTCGCTCTGCGCCATCATCGTCGCCGTCGTGCTCGGCATTCCCGCCGGCGTGTTCGCCGCGGTGAAACGCGGGACCTGGCTCGACCAGTCGATCATGGGCGTCGCCCTTGTCGGCTATTCGATGCCGATCTTCTGGTGGGGCCTGCTGCTCATCATCTTCTTCTCCGGTTATCTCGGCTGGACACCGGTCTCGGGGCGCATCTCGCTGATGTACTTCTTCCCGCAGGTCACCGGTTTCATGCTGATCGACAGCCTGATCTCCGGGCAGGCGGGGGCGTTCAAATCGGCGCTGACCTACCTGATCCTGCCGACGGTCGTCCTTGCGACGATCCCGCTCGCCGTCATCGCGCGCCAGACCCGTTCGGCCATGCTCGAAGTGCTCGGCGAGGACTATGTCCGCACCGCCCGCGCCAAGGGCCTGCCGCCGTTCCGGGTCATCGGCGTGCATGCGCTGCGCAACGCGATGATCCCCGTCATCACCACGATCGGCCTTCAGGTCGGCGTGCTGCTCGCGGGCGCCATCCTTACCGAGACGATCTTCTCCTGGCCGGGCATCGGCAAGTGGATGGTCGACAGTGTCTTCAAGCGCGACTATGCCGTGGTGCAGGGTGGCTTGATGCTGATCGCTGCCGTCATCATGATCGTCAACCTCGTGGTCGACCTGCTTTACGGCTGGGTCAACCCGCGTATCCGGCACTAGGAGGCGATCCATGAGCACGGTTCAAAACACGGCCGACACCAAGACGGGTGGCACGCCGCCCTCGGGTCTTTCCGAATTCTGGTTCTATTTCTCGCGCAACAAGGGCGCCGTCATCGGCCTCGCGTTCTTCCTGGTCATCCTGTTCGTCGCTGTCTTCGCACCCTTCGTCGCACCGCACAGCCCGAGCAGCCAGAACCGCGAACTTCTCCTGCTGCCGCCGGTCTTCCAGGACGGCGGCATGTGGGGGCATATTCTCGGCACCGACGCCGTCGGCCGCGACATTCTCTCGCGCCTCATCTACGGCGCACGCTTCTCGCTCTTCATCGGTCTCGTCGTCGTGACGCTTTCGGTGGTCTCGGGCGTGCTGATCGGTCTTATCGCCGGCTATTTCCGCGGCAAGGTCGATACGTTCATCATGCGCATCATGGACATCATCCTGGCGTTCCCCTCGCTGCTGCTTGCCCTCGTGCTGGTGGCGGTTCTGGGGCCGGGCCTCTTGAACGCCATGATCGCCATCTCGCTCGTCAACCAGCCGCACTTCGTGCGCCTGACGCGCGCGGCCGTGATGACCGAGAAGTCGAAGGACTATGTCGTCGGCTCGAAGGTCGCGGGCGCCGGCACGCTGCGCCTGATGTTCCTCACGATCCTGCCGAATTGCCTCGCTCCGCTCATTGTCCAGGCGACGCTCGCCTTCTCGGCGGCGATCCTCGACGCGGCGGCGCTCGGCTTCCTCGGCATGGGCGCGCAGCCGCCGACGCCGGAATGGGGCACGATGCTCGCCGAAGCGCGCGAATTCATCCAGCGCGCCTGGTGGGTCGTCACCTTCCCCGGCCTTGCCATCCTCATCACCGTGCTGGCCATCAACCTCATGGGTGACGGCCTGCGCGACGCCCTCGATCCCAAGCTGAAGAGGTCGTGATGTCGCTTCTCGAAGTCAAAAACCTCACCGTCGAATTCCAGACGGCTTCCGGTCCCTTCCGCGCCGTGGACGGCGTTTCGCTCAAGGTCGACGAGGGCGAAGTGCTCGCCATCGTTGGCGAATCCGGCTCGGGCAAGTCGGTCTCCATGCTCGCCGCCATGGGGCTTCTCCCGTGGACGGCGAAGGTGACCGCCGACGTACTCACCTTCAACGGCCGCGACATGCAGGCCATGTCCGACAGCGACCGGCGCAAGATCATCGGCAAGGATATCGCCATGATCTTCCAGGAGCCGATCGCCAGCCTCAATCCGTGCTTCACGGTCGGCTATCAGATCGAGGAAGTGCTGCGCATCCACACGGATCTCTCCCGCAAGGCGCGCCGCGACCGGGCGATCGAACTCTTCCAGTCCGTCGGTATTCCGAACCCGGAAGAACGCCTTGGCCACTATCCGCACCAGATGTCGGGCGGCCAGTGCCAGCGTGTGATGATCGCGACCGCGCTCGCCTGCAATCCGAAGCTGCTGATCGCCGACGAGCCGACCACTGCGCTCGACGTGACGATCCAGAAGCAGATCCTCGACCTCCTGATGAAGCTGCAGGCCGAACACGGCATGGGCCTCATCATCATCACCCATGACATGGGCGTCGTCGCCGAAACCGCCGACCGCGTCATCGTGCAGTACAAGGGCCGCCAGATCGAGGAGGCCGACGTGCTGTCGCTCTTCTCGGCCCCGAAGAGCGTCTACACCAAGGCGCTGCTTTCGGCCCTGCCGGAAAATGCCACCGGCGAGCGCCTGCCGACGATCACGGAAAAGCTGACCGACGCCGAGATTTTTGCAGGAGCAGTCCGATGACCCCTGTTCTTGAAGCAAAGAACCTGAAACGCGACTACCATATCCCGGGAAGCCTGTTCAAACCCGCCAAGACCGTCCATGCCGTCAAGGGCGTGAGCTTCAAGGTCGAGCAGGGCAAGACGCTTGCCATCGTTGGCGAAAGCGGTTGCGGCAAGTCCACCCTTGCCCGCATGGTCACGATGATCGATCCGATCACCGAGGGCGATATGCTGATCGATGGCCGCAAGGTCGACATCGCGCATGAGCCGCTGACCGCGGAAATGCGCAGCAAGGTGCAGATCGTCTTCCAGAACCCCTATGGCTCGCTCAACCCGCGCAAGAAGATCGGCGACATCCTCACGGAGCCGCTGGTCATCAACACCAAGGTGCCTGCGGGCGAGCGGCGTGACCGCGCCATGGCCATGCTGAAGAAGGTCGGCCTTGAGGAGAAGCATTACGGGCGCTACCCGCACATGTTCTCCGGCGGCCAGCGCCAGCGCGTGGCGATCGCCCGCGCGCTGATGCTCAATCCGCGCCTGCTCGTGCTCGACGAGCCGGTCTCGGCGCTCGATCTTTCGGTTCAGGCCCAGGTGCTCAACCTGCTCGCCGACCTGCAGGACGAGTTCAAGCTCACCTATGTCTTCATCAGCCATGACCTTTCGGTGGTGCGCCACATCGCCGACGACGTGATGGTGATGTACTTCGGTGAAGCCGTGGAATACGGCAGCCGTGATCAGGTGTTCGAAAACCCGCAGCACAACTACACAAAGACCCTTTTCGCCGCGACGCCCCGCGTCGACGTGGACGCCATCCGCGCCCGCGTCGAACGCCGCAAGCGCGTGGCGTGAGGACGAACAGCCCATGACGGCGACCCGCGCGATCGTCGTCATGGGCGTTTCCGGTTCCGGCAAGACCTCGGTCGCCGAGGGCCTGGCCGCCGCCCTCGGCACCGCTTTCATCGAAGGCGACAGCCTGCACCCCGCCGGCAATGTCGAGAAGATGTCCCGCGGCGTTCCGCTGACGGACGAGGACCGCTGGCCCTGGCTCGATACGATCGGCCAGGCGCTCGCCGGCAGCCTCGACGCGGGAAAGAGCGTTGTCGTTTCCTGCTCGGCCCTGAAAAAGATCTATCGCGACCGTCTGCGTCAATCGGCCCGTGGATCGCTGACTTTCGTCTTCCTCAAGGGCAGCCGCGATCTGCTTACGGCCCGCATGGCTGCGCGGCATGGCCATTTCATGCCTGCAAGCCTGCTCGACAGCCAGCTTGCCACGCTGGAGGATCCGTCCGGTGAGGCTGGCGTCGTGACTGTCGGCATCGACGCCGCCGTCGAGACGATCGTTGCCAGGGCGCTCGACGGATTGAAAGCTGTCGGCTGAAACGCGGCGCGCGCGAATTTCCCGCCTGGCCACTGGCGTCCGTGCGCCGGGCCTCGTATAGACGGCCCACCGTCGGCCGTTGCGTGCCCGCGGCCTCCCGCGAAGATTTTCAAGCCTGACAGGAACGAGACATGGACATCAAACGCTTTGAAACCGGCCCGCGCATGAGCCAGGCCGTCGTGCACAACGGGACCGTCTATCTGGCCGGCCAGGTCGGTGAGGCGGGCTCGGACGTCACCGAGCAGACGAAGCAGGCGCTGGCCGAAGTCGACCGCCTGCTGGCGCTTGCCGGCACCGACAAGACCCGCATCCTTTCCGCCCAGATCTGGCTCGCCGACATGGCCGATTTCTCCAAGATGAACGCCGTCTGGGATGTCTGGGCACCGCAGGGCCACACCCCGGCCCGCGCCACCGGCGAATCCAAGCTGGCAACGCCGGACTACCTCGTCGAAGTCATCGTCGTCGCCGCGCTCTGAGCCAGGCCTCGGCTGAAACGAAAAGAGGCCGCGGTTTCCGCGGCCTCTGCAATGAAAGCGGGCGCCTCAGGCGACGCTTCGCAGCCTCTCCGCCGCGGTCGGCCGCAGCGCGGCGGGGATCTGCTGCAGCACTTCCAGCGCCAGCGCCCTTGCATTCTCCTGCGCCTTGTCGAGATTGCTGACGCGCCGGGCGTCCATCGTATAGAGCGTGCCGCCGCAACCGAAGATGTCGCGGAAGGCCGAACGTTCGATGATCGGTGTCTGCAGAAGGTGAACCCGGCGGGCCGCGAGCAGGTCCTTGACCGCATGCATCGCGCGCGTCGTCACCATGGAGTTGACACGGGTGAGCACGACGGAATGGCGGATATGGATATCGGCCTTGTCTTCCAGATATTGCAGGAGCTCGATGACATTGGCGCCGCCCTGCGCGTCCATGGCGGAGCCCTGCACGGGGATCAGCACGTAATCGGAATAGCCCACCGCCTTGGCGAGGAGAGAACTGCGCGATCCCGGCAGGTCGATCAAGACGAAATCGGCGCGCGCCTTCTCTTCGGCCAGCTGCCGGTCGATCGTGCCCATCGTCACATAGGGCACCACCGCGAGACGATTGCCGAGCAGACCTTGGGAGTTTTCGTGCCAGCGGGTGATCCAGTGCTGCGGATCGGCGTCGAGTACCGAGACGCGAAAGCCGAGGCGGGCAAGCTCGGTCGCTAGCAGCAGCACGGCGGTGGTCTTGCCGGCGCCGCCTTTGGTGTTGGCGAAGGTGATGACGGGCATGGGGCTCCCCGGAACGGTTGTCGAGCCGGTCATCGCTCTCAAAGCACCTCGCATGGTGCTTCGCCATCCTCGGTGATTGTGGTTAATGCCCGATGAAAGCGCCTGCTTTGCCGGGCGCAAAACCATCGTGCAAGCCGCTGAAACAGGCTATCTCCGCCGGTCGGCGGCGAGGATTTCGCGGGCGATCTGATCCAGCGGCAGGATCCTGTCGACGCCGCCATGGGCGATCGCCTCCTTTGGCATGCCGAAGACGATAGAGCTCGCTTCGTCCTGCGCGACCGTATAGGCGCCGGCCTGGTGCATCTCGTTCATGCCGCGTGCGCCGTCGTCGCCCATGCCCGTCAGGATGACGCCCATGGCATTCGCTCCGGCCGAACGGGCGGCGGAGCGGAACAGCACGTCGACGGACGGCCGGTGGCGCGAGACGAGGGGGCCTTCGCGCACGGCGACATGGTAGCGCGCACCCTGCCGCTCCAGCATCATATGGCGATCACCGGGGGCGATCAGCACATGGCCGCGCAGCACGGGGTCGCCATGGACCGCTTCCTTGACCTCCACTTCGCACAGGCTGTTGAGGCGCTTGGCGAAGGCGGCGGTGAACTTTTCCGGCATGTGCTGCACGATGACGATGCCGGGGGAGTTGGCCGGCAACTGTTCCAGCAGAACCCGCAGCGCCTCCGTGCCGCCGGTCGAGGCGCCGACGCAGGCGACCATTTCGGTCGTCTTGGCCATGGCGCGGCCGGAGGGCGGGGGCAGCACGGCATCGGCCGTGAGCTTTGCGGTCGGCCCGCTGGCGGCGGCCGAACGCCGGCTCTGGCCAAGGCGGGCGACGGCCGCGCCCTTGACGGCCTCGCGGATGCGCGTGCCGGACTCGGCGAGATGGTCGGCCGCACCGATCTTCGGCTTCAGGATGATGTCGACAGCGCCGGCTTCCAGCGCCTGCATCAGCGTCTCCGAGCCCTCCTCGGTGAGCGAGGAGCACATGACGACGGGGATCGGCCGCTGCGACATCAGTTTGCGCAGGAAGGTGATACCGTCCATGCGCGGCATTTCCACGTCGAGCGTGATGACGTCGGGCACCTCTTCCTGGATCTTCTTGGCCGCCATGAAGGGATCGGAGGCCGCGCCCATCACCTCGATCTCCGGATCCTGCTCCAGCACGTGGGTCAGCGCCTGGCGCACGCTCGCCGAGTCGTCGATGATGAGAACGCGGATCTTTTTGCCGGGAAGGACCATCAGATCTTCTTGAAAACCGTGTTGGCGACCTGGCGCACCGGCAGGGAGATGCCGGTGACCGTTTCGGAATGGCCCACATAGAGGAAACCGCCGGGCACCAGGCAGTCGCAGAGCCGCGACAGCACCTTGGCCTGTGTCGGCTTGTCGAAATAGATCAATACGTTGCGGCAGAAGATCATGTGCATGGGGTCGCCCACCTTGTAGACGCTGTCCATGAGGTTCATGCGGGCAAAGCCGATCGTCGAGCGCAGGCGCGGATGGATTCGCACCTCGCCGCGCCCGGCATGGCGCGAGACCATGACGTAGCGGCGCTGCATCTCGGCCGGCACGGGCTGGATCATGTCGCGCGGATAGACGCCGCGCCGGGCTGCGGCAAGCACTTCGGTCGAGAGGTCGGTGGCAAGAATGCGATAATCGAGGCCGGACGACGCATCGACGAAATCCTGCATCACCATCGCCATCGTATAGGGCTCGGCACCGATGGAGCAGGCGGCGCTCCACAGCCGCAGCCGCTTGTGGCCGGCCGCCACCATTTCCGGCAGGCCGGTCGCGGCCATGTACTCGAAATGCTTCGGCTCGCGGAAGAAGTCGGTCTTGTTGGTGGTCACGGCGTCGATGAGGAAGATCGCTTCCTTCTCGATGCCGCCGTGCTTGAAGAGATAGTCGCAATAGTCGTTGAAGCTGGCAATGCCGGTTGCCCGAAGGCGCCGGCGCAGCCGGCCCTCCAGCATCGTCAGCTTCGTGATCGGCATCTTGATGCCGCTGTAGTCGTAGATATAGCGCGACAGGGCTTCGAAGTTCCGGTTGCTTAGCCCGTCCTCCGCTCCTTGCGCCCGCAATGCTGCTCCCACACCCATGCTCCCGAAACTATGCCGTTGCGGCGAGGCGACCCGCCGAACCCATCATCGCCATCTCGGCGCCGGAGAACAGGCGCGCGAGATCGACGATGACGACGAAACCGCCGTTGCGGCGCACGACGCCGGCAATGTAGTCGGACGGCCAGCGCACGCCGATGTCGGGCGCGCCCTCGATCTCGTCGGTGCGGAAGGGGATGACCTCGAAGACCCGGTCGGCGACGAGGCCGAGGGTGAGGATCTTCTCACCGATCGGTACGTCGAGCACCAGGGCCCGCGTATGCGGGGTCTTCTCGGTCTTCGTCATGCCGAGACGAAGACGCAGGTCGATGACCGGCACACCCTGGCCCCGGACGTCCCGGAGCCCAAGCAGGTATTCCGGCCCGTGCGGGATCTTGAAGGCATCCTCGTGGTCGAGGATTTCCCGGACGACCGAGACGGGCACCGCAAAGACCTCGCTGTCGAGACTGAAGGTGACGAATTGGGATTCGGAGGATGTGCCGGCCATGATCAAGCGCTTTCCCTGAAGTCTGCGTCGTCGGCATCCGGGCCGCCCATCGACATGTCGAGGGCAAAGCCGCGGGCGCGGGCCTGCTGGCCGTTGACGCTGTTGTCGGACTTGCGAAGCGGCGCAGCGGGCGCCTTGGCGACCGGACGCGATGCGACCGGCGCCGGGCGGCGCTGCTGGGCGAGCGGGGCGCCGGAGGCGCGATCGACGCGGAAGAAGGCGATGGAGGTCTGCAGCTCCTCGGCCTGGGCGGCCAGTTCTTCCGAGGTGCCGGACATTTCTTCCGAGGCGCCGGCATTCTGCTGGGTCACCTTGTCGAGCTGCTGGATCGCCTCGTTGATCTGTGAGGCGCCGATGTCCTGCTCGCGGCAGGCGGCGGAGATTTCCGAGACCAGCTCCGCAGTCTTGCGGATATCCGGCACCAGCCGGTTCAGCATCTCGCCGGCTTCGGTGGCGACGGAAACCGTCTGGCCGGACAGCGTGCTGATTTCGGCAGCGGCTGCCTGGCTGCGCTCGGCGAGCTTGCGCACTTCCGAGGCGACGACGGCAAAGCCCTTGCCGTGTTCGCCGGCACGGGCCGCCTCGACGGCGGCGTTGAGGGCGAGAAGGTCGGTCTGGCGGGCGATTTCCTGCACGATGGAGATCTTTTCCGCGATGGTGCGCATGGCGCCGACGGCGCGGCCGACGGCTTCGCCCGATGCCTCGGCATCCTTGGCGGACTGGCGGGCGATCTTTTCGGTCTGGGCGGCGTTGTCGGCGTTCTGCTTGATGTTGGACGCCATCTCCTCCATCGAGGCGGAAGCCTCTTCGGCGGAGGATGCCTGTTCCGTCGCGCCCTGGGAGAGCTGTTCCGAGCTTGCCGAAAGCTCCTGGCTGCCGGAGGAGACGTTGTTGGCGGCGGAAAGCGCATCGCCGACGACGCCGCGCAGGCGCTCCACCATGCTTTCCAGCGACAGGCCGAGCGTGTCCTTGTCGGACAGCGGCTTCGGCGTCACGGTCAGGTCGCCATTGGCGATCTGGTCGGCGATGGTCGCCGTGTTGCGCAGGTTGCCGGTCATGACATTGATCGTATCGACAAGGTCCTTGATCTCGTCGTTCGTCTTGATCTCGACATTCTGGTCGAGGTCACCGATGGCGACGGCCTCGGCGACGGACTTGATCTTCTTGAGGCCGCTGTTGATGCCGAGTGCGAGCCAGACGGCCGCGCCGACGGCGAGCACCAGGGCGATGCCGGCAATGACGAGGATGAGGTTACGTGTCGTTGCGTAGAGGTTGTCGGTATCCTCGTCCGCCTTCGTCATCAGCCCCTTGTTGCTTTCGATGCGGACGTTGATCGTCTTTTCGATCTCGTCCATCAGGCTGCGGCTTTCCGTGGAGACGATACGGACCGCCTCCGTCGAATTGCCGGCGGCGACGAAGGAGCGGATCTTGTCATCAATGCGGACGAGCTGCTTTTCTTTCTCGGCGACATCCTGCCACTGCTGGACGGCAACCGGGTCGGTCGAAAGGCTGATCAGATTGGCAAGGGTTTCCTCGAACATCTGCCGGTTGCGATCGCCGGATTCGAGATGCGTGGCGGCTTCGCTGGAGTTGGTGGAAAGGGCAAGGTTCATCTGCGCGCGCGCCAGACGAAGCTGGTAGTTCGCAAGGTTCTGCGCTGCCTCGAGGCGCGCGGAAGGACCGGCGAGCATGTCGGAAATCGCCTGATTGAGCGAAGCAAGGCTCAGGATGGCATAGATGGAGGTGCCAGCCATCATCAGGATGATGGCGCCGAAGGCAACGGCCAGTTTGAGTTTGATGGTAAAGCGCATCTCGTAGGGGCTCCTTTGGTCGCAGATGCCGTTCTTGGGCAGGGTACCCGGAGGCCGGGACCCGTTATGCGAGAAGACCGATACACTCACCCTTCCGCGGGCCGTTCTTGGCCCTTCCACCGGCGCCTACACACGCCGGGTCGACGGTGCGGCGCATCCGTTGCCGGATGCGCCGCGATTTTTGTCCGATCAGGCGCTTTCGCGGAAATCCGCGTCGTCGGCGTCGGGGCCACCCATCGACATGTCGAGGGCAAAGCCGTTGGTGTTGCGGGCGGCCTTGCCGGCCGTCGGTGCCGGGCGGTGGGCCGGGGAAGCGGCCGGACGCTTGGCGATGACGGGGGCAGCCATTTTCGCTGCGGTCACCCGCAGCTTTTCGGCGTGGTTCGGCTCCTTGCGGGCCGAGTTTTCAACCCGGAAGAAGGCGATCGAGGCCTGAAGTTCTTCCGCCTGGGCGGCCAGCTCTTCCGACGTCGCCGACATCTCTTCCGAGGCGCCGGCATTCTGCTGGGTGACCTTGTCAAGCTGCTGGATCGCCTCGTTGATCTGCGAGGCGCCGATGTCCTGCTCGCGGCAGGCGGCGGAGATTTCCGAGACCAGTTCGGCGGTCTTGCGGATATCCGGCACCAGCCGGTTCAGCATCTCGCCGGCTTCCGTCGCAACGGAGACCGTTTCGCCGGAAAGCGCGCTGATTTCGGCGGCGGCTGCCTGGCTGCGCTCGGCGAGCTTGCGCACTTCCGAGGCGACGACGGCAAAGCCCTTGCCGTGTTCGCCGGCACGGGCCGCCTCGACGGCGGCGTTGAGGGCGAGAAGGTCGGTCTGGCGAGCGATTTCCTGCACGATGGAGATCTTTTCCGCGATGGTGCGCATGGCGCTGACGGCGCGGCCGACGGCCTGGCCGGATGCTTCCGCGTCACGAGAGGACTGGCGGGCGATCTTTTCGGTCTGGGCGGCGTTGTCGGCGTTCTGCTTGATATTGGAGGCCATCTCTTCCATCGAGGCGGAGGCCTCTTCGGCGGAGGACGCCTGTTCCGTGGCGCCCTGGGAAAGGGTCTCGGAGCTGGCCGACAGTTCCTGGCTGCCGGAGGAGACGTTGTCGGAGGCCGAAAGGGCATCGGCGACGACGCCGCGCAGGCGCTCGATCATTGTGTTGACGTGGCCGAGCAGGTCGCCGATCTCGTCCTTGGAAGAAATCTCGGCAAACCGGGTGAGGTCGCCGTCCGCCACGTTCTGCACCACGCCGACGGCGCGGGAAATGCCGCGGTTGATCGATACGACGATCCACAGGGCAGCGCCGGTCGCTACGAGAAGCGCAATGGCCGCAACCGCCACCATGATCGTGCGGGTGCTCTGATACTGGGCGTCGGCGGCCGCTTGCGCCTCGTTCAGGCGGCCGGCCTCGAGCTTGACGACTTCGCCGAGCAGCTGGTCGATCTCGTTGGTGGCGGCGCGGGCGTCGGTCGTCGAAACACGGGTGGCACCTGCGGTATCGCCGGCAAGCGCCAGTGCGCGGATGCGGTCGTCATCGCGGCGGAAGTCCGTGGTGAAACCGTCGAGCTTGTTCCACAGAACCTTGCCCTGTTCCGTCGCCTTGCTCAGAACTTCCTGGAAGGTCGTGTCGAACTCCTTGCGGGCTTCGTCGCTGAGCGCGATGTAGCGGTTGGTTTCGGTGGGGTTGGCCGAGGACAGCATGTTCTTCTGCTGGCGGATCTGCTGGAGTTGCAGGTTGTTCAGTGTCTGGGCGAGTTTCAGGCGCTCGGCGGGGCCGTTCAGTACGTCGCCCAGCGTCGTGTTGAGGCCGCCGAGGCTCAGGATGCCATAGGCCGCCGTGCCGATGAGGACGGCCAGCATGAACGCAAAGGTCAGGAATAATTTGAGCTTGATTGTAAAACGCATGGATGTCTCCTGATGTCCTAATTCGGCGGAGGTGCCGGGCGGTCTTTCTGGGAGGAAAAGATCGCGTGAAGGTTCGGGACGATGATGAATTCGCCACCTCGCTTGACGAGGCAGTTGATGTAGTCCGCCCGCCAGCGCATGCCGACGCTCGGCGGCGGCTCGCTGGCGACTTTCGGCAGGGTCGTGACTTCGTTGACCTTGTCGGTGCGGATGCCGATCAGCGTCGCCTCGTCGTCGAGATCGAGCTCGATGACGACGATGCGGCTGTCGATGGTGGTTTCCGTCGCGTCCATGCCGAAGGCAAGGCGGATATCGGCAAGCGGGATCACCTTGCCGCGGAAATTGATGACGCTGGAAACGAAGGGCTTGCTGCCGGGCACGTGGGTTTCGGGCAGGAGATCGAGGATTTCCTGCACGACGATCGCCTCGATGGCGAAGGTCTCGCCGTTGAGGTTGAAGGTGAGGACGGAGAGGTCCTCTTCCGCGCCCCAGATCGCGTCGTAGTCGAGTTTTCGTGCCGCTTCGCTCATCCTGCCACGCGCATTTGCGCCTCCTGCTGCTGTCCGGCCGCGACAAGATGCGTGACGTCGAGGATCAGCGCGACGCTGCCATCGCCGAGGATGGTCGCGCCGGAGAAGGTGTCGACGTCATGGTGCAGCTTGGACATGGATTTGATGACTGTCTGGTGGTCGCCGATGATCTGGTCGACGACGAGGCCGACGCGCTCCGAGCCGGTCGAGATGACGACGACCTTCTGGTGTTGATCCGGCTGGGTGCCGGTGCGGAAGAGTTCCCGCAGGCGCAGGAAGGGCACCAGGCTGTCGCGCAGCGAGATGAAGCTGCGCCCGCGCGAGCGCAGATCGTCCTCCAGCGAGAGTTCCAGGCACTCCTCGACCGCCGAGAGCGGAATGACGTAGCAGCCCTGGCCGACCCGAACGAGCAGGCCCTCGATGATGGCGAGCGTCAGCGGGATGCGCAGCGACACTTCCGAGCCTTCGCCCGGCTTGCTGGTGATGTCGATCGTACCGCGCAGCGCCTCGACCGTCTTCTTCACCACATCCATGCCGACGCCGCGGCCGGAAAGGTTCGTCACCGCCTGGGCGGTCGAGAAACCGGGCTGGAAGATCAGTTGGAGGAGGTCCTGGTCGGTCAGCGTCGCGCCCGGCTGGATGATGCCCGACGATTCCGCCTTGGCGCGCACCCGCTCACGGTTGATGCCGCGGCCGTCATCCTTGATGGTGATGATGACCTCGCCGCCCGTCTGGTGCGCCGAAAGAATGACCCGGCCCTTCGCCTCCTTGCCGGCGGCGATGCGCTCCTCCGGCTTTTCGAGGCCATGGTCGATGGAGTTGCGCACGAGATGCACCAGCGGGTCGGCAAGCCGGTCGATAACCGTCTTGTCGACTTCCGTGCTCTCGCCCTCGGTGATCAGCTCGATTTCCTTGCCGGTCTCGCGCGACAGATCGTGCACGAGGCGGCGGAAGCGGCTGAAGAGGCTCGCGACCGGCATCATGCGCAGCACCATCATCGTGTCGCGCAGCTCGCCGGAGAGGCGTTCGATTTCCTCGGAAACCGAGCGCAGGCCGAGATCGGCCGCCGCGCCCGCAAGCTGGGTGAGGCGCGACTGGGCGATGACGAGCTCGCCGACCCGGTCCATCATCTCGTCCAGCCGCTCGGCCGGCACGCGCACGTTTTCGGCGGATTTCGCCTGCTTGGAATCGTTGGCCGCCTGCACCGCCGGCGCTTCCCTCTCGGTAACGACGATAGCCTTGGCGATCGGCACGTCCAAGGATTTTGCCACCGCGATGGGCCGCTCGACGGCGATCTCGGTGATCTCAAGCTCCATGTCGTCCATGACGAAGATGAAGACATCCTCGATATCGGCACGCGGCCGCTCGGTCTTCAGCGTCACGTCCCAGCTTACATGGATATCGCGCGGCTCCAGCGCGGAGAGCTCCGGCACCTTGGACGTGTCGGCGATGATCCGGCATTCGCCGAGGTCACGCATTTCGTCGAGCAGGCCGAGCGGATTGGTGCCGTTCGCCATGGCGTTGACCGGCAGGCTGAAACGGATGCGCCATTCGCGCAGGCCGGCCTCTTCCGCAACAGGGGCGGCAGCAACGGCGGCGGTGACGGGGGCAGGGGAGCCCGCGCCGTTGACGGCACGGTGCAGGTTGTCGAGCAGCGCGGCGCTCATCGCGTCATGGTCGCCGTTCGGCGTTTCCAGGAGCGCGCGCATATGGTCCTGCGCGGAGAGAACCGCCGAGACCAGCTCGTGCGTGGCCGGCACGTCGCCCTTGCGCACGCGGTCGAAGGCGGTCTCGCAATGATGGGTGAAGGCGGCGAGCGCGTCGAAGCCGAACATCGCGCCCGAGCCCTTCAACGTGTGGAGGCCCCGGAAGACCGCATCGATCTGGTCGCGGTCGTCGAGGCTGCGGGTAAGGTCGAGGAGGCCGGACTCGATCTGTTCCAGCAGTTCGGCCGCTTCTGTCCGGAAGACTGAGATCGGGTCCGGGTTCGTCATCTTCCGAGGACCTTCTTGGCGATCTTGACGAGGCTTTCGGGATCGAACGGCTTGGTCAGCCAGCCGGTGGCGCCGGCGGCTTTCGCCTGCGCCTTGATCTCGCCGTCGGATTCGGTGGTGAGGAAGATGACCGGCACGCCCGTATGCGCGGGCAGCTTGCGCAGCTCGCGGATCATCGTCAGGCCGTCCATGTTCGGCATGTTGAGGTCGGTAACGACGAGATCGTACTCGCCGCCCTTCAGCTTGTTGAGGCCGTCGAGGCCATCGACCGCCTCGGTCACGGCATAGCCGGCATTGCTGAGGGTGACGCGCGTCGTCAGCCGGATGCTGGCGGAATCGTCAACGGTCAAGATCTTCGCGGTCATCAATTCTTCTCCTGGTGCAGCCAGAAATGCGCGGCCTCGGATGTCATCTCGTCGAGAAAGCCGCCACGTTTCAGCACGTCGTAAAGGTCACCGGAGGCTGGCCGGGCAAGTAGAACGCGCCCCGCCTTGGCCTCGGCCTGTTTGCGGGCCGCCGTGACAAGCTGAACAAAGCTGAGGTCGACCTGCGCCGCCTCATCGATATCCAGTATTGCGGCGGGATTATTGTTCAGGAAATCCGAGATCAACTCTTGAACGGACGTTATAGTCTTGATGGTGAGTGTCGTGGGTAAGGTTAACGACGCATCACCGGGCAGGGTTGATGACATGGAGGCCTCGATATCAGTTTCGAGAGATAGTATTTCCCGCCCCAGAATCCCAAGTCACGCTTAATGAACGGTAAAGCGCGGTTGCTAATTTCATCCATCGGTCGTTTGAGTGCCCCTTATACACCACCTCCCCTTACGGCAGGAATCTAGCATAAGTATTTGAAATAAATATAAAATTATTAATATTAGACATTCTTTATATTATTTATAAATCCCTAATTCTAGGGATGCCTGCATCCACGGGTGGTGGCTCGGAAATGACCCTGCCGGCACGGGATTCCATTGCATGAGGAAAAGCGAATTTACTGCGCGTTACATTGTTGGTCCTAGGGTTCGCTCACGGGTTCTTGCAGATGGGGTATGGCGTGTCAGGAATAGCGAACGCAGTGCGCGTGGAGCGGCAGACGGCGGAGGGAGAGCTTGTCTCTCGCCTTGAAGGGGCCCGTTCCCGCATCGAGCAGCGGTTCCTTGACGGCGGCGTCGTGCTGCTCTCGGTACTGGACGTGCTCAACCGGCTTGTCGCCTCGCTGGAGAACCTGTCCGGTTCGCTCGGCGACGAGGCTGCGGAGGCGACGATCGGCCGGCTCATCGCCACCGTCGACCAGCTGACCGCGCTGCCCGGCATCGAGGAGCAACGCCAGCAGCGTCTCGCCAATGTCGCCATCACGGAGAAATCCCTCGGCACCCACATCGCCGACATGCAGGAAACGTTACGCTACCTTCGTACCTTCGCGACGACAGCGAAGATCACCGGCGCAGCCATCCCGGATTTTGCGGGCTTTGCGGAAGAAATTCTCGAGCGCATCCAGTTCGGCTCCAGTGAGGTCAATGCGCTTGGTGCCAAGATCGGCACGCTTGGCGCCGTCATCGAGACCGCCTCGGCCGGGGGCGGGGATGCGTTGGAGCGCTTCCGCCGCTCCGTGCCTGACATTGCCGGCAATCTCTCGCGCAATGCTGCGGACCTGACGGCACAGCGCCGCCACCTATCGCAGCTTGCTGCCAGGGTGGGTGCGGCGGCGCGCGGCGTACAGGGCAAGGTTGCCACCACGCTGTCGGCCATGCAGATCGGCGACATCACGCGTCAGCGCATCGAACATTGCCAATCCGCCTTCACCTTCCTGGATGAGTATCTTGCGGCTGGAACGCTCGACGCGGAGGCCGCCGGCCGCCTGACGGCGCTGATCCGCCACCTCGTGCACGACCAGCTTGTCGAGATCGCCGGCGACTTTGCGCGCGACTGCAAGACCGTGGTCGGGACGATCCGCAGCTTCGGCGCCGACATCGACGGCCTGATGGCGCTCTATGGCGACATGGACGCTGCCGACGGCCGCTCCGCCGACCGCGCCATGCGCATCCTGGAGGCCGACATCGCAGCCGCCCGTGCCGTCGTGCGCGACATCGAGCAGGCGGCCGACAAGGCCAATGTGCTCGGCGCGAGCACGGTCGAGACCGTGCAGGGCCTCCTGAAGGGTGTGAAGACGATCCAGCTCGTGCGCACCGACATCCACTACATGGCCCTTAACACCAACCTGCGCTGCGGCAAACTCGGCGAGGAGGGGCGGGCAATCAATGTGGTGACGGCCGAACTGCGCCTGTTTTCCAGCCAGCTCGACGAGACGGCGGAGCGCATTCTTGTCGCCCTGCAGTCGCTCGAAGGGGATGCCGGCAAGCTGCGCGAGGCGGGCACCGCCGCCGGCGGCTCGCTCGATGCGCATCTGGACGAGGCGCTGGAGCATATCCGCCGGGCGGGCGACCGCATGGAGGAGGACATGACGGCTTTGCGCGCCTGTGGCGCCGACGTTTCCGCCAAGGCGGGCCGAACGGTTGCCGACCTCGATTTCAAGGCCGAGCTCGGCGACGTGCTGGCCGATTGTTCCGCCCGTGCGGGCGAGCTCATTGGCCACAGCCTGCCGGATACAGCCGGCCTCGAGCAGGCGATGGCCGATCTCGGCAGCCGGATCGCGCGCACCTATACCATGGTCTCCGAACGCGAGGTGCATGCCCGCGTCTTCGGCACCACCCTGGACGTGGCGGCAGCGCCTGCGGCTGCGCAAAGCGACGAAGATCTGTTCGACGACGCACTGTTCTAGGATCCCCATCCCCGGCATTGCAGGCCAGCATACGGCGGGTTCCACGCGTTCGTAAGCGCAGGGGAGCCGCCTTTTCCACATCGTCCGTGCTCAATGCCGGTTGTTCCGGGGGCGCGTTCGTCCAGGTACGGCTGCCCTCGCCATTCCAAGCGAATGGCCATCGTCTGTTTCCGTATATTTTTGAAAATATAGCGCTGGCAAAGCCGCAAGTGCCGATATATTCAGGGAGATATCACGCTGCCGTCAGGCAGAAAAAGGGAGAACAGGAATGAACCGTCGTCTGCTTCTGAAACTCGTCGTCGCCGCCTTCGCGTCGCTGCCGCTCGCCCTGCCGGTTGCGGCCGCAGAAAAGGTCACCGTCTTTGCCGCCGCAAGCCTGAAGAACGCGCTGGATGCGGCGAATGCCGCCTGGTCGAAGGAAACCGGCAACGAGACGACGGTCTCCTATGCCGCAAGCTCGGCGCTCGCCAAGCAGATCGAGGCGGCGGCGCCCGCCGATCTCTTCATCTCCGCTGATCTTGCCTGGATGGACTACGTCGCCGAGAAGAAGCTGATCAAGGACGACACCCGCGCGAACCTCCTCGGCAACCGTATCGTGCTGGTCGCGCCGAAGGACAAGGCCTCGACCGTCGAGATCAAGGAGGGCTTCGACCTTGCCGGCCTCGTCGGTGACGGCAAGCTCGCCATGGGTGCGGTCGACAGCGTGCCGGCCGGCAAATACGGCAAGGCGGCGCTCGAAAAGCTCGGCGTCTGGTCGTCGGTCGAAGGCAAGGTCGCCGGCGCCGAAAGCGTGCGTGCGGCGCTTGCCCTCGTCTCGCGCGGCGAGGCGCCCTACGGTATCGTCTATCAGACGGATGCCGCAGCCGATCCGGGCGTTGCCGTCGTCGGGACCTTCCCGGAAGACAGTCACCCGCCGATCATCTACCCGGTCGCCATCCTGACGGAATCCAAGAGCGCCGCTGCCGCCGCCTATCTCGATTTCCTGAAGTCGGACAAGGCCGCGCCCTTCTTCACCGAGCAGGGTTTTACGATCCTGAAGTAAGACGAGCCTCGCGATAGCTTTGGGTGCTAGACCGCAACGGATCCACGTGCCGGTGCGGTTGCTGCCCCTCATCCCGCTACCGCGACCTTCTCCCTGCAAGCGGGGAGAAGGCGTTTGCGGCAAGGGTGCGAGAAAATGGCGGGGCACCCCCATAGCCCCGCTTGCGGGAAGAAGGTGCCGCAGGCGGATGAGGGGTTTCGGCCCAAACCCAGGCGGCACCTGCGGGCTGTTCGCCAATCAAAGGAGTATGCGTGGACTGGCTTGCCTTGAGCGACGAGGAATGGACGGCGATCCGGCTCAGCCTTCGGGTCTCGGCGGTTGCCGTCCTCGTCAGTCTGCCGCTCGGCATCCTCGCCGCTTTGGCGCTGGCCCGCGGGCGCTTCTGGGGCAAGTCGCTGCTGAACGGCCTCGTGCACCTGCCGCTGATCCTGCCGCCCGTCGTCACCGGTTTCCTGCTGCTCGTCCTGTTCGGCCGCCGCGGTCCCATCGGCTCCGTGCTGGACGAATGGTTCGGCATCGTTCTCTCCTTCCGCTGGACCGGCGCGGCGCTTGCCTGCGGCGTCATGGGCTTTCCGCTGATGGTGCGTTCGATCCGCCTCTCCATCGAGGCCATCGACCGCAGGCTGGAGGAGGCGGCAGGCACGCTCGGCGCGAGCCCCCTCTGGGTTTTCCTCACGGTTACCCTGCCGCTCATTCTGCCCGGCGTGCTGGCCGGCATGATCCTCGCCTTCGCCAAGGCGATGGGCGAGTTCGGCGCCACCATTACCTTCGTCTCCAACATTCCCGGTGAGACGCAGACGCTGTCGGCCGCGATCTACACCTTCACCCAGGTGCCCGGCGGCGATGCCGGCGCGATGCGCCTCACCCTCGTCGCCATCGCCATTTCCATGGCCGCGCTCATCGCCTCCGAGGTGCTCGCCCAGCGCCTCGGTCGCAAGGTGCACCTCGAATGAGCCTCGTCGTCGAAGCCCGCCACCGGCTCGGCGATTTTTCGCTGGATGCCGCTTTCGCTGCTGATGGCGGCGTGACCGCGTTGTTCGGCCGGTCCGGCTCGGGAAAAACCTCGCTGGTCCGCATCATCGCCGGCCTTACGCGACCGGCAGAAGGCCGCGTCCTGCTCGGCGACGAGGTTCTGGTCGATACCGCCCGCCGCATCTTCGTGCCGGCCCACAGACGGCGCTTCGGCTATGTCTTCCAGGAAGCCCGTCTCTTCCCGCACCTCACCGTGCGGCAGAACCTCAATTATGGCCGCTGGTTCTCGCCGAAGGGCGCGCGCACGGAAAACCCGGACCGTGTTGTCGACCTGCTCGGCATCGCCGGCCTGCTCGACCGCCAGCCGGCAAACCTGTCCGGCGGCGAGAAGCAGCGTGTCGCCATCGGTCGTGCACTGCTGGCCTCGCCCCGCCTGCTCTTGATGGACGAGCCGCTCGCCGCGCTCGACGAGGAGCGCAAGGCGGAAATTCTGCCCTATCTGGAGCGCCTGCGCGACGAGGTCGGCATTCCCATCGTCTATGTCAGCCATTCGGTGGCCGAGGTCGCGCGCCTTGCCGACCGGGTCGTGCTGATGGCGGATGGGCGCATCCAGGCGATCGGGGCGGCGTCGGACGTGCTGAGCGGCCCGCGGCTCACCTCCGCCGCCGAACGCCGGGAAGCCGGCAGCGTTCTTGCCGGCCGCGTCGAGGCGCGTGATGTCGCGCATGGCCTCGCCACCATCCGCCTTGAGGGCGGCGCGACGATCCTCGTGCCGGGCGCCGCGGTTTCGCCGGGCGAAACGGTGCGGCTGCGCATTCCCGCGCGCGACGTCATGATCGCGACGGTGCGCCCGGAAGGCCTCAGTGCGCTCAATATCCTGGAAGGCGTCGTCGAGGCGATCGAACCGGACGGCGAGGGCATGGCGAGCCTGCGCATAGCCTGCGGCGGCGATGTCGTCCGCGCCCGCATCACTGCGCTTTCCGTCGAGCGCCTCGGTCTTGCATCGGGCCTTTCGGTGCATGCTGTCATCAAGACGGTGGCGCTGGAATAGGTTTCAGTCGGCAAGGTTGTCGACGATCCAGCCGATATCCTCGGCCAGCGCCGCACGCGCCTTCGCTTCCATGGCGTGGTAATGGGCGATCAGCGCCTCGCCGAAGGGCGTCACGACAGCACCGCCGCCCTGCTTGCCGCCGCGCTGTGATTCCACCACCGGCGTACGGAACAGCCGGTTCATCTCATCGACCAGCAACCAGGCCCGGCGATAGGACATGTCCATCGCCCGCCCGCCGGCGGAGATCGAGCCGCTTTCCCGGATATGCGCGAGAAGCTGGATCTTGCCGCGCCCGATGCGCCCTTCCGGCTCGAACTGGAGGCGGAAGATGAGTTTCGGTTCGGTCTTGGCGGATGCTGACATGAAACTGGGCCCGTATGGATACGGGCCCAGATATAACAGCGTTTTCCGCGATGTGCAGTGCCAAGCCG
Source organism: Shinella sp. 838 (assembly GCF_029623935.1). NCBI lineage: Bacteria > Pseudomonadati > Pseudomonadota > Alphaproteobacteria > Hyphomicrobiales > Rhizobiaceae > Shinella > Shinella sp. 838. The sequence continues at coordinate 628,022 of NZ_JARSBQ010000003.1, forward strand.
CTTCCGGCAGGGCCGAATTCAGGCGGCGCGCTTCAGGGCGTCGCCGAGGATCGAGACGATGTCCTCGAAATGCTTCTTCTCGGCGATCAGCGGCGGCGAGAAGGCGATGATGTCGCCGGTGACGCGGATCAGGAGGCCCTTCTCGAAGCAATCGACGAAGACGTCATAGGCTCGCGCCCCCGGTGCGCCGTCGCGCGAGGCAAGCTCGATGCCGGCGATGAGGCCGATCGTGCGGATGTCGATGATGTGCGGCAGGCCCTTCAGCGAATGTATCGCCGCATGCCAGTCGTCCTGCAATTCGGCGCCGCGGGTGAAGAGACCCTCGTCGCGGTAGATGTCGAGCGTCGCGATGCCGGCGGCGCAGGCCACTGGATGGCCGGAATAGGTGTAGCCGTGGAAGAGCTCGATGGCGTTTTCCGGCCCATGCATCAGCGCATCGTGCACCTTTCTGCTGGCGAAGACTGCGCCCATCGGGATGGCGCCGTTGGTCAGGCCCTTGGCGGTTGTCACGAGATCCGGCGTCACGCCGAAATAATCGGTGGCGAAGGCCGCGCCAAGGCGTCCGAAGCCGGTGATGACTTCGTCGAAGATCAGGAGGATGCCGTGCTTGTCGCAGGTCGCGCGCAGCTTTTCGAGATAGCCCTTCGGCGGGATCAGCACACCGGTGGAGCCGGCGACCGGCTCGACGATGCAGGCGGCGATGGTTTCCGCGCCGTGCAGCGCGACCAGCCGCTCCAGGTCGTCGGCAAGCTCGGCGCCATGCTCCGGCTGGCCCTTCACATAGGCGTTCTTCGCAAGGTCGTGGGTATGGCGCAGGTGGTCGGAGCCGGGGAGCTGCGGGAAGACGCGGCGGTTGTTGAGAATGCCGCCGACCGAAATACCGCCGAAGCCGACGCCGTGATAGCCGCGCTCGCGGCCGATGAGGCGCGTGCGCGTGCCCTGTCCGATGGCGCGCTGGTAGGCAATGGCGATCTTCAATGCGGTATCGACCGATTCCGAGCCGGAGCCGGTGTAGAAGACGCGGTCGAGCTTGGCGCCGTCAGGGCCGGGGGCGATCTCGGCCAGCCGCTCGGCGAAATCGAAGGCGACCGAATGGCCCATCTGGAAGGAGGGCGCGAAATCCATCTCGGTGAGCTGGCGCTCGACCGCGGCGGCGATCTGCCGGCGGCCATGGCCGGCATTGACGCACCACAAGCCTGCGGTGCCGTCGAGCACCTGGCGGCCGTCGGCGCTGGTGTAGTACATGCCTTCGGCGGCAGCGAGCAGGCGCGGCGCGGCCTTGAACTGGCGATTGGCGGTAAAGGGCATCCAGTAGCTGTCGAGCACCGGTGCATTGGGCTTGTTGTGAACGTTCATGGGAGATCTCCTCTGGCTGGCGGGATTGACGCCATGATTTGCGATGCCGAACAAGTCCTTTTCTTCTTGACGCCAACTGATTGAAAATTAAGGATATGGATCAATCAGTTTTCGATATTTCGAACATCTAGAACAGGAAGCGGCCATGTCGGTCGATATCGGGGGCAGGCTGCGCCATCTGCGCATGGCCCACAATCTCTCCCAGCGCGAACTCGCCAAGCGCGCGGGCGTTACCAATTCGACCATTTCGCTGATCGAATCCAACGCCTCCAACCCGTCGGTCGGTGCACTGAAGCGCATCCTCGACGGCATCCCGATCGGTCTTGCGGAGTTCTTCGCCTTCGAGCCGGAGCGCCCCAAGAAGGCCTTCTACCGGTCGGACGAGTTGATCGAGATCGGCAAGGGACCGATTTCCTTCCGCCAGATCGGCGAAAACACCTTCGGCCGCAGCCTGCAGATCCTGAAGGAGTGCTACCAGCCCGGCGCCGACACCGGCAAGGTGCTGCTGGTGCATGATGGCGAGGAGGGCGGCATCGTGCTCTCCGGCCGGTTGGAGGTGACGGTGGACGACGAGCGGCGCATTCTCGGTCCGGGCGATGCCTATTATTTCGAAAGCCGCCGTCCGCACCGTTTCCGCTGCGTCGGCCCGGTGCCGTGCGAGGTCATCAGTGCCTGCACCCCGCCGACTTTCTGATATGGCAAGGAGGCAACGGCGCTGTTTCGTTCACGCCGTCGCCCTGTCTGCCCCGGCGCTCAGGCCGATTTGGCCAGCCGTGCCTGCTCGTCGAAGAACAGCGCCTGGCTGATCAGGGCCTTTACCATATCCGGATTGAACGGCTTGGTGACCAGGAAGGCCGGTTCCGGCTTTTCACCGGTCAAGAGCCGCTCCGGGAAGGCCGTGATGAAGATGACCGGGATCGTGCTGTTCTTCAGGATATCGTTGACGGCGTCGATGCCCGAGCTGCCGTCGGCCAGCTGGATATCGGCCAGCACCATGCGCGGCGAGGTGCGGTGGTAGAGCTCGACGGCCTCCGAATGGGTGCGCGCAATACCCGTCACGTTGTGGCCGAGGCCCTTCACCATGTCCTCGATGTCCATGGCGATCAGCGGCTCGTCCTCGATGATCATGATATCGGTTGCCACCTGCCGCGAGATGTCGCGCGAGGCTTCGTCGAGCAGGGCGGCGAAGCGCTCTTCCGGCATATCGAGAATGTCGGCGCCCTCGGCAAGGTCGAAGCCCTCGACGGCGACCAGCAGGAAAGCCTTGCGCTCCGCCGGCGGCAGGTTGGCAAGGTTGGCGGCCGCCTGGCGCTCCCAGCCGAAGGGGGACGTATTTTCCGGCAGCGTCACGTCGAGATTGTCGAACAGCGTGCAATAGAGCCGGTAGAGCGCAATCCGGTCGCTTCTCCCCTCGGGGTAGAGTGTGATATCGGCGACGAGCGCCTCAAGCATGGCTGCGACATAGGCGTCGCCCGAGGTCTGGGAGCCCGTCACTGCACGGGAAAACCGCCTCAGATAGGCGAGATGCGGTGCGATACGGGTGGAAAGTGACATTTAGTTCTCCCTGAATATGTTCCGCATCGGAACCGTTTCCGCTAGAGTTCACCATGCGGAAACCTATTGGTAGCATTCTAAGTCTGACTTGCTATTGGGAATCTGGGGCAAAAGGAAGATAGCGGGTGGCATCGGATGGAAACAAGACCATGATCGAGCCCAGTAAAGACAAGAAGCGTGCCGGGCGGGATGTCCCCGTCAAGGCCGCTTTCGACCCCAACGGCCCGATCGGCCGCAAGCTTAAGTCGTTTTACGACGTCATCGAAACGGAACCCGTGCCCGATCGTCTTCTCGATCTTCTGGAAAAGCTCGACGAGGCCGAGCTTCGTGCCAAGAGCGGTCCCTGAAAACATTCTTCCGTCCAGTTCCAGACATCAAGAAACGGGCCCGAGGGCCCGTTTCCCGTTTGTTGACCTTCGATCGCCTCAGCGGCAGCGCGCTTCGTAGCGACGGCCGTACCGGTCGCGGTAGATGCAGTAGCCGCTACGATCGGAGCGGGCGATGAGATAGCCCGCCGCACCGCCGATGGCGGCACCTGCAAGCGCGCCGCCGGCGCGTCCCGTCACGACACCGCCGATGATGGCGCCCGTGCCCGCGCCGATCGCGGTGCCGCGTTCGGTCTGGGTACAGGCGGTGAGCGTCACCGTGGAGGCGACGAGGGCAAGCGCGATGATGGTGTTCTTCATGGTTCCGGCTCCTGGCTTGGGTGGGGGGATCAGATACGTCCCATGAGGACGAGGATGAGAAGGATGAGCACGATCAGCCCGAGGCCGCCGGAGGGACCATAGCCCCAGCTTCGGCTGTATCCCCAGTTCGGCAGGGCGCCGATCAGAAGCAGGATGAGAATGACAAGGAGAATGGTGCTGAGCATCGGTGCTTCCTTTCACGTCCGGTTCGCGTTCGAGCGATGGGCCGAAAACGGGCCGTAGCGAATTTTGTTCCCGAAAATGTGACAACACCGTCATCGGCTCTCGCCGGAACTTTCTAGGCTCCGTTCCGTTTCCAATGCCAACCGATGGGTGGTGACCCGACGGGTGATGGAGAGAGAAATGGAACACATAGCCGCAATCATGCTTCTGGTCGGCTGCAGCCATGGCGGCCTCACCTGCGAAGAACTGCAAGCGCCCCAGGTGGCGTTCGAGACCATGGAAGACTGCGTCGGCGCCCTGCCGGCCGCTTTGGGCGGGGCAGGGGCGGGCAAGCGTCTCGTGCATGGCCGCTGCGCGGTCGTCGATCCGGCCTGGGTCGAGGAAAATATTGAGATTACCTGGCGCGTCAGCCGCCAGAACGGTCTTGAGGTGCATGTCCGGCCGACCAGTCCGCCGGCAGGGGACATGATCGTCGCCGACAACGCTCACCCGGCCCAAGCGGCGGCGCGGATGCATTGATAGGGTGAGGAACCTTTCCGGCACTTGCCGGTTTCCTCTTGGTCAACGCCATGCGTTCAATGGAACAGAAAGGACAGCGACATGAACTGGGATATTATCGAAGGCAAGTGGAACGAGTACAAGGGCAAGGCCCAGGCTCAGTGGGGCAAGCTCACCGATGACGACCTCGATGTCATCAAGGGGCGCCGCGTCGAGCTTTCAGGCAAGATCCAGCAGCGTTACGGCCTCGCCAAGGAGGAGGCCGAGCGGCAGATCGACGACTGGACGCGCCGTCACTAGAACGGACGCCGACCGCATCGGTCACCGCTCATGCCGCCGCAGCCGAAAGGCCGCGGCGGCATTGTTTTTGGCGACAGGGCTCGCCCTGAAATCCTTTGTTCGATGACGGTTCTGGGAACTTTTTATCGCGCCCCTCGTTTCTCCATCGATACAAAGAAGGAGTTCGAAAATGCTCTATTATGCTGTGGTCTTTCTCGTGATCGCCCTTGTTGCCGGCCTGCTCGGCTTCGGCGGCATTGCCGGCGCATCGGCCGGCATCGCGCAGATCCTGTTCTTCGTCTTCCTGGCCCTTCTGGTTCTTTCGCTGATCGCGGGCCTGTTCCGACGGGCATGAGGACGAAACAGACCGGAAAGGGCGGCGTTCGCGGACGCCGCCCTTTTTTGCGTCTGCGAACGACCCTTGCGGGGCTTCGAGCCATTGGTTAACAACGCATGAACTTGCCGAATCCCTTGGAGCCTGACCGATGAAATCCCTCGAACTCCTGGTCGAACGCATCATCCTGTCGAGCCGCTGGATCCTGGTGGTCTTCTATCTCGGCCTCGTCGCGGCGCTTGCCGTCTATGCGGTGTCCTTCCTCTACAAGTTCGCCAAGGTGGCGATGAACGTCTTCGTCTACGACGATGCGGAGATGATCCTCGCCATGCTCGGCCTCATCGATGCGGCGCTGGTCGCCAGCCTCATCCTCATGGTCATGATCGCCGGCTACGAGAATTTCGTCAGCCGTTTCGACGAGGCGGAGGCGGATGTCTCGTTCCTCGGCAAACTCGATTCCGGCAGCCTGAAGATCAAGGTTGCCTCGTCGATCGTCGCCATCTCCTCGATCCACCTGCTGCAGGTCTTCCTCAACGTGCAGCAGTATACCGACACCAAGCTGATGTGGCTGACCTTCATTCACCTCGCCTTCGTGGTTTCGGCGGTGCTGCTCGGTTTCCTCGAACAGATCATGTCCAAGCTGAAAGGCTGAAAGCCTTGCCAAGATCGGGAGAGGAGGGCGCCGCGGATATCCGCTGGCGCCCTTTTCTTTTGGCGCGACGTCAAGTGAAACCGTCACGCTGTCCCCGACATTCTCGTTATGCACCGGGTGCCTTTGCCGTGTCGCTGCGCAATATCCCCCTCCCACCCCTCTGTTTGACCATCTGGACAAAGTTTTCCGCCGTGATTTGGGGGTTGCGAAGGGTGTTCAGGGGGCATCCAACCTTCCGTCAGAGTGAAAATCATTTATTTTCAACATCTTACACATTTTTGAAGTTTTCTTGAAAATGTCTGTTGACGTAAGCGGATGAGTGGGCCTATAACCCGGCCATCGAACGAGAGCGGCGGCGCTTCTGGCGGCCGACGAACTCGCTCTAGGGTTTCCTGATGGAGCTGGTGAGAATTGAGCCTGATTTGGTTCGGGTGATTT
>NZ_JARSBQ010000004.1:0-551478 GCF_029623935.1 Shinella sp. 838
GACCGCCCTGCCGCCCCAGAACCGATCCTGGCCCCCAAGCCTCGCCGTCCTCCTCGTCATCGGAACCATAACCGGCGCAGCCATCGGCCTGACAATCGCAATCGCAAAGGGCATCTGGCGCGAAATCAAAAACGACAAAAATAATACAAATATCGCAGGGAATGTAAATTCCGGGAGCTTGGGCACAGCAACCTGAAAACTGGCTGCTCTCCTTTTCTGTTTGGCTAACGGATGCCGGAGTATTTTGACACGGCTTGTCATGCGTTTGTCCCGATTTAAAAGAGTGCGCCGGTCTGATTGCACGGTGTATGCGGCTGGATCGGAGATTTCACTTGACCTGCCAAAGTTTGCAACTATCAAGTGTTATATCATTTTTTTCATCAGCCTGAGATAAAGGAATCGTGTGAGCACAATCGATATATTAGTGCCTGCAAATGACGTTCGGCGCATCCATCTTCTTGTTGCCGATCGCCTTGCCGAGAAGGGCCACGATATTGTGCTCGCAGGGGTGGAAACACCCGATGAACCCCGCATGCTCAGCAATATTCTTAGGGCAGAAAGAAGAACATTGCGGATTCGCGGCAACGATCTTTTCGATGTCGTGTCCACTGTCGGACTGTCCTCCTCCCGTGCCGAGGCAGCGCTGCGGATAGATCTGACGGCGAGCGGGCGGAGTTTCGCATCGCCGACACTTGAACCGCGCTTCAACGGTTGTGCTTCCGTCGCGTCCGCCGCGAAAGCGTTGATGCAGGGATGTTTGCCCAGGATCGATATCGTTCTCAACGACGATGAGGCCATTGGTCATGCTGCGCCCATGGTCGACAGTCGCCTGTCGCTCGTCCGGGGGCTGGACGATGTTCTGGCGCGCATGCTTACCCTTTTGGTGGATGCGGCGGATCGCTACCTCAGGAGCGGGGCGCCGGCAGAAACACCCTACAAGCGCGTCACGCGATCGCCTCAGCCGACGGCCGGGCAGTTGCTCAATGCCTATATGTTCTCGATGATGCCGCGCCAGCTGGCGGGCGCGGCTCAGCGGGCACTGTTCAACATACACCGCTGGGATACGTACTATCGGTTCCACAAGGGTGTGCAGGTGGGCAGCACGGGGTCGTTGACGGGCGAGCCCTGGGCGATCCTGCCGGATGGCGGCAATCGCTTCTATGCCGATCCGTTCCCGTTCGACTGGAACGGGCGGCACTTCATTTTCGTGGAGGATTTTGCCGACGGGGATACGAAGGCCGTCATTTCCGTGGCGGAAGTGTTTCCCGATGGCAGGGCGAGCGTTCCGCGTACGGTCGTCGAGGAGCCGCATCATCTGTCTTACCCGCAGGTTTTCAGCCGCGACGGTGAAATCTGGATGCTGCCGGAGAGTGCGGCGGGCGGCGGTCTCGTTCTGTATCGTGCGGCATCGTTTCCGGACGGCTGGGTACGACACGCCGTCCTGATACCGGATCGTGCGCTTTTTGATGCGACGCTCCTGGAGCACGAGGGGCGCCTGTGGCTGTTCGCCAGTGAACGCGACACCTATGGGAGCGCTGCGGACACACTCGTGGTGTATTATGCGGACCGTCTGGATGGCGAATGGACGCCGCACCGCAGCAATCCGCTGCAGATAGACCGGGCCGCCGCCCGGCCCGGCGGGAGTTTTATCGGTGTCGGCAACCGCCTCGTATTGCCCTTGCAGGATGGAACGCAGGAATACGGCGCCGGCCTCGGGCTTGCCGATCTTCTCGAGCTGAACGAGGAGAGGGTGCGCCTTGCGGCCCCCGTTCCCATTCCGTCCCGTGACAAAGCGATTTCAAGAATACACACGCTCAACAGCAGCGAGCATCTCGAGGTGATCGACTGCAAGGTTCCACGGTTTCGCTGGAGCCTCAAGAGCCCGAGGCGCCTTGCTTCCCAGTGAAGCAAGGCGTTTTGTCAACCCGGAGATGGATGGCATCCGCTAAAGGACTTGCGCTGCTCATGCCAGGGTGCCCCGCTTCCGGGGCGAGGGGCTTTCTCTGCGCCTGTAATCTTCTGCGCCAGATTTTTGACGTTACAGGCCGCCACCCGACTGCGTGCCCTTGATGGCCGACCGGAGCCAGCCAAGCGTGCGATAGAGCAGCGAAACGGGCAGCGGGAAGGGCTTTCTCATCACGGCGGCCTTCTTGACATAGCGATCGATACGCCAGGTCGCCCAGGTGCCGGCCTTGAAATAGGCCATGTCGCCGCTGGTCAGCAGGCGCGCACTGCCGTCCTCGGCTGTCACGTGAACCTCGCCCTCGAGGATGACCACCATCTCGTCCCATCCGAAGAACCAGCGGAACTGGCCGGCCGTGCAATCCCAGACCGCCATCGTGGCATAGGTGTCCGCCGGCCGGGAGTGAAGCGCGGCGCGGGCAACGGGATTGCCTGCCATGACCCAGTCGGGGTTGATCGGGCGCGGCTCCATCGGCAATGCATTGGAGCTGGCCGCAACGAACACGTCCGGCTCGGCGCGGTCCAAAAACTGGCCTCTGTACATTCCTGCTGCAAGTGCTGCGGTGGCGGTGAAAATATGCCAGCTCATGGGGTCCCCTTCGTCTTACTTCAGCGGAGCATAACGCGGCCGGGTCAGCATGCCGTTTATGCGAAAGGTAAAGTTGTAATTGTTTTCACTTCAATGGCGAAAGCGCAGTCGCGGACGGGCCAAAGTTGAAGAATTGGCAAAGACAATGCGCGGTGAATGGCAAATGTCGCCGCGTCCGTTCACGTTCTCGTCATTTGCCGCTCAAGCCTTAATTGCAAGAAGGTGTGTTTACGCTTTCAGAAGGTGTCATCCCTAGAACGGTTCGACAGGAACGGATTTTCGATTGAGGAAATGCTGAAGCTTTGCGCCATTGACGAGGCTCGCCTGGAAGCGGCCGAGACCCTGCTCTCGAAGGGGTTCCCCTCCCGCTCTCGTGCTTTCTGGCGCAAGGGACTGCGCAGGCTTGCCGATCAGAACAGGGCGGCCGGCCAACCGTCGGTTGGCTTCTTTCTTCTGGCGGGGGAGACCCCTGTCGGCATCCTTCTGACGATCTCCCGATGGGATGCGCAGACAGGTCGAAGGATCGTGAATCTTTCGAGCTGGTACGTGGAAGAGAATCATCGCTGGTCCGCCACACGTCTGATCATGGCAGGTTTGGCCGACAAGGAAGCGATCTACACGGACCTGACGCCGACCCCCGCCGCCGTTGAAATAAACAACCGTTTCGGATTCCGATCGATAGGGTTCGATCTTTCCCTCGTCGTCCTTCCCTGGCTGGCGCTCGCTGGTCCAAGGCAGGGGCGGCTTCGACCGCTCGAAGCTGTTCCGGCAGGCGCGCTTGCCGAAACCCTGCTGCGGGATCTCAGAAACCATCTGGCCCTCGGATGCATCGTGGTCGCGGTCGAAGTCAACGGGCGTTACCATCCGATCGTGCTCAGCGTCACCTCGCGCAAGCGCATTCCGGTCGCGCGGGTTGTTTTTGCCGAAAACCAGGACATCGTCGCTGACAATCTCGGGGCGCTTGCACGCCTGCTTGTCCTGCGTGGGGTGCCGGTTCTCGCGCTCCAGGTCGAGGAAGGTCGCAACGTCCCGTATGCCTGGATCTGGAAACGCGGCCTTTGCTACCAAGTGAAGGGCGATTGGGACGACAGATTGATCGATGAGCTCTATTCCGAGCGCGTACTTCTGAAGATGTAGCCGGTGAGAGGCAAAGGAAGAGGAGACGGACGATGCAGAGTGCAGCAGTCCCCACAGACGACATCAGCGCCGAGATCCACGCCTATATCGATCGGCGTTTTCCGGCACTCGCGCCCGTTGCGCCAGACACGGCACTGCTTGACGGCGCGATCGACTCCCTTGGCTTTCTCGAGCTGATCATGTTCCTCGGCGAGCGCTTCGGGGTCTCCATGGAGGATGACGGGTTCGATTTCCAGGAGCTGGCGACACCCGCAAGCCTTGTGCGCTTCGTCTCGCAGGTTCGGGCGTGACGGGATCACCGGTTCTTCTTCATCACCTTCTTGTCCCGCATGCCGAGAGCGGCAGGCGTGCGCTGGTTCATGGCGAGAGGGAACTCGACTATCGCGCCTTCCACGAGGCTGTCGAGCGCTTTGCCGCGGCGCTGTTGCAAGTGGGCGTCGAGCGCGGGGACCGCGTCGCGATCTTCCTGCCGCGCGGTATCGAAGAATGTGTCTCCATCTTTGCGGCCAGCCGGGCTGCCGCCGTTTTCGTGCCGATCAATGCGCTGCTGCGCGGTCCGCAGATCAGCCATATCGTCGCCGATTGCGCGGCGCGTGTCGTCGTTACCAGCCGCGAGCTTGCGCCGATGGTCGCCGAAAGCCTGCATGGCGTTGCCGAAGCGCATATCCTGACCGTCGAGGAAATGGCGGAAGCCGCGCCTGTGGCTGTCCGTGAAAATGCCATCGGCGAGGATCTTGCAGCGATCCTCTATACATCGGGCTCTACCGGGCGGCCAAAGGGCGTGATGGTGTCGCACCGCAACCTTCTCGCCGGCGCGCGTATCGTGCGCACCTATCTCGGCATCACGCCGGAGGAGCGCATTCTTTCCATCCTGCCGTTCAGTTTCGATTATGGCCTCAACCAGCTCCTGACCGCGGTAGAGCAGGGGGCGACGACCGTCATCCTGACGTTCCGCTTCGGTGACGAGATCGTTCGCGCGTTGCGTGACCACAAGATCACCGCCCTTGCCGGCGTGCCGACCATCTGGGCGATCCTGACGAAGGCTGCGCCCCTCCTGCACAAGACCGCCTTGCCGGATTTGCGCTACATCACCAACTCTGGCGGGGCAGTGCCTTCGCAGACGGTCGCGGATCTGCGCAGGATGCTGCCGCAGACGAACGTCTTTCTGATGTATGGCCTCACCGAGGCTTTCCGCTCGACCTACCTGCCACCGGAAGAGCTGGACCGCCGCCCGACCTCGATCGGCAAGGCGATACCGGAATGCGAGATCTTCATCGTGACCGAGGATGGCCGCCGCGCGAGGCCGGGCGAGCCCGGCATCCTCGTGCATCGTGGACCGACCGTTTCGCTTGGTTACTGGAACCGGCCTGAGGAGACGGCCCGGGTGCTGCGGCAGAACCCGTTCCGCCCGCGGGATGAGGGCGGTGACATCGTCTGTTACTCCGGCGATCTGGCCGTAGAGGACGAGGACGGCTTCTTCTCCTTCATCGGCCGCAACGATGCGATGATCAAATCCTCGGGCTACCGCATCAGCCCGTCGGAGGTCGAGGAGGCGATCATGAGCACCGGGCGCTTCCGCCAGGTTGCCGTCATCGGCCTGCCGGATGATTTTGCCGGGCAGAAGCTCCATGCCGTGGGCGTGGCGCTGGAGCCGGATGTCAACGCGGCGTCGGTGTTGCAGGCGGTCGCGGGCAGGCTCGCGGCCTATATGGTGCCGCGAGGCCTCGAATTCGTCGAGGCTTTGCCGGTGACGCCGAACGGCAAGGTGGACTACCGGCAACTCGTCAGGGAGCGCACGGAAAATGGCTGATCCCGCGGTGAAGATGACGCGTCACGGCTACCCGCTTGCGACAGAGCTTTTCGAGGTGCGAGGCGACGACCTCCATGTCGGTGAGCTTTCCGTGCGCGAGATCGTCTCGCAGATGGGGTCGCCCGCCTATATCTATGACGGTGCGGTCATGCGCCGGGCCTATCGCCGGCTGGCCGCTGTACTCGACGGTTTTGCTGCCATCTACTACTCGGCCAAGGCCAATCCGGCCCGCAGCGTCATCCGTCTCTTCATCGAGGAGGGGGCGGGCGTCGAGATTGCCTCGATCGGCGAGTACCACGCGGCCATTGCCGCCGGTGCAAAGCCGGAGCGGATCCTCTTCGCCGGGCCCGGCAAGCGCCATGCGGAACTTGCGGCGGTTATCGACGGCGGGATTGGTGAAATCCACATCGAAGGGCATGACGAGATCGCGCGGCTCCGCGCGATCGGCCGGCCGGTCCGCGCCTCGCTGCGCATCAATCCGGTTCCAGCCGTTCAGGTGGGCGCCATGCGCATGGGCGGCAAGGCGACCGCCTTCGGCTTCGATGAGGAAGACCTCGATGCGGCGATCGCCGCCGTGCTTGCCGTGCCGAACATCGAACTCGTCGGCATCCATGTTTATGGCGGCACGCAGATCCTCGATGCGGCTGCGCTGATCGAAAGCTGGCGGCATGCCGTCACGCTGGCCGCGCGTGTTGCCCGCACGAGCGGGAGACCGCTTGCCACGATCGATCTCGGCGGCGGCCTCGGCATTCCCTATTATGATGGGGACAGGCCGCTCGATCTTGATGCCGTTGCCGCGGCCATTCCCGATCTGACGGAACTGATACGCTCCGAACCGCTGCTCGCTGGTGCGCGGGCCATCGTCGAGCCGGGGCGCTTCCTTGTTGGTACGGCGGGCCTCTATGTCAGTGAAATCAACGCCGTCAAGACGTCCCGCGGCGTGCGGTTCCTTGTCCTGGAAGGTGGCATGAACCACCATCTGGCGGCTTCCGGCAATCTCGGCCAGGTCATCAAGCGAAACTATCCTGTCGTTGCGCCTGCCCATATGGCGGCTGGACCGGATCTGCCCGCAACGGTGGTCGGCCCCCTTTGCACGCCACTCGATACGCTCGCGCGTGACACGGGGCTGCCGGCGCTTGCCGCCGGGGACCTCGTCGCCGTTCTGCAATCCGGCGCCTACGGCCTGACGGCGAGCCCGGGGCATTTCCTCTCCCATCCGGCGCCGGCGGAAGCGCTGGTGGAAAACGGCAGGATCGAACGCATCGCCCGCTAGAGTCCGTCAGCTTCATACTGACGGGCTCTAGCGTTCTTTGTTTTCATTTGCCTTTTCGGGAAAACCGGGTTCCACTTTTTCCTGACAAACTCTAGGGGCGCTACAGCTCTTCCAGCGTGTCGCCGAAGCGCTCGATGCCGCGCAGGCGTGTGCGGCCGGCGGGGCCGGCGCGCTCGATCGCGCGCGTCGTGATGAGGTGACAGACGGCCATGACCGAGACGTGGTTGAACAGCGGTCCCGGCGCGAGCGTGTGACAGCGAAAATGCCAGGTGGCACTCGCCCGATGGGTGACACCTTCATCGGTGAGGTAGAGCAGCTTGGCGCCGCTCTTTTCGATCGCGGTCAGGATGCTGTCCATCTGCGCCACACGGCGACGCAGGCCGAAGACGATGGCGACATCCTTCTCCGTCACGCTGACGAGGTGTTCGCCGAGCGTCTGGCCGGCACCGGGGATGGCGACGATGTTTTCCACCACCTGCGTCATCTGCCATTGCAGGTAATCGGCAAAGGCATGGCTGCTGCGAAAGCCGACCACCCAGGTCTTGCGCGCGGCCAGGATCGCGTCGGCGACGGCGTCCACCTGCGCATCGGTAATGCTCGAGAAGGTGCCTTCGAGATTGGCGATGCCCTGGGCGACATGAGCGCCAAGCGACTGCGCGCCTGCAGCATCCGTCGAGGTGGCGAGGAACAGGCGCGATCCGGTCTCGCGCTCGTCGCGCGCATGGCGGCGGGCTTCCTCGTAGTTCTCGTAGCCGAGCCGGCGGACGAATCGTGTCACGGTTGCATTCGAGACCTGGGCCAGCTTTGCGAGCTCCGATGCCGAATAGCTGGCAAGCTCTCCTGGAAAGTCACAGACGAAGTCGCCGAGTCGCCGCTCTGCCGGATGCAGGTCGTCAAGCGCATCACGCACGCGAAACAGGAACGAACGATCCGTAGAGCCCATCGGAGCCACCGCCTTTCACTTCGAAATCAAGCTTGTAACGGACTTGCAGGACTACGCAAGAATGCCGCTGGGGCCGGGACACAAAGTTTCTTGAAAAAATCATTTCTCGCATGTATTATAAGAAAATTGATTTTCATGCTGATGCCAAGAGGAGGAGACTATGGCAGCAGAAGGTATGGTGCAGTCCGGCAAATCATCGCCGGCCATTCGGCAACTGGAGGGCGCGCTCACCCGTATCGGAGTGACGCGTGCGCACAAGCAGATCATCGCGCTGGTGCTGATCGGCTGCCTGTTCGACAGTTTCGAACAGAACACGATCGGCGTATCCGGCCCGCTCCTGAAGGAGCATTGGGGGCTGACGGGTACGGATATCGGCTTCCTGAACACGATTACTTTTGGCAGCGCGGCCATCGGCCGCCTGCTTTCCGGTATCCTCGGCGATCGCTACGGCCGCCGTGTCATGCTCACTGTCAATCTCTTGCTGTTTTCGCTCGGCTCCCTAGCCTGCGCGCTGGCGCCGGACTTCATGTTCCTGTGCATCGCCCGGGCCATCGTCGGCTTCGGCGTCGGCGGCGAGATTTCCACCGCCGTCACCATGCTGTCGGAATTCTGCTCGCCGAAATTCCGCGGAACGGCGGCCGGGCTCGTCAATGTGGGCGCGGGCGGCTTCGGCAATTTCCTTGCCCCTGTTTATGGTCTGATGATCTTCAGCATCTTCCCGGGTGAGGATAGCTGGCGCTGGCTCTTCGCCTCGCTTGCGCTGCCGGCCCTGCTGGTCGTCTTCTACCGCCGCTATGTGCCGGAAACGCCGCGCTTCCTCACCTCGCAAGGGCGGATAGACGAGGCGAACAAGGTGCTCTCGGTGCTGGAATCCGGTTCGCTCCGGCCGAAGAACCTCGTGGTCCGCGAATATCTCTCGAAGGACAACGAGCAGGATGCGCCGCGCGCCAAGGGCGCCTGGAAGGAACTGTTCCGTGCACCCTTCCTCGGCCGCATCGTGCCGGTGTCCATCGCCATCCTGATGAGCTACGGCGCCCAGCTTTCCGTTCTGACCCTGATGCCCGTCATCTTCATCTCGATGGGCTATACGCTGCAGGGCAGCCTGCTCTACAGCATGATCATCCAGAGCGGCAGCGTCCTCGGTGCCATCGCGGCCTCGATGTTCGGCTACTACTTCCCGCGCAAGCGCGTCCTGACCGTCGGTGCGATCTGCGCCTGCCTTGCCGCGCTTTCCATCATGCAGTTCGGCACCACCATCTATCTGGTGCTGTTCTTCGGCGCGCTGTTCCAGTTCTTCGTGCTTCTCCTGAACACGTCCATCTGGATCTATGCGCCGGAACTCTTCCCGACCCGCATCCGCGCCTTCGGCGTCGCCTTCATCCTGGCGGCAGGCTCGGCTGCCGGATCCTTCGTGCCGACCATCTCGGGTGCGCTGTTCGACAGCTACGGCATGGGTGGGGTCTTCGGCCTCGCCGCCGCCATGTACGCCATCTTCGCCATCTGCATCCGCCTCGGGCCGGAAACCTATGGCATGTCGATGGAAGACATCACGCAGCGGGCGGACGCCACCACGGCAAGCGACAACCTCGTCGCAGAGCCCGCAAAAGCAGGAGCCTGACAAGAGCATGACCCCGCACATCCTGTTGATCAATCCCAACAGTTCCGAGGCCACCAGCGAGATGATGCACGCCATCGCGCTGGCCTCTTCGGCGGGCCGGCTGGTGGTGAAGACCGTCACCGCGCGCCGCGCGCCGGGCATGATCGTCACCCCCGAGCAACTGGCCGCCTCTGCCGCTGAAGTGGTGGAACTCGGCACCGCGCACGGGCGGGATTGTGCGGGGATCATCGTCAGCGCCTTCGGCGATCCCGGCCTTGCGGAGCTTCGTCGCAAGGTCGCGGTCCCGGTGGTGGGCATCTGCGAGGCCTCGATGATCGAGGCTTCGCGGGGCGGCCGGGCCTTCTCCGTAGCCACTTCGACGCCTGACCTGATCGAGGCCATCGGCCAGCGGGCGCACGATCTCGGTCTTGCCCATCTCTACAGGGGGATCCGCTGTACCGAGGGCGACCCCGTCGCGCTTGCATCCGATCCGAGCTTGCTCACCGAGGCGCTCTCCGGTGCGGTGCACGCGTGCATCTTCGAGGACGGAGCCGAAGCCGTCATCATCGGCGGCGGCCCGCTCGGCCAGGCGGCAGAAAAGCTGCGTCCGCGCTTCGATCAGCCCGTGCTCGGCCCGATCCCCTGTGCGGTCGAGCGCATCATCGGCCTCGTCAACGTGGCCAGCGATGCGCCTCAGGCGGCAGAGAGCTAAACTTCGACTGGCCGGGCATGCTCGGCCTTCGTGCCAAACACCCGGCGATACCGTTCGATTTCGGCGGGATCGCCGGTTGCTTTCAGCGGATTGTCCGAAAGCTTGACCGCCGGCCGGCCGTTGGCACTCGTCACCTTGCAGACGAGCGAGATCGGATCGAGCCCGCTGCCGCCATCCGGATCGCAGCCGCGGAAATCGTTGGTGAGATTGGTGCCCCAGCCAAAGCTCATGCGCACCCGCCCATGGAAATGCCGATAGGTTTCCTCGATCGTATCGACATCCATGCCATCGGAGAAGATCAGCAGCTTTTCCCGCGGATCGCGCCCCTTGTCCTGCCACCAGCGGATGATCTGCTCGCCGCCGGCGATCGGCGGGGCGCTGTCCGGCCGGAAACCGGTCCAGTCCGCCACCCAGTCCGGCGCCTCGGCCAGGAAGGCAGTGGTGCCGAAGGCGTCCGGCAGGGCGATGAGGAGATTGCCGTTGTAGTGCTGCCGCCACTCCTCCAGCACCTGGTAGGGCGCGGCGGCAAGCGCCTTATCATTCTCGGCCAGCGCGGCAGCGACCATCGGCAGTTCATGCGCATTGGTGCCGATGGCCTCGAGGTCCGCATCCATCGCGAGCAACACGTTGGATGTGCCGATGAAGCGCTCGCCAAGCCCTTCCTTCAGGGCCTCCACGCACCAGCGCTGCCACAGAAAACCGTGCCGGCGGCGCGTGCCGAAGTCGGAGATGACGAGATCCGGCAGATGCCGCAACCGCTCGACCTTCTCCCAGAGCCGGGCCTTGGCGCGGGCATAGAGCACGTCGAGCGCAAAAAGCCCCTTGTCGCGCATCGCCGCCCGGGATTTCAGCTCGTTGATGATGACGAGTGCCGGGATCTCCCACATGCTGGTATGGGTCCACGGCCCTTCGAAATGCAACTCGTACTGCCCGTCCACCTTGCGCAGCTCGTAGTCGGGCAGGCGGAAGGCGGCGAGCCAGGCGATGAAGTCCGGGCCGAACATGCGGGCCTTGCCGTAAAAACTGTTGCCCGCCAGCCAGATCAGTTCCTTCTTGGTGAAACGAAGCTCCCGGGCATGGTCAAGCTGTGCCCGCAGCTCCCCTTCGTCGATGACTTCGGCAAGCCGCACGGTTTTCGTCCGGTTGATCAGTGAAAAGGTCGCTTGGACATCCGGATGCAGCTGGCGGATCATCTGGAGCATCAGCAGCTTGTAGAAATCCGTGTCGAGCAGGCTGCGCACGATCGGGTCGAGCCGGAAATTATGGTCGTAGGTGCGGGTCGCGAAATCGGTGACGGCCATCCGGCTCCTCCTGAACGATGCTCGAGAGGGGTATAGCGCACCGCCAAACGCTTCGGAATGCTTCTCTGGCTTCAAGAGCAGTACGGGCAGCATCCGGGCTGATGTTTGGGGTCGGGAGTCTTGCGCACTCTCTTGGGGCATGGGTGACCTCGACACGAGGCCGCCACCCATATCGCCTGTAAATCCCCGATGCTCAGATGGAGATGACGGCTTCGGCACCGATGCCGCGGATCGTGCCGTGCGGTGTTGTCTCGGGGGACGTGCCGGCAGACGGAAGAAGGCGGATGCTTTTCACGTTGCCGGGGGCCAGATGGAACCAGTTGTCGGAAGGCCGGAAGCCGTCGATCTCGATGGCGACCGACTGGGCGAAACGATCGGCCGAGAGGTCGAGCAGCCAGCCATCCGTGTCCTGCCGGAGCGTCGCCGTCAGGCTGGCGGAAAAGAACGCCTCTGCCCGGCCGAGCGGAAAATGGAAGGCTTCCGCGGCCACCGTCCCGTCCGTATCGATGAGCCGGCCGACCGTGACGTCATGGGAGGGCGGGCCGAAGCGGAACGCGTAGGTCGTGTCGAAGAAGGCGCCGAAGAGCGCGGTTGCCGGCAGCGTTTCGGCGGAATGCGGGGCGAGCGCGATGTCTCTGCGACCGGAGACCACCGGCTGCCGTCCATGGCGCAGGCAGGAAAGCTCCAGCATCAGCCGCCGCTCCTCCGGGCCGTCGTTCCTTACATGGATGTCGAGGCCGTTGGTACCTTCGTCACAAAGCGTGATCTGCACGGGCCGGAAGGCGCGGCGCAGCGCATGCCAGGCGGATTTCGGCAGGCCGGTCGCATCGACGATACCCCAGCCGGCGCCGGGCAGTAGATCCTGGAACGTCCAGACGAGCGCGCCATTGCAGGTGGATTGCTCCCGCCGCCATTCGGCGAAGATCGCCTCCATCACTTCGCCGACGACGGCGCGGGAGAGATCGAGATAGCGGGCCGGGTCTTCGCGCCGCAGACGCGCCGGCTCGTGTCTGTAAAGTTGGGTGAGGTAATGGTCGCGCACATCCTCGAAATCCCAGGAGGCGCCGCGGTCGCGCGGCACGCGGGCCTTCCAGCGCGGATCGTGCACGGGGGGCACGGGCAGATGCGCGTCGAGCGTTGCCTGTTCCGGGACATTGGCGAAGGCGAGGCTTTCGGCGGAAAAATGCACGTTTGCGCGGCGCGCATCTTCCAGCGGCCGGCAATAGGCACCGACGCCGTAATAATGCGTGACGCCGGCACCGGGCGAAAAGGGCATCGCCCCGCCGCTCGGCGAGTTCTCGACATAGGGCACATCGGGACGATGGGCGGCAACGAGCGCGGGCAGGATATCGAGCGTCAGCGGCCCCGCCCAGGCCGCCTCCGGCAGGCCGAGCATCGCGGCCTGCTGGTCGATCTCGCTGCCGCCGCAGAGCACGGCAAGCGACGGCGAAGCGGCGGTGGCATCGAGGAACTGCGCGACTTCGGCCCTGACATTTTCGACGAAGGCCGGATCGTTTGCCGGGTAATCGAAATTGGCGAATTGGAAATCCTGCCAAACGAGAAGGCCGAGCTCGTCGCACAGCGCGAAGAAATCCGGCGTCTCGTAGGCCATGGTGCCGCCGATGCGCAGCATGTTCATGTTGGCCTCGGCCGCAAGCGTCAGCAGTGGTTCGTAGCGCGCGCGCGTGCCCGGCAGATCGACGATATCGGCATTGGTCCAGACCGCCCCGCGGCAGAAGATTTTCACGCCGTTGACATGGAGAGCAAAGTCGCGGCCATCGGCGCCGCGATCGATCTCGATGCGGCGGAAGCCGGTGCGGCCGAGTTTTTGGCGCGCACCGCCCACGACGAGGGTGATGTCGTGGAGAACCGGATTGCCATGGCTGCGCGGCCACCAGGCCTCGACATCGGGAATGGTGAGGCTGGCGCTAAAACTGTGCGTGCCGTTCGGGATTGCCTCGACGGCAACGCCTGCACATTCCACGATCGGCGCGACCGCACCCGGAAGCGCGAAGCCGATCTCCAGCTGGCCCTTGCCGTTTTCGTGAAGGCGTGCGGAGAGGCGGATTTCGGAGGCAAAGGCCGGGCTCGGCCGCGTGAGGCGCACGGGCCGCCAGGGGCCGGCGGTGTGGACTTCCGGGCACCAGCCCGGCATGCGGCCGAGCAGAGTGGTGCGCACGAGGCGCAAGCCCTGCGGCGTGATCATCTGCGGCCGCCAGCGGGCGCGGGGGCCGCGTTTTTCCAGATGCGGTTTCAGCGCGCGGAAGCAGAGAGCCAGGCGGTCGTTGCCGGTGAAGGTGACGGGCAGGCTGTGGCGCACGAACATGCTGTCGGAGGAGAGAACCAGCGTACCGTTCCACCAGACCTCGGCGATCGTCGCGAGCCCGTCGAACTGCAGCAGAGCCTCGCCGGGTGCTTCGCCGGAGAGATCGAGCGTGTACCAGGCGTCGAGATGGTCGAGCGGCTGCGGGGCGGTACGGTCGAAACGGCCGGCCCGTTCGAGTGCACCAGCAACGGTCCCGGGCACGGGAGCGTCGAGGAAATCGGAAAGGCTTTCCAGCGCCGCGGGATCAGCCGCAGCGTTGGCCACTGTCAGCGCCATCTGCCAGCCGGTGGAAAGCGCCTTTCCGGTTTCGGGCATTCCGTCTTCCTTCAGTCGATGCGGGTGGCCAGTTGAGCCATCAGACTATCCCACGCTTCGATCGCCGGATCGAGTGCCGTTGCCAGCGGATCGAACTTCCTGCGCGTCACGGCACGGGCAAGCTGGAACTGCACGGACTTCGCCGTTTCCGAAATTTTGCGCGCGGCCTCGGCCGCCTCGTTCAGGCTGCCATCCGGCGCGAGCCAGTCGAGATGGCTGCCGGCGAGTTCGAAATTCGCGCCGAGCTGGCGCAGCGTGTTGAAGGCGTATTTGTGGAAGAAGCCGAAGGGGCGATCGGCCACCGCTTCCACCTGGCCCGGAAAGGCCTTTGCGAAGGCCGCCACCGGATTTTCGGCGGGGCGGCGGGCGAAATGCACGGCGGCGAGGCGTTTTGCCTCGCGGCGCAGATGGGTCTCGTCCGGCCGCTTTTCCGGGAATTTGGCGAATTCCGTGTAGGGCAGGAAGGGCAGGTCGTCGGGGCCGTCGTTCAGATGAAACAGACCGTCGAAATCTGCGCCTTCCAGCCGGAAGAAGCCGGCATTGTGGAAGTAATCGAGCCGCTTTGCCTGAAGGTCCAGCCGGTTGATCGCCACCGTCGTCTTGCCGTGCTCCTGGCCGTAGGCGACGCCGCGCGTATCCGGCATGTAAAAACTGTCCATCTCGACAAGGCAGAGGCGGCCGCGCGCGATCTGCGTCGCGACGTGGCTTTCCACCGTGTCGAAAATGGCAAGTTCCGTGCAGCGGATGCCGTAGAGCGTTTCGAGGTCTTCCAGCGGCACCTTGAAGAATGTGAACTGGTCGCCCTCGAAATCCTGGGTCAGGGAGAAGCCGAGCATCGCCTCCGGGGCGCTCCCGAAGGCGTTCAGCACCTCGATCCAGAGATCGACGTAGCAGTTCGTCTCCGGCCACATGCGCTCCGCATCGTGCAGCGCGTGCGGCCGAAAGGTCTCGGGGTCTGCCCCGGGGAAGACGGCAGCCATGCTTAGTCCTGATATCCGAGCGTCTTGCGGACGTCGTCCGGCCAGGCGGCGATATCCATGCCGTGGCGGGCGAAGAGGGCAAGTGCGATGCGCTCCAGGCCAAAACCGACGCAGGCGGTGTGCGCGACGTCGCCGTTTTCGAGATTGAGCCCCCATTTCGCGCCAAAGGCGTCCTGGTGATAGTTGAAGCTCATGCAGGCGGTTGGCTTGGCGGTCGAGGTCACGGGGATGAGCAGCTCGAACTTCAGGTTCTGGTCGCGCTGGTTGTTGGCGAGCATGCGGCCGGCGCGGCCGAAGAACGGGTCGTTGGCCACATCCATCGTCACGTCGAGGCCGACTTTCGCCATCATCTCCAGGCCGCGGTCCATCCAGGTCTGGCGGAAGGTCGTCACATGCTCCTGCGTGCCCATGCAGACATATTCGCGCATGCGGAAAAGCTGCTGGCGGGCCGGGTCGTTGGAGGGCTCGTGGCGGAAGCAGTAGGACTGCAGATCGTAGAGGCCGCCCTTGGCCGGCAGGCGGCCGCGTTTGGCGATCGTCGGATAGAGCGGATAGCAGGCCGCCGGCGTTAGCACGATGTCGGTCGCCTTCTGGTCCTTGGTCCAGTCGCCGCCGACCTCCATGCATTGCAGGAGGCTCATGTGGTCGAGCTCTCCGCCGCAGAAGCTGTGCACGGTGCCGGCAAGCTGCGGAAAGCTCTTCATGTAGCCCGAGGTTTCGAAATGCGCGCGGTTCATGCCCGGCGGAAAGCGCATCGCCTCCGCGCCGTCGGCGCCGCCATAGGCGTCGATCAGCCGCTCGAAGCGGGCGATGACGTCCTCGAAGGCGCCGCTGCGGCCGTAAAGGCCTTCGACGCCGGTGTCGATGAGGAGGCCCGAATCGAAGAGCCGGTCGAGAAGGGAGGTCTGCATGTCCATGGTGTCACCCGATCAGGCTGGTGTCCTGCTTGTGCACAAGCAGGAGGTTCGACGTGTTGCCGAGGATGCGGTCGTTGGAGATCATGAGCTGGGCGGAATGCGCGTCGCGCAGATGCCGGCCGAGGCTGAAGGGCGTGCCGTTCTTGTAGCCCATGATGCCGCAGATCAGCATGGCCTGGTTGATGATGGTGAGGATCGTTTCGGAGGAGGCGATCTTCACATTGTTCATCGCCACGGCAAAGCCCATGGAGGAGAGGCGGTCCGGATCGGCCTTGGCCGCTTCATATTCCTTGAGGCCCGCAATTGTATTCGATTTGACGAGCTGGAGAAGATTCGAGGCTTCCGCAAGCCGCAACGCGCCGGGTGGTGTCACGCCGGGGCTTTTGCGCGCGGCGGCGCGCACGAAGGCCTGTGCACGGGCGACGGCGTTGACGGCGATGCCGTACCACACTGCGCTCCAAAGCAGGTGCGAGGTTGCGAGCATCGACTGGGCGGCGATCTCGGCAAAGGGTTTTGGAAGGATCTGCGCCTTCGGCGCTTCGCCCTTGAACAGCCAGCCGTCCGAGCAGGTGCCGCGCATCCCGAGCGTATCCCAGACATGGGTTTGCGCGAGCGTATACTGGTCCCTGGTGAAGACGGTCATCACCTGGTCGGTCGAGGCGGCGTCCGCATGGGCGCGCGAGGTGATGAGGATCGCGTCGGCATGGGCACCGTAGGAGATGACGGTGGCGTCCTTGGTAAGGCGGCAGGTGTCGCCGGTAATCTCGATGGCGCAGATGCTGTTGCGCAGGTTGCCGCCGATGCCGCCCTCGGTCGTTGCCGAGGCGAGTAGAAGCTGTTCGTCGGAAACGCGGCGCATGAAGCCCGAGTGCCAGGCATCACCCGCGCCGTGTGAGACGAGGCTCGACAGCTTGATATGGTGCATGGCGAAGACCATGGCGGCGGCCGAGCAGGTCTGGCCGAGCACCGAGCAGATTTCGGCGATTTCAGAGACGGAGGCGTCCTCGCCGCCGAGCGCGGCGGGAATCTGGATGGAAAGCAGCCGTTCGGCGATCATCGCATCGACGGCTTCCCGCGGGAAGCGGCCCTTGGCGTCCACGTCGTCGGCATGTGCTGCGGCCACGGCGGAGACGCGCTCGGCGCGTTCCGTCAGCCCCTTTCCGACGGTGAGTGTCATTCGGCGGCCTCCGTGCTCCCGACAAGGCCCGACACCGCCTTCGTGATCGCGTCGATGCTTTGGAAGGACTTGCGGTTGAGCAGGTTGTCGGGGAATTCGACGTCGAAGGCGTCTTCGATGCCGAGCATCACCTGCACGGAAGCAAAGGAGGAGAGGCCGGCTGCATAGAGATCGGCATCGTCCGCGAGCTGATCGACCGGCGTCGGCAGGCCACCGTGTTTCGCTAGGATATCACGAATCTTCTGCTTCATGGTCTTCTCCGTCGTTTTCATTGCCGGCCGGACAGCGGGCTCTTGGCTTATCGTTCCTCAAAGGCATAACCGACGGTTGATAAGATCGGCTGAAAGGACATGGATAAGATTTCGTGAAGCGGGTGGGATTGCTGGATTGAACCGAGGCGTACCATTGCGGTGCTTTGTGAAGAAGGTGGTAACAGTCCCGGTTTTTCAGGGCGTTGGAGGAAGTGTGTTATGTCCTGAAATGGTGCGTCCCGCCGGCGTAAAAACTCCGTTAGCCATAAACGCAGGACGTGTAGGATTGAATGACAAAGAGGGTTGAAGTGGCCGTTTCCGGCGGTTCGGGAAGAGCGGTTTGCGGTTGCCAACGACGATGCGACCCTTCGGTATCTGGATCGACATCGTCTTTCAGCGCCTGCGCCTGAAGCCGACGGCAGCCTTGAGCAGCCGGTCGTGGCGCTCCGGTTGAACTCTTGCCGGAGGTGCTCTTTCGGGATTGGGAGGCGGGATATGGGCGACCTCTGCCTCGTACAGTGAAGAAAAGCCGTTTCGGAGGACTACAAAAGTTGTCGCCTGAGCAGCGCCTCGAGCCAGTCGGCGAAGACCTGCAACCGACGGGAGAGGTGCTGGCGGTGCGGGTATAGCAGGGCCATCGGCATCGGCTCGGCGCGGTGATGGGGCATGATCTCGACCAGTTCTCCGGCTTCCAGGTGTCCTCTGACGTCATAGGCCGGTATCTGGATCAGTCCGAGGCCGGCGAGACAGCAGGCGATATAGGCCTCCGCACTGTTGACGGTGACGCGTCCCTGCATCTGCATCCTGTGCAGCGTCCCGTTTTCAAGCCATTCCCAGTCCTCGACCCGACCGCTGGAAGGCGAGGCGTAGTTGATCGCCCGGTGATCCCGGAGATCGTCTGGCGTGTGCGGCGTTCCGTGAAGCGCCAGATAGGCCGGGCTGGCGACGTTGATGAGCGGCAGTCTGCCGATCGGGCGTGCGATCAGGCCGGAATCACCGAGCGAACCGACGCGCAGAACGCAATCGACGCCGTCTTCGACGAGATTTACCGCGCGGTCGGTGACGCCGAGATCGATGTCGATCTCGGGATAGTCGTCAAGGAAGCCGGGCAGGGCCGGCGCGACGATCAGGCGTCCTATCCGGCCGGGCACGTCGATTCGCAGCTTTCCCGATGGCCGTGCGGATGTCTGGCGGAACAGGTTTTCCGTGTCCTCGACATCGGCGATGACGCGCTGGCAGCGTTCGTAGAAGGCCACGCCGTCCTGGGTCGGGGAGACCTTGCGCGTGGTGCGATAGAGCAGCCGCGCGCCGACGCGGCCCTCCAGTTCCTGAACGGCTGCCGATACGGAAGAACGGGCAATCCCCAGCGTATCGGCGGCGCGGGTGAAGCTTGCCTGCTCGACGACACGCGCGAAAATGCGGAACAGATCGATACGGTCCACGTGTTCTATCCACTCGATTGCACGGAATTTCTGACAAGTGATGTCAGAATGGCCGTCTTTATCGGCTGATCCTAGACGATATGTTCTTCCCAAGAAAGCGATCGCTCATGTGATCGCGGAACCGGCAAAGGAGGCCGCCCATGACCGACCACAGCATCAAAGGCAAAACCGTCATCATCGCCGGAGGCGCGAAGAACCTTGGCGGGCTGGTCGCCCGTGACCTCGCGGAGCATGGCGCGAAGGCGATCGCAATCCACTACAACAGCGCCGCCAGCAGGGCGGAGGCCGACGCCACCGTGGCCGCCGTCAAGGCCGCGGGCGCCGAGGCCGTCGCCTTCCAGGCCGACCTGACGACAGCCGGTGCCGTCGAAAAACTGTTCGTCGATGCGGTCGCTGCCATTGGCCGGCCGGATATCGCCATCAACACGGTCGGAAAGGTGCTGAAGAAGCCCATGCTCGAGATCAGCGAAGCCGAATATGACGAGATGAGCGCCGTCAACGCCAAAACGGCCTTCTTCTTCATCAAGGAAGCAGGCCGGCATCTCAACGACAATGGCAAGCTGGTGACGCTCGTCACGTCCCTGCTCGGCGCCTTCACGCCCTTTTATGCGAGCTATGCCGGCACCAAGGCGCCGGTCGAGCATTTCACGCGGGCCGCGTCCAAGGAGTTCGGTGAGCGCGGCATCTCGGTAACGGCGATCGGGCCGGGCCCGATGGATACACCCTTCTTCTATCCGGCCGAGGGAGCCGATGCGGTCGCCTATCACAAGACCGCCGCAGCCCTGTCGGGGTTTTCGAAAACCGGCCTCACCGATATCGAGGATATCGTCCCCTATATCCGCTTCATGGTTTCCGATGGCTGGTGGATGACCGGCCAGACCATCCTCGTCAACGGCGGCTACACGACGAAGTAGGGGCGAGGGGCGGCCTTCCTCCCACGGGATAGGCCGCCTTCTGTCCGCCGGGATGGTCGTGGCGGCGCATTCCGGTTTTCGGGATCACGCGAGGCTGCGGACGGGAGCGGTGCTCTCGCGGACGATGATCTCGACCGGCAGGATCGTCTCCGCGGGGATATCCTCCGCCTTCTCGCCATTCATGAGTTGCAGCAGCACGGTGGCCGCGGTCTGGCCGGCACTGTGCTGGAGGATGCGGACGGTCGTCAGCCGGGGGCGGATGAGGTCGAGAAACGGCATGTCGTTGAAGCCGGTGACGGAAACCTCGCGCGGGCAGTCGATGCCGCGCTCGCGCAACTCGTCGATCGCGCCCAGTGCAAGACGGTCGTTGGCGCACAGGACGGCCGTGAATTTCCGGCCCGGTACCAGGAGATCCCGGATGCAGCGTGCGCCCTCCTGCTCGTCGAAGCGCCGGGCGGTTGCCACGAGGTCGGGGCGGAACTCCAGTGAAAGGGCAGCAGCGGCGTTGCGGAAGGCGGCAAGGCGAAGCTGGCCGGTCGACAGGTCCTGCGGACCGGCGAGATGGGCAATGTCGCGATGGCCGAGATCGCGCAGGTGGCGCAGCATCTCGCAGATGCCGGCGTCCTCGTCGTTGATGATATAGGGAATCTGCGAGTTCTCGACCATGCGGTTCAGCGTCACCACCGGCAGGCCTTCGGCTGCGGCCCGCGCGATGGACGGATCGCTTCTCAACACGGCCGCGTGAATGATGCCATCGACGCCGCGGTCCCGCAGCACGTCGACAAGACGGCTTTCCCGATCCCGTTCACTATCGGTATTGACGATGATCGATGCGTAGCCCAGCGGCTCGAGAACGCTCTCGATACCGCGCAGGATAGGCGGAAAGATCACGTTGGTGATGTCGGGAATCATCACGCCGACGGTCATCGTGCGATTGGTCCGAAGCCCGGCGGCGATGCGGTTCGGCCGATATCCCAGGGCATCCGCCGCAGCCTGGATGCGGCTGGCAACCTCCTCCGTGATCGACTTGCGCTCCACAGGATCAAGCGCCCGGGAGACGGTGGATACGTGTACGCCTGTCTCCCGGGCGATATCCTTCAGCGTAACCCGTTTCTGCCGCATCTGATCCCCTCTGATTTTTCCATATTAGCAGATGACGGATGGCGCACGCAATCGTTTGCGAAAATCCTTGACCAAACGCAAGTGCCATGATACCTCATCTTCGCAATCGATTGCATGGACGCTTGGAGGAGAGTTCCTGCATCGGGCAGATACCGGTTCGTCGTAGAGGGCGGCCGGCAAAATACCCCTAATGATCCCGGACGGGGAATGCGGCAGCGTCCGCTGGGCTTCCTTTACCGGGCACGAAATTTAGCCGGGTTCCCCGCGGTGGGCGCCCGGTCGCGGATACAATCGATCGCTAACGGGAGGAAGGCGTATGAGATTGAATACATTGCTCGCGGCAACGGCCGCTGTGGCGATTACGGCCAGTGCGGCCCATGCGGAAAATCTGAGGATAGGCGCTTCGCTGCCGATTACCGGGGGACTCTCGGTCAGCGGCGAAAAACACAAACGGGGCTACGAGCTCTGCACGAAACTGATCAACGAAGCCGGCGGCATTCTCGGCCGGCAGGTCGAGCTGATCGTCAGCGACAACCGGTCCGATACGGCGACCGCGATCAACCAGTACGAACGTTTCATCAATGTCGATAAGGTCGAGGCGGTATATGGCACGTTTTCGAGCCGCCTGACCTTCCCGGTCGCCAGCATCCTTTCGAAATACAACATGGTGCACGCCATTCCCTCGGGCGGGGCGCTGCGCATCTACGAGCAGGGCTACAAGAACCTGTTCTACTTCCAGGTCAACGCCGCTGAATATACCGGCAAGGACGTGGCCGCGGTTATCAAGCAGCTCATTCCGGCCGGCGAAGCGCCGAAGAGCGTGGCCGTGGTTTCAGCGGACGACTTCTTCGCCAATGCCATCGAGGCGGGTCTGCTCGGGCAGAAGGTGAAGGACCCCGCGACCGACAAGGAGATCGCCGATCTGGCACCCGGTTACCTCGCGGATGCGGGTATCGAGGTCCTGATGAAGGAGAAGTGGCCGGAGGAAGGTTTCAACGACTGGCTGAACCTTGCCAATTCGGTCAAGCGCTCCGGTGCCGAGATGGTCATCGGCCTCACGGCATCGGCGGAAGAAGCGGTGCAGTTGACCCGCAGCCTCAAGACCGTCGGCGCCACCCCCAAGCTGGTCTATCTCAGCCAGGGAGCGCAGACGGAGTTCATCGAGGGCGTTGGCAAGGAAGCGGCCGATGGCGTGCTGATCCACACCACCTGGCACAAGGACGTGCCGTTCGAAAGCACGCTGGCCGGCAAGCCGTTCAACAACGCTGACTTCGTCAAGGCCTTCACCGCCGAATACAGTGTCGAACCGGACGAGGACAGCGCCATTCCGTTCGCCGTCTGCCAGGGTATCGAGCAGGCGATCCTCGGAGCGGGGACCACCGACAATGCCAAGATGGGCGAATGGCTGCATGCGCGCACCAAGGAGGACCCGGTCCGCACGGTGCTTGGCCGCTTCTCCTGGGATGACGTCGGCCTGCCGGTGGAGAAGTCCCACATCATGACGCAGTGGCAGGATGGCAGCCTGAAGTTCGTCTACCCGACTGGCGAATTCGAGGGCGTATCGCCGTTCAGCTATCCCAAGAACGGGTTCTGAGAAGACAGGCAGTGGAGGGGTGCCCGCCCGGGCATCCTTCCCATCGCCGGCCATTGTCAGCGCAACTGCGAAAGGTAGATGGCGCATGCTGGAAGTGAAGAACCTTTGTAAGCATTTCGGCGGCATCAAGGCTGTCGACGGTGCGACGTTCACGGTTGAGAAAGGCGCGATCACCGCCCTGATCGGACCGAACGGCGCCGGAAAGACGACGGCGTTCAACTGCATCAGCCGAACGGCGGCGCCGACATCCGGCGAGGTCTGGCTCGATGGCGAGCGGATCGACCACCTCCGGCCGCACAAGATCACGGCCAAGGGCCTCAGCCGGACGTTCCAGATCTCGCGCAACCTCGGCGACATGACGGTGATCGAGAATGTCATCGTTCAATCCCGGGTCGAGGGCCTGCGCGGCCTGTTCCGCCCCGCCATGTCGCGAGAGGAGAGGGACAAGGCGATGTCGATCCTCGATTTCCTCGGCATCACCCGCATCGCCCACGAGGATGGTCACAATCTCTCCTACGGGCAGAAGAAGCTCATGGACCTCGCCGCGCTTTTGATGTCCGACCCGAAGATCATCCTGCTCGACGAGCCGGCCGGCGGGGTCAACCCGTCGCTGATGGAAGAGATCGTCGGCCATATCCGCGCACTTAACGACAAGGGCCTGACGGTGCTGATCGTGGAGCACAACATGGACCTGATCATGCGCCTCTCGCACAAGGTCGTGGTCATGGCGCACGGCAAGGTCATCTGCGCCGGCACGCCCGACGTCGTGCGCAGGGATCCCCACGTGCTGGATGCCTATCTCGGCGGCGTCCTGGAAGATGAGGCTGCCTGATGACGAAACTTCTTGAGGTCACCAACATCACCGCCGGCTACGGCGACGGCCCCGCCATCATCGATGGGGCGCATCTGACCGTCGAGCCCGGCAAGGTCCATTGCATCATCGGCCCCAACGGTGCCGGCAAGTCGACGCTGCTCAAGGCGATCTGCGGCATGCTGTCGATCCGCAAGGGCGACGTTCTGTTCAAGGGCGAGCTGCTGAACGGGCTGCGTCCAGACCAGATCCTGCGCAAGGGCATCTGTTTCGTGCCGCAGGAACGGGCGCTGTTTGCGAAGATGACCGTGCGGGAGAACCTGCGCATGGGCGGTTTCATCCTTGACGACAAGAAGGAGCTGGAGCGCCGCATCGAAGGCATTCTCGAACGTTTCCCGATCCTTCGCGAGCGTGCCGACCAGCATGCCGGCACGATGTCCGGCGGCCAGCAGCAGACGCTCGCCATGGCCCGCACGCTCATCATCAAGCCGGACATCGTCATGCTGGACGAGCCGTCCCTCGGTCTTGCGCCGAAGGTCGTCCAGGAGATGTTCGACATCATGAAGATGATGTCGGCGGAAGGCGTCACCGTCCTCCTCGTCGAACAGAACGCGCTGATGGGGCTCAGGAACGCCGACTGGGGCGTGGTGCTCGATCTCGGCCGGACACTGTTCGAAGGCCCGGCCGCCACGGTGCTGGCCGATCCGCGCATCCAGGAACTCTACCTCGGCGGCAAGAAGGCCGCCTGACGAGGAACAGACATGGCAGAGATATTGCAGATACTGATCCTGGGCCTGGCGCTTGGCGGCGTCATCGCTCTCATGGGCTCCGGCCTGTCGCTTGTCTTCGGCGTGATGCGCATCGTCAATCTCGCCCATCCCGCGCTGATCATCGGCGGCGCCTACATCACCTACCTGGCGTTCAAGACGTTCGGTATCGACCCGATCGCGATGCTGCCCGTCGCGGCCGTTGCGATGGCGGCCGTCGGCGTGGTGCTCTACCGGCTGCTGTTCCAGCGAGAGACCAAGAGCGCCAAATACTCCGAGATGACCGTGCTGCTCACCTTCGCGCTGGCGATGATGGTGGAGGGGCTGCTTGGTGGCCTGTTCACAAACACGCAGCGGGTGACGTCGCCCGACTACGCCACCGCGGCGTTCTTCATCGGCGACGTCTTCATCCCCAAGGGGCAGCTCTATGCCGGCCTCGTCTCGCTGGCGATTATCGCGGCGCTGTCCCTGTTCCTCAAATATTCGCGGCTCGGTTATGCCATCCGTGCCACGACGCAGAATCGCGAGGCGGCCGAACTCCTCGGCGTCAACGTACAGTTCATCAGCGTGCTTGCCTTTGCCATCGGCATCGGTCTTGCGGGCGCTGCAGGATCGCTGGTCAGCTTCGTGTTCAGCTTCTTTCCGGCCAAGCACTGGGAGTGGATCGCCATGCTGATGTCGGTGGTCGTTCTCGGCGGCATGGGCAGCATTCTCGGCACGGTGGTCGGCGCGCTGGTCTTGTCCGTCATCGCCGCCTTTGTCGGCACCTGGATCGGGGCGACCTGGTCGACGCTGACCTTCTTCCTCGCCCTTTTCATCATTCTGCTGGTTCGGCCACAGGGCCTGTTCGGCGAAAAACCGGAGATGGCATGATGGCCGTTACCCTTCAGGATTCCAGCGCCAGCGCTGTCATCGAGGCGCGCCGCGCCCACAACGAGAAACTGTCGCGCAAGGCGGACCAGACCCGCGCGACCTGGTTCCCGCTCACCTTGCTTGCGCTGCTCGCCGCACTGCCGCTGCTGCAATTTACCGGGAACTACAATTACGTCTTGCACCTGGTGCTGTTCACCGCCTCCTACGTCGCCATGGCCTCGGGCTGGAACATCCTCGGTGGTTTTGCCGGTTACGTCTCGCTCGGCCACGCGGTGTTCTTCGGCGTCGGGGGGTATTTCTCCGGCATGCTTCTGGCGCGCTACGGCATTTCCACGCTGATCACCGCGCCGATTGCCGGCCTCGTTGCCGCAGCCCTCGGCTATGCCGTCGGCATGGTCACGCTCAAGGTACGCGGCCCGAGCTTCATCATCTCGTCGATCGCCCTTTTGATGATCGCCCGTATCCTGTTCGACAACTGGCACTTCATCGGCGGTGCCAACGGTCTCACCCTGCCGCCGAACGACCTGTCGGTGCAGTGGGCGAAGGTGCCGTACTACTATGCCATGCTGGCGATCGCGGCCTTCACCGTATGGTCGGCCTACAAGATCAAGCACTCCAAGTTCGGCCTTGGTCTGCGGGCTCTCTCCAAGGACGAGATCAAGGCGGAAAGCGCCGGCATCGACACGCGCTTCTACAAGGTTTCGGCTTTCGCGCTCTCGGCCTTCTTCGTCGGCATGGCGGGTGCGGTATGGGGCGAGTACCTCACCTATCTCCGGCCGAACATTTTCCTGCTCATCCTGATCTCGGCCAACATGGTGCTGATGTGCATCCTCGGCGGCAAGGGCACGATCGCCGGACCGGTGATCGGCGCGATCCTCATCGTCGCGCTTAACGAGCTCTTCGTCGCCACCATGGGGGCATCCGAAATCAACATCCTCGGCACCGGCCTGGTGATGGCGCTCGGCCTGATCTTCTTCCCGCTCGGACTGGTCGGGACCCTCGCCAGAAGCGGAAGGCTGCCGCGCGTCCTCAACTGGGACTAGCCGGGCACCGCACGGCCCGACATCAGAGAAGACGGCTCGTATCATCAACGAGAGGAAACCGACATGCCCGAATTCGTGCTTTACAACGCGCCGCAGTCCACATGCAGCCAGCGGGTTCGCTATGTCCTTCACGCCAAGGGCAAGGCCTTCGAGGAACACAAGCTCGATCTCTTCAAAGGGGATCAGCTGAAGCCGGAATATCTCGCGATCAACCCCAATGGCGTGGTCCCGACCCTGCTGCATGACGGTGCCCCGGTCACCGATTCCGCCGTCATCATGGAGTATCTGGAGGATATCCTCGGCGGCTTGGCACCGCTGAGGCCCGGCGATCCGCTCAAGGTGGCGGAGATGCGCGCGATGATGCGTTTCATCGACGAGGTGCCGACACCGGCGATCCGCGTGCCGTCGTACAATCTGGCTTTCCTGCCGCACTTCCAGGCGATGGGCGATGAAGAGTTCCAGGCGTTGTGCGACAGCAAACCCCTGCGCCGCGAGTTCCTCATGAAGATGGGGCGCACGGGGTTCCCGAAAGCCGAGATGGACGAGGCCCTGGCACGTCTGCAGCGCGGCATCGACCGCATGGCGGCCTGGCTTGCCGCCAGCGGCGGGCCCTGGCTGATGGGCGCGGACCTCAGCCTTGCCGACATCGCGATCATGCCCGTCATCGTGCGGATGGACGATATCCGGCTTTCCGGCACATGGCATGGCGCCCCGGCGATTGGCCGCTGGCTCGAGAGGATCCGGGAAACGCCCGCCTTTTCTGCGGCCTATTACCACGGGTCGTTGTTGACCGAAAAATACCCACACCTCAAGGCCGGCGCGAAGCAGCCCGAGCCCGTGAATGCCTGAACGCAGTGGAGGATCATCATGGACTATATCAGCAGCCCCCCCAAGCTCATCACGAAGGAAGCGGATGTCACACCCACGGTGCTTGCGGCGATGGCGAACACCGACAATCCGCGGCTGAAGGAAGTCATGACCGTGCTGGTGGAACACCTTCACCAGTTCATTCTCAAGACCCGCCCGACCGAGGAGGAGTTCGAATATGCGCTGCGTTGGATCGTCGAGATCGGTCAGCTGACGAACGAGTTCCACAACGAGGTGGTGCTTGCCGCGGACGTGGTCGGCGCATCGACGCTGATCGACCTCATCAACAATGACGGCATGCAGGGCGAGACGATGTCGGCGCTGCTCGGTCCGTTCTACCGCGGTGGCGCGCCAATCTGCACCAATGGCGACTGCATCGCGCGCTCGCAAACGCCCGGCGCCACGCTCTTCTTCTCCGGCAGGGTGATCGGGGTCGACGGCGCGCCGGTCGCCGGTGCCGTGCTCGATGTGTGGCAGGCGTCCCCCGTGGGTCTCTACGAGAACCAGGACGAGACCCAGGAGGACTGCAACCTTCGCGGCAAGTTCACGAGCGAGGCCGATGGGCGGTATCATTTCCGCTCGGTGAAGCCGGCAGGCTATCCGGTGCCGACGGACGGTCCCGTCGGTGTGCTGCTGCGAGCCCAGAAGCGCGAGCCGATGCGGCCGGCGCACGTTCATTTCATCGTTTCAGCGCCGGGGCACAAGACCCTGATCACGCAGATCTTTTCCGACACGCCCAAGGCACTGGCAGCCGATGTCGTGTTCGGTGCCAAGCAGCAGATCGTCGGCAACTTCGTCATGCATACCGAGCCGCATCCCGATTATCCGGACGCGAGCCTGCCCTTCTACACCTGTGAATACGATTTCAAGCTGGTGCCCGGTAAATCGACAATGCCTGTGCCGCCGATTTCGGGAAAGAAGAGCTGATCCATGGCCGCGCACAATTCCCATCAACCGCTTGAGGGCAAGGTGGCCGTCGTCGTCGGGGGCTCCGGCGGTATCGGCCGGGAGGCCTGCCGGATGCTCGCCGCCGCCGGTGCGGCCGTCGTCGTCGGCTACCGTTCGGGTAGGCAGAAGGCAGAGGAAATCGTCGCTGGACTTGCCGGCGAAGGCCATGTCGCGCTGCCGGTCTCGATCGAAGAAACCACGACGATCGAGGCGTTCCGGAATGCGGTGCTGGAGAGGCTTGGCCGAGTGGACATCCTCGTCAACACGGCTGGTGTCACGGAACCGGTGGCGCATGGCGATCTCGACGCCCTGACGGACGCGATGATCGACCGCATCTTTGTCAACAACTGGCGCGGCGTCTTCGCCACGATCCGCGCCTTCGCGCCGGCGCTGAAGGCGAGCGGTGACGGCCTGATCGTCAACGTCTCGTCGATCGCCGCCTTCACCGGCATCGGCTCGAATGTCGCCTATTGCGGCGCCAAGGCGGGCGTCGACATCATGGCGAATTCGCTCGGCCGGGCGCTTGCCCCCGAAATCCGCGTCATGGTGGTGTCGCCCGGCGCCGTCGACACGCAGTTCGTCCCGGGCCGCGGCAAGGAGTTTGCCGACAAGGTCGCCGCGACCACTCCGCTCAAGCGGATCACCAGCCCGGCGGACGTTGCCGAGGCGATCGTCTCCTGCGCCACGCATCTGAAGTTCTCGACCGGCAGCCGGATTGTCGTCGATGGAGGAAGGCACCTGTAATGCAGCCGAAAGTCATCATCACCTGTGCCGTGACCGGCAATCTGACGACCCGGGAGAACCATCCCGGCCTGCCGGTGACGCCGGAGGAGATTGCGAACGCCTGTCTCGAGGCGGCGGATGCCGGGGCGGCCATCGCCCACATCCATGTCCGCGATCCCGAAACGGCAAAACCGTCGATGGAGCTGAAGCACTACCGCGAGGTGGTCGAGCGGATCAGGGCGAAGAACAACGCGCTGATCCTCAACGTGACCACGGGACCGGGCGGGCGCTACCACCCGAGCGACGAGAACCCGGCGGTGGCCGGTCCGCGCACGACGCTGATGCGGCCGGAAAAGCGCGTCGAGCACATCACCGCGCTGAAGCCCGACATTGCCACGCTCGACCTCAACACCATGACCTTCGGCAACGAGGTGGTGATCAACACTCCCGCCAACGTCAAGATCATGGCCGAGATCATCAACGCGGCAGGCTCCAAGCCGGAGCTCGAAGTCTTCGACACCGGCCACATCGTGCTCGCGCAGGATCTGATGAAGGCGGGCGTGCTGACGTCGCCGGCGATGTTCACCATCGTCACCGGCGTCAAATACGGCTTCCCCTCCACGACAGACGTGATGGCCACCGCCGCGCGCATGCTGCCGCGCGATGCCGTCTGGACGGGCTTCGGCGTCGGCCGGATGTCGTTCCCGATGGCGATGCAGGCCTATCTGCTCGGCGGGCACGTCCGCGTCGGCCTCGAGGACAATTCCTACATCGCCAAGGGCGTGCTGGCGAAGGGCAATGGCGAACTGGTGGAGCGCGCCCGCGATCTGATCGAGAAACTCGGCGGGCAGATTGCCGGTCCGTCGGAAGCCAGGGAAATCTTGGGGCTTGCGGCCTGAGCGGCGCAGCTGGAGCAAAGGAGACGAAGACATGAACATTCAAGCAAGCGCCAAAGCCGGCAATGCCCTCAGGGTTTCCCAGAAATCGCCGGATCTCGATAATCTTCTGATCGATGTCGTCGAGGTGGCCGTACCGCGCCCGGGCCCCGGCCAGGTTCTGGTCGAGATCGTCGCGGCGGGTGTCAATCCCAGTGACGTCAAGGCTTCGCTCGGCCACATGCCGCACGCCATCTGGCCGCGCATACCCGGGCGCGACTTCGGCGGCATCGTGCGTGAGGGGCCGTCGCAGATGATCGGCATGGAGGTCTGGGGCGGCGGCGGCGAGCTCGGCATCAGCCAGGATGGCAGCCACGGCAAATGGATGGTGCTCGACCAGAAGGCCGTGCACGCCAAGCCGAAGACCTTTTCGATGGAGGAGGCGGGCTCGGTCGGCGTGCCCTTCATCACCGCCTATGAGGGCCTGCGCGAGGCGGGCGGCGCCCAGCCGACCGATGTCGTGCTCGTCTGCGGCGGTAATGGCAAGGTCGGGCAGGCCGCAATCCAGCTCGCCACCATGGCCGGGGCGAAGGTCTTCGCCGTCGAGTACAACGAACAGCCCTTGATGGGCCACACCAACGGCCCGGTCACGATGCTGAACAGCGCCGTCGACGATGTCGCGGCCATCGTTCGCGACATGACGGGCGGTCAC
The DNA here is from genome assembly GCF_029623935.1 of Shinella sp. 838. Lineage (NCBI taxonomy): Bacteria > Pseudomonadati > Pseudomonadota > Alphaproteobacteria > Hyphomicrobiales > Rhizobiaceae > Shinella > Shinella sp. 838. The sequence goes on from NZ_JARSBQ010000004.1 coordinate 29,982, forward strand.
GGCGCCGATATCGTCTTCAACACCGTCGGCAGCCCCTATTTCGAGATCGCCAACAAGGCGATGGCCAAGCAGGCGCGGCAGATCTTCATCTCGACCTTCGACCGCGCCGTGCCCTTCGACATCTTCAACTTCTTCCGCGGCCGCCACAAATATATAGGCATCGACACGCTGGCGCTGTCCTCCGTCGATGGCGCGCGGATATTCGACCGGCTGAAGCTGAAGTTCGAGGAGGGCCTGCTCAAGCCGTTCCCGATCAATCCCGACTGCTGCTACGACCTCAAGGACGCTGCGAAGGCCTACGCTTCAGTGCTGCGCGGGACGCCCGAGCGGGTCCTGCTCAAGCCGTAGGACGCATCATGCAGGTCACGCGCTACAGCGAGGCGAAGCCCTATGAGGCGGCCGAACACTACGACATGCACTGCCTGCGCCTGCAGGGCAAGGAGGCGACGGCGACGGACACGATCTGGATCGGCCTGTCGCATCTCCTGCCGGGCGGACGCACCTCGCTCAAGGCGGCGGCAGTGGAGAAGATCTACATCGTCGTTGCCGGCGAGGTCACGGTCGAAACCGCCGATACCGCCGTTACGCTCGGTGTGCTCGACAGCTGCCGGCTGGCGCCGGGCGAAGCGCGCGCACTCGTCAACCGCACCAATGCGCCGGCATCGATCCTTCTCGCAATGCCGACCTGAAGCCGAAGGGATGGGCCGGAAATCATGCACAATCCGACACTGTTCCGGCTGGGCGACCGGGCGCCCAGCCTGCCGGCAGACGGCGAATTCTACATTGCCCCGGGGCGCCGCCGTCATCGGCGACGTGCGCATCGCCCCGGGCGTCAGCATCTGGTTCAACGCTGTCCTGCGCGGCGACAACGAACCGATAACCCTCGGTGCCGGCTCGAATGCCCAGGACGGCTGCGTCATCCATACGGATCCGGGGTTTCCAGTCGCGATCGGCGAGGACGTCACCGTCGGCCACAATGCGATCGTGCATGGCTGCAGCATCGGCAGAGGAAGCCTGATCGGCATGGGTACGACCATCCTCAACGGCGCCCGCATCGGCGAGCGGTGCCTGGTCGGGGCGAATTCGCTCGTTCGCGAAGGCATGGTGGTGCCGGACGGATCGCTCGTCATCGGTGTTCCGGCCAAAATCGTCAGGACGCTCGATGGGGATGCGGCGGAGAACCTGTCACGCGGCGCGGAACGATACCGTGCGAAGGCAGACTCTTATTCCCGTGACCTTGAAATGTTCGACCCCTGAAAACGGATATGTTCGGCAACGCTGGAAGGACGAGAGAATGAGCGAGGCGGAAAACAGGTTGCTGAGTGTGGTGGAACATTGGCTGCCGCGCATGGAGGTCGCCGGCATACCGTCGGCAACGGCGAGGGCGGTGATCGACAGCGCGGGCGTCTGGGAGAACTGGCTCACCGCCTGGAGCGCCGAAGGCGACCGCCATGCCGCGATGGGCGAGGCGGCCCTTGCGCAGGGCCGCGAAGTCACTGCAGGCGAAGCCTTCGCCCGCGCCAGCCTGTTCTACCACTTCGGTCAGTTCATGGCTTTCGACGACCTTGATGCGAAGGAGCGCGTCGCGGCGCTGAAGGTGGCAACCTTCCGCAGGTCCGCACCGCTGCTGGAGCACCCCGGAGAACTGGTCGAGGTGCCGTTCGAGGGCGGTGTGCTGCGCAGCTATCTCCGCCGGCCGGCCGGAGCGGGACCGCATCCGCTGGCGCTGATCATCCCCGGCTCGGATTCGACCAAGGAGGAGTTCCCGGCCTTCGAACGGCACTTCCTCCTTCGCGGCGTGGCGACGCTGTCGCTTGACGGTCCGGGACAGGGCGAGGGGCGATCCCATGGCCACCTGCGCGCCGACATCGCGCCGGTGGTCGCTGCTACGATCAAGACGCTCGAGGGGCGGCCCGGCCTGACGGGTGCCGTCGGCCTCGTCGGCATGGCCTTTGGCGGCTTCCTCGCGTTGCGGGCGGCGGCCGCGCTGGAGGGGCTTGCCGCCGTCGTCTCCATCAACGGTTTTTACGATCTCGGGGCGCTCTGGCCAACGCTGCCGAAGGTCTATCAGGACAATATGACCTTTGCGCTGGGGGGCGGTGACGTCGTCGAAAGCGCACGTTGCTTCACCCTGTCGGGCATCAGGGGACCGGCAGTTCCCGCGCTCGTCCTGCATGGCGGTCGCGACAGGATCTTTCCGCCGTCGGAAGCGCAAAAATGTGCCGACATCTGCAGGGCGGGTGCGGAACTACACGTCTTTCCGACCGGAAACCATGTCTGCAACAACATTCCCTGGATGTATCGGCCCCTCGTTGCCGATTGGCTCGCGGAGCGGCTGAAAGTCTAGCGCTGCCGATTATGGCAGCGCATGCGCGAAGCTGACGGATTCGGGTGACAAGTCGATCGGACGGGGTGAGGTAGAAAATGTCCACTTGAAGCTGGACGATTGTCCACCACAAGCGGACACCACCGCCTGATCAGGTATCCAGGGTGCTGATACCAATTGAGGCACAGCGGAAGACCAAGCAGCCGACCGCTTAGCACTCAAGGGGAGCGACGATGATACACGCCGATGATGGGATCTTGTCCCAGGAACAGCGCCTGATGCGCGACAGCTGCCGATCGTTTGTCGACGATGTGGTGACGCCCTTCATCCGGTCGAACTGGCAACGCGAATGGGACATGAGTCCCGGCGAACGGTTGCCGGGCGCGATCCTCGAAGGCGCCGAGGCGATCGGCATCCGTACCCTTGGCGTGCCGGAGGCGTTCGGCGGCATCGATCTTGAGCGGGAGACCGAGGTACGGACCTTCGCCCTGATCTCCGAGGAAATCGCCCGCGGCGATTCCGGCCTCGCCGACAAGCTCGTGCAGAACTGGAAGGTTTCGATCGTCATCCGACAATTCGCTGCCAAGCACCTGCAGGAGAAGTGGTTTCCGCGCCTGCTGGAGGATCCGAAGTTCCTTCTGGCGCACTGCCTAACCGAACCGAGGGGCGCCTCCGACCGCTGGCTGCCCTACAATGTGCCGGAAGCCTCGATGCACACCAAGGCGGTGCTGGACGGTGACCACTGGGTCATCAACGGTCGCAAGCAGTTCATCTCGAACGGTTTCGACGCCAGTCTCTATGTCGTCTATGCCAACACCGATCCCTCCGTCGGCATGCTGCAGGGCACATCGAGCTTCCTGGTTCCCCGCGAAACGCCGGGCCTGACCGTCACCAAGTGCAACGAAACCATGGGCTGCCGGTTCATGAACAACGGCGAGCTGGTTTTCGAGGATTGCCGCATTCCGGCTGACCATCTGCTCGTCAAGAGCACGGCGCTGGCCTCTGCCGGCCAGTATTTCCGTGCCGGCAAGATCATCCAGGCCGCCAAGAACCTTGGGGTCGGCGTTGCCTGTTTCGAGCGCACGGCGGACTATGTCCAGAACTACGTCCAGGGCGGGCGCATCCTCATCAAACACCAGGCCGTGGCGTTGCGGCTTGCCGACATGGCAACGCGCATCGAAGCCGTCCGGTCACTGGTCGAGCGGGCGTCGAAGGCGGTGGACGAGGCGCATCCCGATGCCGACGTTCTCTGCAACATGGCCAAGGTCTATGCTTCGGAGGAGATCATGAAAGTCGCGACCCATGCGCTGGAGCTTCATGGCGGCAACGGTGCCATGCTGGAATTCGGCATTGAAAAGCTGTTCCGCGATGCGGCGATCTTCCTGCACATGGATGCGACGGTGGATGTCAGCCGCATGAAGATCATCAAGAACATGTTCCCCGCCACCGCCGGCAAATATGCCGGCCCGGAAACCTGAAGCGAAGCGGGCGAGGGGACAGGACGGTTCGCCTGCCCCAGCGCCTGTCAAAGGAGGAACGGAGATGAAGATACTGGTTGCCGTAAAGCGGGTCGCCGATCCCAACGTGAAGGTGCGTGCCCTGGCGGACGGCTCGGGCGTCGACCTTGCGAATGTCAAGATGACGATGAACCCGTTCGATGAGATTGCCGTCGAGGAGGCGGTCCGGTTGAAGGAGGCGGGTCAGGCGAGCGACGTCGTCGTCGTGTCGATCGGATCGGAAAAATCAGCCGAAACGCTGCGCACGGCCCTTGCGATGGGCGCGGACCGCGGCCTCCTGGTCCGCACGGACGCGGTGGTTGAACCGCTCGCCGTCGCCAAGATCCTGAAAGGCGTCGTGGAGGCCGAACGGCCGGATATCATCATCACCGGCAGGCAGGCGATCGACGACGACGCCAACCAGACCGGCCAGATGCTGTCGGCATTGCTGGGATGGGGGCAGGGGACATTTGCCTCGAAGATCGTCGTCGGCGACGGGACCATCGAGGTCACCCGCGAGGTCGATGGCGGCCTGCAGACGGTCAATCTGCCTCTGCCGGCGCTCGTCACCGCCGATCTCCGGCTGAACGAGCCGCGCTACGCCTCGCTGCCCAACATCATGAAAGCCAAGAAAAAGCCGATCGATGAACGCACGCCTGCGGATTATGGTGTGGCGATCGAGCCGCGCCTGACGGTCGTACGGGTCCACGAGCCGGCAACCCGCAAGGCCGGCATCAAGGTTGGATCGGTGGGTGAACTTGTTGCGCGCTTGCGCACGGAAGCAGGAGTTCTCGCATGACCATTCTCGTACTTGCAGAGCATCACGACACGCTGCTTGACGACGCGACCGGCAAGGCGGTCTCCGCCGCGGGAAGAATGGGGGGCGATGTCCACGTCCTGGTCGCAGGTGAGGGGTGCGGCGCGGCCGCCGAAGCAGCGGCCCGGCTGACCGGCGTCGCCAGGGTGCTCGTCGCGGACCACGCTGCCCTGTCGAACCGGCTTGCCGAGCCGGTGGCAGCGCTGATCGTCGGTCTCGCCGCCGGCTATGACGCCATCCTCGCCCCCTCCACCACCAGCGGCAAGAACATCCTGCCGCGCGTCGCTGCGCTGCTCGACGTGATGCAGATATCCGACGTCATTGCGGTCGACGGGCCGGACCTGTTCCAGCGCCCGATCTATGCTGGCAACGTCATCCAGACCGTCCGTTCCACGGACGCGAAGACGGTGCTGACCGTTCGCGCCTCGTCCTTTCCTGCTGCATCCATTGCAACTGCGGCGGTACCGATCGAAGCCGTTGCCATCCCGGCAAATCCGGGGCGGTCGTCGTTCGTCCGAAGCGAACTGTCGCGATCCGAGCGCCCGGAACTGGCGGGCGCGCGGACCGTTGTGTCGGGCGGGCGGGCGTTGGCGTCCGCTGAAAACTTCGAAACGGTGCTGGCCCCGCTGGCCGATGCGCTGGGGGCGGCGATCGGCGCGAGCCGCGCGGCCGTCGATGCCGGCTATGTCTCGAACGATCTCCAGGTCGGGCAGACGGGCAAGATCATCGCGCCCGACCTCTACATTGCCTGCGGCATTTCCGGTGCAATCCAGCACCTCGCCGGCATGAAGGATTCCAGGGTGATCGTTGCGATCAACAAGGACCCGGACGCGCCGATCTTCCAGGTTGCCGACTACGGTCTGGTCGCGGATCTGTTCGAAGCCGTGCCGGAGTTTCATGCCGCGGTTGCCGAGGGTGCAAAAACCTAGGCGACCGGAGACCACGTTTCTTGAGAGGATCGCAGGACAGGAGCGCACATGGCCAAGGGAAGCGGCAGGACGGAGCCACCGCAAGTGGACCCGGACGACGATCGGCAGGATCGGGGCGAGGTCGCCCCCTTCCGTTCCTATGCGCTCGACCGATCCGGCAGCCCGCGTTTCCACATCAGGCTCGTGGAGAACACCCAGCGGCTCTACCCCGCCCACAAGCACGATTATTTTCAGATTCTTTACTTCCTGTCGGATGCGCCGGCGATCCGGATCGGCCTGACGTCGCACAAGCCCAGAGCTGGTTCCATCTACTTCATCGCACCGATGGTGCCGCACCAGATCCGTTTCGACTATGCGACGCGCTGCGTCGTTGCCTATTTCGATCTCGATTTCCTGCGCCCCAACATCACGCGCTCCTACCCCGTGGCGGAGCTGGTGCGGCTGGCGCCGGAACTGACTCCCTTTGCGTGGCAGAACCATGTGAACTTCGATCTCGATACCGCACAGAGCGAACGAGCGGAGCGCGCAATCAGGTCGATGATCGACCAGCACGGGTCCGAGCGCATCGGGGCAGCGGAGATTGTGCGTGCCGAGCTGACGCTGATGCTTGCCACGCTGTGCCAGGATCACGAGGCCGAATTCGCCGAACTGTCGAGGACGCTGCCGGTGGTCGGTCGCGACAGCGGGCACATGCGCCGCATCGCCGAGTTCATAGGCGAAAACTATACACGTGGCCCGAGCCTCGATGAAGCGGCGGCCGCCGCACGTCTCTCCAAGAGCCGGCTGTGCGCTCTGATCCGCCAGTATACCGGCACCAGTTTCCAGGTGCTGATCCGCGAAATGCGGATCGAGGACGCCCGGGAGCGTCTGGTCCTCACCGACGATACGATCGGTCAGATCGCCTACCGCGTCGGGTACAACGACGAGAAGTATTTCCTTCGGGCGTTCAAGAGTTCGGCGGGGATGACGCCGACGGCCTACCGGCTGAAGCGGGCGAAGGAAGACCGCGCCGCGACTGCGGAGCGCAAACCATGAGCGCGCCCGTCTCCTTCCGGCTCAACGGATCGCCGGCGCAGGTTGATGAAACCGGTGAGGCGCCATTTCTCTTCGTGCTGCGCAACCAGCTTGATCTCAAGGCGACCCATTTCGGCTGTGGCCTGGAGCAGTGCGGGGCATGCGTGCTCAGCATTGACGGGCAGGCACGCTATTCCTGCACGCTGCCTGTGTCTGCCCTGGCCGGGGCTGACGTGACGACGCCCGAGGGATTGGCGAACGACCGTGTCGGCGCGATCCTGCTCGCGTCCTTCGAGGTGGAGCAGGCCGGCCAGTGCGGATACTGCATCTCCGGCATCCTGATGCGTCTCCATGCGCTGCTCAAAACGGAGCGCCGGCCGAGCCGGGACATGATCCTCGCGGCGCTCGACAAGCACCTGTGCCGCTGCGGAGCGCATGGCAGTATCCTGCGCGCGGCGGAGCGTGCCGTGGCCCGTCTCGGCGAGGCGGTGTGATGGCGGACAACGCGCTTCCCAAAAGCCTCCAGGACAATCCCGAACTGGGTCGCTGGGTCTCCTTCGATGAGCCGGGCGTTGTTGCCATCCGCTCGGGCAAGGTCGAACTCGGCCAGGGCATCCTCACGGCGCTTGCGCAGATTGCTGCCGATGAACTGGGTCTCCATCCAGGGCTGGTGAGGTTGGCCCCGTGCGATACCGATTGCTCGCCGGACGAGGGCATCACCGCCGGCAGCCAGTCTGTCGAGGTCTCCGGCGCCTCCATCCGCATCGCCATGGCGCAGGCGCGTGCAGCGCTGATCGATGCCGCTGCCGCCCGCCTTGGTGCGGATGCCGCCCGTCTCTCGTGTCACGATGGTGTCGTGCTTCTCGAGGGTGCACCGACGGGCCTCGATTTCTGGTCGGTCGCCGCCCTGGTTGATTGGAGGCAGCCCGTCAGTGGCAATGTGCCTGTCCAGCCCATTGCCGCGCGCTGCGCCGTGGGCGCCGACCACGCGCGCATCGATATGGCGGCAAAGCGCGGTGGTGCCGGCTTCATCCATGATCTTTCCCTGCCGGGGCTGCTGCATGCCAGGGTCATCCGGCAACCGTTCCGGCTCGCTCGCCTCGCCGATGTCGATGAGGCATGGCTGCAGCGCCGCTATCCCGGCATCGCGGTTCTGCGAAGGAACGACCTTTTCGCCCTCATCGGACCGGACGAATATGGTGTTCATGCCGCACATGCCGATGCGAGCAGGTTCACCACATGGGAAGAGGTGCCCGGCCGCTGGCGGCCGGCGGAAACCGCCGGGGAGGTTGTCACCCGGGTTGGATCGGCCCCGTCTTCTCGCGGGGCGGCGAGGCTTGACGAACGGTACTCGCGGGCACATGTGGCGCATGCATCGATCGGCCCGTCCTGCGCCCTTGCCCTGTTCGATGCCGGCCGGCTGACGGTGTGGAGCCATTCGCAGGGTATTTTTCCGCTTCGCGCGCAGATAGCCAGATGCCTCGGGCTCGCGCTGCCGGCGGTTCGGGTCGTCCATGCGCACGGCTCCGGCTGCTACGGCCACAACGGTGCCGACGACGCCGCGCTCGATGCGGCCATCATCGCACTGGAACGGCCGGGCCAGCCGGTGCGTATCCAGTGGTCACGGGAGGACGAGCTCGGACGCGGTCCGTTGGGGGCTGCCATGTCCGCGGCCGTCGAGGCGGAGATCGATGCCGCCGGCAGGGTTATGTCCTGGAACCTCTCGGTGGTGAGCGAACCGCATGCCCAGCGCCCGGGCTTCGGCGGCCATGTCAATCTCAGTTCGGCCGAGGCGCTCGACAGCGCCCATTTGCCGGGCAAGGTTGCGGACCTTCCCGCCGCTGCCGGTGGCGGTGCCGCGCGCAATGCCGTGGCGATCTATGACTTCCCGGGCCAGACCGTGACAGTCCGGCTCGATACGCGCAGCCGCATCCGCACCTCTTCGCTGCGTTCGCTCGGCGCCCATCTCAACGTCTTTGCCATCGAATCGGCGATGGACGAACTGGCGGATCTCGCCGGTGCCGACCCGCTGGATTTTCGGCTTCGCCATCTCAGCGACGAGCGCTGTCGCGCCGTGCTCGAAGGGGCGGCCGAAATGAGCGGCTGGCCCGGCAGCCATGGAGCCAGTGAGGGGCGGTCGCTTGGGATTGCCGCCGCCCGCTACAAGAACAAGGGCGCCTGGCTTGCTGCGGTTGCCGAGGTCTCGGTGGAAGAGGAGGTCAGGCTGGAGCGGTTGTGGCTTTGCGCCGATGTGGGGTTTGTGATCAACCCGGAGGGCGCGCGCAGCCAGATCGAGGGCGGCGCGATCCAGGCGGCGAGCTGGACCCTCAAGGAAGAGGTCAAGGTTGAGGGCGACCGGGTGCCGGCCTTGGACTGGAATGCCTATCCGATCCTGAAATTCTCGGAAGTTCCAGAGATCGAGACACGGTTCATCATCGATCCGATGCACCCGCCGCTCGGCGCGGGCGAGGCCGCACAGGGGCCGGTGGCCGCGGCCATCGGAAACGCGGCGTCCCGCGCGCTCGGGCTGAGGATGCGCGACCTGCCGCTGACGCGGGACCGACTGATCGAGGCGCTTATGAATGCCTGACCGCCAGCCGATGCGTTCCAGTTTTCCAGAACCCTGCAAAGCGAGTTGATCAGGCGAAGAGCGTGCGAAGGCACGGAGTTCGGCAGTTTCACCGCCGATCCGGCCCAGGAGCTTGTCATGGTGATCCGGCCCGAGCAAACCAACTCGGATCTGCCGCCGGTGGCGCTTGAAGGAAGCACAGTGGGCGATAGCAGGCATCAAGTATATCATTTCCTGAAGCTATGAACTGCATTTCATATATCTATTTGCGAAATGCATGGGCTTGGCGACATATCGTCCCCCAAGGGCGTCATTGCTCCGGCGGTGATCCTGCACCAACAAGGGGAACAATCATGTTGAAGTCCATTCTGTCCTATGCCGTGGCCGCAGGCCTTGCCTTCTCCGTTCTCGGAGCGCCGCTTGCCGCGCGTGCCGACGACCTTGAGACCATCAAGGCCGCGGGAGAGTTCAAGTTCGCCAACAGTGGCGCCTATCCGCCCTTCAGCTTCGTTGACGACAGCAACCAGACCGTTGGCTTCGACGTCGATATCGGCAACGAGATCGCCAAGCGCCTCGGCGTGAAGGGTGCCGGCGTCAGCACCGCCTGGGACGGCATCATCGCGGGCCTGCTTGCCGGTAAATACGACACCATCATCGGCAGCATGACCATTACCCCGGAGCGCGAGAAGGCCGTCGATTTCGTCGGCCCCTACTACAAGTCGGGGCGCGGCGTCTTCGTTTCGGACGGGTCCGAGATCAAGTCGATCGACGATCTCAAGGACAAGACGATCGGCGTGACGCTCGGCGAAACCCACGAGAAATGGGCACGCGAGCGCGGCGGCTGGGAAATCCGCACCTATAAGGGGCTGCCGGAGCTCTTCCTCGAACTCAAGGCCGGCCGCATTCAGGCGATGATCGTCGATGCGGTGCCGGTATCGATCGCGGTCAAGCAGACGGGCGACAAGGTCGTCAAGCTCGACGTGCCCGAGTTTGCCGGTACCGAGGACAAGATCGGCATCGCCATCCGCAAGGGCAATCCGGAGCTGAAGGCCGCCATGCAGAAGGCGCTGGACGACATGATGGCCGACGGTACCTATGAGGCCATCGCCATGAAGTGGATCGGCTCGGACATCCGCTGACCTCTTTCTGCCCGTCACAGGGCCGGTGCGGCAGGAAACTGCCGGCCGGCTGACCGATCGTCGAGGATCCGGCAATGGATATCGCTCTCATCGGCCGCATTGTCCCAGTCTTCGTCCAGGCGGCCTGGACGACCGTCGAGCTTTCCCTGCTGTCGCTTGCCATCGGGCTTACGGTGGCGGCGCTGATCGCGATGCTCCGCCTCTCGCATGTCGCGGCATTGCGTTTCGTCGGTGCGGCCTATGTCAGCGTGTTCAGGGGCACGCCGGCGCTCATCCAGATCTTTTTGCTCTATTTCGGCGGGCCCCAGGTCGGGATCCAGCTTGAACCTTTCGCGGCAGGGGCGATTGCGCTCGGGCTCAACATCGCAGCCTACATGGCGGAATCGATCCGCGGCGGCGTGCTGTCGGTCGATCGGGGACAGATGGAGGCGGCACGCTCGCTGGGTTTCGGCGAAGGGCAGTCCATGCGCTGGATCGTGTTGCCGCAGGCCGCCAAACTGATGATCCGCCCGCTTGGCGTCAATGCCGTGGCGCTGGTCAAGGGCACGGCGCTCGTCGCCACCATCTCGGTGGTGGAACTCACCTACACGGCGCAACGCTTCATCGGCTCCACCTACAAACCCTTTGAGATCTTCGCGGTGACGGCGGTTCTCTACATGATCATGGTCTACGGCCTGACGCTCGTCATCGACCGTCTCGACCGCGCCTATGCCGGGGAGGCGTGAAGATGCAGGGTCTCGATTTCAGTATCGTTCCTGAATATTGGCCGCTGATCGGCAAGGGCCTGTGGTGGACCGTCGTCATCTCCACCGCCTCCGCCGTGCTCAGCGTTCTCGCCGGCATCGGCTTCGCCCTTCTCGTGCTCTATGCCTCGCCGGTCGTTCGTTATCCCGTACGTCTCTTCATGTGGCTCTTCATGGGGACGCCGCTGCTGTTGCAGCTCTTCCTCATCTATTTCGGCCTCGTGCAAATCGGCATCGACATTCCCGCCATCTGGTCGGGCATCATCGCTCTCAGCCTGCATTTCGCCGTCTACAATGCCGACATCTTTCGCGCCGGCATCGTATCCCTCGACAAGGGACAGACGGAGGCGGCGCGCTCGCTCGGCTTCGGGGCCTGGCGGACGCGGATCTACATCGTCGTGCCGCAGGCGGTGCGCAACACGGTGCCGGCGGTCGGCAACATGATGATCGCGCTCTTGAAGGAGTCGTCGATCGTCTCGATGATCGGTATCGCCGAACTGGTGCACAGCGCCCAGCTCGTCATCAGCGAGACCTATCGGCCCTTCGAATTCTACCTGACGGCCGCCGCCCTCTACTACGGCCTCAATCTCATCCTCGAAGCGGTCCTGCGCGGGATCGAACGGAAAGTGGAGCTTTCGCGATGAACGATACCCGTCCGATGATCGAGGTGCGTGGCGCCCAAAAATTCTTCGGGCCGCTGGAGGTGCTGAAGGGCATCGATTTCAGCGTGGCGCGCGGCCAGATCGTCGCTGTCATCGGCCCGAGCGGTTCGGGCAAGAGCACGCTGCTCCGCTCGATCAACCATCTCGAAACGCTCGATGGCGGGGAGGTCTGGCTTGATGGTGTTCAGGTAAATCAAAAGCTTGATCGCCGTTCCTTCGAACGCCACATCAACAATGTGCGCCAGCAGATGGGCATGGTTTTCCAGCACTTCAATCTGTTCCCGCATCTGAGCGTTGCGGAGAACATCACCATCGCCCCGACCAAGCTGAAGGGCATGGCGAAAGCGGAGGCGAGGGCGCTTGCTCTGAAGATGCTCGACAAGGTCGGCCTTGCCGACAAGATCGATGCCTTTCCGGCACGCCTCTCGGGCGGGCAGAAACAGCGTGTGGCGATTGCCCGGGCGCTTGCCATGCAGCCGAAGGTCATGCTGTTCGACGAAGCGACCTCGGCGCTCGATCCGGAACTGGTGGACGAGGTCAACCTCGTCATGAAGCAGCTGGCGAGCGAGCACATGACCATGGTGATCGTCACCCACGAGATGCGTTTTGCCGCCGAAGTCGCCGACCGGGTGATCTTCATGGCCGATGGCGCGGTCGTGGAGGAGGACAGCCCGGCCGAGCTCTTCCGCAATCCGAAGCAGGAGCGCACCCGCAGCTTCCTGAAGAAATTCCTGGGCGGCTAGAGTTTTCCGGCCGCTGAAACCGCTTCCTTCTTTCATGGATCGATCATGAGCCAGCATCAGAATGCATCCGGCGAACGCCCGGCCTCCCACCTCTTCTACCAATCCCGCATGCGTCGGCCGCTCGCCGACCGGGCGGAGGGCATCTACATCTGGGACGAACACGGCCGAAAGGTCATCGACGGCTCGAGCGGCGCGATGGTCGTCAATATCGGCCATTCCAACCGCAACGTGCTCGATGCCATGAAGCGGCAGATGGACAAGGCGACCTTTGCCTACCGCCTGCATTTCGAGAACCAGCCGGCGGAAGATCTGGCGCGGCGCCTTTCCGGTTACATGCCCGAGGGGCTCGACCGGGTGTTCTTCGTCTCCGGCGGCTCGGAGGCGGTGGAATCCTGCCTGAAGCTCGCCCGGCAATGGGCGCTCGCCACCGACCAGCCGGAGCGCTGGAAAGTCATCTCGCGCTTCCCTTCCTATCACGGCTCGACCCTCGGTGCGCTCGCCGTCACCGGCTATGATGCGCTGAAGAAACCCTTCCTGCCGATGCTGCGCGACATGCCGCACATCAAGGCACCGACCGCCTATCTCGACCGCGACAACTTTTCCATGGAGGAACGCGGCATCCGTTATGCGGACATGCTGGAGGAAAAGATCCTCGAGGAGGGGGCGGAAAGCGTTCTCGCCTTCATCATGGAGCCGATCGGCGGTGCTTCCACCGGCGCGCTCGTCGCGCCCGACAGCTATTATCCGCGCATCCGCGAGATCTGCGACAAGTACGGCATCCTCCTGATCCACGACGAAGTGATGAGCGGAGCCGGCCGTACCGGCCGCTATCTCGGTGGTGACCACTGGAACTGCCGGCCGGACATCGTCGCGCTTTCCAAGGGACTAGGGGCCGGCTATTGCCCGCTCGGTGCGATGATCGCCCATTCCCGGCTGGTGAAGCCGGTGCTTGATCGCGGCGGTTTTGCCCATGGCTACACCTATGCCGGCAATCCGCTCGCCTGCGCGGCGGGGCTTGCCGTGCTCGACGAGATCGAGCGGCAGGATCTGCTCGGCAACGCCACCCGCATCGGCGATCTTCTCAAGGCCGAGCTGGAGTGTCTTGCCGAACGTTACCCGTTCATCGGCGACGTGCGCGGCAAGGGCCTGCTGCTCGCCGCCGAATTCGTGTCCGACCGTGCGACCATGACACCGCTGCCCAAGGCGCTCGATGCGCATCAGCGCGTCGTCGACATTGCCTATGAGCGCGGCCTCATCATCTATTCGCGCCGCACGCGCGGCGGCGTCGAGGGCGATCATTTCCTCGTCTGCCCGCCGATGATCACCACCGAGGCGCAGGTCGGCGAGATCGTGACGATCCTCGATGCGACGCTGGCGCAACTTTCCGGCGAGCTTTCGCTGCCAGTCACGAAGTAGGAGCCGGTCATGAAATCGGACAAGGTCATCATCACCTGCGCGGTGACGGGGTCGGTACACACGCCGTCCATGTCGCCGCATCTGCCCTACAGGCCGGAGGACATCGCCGCCGAAGCCATCGCAGCCGCAGAAGCGGGAGCATCGATCCTGCACCTGCACGCCCGCGACCCGGATGACGGCCGCCCGACGGCCGATCCCAAGGTCTTCATGCGCTTCCTGCCGGTCATCAGGCAGGCGAGCGATGCGGTCATCAACATCACCACCGGCGGCTCCTCCGTCATGGCGCTGGAGGACCGGTTGGCTGCAGCGCTCGCCGCCGAGCCGGAAATGTGCTCGCTCAACATGGGCTCGATGAATTTCGGCCTCTTCCCGATGCTCGACCGGCCGCGGGAGTGGAAACACGCCTGGGAGCCCGCGCTTCTGGAGGCGACGCGCGGCACGATCTTCCGCAACACCTTCGCCGATATCGAGACGGTCCTCAAACGTCTCGGGGAGGGGTGCGGTACGCGCTTCGAGTTCGAATGCTACGATGTCGGGCATCTCTACACGCTCGCCCATTTCCGCGATCGCGGGCTCATCCCCGGCACACCCTTCATGCAGTTCGTCTTCGGCGTGCTTGGCGGTATCGGCGCGGATCCGGAAAACCTCGTCCATATGAAGCGCATCGCCGACAAGCTGTTCGGCGATGACTACCGTTTCTCGGTGCTCGCCGCCGGGCGCAGGCAGATGCCGATGATAACGATGGCGGCGACCATGGGCGGCAGCGTGCGCGTCGGCCTGGAGGACAGTCTTTTCGATGGCCGTGCGCTTGCGACCTCGAACGCGGATCAGGTACGACGCATCCGCGCGATCCTCGAAGGTCTTTCGCTGGAGGTCGCAACGCCCGACGAGGCGCGCGCCATACTCGGTCTCAAGGGTGGCGACCGCGTCGCATTCTGAGGAGAAAACATGCAGGACGACATCACGATCCGGTTCGCCGTCGCCGATGACGCTGCGACCATCCACGCGGCGCTGAGGACCATGGCCATCGACATGGGCGCGGAGACGAAGTTCGTCTCGACGGTCGAGGACGTGTGCCGCCACGGTTTCGGCGAGGCGCCGGCCTTCGAGGTGCTGATCGCCGAGGTGGGGACGACGTTCGCCGGCCTGTGCCTGAGCTTCCCGAGCTTTTCCACCTGGATGGGCGAGCCCGGCCTCTATGTGCAGGACCTCTTCGTCGCGGATGCCTTTCGCGGACGGCGGATCGGCGAACGGCTTCTGCGCGCCACCGCGCAGAATGGCCGGGCGCACGGTGCGCGCTACATGCGCCTGTCGGTCGATGTGGACAATGGGCGTGCGCAGGCCGTCTACGATCGCCTCGGGATCCGCCATTCCCGCAGCGAGCAGATCCACATGATCAAGGGCGCGGATTTCGACAAATTCGCCGGTGAGGGAGATCCATGAAGACCTTTTTTGCGGAAGAACAGAAACGCCACGATCCGAGCTTCTTCCTCTCCAGCGGCGCGCCGCAGCCGAACCCGGAGCAACCGGAACGCGTCGAGCGCCTGCTCGCCGGCGCGCGGGCGGCAGGCACGGAGATCGTGCGGCCTGGGGATCATGGCCTCGCACCCGTTTCTGCTGTGCACACGCCGGAATATATCGACTTCCTGAGCCGCATCTACGAGCGCTGGCAGCGTATCGAGGGGGCTTCCGCGGAGGTCATCCCCAACATTCACCCGATCGCCCGCACGGGCAGCTATCCCGCCTCAGCGGTCGGGCAGGCCGGCTATCACATGGCCGATACGTCCTGCCCGATCTCCGAACACACCTTCGAGAGTGCGCGCTGGAGCGCGTCTACGGCCGTTTCCGCCGCCGAAGCGGTGATGGCCGGCGAGCGATGGTCCTACGCCCTCTGCCGCCCGCCGGGCCACCACGCCTTCCGGGACGTCGCCGGCGGGTTCTGTTTCTTCAACAATTCCGGCATCGCCGCGCAGCACCTGCTGCGGCAAGCTAAACGCGTCGCCATCCTCGACGTGGACCTGCACCACGGCAACGGCACGCAGGGCCTGTTCTACGAGCGCGCCGACGTGCTGACGGTCTCGATCCACGCCGATCCGGTGCGTTTCTACCCCTTCTTCTGGGGGCATGCCGACGAGCGGGGCGAAGGGCTAGGTCTCGGCTACAATTTCAACCTGCCGCTGCCGCGCAAGTCCGGCGACGACGTCTATCTGGAGGCGCTGGCCGCCGCCATCCGCCGCATCGGGGCCTTCGCGCCGAATGCGCTTGTCGTGGCGCTCGGTCTCGATGCCTTCGAAAAGGATCCGTTCGGTGGCCTCTCGGTCTCGACGCCGGGCTTTGCGCGCATCGCGGAGGCAATCGGGGCGCTGCATCTGCCGACCGTCGTCGTACAGGAGGGCGGCTATCTCTGCGGCGCACTTGGCGACAACCTGACGGCCTTTCTCACCGGTTTGGGTATGAAGAACGGTTAGGCGGGATAGGTTCGTTGCGCGAAGGGTATCGTGGCGATCGCCTGGCGCAGTTCGGCAAGCAGGATCGTCTCGGCCCGGCTGCGGCGGGCCGCGCCGTCATAGACGAGGTGAACGTCGATGACTGGCGGGTCCTGATAGGGCGGCAGGCGCCAGAGGCGGCCGACGCGCACATCTTCCTCCACCACATGGATCGGCAGAGGACCGAAGCCGAATCCGGCGATGATGAGCCGCTTGACCTCTTCCAGATGCGAGGAGGTGCCGACGGTCTGGCCCTCGAACCCTTCCTGCTGGCGCAGGAGCGCGACGGGCCAGAGTGCGCCGGACATCTGGTCCGTCTTGAAGGAGACGTAGGGCTCCTGGCGCAGCGCCTGCAACGGCAGGTCCTTGGCGCCGAACAGCGGGTGCCGTGCGCCGCAGAAATAACCGAAACTCTCCCGGTAGAGCACATCATATTCGAGTTTCGGATGCCGCTCCTGCATCAGGCAGATGCCGAAACCGGCGTCCCGGTTGAGCACCGCCGTCGTCACTTCCTGGCTGGAGGCGACGGAGAGCGACAGCGTGACCTGGGGAAATGTGGTGTGAAAACCGGCCAGCACCTCGTCGAGGAACGGGCAGACGACATGGCTCGCCAGCGCGATCTCGATATGACCGGTCAGGTCGCCGGGCTGCTCCTCCGTGTGCCGCGGCAGGCCGGAGACGATCTCGAACAGAGCGATGCATTCGCTGAACAGCCGCTGTCCGGCGGGCGTGACGGCGAAATGCGAGGCGTTCCGCTCGACCAGCCGGCAGCCCATATGGGTTTCCAGCCGCTTCAGGGCGTTGCTGACGGTCGGCTGCTTGAGGGAGAGTTTTTCACCCGCCGCGGTCAGGCCGCGTTCCTGCACGATGACCATGAAGGTCCTGAGCAGGTTCCAGTCGATTTCCCAGACGAAACGCCGTCTTTGCCGCGCCATGTGCATTCCCTGAAATTATGCTTCGGGCCGCGACTATTGCATGCGCCCATCGGGCGTCAAAGGTTTCAACGGACAAAGGAGATCCGCCGTGCCGCTTCTCACCTATCAGGGGGTCGTCTATCCCGCGCAATGCGATGCGATGGGGCACATGAACGTGCAATATTATATCGCCGCCTTCGACCAGGCGTTCTGGCATCTGATCGCCGCGGCCGGCTACTCGGCAACCTGGATCGCCGAGCGGCAGGAGGGCTGGGCGGACCGCCGCTACGAGATCGATTTCCGGCGGGAGCTGCCGGTCGGTAGCCTGTTCGAAATCCGCAGCGCCGTCGTCAAGGTCGGGCGCACCTCGCTCACCACCCGTCATAGGCTGCTGGACAAGGCGAACGGCCACCTTTGCGCCGAATTGCTGGCCGTCTCCGTCTATTTCGACCTTGCGCGCCGGGAATCGCGCGTCCTGCCGGAAACCATCGTGAGCGGCGTCCGCGGTCTTTTGGAGACGGACATGGATAGCACAGACGCCCTATGACGGCCTTGATGGAAGGCCGTGTCTTCAGCCGAAGCGCTGGAGCGCTGCGGTGAACAGATCCGTATCGACATTGCCGCCGGAGGTAACGGCAATCACGGTATCGCCCTTGATCGCAGCACCGTGGAAGAGCGCCGCCGCAAGGGCGACGGCCCCGCCGGGCTCCACGATGATCTTCAGCCGTTTGAAGGCGAGTGCCATCGCGCGAAGGACCTCCTCTTCCGTCACGGCAATGCCGGCTCCGGCGAGACGCTTCAGAATGGGGAAGGTGATCCTGCCGGGCTCCGGGGTGACGATCGCATCGCAGATCGAGCCCGACAGCGTGGCGTTCCGCACGACCTCTCCGGCCGCCAGCGAGCGTGCGGTGTCATCGAAATTCTCCGGTTCGCAGGTACGCACGGTAAAGCCCGGCGCGGTGGCCTCGAGCGCCAGGGCGATGCCTGAACTCAACCCGCCGCCGCCGCAGGGCACCAGCACGTCGGCTGCCGTTATGCCTTCCTCTTCCGCCTGTTCCGCGATTTCCAGGCCCGTCGTGCCCTGGCCGGCAATGACCAGCGGCTCGTCGAAGGGCCGGATCAGCGTCAGGCCGCGCTCCGCGGAAAGCCGCGCACCGATGGCGTCCCGGTCTTCCCTGTCGCGGTCGTAGAGAACGACCTCTGCCCCGAAGGCGCGGGTGTTGTCGATCTTCAGCCTCGGGGCATCCGAGGGCATGATGATGACGGACGGAACGCCGTGCCGCGTGGCGGCGAGAGCGACGCCCTGGGCATGATTTCCCGACGAGAAGGCGATCACCCCGCGCTTGCGCACGTCCGGCTCCAGCCCCGAAAGGGCGGACCAGCCGCCGCGAAACTTGAAGGAGCCGGTGTGCTGCAGGCATTCCGCCTTCACGAAGACACGTCGTCCGGCCATCTCATCCAGGAAGGGAGAGGATAGCAGGGGCGTCCGCCGGGCATGGCCCTGCAGGCGGGATCTGGCGGCGACGATCATTTCGATGGATGTCATTGAAGCAAGCCTTCAGCTGATGCGGTGCCTGTTTCATAGAGGGCCGCCGCGGCGTTGAGAACGCTCGTTCTTGTCATGGTGACAGGACCGGCCGGCGCCCGGTTGTTTCTATTCGATGCCCATTGCGCGCTTGTGTTCCGCGACCTCGGCCAACAACCAGTCCTGGAAAAGGCGCGTGCCGGGTTTGTTGCCGATGCTGCGCCGTTGCTGCAGGTAGTAGCCGGCCGGATAGGCATGGCGGGCGGCGAACGGGGCGACCAGCTTGCCCTGGCGCAAGAGATCCTGCGCCATGATCGTGTCGGCGAGCGCGATGCCCGCGCCGTTCATCGCCTCGCGCATGATCAGCGTGCAGTCATGCAGCGTCGAGCCTGACGGGGGACGGGCATCGGCGATACCCTCCCGCTCCAGCCATTGCTTCCAGCGCGTGGTCTCGCATTCGTGGATCAGGTGATGGTGCACCAGATCGGCGGGTGAGCGCAGCGGGATCGGGCCTTCGAGCACGGAGGGTGCACAGACCGGCGTCAGCAGCAGCGGCACCATCATCGTCAGGGCCGGGCCGGCCTTGTAGACGAACTCGTCGACGATGGCGAAATCGACATTGGTCCGCTTGCCGGAGGTGGAGATTTCGAGATCGACGGTCGGATGCTGGCGCCGGAAGACCGGCAGGCGATCCGCCAGCCAGAGATTGAGGAAGGTCGGCTCGCACATCAGCTTGACGCGCCGGGCCTTGCTGCCGCGCGGCTCGTCGTAGAAGCTGACATCCTCCGTCGCTCGCCAGATCGCCTCGAAGGCTTCCGAGAGGCTGCGCGCATAGTAGGACCCGCGCATGGTCGGCGTCACCTGCCGGAAGCCGCGCTCGAAGAGGTCCTGGCCAAGGGTCTTTTCCAGCGTGCGGATGTGCCGGCTGACGGCCGAGGGCGTCAGATGCAGTTCTTCCGCTGCATCCTTGATGCTGCCGAGGCGGGCGGCGGCCTCGAATGCGCGCATGCCGTTGAGGGAGGGTAATGCCATAAAATCAGCATGGATTATCACCTGAGTTTTTGTCAATCGATGTGGACGAAATTGACGCTTGAACCTTCACCCGTACCGATTTGAGATAGGGTCCTAAGTCGCCATGGGGAAACGGTAATTCGGCCTCTGGCACCATCTCGCCTTCAGCGGTGGTCGGCTTGTGGCGTAACCGTCATGGCCCGGGTCGGCAGCAAGCCGTTCCCGGGCAGGCGGTGTCGGCTGCGGCGATCACCGGCGCTGCAACAGGAAGTGCGCCCAGATGCCCCAATCGCCCGCACCGGTCTTCGACGCGGCAGACGATATATCCGTCGAAAGCTCCGTCATCGTGATCCTGCACGCAGCCGGGCAGGCACTCGGCGCGCGTGCAGCCGTGCTGGATGCGGCCATGGGCGGTATTCTCTCGCGGGCCTGTTCCGCTGAACCGGCGCTTTGCGAAAGCGGTGCCGTTGTCGATCTCGTTCCGCCACCCTCTGTATCGACGCGGCGTGTCATCGTCCTGTCCCTCGGCAAGGCGGAGAGCCTGACGGCGCTTGCCCTTTCGGCAGCCGGCGGGAAGCTTGCCGCGCATCTGGAAGAGAAGGACGAGGCCGAGGCGACGATCCTCCTCGACCGGATCGACGGCGCGCCGCTTTCAGCAGCGGAGATCCTGGCGCGCATCGCCCTCGGGCTGCGGCTGCGGCGCTACCGTTTCGACCTTCGCAACAGGAAGCCGGTGGCCGAGGTTGACACTGTCTGGCGGCTGCGGCTGGTCGGCGCACAAAAAGCTGCCCTGGATGCGGCGCTTGTCCGCGCCAATGCCGTGGCTGATGGCGTCGAATATGCCCGCACGCTGGTCAATCTGCCGCCGAACCATCTGCATCCCGACAGTTTTGCCGCGCATCTGGAGCCGCTGCGCGAGGCCGGCATCGACGTCGAAGTGCTCGATGCCGCCGCGCTGAAGGAACTTGGCGCAGACGCGCTGCTTGCGGTCGGCGCGGGGTCGGTGCGGCCACCGCGGCTCGCGGTGCTGCGCTATCGCGGCGAAGGCTCGGGCGACCAGCCGCTCGCCTTCGTCGGCAAGGGCGTCTGCTTCGATTCCGGCGGGCTCTGCATCAAGGGCGGCGCGCAGATGTTCGACATGAAGGCCGACATGGCCGGGGCGGCGGCGGTCGTCGGTCTGCTCCTGTCGCTCGCCCGGCAGAAGAGCCCGGTGCATGCCGTCGGTGTGCTCGGCATTGCCGAAAACCTCCCGTCCGGCCATTCGCTAAAGCCGCGCGAGATCATTCCCACCCTCTCCGGCCAGACCGTCGAAGTCTTCGACACGGACGCGGAGGGGCGCCTGATCCTCGCCGACTGTCTCTATTATACGGCGACGCGTTTCGAACCCTCCGTCATTGTCGATCTCGCGACGCTGACCTATTCGGTGATGCGCGGCCTCGGCTCGATCTTTGCCGGCCTGTTCAGCACCGACGACACGGTTGCCGCCGAGATGATCGCTGCCGGCGAAACGGTCGGCGAGCGTTTCTGGCGCATGCCGCTCGACCGGGCCTATGACGAGGGTCTTAAATCGCCATTGGCGGACCTGCGCCATCACGCCAAGGACATGGAAGATGGCGACGCGCCCTATGCAGCGGCTTTCCTGCGCCATTTCACCGAGGATCGCCCCTGGGTGCATCTCGACATCGCCGGCAAGGAACTGGCGGGCGAGGACCGGCCGCTCGGCCGGCAGGGGGCGACGGCCTTTGGCGTGCAGATGCTGGAAGAGTGGGTTCAGGTCGGCCGGAAAGGCGCCTGAATGTCCGGGAAAGGAATGGGAATGTCGTCGACGATCAACAGCACCGAGGGGCGAGCGCCGTTCAGGGGGTACGAAACCTGGTATCGCATCAGCGGTGACCTCGCTGGCGACAAGCTGCCAGTGGTGATCCTGCACGGCGGGCCGGGCGTCGCGCACAACTATGTCGACGCCTACAAGCTGCTTGCCCGCGACGGCCGGGCCGTCATCCACTACGACCAGCTCGGATGCGGCAACTCCACCCTCCTGCCGGAGAAGGGCGCGGACTTCTGGACGCCGCAGCTCTTCATCGACGAACTGGAAAACCTCGTCGACCACCTCGGCATCCGGGGTGGGTTCCATGTGCTCGGCCAGAGCTGGGGCGGCATGCTGGGCGCCGAATACGCCGTGCTGCGCCCGAAGGGGCTTGCCTCGCTGACCATTGCCAATTCACCCGCCTCCATGACGCTCTGGGTCGCGGAGGCGAACCGGCTGCGCGCCGACCTGCCTGGGGACGTGCAGGACACGTTGACGCGGCACGAGGCGGCGGGCACGACGGACCATCCTGATTACCAGGCGGCAACGATGGCCTTCTACGAACGGCATGTCTGTCGCGTCGTGCCGTTCCCGCCGGAGGTGACGGCGAGCTTCGAGCAGGCCGCGCGCAACCCGACCGTCTACACGCTGATGAACGGGCCGAACGAATTCCACGTCATCGGCACGCTGAAGACCTGGAGCATCATCGACCGCCTGCCGGCCATCGACACGCCGACGCTGATCCTCTCCGGGCGCCATGACGAAGCCACGCCTGCGACCGTGCAGCCCTTCAAGGACGGCATCAAGGGTGCGCGGTGGGAGATATTCGAGCATTCCAGCCACATGCCGCATGTCGAGGAACAGGACGACTGCATGCGGGTGGTGGGAGATTTTCTCAATCAGCATGACAGGTAGAAACAGAGAGAAAAGGGGATCGAACATGAAGAAACTGCTTCTGACGGCATCGGCCGTCGCACTCATCGCCGGCGCATCGCTGGCCCCGGCCAACGCCGAATACCTTCAGGAACACCGCGGTGGCACCATGCGGCTGCTCGCCCGCTCGGCGGCCGGTACGCTCGACCCGCACATCAACTACACCTCCCAGGGCTGGCAGATGTACCAGCCGATCTATGACGGCCTCGTCACCTTCCGCAAGGCCGAGGGCATGGACGGCTTCACCGTCGTTGCCGATCTCGCCGAGGCGCTGCCGGAGGTGAGCAACGACGGCAAGACCTTCGCCTTCAAGCTGCGCAAGGGCATCAAGTTCTCCACCGGCCAGGAAGTCGGCGTGAAGGATGTGGTCGCGTCGTTCCAGCGCATCTTCAAGGTCTCCGGCCCGACATCCGGCACCTTCTACGCAGGCATCGTCGGCGCCGACAAATGCCTTGCCGACACCAAGAGCTGCACGCTGGAAGGCGGCGTGGTGGGGGACGAAGCCGCCGGCACGATCACCATCAACCTGACGAAGCCGGACGCCGAATTCCTCTACAAGCTCGCCCTGCCGCATGCCGTGACGCTGCCGGCGGATACGCCCGCCGAGGACATGGGTCCCGTGCCGATCCCGAGCACCGGTCCCTATACGATCTCCGCCTTCGACCCCAACAAGGGCATGACCGTCACGCGCAACCCGCACTTCAAGCAGTGGAGCGAGGACGCCCAGCCCGACGGTTATCCCGATGTCGTGCAGTACGATTTCGGCCTTTCCGAGGAGGCGGCGGTGACGGCGATCCAGAACGGCGAGGCCGACTGGATGTTCGATTCCCTGCCGAGCGACCGTCTTGCCGAAGTCGGCACCAAATATATGGAGCAGCTGCACATCGCGCCGCTTTCGGCCTGGTGGTACGCGCCGCTCAACACGCGCCTTGCCCCCTTCGACAATCTGAAGGCCCGCCAGGCCGTTTCCTTCGCGATCGACCGCAACACGCTGGTAAAACTCTTTGGCGGCAAGGTTCTCGCTTCGCCGGTCTGCCAGATCCTGCCGCCGGACTTCCCCGGCCATGTGGACTATTGCCCCTACACGAAGGATCCGGGCGCGAAGTGGTCGGCACCTGATGTCGAGAAGGCCAAGCAGCTTGTCGAGGAGTCGGGCACCAAGGGCCAGAAGGTCACCGTCATCGTCGAGGACACGGCCGTTTCGCGCTCCATCGGCGTCTATCTGCAGAGCGTCCTGACCAGCATCGGCTACGTTGCCGACGTCAAGCCGATCTCCGCCAACATCCAGTTCACCTATATCCAGAACACCAACAACAAGGTGCAGATGTCGGTGAGCCAGTGGTATAAGGACTACCCGGCGGCATCCAATTTCCTGAACATCCTGTTCGGCTGCGCCTCCTTCCGCGAAGGCTCGGATGCCTCGATCAATATCGCGGGCTTCTGCAACAAGGATATCGATGCCAAGATGCAGAAGGCGATGGACCTCGGCGTCACCGACCAGGCGGCCGCCGATGCGCTGTGGAGCGAGATCGACAAGGAAGTCACCGACCAGGCGCCGGCCATCGGTCTCTTCACGCCGAAGCGGCTCGATTTCGTCAGCAAGCGCGTTGGTAACTTCAAGTTCAACCGCCAGTTCGACTGGATGATCACCCAGTCGTGGGTACAGTAAGACCCGGCGGAGGAAAGCTGCGTGTCGAATGAAGTCGTTGCCGTGCAGCGCGGGACGCGAGGGCCTTGGGCCCTCGCTTTCGTGCGTTTGAGGCGCAACAGGGCCGCCATCGCGTCCCTGACGGTGTTTCTGCTCATCGTCCTTTCCTGTCTCAGCGCGCCGCTCTATGCGCGTTGGGCGGGCGTGGATCCGTTCACCTCGACGCTCGATGCCGTCATCATGGTCGACGGCGTCGAGGTTCCGGTCATGGAGGCCTCGACGGAGGGGCTCGGCCTCGGCTATACGCCGATCGGCCCCACCTGGGAGCTCGGCAACTACTTCCTTGGCGCGGACAGCCAGGGCCGTGACGTCATGGCGCGCCTGCTCTACGGCGGGCTCAACTCGCTGATGATCGCGGCGGCCGCCACGGTCTTCACGCTGATCGTCGGAACGGCAGCCGGGCTCGTTGCCGGCTATTTCGGTGGCGTCACCGACACGATCCTGTCGCGCCTGCTCGACATCCTCTGGGCCTTCCCGATCTATCTGCTGGCGATCTCTCTTTCCATCGTGACCATCACCGCCGGCATCTCGATCGGACCGATCCTCATTGAGTCCGGGTCGCTGTGGTTACCGGTCATCATCATCGGCATCGTCTATGTGCCCTATGTGGCCCGTCCCATCCGCGGCCAGGTGCTTTCGCTGCGCAACAGCGAATTCGTGCTTGCCGCCATCAATCTCGGCGTGCCCGGCTGGCGCATCCTGCTGCGCGACATCCAGCCGAACATCACGACCACGCTCATCGTCTTCGTGCCGCTGATGATGGCGCTGAACATGCTGACGGAATCGGCGCTCTCGTTCCTGTCGATCGGCGTGCAGCCGCCAGCGGCAAGCTGGGGCACCATCATCCAGGACGGGCAGGCGCTGCTCTATACCCGCCCGCTCGTGGCGCTTGCGCCGGGCCTTACGATTGCCCTGTCCGTCATGGTTCTCAACGTTTTCGGCGACGGCCTGCGCGATGCGCTGGATCCGCGCTCGAAGGTCCGGCTGGGGCGCACCTGATGATCTACGCCATCCTTCGCCGCTTCGGTCAGATGCTGTTCGTGATGTTCGGCATCTCGGTCATCGTCTTCCTGATCTTCTTCGCCACGCCCGGTTCCGATCCCGCTGCACGCATTGCCGGCCGTAATGCCTCACCCGAGGTGCTGGAAGCGGTGCGCCATTCCTTCGGTTTCGACCGGCCGCTCTACGTGCAGTACGGCCTGATGATGCAGAAGATCTTCATCACCGGCGACCTTACCTCCTTCGTCAACCGCGGCTGGAAGGTCGTTCCCGCCGTCTTCGACGCCATCCCCGTCACGCTGTCGCTGGTCTTCGGCGCGGCCTTCCTCTGGGTGGTCGTCTCCGTCGCCATCGGCGTCATCGCCGCGGCGACACGCGACAGCTGGCTCGACAAGCTCCTGATGGCGCTCGGTCTCATCGGCATCTCCATGCCGGTGTACTGGCTGGGCGAGGTGATGAACCTCATCACCCAGAGCCGCTATCACGATACCTGGCTGTTCTCCTGGGTGCCGCCGCTCGGCTACAAGCCGCTGACGAGCGATCCGAAGGGCTGGTTCCTCACCCTCGTCATTCCGTGGATCACGCTCGCCGTGCTCTATATCGGTATCTATGGGCGCGTGCTGCGCGCGGCGATCATCGAATCCATGCAGGAGGATTTCGTCCGCACCGCCCGGGCCAAGGGTCTGTCGGAGACGCGCATCCTGCTGCGCCACGGGCTGCGGACCTCGCTGATCTCCTTCGTCACCCTGTTCGGCCTCGATTTCGGCGCGCTGGTCGGCGGTTCGGCGCTTCTCACCGAAGTGGTCTTCGGCCTCAACGGCATTGGCAAGCTCACCTATGACGCGATGCAGAATCTCGACCTGCCGATGATCATGGCGACGGTGATGTATGCCTCGATGTTCGTGGTCATCGCCAATGCGGTGGTCGATTTCGTCTATATCCTTCTCGATCCCCGCGTGAGGACGTCATGATGCTTTCCGTGCGCGACCTCAGGGTGTCGTTCCGCACCGAAGACGGCCTGGTGCGGGCCATCGACGGCGTTTCCTTCGATCTCGACGAGGGCGAGATTCTCGGCGTCGTCGGCGAATCGGGTTCGGGCAAAACCGTCTCGCTTCTGGCGGTGATGGGGCTCATCACCGATCCCAACGCCACGATCGAAGGCTCCATCCGCTACAAGGGCCGCGAGCTTGTCGGCCTGCCGGCGCGAGAACTCCGGCGCCTGCGCGGCCGGGAGATCGCCATGATCTTCCAGGATCCGATGACCGCTCTGACGCCGGTCTATACGATCGGCTGGCAGATAGCCGAGCAGATCCGCGCCCACGAGGCGATCAGCAAGGCAAAGGCGCTGGAGCGGGTGGAGGCGCTGCTTGCCGAGGTGAACTTCCCCAATCCGCGCGAAGCGATGTCGCGCTATCCGCACCAGCTTTCCGGCGGGATGCGCCAGCGCGCGGTGATCGCCATGGCGCTCTCCTGCAATCCGGCCCTGCTCGTCGCCGACGAGCCGACCACAGCGCTCGACGTCACCGTGCAGGCCGGCATTCTCGATCTTGTGCGCAAGCTGCGGGCCACCCACAACTCCGCCGTCGTCTTCATCACGCATGACATGGGCGTGGTCTCCGAGCTCGCCGACCGGGTGATGGTGATGTATGCCGGCCGGGTGGTGGAGCGCGGCAGCCGTGCTGCGTTGTTCTCCGATCCGCGCCACCCCTATACGCGAGCCCTGCTCGGCTCGATCCCGCCGCTGACCGGCGAGAAGCCCCACCGCCTGCCGGCCATTCCCGGCTCACCGCCCTCGTTGCTGCGCCTGCCGCAGGGCTGCGCCTTCGGCCCTCGCTGTCCGCTGCGCTACGAGCCCTGCCTCACCGAAAAACCTGCCCTTCCAGCCGGCCCGCACGCGGCGGCGTGCCTCCGGGAGGTGCAAGCATGAGCACTGCAATGACAGACACCGAACAGCCGATCCTCGAAACCCGCGCGCTCGGAAAGCGCTTTTCGATCGGCACGCGGTTTTCCGCGGAGGGAAGACGGACGGTACACGCGGTCGACAACGTCTCGCTGACGGTCCGGCGCGGGGAGACGCTCGGCCTTGTCGGGGAGTCGGGATGCGGCAAGTCCACATTGGCGCGCTGTTTGGTGCGGCTTTACGAGGTCTCCGACGGCAAGCTCCTGTTCGAGGGCGAGGACATCACCGCCCGGTCGCTGCGGGAGCTGCGCCCGCTGCGCCGCCGCCTGCAGATGGTTTTCCAGGATCCGTCCGCCTCGCTGAACCCGCGCCGGCGCGTCGGCGATCTCGTCGCCGAGCCGCTGCGTATCCACACGAAACTCTCCTCTAGCGAGATCGACAAGCGGGTTGCCGAACTTTTCGACATCGTCGGCCTCCTGCCGGACCATGTCGGGCGCTATCCGCACGAATTCTCCGGCGGCCAGCGCCAGCGTGTCGGTATCGCACGCGCCATCGCCCTCAATCCCGATCTCGTCGTGCTGGATGAACCTGTTTCCGCACTCGACGTCTCGGTACAGGCGCAGATCGTCAACCTGCTTGCCGATCTCCAGGAAAAGCTTGGCCTCACCTATATCTTCATTGCCCATGACCTCTCGGTGGTGCGCCAGGTCTCGACCCGCATCGCGGTCATGTATCTGGGGTCCGTGGTCGAGGAGGGACCTGCCGAGGAGGTCTTCTCTGCGCCGGCCCACCCCTACAGCCAGGCGCTGATCTCGGCGGTTCCGATCGTCGAGACGACGCCGAGCGGCGCGCGCAGACGCATCCTCCTTACCGGCGACGTGCCAAGCCCGCTCAACCCGCCCTCCGGCTGCCGCTTCCATCCACGCTGTCCGATCGCGAAGGACCGCTGCCGGACGGAGCGGCCCGAGGCGCAGGCGCATGGCAATGGCCGTAAGGTGGCCTGCCATTTTCCGACGCTGTGAGGCTTGGGCAGGACGGGTTTTTTCTGTTCTGTCCAGCATCGTGATGCTTCGTTGTCGGCGTTGCTGTCGTGCGCCGTGGCATGCTGCAGAAGGACGCACCCTCTTGAATTTGCCGCATTGAACGGCCAAGTGCAGGCTATGACTATGGAAACGCCCGCCAGAATTTCGAGGTTTCGCGATCAAGCGCGCTCCCTGACCCGGAGCCGGCTGTCTTGACCCTGTAACGCCGCCGCAAATCCCGCCGCTCCGGGAACCCCACAATCCAACAGTGCGGTTCATGTCGTCTCGCCCTTGTGGCGTTCCGATGGAGCGTTTCCATGTCCACGTCTCATTCCCTGAAAACCTGCCTCACCTGCGACCGGCGCCTGCCGCGCGCAGCCAGCCGTTGCCCCTGGTGCAAGGCGCCCATTCTCGTCCGCTCTGCCTGCGGCGCCCGCCACGGGCCCGGCGCGACGGTCTTCTTCCTGCGCGGCGAGGGGAGGGCATGATGAGAGGCAAGACACGCACCAGCGTTCCCGCCCCCGAGGCCGGTCACTGCGATGAACTGCAGCAGGTCGGGGTGCTCCCCTGGCGCCTGCGGCGCGATGGCGAGCCGAAGATGTTGCTCATCACCTCGCGCCGGCGTGGGCGGTGGATCGTGCCCAAGGGATGGCCGATGAAAGGGCGATCGGCCGCGGCCGCGGCCTCCCGCGAGGCCTTTGAGGAGGCTGGCATCATCGGCGATATCTCTCCTTCGCCTGTGACCTCCTATCGCTACTGGAAGGCACTGGATGACGGCTCGGAGGTTTCCTGCCGCGTCACGGTGTTCGGCATGAAGGTGCGCGGCACGCTGAGCCATTGGCGCGAGAAGGGGCAAAGGCAGCGGCGCTGGTTTTCCCTCACCGCGGCGGCCGAACGTCTCGACGACACGGAGCTTGCCGCCTTCGTGCGGTCGCTCGACGCCTCCTCGGAAGCGC
This sequence comes from Shinella sp. 838, assembly GCF_029623935.1. Classification (NCBI taxonomy): domain Bacteria; kingdom Pseudomonadati; phylum Pseudomonadota; class Alphaproteobacteria; order Hyphomicrobiales; family Rhizobiaceae; genus Shinella; species Shinella sp. 838. Next base: position 59,097 of record NZ_JARSBQ010000004.1, read on the forward strand.
TGCGGTCGCTCGGTCCACTTGCCGGGTGGACGTACCCGCCCGGCGAGCCGCAGACCGGCGAACGGTGAGGGAGCCGATGGTTTCGCTCCGTCTCGCCCGCCGCCGTGGTTCCTCACGCCCTTTCCGCAGGATCGGCGCCGACTGCTGAGAGCCTGGCGCTGCGAACTGCAAATGCAAGCGCGGCGCCAGGATTTCGCTTTCCGACCCAAGAAGAAAACCTGCGGAGCAAGGCCGGACGCGTCGTCGTGCCGCCGCCTTGCCCCTGTTCAGAAAGAGCCAGATATGAGCTTTCGATATAGTCACACCTTCCCCATCAGCGGTCCGAACAAGCTGCCCCGTTTCAGGCAGTGGGCGGCGGAAAACCTGCCGGGCATCGCTTTCTCCCTGCCGCCGCAGGTTCCGGTGAAGAGCACGGCCCTGACGGTGCGCCTGCAATCCATCGAGGATCGCGCTGTGCTGACAGAGAAGCTGGCGGGCGCAGGCTTCAAGTGACGTGAGGCGCGGCGAACGATTGCCTTTACCGTCCGGTAAACATCTGCTGACACAAAGATGTGGTACCGGCATGGTGGCGTCGTTCGCCGCATCTCTTCCTCGAACGCCCCGATCACATCGATCTCCCCACGATACCAGCGATTTTCGGACCAGACATATGGTAAAGGCCCTCGTTTCCAACCAGCGTTATGCAGTGTTCTTCCTTGTCGGGGTGGCTGCATTCGCCTCCCTCGGCGGCGCGCTGCTCTATAGCGGCTGGCTGTTCCTCGTCGCCGCGGCCTGCGGTGCGTTGTTCCTTCTCGGCATTCACGATCTGCGCCAGCACAGGCACGCGATCCTGCGCAACTATCCGGTGGTCGGGCATCTGCGCTTCCTGCTGGAGAGCATCCGGCCGGAAATCCGCCAGTACATCATCGAAAGCGACAATGACGCAGTCCCGTTCAACCGGCAGGACCGCGGTCTCGTCTATCAGCGCGCCAAGGGGGTGGAGGACAAGCGGCCGTTCGGCACGATCGAGAATGTCTACGGTTCCGGCTATGCTTGGCTCACCCATTCCGCGACGCCGGTCGCCATTGCGGACACGGACTTCCGCGTGCGCGTCGGTGGGCCGGCCTGCCGGCAGCTCTATGAAGCCAGCCTCTACAACATCTCGGCCATGAGCTTCGGTTCGCTCTCGGGCAATGCCATCCTCGCCCTCAACACCGGCGCGCGCAAGGGCGGCTTCGCGCATGATACGGGGGAGGGCAGCATCAGCCGCTACCACCGGCAGGGCGGGGGCGATCTGATCTATCAGGTCGCATCCGGCTATTTCGGCTGCCGCGGCGAGAATGGCCGCTTTTCGCCTGAAAAATTCGCCCAGCTTTCTGCCGATCCCCAGATCAAGATGATCGAGATCAAGCTGAGCCAGGGGGCAAAGCCCGGCCATGGCGGCATGCTGCCGGCCTCGAAGATCTCGCCGGAAATCGCGGAGGCCCGTGGCATTCCGATGGGTATCGACTGCATTTCACCGGCTGCGCACAGCACATTCTCGACCCCGATCGGCCTGATGCGGTTCGTCGGGCAGCTGCGTGAGCTCTCCGGCGGAAAGCCGGTCGGCTTCAAGCTGTGCATCGGTCATCGCCGTGAGTTCATGAGCATGGTCAAGGCCATGCTTCAAACGGGCATCGTTCCCGATTTCATCGTGGTCGACGGTGCGGAGGGCGGAACGGGCGCCGCCCCGGTGGAGTTCGCAAACCGCGTCGGGATGCCGATGCTCGAGGGGTTGACCTTCGTGCACAACACGCTGCGCGGCGCAGGCATCCGCAACCAGGTCCGCATCGGCGCGGCGGGCAAGATCGTCTCCGCCTTCGACATTGCCCGCACGCTGGCCCTTGGCGCGGACTGGTGCAACGCCGCGCGCGGCTTCATGTTTGCCATCGGCTGCATCCAGGCGCAGTCCTGTCACACCAATCGCTGTCCGGTCGGCATCGCCACCCAGGACCCCGTGCGTCAGCGCGCGATCGATCTTGGCGACAAGAGCGATCGCGTCGCGCGGTTCCATCGCAATACCATGCATGCGCTGGGCGAGATCGCCGGTGCCGCCGGCCTTGGCGATCCGAGCGATTTCATGCCTTACCACTTCATGTTCCGGCAGAAGGACAACGAGTTCCTCGACGGCAACGAGGCCTATCCCTATCTGCCCGAGGGCTTTCTCGTCTCCGGCTCGGAAATTCCGGAACTGGCCGACTGGCACGACCGCTGGGACCGTGCCAGCGCCGAAAGCTTCGCCCCGCCGGAAATCCCCCACGGGCCGTTCCGCAAGCGCAGGGCCGCTTGACGGTTACAGCGCCCCGGATGCGCCGGGGCGCTGCCTGTATTTGCGTTCCATAATTAAGCTTATGTGATCGTTTGCCGGTCTCTTAGGGCTCGGACTCATCAGCCGGAATGAACCGCAACACGCCCGCAAGGCTTGGGCCGCTTCCGGCTGGCCTGTCGGATGGATGCGAGACGCCGTCGTTGACTGGAATTTCGGAAAAATCGAAGGGGCTGATGCCCTCGAGGCAGGCGACGTTGACGCCGTATTGCTCAGGGTTGGAGCGGCGCTGGTGGTGGATATAGATGCCGCAGCGTGCGCAGAAGTAGTGTTTCGCTGTCTTCGTGTTGAACTGGTAGAGGGTAAGCAGCTCCTCGCCCTCCTCGATGGCGATGTCGGAGAGATTGGCGGAAACCGCGATGGCGCCGCGCATGCGGCAATAGGAACAGGAGCAACGGCGCGCGCTGTGCAGCCCATTTGCAAGGCGAACTCGGAAGCGGACGGAGCCGCAGTGGCAGGCGCCGCCGATGGTGTCGATATCCTTGTCGAGGGGATTTTCTCCGTGCGCCATTGGGGCCTCCTTCGACGATCGGTCCCGCCCGCTTACAGCGTCTGTGGCGCGATGAACTGGTAATAGGCCCAGACAAGGACGATCACCGCGAGAACGGCTATCCAGATGAGGCCCTTTTTCGGTTGCGGCGCCTTCGGAGTGTTCTTGTTTTCCTGCTGCGGCTTCCGGCGTTCGAATTTCAGAACATTGTTGTCGTTCATGGCATCCTCCGGTGCGCGGGCTTGGCAGTCGCCGAGAGCTTTACCGGCGATCTGCCCCTTTCTGCAAGCGCTCACCAAAGAAGAATACCGGTCGGGTTGTCGTGGAAACCCCGGTGCCGTCAACTCGCCTTCCGCGCGGCGCCCATCTGTTCGAAATGCATCTGCCCGAGATGGCCCGTGCCGTCGCGGATGTCGGCGGCGATGGCCGCCTTGAGCGCGTCGGGATTGCGCGCGACGATGGCGGCGAGCGCTTCGGCGTGGCGGTCGATCTGGTAGGTGGCGGAAAGGGTTTCGCCCGCCCGGCGCATGAAGGGCGCAAGGCGCAGCCAGAGGGATTCGATCAGCGGCAGCATCACCGTGCCCGGCCGGGCCTCGTAGAGGCAGCGGTGGAAATCGAAATTCGCCTCCACGAGGCGGCCGAAATCGCGCCGTGCCAGTGCCTCGTCGGCCTGCTGGTCGAAGGCGCGCAGGCGCGCGAGTCGGGCCTCGTCGATGAAGGGCATGGCGCGTTCGGCGGCGCGGGTTTCGAGCGCGATGCGGGCCTCCAGCACCTCTTCGAAGCGCTGCGGATCGATGTCCGGCACGCGGACGCGGCGATTATCGAGCAGTTCCAGCGCGCCGTCGGCAACCAGCCTGTGCAGCGCCTCGCGCACCGGCATGGCGCTGACGCCGAGGGATTCGGCCAGGCCATTGATCGTCACCGGATCGCCCGGCTCGAACTGGCCCGTCATGACGGCCCGCCGCAGCACGCGGTAGACCCATTGCTTGGCGGATTCGGACGCTTCGCGACCGGCAGCAACCAGCATGCGGAAACCCTCCCCTCTGTCGACCCGGCCTCTGCCGGCTTATCGTCTCTGGGCTGAATTCTGCGACCCTTGCACGCAAGGCGGATAAAATCGCAAAGCTCAAAATCACCCTTTACAGATTTGATCAAATTATGATTTGTTGTGATCATAAGCAAGATAAGCCTATCACATAAGAACCGCGATCAGCGGTCGGACAGAGGACAGCCGGCGCTTTGGGCGGAGCACGCTCGGGCGGCCGGACGATAAACGGGGAACCGATGACTGAGACCCGAACGACCGCGGCCCATGGCGGTGCCATCGGCATGCATGGCATCAAGAAATGGTTCGGCAATTTCCAGGCCGTCGACAATGTGACGCTGGATATCCGGTCGAATGAATTCTTCACCCTTCTCGGCCCTTCCGGCTGCGGCAAGACTACGCTCCTGCGTATGATCGCCGGCTTCGAGCTGCCGACCGAAGGACAGGTCCTGCTCGATGGCGTGGATATTTCCAGCCTTCTGCCGAACCAGCGGCCCGTCAACACGGTCTTCCAGAACTATGCCCTCTTCCCGCACCTGACGGTGGCCGAGAACATCGGTTTCGGCCTCAAGATGCTGGGCAAGCCTCGCTCGGAAATCGACAGCGTCGTCAAGGACATGCTGAAGCTTGTCCATCTGGATGGGCGCGGCGACAATCCGGTCACCCAGCTTTCCGGCGGCCAGCAGCAGCGCGTGGCGCTCGCCCGGGCTCTCGCGCCGCAACCGAAGGTGCTGCTGCTCGATGAACCGCTTTCCGCGCTCGACCTGAAACTGCGCAAGTCCATGCAGATGGAGCTGAAGCGCCTCCAGACCGAAACCGGCATTACCTTCGTCTTCGTCACGCATGACCAGGAGGAAGCGCTCACCATGTCCGATCGCATCGCCGTCATGTCGACGGGCACGGTGCGCCAGGTGGGCTCGCCCTGGGATATCTACGACCGTCCGGCCGAACGTTTCGTGGCCGACTTCATCGGCGAGACGAATTTCCTTTCGGCCGAGGTCGTTGCGGTTTCCGGCGACCGGGCCCGCGTGCGGCTCTCCTCCGGCGCGGAGATCCCGGCGACCTTCCCGGCCGACCTGACGCCCGGCGGCAAGGTGACGGTTGTCGTCCGTCCCGAACATGCCCAGGTCGCAGCCCCCTCGCCGTCTTCGGTGTTGCGCGGCACCATCCACGAAATCGTCTATCTCGGCACGGACACGCATTTCCACATTCGCCTCGAGGACGGCACGACCTTCACCGTGCGCCAGCAGAATACCCGCAGCGGGTCCTGCGGCTTTTCGAAGGACGAGGTGGTCGGCATCAGCCTCAGCGACGACGTCGCCCAGATCTTGAGGGATTGACGATGAGCGGCGCACAGCAGGCCGCTCTCGCGGCGCAGAAAAAGGACATCCGCTCCCGCTGGCTGCTCAGCACGCCGGCCCTGCTCATCATCTTCTTTGCGGCCGTCGGCCCGCTGCTCGTGATGCTGCTCTACTCCTTCATGGCGAAGGGCGACTACGGTGATGTCAAGTTCGGGGAGTTCTCGCTCGACGGCTGGGTCTCGGTCTTCTTCCAGCGCGACATATTCGACGATACGCTCGGGCTTGCGGATGCGCATCTGTCGATTATCTGGCGCTCGCTCCAGCTGTCGTTCTTCACGACGCTCCTCACCCTGATCCTCGGCTTTCCGACCGCTTACTTCATCGCGACGCGCCCGGCGCATACCCGTGAGATCTGGGTCTTCCTGGTGACGATCCCGTTCTGGACCAACCTTCTGATCCGCACTTTCGCCATGCAGCAGGTCATCCGCAACGAAGGTCTGCTCAACAACGCCCTGATCTGGCTCGGCGTGATCGATTCCCCCCTGCAGATCATGTACACGGACACTGCCAACCTGCTCGGCATGACCTATGTCTATCTGCCGCTCATGGTGCTGCCGCTCTATGCCTCGATCGAGAAGCTCGATTTCCGGCTGGTGGAAGCGGGCTACGATCTCTATGCGAGCCGCCTGCAGGTCCTGCGCGGCATCGTGATCCCGCTGGTGAAGCCCGGCATCATCGCCGGCTCCATCCTCGTCTTCATTCCCTCGCTCGGTGCCTACGTCATTCCGCGCGTGCTCGGCGGCGGCAAGAACATGATGCTCGGCAACCTCATCGAGATGCAGTTCGGATCGGGCCGCAACTGGCCGCTCGGCGCCGCCATGTCTATCACCCTGATGGCGCTGGTGATGGTTGCGCTGATCTTCTACGTGCGCAATGCCTCGCGGGGAGGTTCGAGCCATGTTTAAATCGCATTTCGACATCCGCTCGCAGCCCGGTTTCGGGCTTATCACCCTCTTCACCTTTTTTGCGCTTTACCTGCCGATCGCGGCGCTGGTCATCTACTCCTTCAACGGGGCAGAATCTCTGTCGCGCTGGGATGGTTTCTCGGCACGCTGGTTCGTCGCCGCCTGGCAGAACGCGGCCGTTCAGGACGCGGCCATCCGCTCGCTGATCATCGCGGTCTGGGCCGCTCTCCTTGCCACGATCGCCGCCACCATGGCGGCTCTCGCGACGACGCGCACGACGCCCTATCGCGGCCTCACCTTCAAGTATGCGCTCATCAACCAGCCGCTGATGGTACCGGAAATCGTGACGGCCGTGGCGCTGCTCATCGTCTTCTCGCGCATCAAGGTCTGGACAGGCTATTCGGGGCTCGGCTACCTGATCGTGGCACATACCGCCTTCTGCATTCCCTTCGCCTACCTGCCCATCCGTGCCCGGCTGGAGAGCATGGACCTGACGCTGGAGCGGGCGGCGGCCGACCTTTATGCCTCGCGCTGGCAGACCTTCCGGCATGTGACCCTGCCGCTGCTGCGCCCGGCGGTCATCGCTGGCTTCATGTTGTCCTTCGTCATCTCCCTGGATGACGTCGTCATCACGGAGTTCGTGAAATCCGGTGGTCAGGATACCCTGCCGACCTACATGCTGGGACAGCTCCGGCGCGAGACGACACCCGAGATCAACGCCATCGCCACGGTCTTCCTAGCGCTTTCGACGGCACTCGTCGTGATCTTCTTCTTCATCAACCGAAAAAAACAGTAATCATCTCGACGAACAAACGACAGAGAGGAACAGAGAATGAAAATGAAATGGATGACGACGACCGCGACGGCGGCCATTGCCATGCTGGCGACGGCGGGTGCCGCCTCGGCAGCGGGCGAGCTCAACATCTACAACTGGGGTGACTACACCAACCCGGAGCTGATCAAGAAATTCGAGGCGAAGTTCGACGTCAAAGTGACGGTCACGGACTACGATTCGAACGACACAGCACTTGCCAAGGTCCGCGCCGGCGGCCACGGCTTCGACATCGTCGTACCGTCGGCGAACTACGTGCAGATCTGGGTCAAGGAAGGCCTGCTGCAGGAAGCCCGTCCGGACCAGATGGAGAACTTCAAGAATGTCGATACGCGCTGGGTCGACGTGCCGTGGGATCCCGGCCGTCACTACACCGTTCCGTGGCAGTGGGGCCTGACCGGCATTGGCGTCAACGCTTCCGTCTACAAGGGCGACATCAACACTTCGGCGATCTTCCTGGATCCGCCGGCGGAACTTGCCGGCAAGATCAACGTCGCGCCGGAAATGAACGACGTGCTCTTCGCCACCATCAAGTACTTCGGCGGCGAATGGTGCACGATGGACAAGGACGTGCTGCGCAAGGTCCGCGACAAGCTCGTCGAGGCGAAGACGAAATGGCTCGCCATGGACTACAGCGTGACCGAGAAGCTGCCGGCCGGCGACTATGCCGCCGTCTACTACTGGAACGGCGCCATCATGCGCTCGCGCCTGAAGAACGCCGACATCAAGTTCGGTTACCCGAAGGAAGGTTTCCCCTACTTCATGGACAGCGTCGCGCTGCTGAAGGATGCGAAGAACACCGAGAATGCCAAGCTGTTCATGAACTTCATCATGGATCCGGAAAACGCGGCCCTGATCTCCGCCTTCGCCAAGTATTCCAACGGCATCAAGGGTTCCGAAAAGTTCCTGCCGGCGGAAATGCAGAATGCGCCGGAACTGGTCGTGCCGGCTGAATTCGAGCCTGCAGGCCAATTCCTTGCAAGCTGCGAACCGGATGTGCAGCAGCTCTACACGAAGATCTGGACCGAACTGCAGAAGTAAGCGGCAAGGCCGCGAAAACCGAGGACAGCTGGACGCGGGAAGGCTTTGCGCCTTCCCGCGCTTCAGTTGGTTATGTCATGATGAAGACGTTCAAGGACGAGCACGGCTTTACCCGTGCGGATGTTACGCTCGCCAACTGGCGCACTGCCCCCTATAGCCGCTGGACCTTTCAGAATGTCCGCGATCTCGTGCCGACGGCGGTGATTGCGGCAGAGGTGCCGGCCGCCGAAGCGCCGCTTCCCAGCGACGCCTTTCTCGATGCGGCGATGGAGACAGGCCTTGCCGGTGCCGCGAGCGCCCGCGCCTTCCTCGACTTCGCCCATACAGACGCCTTCGTAATGATGCGCCGGGGCGAGATCGTCGCTGAATATTACGCACCGCATGCCAATCCGGATGCGCCGCACCTTGTCTTCTCCATCTCGAAGTCGCTGACGGCCGTCGTCTCCGGCATCCTGGAGGCGGACGGACTGATCGATCCCGACCGGCCGGTGGCGGATTACCTGCCGGAGGCCAAGGGCAGCGTCTATGGCGACTGCACCTATCGCGACGTGCTCGACATGCGCGTCAGCCTGGATTTCGAGGAAGCCTATCTCGACCCGCACGGCGCCTTCGCGCGCTATCGCCGCGCCATGCTCTGGAACCCGCCGGAGCCGAACATTGCGCCGGAAACGCTCGCCTCCTTCCTCGTAACCCTCGAGAAGGCCGAGCGGCCGCATGGCGGGCCGTTCTATTATGCCTCGCCGAATGCCGATCTGCTCGGCGTCGTCATCGAGCGCGTCACCGGCGCTCGTTTTGCCGACCTCACCTCCGATCTTCTCTGGAAGCCGATGGGTGCCAAGGGCAATGCCAACATCACGGTGGACGCGATCGGCACGCCGCGCACCGCGGGTGGCGTTTCCATGACGGCGCGCGACCTTGCCCGTCTTGGTGAACTGCTGCGGAACCACGGCGTGCGCAACGGCCGGCAGATCGTGCCGGAAGGCTGGATCCGCGACATGCAGGAGAACGGCGACCGGGAGGCCTGGCAGCAGGGCCGCAATGTCGACCTGCCGAACGGGCGCTACCGCAGCCAGTGGTACCAGTCGGGCGAAGCCGACGGTGCCTTCTGCGCGATCGGTATCCACGGCCAGTGGCTCTATGTCGATCCGAGCACTGAGACCGTCATCGTCAAGCTCTCCTCCCAGCCGGAGCCGCTGGGCGACGAGGAGAACCAGGACAATTTCACGTTCTTCCGGGCGCTTTGCCGCCGGGCAATCTGAACGCATTTCAAGGATACGCCATGCAGACGGAAGCGAGCTTTATCATCCGCAATGCGCGGGTGCTGACCATGGATGCGGCGAACCCGCGGGCGAATGCGGTCGCCATTGCCGGAAACCGCATCCTGGCCGTCGGCTCCGAAGCGGAGATCGATGCCTTTTCGGGGCCCGACACCCATGTGATCGACGCCAAGGGCGGGACTGTCCTGCCCGGCTTCAACGAAGCGCACATGCACATCTTCGGCGGTTCGGCCGAACTCACCGAATTGTCGCTGGCCGGCGTCAAGGGATTTGACGCCCTCGAAAAGGCCGTGAAAGGCTATGCCGCCGACTATCCGGAGCGCCAGCTCCTCATCGCGCAGCAGGCGGACTACACGATCCTCTCTGACGACGAGCGCATGACGCGGCATCATCTCGACCGGATCCTGCCGGACCGCGCGCTGCTGATCGTCGCGCCCGACCACCACACCGCCTGGGCCAATACGACGGCGCTCAGGATGGGCGGCATCCTGGAAGGGCGAGATGTCGGCGTCGGCAACGAGATCGTCATGGCCGACGATGGCCTCGCGATCGGTGAACTGCGCGAGAGCAACGCCATCCGCCCCGTTTCCGCCTTCGGCGAGACCGGCGGGCGCGAAATGCTCGGTGTCGGCACCGGCGGCGACCCGGAGCATGTGACGGCAGAAGAGCGTGCCGGCGATATCGAGGTCATCAAGCGGGGCCTTGCCTATGTGGCTTCGCTCGGCATTACCTCGCTGCAGAACATGGACGGCAGCCTCTACCAGCTTGAAATGCTCGACGAGATCGAGCGTACGGTGGGCCTGCCGGTGCGCGTGCGCATGCCCTTCCACATGAAGAATTTCATGCCGCTCTCGGATCTCGAGACGAAGGCGGCCGCGTGGCGTAACCGCTTCAACACCGATCGCCTTCGCTGCGATTTCGTCAAGCTCTTCATGGACGGCGTGACGGAATCGGGCACCGCCGTTTTCATCGACGACTATGCACACCAGCCTGGCTGGAAGGGCGACCCGCTGTTCTCGCAGGAACACTTCGACAGCATCGCGATTGCCGCCGACAAGCTGGGCCTGCCGGTGGCGGTTCACGCCATCGGCGACGGCGCCGTGCGCATGGTGCTTGATGGCTACGAGGCCGCCATCAAGGCGAACGGCAAGCGCGACAGCCGCAACCGCATTGAGCATATCGAGGTCGTGCATCCCGAAGATATCGGGCGTTTCAAGGAACTCGGCACCGTCGCCTCGATGCAGCCGACCCATCCGCCGGGCAGCGCCGGCCTGCCGGTCGAGCCCTACCTCTCCTACATCGGCGAAGACCGCTGGCCCTATGCTTTCGCCTGGCGCACGCTGGTCGATGCCGGGGCGGAGATCGTCTTCGCTACGGATTGGCCGGTTTCCCCGCTCGACCCGATGAACTGCATCGAATGCGCCATGACGCGTGGTCTCTGGAAGGAGGGCCTGAAGGACGAACGGCTCTCGCTGGCCGAGACGCTGGCCGCCTATACGAAGAATGGCGCCTGGGTCGAGTTCATGGAAGACCGCAAGGGCATGCTGAAGGCGGGCTATCTCGCGGATGTCGTCGTGCTCTCGGACAATGTCGAGGCGGCCGAGCACGGGAAGCTCGCCGCGATCCGCCCTGTCACGACGATTTGCGACGGCCGCATCACCTTTCAGGCCTGAGCGGAGGGCGGCCGTGAAAGGCTCTATCCGCTAGGGGAAATCTGTGCGATAGGCCGGGCGATCATTCGTCCGGTCTTTCCATGTATCTCGCCGAAATCCTTGCCCTTTGCGCCGCCATCTGCATTGCGATGAGCAGCATGCTCGTCAGCGAATTGCGCGGCCGCCTACCGCTTCTCGATCTTGCGCGCCTGCAGATGGGCACCGCCTTTTTCATGACGGCCGCCGTATCCCTCGCCGTCGGTGGCTGGCGCACGATAGGGCTCTGGCAGCTCGGTTTTCTTGCCGTTTCCAGCCTTTTTGGCATCATTATCGCGAGTACGACCTATTTTGCGGCGATCTATACCGCCGGCCCTCGCACCACGGCCCTGCTCTTCTCGCTCACCGCACCCTTTGCCGTCCTGTTCGGTTACCTTTTCCTCGGGGAAACGATAGACGGCCAGCAAGGAGCCGGTATCGCTTGCGTTCTCTTGGGGATCTTGCTCGCGATCGGTGCTCGAGGTACGGCGAAGTCCAAAGGAACCGAGCGGATCTCGTGGCTCGGTATCGTACTGGGCGTCGTTACGGCGCTTGGTCAGGCGCTCGGAAGCCTTGCTGCTCGTCCCGCAATGGCGGCCGGGGCCGAACCTTTCACGGCAATGGCCGTGCGCTCCGGGATTGCGGCCCTGTTCTTCCTGCTTCTCATGGCGGTTCCGCATCCGGTGGTAAAGCCGGCGGCGCAGATCGGAAAAAGGTCGCTGAGCCTTGCGGTCGGCTCTGCCTTTTTCGGTGTGGGCCTGGGCATGTCGCTGCTGATGGCCGCCTTGGCACATGGCAGCGTCGGCATCGTCTCGACGCTGTCATCGATGACGCCGGTCGTGATCCTGCCCATGATCTGGGCCCGCACCGGCGCCGTGCCGCCGCCGCTGGCATGGCTGGGCGCGGCGCTGGCGGTCGCCGGAACGGCTCTGATCAGCCTTTAGGCGGTTCAGCCCTGACGGCCAAGATCGATGAGGTAGGTGTTTTCCGCGCGTGACTTCGCGTAATCCTCGGGGCGGATTTCCGCGAAGAGCAGGGTTTCGCCCTCTGCCGGCGCTTCGGCGAGCAGCTTGCCGTCGGGCGCTGCGATGCGTGACAGGCCGGCATAGGTGAAATGGTCGTCGGCGCCGCAATGGTTGATATAGGCGACGAAGACCTGGTTCTCGAAGGCGCGTACCTGGATCATGTGATTGGCGATGAAAGTGCCGGACGAGCCCTTCGGCAACGCCGTGGGCACGAGGACGAGATCGGCGCCGGCGAGCGCGAGACGCCGGACGTTTTCCGGAAACTCCACGTCGTAGCAGATCAGCATGCCGAGCCGGATGCCGCCGAGTTCCACCATGACGGAGGCAGGTGCGGCGGTGCGGAAGGCGGCGCGCTCGTAGTCGCCATAGAGATGGGACTTGCGGTAGACGGCGTTGGTACCGATGCCATCGGTAAAGAGCGCGCTGTTGTAGACATGCGTGCCGTCCTGTTCGGCAAAGCCCGCGACGATGGCAAGGGCGTTGTCGCGGGCGATCGCGCCGAGGCGCGTGGCAACGTCACCCGTTGCGGGGGATGCGAGACGGCCGAAGGCCGCCTCCCCTGCCCCATAGCCGGGAACGGCAAGTTCCGGCACGACGAGCAGCCTGGCACCGCCGGCTGCCGCATCGGCGGCAGCTGCCGCGATGCGCTCGATATTGGCCTCGCCGTCGCCGGCAATGGCGTGCATCTGGAGGGCGGCGATCCGCATGCGGGCTCCTGTTCGTTGTGGCCTTCCGGCAGCAAGCGTCCCGCTCCTGACGGGCCGTCAGGGCGTTATCGCTTGTCTTCGAGCCGCGAAAACGCCCTAACCTGTTGTCTTTCGTGTTCCCGGACGGAGGATCGGTCCCCGCCTTCCGGACGTACTCTCGATCCTTGCTTTGCCGCATTATCCGACGCCGAAGCGATTTCGCTTCGGCTGGAAATGCTCTAGTCCCGCGACGACATGGCGCCGAGCAGCTTCGGCAGGTCGCCGAAGCGGGCGACGAGACCGAAGATGGTGGCGGCGATGGCGACGAAGAGGATGGTGACCGAGGCCATCGTCGGCGTATAGCCGTAGCGCAGGGCGTTGAAGATCTTGATCGGCAGTGTCTCCATCGTGAAACCGATCGTCATGTAGGCAACGATATATTCGTTGAGCGACAGGACGAAGGCGAAGGCATAGCCGGAGATCAGATAGGGCAGGATGAGCGGCAGGACCACCGTGCGGAAGATCGTGCGGTCGTCGGCGCCCATCGTGGCGGCTGCTTCCACCAGCGAACGGTCGATGGAAGAGAAGCCGAGCGAGAGCGTGACCAGCGGCAGCGTCACGAAGAAGATCGCATGGCTGATGACGGCCGTCGCGGGCTGGCCGTAGAAGCCGGTCGTCGCCCAGAAGGTGAGAAGGCCGAGCGCGGTGATGACCGGCGGCAGCGTGAAGGGCGCGACGCCGAGCAGCTGGAAGATGTTTGCCCAGGGCGCGTGGCGGCGCCAGAGAAACCAGGCGAGCGGCAGGGCGATGGCGAGCGCGACGGCCGCTGAAAGAGCCGCGAGCGTTATCGATGCGAAGAGTGCGTTGCGCCATTCGACATTGGTGAAGATTTCGCCGTACCAGCCGAGCGAAAAGCCCTGCGGCGGGAAGGCGAGCGTCTGCTTCTCGTTGACCGAGACACCGGCCACCACGATGATCGGCAGCGAGAGAAAGAGGCCGATAAGGCCGAAATAGACCTTCTGCAGAAGCGCGTTCATGCGGCTTCTCCCTTGCGACCGGCATAGACCGTGAGTGCGACGAGGCCGAGCGTGACGAGCACGAGGAACACGGCCATGGCGGCGGCGAACGGCATGTTGGACTGGTAGATCGCCTGGTCGGTGATGAGCACCGAGAGCGTCCAGTGCTGCGGCCGGCCGAGGATCTGCGGCAGGAGGTAGGAGCCGAGCGCGAAGATGAACACCATGATCAGCGTCGCGACGATGGTGTTCCTGAGCGCCGGCACGACCACGGTGAAGAAGGATTTTACCGGCGAGGCGCCAAGCGTGCGCGCGGCCTCCGTCAGGGTGGGGTCGAGCCGCACCAGCGCGGGATAGAGCACGAGCACGGTATAGGGCAGCGCCTGGTAGGTCATGGCGGTCAACACCGCGCCGAAGCTCGGGTTGAGGGCCACCGCCTCGTTCATGATGCCGAGCATCACGAGCAGATTGGTAATACCGGCGGTGCGCGAGAAGAGGGTCGACCAGGCAAAGCCGATGATGACTTCCGACAGCGACAGGATGGAGAGCAGCGCCACCAGCCAGAGCACCTGCGTCTTTCGCCGGGCGCGCGAGAGCAGATATGTGAAGGGGACGGCGAGCACCACACAGCAGATGGCGACCGTAATCGCCAGGAACAGCGAGAAGCCGAGCACCTTGCCGAAGAACAGGCTCAGGAAGCGGGCATAGTTGTCGAAGACGAAATCGGGCGAGTAGAACCCCGCCGGGTCGCGGCGGAAGAAGGAGACGGCGATCATCGTCGCGAAGGGCACGACGAAGAAGACGATCAGCATGCCCGCGGGAAAGAACAGCGGGCCGTAGTCGGAAAACTTCTGCGGGGCCTCGCGTCTCATGACTTCAGCACCACGCAATCGCCGGGGTTGAGCTGGATGCCGACGGTCTGGCCGACGGCAACGTCTGGCCGGGCATTCGGCATGGAGACGGCGACGACCTGCTTGCCGGCCGCCTCGACGAAGGTCTCGATCGTGCCGCCGAGATCGCGCACGAAGGTGACGGTCCCCGTGATCGGGGCGTTGCCGGCGGCGGTGAGGTGCACGTCTTCCGGGCGCACCGAGATGATGCCGGATTTGAGGCCCGCCGGGATGGAAAGGCCGGGCACCTGCGCGCCGAGCACGCTCGCGCCGGCGCCGTCGGCGGAGAAGTCGATGAGGTTGGTCATGCCGATGAAGTCGGCGACGAAGGTGTCGGCCGGGCGGCGGTAGATTTCGACGGGCGCGGCGGCCTGGCGGATTTCACCGCCGCTCATCACGACGACCGTGTCGGCCATGGTCATGGCCTCGCGCTGGTCGTGGGTGACGACGATGGTGGTGATACCGAGGCGTTGCTGCAGCTGGCGCAGTTCCACCTGCATGGCCTCGCGCAGCTTCGCGTCGAGGGCGGAGAGCGGTTCGTCGAGCAGGAAGAGTTTCGGCGAGATGGCGAGCGCGCGGGCGATCGCGACGCGCTGGCGCTGGCCGCCGGAGAGCTTTGCGACCGGGCGGTCCGCGTAGCCTGTAAGGTGGATCATCGCGAGCAGCTCGTCGACGCGTTTCTTCTGCTCTTCCTTGCCGACGCCGCGGATGCGCAGCGAATAGGCGATGTTCTCGCCGACCGTCAGGTGCGGGAAAAGTGCCAGCGACTGGAAGACCATGCCGAGCTCCCGCTTGTGGGTCGGCACGTTGGTAATGTCCTTGCCGTCGAGCTTGATGGCGCCGCTCGTCGGAAGATCGAGGCCGGCGACCATCCGCATCAGGGTCGTCTTGCCGCAACCGGACGGGCCGAGAAGGCAGACGAAGGTGCCGTGCGGAACCGTCAGCTCGACATTCTTGACGGCCGTGAAGGTACCAAACTGCTTGACGATATTCTGGAGGGTCAATCCGGACATTGGAGCTCCGCTCGGCGCTGACGGTTTTGGGGCCGGCCGGCTGATTGTTCAGCCGGCCGGTCGAGTTCTGGAAGGCGCGGCTCAGCCCGCGATCATTTCCGTCCACTTCTGGTTCAGCCAGTCGGCCTTGGACGTGTAGAGGTCATAGCGCGGGATAATCGGCTCGATGTCCGAGGACACCGCGGCGAACTCTTCCGCCGTGAGGTCGAGCAGATCGCGCTTCAGTGTCGGGGCGGTACCGACCTTGCGCGACAGGAGCGCCTGGATCTTCGGCTGGCACATGTAGTTGATGAAGGTGTGGGCTTCTTCGGCCTTTTCGGAGGCGCGTGACAGGGCCCAGCAACCGGAATCCATGATGCCGCCCTCCTTCGGGAAGGTGGAGCGGACCGGCTGGCCATCCTTTGCGGCAAGGCCCGTCACGTCATGGTAGTACTGGCCCATCGGGATTTCGCCCGACTTCAGCGACTGTTCGAACTGCGCCTCGTCGCGATACCACAGGCGGACGTTCGGCTTGACTTCGGCGAGCTTCTCGAAGGCCTTAACGAGGCCTTCCTCGGTGTCGAGCGCGTTGGTGCCACCGAAATGGGTCTTCGCGGTCACTTCCAGGAGGAACGAGTTCGAGACGAGCGCCAGCAGGCCGAGCTTGTCGGCGTTGGCCGGATCCCACAGCGCATTCCAGGAGGTCGGCGCTTCCTTGTAGACATCCGTGTTGGTCACGAGCGTGATGTACCAGGCGACGGCACCGATGCCGGCGACGCGGCCGTCGGGATACTTGTTGACGAAATGGTCGATGAGGTTCGATGAATTCGGGATCTTGGCCGTGTCGAGAGCGGCCCAGAGTTCGGTCGACTGGCCCTTCAGCATGGCGACCTGCGACATCATCGAGACGTCGGCCGGGGCCTGGCCGGCCTTGGCGGCCTGTTCGAGCTGGACGAGCCAGGCTTCGCCGGTCGGCTCGGCGACCGATTCCACGGCGATGCCGGTCTCCTTGGTGAAATCGGCAAAAATGTTCTTGTCGAACGAATCCTTGAAGTAGCCGCCATACACGCCGACCTTCAGCGACTTGTCCTGGGCGCGCAGCACGGCCGGCATGGCCAGCAGCGAGGCACCGGCAACGCCGGCACCCAGCACCGCGCGGCGGCTGACATTGGTCTTGAGGATGTCACGCATCGTCATTTTTCTCCTGTTAGGCCGGCCGATCGATCCGGCCGGTGCGTTCCCGTTGTTGCTATTGTATGTCAGGCGGTCCGGGCCACGGAAGGGCTGAAAACCATAAGGCTCAGAATTTCGAACAGCACCTGGGCGCCGGCATGGGCGGTGTTGGTCGTGGCGTCATATTGCGGGGCGACTTCGACGACGTCGCCGCCGACGAGATTGATGCCCTTGAGGCCGCGGATCAGCTCCAGAACCTCGCGGCTCGTCAGTCCGCCGATTTCCGGCGTACCGGTGCCGGGGGCGAAGCTCGGGTCGAGGCTGTCGATGTCGAAGGAGAGATAGGTCGGCCCGTCGCCAACGATCGCCTTCGCCTTCTCGATGATGGCAGGAATGCCGAGGCCGCTCACCTCTTCGGCGTGGATGACGGTCATGCCGGACTCATAGGAGAATTCCCAGAGATATTCCGACGAGCCGCGGATACCGATCTGGATCGTGCGGGTCGGGTCGAGCACGCCGTCGAGCACGGCGTTGCGAAACGGGCCGCCATGGTGGAACTTCGTCTGGTCGAAGGAGCCGCCGGTGTCGCAATGGGCATCGATATGGATCATGCCGACCGGCTGTTTCTTCCCGACCGCTTTCATGATCGGATGGGTGATCGAGTGGTCGCCGCCGACGGCGAGCGGGATCACGCCGGCATCCACGATCTGGTTGAAGCGCTTCTCGATGTCGTCATGGCTGAGCTCGAGGCGATAGCGGCTCTGGAAGGGCACGTCGCCGATATCGGCCACGCGCAGTTCCTGCACCGGGGCGCAATCGAGCACGTGGTTGTAGGGGCCGATGCGCTCGATGGAGCGCATGGCGCGCGGCCCGAAGCGCGAGCCGGGGCGGTTGGTGACGCCGAGATCCATTGGCACGCCCGTTATGGCGACCTGGAGATTGCCGAAATCGGGATTTTCCGCATCAAGGGGCATGTAAGGTGCGGAGAGGAAGGTCGGTACGCCGGCATAGGGCGCAAGGCGCGAGCCGCTCTTGGTGAAGATCTTGTCGGCGACCTTGCGGAAGGCCGGGTCGAACAGTTCGCCACCGTGGCTTGCGCCGTACTTTGCCTTGAGTTCGTCGAGCTTGCTGCCGCCCATTGTCCTTACCTCACCTGTCAGAAATGCGGGCAGACCGGGGGCCGGAGCAGAAGCGAGCCAAATGATGTTCCCCCGGGGCTTTGCCCTCGTTCTTCATAGTATCGTAATAAAACGGCTGGAAAATCAATTGACATTGTTGTAGCGGTTTGTGTGAGAAAAACTCACATACCGGAACCGCCTCCATGGCCTCGCGCCTGCCGCCGCTCAACCCGCTTCGCGCCTTCGAGGCGACCGCCCGCCGGGGCGCGGTTTCGGCTGCCGCGCGCGAGCTGAACGTGACGCACGGCGCGGTCAGCCACCAGATACGGGCACTGGAGGAATCGCTTGGCACCGTTCTTTTCGAGCGCGGCGGCAAGCGGCTCAAGCTGACGCCGCAGGGCGCGCTTCTGCTGCCCGCCGTTACCAATGCCTTCGGCGAGATCGCGGCAGCAACGGCGCTGATGAAGCAGCCGGAGACCCGCGGCGATCTCACCGTCACCTGCGTGCCCGCGCTCCTGTCGCTCTGGCTCATCCCGCGCCTCAACACCTTCACCGACCAGTTCCCCGGCGTGCGTGTGACGCTGATCGCCTCCAACGATCCCGACAATCTGCGCTCGCTCGACACGGATGTCAGCGTGCTCTACGGCGATGGCAACTGGCCGGATTGCTGGACGCGGCTCTGGTCGCATCTCCAGCTCTTTCCGGTGGCGAGTCCGACGCTGCTCAACAGCCGTCCGCTGCGCTCGGTGCGCGATCTTTCCGACCACACGCTGTTCCACGGTGACGACGGGCGCGAATGGAACACCTGGCTGGCGGCGGCGGATGCGATCGACGTGGTGCGCGGGCGCCAGCATTTCATGAGCGACGCGCGCCTTTCCACCGAGGCGGCGCTGCATGGCCAGGGTATCGCCCTCGGCGACACGATCACCGCCAGCAACCTCATCGCCTGCGGCGAACTCGTCGTGCCCTTCGACTTGACGGTGCCGGCCAATGACGCGTTCTATGTCGCCTGCCGGCAGGCGGTGCGCCAGGCGCCGATCGTCAAGGTGTTCATCGACTGGCTCTTTGCCTCGCTCGAAGAGAGCCTGCCCGAGCCGCAGACCTCCGCCCGCATGATATTGCGCGGCCGCAGTGGCCGGACCGGTGAAAACCATCACGCGACCGCAATCCCGGCCAAGCGCCGTGTTCCCTCCACCCCCCAGCGCAAGACCCGCGCCTGACCGCTACGGAAATGACAATGCCCCGTTTCAACCCGCTCGTCGAAACCCTTGCCGCCCCGCCGATCCCGTCCGTCTTCGCCTGGGGCGATGCCTATGATGGCCGTAGCGGCCCGATGATCGACCTGTCGCAGGCTGTGCCCGGTTATCCGCCGCATCCCGACATGCTGCGCCTGCTCGGCGAATATGCCGCTTCGCGCGCCTATACGGGCTATGGGCCGATCGAAGGCGAGGACAGCCTGCGCAAGGCCTATGCGCTGCATGTGGCGGAGGCCTACGGCGCGGCGATTGTCGCCGGCAATGTCCATATCACGGCCGGCTGCAACCAGGCCTTTATCTGTGCCGCCATGGCGGTCGCCGGAGCCGGTGATGCGGTGCTGATGACCGATCCCTACTATTTCAACCAGGAAACGACGCTCGCGATGCTGGGTATCAAGACCCGGTTTGCGGCCTGCGACCCCGCCAACGGGTTCCTGCCTGACATCGAGACGCTGGCATCGGCGATTACGCCCGACGTGCGCGCCGTCGCGCTCGTCTCCCCGAACAACCCCACCGGCGCCGTCTATCCGCCCGCCCTGCTGGCGCAGATCTACGATCTTTGCGCCGCACGCGGTGTCTGGCTCATTCTCGACGAGACCTATCGCGACTTCCTGCCGGCCGGTGCCGGCCGGCCGCATGACCTGTTCGGCCGGCCGGGCTGGGAGAGCACGCTGATCAGCCTCTACAGCTTCTCGAAATCCTTCTGCATACCCGGCCATCGCCTCGGCGCCATCACGGCGGGTGCCGGCGTGGTCGAGCAGGTCGCCAAGATCATGGACAACCTGCAGATCTGCCCGCCGCGCTCCGCCCAGGCCGCTGTTGCCACAGCCCTGCCACTCCTGGCCGACTGGCGCGAGGAGAACCGTCGGGAAATCGCCCGGCGGGTCGAGGCGCTGCTTTCGACTATGGCCGGCGCTCCGGCCTGGCGCGTTGGCGCGGTCGGCGCCTACTTCGCCTTCATTGGCCATCCGTTCGGCGAAGCGCCCTCCGCGCGGGTCGCGGAGAAGCTGGCCAAGGAGGCCGGCATTCTCTGCCTGCCCGGCAGCTATTTCGGTGCGCGGCAGGACGGCTACCTCCGCTTCGCCTTCGCCAATGCCGATGTGACGACGATCGGGCGGCTGCAGGAACGGCTCAACCGATTCGCCTTGGACTAATCAGCGGTTGCTACTTTTAGCTGAGCGAGACGATGTTCATGTAGACCCCAGGCATCACCGAATGTCTGGGGGCGGCAAAATCATTTCGCTCCTAATGGTTGCGTGTAGAAAATAGATGCAATCGCGCAGGCCGTGTCTTGTGCTTGCTCCGGTTGTCCTTATGGTCTTGACATGCTGCGCACCGGAGGAAGTCCGGTCGCGGGGAAGAGGCTCAAGTCATGGGAACAGCGGGCGAAATTGACGGGCCAACTACCGAAGGCGCTCTTGGCGCCTCCTTGGTGGCGCAAGGCGTGGTGCATCAACTCCGTCGAGCGCACGGCCAGTTTCTTCACCGTTTCCTCCTCTATTTTTCGGCTATGAACCTGCGTCCGGCAGAGTTCAGCGCCCTCGCCCTGATCGCGGAAAATCCCGGGCGCAAGCAATCGGAGATTGCCGGAGCGATGGGTGTCCAACGGGCGAATTTCGTATCGCTGATGAACGAGCTCGAAGGGCGATGTCTGATCGAGCGGCGTGCGGCGCCGAACGACCGGCGCTCTCACGCCCTTTATGTAACTCCAGCCGGGGCGAGCCTATTTGCAGATGCCCGCAAGGCGGAGGCGGATTTTGAGGCGGATTGCCTGGAGCGACTTGGCGGTACGCGGGCGCGCGACCAGTTCCTGGTCCTCCTCACGCTTCTCTTCGGTTGAGTCTTTCCGGTGGATCCGAGCTTGACCTTGCCATGCGGGAAGGTTTCAGCATGGGTGACCAATCAGGAGACCCTTCATGAGTGACAATGCCCGCCTCGCCTTCACTGTTGCGGATATGACCTGCGGTCATTGTGCCAAGACGATCACGGGCGCGGTCCTTTCTGCCTTTCCGGCCGCCAAGATCGAGATCGATCTCGGCACGAAGCGCGTTTCGGTTGAGAATGCCGGCGACCGCTCTGCCGTCGCCTCTGTCATCGAAGCTGAGGGCTATTCGCCGGTCGACGCCGCCTGAGCGTCAAAAGGCCGCTTGATCTTGACAGACGGGGCACTGCGCGACCATTTCCAGAACGGGATGACGGCCCACTTTGCTCGTATGCTGACGGCTCGCCTGGCTTTTCCTGGCGCGCCGGATGGGTCGGCAGGCACTGCGCTTTGCGCAATGCCCACCGTCTCGATCCTGCTGCGGCCGGAATGTTTTCCCGCGGCTTTCTGCAAGGGAGACTATGCATGAACATCGGCGAAGCGGCAGAGGCGACGGGCGTCACCGCCAAGATGATCCGGCATTACGAAGAGATCGGCCTCATCCGGGCGGCCGGCCGCACGGGCGCGGGCTACCGCGTCTACGGCGCGAAGGACCTCTCGACGCTCTCCTTCATTCGGCGAGCGCGTGATCTCGGCTTTTCCATCGCCCAGATCCGCGACCTGCTCGCGCTCTGGCAGGACCGCGAACGCGCTTCCGGCGACGTCAAGCGCATCGCCAGCGCGCATGTCGCCGAGATGAAGGAAAAGATGCGCCTGCTGCAGGAGATGGTGCAGACGCTGGAGCACCTTTCCGCGCATTGCCACGGCGACGACCGGCCGGATTGCCCGATCCTCGAACAGCTTGCGGCCGGCAAGGCCGAGGAAAAATGTTGCTGACTTAGACCGCGGGCGACAGGTGCTCGTGGACTGCGAGCCAGCGGCCGGACGGGTCGCGGGAGAAGACGATAGTCTCGCGCTCGTTGTTCCTTACGGTCTCGCCACCGATGGAAAGATCGGTCTCGACGGCGTGGGTGAAGATCGCGACGTTGCCGGCAAACTGCACCTGTCGGTCCGTCGAACGGCAGGCGAGCACGCGGAAACCGTCGCGCTTCTCCCAGAGGGCCCACTCGGCCTCGTAGGCGGTGCGGCTTTCGAGGCGGCGGTCGAGATTGTAGAAGAGGAAGCTCGCTTCTTCAGAGAAGGCGGCGAAATAGGCCTCGCGGTCGTGCCGCGCAAAGGCGTCGACCAGCGCATCGGCGGCGGCAAGGACGGTGGTTTCCGGTTCGGTCATGCGGGGAGGCTTCCTGTCGCTCAGACGATCTTGACGGTGCTGATGAGCGCGGCGATGGGCTCGTGCTGGGTGTTGACGCGCGCCTTCAGTTCTTCGAGCGGCATGGCGTCGACCTTGCAG
Organism: Shinella sp. 838; assembly: GCF_029623935.1. NCBI lineage: Bacteria > Pseudomonadati > Pseudomonadota > Alphaproteobacteria > Hyphomicrobiales > Rhizobiaceae > Shinella > Shinella sp. 838. The sequence continues at coordinate 81,508 of NZ_JARSBQ010000004.1, forward strand.
AACTCGATGAACATCATGTTGAGATTGTTGAAGAAAAGCTCACCCATGGCCTTGGTGTCGACGCTGGCCTGTACGATGCCGCGGGCCTGCAGGGTCTCGACGAGGCGAATGACTTGCGCGCAGAGCTGGCCGTCGAGTTCGCTGTAGCGCCGGGAGAGCGGCATGTCCGGCTGCTGGATGGAGATCGCCATGGCCGTACGCCACATCTCCTTGGAGAGGTAGTAGAGCGAATGGTCGTAATACTGCTCGATCAGCGCACGCAGCGCTTCGGCGACGTTCAGCGGTGGGTTGGCGACGATGCGCGTGCCGGCTTCCAGCACCTCCGTCACCTCCATCGCCACGGTCGCGACGAGGATGTCGCCCTTGTTCTGGTAGTAGTTGTAGAGTGTGCCGACGGAGACCTCCGCCATCTCGGCGATGTCCTCGATACGCGCGCTGTCATAGCCCTCGCGGCGAAACAGCGTGGTCGCGGCTTCGAGGATGCGACGTGTCCTGTCCGCCTTCTGTTTTGCGCGCAATCCGGCCATGGAACCTCCGTTGGAATCCCCTCAAAAATGAGATTGACTTAAAAAATGAACTCGTTCAATCTTTTTCTCAAGGCACCGCAATGAGTGCCATCCGCCAGGCCGACAGCCTGCAGCCAGAGGGAAAGACGATGAAGATAACCGTTTCGGGCGGGCTCGGCCGCCGCATGCTTCTTGCCACCGCCACCGCTCTTGTCCTCGCTCCGGCGGGTGCCATGGCGCAGGACGAGTTGAACGCGCTCGTCTGGTGCGATCACACGGATCCCGCGCTGGTCGAGCCGTTCGAAAAGGCCAACAACGTCAAGGTGAACCTCAAGGAATACGAGGGCACGGGTGCGGCGATCTCGATCATCGAGCAATCCCGCCCCGGCGACTGGGACGTGCTTGTCATCGACGCCGTCGACGTGCCGCGCGCCATCGACATGGAAATTCTCGGCGAGATGCCGGCCGATAAATTGCCGCTCGGCGACCTTTTTCCTGAAGTGCGCATGGAGCAGACGACCACGAAGGACGGCAAGGTCTATGCCGTCACGGAAAAGTTCGGCTACAACACGATCTCCTACGACAAGACGAAGGTCGATCCCGCTGACATGGACGACCTCTCCGTCATCTGGTCGGAGAAATACAAGGGCCGCATCGCGCTCTATGACTATTACCTGCCGATGGTCGGCCTGACAGGCGTCGGCATCGGCAAGAAGACCGCCGAACTGAAGCAGGACGACCTGCCGGCGATCAAGGAAAAGCTGTTCGAGATGAAGAAGGTCGCCCGCCAGGTGAGCGACGTCGTCGCCTCGCAGACGGCGCTGGCGACCGGCGAGGTGGACATCGTCGTCGGTGGCGGGGAATGGTTGACGGCCGGGCTTTCGGCGGAAAAGCCGAACCTCGACTGGACCATCCCGAAACAGGGCGCGCTGCGCTGGGCGCAGTCGATCGGCGTCTTCAAGGATTCCGAAAAGCAGGATCTGGCGCTGAAATTCGTGCAGTACATCGTCAGTCCCGAGGGGCAGGCGCGGCTTGCGACCTCCTCCTGCTACTGGGCGATGCCGGCGAACGCCAAGGCGGGCGAGCACCTGACCGACCAGCAGAAGACGGCGCTGCGCTGGGACAGGCAGCCGGACTACCTGAAGAACTCGCAGCTCTATCCGGTGGCGGATGCCGACATGGATGCGGCGATGCAGGATGTGTGGACGGAGATGTTGCAGCAGTAAGGGTTTAATGGAGCGCAGTCGCCCGCGTTGCTGGGCAATCGCATCAGGTTCGCCCCTCACCCTACCCCTCTCCCCGCAAGCGGGGAGAGGGGACTTGCCCCACGAACCGGTCATTGGTCAAGGAAGCCGGTGCGGCATATCCCCGTCTCCCCGCTCGCGGGAAGATGGTGCCGGCAGGCGAATGAGGGGCGGCACCAGCATAGAGCGCGAACGGAGACCCGACCGCATGACCACCACCGCCCTCGAACGCGCCGAGCGCCGTAAGGCCTGGGCCTTTGCCCTGCCGGCGCTCGCCTGGACGGGGTTCTTCTTCCTCGTGCCCTTCGCCTATATGGCGGCGATCAGTTTCTGGACGCGGCAGGGGCGCGAGATCGTCGCGACCTGGACGCTCGATAACTACATTGCCTTCTTCGGCAAGGCGCATTTCTTCAAGGGGCTCACCGTCTCGCTGGAGATTACCGCCATCGTCACCGTCATCTCCATTCTGCTCGCCTATCCGCTGGCCTGGATCATCGCCGAGCGCGTGCCGAAGAAATGGCAGCGTTTCGCCCTCGTCATGGCCATCCTGCCGTTCTGGACCTCCTATGTGGTGCGCTCCTATTCCTGGCTGCTGGTGCTCTCGAAGGGCGGCGTCGTCAATCAGGCGCTGCTCGCCCTCGGCGTCATCGCCGAGCCGCTGGAGCTTTCGGCCAACCGCACCGGCACGGTCATCGGCTTCGTGCACTTCTTCGTCATGCTCTTGACGCTGACGATCTACGCCAACCTCATCCAGCTTTCGCCGAACTATCGCCGCGCGGCGGCAGACCTCGGGGCGAACGCTTTCCAGACTTTTTGGCATGTCGTGTTGCCGCTGACGCTGCCCGGCATCATGGTCGGCGCGTTCCTGACCTTCGTGCTGTGCATCGGCGATTACATCACGCCGCAGATCCTCGGCGGCAACAACGAATTGGTGCTGCCGCAGGTCATCATGCTGCAACTGGGCCGACGGGCGGATTTCCCGATGGCGGCCGCGCTCTCGCTGGTTCTGATGGTCGTCGTGACGCTCGCCTACATCGCCTGCGCCCGCTGGCTGAAGATGGAGAGGACCTGACCATGCGGCACCTCACCACGGCGCTGGCGGCGCTCTATGCGGGCCTCATCTATCTCTTCATTTTCCTGCCGGTCGTGGTGCTGGTGCTGTTCTCCTTCCAGGACGGCACCCTGCCGGTGCCGCCGCTGAACGGGCTGACGCTGCGCTGGTACGAGGCGATCTTTGCCGACGGCAAGCTGATGGCGGCGCTCGGCAATTCGCTTCTCGTCGCGATCCTCTCCTCGGCGGTCGCCTGCGTGCTCGGCTTCCTCGCGGCCTATGCCTTCGCGCGCTACACGCTGCCGGCCTCCGGCCTGCTGCGCGGGCTCATCGTCGCGCCGATGACTGTCAGCACGCTGATCATCGGGCTCGGCCTGCTGTCGATGCTGAACGTCACGGGCCTGCGCCTTTCGCTTCTGACCGTCGGCATCGGCCATGTGGTGATCAACCTGCCGCTGTGCTTTGCCATCATCTATGCCTCGATGGGCGGACATCAGGTGAACATCGAGCGGGCGGCGTGCGACCTCGGCGCAAAAGACTGGCAGGTCATGTTGCTCGTCACCGCGCCCATGCTGCTGCCGTCGATCCTCTCCGCCTTCTTCCTCTCCATCACCTTCAGCTGGGACGAGTTCATCGTCGCCTTCCTGCTGTCGCGCTTCGATGTGACGCTGCCGGTCGAGATCTGGAGCATGCTGCGCTCCGGCCTCGATCCGCGGACCAACGCAATCGGCAGCGTGGTCTTCCTCGTCTCGGTCGTGTTCCTCGTCGTGGTGGAACTCGCCGTCTTCCGCAAAACCGGGAAATCCTCATGACCGCCGACGTTTCCATCAAGAACGCCACCAAGGTTTTCGGCGCTTTCCGGGCACTGGACGACGTCTCGCTCGATATTGCCGCCGGCGAGTTCATCGTGCTGCTCGGTCCCTCGGGTTGCGGCAAGACCACGCTGCTGTCCATCCTCGGCGGTTTCATCGAGCCGACCTCAGGCACGATCGCGATCGGCGGGCGGGACATGACCTTTGTGCCGCCGGCCAAACGCCCGACGACCACCATGTTCCAGGACTATGCGCTCTTTCCACATATGTGCCTGCGCGACAATGTCGGCTTCGGCCTCAGGATGCGCGGCATGGGCAAGGCGGAGCGTTACGAGAAGGCATTTTCCTATCTCGATCTCGTCGGGCTCAGGGCGTCCTCCGCCAAGAAGCCGCACGAACTCTCGGGCGGCCAGCGGCAGCGCGTGGCGCTCGCCCGGGCGCTGGCGGTCGATCCCGACGTGCTGCTGCTCGACGAACCGCTCGGCGCGCTGGACCTGAAACTGCGTCGGCAGATGCATGACGAACTGAAGGCGATCCAGAAGCGTGTCGGCACGACCTTCGTGCATGTCACGCATGATCAGGAAGAGGCGATGGCGATCGCCGACCGTATCGTCGTCATGAACAAGGGGCGCATCGAGGATGTCGGCACGCCCGCCTCGATCTACATGCGACCGCGCTCGCTGTTTTCCGCCGGCTTCATGGGCGAGGCGAATTTTTTGCCGGCCAAGGTGTGCGGCACGGCGGGGAACGAGGCCGAAGTGGAAACCGCGCTCGGCCGCGTTGCCCTCCCCGCCTCCGCCTTCGTTTCCGGCCTGCCGGCGGCGGGGCGGGATGTGACGCTCTGCATCCGGCCGGAGCATTTTCGCAGTGCCGGTGCGGCGGTGCCGACCGTCTCGCTGGGGCGCGGCCGGATCACCTCCAGCGCCTTCTTCGGCACGCATCACCGTTGCCACGTTGCCGCGGGCGGGGCGAGCCTCACCGCGCATCTGCCGCAGACCGAGACGCCTGACATCGGTGGCGAGCTTGACCTTCGGCTGAAGGCGGATAGCATCGTCGTGCTTCAGGACGGAGCGGGAGTTTAGGGTCACATGCAGCGCATCCGCCCGGAGGATTGGTACAGCGTTCGTCGCCTCGATGACGGCGTCACCGCGATCAGCGAACCCTATATCCAGGAATTCTACCGCTGCAACGTCTGGCATGTGCGCGGCCGTGACCGGGACATGCTCGTCGACAGCGGCATGGGTGTCGTCTCCTTGCGTGAATGGGTGCCGCTCGTCACCGAACGCGATCTCATCGCCGTGGCGAGCCACACCCATTTCGACCATATCGGCTGCCACCACGAATTCGAGTGCCGGGCCGTACACGCCGCCGAGGCGGACCTGCTCGCCAACCCGACGCGGCAGAACACGCTCGCCGACCCCTATGTGACCGACGAGATCTTCGACGCGCTGCCGCCTGAACCCTATTGCTCGACGTGTTATGCGGTGAAGAAAGCGCCGGCGACGCGCCTGCTCGAGGATGGCGATGTCATTGACCTCGGCGACCGCCAGTTCGAGGTCGTCCACACGCCGGGCCATTCCCCGGGGGGTATTGCGCTCTATGAAAAGGCGACCGAAATTCTCTTCTCGGGCGACATCGTCTACGATGGTCCGCTGATCGAGGATACCTACCATTCCGACGCGGCGGACTATCTCGCCTCGATGGAACGCCTCCTGACCCTGCCGGTGCGGCTGGTGCATGGTGGCCATTTTCCAAGTTTCGGTGGCGACCGCTACCGCCAGCTCATCAAGGGCTGGCTCGATGAAAAACAGAAGTGACGGGAGAAAAGCATGCTCGACAAGCGCAAATTCTACATCGACGGCCAGTGGGTGGACCCGCTGAAGCCCAACGACCTCGAGGTCATCAACCCGGCGACGGAAAAGCCGATCGCGGTCATCTCCATGGGCACCGCCGCTGATATCGACCGCGCCGTCGCCGCGGCCAAGAAGGCTTTTGCGACCTACAGCCAGACCAGTGTGGAGGAACGCCTCGCGCTGCTCGAAAAGCTGCTCTCGATCTACAAGCGCCGCTATGAGGAGATGGCCCGCACCATCACGCTCGAACTCGGCGCGCCGATCACCATGAGCACCGAGCAGCAGGCGGATGTCGGCGTCGGCCACCTGCAGGGTTTCATCGACGGGCTGAAGCGGCTGAAGAGCCGCGAGGTGCTGGCGAACGGCGATGTGGTGCGCCGCGAGCCGATCGGCGTCTGCGGCCTCATCACGCCCTGGAACTGGCCGATCAACCAGATCGCTCTGAAGGTCGTTCCGGCGCTGGCGACGGGCTCGACCTGCGTGTTGAAGCCATCCGAATTCACGCCGCTCAACGCGCTGCTCTATGCGGAGATGGTGCATGAGGCGGGCTTCCCGGCCGGCACGTTCAACCTCGTCAACGGCGATGGCCTCGAATGCGGCGCGGCGCTCTCCAAGCACAAGGACGTCGACATGATGTCCTTCACCGGCTCCACCCGCGCTGGCATTGCGGTCAGCAAGGATGCGGCCGAGACCGTCAAGCGCGTGACGCTGGAACTCGGCGGCAAGTCGCCGAACCTCGTCTTTGCCGATGCGGACCTTGAAGATCGCGTTGCCGGCAGCGTGCGCGAGTGCTTCAACAATTCCGGCCAGTCCTGCGATGCCCCGACCCGCATGCTGGTCGAGCGTTCGGTCTATGACAAGGTGGTCGAGATAGCCGAACGCACCGGCAAGCAGGCGACCGTCGGCAATCCGGAGCAGGAAGGTGAACATATCGGTCCGCTTGTCTCGCACGTCCAGTTCGGTCGCGTGCAGGCGCTGATCGAGGCGGGTGTTGCCGAGGGCGCGCGCGTGCTGGTCGGTGGCCCGGGTAAGCCCGAGGGTTTCGAGACTGGCTATTTCGTCAAGCCGACGATCTTCGCCGACGTCAACAACGAGATGCGCATCGCCCGTGAAGAGGTCTTCGGCCCCGTTCTCTCGATCATACCCTTCGACACGGAGGAGGAAGCGATCGCGATCGCCAACGACACCGCCTATGGCCTTGCCGCCTATCTTCAGACCGGCAATCCCGATCGGGCCGAGCGCGTCGCCGCCCGCCTTCGCGCCGGCATGGTGCACATCAATGGCGGCCCGCACCGCTACGGCAGCCCGTTCGGCGGATACAAGCAGTCGGGCAACGGCCGCGAGGGCGGCCTTTTCGGCCTGGAGGATTTCCTCGAGGTGAAGACCGTGCACCGGCCGGACGCGGCCTGAGACAGCGGCGGCGCCCCTTTTGGGGCGCCGCTTTCCTTTATAGACGGCCTTGACCGACGCTGTTGTCGTCCTCGTGCTTGACCCGAGGTTCCATCGGCGGCTCCAAGCCCGGTGGTCGGGTCCGCCCCGATCACGGTGGAAAAATCGTGCGGACGTTCGTCGGCAGTCGAGAAAGCGGCGCGTGCAAGGGCGCCCCCCACATGCGGCCGGGGTCGACGCAAAGTTTTCCTCCAATTTCGCCTGTCCCGTCTGGCCCAATCGGTTGCGGTCTGATAGCTCGCGGCATTCACGATATCCGGACTGCCGCCTTGTCTCCGATTGCCTCCTCCAAGCATAGCCGCCTTGCTTTGATCGCCCTGCTCGTCGGCGGCGTGGCGATAGGCGGGTCGCCGATCTTCGTGCGCCTTTCCGAGGTCGGGCCGATGGTCACGGCCTTCTGGCGTGTCGCGCTGGCCTTTCTGCCGTTCGTGCTCATCTCGCAGGTGGCAAAGCAGGGTGACGAGCGGCCGACAGGGCTCAGAGACTATCTCTTCCTGCTGCTGCCGGGTGCATTCCTTGCCGCCGATCTTGCCGCCTGGCACTTGTCGCTGCACATGACCTCCGTCGCCAATGCAACGCTGCTCGGCAATCTTGCGCCGGTCTTTGTGACGCTCGGCTCCTGGCTACTCTTCCGCACGCGGGTCACGCCGGTCTTCCTGGCGGGTCTCGGGCTGACGCTCATCGGCGTGCTCGTGCTGAAGGGCGGGCCGTCGGCGCTCGGCGGCGGGCAGCTTGCCGGCGACGCGACGGCTGTCGTTGCCGCGCTCTTCTATGCTGGTTACATGCTTTCGCTCGGTCATATCCGTTCGCGGTTTTCGACACTGCGCATCATGGTCTGGACGACCTTCTCGGCGGCGGTCTGTATCTTGCCGGTGGCCCTCTTCTTCGAGGGGGGCATGGTACCCGCGACGCTGTTCGGCTGGACGATGCTCATCGGCCTTGCCTTGATCAGCCATGTCGCCGGGCAGGGCCTCGTCACCTATGCGCTCGCCTATCTGCCGACGGCCTTCTCCTCGCTGACGCTGCTTCTGCAACCGGTCGTCGCCGCCATCCTCGCCTGGGCCATTCTGGCCGAACCAGTCGGTGCGATGCAGGCGGTCGGCGGGGCGATCGTGTTGATCGGCATTCTCGTCGCCCGCCGCGGATGAGGTTCAGCCGTCGGTCTGTTTGGCCTGCAGGACGGTTCTGATGCCCGCGTAGACGATCAGGCCGTTGATGGCGATGCCGAGCAGGAAGCGGCCCGGGGCGAGCGCGAAGCTCATCGGCGCATCCGGATTGTAGCCGAGGCCCGCAATGCCGCCCATGTCGTTCATCGCGATGCCGGAGATGAGCCACCAGGCACCGGCGACGATCATGATCCAGCCCATTATCTTGCCGTTCTTCATGCTACCTCTCCCGCGGCATGCACGTTGCAAGGCGAAAGCCCGGCAAGGCTGCCTCCGGAGAAACGGCCAGGCTGCACCGAATATTCCGGCAGGCTAATGATTGTGCCGCGGCGGCGTTTCCGCGATCGCGCGGAAATCGGCCGCCCCGTCGATCACCGCGCCGTCCGAAAGCTGGGTAACGGTCTTGCGGTAGATCCGCTGCCAGGGCGTCGCATCGGCCGGTACCGGCGGAATGCCGTCCACCTTGCGGCGCTCGATTTCCACCGCCTCCACCAGCATGTCGCACCGCCCCTCGGTCAGGTCGATGCGGATGACATCGCCGGTGCGCAGGAAGGCGAGACCGCCGCCGGCGGCACTTTCCGGCGAGGCGTTGAGGATCGACGGGCTGTCGGCCGTGCCGGACTGGCGCCCATCGCCGATCGTCGGCAGGCTGGTGATGCCGCGCTTGAGCAGATGGTCCGGCGGCTGCATGTTGACGACCTCGGCCGAACCCGGCCAGCCGAGCGGCCCCGCGCCGCGGATGACGAGGATGGTGCGCTCGTCGATGCCGAGCGCGGGGTCGTTGATGCGCCTGTGATAGTCTTCCGAGCCGTCGAAGACGACCGCCTTTCCCTCGAAGACGCCCTCGCGACCGGGCTCGCTGAGGTAGCGCGCGCGAAACTCCTGCGAGATGACCGAGGTCTTCATGATGGCGAAATCGAAGAGGTTGCCCTTCAGGACGAGGAACCCGGCGCGTTCCTTCAGCGGCTCGTCATAGGGGCGGATGACCTCGCGGTCACTGGCGGCGCGCCCTTCCAGGTTTTCCGCCATGCTGCGCCCCGTCACGGTCGGACAGTCGCCGGCGAGCTTTCCGGCGGCAAGCAGCTCGTGCATGATCGCCGGCACGCCGCCGGCCCGATGGAAGCGCTCGCCGAGGAAGCGGCCGGCGGGCTGCACGTCAGCGAGCAGCGGGATGTCGTAGCCGTGCTCCTGCCAGTCCTCAGGCGTCATCTCCACGCCGGCATGTTTCGCCATGGCCATCAGATGCGGCTGGGCATTGGTCGAGCCGCCGATGGCCGAGTTGACGCGGATCGCGTTGAGGAAGGACTTTCGCGTCAGGATCGATGAGGGACGGATGTCTTCCAGCACCAGTTCCACCGCACGCCGGCCGGTGCGATAGGCCATCTGCCCGCGTTCGCGATAGGCCGCCGGGATGGCCGCGCAGCCGGTCAGCGACATGCCAAGCGCCTCGGCGAGTGCGTTCATCGTCGAGGCGGTACCCATCGTGTTGCAATGGCCGATGGAGGGCGCCGAGCCCATCGCGGCCTGGAGAAATTCTTCTTCATCGATTTCTCCGGCGGCGAGCTTGCGGCGCGAGCGCCAGATCACCGTGCCGGAACCTGCGAGGCCACCTTCGTGCCAGCCGTCGAGCATCGGTCCGCCAGAAAGCACGATCGCGGGAATATCGACCGTCGAGGCAGCCATCAGCGCCGACGGTGTGGTCTTGTCGCAGCCTGTCGTCAGGACGACGCCGTCGAGCGGGTAACCGTAGAGGATCTCGACAAGGCCGAGATAGGCAAGGTTGCGGTCGAGCGCGGCCGTCGGCCGCTTGCAGTTCTCGAAGATCGGATGGGTCGGGAACTCGATCGGAATGCCGCCAGCATCGCGGATACCGTCGCGAACGCGCTTGGCGAGATCGACATGGTGGCGGTTGCAGGGGGTCAGATCGCTGCCGCTCTGGGCGATGCCGATGACCGGCTTGCCTGAGCGCAGTTCTTCCGGGGTGATGCCGTAGTTCATGAAGCGCTCGAGATAAAGCGCCGCCATGTCGACGTGCTCGCGGTTGTCGAACCAGTCCTCGGAGCGCAGCCGCCGCTTGCCCGTCTTTTCGTCCGTCATGAAATGAACCTCGTCAAAAATCCCGGATTGCACTCTTCCATTGCCGCCGTGCGCAATCAACCGGGCGGGGCCCGGTGCGCCGCTTTATGCAGCTATCAAAATTGCTGACTGGATCGGCCGGGCGGAATGTGTCACAGCCCTTTCATCCAAGCTTCCGAGTTTCCGCCATGACAGACATCACCGCCTCCTCCCCCGCCACGGGCACCGCTCGCCTCGGCGTGCTCCTGATGCTGCTCGGCATGGTGATGTTCTCGCTGAACGACGTGCTCGGCAAATGGCTCGTCGCGACCTATTCCGTCGGTCAGCTCATGCTGATCCGCAGTATCGCCGCGATGGTGGTTCTCGCACCGTTCTTCTGGAAGGTCGGCTGGCGCAGGCTCGTGGATGTCGGGCGGCCGAAGCTGCATCTCGTGCGCGCAGCGCTGTTTGCCTTCGAGGCCTCTGCTTTCTACTTCGCCGTCGCCTACATGCCGCTTGCCGATGCCATGACCTATTGGCTGGCCGCGCCGATCTACGTTGCCGCCATGTCGCCGCTGCTGCTCGGCGAGAAGGTCGGCTGGCGGCGCTGGACGGCGATCATCGTTGGCTTCATCGGCGTGGTGATCGCGCTGGAACCGTCGAGGGAAACGTTCACCCTGCCGGCGCTGATCGCGCTTGCCGGCAGCCTCGCCTTCAGCTTCGCCATGGTGCTCAGCCGAACGCTGCGTACGACACCCGATACGACGCTGGTGTTCTGGCAGGTGGCAGGTGCGGCCATCTTCGCCGGTGTCTGGTGCATTGCCGATCCGGCCGGCTGGGCGCCGGTCAGCAGCATCGACTTCGGCCTTCTGAGCCTGCTCGGCGTTGTGGCGATGGGCGCGCATATGCTGGTCAATCGCTCGCTGAAGCTGGCGGATGCGGCGACCGTCGTGCCGCTGCAATATTCGCTGCTGCTCTGGGCCGTGGTTTTCGGCTGGATGTTCTTCGGCGATGCGCCGCGCTCGGCCATGCTGATCGGTGCCGGCTTCATCGTCGCCTCCGGCCTCTTCATCTTCTTCCGCGAGCAGCAGCTCAAGCGCCGTGCCTGACGCGCGCTTCAGGGCGCCGTGCAGGATTGCGAGATGCCTTTCGCCCAGGCGGCGTAAGCGTCCGGTTCGATGACCGTGAGATCGAAAGCCATCTTCTCGTAGCCGGCACCGGAGAGGCTGGTGGCGCCGCCCTTGAAGGTGCCCGTCGCCGCGGGACTGAAGGCCACGAGATTGAGCAGTCCGGGAATGGCATCCGCCTTGAGATCGAGCGCCGGCACGCGCCATTCATGGATGATATCGTCGGCGGTGATGGAGAGATGCACGCGTTTGCCGCGCGGCAGCATGAGCGCGCCTTCGACGCGGCATTCGCCGGCCCCGTCCGTTTCCGTGTTCGGATAGGCATAGCGCCAGCCATATTGGTATCCGATGATGGTGACGGAAAGCTCGGGCGGCGCCTGGTCCGCCTTCAAAATGTCCGGCACGAGAAGATCAAGCGGCGAGGCGAAGGCGCTGCGTGCGAAAAGGGTGGCGATCAGAAGAAGCGGCGCGCGGCGGATCACAGGGGCAGTTCCGTGGTGTATTTCACGCTCTTCAGCGCGAAATGTGAGGAAGAGTTGGCGACGGCTTCATGGGTCAGGATCGCTTGCATCAGCAGTTGTTCGTAGTCCCGGACGTCCTTTACCACGACGCGGATCAGGTAGTCCCACTCGCCGGACATGGAGTAACATTCCAGCACCTCCTCGTGGGTCTGCACGAAGCGCTCGAAATCGCGCCGGGCGCCCGGATCGTGCGACTTCATGCGCACCTGGCAGAAGACGTTGAGACCGCGGCCGATGCTGTCGGGATCGAGCAGCCGCACGGTCGGGCCGAGCACGCCGGCCTCCTCCAGCGCCTTGATGCGCCGCCAGCAGGAGGCGCTGGAAGCGCCGACCTCTTCGGCAAGCGCCGCATGGCTGATATCCCCCCGCCGCTGCAGGACCTTGAGGATTTTCTTGTCGACGGCATCAAGTTGAATGGAATTCATCGAAAATCCCAAGAATGTGATGGTTCTGTTTCATTCCTACCGCAAAACCCAGCCGGTTTGAAACGCTTTTTCGCCGGGCGGGGCCTACACTCTCCAGGACTTGATATCTGCGGGAGGAAACTATGGCGCAGGTCGCACTCAAATCCGTCGTCGGGTCCACTGTTCGCAACGCGCCCGACGATACCGTCGATTGGAAGCGCATCGCCTATCTGGTGCATCTGTCGCGGGCGCTCGACGACATGGAGGAAACCCGCCTCGTTCCGGAAAAGAAGGTGCTCTACCAGTTTTCCGCCCGTGGCCACGATATGGCGCAGATCATGCTCGGCTGTCTCCTCACCGACCGGCATGACGCGACCTGCGGCTACTACCGGTCTCGCCCGCTGCTGCTTTCGCTCGGCGTCGACCCCGCGGATGCGCTCGGTTCCGCCATGGGCCGGGCCGGTGGTTACTCGGACGGGCGCGATATCGGTGTCGTCTTCAACTATCCCAACCTTGACGGTGCCTCCGCCCTGCCGATGTGCGGCGGTGTCGGGACGCAATATACGCCCACGGCCGGGTGGGCGCAGGCGGTGAAATACTATGCCGAAACGCTCGGTAAGGCAGATTATGCACGGAGCATCGCCGTCGTGCTCGGCGGTGACGGTTCGGTCGCCTCGAACGGCTTCTGGTCGGCGCTGACCATCGCCACCACGCAAACCCTGCCGATGCTGTTCTACATCGAGGACAACGGCTACGGCATTTCCGTTCCCTCGACGATCCAGACGCCCGGCGGCAACATTGCGGCGAACCTTTCCGGTTGGCAGAACCTGACGATCTTCGAGGGCGACGGTACCGATCCGGCCGCCGTCGCCCGGCTGACCTGCGCGGCGGTGGAGCATGTGCGTGAGGCGCGCGGCCCCGCGCTGCTGCGCCTCATGGTGCCGCGCCTGCAGGGCCACAGTTTTCAGGACACGCAGGCCTACAAGAGCGAAGCGGTGGTTCGCAGCGAATGGGCGCGGGATCCGCTGCCGCGCCTGAAGGACTACATCGTGCCGGCCGTGCTCAGCGCGGCGGAGTGGGAGGCGGCGGATACGGGCGCAAGGGCGGCGGCGGAAACCGCGCGCATCGCCGCAGAAGCGCGTCCGGTCGCCGTTCCGGAGACGGTGACGCGCCATGTTTTCTTCGAGGGTGAGGTGCAGGTGATGGGCGGGCAGATCCGCCACGGCCATGTGCCGCCGCAAACCGCCGCGGTCGCCGTGTCGGAAGGCCAGCGCATCAACATGGTCACAGCCATCCGCCGCACGCTCGAGCACGAGCTTTCGAACAACGAACGTGTGGTGCTGTTTGGCGAGGACATCGGCCCGAAGGGCGGCGTGCATGCCGTCACGCTGGGTCTCCAGGAAAAATTCGGCCGCGAACGGGTGTTCGACACGTCGCTTTCGGAGGAAGGCATTGTCGGCCGGGCGGTCGGCATGGCGCTGGCGGGGCTGATGCCGGTGCCGGAAATCCAGTTCCGCAAGTATGCCGAACCTGCCACCGAACAGATCAACGATTGCGGCACGATCCGCTGGCGCACCAACAACCGTTTTGCCGCGCCCATGGTGCTGCGCATGCCGGGCGGCTACTTTAAATGCGGCGACCCCTGGCACAGCCAGACCAATGAGGTGGCCTTCGTGCACCAGCCCGGCTGGAAGGTGGCGGTCCCCTCCAATGCCGCCGACGCGGTCGGGCTGCTGCGCACTGGCCTTCGCGGCAACGATCCGGTCATCTTCTTCGAGCACCGCGCCATGCTGGACCATGCCTGGGCGCGGCGCCCCTATCCCGGTGACGATTTCGCCCTGCCCTTCGGCAAGGCGAGTTTCACGCGTCGCGGCGAGGCGATCACGCTCGTCACCTGGGGCGCCATGGTGCATCGCTGCGAGGAAGCGGCGGAGGGCATTTCCGCCGATGTCATCGACCTGCGCACGCTGATGCCCTGGGACAGGGAGGCGGTGCTGTCTTCGGTCCGGCGCACGCGCCGCTGCCTTGTCGTGCACGAGGATCTCGGCACCGCCGGCTTCGGCGCGGAGATCGCCGCCGTCGTCGCCGACGAGGCCTTCATGGATCTCGATGCCCCCGTCTCGCGCCTGACGATGCCGGACATACCGAGCCCGCACAATCCGGTCCTGCTCGACTGGGCGGTGCCTTCGGCGGGGCGGATCCGCGCCAAGATCGACGCATTGATGGAGTTCTGACGGATGGCGGGGCTGATGATCGACGTTCTCGCGCCCGTGGAGCAGGAAGGCACCAAGGCGGTCGTGCGCAACTGGCTGAAGGCGGTGGGAGATAGAGTAGCGCCCGACGATCCCCTCGTGGAACTTGAAACCGACAAGGTGACACAGGAAATTCCCGCCCCCGTCGCCGGCATCCTGAGTGAGATCCTGATGCAGGGTGGCGAAAAAGCCGAGCCCGGCGCTGTGCTTGGCCGCATCCGGCTGGAAGAGGCTGCCACCGCCGAACCCGTTGCCATGGCCACCAAGCAGGAGCTCAGGCGGGTGCCGGCAGCTGCGGAACACTATTCTCCGGCCGTACGGCGTGCGGCGGCGGAGTACGGCATCGACCCCGCGACGGTAGAACGCTCCGGCAAAGGCGGACGGGTGACGCGGGCCGATATGGATGCCGCGCACGAGGCGGCGCGCGCTGTGCAGTCATCACCGGCGCCTGTCCAGGAGACTGTACCGGAGATGCCGCCTCTCGGAGGGCGTTCGCGGGCGATCCGGCACTCGCCAATGCGGCTTGCGATCGCGGAACACATGCAGATGTCCGTCTCCACGGCGCCGCATGTCACGGCGGTGTTCGAGGCGGATTTCAGCGCCGTCATGCGGCACCGCGAGAAGAGCAGGCAGGCCTTTGCCGCGTCGGGTGTGTCGCTCTCCTATACGGCCTACATCGTTTCGGCCTGCGTGGCGGCGACGAAGGCGGTGCCCGAGGTCAACAGCCGCTGGTTCGACGACCGGCTGGAGGTGTTCGATGACGTCAATATCGGCATCGGCACGGCGCTCGGCAATGAAGGGCTGGTGGTGCCCGTCATCCGTGCAGCGCAGGACCTCTCGCTCTCCGGTATCGCCGCGCACCTGCAGGATCTTACGACCCGCGCCCGGACGAAGACGCTGACGCCCGCCGACATGCGCGGCGGCACCTTCACCATCTCGAACCACGGCGTTTCCGGCTCGCTTCTCGCTACGCCTATCATCATCAACCAGCCGCAAACGGCAATCCTCGGCGTCGGCAAGCTGGAAAAGCGCGTGGTGGTGCGGGAGGTCGAGGGTGTCGATACGATCCAGATCCGGCCGATGGCCTATGTCTCGCTGACCATCGATCACCGCGCGCTCGACGGTCACCAGACCAACACATGGCTCGCCCGCTTCGTCGAGACGCTGGAAAGCTGGCCGCAATGAGCGCTTCCGGCGACTATGACGTGCTGGTGATCGGCGGCGGTCCCGGGGGCTATGCCTGTGCGATCCGCGCTGCGCAGCTCGGGCTGAAGACAGCCTGCGCCGAGGCGCGGCCGACGCTCGGCGGTACCTGTCTCAATGTCGGCTGCATTCCCTCCAAGACATTGCTGCATGCGACGCATCTGCTGGAGCTCGCCCGTGACGGCCACATGGCCGGTTTCGGCATCGACACGGGGCCGGTCTCCGTCGATCTCGCCCGGTTGATGGCGCGCAAGGAGGCGACCGTGGCCTCGCTGGCGGGCGGCATCGATTTCCTGTTCCGCAAGAGCGGCGTTGACCGCCTGTCGGGGCGGGCGCGGCTCGCTGGATCAGGCCGTGTCGATATCGGCGGCAAGAGCGTCACCGCAAAGGCGATCGTCATTGCTACGGGCTCGCTGCCGACGGGGCTGGACGGTCTGCAGGTGGACAACGACGCCGGGATTGTGGTCGATTCGACTGGTGCGCTGTCTCTCCCCCGCATACCCGGCCGGCTCGCCGTCATCGGCGGCGGAGCGATCGGCCTTGAACTGGGCTCGGTCTGGCGGCGCCTTGGCACTGTCGTAACGGTCGTCGAGCTGGCGGACAGCATCCTGCCTGGCATGGACGCCGATATCCGCGCGACGATGACGAAACTCCTGGTGCGGCAGGGCATGGAGATCCTCGCTTCTACCGGCGTTTCCGGTGCTAAAATCCGCAAGGACGGTGCCATCCTCAAACTGAGGGGAGCGGAGGGCGAAGTCTCGGAACTCGCCGCCGACGTCGTGCTGGTCGCCACGGGGCGGCGGCCGAATACGGGCGGTCTCGGGCTGGAAACGGCCGGCATCACCCCGGATATGGGCGGTTTCATTCCGGTCGACGCGCGCGGTCGGACGGTGGTGGACGGCATTCATGCGATCGGCGACGTGACGCGCGGGCCGATGCTCGCGCACCGCGCCGAAGACGAGGGCATCGCCATGGCCGAGCGGCTTGCCGGTCGGCCCGGTACGAGCAATTCCGCCATCGTCCCGGCAGTCGTCTACACCGATCCGGAGGTTGCCGCCGTTGGCCGGACCGAAGAGAGCCTGAGGGCGGAGGGGGTCGCCTACCGCGCCTCGACCTTCCCGATGCTGGCCAACAGCCGGGCAAAGGCGAACGGCAGCACGGAGGGTTTCGTCAAGCTTCTGGCGGACGAGGCGAGCGGTGTCGTGCTTGGTGCGCATATGGTCGGCACTGTCGCCGGTACGATGATCGCGGAGGTCGCGCAAGCGATGGAGTTCGGGGCGACGGCGGAGGATATCGCCTATACCTGCCATGCCCACCCGACGCACAACGAAGCGATCAAGGAAGCGGCCCTCGGTCTTTTCGGGGCGGCCATTCATAGCTGAGCGCGATGATACCGGCGCCGTCAACGCTTGACCGGTTGCCGTGGCAGGGGCTGAAATTTTCTGGCGATGATTGCTGTTCCTCGTGATACCGTGCGCTCCGTCGGCGGGGTCGCCGTGTAAAATTCAATCTATACAATTTCTATAGAATGTGATCTTTTTGACCGATTAAGCCTGTGCGCCCTGAAACGCCAATCCGCGAGGAGCAGACGACATGGGTATGATCTCATCAGCGTTCGACCGTCCGTCGCGAACCGCTGCCATCATCGGCAGCGAAGACGAGGCGTTGACCGTTGCTGGCACGATTGCCGGCATCTTCGCCGACGGGGACGCGGCCCAGACCGCCCAGGCCCGCCTCGATCTTCTCTCCCGTTCCGGCCTGTTCGGCATTTCGGTGCCCACCGAGCACGGCGGGATCGACGTTTCCAACACCGTGTTGGCGGATGTCTGTGCCGTAGCGGCCGCACAGTCGACAACACTTGCCGACATCCTGGCTGCTCATTTCGTGGCGCTGGAGCATCTGCGCAGCTATGGTACGGACGGCCATCGTTCCGTGGTGTTCTCCGCCACCCTCGCCGGTGCCCGGCTCTGTCGGGCGGCAGCGAGGCGCAACGGACAGGATGGCGACGCCCTGCCATTGGCCGCAAGCGGTCTTGCCTGGCGCCTGAGCGGCGAAGCGCTCTGTACCCCCTGTACCCGCCATGCAGACTGGCTGATCGTGCCGGGGCGCAGCGAGAGCGGACGGACGATGGGCGTCCTGCTGGCGACCCGCATCGAGGGGTTGCACTACGTCGCCAACAGCTGCGAACCGGTGGACAGGTCCGTGCCGTCGGCGGAACATGTTCTATTCAAGGATGTCGCCGTCGATGCCGACGCGGTGCTGCATCCGCCTGTCGAGACGGCGGTGCCCCAATCGCTGGAACTGCTTCTGGAGGCCGCCCGGCAGCTGGGTGCGGGCCAGCGCGCATTCGAGCGCCTACTGCGCGCCGATCACGGCGATCTTCTCGAGACGGGTCTGCTGTCCGCCCGCCTCGCCGCCGCGCAGGCTATGATGGCGGAAGCCGGCCGCACTATCGATGCGGCCCAGATCGGCCTTGCGGACCAGCACCGGACGAACGCCTTCCTCGCCTCCACGGCTGCCCTTGCGGTGGCGCATGAGGCCGCAAACCACGCGCGCAAGGCGATAGACCGCAGCCCATCACCAGTGGCCGTCTCCCCGTTCCTTGCCACTGTCCTGCAGGAAAGCGGCCGGCTACGGCGCCAAGGGCATCCACACCCGCCGGAACAGGAGGGTTAGGGTTCTACGCGGAGCGCTGTGAGGCGCTCCGGGTTATCCGACGCGCTTTTCCAGCGCTTCCTCGTCGATCATTGCGCTGGCACCGGGTACGGCAACGAACTGTTCGAGCGTCATCGTGTCGAGGATGGAGGCAATGGCGTCGCGCACATCGGTCATGGCGCGGCGGACCTGACAGGCTTCAGGGTTGGCGCAATCCTCACAGGCCTCATAGGCCGTACGGCTGGCGCAGCGGATCGGCGCCAGCGGGCCGTCGAGCACGCGGATGGCATGGCCGATGCGGATCTCCGATGCAGCGTGGGAGAGCGAATAGCCGCCGCCCGGCCCCTTCTTGGAGCGCAGCATGCCGGCATTGCGCAGTTCCAGCAGGATCGTGTCGAGGAATTTCTTCGGAATGTTGTTGCGGAGCGCGATCTCGCTGACGAAAGCGGTTTCGCCGGGTGCCAGCCGCGCCAGATCCACCAGGGCCTTCAGTCCGTATTTTCCCTTTTTCGTCAGCATGTCGGCCTGCTTTCCATCAGCATATGTGCATCACCGGATATGCCCGGCAGCGCGGACACGCGCATCGCGTCCGGCTCGGTTTCCGTCCGTCGTCCTCGGGAAGATCGATCGGCTCACCCATGACGGGTGATTCTGGCTCATTCTTGGCACCGGAGTGCGAAAAACATATAAAAACAATATAATTTATTTTTCAGTGATCCTGCAAGGAAATTGGCATTTTTGCCAAGTGCTTATGCGGATTTTCCGCCCTGGCGTGCCCATTTGGCATCATTTTCCACTCTCGCCGATCCTTTCCGCGAACTCCTCCTTGCACGAGGCCTTGCATGGCGGTTTTCCGGTGCACGCGACTCGTTTCAACAGCACCGTCGGAAAACGCAAAACCAATCGCGAGGATGCCGCTAAATTGAGGCAAATATTTCTCTACTAAATTTATTGAATATATAGCCTTGAATAACCGGCCCGCGACTGAACCCGGGCGACGGCTTTTTGAGGAGAGACCCATGACCACGACCCGCAGGACCCTGCTTGCCGCGACGGCCGCCCTTGCCCTCACCGCTTCGTTCGGCACTGCCTTTGCCGAAGAGGTGACACTCAATATCGGTTACCAGCCGATCGTAGAACCTTCTCGCGTGCCGCAGGCCGACGGTACCTATGAGAAGGTGACCGGCGCCAAGATCAACTGGCAGAAATTCGATGGCGGCGCCGACGTGATCGCCGCCATCGCTTCGGGTTCGCTGGATATCGGCTATGTCGGCTCGTCGCCGCTGGCCGCCGCGTCCAGCCGTGAATTGCCGATCGAGACGATCTTCGTCGTCGGCCTCATCAGCGAGGCCGAGGCGCTTGCCGTGAAGTCCATCGAGAAACCGGAGGATCTTGCAGGCAAGAAGATCGCGACGCCCTTCGTCTCCACCGCGCATTACAGCCTGCTGACGGCGCTGAAGCACTGGAAGGTCGATCCGAAGTCGGTGGAGATCCTCAATCTGCGTCCGCCGGAAATTGCGGCCGCCTGGGAACGCGGCGATATCGATGGCGCCTATGTTTGGGATCCGGTGCTCGCCCAGCTGAAGAAGAGCGGCAAAGTTCTCGCCACCTCGGCGGATGTCGCCGAGTGGGGCGGTCCGACCTTCGATGCCTGGATCGTCAGCAAGAAATTTGCCGAGGAGCATCCGGATGTCGTGACGGCCTTCGTGAAGGTGACGGGCGATGCGACGGCGGCCTACCGCGCCAATCCAGAATCCTGGAACGCCACCTCGCCGGAAGCCGAGAAGATTGCACGCCTGACAGGCGCCAAGCAGGACGAAGTGCCGGCACTCCTGAAGGGCTACATCTTCCCGACGCTGGAAGAGCAGGCCGGCGAGGCGTTGCTCGGCGGCGGCACGGTGAAGGCGGTGGCCGACACGTCGGCCTTCCTGCTGGAACAGGGCAAGATCCCCGCGGCGCTCTCTGATTACGCGCCTTATGTCTCCACCCGCTGGGTGACGGATGCGACGAAGCTCGCCTACTGACCCGGTGAGACAATCCCGCGGCGGAAGGGCCTGGCAGCGTTATCGCGCTGCCGGGCCTTCTTCCGATCGATCGCCCACGCTTCCGGAGGTTTCATGAGTACCCTGACATTCCGCAACGTTTCGCTGCGCTATCCGCCGAGGGCGGGGCGCACCGGCGCGGAGGAAAAACTGGTCCTCGACGGCATCAATCTGCAGGTCGCATCGGACGAGCTGGTCGCCATCATCGGGCGATCAGGCTCCGGCAAGACGAGCCTGCTCAATCTCGCCGCCGGGTTCCTCGATCCCACCGCCGGCACCGTTACCGTGGATGGCGTGCCCATCGACGGGCCGGGCGCCGACCGGGCGGTCGTTTTCCAGGACGATGCGCTCTATCCTTGGCTGGACGCGCGGGACAACATCGCCCTTCCCTTCAAGCTGAAAGGCGTGCCGCTTGCCGAGCGCCGTGCGCGGGCGGAACAGCTTCTCGCCCGTGTCGGCCTTGCCGATGTCGGTAACCGGCGGATCTGGGAGCTCTCCGGCGGCATGCGCCAACGGGTCGGTATTGCCCGAGCACTCGCCGCCGAGCCGCGGTTCCTGCTGCTCGACGAACCGCTCGGCGCGCTCGACGCCCTGACACGCACGCGCATGCAGGAATTCCTGCTGCGCATCAAGGCGGAAAGCGGAGCGGGCGCCCTGCTCATCACGCACAGCATCGAGGAGGCGCTGCTGCTCGGCACGCGCATTGTCGTCCTGTCACCCCATCCGGGTCGCCTGACGGCGGAGATCGAGGCGGGCTTCAATGCGGAGGTGCTGAATGGCGCATCGGTCGCTGCGGTGAGGGCCTCGCCGATCTTCAAGCGCATGCATGCCGGCCTGACCGGCCTCATCCACGCCTCCGCGCAAGAGGAGATTGCCGCATGACACTTTCGACTGACATCGATGCCCTGCCGCAGGTGACGGAAACGCAGCCGGTGAAACGCCTGCCGAGGGGGCGGTCGCTACCGGTGGCCATCATCTCGGCCGTCACGATCGGCGTGATCATCGCGGCCTGGGGGCTGGCCTCCGTCTACGCGCTCGTCTCGCCGGTCTTCCTGCCCTCCCCGCGGCAGGTCGTGCTCGCGCTCTACAATCTCGTCGTCACGGGGTTCGTCGACGCGACGCTGGCAGAACATGTCGGCGCCAGCCTCACCCGCATCTTCGGCGCGTTGATCGCCTCCATCCTTATCGGCATTCCTGCCGGCATCGCGATCGGCACGAGCCGCCTTGGCCGCGGCGTTCTCGACCCTATCGTCGAATTCCTGCGGCCGCTGCCGCCGCTTGCCTATCTGCCGCTGATCATCATCTGGGTCGGCATCGGCGAGGCCTCGAAGATCACGGTCATCGCACTTTCCATGCTGCCGTCGATCATCCTGTCGACCTCCGCCGGCGTGCGCGGGGTTTCGAAGGATCACGTCAATGCGGCTCGCTCGCTCGGGGCGAGCCGGGCGCAGGTGTTGCGCGAGGTGGTGCTGCCGAGTGGTGTGCCGTCGATCCTCACCGGCGTGCGCATCGCGCTCGGCGCCGGCTGGACGACGCTGGTGGCGGCCGAGCTGGTGGCTGCGACGAGCGGCATCGGTTTCATGATCCAGTCGGCGGCTCAGTTCCTCGTCACGGACATCGTCATTGCCGGCATCATCGTCATCGCGCTGATCGCCATCCTCCTAGAATACATCGCCCGGCAGATCGAGCGGCGCCTGGTGCCCTGGGCGGCGCATCGGTGAGATTTATCGGGGGGGCTGAAAGTAAACGGCCGCCCCTTGGTCAGAAGAGGCGGCCGTTTTCCGGTGTGCTGGATCTCATCCGCGGTGGTCGAGGCGGGCGGTCAGGCGATCGCCCAGCCACTGGATACCGCAGACGAGCACGATCAGCACGGCGACAACCGCCACCATCACCGATGTCTCGAAGCGCTGGTAACCGTAGCGGATGGCGAGGTCGCCGAGGCCGCCCGCGCCGATGGCGCCGGCCATGGCAGAGGCGCCGATCAGCGTGACGAGCGTGACGGTGAAGCCGGCAACGATGCCGGGCAACGCCTCGGGGACCAGCACTTCCCGCACGATGGTCCAGCGGTTGCCGCCCATCGCCCGCACCGCCTCGATCAGGCCGCGATCGACTTCACGCAGCGACACCTCGGCGATGCGCGCATAATAGGGTGTCGCGGCGATGGCGAGCGGCACGATGGCCGCCCAGGTGCCGATCGACGTGCCGACGATGAGGCGCGTGACCGGAATGAGGGCGACCAGCAGGATGATGAAGGGCACGGAGCGGAAACCGTTGATGACGGCGCCGAGCACGCGGCTGATCCAGAGGTTTTCCGCAATGCCGCCGCGCGCGGTTGCGACCAGCGCAAGGCCGAGCGGCAGGCCGAAGACGAGCGAGATGACGCCGGAGGCCGCCGTCATGACGACGGTTTCCCACAGCGAACGGACGAGCAGTTCAAGCATGACCGGCGACATGGCCGAGGACCTCCACCTGTGCGCCGGAGCGCTCTGCAAGGGTTGTGAAACGTGCAGTGGCCTCGACCGGCACGGCGATGAAGAAGCGGCCGACCGCCTGTTCCTGGATATGGTCGATGCCGCCGTGGATCAGCCGGTAGCCGTCCGGAAACGCGGCGGAAAGCTGCTGAAGGAACGGGCCTGTGGCGGCAGGGCCGGCGATATCGACGCCGAGGATGGCCTCGCCAACCACGTCCGCGACCAGCGTCTCGGCGATATGGGCCGGCAGCTGCGGGCGGATGCCGCTGAGAAGGCTCTTCGTCGTCTGTGCCTGAGGCGTCGCGAAGACCTGCCAGACCGGACCTTCCTCCACGATGCGGCCGGCGTCGAGCACCGTTACGCGGTCGGCGATGGAGCGCACCACTTCCATTTCGTGGGTGATGAGCAGTATGGTGAGGCCGAGCTTGCGGTTGATATCCTTCAGCAGCGTGAGGATCGCCCGGGTCGTTTCCGGATCGAGCGCCGAGGTCGCCTCGTCGGAAAGCAGCAGCGCCGGGCTTGCGGCGAGTGCCCTTGCAATGCCGACGCGCTGCTTCTGGCCGCCGGAAAGCTCTGACGGATAGGCCTTCGCCTTGCCCGAGAGGCCGACGAGTTCGATAAGCTCGGCCGCGCGTGCCAGACGTTTGGCCTTCGGCCAGCCCTCGATCTTCAACGGCAGGGCGATGTTTTCCTCGACGGTCTTGGCCGAGAGCAGGTTGAAGTGCTGGAAGATCATGCCGATGCGGCGGCGCAGCGGTTGCAGATCCGCCTCGCCAAGGCCGGTGATCTCGCGACCTTCGATGGCAATGCTGCCGCTGTCCGGCCGTTCGAGGCCGTTGAGGCAGCGGATGAGCGTCGACTTGCCGGCGCCGCTGCGGCCGATGATGCCGAGGATTTCGCCGCGGCGCACCGTAAGCGAAACGCCGTCGAGCGCGGCGGTTGTGCCGAAGCGGCGCCGCACGTCGGCGAGATGCACGACATCGTCCTGCCGCGCGACGGCTTCGGCCGCCTGTCTTGTCACATGGGTGTTCATTTCGGTTCCCTTCCGGAAACGACAAGACAGCCCGCGGCGGCCGAAGGCGCATCGCGGGCTGTCTTGCTGGTTGGATGGCGGCCTTAGTAGGCGCTGATGCCCGTGCCCTTGTAGACGCGGTCGAATTCAGCCTTCACGGCATCGTTCTGGTAGGCTTCGACCAGCGGCTTGACCCAGGCCTCCTCCTTCGATTCCGCGCGCACGGCGATGAAGTTGCGGTACGGGTTTTCGTCGACGGGCTCCTGCGCGATGCGGTTTTCCGGGGTGAGCCCGCTCTTCAGTGCCCAGTCGGTGTTGACGATCGCGGCATCGAGGTCATCGACCGAGCGGCCGACGATACCTGCATCGAGTTCCTTGATCTCGAGGTTCTTCGGGTTCTCGGCGATGTCGGCGATCGTGGCGAGGATGCCGGTGCCGTCCTTCAGCTTGATCAGGCCTTCGTTCTGGAGCACGCGCAGCGCCCGGCCCTCGTTGGACGGGTCGTTCGGCACGCCGACGACGGCGCCATCAGGAAGTTCGGCCACCTTGGCGTGCTTCTTGGAGTAGAGGCCGATCGGCCAAACGGCCGTGTAGCCGACCGGGACGATCTTGTAGCCGTGCTGCTGGACCTGGTTTTCCAGATAGGGAAGATGCTGGAAGGCGTTCGCGTCGATTTCGCCGCGGGCAAGCGCTTCGTTCGGCTGGGTGTAGTCGTTGAAGACGACCGCCTCGATGGTGAGGCCCTTCTTGGCGGCTTCCGCGATGACGACGCGCCAGACGTCTTCGTCCTCGCCCGAGATGATGCCGACCTTGAGATCCTTCTTGTCTTCGGCAAAGCCGGGTGCGGGAAGCGAGAAGGTGGAGAGGGCGGCGGCTGCCACCGCGAGGGCCGCAAGTGCGGCGCGGCGGGTGAAGAGAGTGCTTGCGCGGAGTTTCTTGTTGATTTTCGACATGCTGGCCTGCTTTCGCGATTGGGAGGATCGACTGCGAAACATCGCTGTTTCTGCCCTCAAAATCGCAAATGCCGCTTTTATGGACAACGAACGGCGGTTTATTGAGCAGGCGGAAAGGGAAATTTTCGCTCCCGGATATCGCGGTGCGGCGGAAAATATTTTCTACTGAAATTGTAAACTATGTCGGGTGCCGCAGCGGGCACCGTCCGTCCGGGCGCCGGCTCAGAAGGTCGGCGGCGTGTTGATCCAGATCAGCACGGTCTCGCCGTCGTGGCGGTTGCGCCAGGCATGGCGCCGGCAGCTTTCGAAATAGAGGCTGTCGCCGGGGCCGAGGTCGTGGAATTCGTGGCCGTCGAGCACCATTTCGATGCGGCCGGAGAGGACATGCACGAATTCCTCGCCCTCATGCTTGTAGGCGCCGTCCGAGGAAGCGCCGGGGGCGAGCACGAAACGGTGGCAATCCATCATGTTGCGCCCGTCAGCCAGAACCTGGATGGTGACGCCGGGGGAGGTCTCGGGCCAGAACTTCCACTCCCCCGCCCGGACGACCGAGCGGTTTTCCTGCTCCTCCTCGCCGGAGAGTTTCGAGACGGTTGTGCCATAGTAGTCGGCAAGGTCGTGCAGCACGCGGAACGTCACGCCCTGCGAGGTGCGCTCGAAGGTGGAGAGCACGGAGGTCGCGACACCGATGTCGCCGGCGACCTGATCGAGCGTCCTGCCGGCGGCGTGGCGCAGGCTCCGCAGCTTGCGCCCGACGCCCTGGTGAGCGTCGCCGTCGGAGGCAGGACTGTCATTGGCTGGCTCTTCCGCCTCGAGCGCCTCGCGGATAGCCGCCGGGTTGAGGCCGCGCTCGGTCCTGTACCAGGCGATGCGCTTCAGCCGTGCGACGTCCTCAGCGCTGTATTGGCGGTGACCCGTTTCGGAGCGGCCGGGCACGACCAGCCCCTGCGTTTCCCAAAGCCTGAGCGTGGAGGCTGAAACGCCAGCGAGCCGCGCGGCCTCCGCCACCTTGTAGTGCACCGGTTCTTGCGAACCCATCGCGCCAATCCCTGATTCTGTATAGTGTTCTTTTATAGCATTCCGGCGGCGCGGACCGGTTCGAAAAACCGTCGCATTGCCGCCGTAAAATGCCCGTTGCATTCTTGCAGAAAAAATGTAGGAATTCCACTTGAGACTTGCAGAAAAAATGCAAGTTAATGCGGTTCCGGCAAAAAGCGCGAAGCGGCTTTGCGTTCGGAGCCGCGCGAACGTTCCATTATCAGAAGCCTCCAGATTCAGGATAGCGCCATGACCGCAACGCCCCTCACAGACCGCAAGAACGCCGCCATCTCGCGCGGCGTCGGCATGACCACGCAGATCTACGCCGACCGTGCGGAGAATGCGGAGATCTGGGACAAGGAAGGCAACCGCTATATCGATTTCGCTGCGGGTATCGCCGTCGTCAACACGGGCCACCGCCATCCGCGCGTCATCGAGGCCGTCAAGAACCAGCTCGACCGTTTCACCCACACCTGCCATCAGGTCGTGCCCTATGAGAACTATGTCGAGCTCGCCGAGCGCCTGAACGCCATCACCCCCGGCAACTTCGCCAAGAAGACGATCTTCGTGACGACCGGCGCCGAAGCCGTCGAGAACGCCGTGAAGATCGCCCGCGCCGCCACCGGTCGCCAGGCCGTCATCGCCTTCACGGGGAGCTTCCACGGCCGCACCTTCATGGGCATGGCGCTGACCGGTAAGGTGGTTCCCTACAAGGTCGGCTTCGGCGCCATGCCGGCCGATGTCTACCATGCGCCCTTCCCGGTCGAGATGCACGGCACGACGGTCGAGCAGTCGCTTTCCGTCCTGAAGAAGCTGTTTGCAGCCGATGTCGATCCGAACCGGGTCGCGGCGATCATTGTCGAGCCGGTTCAGGGCGAAGGCGGTTTCTATCCGGTCCCGGTTTCCTTCATGAAGGCGCTGCGCGAGATCTGCGACCAGCACGGCATCCTGCTTATCGCCGATGAGGTCCAGACCGGTTTCGCCCGCACCGGCAAGATGTTCGCCATGGAGCACTACGGCATTGCGGCCGACCTGATGACCATGGCCAAGGGCCTTGGTGGCGGTTTCCCGATCGCGGCCGTCACCGGCCGTGCGGAAATCATGGATGCGCCCGGCCCGGGCGGTCTTGGCGGCACCTATGCCGGCAGCCCGATCGGCGTTGCGGCGGCCCATGCCGTTCTCGACGTCATCAAGGACGAGGACCTCTGCAACCGCGCCGAAAATCTTGGCGCGCGCCTGAAACAGCGCCTTGCCTCGCTGCAGGACAAGATCCCCGAGATTGTCGACATCCGCGGCCCGGGCTTCATGAACGCCGTCGAATTCAACGATGTTTCGACCAAGCTGCCGAGCGCCGACTTCGCTAACAAGGTGCGTCTGAAGGCTCTCGACAAGGGCCTGATCCTGCTGACCTGCGGCGTGCACGGCAACGTTATCCGCTTCCTGGCGCCGATCACCATCCAGGACGAGGTATTCGCCGAGGCGCTCGACATTCTCGAAAGCGCGATGATCGAAGCCCGCGCCGCCTGACCGGCGCCGCGCGACACTGAAACACATCCTCTCAAGGCGACACCCGGAGCTCAAGCTCCGGGTGAACGGCTTTCCATGTCCGAAAGGAAGGACACCATGGCTTTCTACGATGCTCTCACCCGGCACCTGACGTCGGCCGATCTCCTGCGCGATGCGGGTTATGTCAACGGCAACTGGATCGGCGGAAACGGCGCGGCAACCTTCGACGTCTTCAACCCGGCCACCGGCGAAAAGCTCGCCACACTGCCGGAAATGGGCGCCGGCGAAACGGCCGC
The DNA here is from genome assembly GCF_029623935.1 of Shinella sp. 838. Taxonomy (NCBI): domain Bacteria; kingdom Pseudomonadati; phylum Pseudomonadota; class Alphaproteobacteria; order Hyphomicrobiales; family Rhizobiaceae; genus Shinella; species Shinella sp. 838. The sequence continues at coordinate 109,124 of NZ_JARSBQ010000004.1, forward strand.
GGCGATCGACGCGGCCTATGCGGCACAGCAGGTCTGGGCCGCCCGCCCGGCGAGGGACCGCAGCATCCTCCTGCGCAAGTGGAACGACCTCATCATCGCGAATGCCGACGAACTGGCCGCGATCCTGACTGCCGAAATGGGCAAGCCGCTGGCGGAAGCCAAGGGCGAAATCCTCTATGCCGCCTCCTATGTCGAGTGGTATGCGGAAGAGGCCAAGCGCATCAACGGCGAGACGATTCCGGCTCCGTCGGCCGACAAGCGCATGCTGGTCATCAAGCAGCCCGTCGGCGTCGTGGGCACGATCACGCCGTGGAATTTCCCTGCCGCGATGATCGCCCGCAAGGTGGCGCCCGCACTTGCCGTCGGCTGCACGGTCGTTTCCAAGCCGGCCGAGCAGACGCCGCTTTCGGCCATTGCCCTTGCGGTGCTCGCCGAAAAGGCCGGTATTCCCGCGGGCGCCTTCAACGTCATTCTCGGCACGGATGGTCCGGCGATCGGCAAGGAGCTCTGCTTCAACCCGAAAGTCCGCAAAATCTCGTTCACGGGTTCGACGGAGGTCGGTCGCATCCTGATGCGCCAGTGCTCCGACCAGATCAAGAAGGTGAGCCTGGAGCTCGGCGGCAACGCACCCTTCATCGTCTTCGACGACGCGAATATCGATGCGGCCGTGGAAGGCGCCATGGCGTCGAAATATCGCAATGCCGGCCAGACCTGCGTCTGCGCCAACCGTCTCTATGTGCAGTCGAATGTCTATGACGTCTTTGCCGAAAAGCTGGCGAAGAGGGTTGCCGAGCTCTCGGTCGGCGATGGCTTCGACAAGGGCACGACGATCGGCCCGCTCATCGAGGAAGCGGCGATCGACAAGGTCGAGGCGCATATTGCCGATGCCGTCTCCAAGGGAGCGTCCGTGGTGGCCGGCGGCAAGCGCGTCGACGGCAAGGGCACCTTCTTCCAGCCGACCGTTCTGAAGAACGTCGCACGCGGCATGACGGTCGCACGGGAGGAAACCTTCGGTCCCGTCGCCCCGCTCTTCCGCTTCGACACCGTCGAGGACGTGATCGCGCAGGCGAACGACACCGAGTTCGGCCTTGCCGCCTACTTCTTCGCCGGCGATCTCAAGAAGGTCTGGAAGGTGGCCGAAGCGCTGGAATACGGCATGGTCGGCGTCAATACCGGCCTCATTTCCTCCGAGGCTGCGCCCTTCGGCGGCATCAAGCAGTCCGGTCTCGGCCGCGAAGGCTCCGCCCATGGTGCCGACGACTATCTCGAACTGAAATATGTCTGCATGGGCGACGTCGCCTGATGATACCGGGATCGCCCCGCTTCGGCAGGGCGATCCTCAGGCGGTCTCGATATCCGTCTGCGGAAAGTCGTCGCCTTTGTGGAGCAGTGGCATATCGAGCTGCCTTGCGCAGGCATAGGCGAAGCAGTCTCCGAAGTTGAGACCTGCAGAATGGCGGCCCTTGCCGAAGCGGTGGTATGCATCGACGGCCGCTGCCGCGATTGCCGGCTCGATGGCAATGATCTGGACGTCAAACAGCCGGATATAGGCCTCGACCTCGCGCAGGGCGGCGTTCGGTTCAAGTCGGAAAATCCGGCTATAAGCAACGGACGCTTCCCAAAGCGCCATAGCCGAGGTCGTCGGAGAACGCGCGGCCGCCAAGCGCGCCGACAGCGATGCGGCATCGCTTTCGTTTGTCATCATGGCGACGATTGCTGAAGCGTCGAGGAACATCAATCCTCGTAGAGACTGTCGATGAAGGCTTTGTCGGCCTTGAGGCCAGTGGGGGCGTACTTCCTGTTGAGTTCCCTTGTCATGGCCACGGCCTTCTCGACCAATGTCGGTTCACTCTCCACGCGCTGCAGCTCATGCACGAGAGCCTGCCGCACCGCCTCGGTCTTGCTGACCTTGCGCAGCGCGGACAGTCGTTGGGCAAGCCGGTCGACCTCCTGGTCCTTCACATAGAGCGGCATGGTATATCCTTCCTCCGTCGAGGGTATATATACCATGCCGGAACCTTGCCTGAAAGATCAGGCCGGCTTGACCGCGTCAGGGTGCGCAGCCTGGAAAGCAGTAAGGGCGCGGCAGGTTTCGGCGATGCGTCGTACCTGTTCGAGGGCCGACAGATCGACGCCCCAGCGCTCGGCATTGTAGACCTGTGGCACGAGGCAGAAATCCGCCATGGTGGGCGTGTCGCCATGGCAGAAGGTGCCGGTCGCCGGGGCATCGAGGAGCTTTTCGACGGCCAGAAGGCCTTCGCCGATGTACTTCTTCATCCAGGCGACGCGCGTCTCTTCCCCTCCCCCCGCCAGCGTCATGACATGGCCGATGACGCCGGTGTTGCAGACGGCGTGGATTTCCATGGCGATTGCATAGGAAAGCGTGCGCACCCGCTGCCGACCCAGCGGATCGGCAGGCAGGAAACGCGCCTCGGGGCGAGTTTCGGCAAGATACTCGATGATAGCAAGCGATTGCGTCAGGACGTGCCCGTCGATCGACAAGGCCGGCACGAGGCCCTGCGGGTTGCGGGCGCGGTGTTCCGCGGAACGCTGCTGACCGGCCAGGAGATCAACGGATTCGCGCCGGTAGGACAGGCTGAGGCTTTCGAGCGCGATGCGCACACGGTAGCTGGCGGATGAGCGCCAGTAATCGAAGAGGATGATCTCGTCGTGCACTGGCTCAGCCTTTCTCGTATCGCTCGACGGTCTGTTCGATCGCGCCGAAGATCGAGTGGCCCGTCTTGTCCTTCATCTCGATGCGCACGGTGTCGCCGAATTTCATGAAGGGTGTCTTGGGCGCGCCCGAGGCGATCGTCTCGATGGTGCGGATTTCCGCGATGCAGGAATACCCCGCCCCACCTTCGGCGACCGGCTTGCCGGGGCCGCCATCAAGCTTGTTGGAGACGGTGCCGGAGCCGATGATCGAGCCGGCGACGAGCGGCCGGGTTTTGGCGGCATGGGCGACGAGTTCGGCAAAGTCGAAGGTCATGTCGATACCGGCATTGGCCTTGCCGAAGGCCTTGCCGTTCAGGGAGACGAGGAGCGGCAGGTGCAGCTTGCCGCCGTCCCAGGCATCGCCCAGTTCGGCGGGGGTCACCGCGACAGGCGAGAAGGCCGAGGAGGGTTTCGACTGGAAGAAGCCGAAGCCCTTGGCGAGTTCACCCGGAATGAGGCCACGCAACGACACGTCGTTGACGAGCATGACGAGCTTGATTGCCTGCCGCGCCTCCTCGACGCTCGCGCCCATCGGCACGTCGTCCACGATGACGGCGATCTCGCCTTCCATGTCGATGCCGAAGGCCTCATCCGCCGCAAGGATCGGGTCTCGCGGTCCCAAAAAGCTGTCGGAGCCGCCTTGATACATCAGGGGATCGGTCCAGAAGCTCTCGGGCATTTCGGCATTGCGTGCCTTGCGCACGAGTTCGACGTGATTGACATAGGCCGAGCCGTCCGCCCACTGGTAAGCGCGGGGCAGTGGCGATGCGGCGTCGTGTTCGTGGAAGCGGGCGGTCGGTTGCGAACCGGTTTCCAACCCTTCGGCGACCCGCTCAAGCCGCGGGGCGACATGTTCCCAGTCGTCCAGCGCATCCTGGAGAGTGCGGGCGATATGCCCCACTTCCGAGCAGCGCGTCAGGTCGCGCGAGACGACGACCAGGCGGCCGTCGCGGGTGGAATTTTTCAGTGTCGCAAGCTTCATGCGTCCTACTCCCGATCTTGTTTCCGGCCGTGCGATCGTGTCATCTTCCGGCCGCCTGTCTCCACCCTCGTGCGCCGGTCGTTCCGGCGCATCGCTTTTCCGAGGAAATCCCGTCTTGAACCGTACGGTGCTGAATTCCCTGCTGCTGGTCGCCGGCTTCGTCGGCGCGACGGCCATCATCCTTTATACGATGGGTCAGCCGCTCATCTGCAAGTGCGGATATGTCAAACTCTGGCATGGCGTGGTGATTTCTTCGGAAAACTCGCAGCACCTGTCCGATTGGTACACGCCGAGCCACATCATCCACGGTATCCTGTTCTTCGGCCTCTTCACGTTCCTCCTGAAGAAGGCGAGCCTCAAACTGCGGCTTGCTCTCTCGCTGGTGCTGGAATGCGCCTGGGAAATCCTCGAAAACACCGACATGATCATCAATCGCTATCGCGAGGCGACGATCTCGCTCGACTATTTCGGCGACAGCGTGATCAATTCGAGCGCGGACATTCTCGCCATGGTGGTCGGCTTCTTCCTCGCGGCACGCCTGCCCGTCTGGGCGAGCGTGGCGATCATCGTCGTCTTCGAGGCGACCACCACCTGGCTCATCCGCGATGGCCTGGCGCTCAACATCCTGATGCTCGTCTGGCCGCTGGAGGCGGTGAAGGCCTGGCAGGGCGGCTGACGTCATTTGATGCCCGGCGTTCCGTCGAACTTGCGTTCCAGCCCATCCCAGCATTCTAGATAGTTGTCCTGCAGGGTTTCCAGCTCGGCCGCGAACTTCGTGATCTGCTGGGGGAAGCGCGTCTCGAACATGAAGGCCATGGTGTGGTCGAGTTTTACAGGCTTAAGCTCGCTGTTCGCGGCTTTCTCGAAGCCGGTCGCATCGGGCCCGTGTGGTAGCATCATGTTGTGAAGGCTCATGCCGCCGGGCACGAACCCCTCCTCCTTGGCGTCGTACTGGCCGTGGATCAGGCCCATGAATTCGCTCATGATGTTGCGGTGATACCAGGGCGGGCGGAAGGTGTGCTCGGCCACCATCCAGCGCGGCGGGAAGATGACGAAGTCGATGTTCGCGGTGCCGGCCTCCTCGGTCGGCGCAGTCAGCACGGTGAAGATCGACGGGTCGGGATGGTCGAAGAGGATCGCGCCGACCGGCGAATAGGCCCTGAGGTCGTATTTGAACGGTGTGTAGTTTCCGTGCCAGGCGACGACGTCGAGCGGGGAATGGCCGATCTCGGTCACATAGAACTTGCCGCACCATTTGACGTGCACGCGGCAGGGCGTCTCCTTGTCCTCATAGGCCGCGACCGGCGTCTTGAAGTCGCGCGGATTGGCAAGGCAGTTGGCGCCGATCGGCCCGCGGTCCGGCAGGGTGAATTTCGCGCCGTAGTTCTCGCAGACATAACCGCGCCAGGTGTCGCCCTCGCCGATGCGCGCGACCTTGAACATCATGCCGCGCGGGATGAGGCAGATTTCCAGCGGCTCGACATCCATGATGCCCATTTCGGTGAAGATACGGACGGCACCGAGCTGCGGCACGACGAGAAGCTCGCCGTCAGCATTGAAGAAATAGTCGTCCACCATGTCGGCGTTGAACGTATAGGCATGCGCTGCCATGCCGACCTGCGTCAGCACGTCGCCGGCCGTTGTCATGGTGCGGATACCTTGAAGGAAATTCTGTGTCTCGTCAGACGCCGGCAGCGGGTTCCAGCGCAGCTGGCCGAGCGGCAGGGAATGATCGTCGAGGCAGGGCGCGGTCTTCCAGTGTGGGTAGCTGGCAGTGGAGAAGCGGCGGGTGTGGCGCACGCTTGGGCGGATTCGGTAGAGCCAGGAGCGCTCGTTGGTGCCGCGCGGTGCAGTGAAAGGTGATCCGGAAAGCTGTTCGGCATAAAGGCCGTAGTTGCATTTCTGCGGGCTGTTCTGGCCCTGCGGCAGGGCACCCGGCAGCGCCTCCGTTTCGAAATCATTGCCGAAACCCGGCATGTATTTCAGGCTGTTGGCGGCATGATCCGACATGGCTGGTCCTCCTCCTGCAAGGCGCTTGTCCTCAAGTGGTTGCAGATGTAACTGTCCATTTTGTAACCATCAAGGCGCGCCATGGATTTCAAGCTCGAGACGTTCCTGCCCTATCGGCTCAATCTCGCCGCCGAGCTGGTCAGCCAGCGCTTTGCCGCGCAATACCGTGCGCGCTACCGCATGACGCGGCCCGAATGGCGGGCGCTCGCCGCACTCGGCGCCTACGGGCGCATGACGGCGACGGAGATCGGCGCGAACTCCAGCATGCACAAGACGAAGGTGTCGCGTGCCGTGCGGGCGCTGGAGGAAAAACGCTGGCTGAAGCGGCGCGAGGATTTGGACGATCGCCGGATCGAGCACCTCGAACTGACGCCGGCGGGACGGCGCATCTATGGCGAAATGGTCGTGGTGGCACGGGAGTACGAGCGGGAGCTTGCCCGGCTTCTCGGTGGCGGCGGGCTGAAGCAGCTGGAGGCCGGTCTTGCCGCCGTCGAGGCGAAGCTGGCGGTGCCGACGGTTCGTCGTGTGCCGAAGGACTGACGATACATCAATGCTGTGAAACGATCGACCCTGATCGATTCATATCTTTCGTTGGACGGTGATTCGCGCCTTCGGCAGACTCGCGTCCATGCCCAATACGTCCCCACCCCCGCTGCCCAGCTATCGTTTTCGCCGTATCGATGCGGTGCGCAACATGGCGCGCTTCTATATGCTTTCGTTGGAGCCGACCCTTTTCGGCGAGGTCGCGGTGCTGCGTCACTGGGGCCGTATCGGCACGCACGGCCGGCAGGTGCTGAACCTCTATCCCTCGCTGGCGGAGGCAGAGACGGTGCTCGCGCGACAGGTCGCGCTTCGGCGCAGGCGGGGCTATGTCGAGGCTTGAGGGACCAGATTCGGCGGTCCCGGAAGAAAAATGCAAACTTTCTTGAGTTTTCCCCAGCCGAATCGCGCGGCCTCGATAGGCGACCGATGGTCAATAGGCTAAAGTCTGGATTATTGGGTGCTAGCTCCGTCCCGTGACGGGCGCGTTAACCCTTTTTGCCTTGCCCTGGAATCAGAATCGCGTCTAAATGCGTTTTAAACCTGCAAATGGGTTTGAAATCGCATTTTGAGATTCTCGACATGAATATGGCCGCAACGTTCGGACGGGCAATTTCCGAGGTCGATCAACTGATCATCGGACAGGCGCACGAACTGTCAGACAAACTGAAGCAGCACCGGCTGGAGATGTTCCCTCCCGTCGCACAGAAGAACCTGCGCCAGTTCCAGCTGAGCGAGGCCGCACATTTCCTGGGCGTCACCAGCGGCTACCTGCGCAATCTTTCGCTGGAATCCAAGGGGCCGCTGCCGCAGGTCACGCCTTCTGGCCGCCGGTCCTATTCGGCTGAGCAATTGCAGGAGATGCGCGAGTATCTCGAGCAGAACGGCCGTGCCGGTCAGCGCTACGTGCCGCGCCGCCGCGGCGGCGAACACCTTCAGGTCATCGCGGTCGTCAACTTCAAGGGCGGCTCCGGCAAGACGACGACGACGGCCCACCTCGCCCAACACCTCGCGCTGACAGGGCACCGGGTGCTGGCGGTGGATCTCGACCCGCAGGCCAGCCTTTCGGCGGTGCACGGCTTCCAGCCGGAGTTCGACGTCAACGAGAACGAGACGCTTTACGGGGCCATCCGCTATGACGACCAGCGGCGGCCGCTGAAGGAAATCATCCGCAAGACGAACTTCCCGGGCCTCGACATCGTGCCGGGCAATCTCGAACTCATGGAGTTCGAGCACGACACGCCGCGGGTTCTCGCGCAGGGCGACCGGAGCGATTATGGCCGGATCTTCTTCGCACGGCTCGATGAGGCTCTGTCGTCCGTAGCCGACGACTATGACGTGGTGGTGATCGACTGCCCGCCGCAGCTCGGCTTCCTGACGATGAGCGCGATCTGCGGCGCGACGGCAGTGCTGATCACGGTGCATCCGCAGATGCTCGACGTCATGTCCATGTGCCAGTTCCTGCAGATGCTGGGGGAAGTGCTGAACACGCTGAAGAGCGCGGGTGGCAACATGAACCTCGACTGGCTGCGGTATCTCGTTACCCGCTACGACCCGGCCGACGGGCCGCAAACCCAGATGGTCGCCTTCATGCGCTCACTGTTCAAGCAGCATGTCCTGACCAATCCGATGGTGCGAAGCGTTGCCATTGCCGATGCAGCGCTGACCAACCAGACGCTTTACGAAGTTGACCGGAGTCAGTTCACACGTGCCACCTATGACCGGGCGCTCGAATCCATGGAGGCGGTCAACGCGGAAATCGTTGAACTGATCCACAAAGCATGGGGGCGCTGACCATGGCGCGCAAGAACGTTCTTTCCAACCTGATGTCCCCGACGACGACGGAACAAGTGGCGCCGGTAACCCCCGGCAACGACGAGCCGCGCCAGCATGTGACCTACAAGGGCATCGGCGCGCTTGGCGCTGTTACGCGCAGTATCGACGCGCTGGCCGCCAAGGCGGATGCGGCAAAAGAGATCGAAGCGAAGTTGACGGCCGGCGAGGTCGTCATCGAGCTTGAGCCCGATCAGATCGAAGAATCCTTCGTTTCCGACCGCCTTGCCCATTCGGACGAGCAGTTCCGTGACCTCGTTGAGGCTATGCGCGTGCGAGGGCAAGACTCGCCGATCCTCGTTCGTCCGCATCCAGCCAAGGACGGTATCTACCAGATCGCCTTCGGCCATCGCCGCGCCAAGGCTGCGCGCCTGCTCGGGCGGCCTGTTCGCGCTGTCGTCAAGGCGTTGACCGACCGGGACCACGTTATCGCGCAGGGCCAGGAAAACAGTGCGCGCGCTGACCTTTCCTTCCTCGAAAGGGCAACCTTTGCCGGGGAGCTGGAGGCGCGTGGCTTCGACCGCGAAACGATCATGGCGGCGCTGAGTGCCGACAAGACGACCGTGTCCAAGATGCTCTCGGTGGTGAACCGCATTCCCAAGACGGTGCGGACCGGCATCGGCCCGGCGCTCGCCATCGGGCGAGACCGCTGGCACGAGCTGGCCACCCGCTTCGACGAGCCCGCCAACGAGGACAGGGCGATGGAATTCCTGGCCCGCGACCGGGTGAAAGCCCGTGCACCCGAGGACCGTTTCAATCTCGTCAGCAGCCACCTTGCCCGCAAGGACGCCCCGGAGGCTGTCGCAAAGCCGGCGCCGGCCGAGTGGGTCCGCAAGGATGGCCCGGTGCGCGCCAGCATCAAGACCACCGGTCGCCAGTACACGATTGCGCTGAAATCCGCGGATGCCTTGGCCTTTGGCGCTTACATTACCCAGAACCTGGACCGCCTCTACGAGGCGTTCCGGACGGAAAATGCAGATAAATCAGGAGATTGATCCGCAAAAGAAAAAGGCCCCCTCAACGTTACCGTCGTGGAAGCCCTTCTCATCGTTTAGCAGCCTGAGAGTCGCACTTCCCCGAATCACAGTCAAGCCTTTTTGGCGCCGGTTCCGGTGATGGGGTTTCTTTTGCCTGTTGAAAAGGTGAAGAGACATGGAGACGGACGGCATAACGACGCCCTTCGGGCGGCGGGCGATGACGCTTGGCATGCTCGCAAGCCAGGCGATCGCAAAATCAGTCCCGCCGGATGCGAGCGTGGACAAGTGGAAGCTGTATCGGTGGCTCTGTGAAGCGCGGCCGAAGCTGGGCATCAGCGACCGGGCGCTTTCGGTGCTGAATGCGTTGATGAGCTTTTATCCGAAGACCGACCTTGCCGGAAGCGACGGGCTGGTGGTGTTCCCCTCGAACGCTCAGCTTTCGCTGCGCACGCACGGCATGGCGGAGACGACGCTGCGCCGGCATCTCGCGGCGCTGGTGGAAAGTGGCCTTCTCACCCGGCGCGACAGCCCGAACGGCAAGCGCTATGTGCGACGCGACCCGCAGGGCGCGATCGGTGAAGCCTTCGGCTTTTCACTGGCCCCGCTGCTTGCCCGGGCCGAGGAAATCGAACAGCTTGCCGCCGAGGTGGTTGCCGAGCGCCTGTTACTGCAGCGGCTGCGGGAGCGTGTGACGCTCGTGCGCCGGGATATTGCCAAGCTGATCGGGACCGCGCTGGAAGACGGGCTTGCGGGTGACTGGATGCGTTACGAAGCCGATTTTCGAGTGCTTGTGCTTGCCCTGCCACGCGTACCGACACCGGAAATCCTGACGCCGGCCCTCGCCGCGCTGGAAGCGTTGCGAGCGGAAATCATCAACCACCTGGAACGGCAGGTTATTTTGAAAAAATCGGCGGGCAATGCCGGCCAAACTGAGCGGCACAAACAGAATTCAAAACCCGACTCATCCTCTGATTTTGAACCTCACTTCGAATCGAAGCAGGGCGGCGATGCCGAGAGAGAACAGGAGCGGGTGGCTGTGCAGCACGGCAATGGCGATGAAAAAACGAGCGGACGCTATTCGCAGTGGCCTGTCGATGTCCCGACGACGGCGAAAGGAGTTCATCCACAGCCGGCGAATGTTTCGGATGCGCTCAAGCCCTATCCGCTGGGTCTTGTGCTGCAGGCGTGCCCGGAAATCGTCGCCTTCGGTCCGGGTGGAGCGATATCGAGCTGGCGCGATCTGATGACCGCGGCGGTGGTGGTGCGCTCAATGCTGGCGGTCAGCGCTTCGGCCTATGAGAACGCCTGTGCGATCCTCGGGCCGGAGAACGCGGCGACGGTCATTGCCTGCATTCTTGAACGCGCCGGGCACATCAACTCGGCGGGCGGCTATTTGCGTGACCTCACCCGGCGGGCGGAACGCGGGGAGTTTTCGCTCGGGCCGATGCTGATGGCGCTGACGCGGGCAAACGAGAAGCCAGTACGGCAGGTGGGGTGACGGTGCCAGGGCGGTACACGAAATTCACTTTGGAAACCGGGCATTAACCATGGATTCCCTAATCATGGGGGGAAGACAAGGAAGCCCGAATCAATGCCCCCATATGCCGCGATCCAGCCGCACCGCCGCTCTGTTGCCAACGAGAATGGACCGGTCGTCCCGTTTCCCGTCGAACGCCGCACGGCCCATGTCCGCCGCTGTGCCGGGGAACTGGGCGGCCTGCATGGCGATGAAGCGCGGCTATACTGGGTGAAGGTGTGCCGTGAACTTGCGGCCGAGCTGCAGAAGCTTGGATCGAACGAAACCCAGGCACGGGCCGCCGTTTTCGCCTTTCAGGACGAGGTGCAGCAGGAACTCATGCGCCTGCATCAGGTCGATGAGGCCTGATCTCAAATAAGCCCGGAAGCGGTTCCCGCCAGCCCGAGCGAAAACACGCCGAGGCAGACGGCTGCAACGCGGTAGACAAGTTGCGGCGACAGAACCGGCGCGCGACCAATCAGGCTGCCTAGAACGAGAAAACTCGTGCCGGCGCCCGCAACCAGCAGGCTGAACAACCCTATCGCCGGGGCGATCTGCGAAAGCGGGCCGTGTGGCATGATGACGAGACCGATAATCGGTGCTTTCGGGTTGAGGACGGTTGTCAGGAAGACCTGACCGATGGTTACGGTAGAGGCACTGTCCGGGGTCGTCTCGCTGGACGAGACGCGCCAAAGCCGAATGGCCAGAAAAAGCACCCACAAGGCAGCCACGAGCCGAAGGGTGACGGCAAGCGCCGGGCGCCCTTCCAGCAGAGACGCGGCAATCGTTGCCAGTGGCACGACGACGACAAGATAGCCTGCAAGCTCCCCGATCAGCAGCGGGAGGCTCGAGCGGAATCCGCGCGCTGCGGCGCCGACCGTCAGAAGGGTGTTGGTTGGTCCAGGCGTGAGCAGCAGCGCGAGAATGGCGACGATGAAAAAGCTGTCGGGCATGAGTGTTCCACGGGTGGGGAGGATCTGTACGGCTCCACCCTAGGCACTTCCTGCACCGCGGCCTTGATCTCCGTCAAGAGCGCGGTGTCTTCCCCCGCATGCGAAGTCCCGGTAAGGATCGGATCAAGATCACGAGAGGGAGACGACAATGACCGAGATGATTGCGGACGACATCCGCCGGCTGGAGGAACAGGAGCGCCTTCTCCGGTTCAGCCGGTTCAGCCCGGACGATGCCTGGGCGCTCGGCAATCGGGTTCGCGAGACGGCGCTCGCCCGTGGCGCGGGTGTGGCGATCAATATCTCCCTGCGTGATCGGCCGTTGTTTCATTGCGCCCTCCCCGGAACATCGACCGACAATGTCGAGTGGATCCGACGCAAGCGAAACACGGTGCTGCGGCTCTGGCACTCCTCCTATCTCGTAGGGCGGAGGCTGGCGCTTTCCGGCCGGGACCAAATGGAAGCGCATAATCTCCCGCATGCCGACTTCGCAGTGCACGGCGGCAGCGTCCCGCTCTTCGTAGCGGATCTCGGCTGCGTGGGAGCCGTTACGGTTTCGGGCGTGCCACAGCGCATAGACCACGCCATTGTCGCGGATGCGATCGCCGGCTTCTTGAACATCGACCTTGGCGAAGCCCGCTTGCCGGACTAGCGTCCCTCCCCTCCCCTCCCCTCCCCTCCCCTCCCCTCTAGGAAAGATCGACCCGGCTCATTAGGATAAGCTGCGGCCGCTTGGCCGGGAGGAAGCGGAGAGGAGCCGTCGTTCCGTGAAATTGCGTCATGCCCTGGCATTCGTGATCCTGCCGATCGTCGTGGTGCTCACCATCCTGCAAGGCGGCGCGCTGTTGACCCGCAGCTACATGGGCGAAGCCTCCTTGCAGGCCGGCACGACGCTTCGCCTTGCGGTTGCGGCGCTCGGCGGGCATCTCAGCCGCTACGAGCCCCTGCCCGCGCTGATCGCTGATCACGACGATATCGAAGCGCTGCTCCAGGCGCCCGCGGACCCGGAGCTGCGCCGGACCGCAAGTCAATACCTCAAGGAGATCAACAGCCTTCTGGAGTCCTCGGACATTTATGTGATGACGCCGGACGGCAACACGATCGCGGCCAGCAATTACGAGGCGCCCGGAACCTTCGTCGGCCAGAATTTCGACTACCGTCCCTACTTTCAGGAGGCGATCGCGGGTCGGCAGGCAAGGTTCTATGCGCTTGGTACGACATCGCTGAGACGGGGGTACTATTTCTCCTCGCCGGTGGAAGTCGGTGGTACTATCCTCGGTGTTATCGTCTTCAAGGTGGACATTGACACCATTGAGGCTTCCTGGCGCGGTGGCGAATACGAAATCTTCGTCGCAGATCCCGAAGGCATCATCTTCATGACGGGGAACGAAAAGTGGCTCTACAACGGCATTCTGCCGTTGGACGCCCCTCGCCTCGCCCGTACCCAGGCTTCCCGGCGCTACGCCGAAGCGGCATTGAAACCCCTGCCCGTCACCGAAAGTGTTTACTACGGTCAACATTTGATGCGGATCGCCGGTGAAGGCTCGACGCGGGAATATCTGCAGCTCTCGCAATACATGCCGGAGGCGGACTGGACCGTGAATGTGCTGCTCGACACAGCCTCGGTGCGCACGCAGGCCCGGACCGCCCTCATCGCCATTCTGCTGTTCATCTGCCTTGCGGGCCTTGGACTTGCCGTGCTCTGGCAACGTCGCGCCCGGGTCGTGGAGCGGCTCCGGCTCCAGGAGGAGGCGCGCAATGAGCTTGAGCGGCGCGTCGAGGAGCGCACTGCCGATCTCGCCCGCGTCAACGAACAGATCGAACTCGAAGTCGCCGAACGACGGCTGACCGAGCAGGAGCTGCGCAAGACTCAGGCCGATCTCATCCAGGCCGGCAAGCTTGCCGGTCTCGGCCAGATGTCAGCCGCCCTCTCCCATGAACTCAACCAGCCGCTTGCCGCGGCGAAAACCTATGCGGACAGCGCGGCGCTGCTGATCGATCGGGGCCGTGTGCCTGAAGCGCAAGATAATGTCCGCCGCATCTCCGCCCTCGTCGACCGCATGGCCTCGATAAGCCGTCACTTACGCAACTTTGCCCGCAAGCCGAACGAGAAACTGGGAGCCGTTCCCCTCCCCGATGTCATCGCCGATACGGTGGAGATCGTCACCCCGCGGCTGAAGGCGGCGGATGCGAAGCTGGAGGTCGCACTTGATGAGCAGGCATTCGTCGTGCGCGCCGGGCCGGTCCGCCTCCAGCAGGTGCTTGTCAACATCATCAGCAATGCGGCCGATGCGGTCGAGGGACTGGATGACCGGCTGATCCGGCTTTCCGCGCATCGCGAAGGCGATCATGTCATCATCGAAGTGCGCGATCACGGACCGGGCGTACCGGCTGCAATTGTCGATCGTATCTTCGATCCCTTCTTTACGACCAAGGGCGTCGGCAAGGGACTTGGCTTGGGTCTCTCCATTTCTTATAATATTATCAAGGACTTCGGTGGAAGTCTCTCTGCAGTGAGCCATCCCGACGGAGGCGCTGTTTTCCGTATTACGCTCGATGTCGCAACCCCTGCGCAGGAGGCGGCAGAATGAGCGGACCGCGCATTCTGCTGATCGACGACGAAGAAGAGATGCGCCGCTCCTCGGCGCAGGCCCTCGAACTGTTCGACCTGACGGTGGATACCTTTGCCAGTGCGGAGCCGGTGCTGGAACTCGTCGGCTATGCCTTCGACGGGGTTGTCGTCAGCGACATCCGTATGCCCGGCATGGACGGCATGACGCTGTTGCAGCGCATTCGCGAGGTGGATCCGGAAGTCCCGGTTATCCTGGTGACCGGGCATGCGGATGTGCAACTTGCCGTCAGCGCCATGCGGGCCGGCGTCTATGACTTCCTGGAAAAGCCGTTCACGGCGCAGCATCTCGCCGGCATCATCCGCCGTGCGATGGACCGCCGCAGCCTGGTGCTGGAGAACCGCCGCCTGCGCGCCGTCGCCGGCAAGCGGGACGACATCGAAGCCCGGCTGCCGGGTCGAACGCAGATCATGGTGGACCTTCGGTACAGGTTGAGAGCGATCGGCGCGACGGATGCCGATACGCTGGTGATCGGCGAGACCGGGGCCGGCAAGGAAGTGGTGGCACGCGCGCTGCACGATATCAGCGCCCGCGCAAACCGCCCCTTCATCGCCATCAACTGCGCGGCCCTGCCGGAAAACCTCATCGAGAGCGAGCTCTTCGGCCACGAGGCGGGAGCCTTTCCCGGCGCCCTGCGGCCGCGCTTCGGCAAATTCGAACACGGCCGTGGCGGCACCATCCTGCTGGACGAGATCGGCTCCATGCCCTTCGACCTGCAGGCAAAGTTCCTGCGCGTTCTGCAGGAGCGGGTCATCACCCGTCTCGGCTCGAACGAGCCCGTGCCGCTCGACGTGCGCTTCATTGCGACCAGCAAGGTGGATCTGGCGGCGGAGGTGGCGGCCGGACGGTTCCGGGCCGACCTCCTCTATCGGCTCAATGTCGCGACGTTGCATGTGCCCTCGCTCGCGCAGCGCCGGGCGGATATTCCCCTGCTCTTCCTCCAGCTTGTGCGCGAGGCCGCGGCGCGATACGGCCGCAGCGACATTGACGTTCCCCCGCAGTTGACGGCGGACATTGCCGGCCGGAGCTGGCCGGGCAACGTGCGGGAGCTGCGCAATTTCGCGGACAGGCTCGTGCTGGGGCTCGATACTGCGCCGGACGAGGCGTCGCCGGAGTCCGCACCGCAGCGCCTTGCCGACAGGGTCGCCGCCTATGAGCGAGGTTTGATCGCCTCGGCACTGGCTGCCCATGGCGGCAGTCTGAAGCCTGTTTACGAGCAGCTCGGGGTCTCCCGCAAGACGCTTTACGAGAAGATGCAGAAGTACGGGCTCGATAAAAATTTCGCGTCTGGGCTGCTTCAGGACGACATTTGAGGCGTTGGTGGGTGGATTTCCACCCACTCGTGTGCAGGTTTGTTCCCATCTCCACCCATCGTGCCAAGTTTACGGCGGTAAACTCGCCCGTAAAATTCCCTCGCCGCTTGCCGACTCGCCATCCCGGAGGCCCTTCTAGGTCATCCAGAACCGGCGCGGGAGGAGCCACGTCGGCTGGGCATTTCATCGGGAGGATTTGATGAAGACATTGAAAGCCCTGTTCGGCGTCTCGGCCGCACTCGCCGTATCGCTGCTCGCCACGTCGGCACTCGGCCAGACCTATCCGGAACGGACCATCACCATGGTGGTGCCCTTCTCCGCGGGCGGTCCGACCGATACGGTCACCCGCCTCGTTGCAGAAGCGATGTCAAAGGATCTCGGCCAGCAGATCGTGGTCGAGAATGTCGGCGGCGCCGGCGGCACGCTGGGTGCGGGCCGTGTGGCCAGCGCAGACCCGGACGGTTACACGCTGCTGCTCCACCATATCGGCATGGCGACCAGCGCGACGCTCTATCGCAAGCTCGCCTATGACACTTTGAACGCCTTCGAATATGTCGGCCTCGTCACCGATGTGCCGATGACGATCGTCGCCCGCAAGGATCTCGAGCCGACGGACCTCAAGGGCCTGATTGACTACATGAAGGCGAACAAGGATACGGTGACCGTGGCCAATGCCGGCATCGGCGCGGCCTCGCATCTGTGCGGCATGCTGCTGATGAGCGCCATGCAGACGCAGTTCGTTACCGTTCCCTACAAGGGCACCGGCCCGGCGATGACGGATCTGCTCGGCGGCCAGGTCGACGTGATGTGCGACCAGACGACCAACACGACGAAGCAGATCCAGGGCGGCACGATCAAGGCCTATGCGGTGACCTCCCCTGCCCGGCTCGGCAATCTGCCGGATGTCCCGACGGCGGAAGAAGCCGGTCTCTCCGGCTTCCAGGTCGGCATCTGGCACGGCGTCTATGCGCCCAAGGGTACGCCGGCCGACGTGGCGGAACGCCTGTCCAAGTCGCTGCAGGCCGCGCTGAAGGACCCCAACGTCGTCGCCCGCTTTGCCGAACTCGGCACGGCGCCGTCGGCAGAGGCAGACGCAACGCCGGCTGCCCTGAAGGCAAAACTCGAAGGCGAGATCGCGCGCTGGAAGCCCGTCATCGAGGCGGCCGGCCAGTACGCTGACTGAGGTCAACCGCCGCCGTCGCGTGTCGTTTCCGTCGAGATGACGGAAACGACACGGCGGTGCACGGAGTGGCTCGCGGCGGCAGTCGATGCCGCCACGAGCCCTGACCGCCTGCGCGGCCCGTCCCGGTCGCTGGAAGAGGGGAACCCATGAAACAATTACAGTTCGACGGTACCAATGCGATCTGCGGCCTGACCTTTATCGCGCTTGGCGGCTTCTTTATCTATCAATGCCTCAACCTTGAGCTCGGCACGGCTTTCCGCATGGGGCCGGGTTACTTCCCGTTAATCCTCGCCGCGATCCTGACGCTGCTCGGCGTCGTCGTGCTGGTGCAGGCGACACGGGTGCAGGGCGAGCCCATGGCCCCGCTGGCGCTGCGCGGCATGCTGTTCATTCTGCCGGCGCCCGTTTTCTTCGGGCTCACCGTGCGCGGGCTCGGCTTCGTGCCGTCGCTGTTCTTCGCCGCGCTCATCGCCGCCTTCGCCTCGACGCGCATGAAGCCGCTGATGGCGCTGGTGCTCGCAGGGGCGATCACGCTCTTTTCCGTCCTGGTGTTCAGCTACGCCCTCGGGTTGCCGTTCGAACGCTTCGGCCCCTGGACCCGGCTTTAGGAGGCGCGTATGGATCTTGTCAGCAATCTCGCGCTCGGCTTTTCCACCGCGGCCTCGCCGGAAAACCTCGCCTTCTGCCTGATCGGCGTGCTGCTCGGAACGCTGATCGGCGTTCTGCCCGGTATCGGCGCGACGGCGACCATCGCCATGCTCCTGCCGATCACCTTCAAGCTGGAGCCGGTCTCTTCGCTGATCATGCTCGCCGGCATCTACTACGGCGCGCAATATGGTGGCTCGACCACGGCGATCCTGATCAACATGCCGGGCGAGTCTTCATCCGCCGTGACCGCCATCGACGGTTATCAGATGGCCCGCAAGGGCAGGGCAGGAGCGGCGCTCTCCATCGCTGCGCTCGGCTCGTTCTTCGCCGGCACGGTCTCCACCTTCCTCGTCGCGATCTTTGCCATTCCCCTGACAGCCATCGCACTCGAATTCGGCGCTGCCGAGTACTTTTCTCTGATGGTCGTCGGTCTGGTTTCCTCCATCGCGCTGGCCCACGGCTCGATCGTCAAGGCACTGGCCATGGTGGCGCTGGGCTTGCTGCTCGGCCTCGTCGGTACGGACATCTATACCGGCACGCCGCGCTTCACCCTCGGCATTCGCGAATATGCCGACGGGCTCAACTTCGTTGCCGTTGCGGTCGGCGTCTTCGGCGTCGCCGAGATCCTGCGCAACCTCGAGGGGGAGAAGACGCGCAGCCTCATCATGGCCAAGGTGTCCGGGCTCTGGCCGACGAAGGACGACTTCCGGCGCATGGTCGGTCCGGTGCTGCGCGGCACGGCCATCGGCTCGGCGCTCGGCATTCTGCCGGGGGGAGGGGCGATCCTCGCGGCCTTCGCGTCCTACACGGTGGAAAAACGTGTATCGGATCATCCCGAAGAGTTCGGCCACGGCGCGGTTGCAGGTGTCGCCGGGCCGGAATCGGCCAACAATGCGGGTGCCCAGACCTCGTTCATCCCGCTGTTGACGCTCGGCATCCCCGCCAACCCCGTCATGGCGCTGATGGTCGGGGCAATGATCATCCAGGGCATCGTGCCGGGGCCGAATGTCGCGACCGAGCAGCCGACGCTGTTCTGGGGCATCATCGCCTCGATGTGGATTGGCAACCTGATGCTTGTCGTGCTGAACCTGCCGCTGATCGGCCTCTGGGTGAAGCTGCTGACGGTGCCCTACTACGTGCTTTTCCCGATCATCATGGCGTTCTGCTCGATCGGCGTCTACAGCGTCAACTCGAACGTCTACGACCTCTATGCGGTCGCGCTGTTCGGCCTTGGCGGGTATCTGCTGGTCAAGTTGCGCTGCGAGCCGGCGCCGCTGCTGCTCGGCTTCGTGCTCGGGCCTTTGCTGGAGGAGAACCTGCGCCGCGCCATGATCCTGTCGCGCGGCGACCCGACCACCTTCGTCACACGCCCGATCAGCGCAATTCTGCTGGCACTGGCGCTGGCCGTTCTCATCATCGTCTTCCTGCCTTCGGTCAAGAAGAAGCGTGAAGAGGTTTTCCAAGAAGAAGACTGAAACAGGAAAACCTGCGGGGGAGGGGAGGAGTGGCGACGAGCCGCTCCTCCTCGCATTTTAGCGATATTGCATTGCGGCAGAAACCGGGTTAAAAAACTTGAGGAAAAATAGAAGGAATATCAGCAGGGGAAGATGACGTTCCAGCCGCGCATGCAGAACAGGATCGAGGGCTTTTCCGTCGTCGGCGGTCTCAACCGTCGCCACTGGAATGGTATCGTCGCCGATGTCTGGGATGTCGAATGCGCGGCCCATGCAGGCGGCTATTATGTCGGCCGGGACCCGCGGCTTTTCATCCTGCTCGACAAGCAGGGGCCGGGCGATTCTCGCATTCGCCTTGCGCCCGGGGGGAGCGAATCCGTCGAGGACTGGCGGCATTGCCCGATTGCCTACATCCCCGCGAATTTTGAACTCTGGGCGGATCTCGCCGATCACCAGTTCCTGCGCCATCTCGACCTGCATTTCGATGTGGAAACGGTTGGCCGGCGCCTGGCGGAGGATCTCGATCCGGAGCGGCTCGCCACCCCGAAGCTGTTCTTCTCCGATGACCGCCTGTTTTCGCTGGCGCAGCTCATCGCTGCCGAATGTATCAATCCGTTGCCGCTGCATGACCTCTATGGCGACGGCCTGGCGCTGGCGCTGATCATCGATGTCATGAAGCTGGGTAAGATGCCGGGCCGTAAGCGCGGCAAACTGGCGGGCTGGCAACTTCGTCGCGCGACCGACTTCATTGAAGAAAACTGCTTGCGCAACATCCGGCTGGAGGAACTCGCCAGCCTGATCGGCCTGTCGCAATCCCATTTCAGCCATGCCTTCAAGGCATCGACCGGCATTGCGCCCCATCAATGGCAGGTGAATGCGCGGCTGCGCCGGGCCAAGCAATTGCTTTTGCAAGGTGATCAGCCTCTGACGGAGATCGCCGTCGAGACCGGATTTTCCGACCAGGCGCATTTCACCCGGGTTTTCCGCAAGAATTTCGGCACGACCCCGGCCCATTGGCAGAAAGTGCAGCTGACCTGAGCTTGCGCGGTCGGGCGATTGTTCGCTCCGTGGAAAATTGCCCAAGAACGTACAATTTTCGCGGAATGCGACAAGCCCGATCGTTAAAATTGAGTTAAGCACTCACCTTATTGTTGGAAGACCGTTCTGGCTGGCGAACGGGTGAGTGGGGTATGCGCAGATGATGATGAAATCGAAGGGGCCGGCGCCGCGAGCAAGGCTTTTGGCGGGTGTTGCAATGTCCATGCTCGCCGGGCTGGGCCATGCCGCGGCCCAGGACAGCACGACGCTCAATCCCGTAGTCGTCGAGGGGACCGGCGGGGAGGGGGAGGCCTCCGCGGCGGGACCTGTCAGGGGCTATGTCGCCAAGGTGTCCGCTACCGGCTCGAAATCCGATACCGCGCTTCGCGACATCCCCCAGGCCGTTTCGGTCATCGGCCGGGATGAACTCGAGGACCGCGGCGTCGTCGGCAAGGTGGACGAAGCGCTGCGCTACACGTCCGGCGTCTTCGCCGAACCCTTCGGCTCCGATCCGGACACGGACTGGATCTACATTCGCGGTTTCGATGCCAGCCAGACAGGGCTTTTCCTCGATAGCCTCAATCTCTTCAGTTATTCGTTCGGCAACTTCCAGGTTGATCCGTTCTTCCTCGAACGAGTGGAAGTGCTGAAGGGGCCGGCCTCCGTGCTCTACGGCGCGGCCAATCCCGGCGGTCTTGTCAATATGGTCGGCAAGCGACCGCTCGAGGAGAAGCTGGTCTACAGCGAGATCGGCGTCAACAATTACGGCAATGCCTTCGCCGGTTTCGACGTCAACACACCGCTTGGGAGCGGCGTCAATTTCCGCCTTACGGGCAAGCTTGCGGGCGGTGACCAGACGACCGACTATTCGGAAGACCTGCGCGGCGGGATCATGCCGCAGGTTACCTGGCAGCCGGATGATGCGACGAAGCTCAACGTCTACGCCTTCTACAGCGCCATGGACCAGGTGCATGTCGGCAACGGCTTCTATCCCTACTACGGGACCGTGGAATCGGCGCGCTTCGGCAAGATCGATCCGGAAGGTTTCTATGGCGAGCCGTCGTCCGATGATGGCGGTTACCAGCAATTCCTGCTCGGCCACGAGTTCGAGCACACCTTCGACAACGGCTGGACCTTCTCGCAGAACGGTCGCTACGGTCACCTCTCGAAGGAGGAGACCATGGCCTACATTTACGGTTACTACAACCGGGACACGGATGCAGGCTGGCTGGAGCAGCCGGATGGCAGCACGGATACGTTTACCCGCATCGGTTTCCATGGCGACACCGAGGTGGATACCTTCGCGCTCGACAACCGCCTGAACGGCACGTTCCAGACGGGCGGGCTGGAGCACGACCTGACGGTCGGTCTCGATTTCAAATACTACAGGATCGACCAGACCCAGGCCGCGGGCGGTGCGACGCCGATCGACGTGCTCGACCCGCTCTACGGTGTCGCTCAGGGTGACAAGTTCGTCTATCTCGATCAGGTGTTGACGCAGCGCCAGGTCGGCCTCTATGCGCAGGATCAGATCCGCTTCGGCGGCGGCTTCATCGCCACCCTGAACGGGCGCTACGACTTCGTGCGCACCGAATCCGATGCTGCGGTCGGCTATAGCTACACCTCCGACGACAAGGCCGCGAGCGGCCGTGCAGGCCTCGCCTACGAATTTGCCAACGGCTTTACCCCCTATGCCAGCGTTTCGACGTTCTTCCTGCCAGTTATCGGTGCAAGCGCGACAGCACCGATCAAGCCGGAGGAAGGCTATCAGCTCGAAGGCGGCTTCAAGTACGAGCCGACGGGCTTTGACGGCATGCTCACGGCTTCGGTCTTCCATCTCGTGAAACAGAACTGGACCGTCACCGACCCGTTGACCTTCCTGCAGTCGCAGATCGGCGAAGTGACCTCGACGGGGATCGAACTGGAAGCGAAGGCGCAGATCGCCAACGACTGGAGGGCGACGGCGGCCTTCACCTACCAGAAGCTGGAAATGACGGAACACGCCGACCGGACCCTGATCGGCAACAGCCCCTATCTGGTGCCGGAAGTCACCGCATCGCTCTGGCTCGACTACACTATCCCGGAAGGCGTGCTGGAAGGGCTCAGCGTCGGCGGCGGCGTGCGCTACCAGGGCGAATCCTGGGCTGATTACGCCAACACCAAGAAGGTGCCGGACGTGGTGCTCGCCGACGCGGCGCTGCGCTACGAAAAGGACGGCTGGGGCGCGGCGCTCAACGTCACCAACCTCTTCGACAAGGAGTATGTGAAGGGGTGCCAGACCACCATGGTCTGCGGCTACGGCGATGGCCGTACCATTACCTTCAAGCTCAGCCGCACCTGGTAAGGGGCAAAGGCGCACCGAGGCTCCGGAGCGCCTTTCGCTTGCCAATGAGGCACGCAAACCTTTCCTCCGTCATGGGCGGGCCTGACCTGGGGATGACAGAGGCGCGCCGGAAAGTCCCGACGCGCCTTTGTCGTTTCAGCCAATCAGCGCCAGCCCAGCGCCGGTGCTACGTGCTTCAGGATGGCCTCGATGACATGGGCATTGTACTCGACCCCCAGCTGGTTCGGCACGGTCAGGAGCAGTGCATCGGCCTCCCGGATCGCCTCGTCGGCGGCAAGCTGCCCGATGAGCTTGTCCGGCTCGTCGGCATAGGAGCGGCCGAAGATCGCCCGCGTCTGGTCGTCGATGAAGCCGATCGAATCCGCCTCCTTGCCGCCGCGGCCGAAATAGGCCCGGTCGCGGTCGTCGACGAGCGCGAAGATACTGCGGCTGACCGAAACACGCGGTGTGCGGCTGTGGCCGGCCTCCTTCCATGCCTCGCGATAGGCGCGGATCTGCGCCGCCTGCTGGACATGGAACGGCTCGCCCGTCTCGTCGTTCTTCAGCGTCGAGCTCTGCAGGTTCATGCCGAGCTTCGCCGCCCAGACGGCGGTGGCGTTCGAGCTTGCACCCCACCAGATGCGCTCGCGCAAGCCTTCCGAATGCGGCTCCAGCCGCAGGAGGCCGGGCGGGTTGGGGAACATCGGCCGCGGGTTCGGCTGTGCGAAACCTTCGCCTTTCAGCACATCCAGAAACACTTCGGCATGCCTTCGCCCCATGTCGGCGTCGCTCTGGCCTTCCTGCGGCTGGTAACCGAAGTAACGCCAGCCGTCGATAACCTGCTCGGGCGAGCCGCGGCTGATGCCGAGCTGCAGGCGCCCACGGGAGATGAGGTCGGCTGCGCCGGCGTCCTCTGCCATGTAGAGCGGGTTTTCGTAGCGCATGTCGATGACGGCCGTGCCGATCTCGATCCTGTCCGTCTTCGCGCCGACGGCGGCAAGGAGCGGAAAGGGGGAGGCGAGTTGCCGGGCGAAATGATGCACCCGGAAATAGGCACCGTCCGCGCCCAGTTCCTCCGCCGCGACGGCAAGGTCGATCGACTGGAGCAGCGTATCGCCGGCCGAGCGGGTCTCGGATTGGGGGGAGGGGGTCCAGTGCCCGAAGGAAAGGAAACCGATTTTCTTCATGGATGTTTGCCTCGACGCCGGTGCGTCCGTTGGGATGGGTGTCGCCGGCGAAGATGGGGTATCGGGCAAGGCTTGAAAAGGTGTGGAACGAGAACGCTGCGTTCACCGTTCGGTGCTTTTGTGCCGGTAAAGGCTACGGCAGGATCAGGCGGTCACCGCTTGTTTGGATGGTTCCGGGGTCAGGAAAACTGGCTTTGTCCAGAGGTTCGAAAGAAACTCCATGCACCCTGTGCGGTTTTCTCTGGAAAAGATTTAAAAACTGCACATTACGGAAACGTCGCCAATGCGATCCCGGCCATGCTCAGTGATATTTTTCCCGCTCCCGCAGGAGGATCGCCGGGGCGTTCAGCCCGGCGATCGGTTGGTTGACGTCTGCCGGAATGTCTCCGGTCAGCTGGAGATCGAGATAGCGCGCGCAGCACACCCTCAGGAAAGATGTGAAGTTTCCGAGGTCGTGGCCGGCATCGATCGATTCATGGTGCAGCTTGGTGATCAGCTGCGTCACGTTCATGCGATCGCGGCGCGCGATCTCCTCGAGCTTCGACCAGAAGAAATTCTCCAGCCGCACGCTCGTCACCATGCCGTCGATCCGCAGCGAACGCGTGGTGCTCTCCCAGAGCTTCGCATCCGCCTTGATGAACAGCTCACACATCCCGGCCTCCTTGTCCGCCTCCTCAGGCAGCGTCTGTTTGTAGCAGGGACGCGGCGTCCAGCACAGCCATGAACTGCCGCAGCCAGGAAGGGTGTGCCGGCCATGCGGGTGCGGTGACGAGATTGCCGTCGGAGACCGCATCGTCGATCGCGATATCCGCATAGATGCCGCCGGCAAGTTCCACCTCAGGGCGGCAGGCGGGATAGGCCGAGCAGGTCCGGCCCTCGAGGACGCCGGCGGCTGCGAGAAGCTGGGCACCGTGGCAGATGGCGGCCACCGGCTTGCCGGCTTCGAAGAAGTGCCGCACCGACTTGATGACCTCGGGGTTGAGGCGCAGATATTCCGGCGCGCGGCCGCCCGGGATGACCAGCGCGTCGTAGTCTTCGGCACGGATGCTGGAGAAGGTGGCGTTGAGGGTGAAATTGTGGCCACGTTTTTCGGTATAGGTCTGGTCGCCCTCGAAATCATGGATGGCGGTCGCGACGGTCTGGCCGGCATTCTTGCCGGGGCAGACGGCATGCACGGTGTAGCCGCAGGCAAGCAGCGTCTGGAACGGGACCATGGTTTCATAGTCCTCGGTGAAGTCACCGGTGATCATCAGAATTTTCGAAGCTGGCATCTGTTTCCTCCCAAAACCAATGGGAGGAGCTTAGCAAGGCCGGCATGCGAGCGGGTACTATGGGAATACTACAGTGAAGATTCAGCGATAGCGCCGTCAGACACCTTTGGCCACCATCGTGTAGATCTTGCGGGTCCGTTCGTGGATCGTCCATTCGCCGCGCCAGCCGAGCGGCAGCACGAACATTTCACCCGCCCCGATTTCCCGGCTCGTGCCGTCAGCATTGTGCAACGATACACGGCCGGTGAGGATGTGGCAGATTTCCGCAATCTCGCTGCGGTCGGCGGTGAAGCGGCCGGGGGTGCATTCCCAGATGCCCGTCTCCATCTTGCCGTCCGGGCTCGTCCACAGGGGCAGCGTTGCCTCCTGCTGCTCGCCCTCGATGGAGGTGGGTTTTGCGACGAAGGCGCCGATATCACGCTGGAGGAGGTCGCCGAAATTTTCGAAGCTGATCATGGTTCGTCCTGTCTCTGGCTCAATGGCCTGTGATGGTGTCGGCAAGCGCCGCGAGTTTCGACGTGTGCGGCAGGCCGGCGAACTCGCGCTCGTCGGCGATGCGGTAAAGCTGGTACATGGAATGCACGCCGAGCCAGCGGAAGGGTTCCGGCTCCCACTTGCGCACGGTGCGGTTGACCCAGGGCAGGGCGGTCAGCTCCGTCTCACGGTTGAGCACGAGGTCGCAGAGCGTGCGGCCGGCAAGGTTGGAGCTGGAGACGCCGAGACCGACATAACCGCCGGCCCAGCCGATGCCCGTCGAGCGGTCGAAGCCGGCCGTCGTGCACCAGTCGCGCGGCACGCCGAGCACGCCGCACCAGGCATGGTCGATCTTCAGCGGTTTCGTCTGCGGCAGCAGGCGCGTGAGGATGGCATGCAGGGCGTCGATGGTCGCCTGCTGCGTCTTTCCGTTCACATCGGTCTTCGAGCCGAAACGATAGGGCACGCCGCGCCCACCCATGGTGATGCGACCCTCGCGGGTGCGCTGGGCGTAACAATAGGCATGCGCGGCATCGCCGAGCAGTTCGTGGCCTTCCCAGCCGATCTCCCGCCACAGCGCTTCCGGCACGGGCTCGGTGACGATCTGGGCGCTGTTCAGCGGCAGCCAGGTGCGCTCTTCGCCGGGGAAGCCGGCGGAAAAGCCTTCCGTGGCACGGATGATTTTCGCCGCGCGTACCGTGCCGCGGTCGGTTTCGATCCGGCCCTTCTCGAAGCGGGTGACCGCGGTGCCTTCGAAGATCGGAACGCCAAGGGCTTCGACGACATTGGCGAGGCCACGCACGAGCTTGGCCGGCTGCACGCGCGCGGTGTCGCGGATGACGAAGCCGCCCTGGACGTTGGCGATGCGGATGCGTTTTGCGGCCTCCTCTGCGGAGAGCATTTCCAGGCGCTCGGCAGGCATCTGCCAATCGAGATAGAACTGGTACTCCTCGCGAGCGCGGGCGAGCTGCGGCGCGTTGGTGGCGACGGTGAAATTGTCGACGCGGCGGATATCGGCGTCGATGCCCTCGGCCTCGGTGACACGGATCACTTCGTCCACCGTGCCCGCCATGGCGCGCTGCATGTCGATGACCGCGCCGCGCGTCGAGGTTTTCAGATATTTGTCGCGGGACCATCCGAAGCCGCCGGATAGCCAGCCGCCGTTTCGTCCGGATGCGCCGAAGCCCGCGAACTCCCGTTCCAGCACGACGATGTCGAGCGAGGGATCGGCCTTCTTCAGGTAGTAGGCCGTCCACAGGCCCGTATAGCCGGCGCCGATAATGCAGACATCGGCCTCGCGATCGCCGGGCAGGGGAGGGCGCTTTTGCGGTATGCCGCCGATATCGGCATACCAGAAGGAGATGTCACCGTTGGTCTTGACGTCCATGGGAGAGGCTTTCGGGTTCAGGTCAGCGTCACGTCGGCGCTGGCGTCGTCGGGAAGAAGGATGAGGTCGGCGGGGGTGAAGGCGATGTCGACGGTGTCGCCAATGGCAAAATCGGTCGCGCCGAGCGGACTGCGCACCACGGCGACCGTGCCGTCCGTCAGCCGCACCTCGTATTTCGAGCCGGAGCCGAGATAGATCGCCTCGGCGACCGTGCCGGACAGGCGGTTTTCGCCGGGGAGAGTGTCCATGCCGGGGCGTTTCAGTGCCACGCGCTCGGGCCGCAGCAGGATGACCGGGCGGGCATCGCCGGGAAGACGGCCATGGGCAAAAATCCTCTGATCGCCGATGGTCATCACCGTGTCGTTGCCGGAAAGCTCGGCCTTGCCGCGGAGGACGGTGGATTCGCCGATGAAACGGCCGACGAAGAGGGTCGCCGGTTTGTCGTAGAGTTCGCGGCCCGTGCCGATCTGCTCGATGCGCCCGCCATTGAACACGGCGATGCGGTCGGAGAGCACGAGGGCCTCCTCCTGGTCGTGGGTGACGTAGACGAAGGTGGTGCCGAGTTCGCGGTGGATGCGCTTGATTTCGAGTTGCAGCCATTCGCGCAGTTTTTTGTCGAGCGCGCCGAGCGGCTCGTCCATCAGGAGGAGCGGCGGATCGAAGACGAGGGCGCGGGCGAGCGCCACGCGCTGCTGCTGGCCGCCTGACAATTCGTTGGGGTAGCGATGGGCGAAATCGGCCATCTTCACCATGTCGAGGGCGCGTTTGACGCGGCGCTCGCGGTCTTCGCCGCGGATGCCGCGCAATGCCAGCGGATAGGCGACGTTTTTGCCGACCGTCATGTGCGGGAAGAGCGCGTAATGCTGGAAGACGACGCCGATATTGCGCTTGTGCGAGGGCAGGCCGGTTACGCTCTTGCCGCCGATTTCGAGCGTGCCGGAACTGATGTCGGTAAAACCGGCGATGAGGTTCAGTGTCGTCGTCTTGCCGGAGCCGGAGGGGCCGAGCAGCGTCATGAACTCGCCGGGGCGGATGTGCAGGTCGATGTCGTTGAGGGCGGTGAACGCGCCGTAACGTTTGGACGCCTTGCGGATTTCGATCGCCGCGCCGGCGGAGCGTTGGGGTGCGGTCATGGGTCAGGTCCTTCCGCGGCGCATGCCGAGAAGCAGGCCGGCGATGATGATGAGTGAGGTCGCGAGGAACAGCAGCGTGCCGACGGCGGCGACGGTCGGGTCGGCGTCGCGGGTGATCGAGGTGTAGATCTGCACCGGCAGGGTTTTCAGGTACGGGCTGGTGATGAACAGCGCGACGATGATCTCGTCGAACGAGGTGATGAAGGCGAAGAGCGCGCCGGAGAGGATGCCGGGCAGGATGAGCGGCAGCGTGACCGTGCGGAAGACGGTCAGCCGGCCGGCACCGAGGCTGGCGGCGGCGGTTTCAAGGCGCCGGTCGAAGACTTCGAGGCTGGCCTGCACGGCGATCAGCACGAAGGGGATGGCGAGCATGGTGTGCGCCAGCACGAAGCCGGTGACCGTGCCGACGAGGTGCGTGTCGAGGTAGACCGCGTAGATGCCGATCGCCAGCACGACGCCAGGCACCACCATGGGCGTGATGAGGAGGGCGCGCAGCAGGCCGCCGGTGCGCGCCGCCGCGCGGGAGACGCCGAAGGCGGCGAGCGTGCCAACGACGGTCGCGACGACCGCGACGATAAGGGCGATGATCAACGAATTGGAGAAGCTGGTCGTCCAGTCGGGATTGCGGAAGAAGTTGTCGTACCATTGCCAGGAGAAGCCGACCGGCGGGAAGGCGAGCGACTTGTTGCCGTTAAACGACATCGGGATCACCACCAGCGTCGGCGCGAACAGGAGCACGGCGACGAGCAGGCAGAAGAGGCCGAGGAGGACGCGGGGGAAGGACGGCATCTATTACGCCTCCCTGCGGCTTGAGGAATGTTTCTGGCGCATCAGCGGGGCGGCGATGGCGAGAAGCACGAAGGTGGCGATGAGCAGCACGACGCCCATGGCGCCGCCGCGGCCCCAGTTGAGCAGGCTCAGCACCTGGTTCTGCACCAGCGAGGACAGCATGGTCGAGCGCGGGCCGCCGAGAAGGGCGGGGGTGATGTAGAAGCCGAGCGACAGGATGAAGACGATGATGACGCCGGCATAGACGCCGGGCAGCGAGAGCGGCACGTAGATCTGCACGAAGGCCTTCCACGGTTTTGCGCCGAGGCTGCGGGCGGCCTGGAGCAGGCGCGTGTCGATGCCCTTCATCACGGAATAGATCGGCAGGATCATGAAGGGCAGCAGCACCTGCGTCATGCCGATGATGACGCCGGGCAGCGTGCGGATCAGCTTGATCGGTGGCAGGCCGATGCCGCGCAGGAAGGAATTGATGACGCCGGAATCCTGCAACAGGATGACCCAGGCCAGCGTGCGCACCACGCCGCTCAGCCAGAAGGGCACGAGCACGCACAGGATGAGCGCGAGGCGCACGTTCTTGCCGACGATGGTCATGGCGTAGGCGTAGGGGTAGGCGCAGATCAGCGAGACGAGCGTCACCCAGGCGGCGACGACGAAGGTGCGTTGCAGCACGGTGCGGTTCACCGCGGACTGGAAGAACCAGACATAGTTGTCGAGACCGGGCGCGGGATCGGTGAAGCTGCGCACCACGACGATCGCCAGCGGATACGCGAGGGCGACGAGCAGCACCAGCACGGCGGGGGCGGCGAGCCATACCGCGCCGCGCGGGCGCCATCGCGTAAGGAGAGCGGGCCTGTCAGACGTGTCGGTCACGGTCGTCTCCTGTGGTTCGGTTGGGTGGCGGCATTCTCAGTTGGGCTGGCCCCTCATCCGGCCTGCCGGCCACCTTCTCCCCGTAAACGGGGCGAAGGGGATAGGCCGCACCGTTTTCCGCAATGAGAACCGGTTCGTGGGGCAGGTCCCCTCTCCCCGCTTGCGGGGAGAGGGTTAAGGTGAGGGGCAGTCACCGCCGCAGGCCTCAGTTACCGGAAAGCAGCGCGTTCCACTTTTCCGCGGCGAGGTCGAAATTCTTCACCCAGAACGGAATGTTCTGCTGATAGCCCTGCGCGATGCGCTCGGGCGTCGAGGTGAGGAAGGCCGCCGTGGCGTCGTCGACCTTCGGCTTGGCGTCGAGGTTGATCGGCGTGTACGAGGTCTTTTCGGTGAGGACCGCCTGGGCGTTTGCGCCGAGATAGGCGTTGAGCAGGGCATAGGCGGCATCCGTGTCCTTGACGCCGACCGGGATGGTCATCTGGTCCATGACGACCAGCCAGTCCTGCCAGACGGGCGTATAGGCGGCGCCGTTCTTCACCGCGGTCATGGCGCGGCCGGTCCACATCATCACCATGTCGGCCTCGCCGGATTCGGCAAGCTGCTGGCTCTCCGCGCCGGTCTTCCAGTAGATCGTGTCGGGGCCGAGATCGCGCAGCTTCTGGATGCCCTTCTCGATATCGTCAGGCGTCATCGCCTTGGGATCGCCGCCCGTCGCCCTGAACGCCTGCTCGATCAGGCCGCCGGTCGGATCGCCGGAACCGTCGATGGCGCGCACGCCCGGGAATTTTTCGGTGTCGAAGAAATCCACCCAGTTCTTCGGCGGATTGTCCTTGTAGGTCTCGTTCTTGTACATCAGCACGACGCCGTAGTTCATCGCCGGAACCGAGCATTCGCCGACCTGGCCGGGGGGGATCTTCGAGACGTCGAGCTTGGAGAAGTCCAGCTTCTGGAACAGCGTGCCGCAATGCACGTAGGGCGGCAGGTCGGCGGTGTCGACCACGTCCCAGGTGACGTTGCCGGCATCGACCTGGGCCTTGAGCTTGGCGATCTCGGTCGGGCCGTCATTGAGCAGCGTCACGCCGGATTTCGTGACGAACTCCTGGAGCGCGGCGACCTGGCCGTCCTGATAGATGCCGCCATAGGAGACGAAGGTCAGCGTCTTGCCCTTGAGCGAGCCTTCCTTCACATCGCCGGCGACCGGCTTTTCCTGTGCAAACGCCGGCAACGCCAGGGCGCACGTCATCGTCAGGGCAAAAGCCCTCGCAAAATTCTTCATCATCGATACTCCCAGTAGCGCTCGCGTGAATTGTTCCTGCCGCGGTTACGAGCCCGGCCGTGGCAGGTATTTGTCGAGGTCATCGGCGACGCTGGTGGGCGGCGCGATCATCCAGAGCACTTCAGCCGGTTCCTTGCCGATATTGACGGTCTTGTGCGGAACCGAGGTCGGATATTCGATGCTGTCGCCGGCCGACAGCACATGGCGTTCCTCGCCGAGGGTGAGTTCCACCTCACCCTTGAGGACGAAGAAGAGTTCATGCGAATCCCCGTGGCTGTAGGGCTTGTCGCCCGTCGAGCCGCCGGGATCGAATTCGCCGATATAGACTTCCATGTCGCGGATCGGCCGCCGTGACAGAAGCATTTTCCGATAGCCCTCGGCCGGCGGCAAAGCCGGGCGTTCGTGCTTGCGCAGCACGCGGCCGACGGGCGGGGCGGCCTCCTCGAAAAGGTCCGTCAGGCTTATGCCGAGCGCACCGGCAATGCGCATCAGCGTGCTGATGTTGACGCCGCTAAGGCCCCGTTCGAGCTGGCTGAGGAAACTTGCGGTCGTTCCGGTCGCCTCGCCCAGCGTGCGCAACGACATGCGGCGGGCGGTGCGGAAGGCTTTTACCTTCTCGCCGACGGCAGCCTGGTTCCTCGTCGCGACCGCGATGTCGTTCATGGTTTTGCTCCTCACTTAACAGCGTATTAAGTGAATGGCATTTTGGCAACTGCTAAAATCAAGGTGCAACGATTTTCCCGAATTGCCTGGGATCCGCCCTCGGCGGATATCTGCTTGGCGGAAGGGCGTTCGGCAGCAAAGCCGTTTCAAAACGGCAACTTAGAGAGCGGTTCCAGCCTTTAATCCGTCATAGACGGCTTCTTCGGCGGTGCGTGGCGCCAGACAGTCTCCGATGAGATGGATCTCCGGCACCAGTCCAGTCAGCATCGTCCGCAACGCGTCGTTTGGCGCATGCCCGAGACAGAGGACGAGCGTATCCACCTCCTCAAAGAGGATCGGCCGTTCGCTGACGGTGTGTTGCAGGTAGACCGTGCCGCCGTCGCAGCCGTAGAGCCGGGCATAGGGCGTGATGCCAACGCCCTTCCTGTGCAGCTCAGCGGCGATGTTGTCGCGCACATAGAGCGGCAGAAGCTCGCCGGGGTGGGTGCCGTTGACGGCGAGATCGACGCTGCATCCCTCGTTGACCAGCAGTTCGGCAATGCCGGGGCCGATCCAGTCGCAGCGCCAGTCCGCGACGACGACGCGGCTGCCGGTCTTGGCTTCGCGGCGCAGCACCTGCCAGGCATCGACCACCTGCACGCTGTCGTCGGCGGGGATTTCCGGCAGGTAGGGGCTCGCGCCCGTCGCGAGCACGACGGCGTCCGGCCTTTCCTGTTCGATAAGGGCCACATCGACGCGAACGCCTTTGACCACGCGCACCTGCGCCAGTTCGAGTTCGCGCGACAGGTTGGTGACGATGCCGCCGAATTCGGCGCGGCGCGGCAATTGCTGGGCGAGCAGGGCCTGCCCGCCGAGCTGGTTTGCGGCTTCATAGAGCGTGACCTGATGGCCGCGTGCGGCGGCGATGGCGGCGGCCTTCATGCCGCCCGGCCCGCCGCCGATCACCATGACCTTTTTCGGCCGGGCGGCCGGGGTCAGCGTGCCGAAGGCAAGTTCCCGGCCGGTCTCCGGATGCTGGATGCAGGAGATCGGCACGCCGCGGTGAAAATGGCCGATACAGGCCTGGTTGCAGGCGATGCAGGCACGGATATCGTCCGTGCGGCCTTCTTCGGCCTTAGCCGGCATCTCGGGATCGCAGATCAGCGCGCGCGTCATGCCGCAGACATCGGCTGCGCCCTCGGCGATGACAGCCTCGGCCTCCTGCGGCTGGTTGATACGGCCGGCGACGAAGACCGGTACGCTCAGCGCCTTGCGGAAGCGGGCGGCGTCGCTGGAGAGGTACGCGTTGCGATAGGCCATGGGCGGCACGATATGCACTGCGCCGCCGAGCGAGGCAGAGGTGCCGGCGGTGACGTTGACATAGTCGACCAGCGGTTCGAGCAGGCGGCAGCCGTCGAGCGCCTCGTCCGGGGTGAGGCCGTTTTCATCGCGGTCCCCGGCGCTGATGCGCAGGCCGACGACAAAATCCTCCGATGTGGCGGCGCGGATCGCCTTCAGCGCTTCCTCGGCAAAACGCAGCCGGTTTTCCAGCGCGCCGCCATAGGCATCCGTGCGGCGGTTGACGCGCGGGTTCAAAAATTGCGCCGGCAGGTAGCCGTGGCTCGCCACCAGTTCGACGCCGTCGACACCGGCCTCCAGCATGCGCCGGGCGGCCGCGCCATAGCCGGCGACGATCTCGTCGATCATTGCTTGGTCGAGCGCGCGCGGCATGACGCGAAACCGCTCGTTGGGCGTGACGGAGGGGGCATAGGCGGCCGTCAGCAGGCCGTCGCCGCCCTCCATGATCTCCCGGCCGGGATGGAAAAGCTGCGAGAAGAGCGCGCAGCCTTGGGCGTGGCAGGTTTCCGCCAGTTTGCGATAGCCCTCAATGCAGCCGTCGTCCGTCGCCATCAGCATGTGCGAGGTGTAGCGCGCCGTCTCGTGCACGCCGGCCACCTGTGAGACGATAAGACCGACGCCGCCTTTGGCTCTGGCCTCGTGGTAGGCGACGAGAGCCGCGTTGACGCGGCCATCGGTCGGCAGCGTCGTGTCGTGACCGGTGGACATGATGCGGTTCTTCAGCCGCACGCCGCGGATCGTCAGCGGCTGGAAGAGGTTCGGAAAGGCGGCGGACTCAGTCATGCTGCGCTCCCGTTCTTGCGACAGTGGCGCATGGCGCGATCGGTCCGTGCATTCTCCATCATTCAGTCCTCCCATCCTGATTGAGCGAAGCCAGGTGCTTATATTTTATCCAAAGTAAAAAATCGACGACGTTTTTTACTAACGGCAAAATCTGTTGCCACGCGCTCTATTCTGGGCAACCTTGCCGCCATGCGCCGGTATCGCGTGGAAAGGGAAGAGGTGATGGTGGACGAGGATGTTCTTGGAGGGCAGGGCGGCGCGGTGGCCGAGGATCCGGTGCTCGGCGAGCGTATCCGCGGCTTGCGCAAGCGGCGGGGTATGACGCTCGCCCAGTTGGCCGAAAGTTGCGACCTTTCGACCGGCTATATCAGCCAGATCGAGCGCAACCTTGCCTACCCGTCGATCCCGGCCCTGGTCGGTATTGCCCGCAGTCTCGGGGTCACCGTGCAATGGTTTTTCGGCGGTGCGGCGGCGGTGCCGCAGGCCGAGCGGGGGTACGTCATCCGCCGCGGCAACCGTCTGCGCATCCAGTATGACGGCGGCATCGTCGACGAACTGCTGACGCCGAAGATGAGCCTCCAGCTCGAGATGATTCACACCCGCCTGCCGCCGGGCAGCGAAAGCGCGGAAAGCTACACCCATGCGGGTGACGCCGTCGGGTTCGTCGTGACAGGCGAACTGGAGATGTGGGTCGGCGAACGGCATTTCCACCTGCGCGAGGGCGACAGCTGCTCCTATTCCGCCGGTGAGCCGCACCGCTACCGCAATCCTGGAAGCCGGGAGGCTGTCGTGCTCTGGGCGATCAGCCCGCCCAGCTTCTGACGTCAGCGCACCGTTTCGATTTCCTGCAGCAGCCAGTCGCGGAAGCGGGCGAGGGCGGGGTTGCCCTCGATACTCTCCTTCGGACAGAGGAATTTATAGGATTCCTCCGGCTGGAAGGTCTCCTCCGAGAGCACGCACAGGGTGCCGCGCGCAATGTCGGCCTCGACGAAGGCGCGGTGCGAGAAGCCGATACCGTGGCCGGAGCGCGCAGCGGCAAGCAGCGTATGCTGGTCGTCGAAGAAGAGATTGGCGTTCGTCTGCGTCTCCTGCAGGTTGTTGTGGGTCAGCCAATTCTTCCAGTCATTGGCGTTGCGATAGTGCAGGCGCGCGACGCTGCGGCTGAACAGGAGATCTCTGGCCTGTGCGACGCTGGCGAGCAGCGCCGGGCTGCAGACGGGGACAAGGCGTTCGCGCAGCACCTCGACGGCATAGTCTCCGGCCCGAGGATGGACACAGTACTTGATCTGGGCGTCCTCACGCTCGACGGCGCCGCTGCGCTCCTCCAGATTGCTGAGATGGAGCTGGATGCCGGGATTCTGTTCGAGGAAGCCCGCCATGCGGGGCACCAGCACCTCCATGGCGAAGAAGGGGCCAGTGCGGATACGCAGGATCTTCGCCTCGGTCTCCTGGCCGATGAGCGAGAGCACATTGGCGACATCCTCGAAGGCGCGTGTGCAGACGTCGAGCAGCAGGCTGCCTTCCGAGGTGAGGCTGACCCCGCGCGAGTTGCGCTCCAGAAGGCGGCGGCCGAGCCGCTCCTCCAGCTGCTTGATCTGATGGCTGACGGCGCCCTGGCTGACGGCAAGCTCGCTCGCCGCCGCCGTGAAGCTGCGGTGGTGGCCCACGGCCTCGAAGGCGCGCAATGCGCGCAGATTGGCGAGTTGTCGACGGTGGTGCCTGTCTGTCATCGAACCATGAGGAAAACTAATAGTTAGGAATATATCTTTTGCATTGTTGCAGCGTCGGCTCAACAGTAATCCTACAAGGGCAGAACGAAAACCGACCGGATGTATCGTTCGCCAAGACCCGGAAAATTCAGGTTGTTGCCTTCACTTCGGTGTCATGCGCTGGAAGGTGGGGCTGTGGGCGAGGCAATCCGGCGACACAACACGATGAGGGAACGATGATGAGAAAAATGGCGCTCTATGCGTGCACGGCGGTCGCGATCGTCCTGTCGGGGGCAGCATCGGCCGCAGCCGAGACGATCCGCATGGGTGCGGAAGGTGCCTATCCGCCCTTCAACTATGTTGCCGAGGATGGCCAGCTCAAGGGCTTCGACATCGATCTCGGCAACGCGATCTGCGCGGAGCTGAAGGCGGAATGCGTGTGGAGCACCAACGAGTGGAGCGGTATCATTCCGGCGCTGCAGGCCAGCAAGTTCGACATCATCGCCTCGTCGATGGCGATCACGGAAGCGCGCCGGGAGCAGGTAAGCTTCTCCGAGCCGTACTATTTCAACGCCATGCGTTTCGTCGCGTCGAAGGACCTGGACCTGAAGGACGTCACGCCCGCCACCGCCGAGGGCATGGTGATCGGCACGCAGTCGGGCTCGATTGCGGCCGACATGCTCAAGGAGTTCTTCCCCGACAATGAGGTGAAGCTCTATCCGACGCTGGGCGAGGCCTTCCTCGACATGAAGAGCAGCCGCCTCGACCTCCTGGTGGAATCGAAGATCGCCAGCGCGGATTGGCTGGCCAAGGGCGAGGACTGCTGCGTCTTCGTCGGCGAGGAGTTCCTCCAGGACGGTACGCTCGGCGCCGGTCTTGCCTTCCGCAAGGAGGACAACGCCCTTCGCGAGCGCGTGAACGCGGCGCTGGCGACCCTCGTCGGCAACGGCACCTATGAGACGATCCGCAAGAAATACTTCGACTTCGATATCCGTCAGAAGCCGAAGAATGCGAGCGAGCTGTTCGCAAAATAATCCGGTCCTGACCGCATGAAACGTTGGCGCAGCCCGGCAACCGGGCTGCGCCCGCCGTCAGCCCTTGTCCGGACAGGTTCATGAACCAGCTATCCCTTCTTGCCTTCGGCGCGGGCGGATGGGGCGACGAGATCCTTCGGGGCCTTGCCGTCACCCTCGCGCTGGCGCTGGCCACCTTTCCGGTGGCGATCGCGCTGTCCTTCGCCGTGCATTGGGCACGCACCGCGTCTTTGGCGCCGGTGCGGCTCTTCGGGCAGGCCTATGCGACTCTCTTCAAGAGCCTGCCGGAAATCCTGACGCTTCTCATCCTCTACTACCAGGCCCAGGCGGTGCTGAACTGGCTGGCGCAGCGCCTATCGCCGGGAAGCGATTTCTCCATCAGCCCCTTCATCGCCGGGCTTGTCGCGCTCAGCCTCGTCATCAGCGCCTATGGCAGCGAGGTCGTGCGTGCAGCGATGAACGCGGTGGGCCGCGGGCAGTTCGAGGCGGCCGCGGCGCTGGGACTTTCGCCCATGCGGGCGTTCCAGAAGGTGATCCTGCCGCAGCTTTGGCGCCATGCGCTGCCGGGCTTCGGCAATCTCTGGGTGATCCTCTTGAAGGATACCTCGCTCGTTTCGGTGATCGCGCTCAGCGACCTCACCCATGTCGCCGTCGTGGCGATCAACACGACGCGCGAACCGTTCCTGTTCTATCTCGCCATCGGCGTGCTCTATGTCGCGTTGGTGACCCTGTCGTCGCGGGCGCAGAAGGCACTGGAGCTGCGGGCATCGCGCGGGTTTTCCGCCGCCGGAGGCTCGCATGCTTGATCTCTGGTTCGACAATCTGCCGCTCTGGCGCGACGGCCTCCTCACCACGATCGGTCTCACCGTCTCGGCGGTCGTCATCGGCTTCTTCCTCGCTGTGCCGATCGGCGTGGCGCGTTCGCGCTCCAGGGGCGTGCTCGGCCTCCTTGCGCTCGGCTATGTCAACGTGCTGCGCGGCCTGCCACTCCTGGTGCTGTTGTTCCTCATCTATTACGGCGTGGGCCAGTTCAACCGTGAACTCAGGCAGTTGGGGCTCTGGTGGTTCTTCCGTGACGCCACCTATTGCGGCCTTCTGGCTCTGGTGCTCAACACCGCCGCCTACCAGGCCGAGATCATCCGCGGCAGCCTCGATACGATTTCCAAGTCTGTGCTTGAAACCAACGCGGCGCTCAACCTGACGCGCTGGACGGCCTTCCGGCGGGTGCTGTTGCCGATCGCGCTTTCCAAGGCGCTGCCGGCGCTCGGCAACGAGGTGATCCTGCTTCTGAAGTCCACCTCGCTCGTCGCCATCATTACCGTCTTCGACCTGATGGGGCAGGCGCGGTTCATCTTCTCGAAGACCTTTGACCTTGGCGTCTATTACGTGGCGGCGGCGCACTATCTGGTCGTTGTCCTTCTCATCGAATGGGCCGTGCGGCGGATCGAGGCGCGCACGCCCTGGGTCGCGCGGTAGGAGAGCTTCATGCAGCAGCAGCCCGCCGTCCGCTTCGAGCGGCTCAACAAGTTCTACGGCGCCTTTCATGTGCTGAAGGATATCGACCTTTCGGTCGCCCGCGGCGAGCGCATCGTGCTGTGCGGTCCGTCCGGCTCGGGAAAATCCACGCTGATCCGCTGTATCAACCGGCTGGAACCCCACCAGTCCGGCCGGCTGACTGTCGATGGCATCCTGCTCGACGATACGCCGAAGACCATTCGCGCGGTGCGCAACCGGGTCGGCATGTGCTTCCAGCATTTCAACCTGATCCCGCACCTGACCGTGCTTGGCAACTGCACCCTGTCGCCGATCCATACACATGGCGTCGCGAAGGAAGAGGCGGAGGCGCTTGCCATGGCGCTGCTCGCGCGGGTGCGCATGGACGGCCATGCCGGCAAATATCCCCATCAGCTTTCCGGCGGCCAGCAGCAGCGTGTCGCCATCGCGCGCGGCCTCTGCCTCCGGCCTGAGATCATGCTCTTCGACGAGCCGACCTCCGCGCTCGATCCGGAATCGATCGCCGAAGTGCTCGAGGTGATGGCCGGGCTTGCCGCCGAGGGCATGACGATGCTGTGCGTGACCCACGAAATGGGCTTCGCCCGCAAGGTCGCGGACCGCATCGTGTTCATGGAAAAGGGGGAAGTCATCGAGGCGGCGCCGCCGGACGTGTTCTTCGGCGTCGACGCGAAGGAGCGGTCCCGACGTTTCCTCAGCCGTATCGCGCAGAGCTGACGGGGGCGTCATGGCTTCCTGAAACTTTGCGCCACCTCGAAAACCGGGCCGCATTCCGCATTTTTCCACGCCAGTTCATCGTCTGCCCTTGCGGGCAGGGAAGGGTATTTCATGTCCTATCGTGTCGCCATCATAGAGTTCATCAACGAATCCAACACGTTCACGCTGAAGCGGACCGGGATCGACGATTTTCGTGCCTCGCATTACTTCAAGGGCGACGAGATTCCGCAGAACTTCGCGGGCACGGGATCGGAAGTGGGCGGAGCGATGGAGGTTGCCCATGCGCGGGGCTGGACGCCGGTCTACATCGTCGCTGCCCATGCCGAACCGAACGGCATCATCCTTGAAGAGGCACGCGCGGAGATCACGCAGGAATGCCTGCGCCGGCTGAAGGAAAGCGGCCCCTTCGACGGGATCTTCGTGGCGCTGCACGGCGCAATGGTGACGGAGACGGACGAGGATGGCGATTGCCAGTTCCTGCGGGAAATTCGTGCCGTGGTGGGCGATGCTGTGCCCGTTGCCATCACGCTGGACCTGCATGCCAACATCTTCGACGACCTGGCGGACCTTGCCCAGATCTCCGTTTCCTTCCGCACCTATCCGCATGTCGACATGCGGGAGGTCGGCGTCGAGGCCTGCGATCTGCTGCACCGGGCGATGGCCGGCGAGATCGCGCCGAAGCTCACCATCCGCCGCCCGCCCATGCTGCTCGGCTGCGACGACGGGCGCACGACGGACAACGGGCCGATGTGCCGCCTACTGGAAAAAGCGGCGGCGGAAGCAGCGGCGCCGGGCGTGCTCGTCGTCTCGATCAATGCCGGCTTCACCGATGCCGATGTCTGGGCCGCCGGACCAAGCGTCGTCGTCACCTATGACAGCGCCACCGTGCCGGTCGCAGCGGCGGAGGGCGTCGGGGAAAGGCTCTGCGCGGCCATCTGGTCCTACCGCAACGAGTGGACGCAGCCGGTGCCGCTCTCGGCATGCATCGCGGAACTGACGGACGCCGATCCCAGGGACGGCATCGTCGTGGTGGCGGATTTTTCCGACAATCCCGGATCGGGCGCCTATAGCGACTGCACGGCGCTGATCGCCGCCATGCTGGACGCGCAGCTCACCGATGCCGCCGCCGGGGCGTTGCTGGATCCCGATGCGGTCCGCGAGATCGCAGAGGCTGGCGTCGGGGCTAAGGTCACGGTGACGATTGGCGGGCGCACGGACCCGACGGTCGGTGGCGGTCCCCTGACGGTGACCGGCACGGTGATGGCGATCACCGACGGCAGGTTCGTCTTCGAGGGGCCGATGTTCACCGGCCTGCCCGGCACCTGCGGCACGAGTGTTTGCCTGCGCGTCGATGGGCTCGATATCATGATCGTTTCCGAGCGCATGCAGATGCTGGACAAGAACATCTTCCGCGCCGTCGGCATAGAGCCGACCAAAAGGGCGATCCTCGCGGTGAAATCCATGCAGCATTTCAAGGGCGCCTTCGGGCCGATCGCCGCGCGCATGATCGTGACGGATGCTGGCGGGCTGAGCTCGCCGGATCTTGCGCGCAGGACCTATACGCGCCTTCGCCGCCCGGCTTTTCCTCTGGATTCTGAACAGCTTGCTGCAGCGTCATCAAACTGACGGTGTGTGCTTCCGGCGGTCGCTTTCCACGGGAACGCTGCCGCCGGCCGCTGTTTTCCACCGGCAAAAAACGGCGCCGATTGACAATGTTTTAAACTGTGCTAATGTGATTAAACGTTTAATCATGTCGGTGACCAGCCGTGAAGCCTTCGCGACCCAACCTTTCGGAACTGGCGCGCCACCTTGGGGTGTCGATTGCGACGGTATCGAATGCGCTGTCGGGCAAGGGGCGGCTATCGCCGGAACTTGCCAAGCGCATCCGCGATGCGGCGGACGAATTGGGCTATGTGCCGAGCCAGGCGGGCAGAGCCCTGCGCACCGGCCGCAGCGGCGTTCTCGGCCTCGTCCTGCCCGATATCGGCAATCCGCTCTATCCGGAAATCGCGCAGGAAATCGAGCGCGTGGCGACGGGGGCGGGCTACGGCGTGCTGATCGCCAACTCGCGCGACGAGATCGCCGCGCAGGACAAGGCGATCTTCCAGCTCATCGAGCGCGGGGTGGACGGCATCGTCATCGTTCCCCGCCGCGGCACGACGGTGCCGGAAACGCGCTGCCCCATTGCGATCATCGACACGCCGACGACCCCGCGCAACACCGTCTCGGCGGATCATTTCGCCGGCGGCGCGGAGGCTGCCGGCCATCTTGCTGCGCTCGGCCACAGCAGGATCCTTCTGATCGGTGACGATCCGAGCTCGAATGTGCAGAACGCTCGTATCAATGGCATGCGTTCCGCGCTGTCGGGCATCAGGACGGAGACCATCTGGATCGTCGAACTGGAGGCCCGGCACGGCAAGGGCTGTGCGCTCGGGCTTGCAGGCTGGCGGAAGCGGGGCTTTACCGCCTTCGCCTGCGTCTCCGATCCCCACGCACTGCGTGCGCTCACCGAGCTGCAATCGGCCGGCATCGCCATTCCGGCGGAGGCCAGCATCACCGGTT
The DNA here is from genome assembly GCF_029623935.1 of Shinella sp. 838. Lineage (NCBI taxonomy): Bacteria > Pseudomonadati > Pseudomonadota > Alphaproteobacteria > Hyphomicrobiales > Rhizobiaceae > Shinella > Shinella sp. 838. The sequence continues at coordinate 149,941 of NZ_JARSBQ010000004.1, forward strand.
TCGACAATCTGCAATGGTCGTCCTTCATCTCGCCGCCGCTGACGACCGTGAAGATGAACATGCCGGAAATCGCGACGCTGGCGCTCGATGCGCTGGTTGAGGCGATCCAGTCCCGCGAGGCCTCGGACGACACGCCGAGCCCGCCCGTCACCGCTCGCAAGGCCGCCGTGCCGATGGAGCTTGTCATCCGCCGTTCCAGTGGTCCCGCGCCATCTGCCGGTTTTTTTGAGGAGGAGTCCCCGCATGCATAAGAAAGTACTGGCCGCCAGCGTCTTCTGGCTCATGAGCGGTGCGCTCGCATCCGCCGAGGAGCAGACGCTGACCATTTCCGTCTATGGCTTCGTCCAGGAGGAGTTTACCGAGGCGCTCTACAAGCCTTTCGAGGCCGAATGCGGCTGCAAGCTGGTCGTCGAGACCGGCAACAGCATCGAGCGCCTGGCCAAGCTGGACGCCAACAAGGACGCTCCGGTCATCGACATGGCCGTCTTCTCGCTTGCCGATGCGCTTTCCGCCGCGCGCAAGGGCCTGACCGACAAGATCGATACGACGAAGCTTTCCAACTACGACAAGCTCTATGATTTCGCCAAGGACCCGAACGGCGACGGCATGAGCGTCGGCTACACGATCTACAAGACCGGCATCGCCTACCGCACCGACAAGATGAAGATCGAATCCTGGGCGGATCTCCTGAAGGACGACTATGCCGGCCATGTCGCCCTGCCGAACATCACCACCAACCAGGGTGGACCGGTGCTGAACATGATCGGCAAGGCGCTCGGCAAGGATTCACCCGATCTCAAGGATGCCATGGCCGCCGTCGGCGAGAAGCGCGACGAGTTCGTCACCTTCTACGTCAAGAGCTCGCAGCTCGTGCAACTCATGCAGCAGGAAGAGATCTGGGCCGCGCCGATGGGGCACTTCTCCTGGGCCGGCATCTCGAAGCTGGACCTGCCGATCGGCTGGGCCGCTACCAAGGAAGGCGACGCCGGCGATATGAACGCCATGGTGCTCGTCAAGGGCTCCAAGAACCAGGAATTGGCCCTGAAGTTCATGGATTTCTGGCTTTCGACGCCGATGCAGACCAAGATCGCCGAAATGCTGATCGACAGCCCGGCGAACAAGGAAGTCGTCGTCGCGCCCGAGATCGCCGAAAAGCTGACCTACGGCGCCGACGTCGCCAACAAGCTGACCTTCCTGCCGGCCGCCACCACCCTCGACTACCGTGAGAAGTGGCTTGCCGAGTGGAACGCGACGGTCGCGCAGTAAAAGGCGTTCTGAACCGAAGGCGATCGCACTAAGTTGTCCCTCACCCTCTCCCCGCAAGCGGGGAGAGGGGACTTGCCCTACGAACCGTTGAGGAATTGGGCAAGCCGGCACGGCATATCTCCTTCGCCCCCGCTTGCGGGGGGAAGGTGGCCGGCAGGCCGGATGAGGGGCAATCTCTATACGCGACCGCTCCCCCTCGTGGGGAGATGCCGGCAGGCAGGGGGAATTCCTCTGCGCTTCCCATCACCCCGAACCGCTGCCCTCTTTTCGGCAGGAGCACGCATGTTTCAAAATCGCGCTGAAGCCCTGGCGCTGGCCTTGCCGGCCGCCGTCTTTGCGACCGTCATCTTCCTGGTGCCTGTGGTCATCGTGCTGGCGGAGGGCTTTCGCAGCCCGGCCGGCTGGACCTTCTCGGCCTATACCAACTTCTTCTCCGAGCCACTGAACAGGCTGGTTCTGCTGCGCACGTTCAAGCTCGGCATCGCCGTGACGGTGGCGTCCGCCCTCATCGGTTATGCCGCCGCCTTTGCGATCGTCAATCTCAGCGCCTCCGGCAAGGGGCGCATGATCGGCTTCATCTCGCTGCCGCTGATGATCTCGCCGGTCGCGCGCACCTATGCCTGGATCGTCATCCTCGGCCGCACCGGCATCGTCAACCAGGCGCTGCAGGCCGTCGGCCTCAGCGACGAGCCGATCCGCCTGCTCTTTACCGAGACGGCCGTCTTTATCGGCCTCCTGCAGCTCTTCCTGCCGCTGATGATCCTGTCGCTGATCAGCGCGCTGGAAAACATGCCCAAGGATGCCATCCTCGCCGCCCGGGTGCTCGGCGCCAACTGGTTCCAGGTGTTCTGGAAGGTCATCCTGCCCTTGACGCGCGAAGGCCTCGTTGTCGGCGGCACTCTGGTCTTCACCGGTTCGCTGACGGCCTACATCACGCCCGCCATCCTCGGCGGCTCCAAGGTGCTGATGCTGGAGACGCTGCTCTTCCAGCGCGTCACCGTCGCCAACGACTTCGTCTCCGCAAGCGTCATCGCCTTCATCCTGATCGCCATGTGCTTTGCCGCGAACCTTCTCCTGAAACGGCTCGCCACCGCGAGGAACAAGCGATGAACCGCACGCTGTCCTTCACCATCCTCACCGCGCTGATCGTCTTCCTGATCGGTCCGTTCCTGATCATCGTCGCCGCCTCGCTTTCGGCCGGCGATACGCTTGCCTTCCCGCCGCAGGGCCTGTCGCTCAAATGGGTGCTGAAGGTCTTCACCGTCGAGAGTTTCCGCGACAGCTTCATCATGTCGATGATCCTCGCCGTCGGCGGCACCTTCGTTGCGCTGTTGCTCGGCGTGCCGGCGGCCTATGCGCTGTCGCGCTACAAGCTGCCCTTCGGCGAGACGATCAACACCATCGTTACCTTGCCGATCATCGTGCCCGGCATCATCGTCGGTCTCGCGCTCTTGCGCTATCTCGTCGTGCCCTTCAGTTTCTCGATCGGCGTTGCGCTGTTCCTTGCCCATACGGCCCTCGTGCTGCCCTATACGGTGCGTGTCGTCTCCTCCAGCTTCAACAACCTGCGCTCCGACATGGAGGAGGCGGCGGTGCTGCTCGGCGCCACCCGTCTCGGCGCCTTCTTCATGGTGGTGCTGCCGAATATCCGGGCGGGCATTCTCGCCGCCTTCATCCTCGGCTTCGTAACGAGCTTCAACCAGGTGCCTGTCTCGCTGTTCCTGTCCGGTCCTGGCGTGCGCACGCTGCCCATCGACATGCTCTCCTACATGGAAACCACCTACGATCCCTCCGTCGCTGCGCTGTCGGCCCTTCTGGCCCTGATGTCGATCGGCATCGTCTTCCTCGCAGAACGCTTCCTTGGATTCTCCCGCTATGTCTGATCGCGCTTTCCTCTCCCTCGAAAACCTGACGCTCTCCTACGGCAATTCGATCGCCGTCGACAAATTCAACCTCGACATCAGGAAGGGCGAACTCGTCGCCTTTCTCGGCCCGTCCGGCTGCGGCAAGACGACGACCATGCGCTCGATCGCCGGCCTCCTGACGCCGACCTCCGGTCGCATCACGCTCGACGGCACGGACATCACCCGCGTTTCCGCCAACAAGCGCAATGTCGGCCTGGTCTTTCAGTCCTACGCGCTCTTCCCGCATCTGACCGTTTTCGAAAACGTCGCCTTCGGTCTGCGTTTGAAGCGCATGCCGGCCGCCGACATCGAGGCGCGTGTCACCGCCGGCCTGAAGTCGGTCGGCCTTTCCGCCTTCTCCGGCCGCAAGCCGACGGAACTTTCCGGCGGCCAGCAGCAGCGCGTGGCGCTCGCCCGTTCCATGGTCATGGAGCCGAAGGTGCTCTTGCTCGACGAGCCTCTCTCCAATCTCGATGCGCGCCTGCGCGTCGAAATGCGCGCCGAGCTGCAGCGCGTGCAGAAGGAGACCGGGGTCACGATGATCTTCGTCACCCACGACCAGGCCGAAGCCCTGTCGCTCGCCGACCGCATCGTCGTGATGCGTGACGGCCTGGTCGAGCAGATCGGCACGCCCGAGGAAATCTACAACAACCCCGTCTCTTCCTTCGTCGCCGACTTCGTCGGATTCGAAAATGTCTTCGCGCTGAAGGACGGCAAGCTTGCTACGCCCGCGGGCGCGACCGCGCTTGCCGAGACGCTGCCCGGCAATGCCGCGGGTCTTGCCTGGCGCCCCGCAGGCGTCGTGCTCGATGCCGGCCCGTTCAAGGGCAAGGTGAAGAGCGTTTCCTTCACGGGCAATCTGCGCGAATACCTGCTCGACACGCCGCTCGGCCCCATCACGGCCGAGGTCAGTGCCGCGCTGCCGGTCCATGCGCTCGGTGCTGACCTCGCCTTCGACCTGCCGCTGAAGGCGGCCGCGCCCCTCCAGCGTTTCGCGTGACGGCGATGGGCGTCTGGATCGATACGGATATGGGGTTCGACGACATCGCCGCCATCCTCGTGGTGGCGCATGCGAGGGAGCCCATCGACGGCATATCGCTGGTCTTCGGCAATTCCGGCTTTGCGCAGGTGCGGCAGAATGCGGCCTCGGCTGCCGCAGCCTTCGGCTGGAGCTTTCCCCTCCACGACGGCCGGTCCCTGCCGGTCCTGGGCCGCCTCGAAACCGCGGAGAACATCCTTTCCGAAGCCGGCATGCTGACCGCCGGCCGCAGTCTGCCGCCAGTACCTCTGCCACCGGAGAGCGATGCCTTCTCCGCCCTCTGCCATTGGCTGGAGACGACGGAAAGCCCGCGCCGCATCCTTGCCCTCGGCCCGCTCACCAACATCGCCGCGTTGGCGCTCGCCCGGCCGGATCTGGCGAAGAAGATCGACGATCTTACCTGGATGGGCGGCGGCGTCACCGCCGGCAACCACACGGCCTCGGCCGAATTCAACGCCTTCGCCGACCCGGAAGCGCTCGCCATCGTGCTCGCCCATGGCCTGCCGCTGCGCATGGTCGATCTCGACCTCTGCCGCAAGGTCGTCGCCTTTCCGGACGACGCCGCGCCGGTCCGCACCGCAGGCGGGCGGAATGCCGACCTTCTGGCCGATCTTCTTGCCGGATACATCTCCATCGGGACAAGCCGTGGCCGTCCCGGCATGGCCATCTACGACCCTTGCGCTGCCGTCGTCTTCGTGCGACCGGAGCTGGTGACCTTTACTGCTGCCCGCATCGACGTGGAACTGTCCGGAATGCTGACCCGTGGACGCACGGTTGTGGATGTTCGCGCCGCCGCGGCAAGACGCAATGCCGCCTTCGTCTCCGATATCGACGTGGATGCCGCGCGTGCGGTCATCCTTGGCGCGCTGACTGCGGAGGCGCAGCGATGACCGGCCGGACCGACGCTTGCGACCTCGACGACGAGACCCTGAGGGAAAACGCCGTCGCGGCGGCCCGCGGCGACCGCGCCTTCGATATCCTCATCCGTGGCGGCACGCTGGTCGACATGGTGACGGGCGAGTGCCGCCCTGCCGATATCGGCCTCGTCGGCCCGCTGATTGCGAGCGTTCATGCGCCGGATGCCCGGCAGGATGCGGCGGAGACAGTCGACGCCACCGGGCTCTTCGTCTCACCCGGCCTCATCGATACGCATATGCATGTCGAAAGCTCGATGATCACCCCCGCGGCCTATGCCGCGGCGACGCTGCCGCGCGGCGTCACCACGCTTGTCTGGGATCCACACGAGCTCGGCAATGTGCACGGTGTTGCCGGTGTCGACTGGGCGGCGGAGGCAGCCGGCGCGCTGGCGCAGCGCCATGTGCTGCTTGCACCCTCCTGCGTGCCGTCCGCGCCGGATCTGGAAATGGCAGGCGCTGATTTTCCCGCGGAAACCATCGCCGCACTGCTCGCCCGCCCGGAGATCGGCGGCATTGCCGAGGTGATGGACATGCGCGCCGTCATCGAGGGGAGGGCACGCATGAGCGCCATCCTCGCTGCCGGCCGCCGGTCCGGCAAGCCGATCCATGGCCATGCGCGCAGCCTGGGCGGTGCCAATCTGCAGGCTTTCGTGACGTCGGGCATCAGCTCCGATCATGAGATCGTGTCCGGTGAGGACCTCGTGCAGAAACTGCGCGCCGGCCTCACCATCGAATTGCGCGGCTCGCACGATCACCTTCTGCCCGAATGCGTCGCGGCCCTCAACGCGCTGCCCCACTTCCCGCAGACGGTGACGCTGTGCACCGACGACGTCTTCCCGGACGACCTTTTTTCCGCCGGCGGCCTCGACGACGTGGTGCGCCGCCTCGTGCGCTACGGCATGAAGCCGGAATGGGCCTTGCAGGCCGCCACGCTGAACGCTGCCCGCCGCATCCGCCGCGACGATCTCGGCCTCATCGCTCCCGGCCGCCGGGCCGACATCGTGCTGTTCCGGGATCTTGCCGATTTTCAAGCGAAACGGGTCTTTTGCAGCGGGCGTCTTGCTGCTCGCGATGGTGCCCTCATCGAAGCGGCACAGGAAATCGACGCGGCGCCGCTTCGCGGCTCCATGCATCTTGCGCCGCTCGTGGACGATGATTTCCGTATTCCCTGTGCGGGCAGCGAGGCGACCGTCGCCCTGATCGCCAAACCGCGCTTCACCGAATGGGGCGAGGCCGTCGCGAAGGTCGAGAACGGCTTTGTCGTTCCGCCCGCCGGAACCACGCTGATCGCGGTGGCACATCGGCACGGCAAGACGGATGCACGCCCTCGCGTCGGCCTCCTGTCCGGCTGGGGTGACTGGCGCGGCGCGCTTGCCACCACCGTCTCGCATGACAGCCATAACCTCACGGTCTTCGGTAGCAATGCGCGGGACATGGCCGTGGCGGCCAATGCGGTGATTGCCGCCGGCGGCGGCATGGCCGTAGCGGCGGAGGGCAAGGTGCTGGCGCTGCTCGCGCTGCCGCTCTCCGGCCTGATTTCCGATGCGCCGCTTGAGGACGTGGCCGCCGCCTTCTCGGCGCTGCGCACCGCGGCCGATGGCATCGTCGACTGGCAACCGCCCTACCTGGTGTTCAAGGCCGTCTTCGGCGCGACGCTCGCCTGCAATGCCGGCCCGCACCAGACCGACCGCGGCATCGCCGATGGCACGACCGGCGTGCTGCTCGAAAACCCGGTCTTGAGCATTCGGGGCCTTCCGTGAACGCATCCGCCAACACCACCGCTCCATCGGTCAGCACCGGTCTCTTGCTGCCGGCGATCTTTGTGCCGCTCTGGTCGAGCGGCTTCGTGCTGGCGCGGCTCGTCGCGCCCCATGCGGAGCCGCTGACCTTCCTTGCCGTGCGCTTCTGTCTTGCCTTTCTGGCACTCGCCGCCATCGCGCTCTGGAAGAGGGCCCGCTGGCCGCGCGCGGCGCAGGAATGGCGACAGGCGCTGCTCGCCGGCGTGCTGATCCACGGCCTTTATCTCGGTGGTGTCTTCTGGTCGGTGGCAAACGGCCTGCCGACGGCGATTTCCGCGCTGATGGCGGGCATGCAGCCGCTGCTCGTGACGTTGCTGGCCGGCCGGCTGCTCGGTGAGCGCATGTCGCGGCGCGGCGCCATCGGCATCGTCATCGGCGCCATCGGCACGCTGGTCACCCTGGCGCCGAAGCTCGGCGCGACGGATGCCGGCGGCATTCCTCTCGTGCCGCTTCTCGTCTGCCTTGCGGGCGTGCTCGCCATTACCACCGGCTCCATCCTGGTGAAGCGTACGAAGATCACCGCAGATCCGCTGACCAACACAGCCGCGCAATATATCGGCGCGCTGGTGCCGACGGCGATCCTCGTGCCCTTCGTCGGCGGGCCGGCCTTCGATACGACGGCGGTGCCGTTGTGGATCGGCCTTGCCTGGTCGGTTTTCGGCATGTCGCTCGGGGCGATCCTCTTGCTCCTGCACATGATCCGCCAGGGCGCACTGTCCAAGGTGTCGTCGCTCTTCTTCCTCGTGCCCGGCGTCTCGGCCCTGATGGCCTGGATCGGTTTTGGCGAAAGCCTCACCCTGGTCCAGATTGCCGGCCTCTGCATCGCCACGCTCGGCGTTTCCCTTGCCAGCCGCGGCTAAACTGACAGGAACCACCATGACCCTTGCCGAGATGATCGCCACCAGCAATGCGCCCGCCGTCACCGTGCGCCGCGACCTGCATCGCCATCCGGAAACGGCCTTCCTCGAATACCGTACCGCCTCGCGCGTTGCCGCCTATCTCGACCATCTCGGTTTTGCCGTGCGCACCGGCCGGGACGTGATGGATCCAGCCGTCGTCATCGATCCGCCCTCGGCCGAGGCGGTGGTGGCAGCAAAGCAGGCGGCTCTTGCCACGGGCGGCGATCCCGTCTGGATGGACCGTATGCCGGAAGGCCTTACCGGGGTCGTCGCGGACTATCGTTTTGGCGACGGGCCGATCGTCGCCTTCCGCTTTGACATGGATGCGCTGCCGGTCAACGAGACCGGGGCCGAGACGCACCGGCCGAATGCGGAGGACTACCGCTCGCGTTTTGCCGGCCGCATGCATGCTTGCGGTCATGATGGCCATGTCGGCATCGGCCTTGCGCTCGCCCGCCGGCTTTGCGCGGAGAAGGGACTTTCCGGCACTCTGCGCCTGATCTTCCAGCCGGCGGAGGAAAGCGCCCGCGGTGCTGCGCCCATGGTGGCGGGCGGCGCGGTCGACGCTGTCGATCATCTCTTTGTCGGCCATCTCGGCTGCCTGTTGCCGTCCGGCAGGATCGGTGCCAGCGCTGTCGGCTTCCTGTTCTCCAGCCGCTTTGTCGTCACGTTCCGCGGGGCTGTCGCCCATGCGGCGATGGGGCCGCAGGAGGGGCGCAACGCGCTGCTGGCCGGGGCCTCGGCGGCGCTCGGCTTGCACGGCATTTCGCGTTTTGCCGGTGCGGAAACCTTCGTCAATGTCGGCGTTCTGCGCGCCGGTACGGCCTTCAACATCGTGGCCGACACCTGCGAGATGCTGGTGGAGGTGCGGGCCGACGACCGTGCGGCGCACGACTACATGGTCGAGCGGCTGCACGCGGTCATCGAGGGCGCCGCCGCCATGCAGCAATGCGGCGTGGATATCGTGCGCAAGAACCACATGCCCGGCAACGAGAACAGCCGGAACGCCACCGACCTCATCGCCGACGTGGCGCGTGGCCTGCCCGGCGTCACCGAGGTGCTGCCGGAATGGTCGATCGGGGGTGGCGACGATGCCTGCCTGATGATCCGCCATGTGCGGGAGAACGGCGGCTCGGCCGCCTATTGCATCATCGGCAGCGATATACCAGCCGTGCACCACGCTGCTGATTTCGATATCGACGAGGCATCGCTCGAAACTGGCGTCGCGCTGTTTGCCGGCATCGCGCAGCGCCTGCTGGGTGGCGAAGCGCGCGCATAGCACCCTGCTGCCGCTTTCTGGCAGCGGCGGGTGCGTATAGAGTGCCGGCATGTCCCGCTCCGAACGCCTCTTCGCTCTCCTGCAAGCCCTCCGCCGTCATCGCCGGCCGGTGAGCGGGCGGGTTCTGGCGGAGGAGACGGGCGTCAGCTTGCGCACGCTCTACCGCGACATTGCCAGCCTCCAGGCGCAGGGCGCCGGCATCGAGGGGGAGGCGGGACTGGGTTATGTTCTGAAGCCCGGCTTTCTCCTGCCGCCGCTGATGTTCTCGCCGGAGGAGATCGAGGCTCTTGTCCTTGGCGCCCGCTGGGTGGCGAACCGCGGCGACGACCCGCTGCAGGATGCCGCCCGCAACGCGCTGGCCCGGATATCGGCAGTGCTGCCGCCTGAACTGCGCGAGACGCTGGAGGCATCGCCGCTGCTCGTCGGTCCGGGGAATGCGCTTCCGGCAAGTTCGGTGGACCTTGCCGTCCTGCGGCAGGCGATCCGCACGGAGCGCAGGCTTTCCATCACCTATCGCTCGGCGGAGGGCACGGCGTCGGCTCGCGTGATCTGGCCCTTCGCGCTCTCCTTTTTCGACCATGCGCGGGTGGTGATCGGATGGTGCGAGCTGCGCGAGGCCTTCCGGCATTTCCGCACCGACCGGATCGATGCGGTTGAGGTGTTAGACGACCGCTATCCCAGGCGCCGTCAGGCCCTGTTGCGGGCATGGCGCGAGGCGGAAAACATTCCGCAGCAGCGCATGCTGCTGCCATAAACTGGCAGCAGGGGATGGTAGCTGTTTCCTGTCTTTCAACGACAGGAGGCTCCGATGAGCAACATCAACAGCGTTCTTCTCTATGTGGCGGATGCAGCGGTAAGTGCCCGCTATTATGCACGTCTTCTCGGCCAGGAGCCGGTGGAGGCGAGCGCGACCTTCGCGATTTTCGTGCTGCCGTCCGGCCTCGGTCTCGGCCTGTGGGGCAGGGAGGGCGTGGCGCCGGCTCCGGCAGCGGCCGGTGGCGGAAGCGAGATCGGTTTCACGGTCGAGACCGTGGAAGAGGTCGATCGCCGTCATGCCGCGTGGCGGGAGAGAGGCGCCGACATCCTGATGCCGCCGACCGATCTCGACTTCGGCCGCAGCTTTGTCGCCGTCGATCCCGATGGCCATCGCCTGCGCGTCTATACGGTGACGGACAACTCCCGAGCCTAGCGGCCGCCGGATATAGGAGAAGACCGGCCAGGGTTTCCCCGGCCGGTCGGCAGAGAGCGCGGCTATTCTGCCGGGGCAGACTTGTATTCCGCGCCGCGATCGGCATCGAGGATGCTGTCGATGGCGATGAGGTCGGGCATCTTCAGGCCGTTGGCGCCGCCGCGCGAGACGAGCAGGTAGCCGAGGTAGACGGCGCCGATGGCGAACATGATCGCGACATAGGACCACGGCTTTGCGAAGGAGGCGTCGCGGAAGATCGCCAGTTCGAAGGCAAGCCAGGCGATGGCGAGGACGAGCACCGGAACCTCCCAGGCGCCGAGCGTGAAGCCCTGGCTCGGCGGCAGCTGGTGGCGCTTGGCCGCATACATCAGCACGGTCACCGCATAGATGATCGCCGGCAGCAGCGTTGCGGCGGAGAACAGCGAGAACAGTGCATCGGTCTGCTGCGAGAACAGCGCGAGGATGACCTGCCCGATGACGGCGACGAAGATGGTCGCGTTGACCGGCGTGTGCAGGGTCGGGCTGATCTTGTGCCAGAGCTGCCACCCCGGGAAGCGCTCGTCGCGTGACATGGCCCAGACGAGGCGTGTGCCGCTGAGAAGGATGACGAGGCCGCAGGAGAAGATGGAGATGACCACCAGAACCAGCAGGAAATTGCCGACGATAGGGCCGAGCACGCGTGTGATGACATCCGCGATCGGCGTTGCAGAGGCACCGAGTGCTGTCGGATCGCCGAGAAGGGCGGTGACGGCGATGAGGAACAGCATGCCGATGATGCCGAGGCTGAGAACCGCCTGCCACATCGCCTTCGGCACGACACGCGCCGGTTCGCGGGTTTCCTCGGCAAGGTTTGCCGCCGATTCGAAACCGACGATGGTGAAGGCGCCGAGCAGCGTGCCCATGATCCACGGGCCCGCCTTGGTCAGTTCGCCGAAGGCATAATAGCCTTCCGCGCCGATCGTGCCCGTGCTCGTCAAATTGGCGAAGTCGAGTTCGTTGTTGATGGCGCCGACCGCAAAGAGCAGCACGACGAGCCCGATCATGCCGACGAGCTGGATGGTGACGGCGACCGCGTTGAAGCGCTGGGTGAACTTCGTGGAGAAGGCGATCATCACGGCCTGGGCGACGATGACGAGGCTGGTGATCCACCAGGCGTTCATGGTCGTGCCCTCGTAGCCGAAGAGGACCGGCAGCACGGTGGAGGCAATGGTGTAGTCCACCGCGCAGAGCACGATGGCAAGGAAGGTGAAGCTGATCCAGCCCATGATCCAGCCGAAGACCGGATTGGAGATGCGCGACGTCCACTGGTAAACGTAGCCGGTCACCGGAATGCGTGCGGCGAGCGAGCCGAGGATGAGAGCGACCATCAGCTGGCCGACGACAACCACCGGCCAGGTCCAGATGCCCATCGGTCCCGATGTCGAGAGCATGGCGCCGTAGGCGGTGAAGATGCCGGTCGCGATCGAGACGAAGCCGAAGGCGACGGCGAAGGATTGAAAGGCGGTGACGTCACGCTTCAGCGTGTCGTGCTGGCTTGCGTGATGGGATGGCGCGGGCCGTCCCGTGGTGTTCTTGCTCATGGTTCCCCTCCTGTTTCAGGTTTGGTATGCGGTCAAGTCATGCGGGAAAGTCGCCCTCGGCCTCGCTCCAGAGGCTGACGCGGCGGTTGCGTTGCTTGAAGAAATCGATCTCGCGCGCGACGCCGGCGCTTTCTTTCCAGCCGTCGGTATCGATGACGATCAGCTCGTCCATCGCCTCCATGAAAACGGCATCGACCGGCCCCCAGAGCTTGCCGATGCCCGCCTTGTCGAGATCGGCAAGGTGGCCGTTGATCGGATGGGACATCGACACCTGGCTGAAGACGGCGCCGCCGCCCCGCACGATGCGGGCGGCCACGGCGTTCGACAGCGTGAAACGCTGTTCCACGACCGTTTTGTCGGCATGCCCGTAGGGGCATGCGAGAAAGATCTTTCGCATGTTCTAAGCTCCGGAAATGGTCTGTCTGTGGTCGAGGGCGTCACTGACGCCAGGCTCGAGCCCTCTCGATGGCGCGCGCGAAGCGCGCATGCTCGGCCGTGCTGACGGAAGCATCCGGCGTGAAGGTCTGCGCCGCCTTGCGGGCGCCGCTGACGTCGACGCCGCAGAGTTCGGCAAGGCCGAGCGCTGTCAGCTCGTGCATCGGCGGCACGGTGATCGACCGCCTGCTCGCCGAGGCGAGGAACTGGGCGAAATAGCTGCTCTGCGACAGGCCGCCGTCGATGGAGATGCTTTCACCGAGCGGGACGACCTGCGCGGCGGCCTCGATGAGGCCCACCGTCAGCATCGCGATGCCCTCCAGCACCGCGCGAACCATGTCCCGTCGGTCCGTTGCATGGTCCATGCCGATGAAGAGTGGCGCAGCCTGGCGGTCCCAGTAGGGGGCGGCAAGGCCGGAAAGCGCCGGCACGAAAACGATGCCGCGGCTGAGGGCCGACGGCCCCTCGAAGCTGCCGAGCTCCTCCATTGCCGAGAAGAGGCCGATATTGCGCGCCCATTCGAGCGCCGAGCCGGCATCGTAGACGCCGCCTTCGACGGCGAAGGTCGGCGCTTCGCCCTTACGATGCCAGGCAATGGTCGGCAGAAGGTCTGAAGCGGGCGGACGCCTGTCTCCGGTGACGGACAAAAGGAAGGCGCCGGTGCCGAAGGTGATCTTGCAATCACCGGGCTTGCGGCAATCGTGGCCGTAAAGGGCGGCCTGCTGGTCGACGATCGAGACCTTGACGGGCGTTCCGCCGATGGTCCCGAAGGTCTCGTTGACGGCGGCGATATCGGGAAGGCAGTGCCGAGGGACGCCGTGCAGGTCGCACATCTCCTCGCTCCAGCTGCCGGTGGCAAGATCAATGAGGCCCGTGCGCGAGGCGGTTGCCAGATCCGTACGGAACGTGCCGCACAGCCGGTCGAGGAAGAAGGCGTCCGTCGTGCCGAGCCGCAGGCGGCCGGCCTGAAGCGCGGTGGAGACCGCCGGGATGTTCTTGACCAGCCAGGCGAGTTTGCTGGCGGAGAAATAGGGATCGAGCGGCAGGCCGCAGACGCTCTTGGAGCGTTCCTCCGCGGCAGGCGGCAGGGCGGCAAGGTCGTCCGCCGTCCGCGCATCCTGCCAGACGATGACAGGAGAGAGGGCCTTTCCGGTCTCTGCGTCCCAGGCAAGGCAGCTTTCGCCCTGGTTGGAAATGCCGATCGCATCCACCGGCCCGGCGCCCTCCAGCACGGCCTCGATGTTGCGCAGCAGTTCCTCCGGATCGTGCTCCACCCAGCCGGGTGCCGGATGGTGCTGCGCATGGCGGCGCGTGCCGGCGACCGTCCAGGCCCCGCCATCCTCGACGACGAGGCAGCGGGTGGACGTCGTGCCCTGATCTATGGCGGCTACCCGCATTATGATTCCTCCCTGAAACGAAAATGGACGTGCTGCGCCTGCGGCGCCGCCGCCGGAATGGGCACGAGGACGCGCCGCTCGGGCATCCAGGTGCCGCTGGCGTGCCACACTTCGCGCCCCTCCAGTTCAAGCGACAGGCGGCCCTTCGCGCGGCGCAGGAAGCGCAGCTGGAAGTCCCGGAATGCCGCAGGCAGAGAGGCCGCACGGCGCAGGATGTTCGGCACGACGAGCTTGACCGGATCGTCGAAGGTGACGGCAACCGGTTGTGCCGCCTCCGGGTCGCGGCCGATATCCGCAGCCAACGAGCGCCCGATTGCGCGGCCTTCGCGATAGGCCCAGCCGCCGGTCTCGACCGCGCGCAGCACGTTGCCGGCAGCAAAATGCAGCGGATCGCGCGCGCGTCCATATTGATCGACCGCCGGGCCGGCGCTGCCGGTATCGACCCCGATAGAAGACTGCAGGAACAGCGCCGATTCCGGCGTGAACTGTCCCGTCAGCAGTACGCCGTCACAGGCGAGGGTTTCGAGCTCACCGTTCCGGCGGATGGTGACGGCCTCGACGCGATCGCGCCCGATGATGTCGACGACGTCGGTACCGCGATGGAACGGCACGCCGACCAGTGTGGGAAACCAGTTCAGGGGGGGCCGGGCAAGGGCATGGGAGCGCGGCTCTATCATCGCGACGGGCCTTGCCCCGTGGGAGAGGCAGGTCAGCACGGCCGACAAAGAGACGAGTTCGGAGCCGACGATGAGCGGGCGGCGGAACGGCACGAGGCCGTGGAAGGCGATGTAGGCCTGGAGCGTGCCCGTGGTGATGACGCCGATCGGCCGGTCGCCGGAGAGCAGGCGCGCAGAGCGTGGCTTTTCGCGCGCGCCGGTCGTCACCAGGATGCGTCTTGCACGGAGGGTCTCGACGCCGCGGCCCGAGGTGACCGTGACGGCCCCACCCTCTTCCAGCCGCACGACGGAATGGCCCGTGCGGATATCGACGCCGGCCGTGGCGGCTTCCCGTTCGAGTTTGCGGCCATAGGCCGCCCCGAAATAGACGCGGCCGAATTCCAGCATGCCAAAGGGGGAATGGCTGCAGTGGCGGGTTGCGCCACCGAGTGCCGGCTCACGGTCGAGCAGGGTGACCCGCCCGGCGCCGCGCTTGCACATCTCGATGGCTGCCGCGACGCCTGAGGGGCCGCCGCCGATGACGATGACATCCGCGTCGAACGGGCTCATCGGCTCTCCCCCGTTTCGCTGGCCAGTGGTGTCGCAAGCTTTCCGCGGGTCATCTCGGCAAGGCGTGCATTGCAGTAGAAGCCCTGGCAGCGCCCCATGCCGGCGCGCGTGCGCCGGCGCAGGCCGCCGAAATCGCCGGGCGGGACGGGGCTGTCGAAGGTCGCCTCGATCTCGCGGCGCGTGACCAGCTCGCAGTGACAGACGATCTCGCCATGGTCGGGGCGTTGCCAGTCGCGCTCCCGGCATTCGGCCAGATTGGGGACTGAGACCGGCGGAACCTCGGAAGGGTGTGCAAAATCACCGGCAAAATCCGAATACAGCTTCAGGGCATGCTGCGCGAGGCCAAGAGCAGAGCTGAGGCCTGTCGAGCGGATGCCGCCGAGCGTGATGGCGCGCTTGTCGGGCCGCACGAAAACCCGATAGCCCTTTTCCTCGCTGGCGGGGCGTAGCCCGGCATAGACCGCCGTCACCGGAATACCGGCAAGGGCGGGCACGATTTCCGCCGCGCGGCGCAAGAGGGCGTCGAGCGTTTCCGTCTCGACCGTGGCGCGCACCCGGTCCTCCTGCTCCTCCGCCGTCGGGCCGACGAGCACGTTGCCGAAGGCGGTGGGACAGACGACGATGCCCTTGGTGATTTCCGTCGGGACCGGCAGGATGATGCGGGGGACATGGCGCGCGGCGGCCTTGTCGAGCACGACGAACTGGCCCTTGCGCGGCTTGATGCGGAAGGCCGCTTCGAAGCCGAGGCGGCTATCGACGATATCGCCGTAGAGGCCGGCCGTATTGACCACGCTGCCCGCCTCGATGATGCCGGCCGACGTTTCCAGCCACCAGCTCCCGTCGAACGCGCCTTTGAGAAGTTCCGCGCCGCGCAGGAAGATCGCGCCGAGCGAAACGGCCTGCGTGAGATAGGCGAGCGGCGCCGACCAGGGATCGATGACATGTTCGCCCGGCACTTCGAGGGCGCCGGCAAGGCGTTCCGACAGCGTCGGCATTGCGGCGCGCGCTTCGGCGCCTGAGCGGAGCACGACATCCGTGATGCCGTTTTCGTGCGCCTGGGCGTCGATGGCGGCCAGCTTGTCGGCCTCGAGGCTGTTCCAGGCGCAGACGAAGGCCGTTGTGGTGACGAGGGGCAGGTTCAGCGTGTCGCGGATCGCGAGATACTCCCGCCGGCCCGCGCGGACCAGATCGAGCTCGAGGCTGCCGGGCGGGGCGTCGAAGCCCGTATGCAGGATCGCGCTGTTCGCCTTGGACGCTCCGGAGAGAATGTCCGTTCCCTTCTCGATAAGCACGACCTTCGCACCGGCCAGCGCAAACCGCCGGGCGACCGCACAGCCCACGACGCCTGCGCCGATGATCGCGATGTCGAATGATCCGCTGATGGCGGGGGGAAGGGGCACTGACATTTCTCCCGTTCGGTCAATGATTGACTGAACGGTATTTAACGTTTGACCGAATGTAAAGCGGGATTGCGAGCCGGTTCGGACTCAACGTGACGGGAAGCCCTGATTTTCAGCGCGCGCTGTGCAAGAGTGAAAACCTCAGGTTTTGACCGATCGGTCTCTTTCCGGTCATTGACTTGACCGATCATCGCGCTACAACGGGAAAGCATAGCAAACGAGTGGCTTTGCATTCGAAAACCGTTGCCGGAAAGGACCATTGTGAGGCCTGCGGATCGCCACGAAAAAATTGTGCGGCTGGTGCACAAGGCTGGGGAAATCGGTGTCGATGAGCTGGCCCAGACGCTCTCCGCCTCCCGGGAAACCATCCGGCGCGATCTCTCGAACCTCGATGCGATGGGGCGCCTGAAGAAATTCCATGGCGGCGCGCGGGTTCGCTCCACGCCATCGGTCGAGCCGGCCGTGGAGGGACCCTTCGCGCTGCGCATGGCGGAAAACCTCACCGCAAAACGACGGATCGCCTATGCCGCCGCCCGGCTGCTTGCGCCGGGGGATTCGGTGTTCATCGACACGGGCACTACGACGCTGATCCTGGCGGAGGCGCTCGTCGACCTGCCGGCGCTGGTCGTCATCACCAATTCCTGGAAGATCGCCGCGACGGTTTCGGCCAATGCCGATCACAAGGTCTTCCTGCTCGGCGGAGCCTATGGCGCGGACGCGGGGGAGACGCTCGGGCAGTTCGCTGTCGAGCAGGTGCGGAAGTTCCGCGCGCGCCACGCCTTTCTCACCGTCGGGGCGGTGGATCAGCATTCGGTCATGGACTTCGACGCGCAGGTAACGGAGGTGGCGCAGACCATGATCGAGCGCGCGGAGGCGGTCACCGTGCTGGCGGATGCTTCGAAATTCGGCAAGCACGGCATTTTCGAGGTCGCGCCCTGGTCTGCGCTGGACCGGCTGGTGACGGAACAGGAGCCGCCGGCCTCGATCGCCGAGGCGCTGGCGGCCGCCGGGACGGAAGTCGTGATCGCCTGAGCGGGTAGACCGTGCCCCGAGCTGGGGGCACGGCCAGCGGGCTCAGCCCGCCACGAGGAACCAGGAACGGCGCGCCTGCATCAGCCCCACGGCATAGATGGAGAAGGCAAGGACCGCGGTCGCGGGTGCCGAGAGTTCCGCATAGGCGCCGCCCCAGACATGGAGCGCGATGCCGACCGCGGCGGCGACGAACCAGGCGCTGATACCGAGCGGATTGAAGGCCGGCACATGGCTGGAGCGGTATTCGATGGCCGGACCCACCAGCGTGCTGTAGCGGTCGATCAGGATGTGCGCCATGGCGACGGCGACCCAGGCGACGACGAAGATGCCCTGGTAGGCGAGGGCCTGGAGCAGGTAGGAGAAGACGTCGGCGAGCATCAGGAGATAGACGATGACGCCGACCGCGATCGCCCAGCCGACGCGGCCGAAGGGCAGGCGGCCGAAGAGCTGCACCAGCGCTTCGAGGTTGACGGCGGCGAGGTAGTAGTTCGCCGTGTTGATGCGTGTCTGCGTGACCCAGACGAAGGCGAGGCCCCAGATGCCCATAAGCTTCAAGAGCGCCAGCAGCACGCTGACCTCCGAGAGCGCGCCGAGATCCGGCACGGTGCCGATCATGAACATGCCGAAGAGGCCGCTCACCAGGAAGGCGACGGCGTAGAAGGGCGTGCCGAAGTTGAACCAGGCGTGATAGCCGGCGTCTTCCTGGCGTCCGAAGCGGGCATAGTCGAAGGTGAACATCATCAGCACCCAGACGCCCATGTAGTAGACGAAGCAGGACCACCAGCCGCCGGCCGGTTCGCCGGTTTCCGGGCCGAGGTTCAGCCATTTGTCGCTGTAGCCGTATTCGCCGATGGCGAGCGCGACGGCGACCACGAGGCCGAGGATGTAGAAGGGCAGGAGCACGCCGTTGAACTTGTCGAGCCAGGTCTGGATGCTGCCGAAGATCAGGGGCACGCTGTAGAGCACGACGATGAGCGCCGCGACGGGATAGGAGATCGACGGCATGACGGTGTTGATGCCGACGGCGATGACCGAGCCCTCGAAGACGGCGTAGTAGATCGCCGTGGCGCAGAAGATCAGCGTTGCGAGCCCCGCCCCGACATTGCCGAAGAGGACGCGCGAGAACAGCGCGACGGAAAGCCCGGTGCGGATGGCGAAGCGGCTCAGCACCGCATTGACGACGCCATAGGCGATGACCGACAGCACGATGCCGATGATGGCGTTGCGCGTGCCGAAATTGAGCGCCATTGCCGCGCCGACGACGATATAGAAGACGGCGCTGCACACGGCCCACCAGGCCATGGTCAAGGCGCCTTTCGGCATGCGCGCGTGCGGCGGGACCGCCACGTTGGAAAAATCCGAATTGTCGGCTTCGGTGGCCGATACATTGCCTGCCATCTTGTTCCCCTCGATTGTTGCAGGTGATGCGGTTCGACCGGCGACAGTGTCAGCCGGGCGGGCGATTGGGTGCGTATCTGTCTGGTGGCGAGGTGCTTGGGTCTGATCCGCCGGCTTCGGATTGCCGATGCGAAGGGGATCAGGGACCTCGGAGAAGCGTCATCGACATTGGTGCGTGCATTGCTCCTCCCCACGCATGTCCTCTTTGACCAGCCAACGCTAGGCCGATTGCCTCCTTTTGAAAAATTCTATTTTTGCATGCTTTGCATCTGAAAATCAGAACTGTTCATTTGCTGCCATGGCCGTAAAAACCGCCGATTATACAGACGTTTAGGCGTATCTCGCAAAACGCATTTGCGGTTTCATTGGCGTGTATGCAAAGCGCCTTCTGTTTTTTTGATGCATGGCCGCCATAAACCAGAAGGCGCTTTGCAACGGGACGTTTCGGGCGGCTCCGCTGGCGCAACCGCCCAGGGCCGATTAGGTGCGGGTCAGCAGGTAGCTGCCACTTTCATGCAGCACGCTCGTCCAGCCGGGCTCGATCACGATGGTCGTCGTCACCTCCTCAATGATCGCCGGTCCCTCGATGCGGGCGCCCGCGCCGAACTTCGCGCCGTCATAGATCGGCGTGGACGTCGCCTTGCCGGATTGGTCGAAGATCGCCTCGCGGTAGCCTTTCAGGGCCGCTTTCGCCTCGCCGCCTTCGGCGAGTTTCGGCGGACGGACCTTTTCGATGAGGCCGTAGACGGTGGATTCGAGATTCACCACCTCGACCGCACTGTGGCGTTCGGCATAGGTGTAGAGTTCCTCGTGACGGGCGTGGAAGGCGTCCTTGACCTTCTCGATCGTCGTCCCGTCGATCGGGAAGGTGCCGATATCGACCGTGCATTCATGCACCTGGCCAACATAGCGCATGTCGATCGAGCGCTTGATGGCGATCGCGTCGTCGGCAAAACCGTCGGCCTTCAAATGCGAAACGCCCTTCTCCTCGATCTCGTGGAACAGGCTGTCGATGCGCTGGTAGGCGGCGGCATTGTCGAGGCGCACCGGGGCCGGGGCCATATAGTTGTATTTGACGTCGGAGATGATCTGGCCGAAGGCGCAAAGGCCGGAGGCGAGTTTCGGCAGGATGATCGTGTCGATGCCCATCTCGCTTGCGAGCGCCGTGATATGCGCTGCCGTCGCGCCGCCCGCGCCCACCAGCACGAAATCGCGCGGATCGTAGCCGCGTTCGACGGAGACGCGGCGGATGCCGTTGACCATGCTGTTGTTGACGATGGCGAACATGCCGTAGGCGGCCTGTTCGACGGAGATGCCGAGCGGTTCGGCGACCCGCGCCACCGCGGCGCGCGCCTTCTCGATGTCGAGCGGCAGCTTGCCGCCGAGCAGACCCTCGGGGTTGAGGTAGCCGAGCACGAGATTGGCGTCGGAGGTGGTCGGCTCGGTGCCGCCGCGGCCGTAGCAGGCGGGGCCGGGCTCGGAGCCGGCCGACTGCGGGCCGACCTGCAACAGGCCGAGCGGGTCGATCCAGCCGATGGAGCCGCCGCCGGCGCCCAGCGTCTCCACCTGGATCATCGGCACGCCGATGCGGTAGCGCAGGAAGTCGATGTTCTTGTTGAGGTTGGTCTGGCCGTTGCGCGTCAGCGTGATGTCGAAGGAGGTGCCGCCCATGTCGACGGTGATGACGTTCTTCTGGTCGAAGGGCGCCCCGGCATAAAGACCCGCCTGCGGCGCGGAGGCCGGGCCGGAATTGATGGCATAGACGGAGCGGTCGGTCATCACCTGGCCGATCGCAAGGCCGCCGTTCGACTGGAAATAGCGCACCGGCTGCTTGGCGCCGAGTTTGCGGAAATAGGCATCGACGGCGGCGACGTAGCGGCGCATGACGGGTGCCAAGTAGGCATTGGTGACGGCGGTGGAGGTGCGGGTGTATTCGCGTACCTGCGGGTAGAGCTCGCCGCCGACCGTCAGGATGGCGTCCGGCATCATCTCGCGCACGATTTTTGCCGCGCGCCGCTCGTGGCTCGGGTCGAGCACCGACCAGACGAAGGAGATGGCGACGGTCTCGACGCCCTCTTTCAGGAACAGGCGGCAGGCCTCGCGTACGTCCTCCTCGTGCAGCGGCGTGCGCACGGAGCCGTCGGAGAGAATGCGCTCGCGCACGCCGCGGCGCAGATAACGCGGCACGAGCATGGTCGCCGCCGGATAATCCGGGTCGTAGCGGAAACCGTCTTCCTTGTGACCGTTGCGGATTTCGATGGAATCCTCGTGGCCTGCGGTGCAGATCAGCCCCGTCTTGCCGCCGCGATGGGTGATCAGCGCGTTGAGGCCGACCGTCGTGCCGTTGATGCAGAGATCGCAGCTCGCGATGATCTCCTCGATCGGCTTCCTGAGATCGGCGGCGATGAGGCCGAGGCCGTTTTCGATGGCCTTGGTCGGGTCGGTGGGCGTGGAAAGCGCCTTGAACAGTTTTACCTCTCCGCTGGCGCGGTCGGCGATGACGAAGTCGGTGAAGGTGCCGCCGGCGTCGATGCCGAGACGATAGGAATGCAGGGTCATGTCGGATCTTTCTTTATGCGCTGGCGCGCAGCCGCGCGGTCTCGGCGGTATCGACGGCGAGGGTTTGCGGGTTGGCGATGGCGACGCCGTAGTCGGCGCGCGCACCTTCGATGGAGACGAGGCCGTTGCGCACGTCCCAGACGACCTTCTCCACCGGCCGCTCGAAGGGATTGCCGTAGCCGCCGCCGCCCGGATTGAGGTTGGTGATGGTCTGGCCCGGCTTGATGGTTTCAATGATGTTCTTGCGCTCGACCTCGACCTTGCCGTCGCGGCGCAGCTCCACGCGGCCGACCTTGGTGTCGACCATCGCCGATTTTGCGCCCGCCGCGCCCATGGCGGGAATGCGCCGGCCCTCGCCGAAACCGATGCACAGCATGTCGCCGTTGAGCGGTTCCACCTCCCAGGCGGTGCCGGAGCCGCCGCGGAATTTTCCTGCGCCGCCGGAATCGGTCATCAGCGAATAGCGGTGGATGACGATGGGGTAGGAATATTCGAGCAGTTCGACGTCGCCGGAGGTGAGCGCGCCGAAGCAGCATTCCGGGCCGACGGCGTGCCAGCCGTCCTGCTTGGGCGTCGCGCCGCCGCCGGAGATGATGGTGGCGAGCACCATGGTCACGAATTCCTCGTTGGTGCGGGAATCGCGGCCGGCGATGTTGAGGCCGTTGGCATGGCCCCAGGAGGCGGAGACTTTTGAGGGCATCGCCTTTTCGAAGGCGAGGCGCACGGCGTCGGTCAGCGTCTCCATCGGCGTCGTCGTGCAATTCATGTGCGGGGCGGGTTCCTGCGCGTTGCAGAGCGTGCCCTTCGGCCCGAAATCGAGGCTGACGCAGCGATAGAGGCCCTCGTTGTAGGGTGGCGGCAGGGCGGCGAACATCATCAGGCCGAGATAGACGCCGGAATGGGAATTGCCCTCGTAGGAGTTGATGAAATAGGGGATCTGCGGCGGGCTCGCGATGGCGATGTGGCAGCTATCGCCCGTGACCGTCACGGTCGCCTTGATCTCGAAATCGCCGAAACCGTGGCCGGCATCTTCCAGGATCGCGGACCCCTCGTAGGTGCCGTCGGGCACGGTGGATATCAGCGCGCGCATGTGCCGGTCGGCCATGTCGAGCAACGTGTCGACGCAGGCGTCCACCTGTTCCTTGCCGTATTTGTCGAGCATGGCGATGAGGTTGCGCTCACCCACTTGGCAGGCGCCGATCAGTGCCCGGAAATCGCCCTCCTGGTCGCGGCGGGCGCGCATGTTGGTGAGGATCATGTTGAGCACGTCGTGGCGCGGCGTGCCGCGGTCCCAGATTTTGACCGGCGGAATGCGCAGGCACTCGGCGTAGATTTCCGTGGCGTTGGGGTTGTAGCCGGCCGGAACGGGGCCGCCGATATCGGTGAGATGGCCCTTGCAGACGGTCCAGTAGACGAGTTCGCCCTTGTAGAAGACCGGCTTGTACATGCAGGTGTCGATGGCGTGGCTGCCGCCGAAGGCCGGGTCGTTGTGCAGGAACAGATCG
The DNA here is from genome assembly GCF_029623935.1 of Shinella sp. 838. Lineage (NCBI taxonomy): Bacteria > Pseudomonadati > Pseudomonadota > Alphaproteobacteria > Hyphomicrobiales > Rhizobiaceae > Shinella > Shinella sp. 838. The sequence continues at coordinate 172,765 of NZ_JARSBQ010000004.1, forward strand.
CCCTCGTGGATGTCGTCGCCGAAGAAGGCGGCGACCGCCTTCATGGCGGGAATGAGCGAGCCGAGATGGATCGGGATGTCCTGGCCTTGCAGGATCATTTCCGGCCGGGCGTTGAACAGCGCCGTCGAATAGTCGTGTGCCAGGTTGAAGACCGACGAGCGGGCCGTCTTTTCGAGCGCGAGCGTCATTTCACGCTGGGTCGTCTCGAGCATGCCGCGCACGACCGACAGGGTGATCGGGTCTACCTTGGAAGTCTGGGTATGATTCATCGTGTTCACGCTGGTTGAGGGCGAGAACCGACGGCCTGGAAACCGTTGGAGGTGCTGATGTGACTGTTCCCTTAAGCCGCCGGTATCTGTCGCACCGTTGAAGCCGGGGTCAATCTAGGCAGAGTTTTCCGCTTCGGTCTTTGCAGTGCGGGAACGACAAATTGCGCTGGGGCGCACAAGCTGTCATTTTCGTTGCCTGGCGGAAATCCTGTGCGTACCTTTGTCCGAAGAGGGGAAGCCGCATGAAGACGAGCATCACCACAAGCGCGACACGCGCCCCGGACCGCAGCCGGCACTGGCACGAGGCCATCGCCTCGGCCTATTTCCCGCTCGACCTGCGTTTCCGTGATCCCGACCGGTTTTCCGGCGACCTGACGACCTGGCAGTTCGGCGACGTCTCGATCTCGCGGCTCACCTCGGATGCCCTGCAATACCACCGCCTGCCGCATCATTTTCGCGCCGCGCGCGACGAGGAGTTTCTGGTGACGGTGCCGGCCAAGGCGGAGGTGTTCTTCTCCCAGTGCGGCAAGGACATCAGATGCCCGCCCGGCGGCTTCTTCCTGGAGCGCAGCAGCGAGCCCTACCAGTTCAGCCATGCCGAGCCGGCGGACATGTGGGTGCTGAAGGTGGAGGGCGACGCACTGGCGGGCCGCATGCGCGCGCCCGATCGCTTCTGCACCCTGCAATTCGAGGCGGACAACGGGGCGGGCGGCCTCTTCACCGACATGCTGCATCTCCTGCCGGCGCGTTTCGACGGCATGACGCAGGAGGCGCGTATCACGGTCGGCCGGCAGCTTGTCGACCTGCTCGTTCTGGCGATCAAGGCGGACGACCGGGTGCTGGTCTCGGGCAATTCCACCGTGCGCGGCGCCCATCTCGCCCGCATCGAAGCGTATGTCCGTGCCAATCTCCAGGACTTTCGCCTGGATCCGGAGCGTATCGCGCGGGCCTGTGGTATCTCCACCCGCTACCTGCACGAACTCTTCCGCGATACGGGGCAGACGGTGCGGAGCTGGATCCGTGACCAGCGGTTGATGGCTTGCCGGGAGGCGCTGGAAGACCCGAACAATGTCGAGACGGCAGCGGAGATCGCCTATCGCTGGGGTTTCGGCGACCAGACGCAGTTTTCCCGCGTCTTCAAGGCCGAGTTCGGCGTGCCGCCGGGCGAATTCCGTGAAAACGCCCGGGCTGGCCGCCTGTCATAGGGCGAAGAGGCTGGAAAGTTCCGCGACCGGCTCGCCGTTCCGCACGAGCACGCGGCCACGGCGGATGACGGTGCGTTTTTGCGGCGTCAGCGCCACGGCTTCTGCGAGCGTTCGGGCGGGAACCAGCACGACGTCACCGAAATCGCCATTCGCAAAACCGTAGCCGGAAAGGCCGATGCCTTCAGCGCCGCCGAAGGTGCAGATGCACGTCGTTTCCGCTAGGTCCGCATCGTTGGTCATGCCGTTGCGCTGGGCGAGGTATTTTGCCCGTTCCAGCATGTCGCCATTGCCCCAGGGCTCCCAGGTACCCTGGATGCCGTCCGAGCCGGAGGCGGTCGTGAGGCCGCATTCGCGCATCAGGCGCAGCGGCAGGGCAGGCGCCGTGGGGCTGCCGACCGTCATGACAGAAATGTTTTCCGCTGCCATTGCCTCGATCAGCGCGCGCTGGCGGGCCGGATCCAGCATGCCGAGGCAATAGGCGTGGCTGACCATGACGCGGCCCTGCATGGCCAGCGCCCGCGTCCGCTCGACGATCAGTTCGAGGCAGAAGGCGCCAAGATCGCCGGGTTCGTGCAGGTGGATGTCAATCGGCTTTCCGTAACGCTCCGCGAGGGCGAAAATTTCGCCGAGATGGCGCACCGGATCGCGGTCGATGGTGGCGGGGTCGATGCCGCCGACGATATCGGCTCCGGCCCGCATCGCGGCGTCCATCAGGTCCAGCGTGCCCGCGCGCGGCAGCATGCCGCTCTGCGGGAAGGCGACGATCTGCACGTCCACGAGATCGCGCACCGCCTCGCGGGTTTCGATGACACCCTCGATATTGGCGGTGCCGATCTCCGTATCGACGTCGATATGGCTGCGGATGTGCAGCACGCCGTATTTCAGTGTCTGGAGAACCTGGCGGGCGGATTGCCGGCGGGCGTTGATGCCGAGGTCGCGCTTGGCCTTGCGGTCGGCGAGGATGCGGTCGTTGCGGTTCGGGCCGATGCGGTTCTCGAACCAGTCCATGCCGATCAGCGTCTTGTCGAGATGAGTATGGGCTTCGACGAGGCCGGGAAGCGCGATGAAACCGGCGGCGTCGATCACCTCTGCCGGCGGCTGATCGCCGGGCGAGCTGAAGCGGCCGTCGCGGATGACGAGATCGACCGGTGCGCCGCCGAGGGGGCGGGCGTTGCGGATGAGAAGGTCTTTGCTCATGGCGTTCTCCTTTTCGCGCTCACGCGAGGCCGGCGCGGCGCATGGCCAGGCGAAAGGCCTTTTCCGCCCGGTCGAGGATCGCGCCCTCGTCGGCCTGCACCAGCTTACGCCCGCGCATCAGGATGCGGCCTGCAACGATCGTCGTGTCGACATCCGCGCCGTTGGCGAAGCGCGCGAGGCGCTGCACCGGATCGGTAGGCGGCCAGAGATGCGGCTGACGCATGTTGACAAGGAGAATGTCGGCGCGCTTGCCGACCTCCAGCGAGCCGATCTCGTCTTCCATGCTGAGCGCCCGGGCGCCCTCGATCGTCGCCATTTCGAGAAGCTGTTGCGGCGGCAGCACGGCGTCGTCGCGAAAATGCCGGGCGTGGTAGCGGTGCGCCTGGAACATGTTGCGGAACATGTCGAAGGAGCGGTCGGGCGCTGCAGCATCGGTACCGAGCGAGACGGTGACACCGTCCTCCATCAGCTCCGGCGCCGGGCAGCGGCCGGAAACCGACATCAGCGCGCTCGGATTGTGCGCCACCTTGGCACCGGTACGCGTCAGCACGGCGCGGTCCTCGTCGGTGAGGTCGATGCAGTGGGCGAGCAGCGAACGGGTGTCGAAGAGGTCGAGGCTGGCGTCGTTGGCCGCGATCGAGCCGTCGCGGTGGCCGTCCTGCACCAGGAGCACGCCCTTTTCCCGGGCAAGGTCGCGCGCCTTCAGGCAAAGGGCGCGCACGGCGGGGTCTTGGAGGTCGCATGCATCGAAGACCGGCAGCGAGACGGCGAGCCGTACCCGGTCATTGCGGCTGGCCCAGGCATCGATCAGGGCCGTGCACACCTTCAGTTGTGTATCCGGTAAAACAGCGATTTCGTCATACGATTTAGCGTTGTATTTTCGGTAGATGCTCTTTGCCGAGAGCCGGTTGGGGCCGATGGCCAGCACTTCCCGCAGTCCCATTTCGGCGATAACGGCAAGATGCGCGTTGGCGGCGTCCGGCGCTTCGGTGCGCATGATATCCGGCCCGCCGCCGAAGAGGAGAGCGGCGGTGGTCGTGCCGCATTTGATGCGTTCGGCGGCTGAAAGCGCTGCTTCCGCTGCCCAGAATTCCGCATCCGTCGCCTCGGCGTAGACCCGGCCGGTGATCGTCATCCAGTCTTCTGAATCCCCGCCCAGACCCTTGGTCAGCATGTGTCCGGCGTGAGCATGGGTGTCGATCAGCCCCGGCATGACAACCATGCCGGCGGCGTCGATGCAAGGCGTTTCGGGCGGCATGGCAGGCACATCCGCACCGATGGCGGCGATCCGTCCGTCACGCACCAGCAGGGATGCCCCCTCCAGCACTCTCCGGCCGGCATCCATGGCGAGGATCACGCCATTTTTGATCAGCAATGTGTCGGTCACTCAAAATCCTCCTAAATTGGATACAATTTTTGCATATAGTGTGTGCAAATTCTAGCGCTGGTATCTTGATATTCCATTTTCATTATGTACAGTCATATTCGGAGTGATCGTATGCAAAAATAGTGTTGTATGCATACAAATCTGGGAGAATCCGCATGAAGACCTATGTGAAAACCCTGCTGGCGGGGCTGGCCATGCTGGCGCCGCTTTCCGTACCTGCCCTTGCCGAGACGCTACGCTGGGCGTCGTCCGGTGATGTCATTTCCTACGACCCGAATGCGCAGGTCGACAGCTTTACCCAGAGCGTGCACCACATGGTGTTCGACCCGCTGGTGCGGCGGAACAAGGAGCTGAAGCTGGAACCGGCGCTCGCCACCTCCTGGGAGGTCATCGAGCCGACGCGCTGGCGCTTCAAGCTGCGCCAGGGTGTGAAGTTCCATGAAGGCCAGCCCTTCAATGCCGACGACGTGGTGGCGACGATCCAGCGTCAGATCGATCCCGGCGCACGCAACCGCGAAAATCTCTCCACCGTTACCGGCGTCGAGAAGGTGGACGACTATACCGTCGATCTCATCCTGCGCGGCCCCTATCCGCTGCTTCTCAACGACCTCGCCGCCATCTACATCATGAGCAAGCCCTGGATGGAGGAGCATGATGCGCTGAAGCCGGGCAACGCCTCGACGGGCGTCGTCACCTATGCGAGCAACCACGCCAACGGCACGGGCGCCTTCAAGCTGAAGAGCTACGAGCCGGATTCCCGCTCGGTCTTCGAGGTGAACAAGGACTGGTGGGACAAGCCCGAGCACAATCTCGACGAGGTGGAGTTCCGCCCGATCGCTTCCGATGCGACGCGTGTTGCCGCGCTGCTGTCCGGTGAAGTCGACATGATCGCGCCGGTGCCGTTGCAGGATGTCGACCGCATCGCCGCCACGGACGGGCTGAAGGTGGCCGAGAATCCGTCGCTGCGCACCATCTTCCTCGTCTTCAGCTACCGGCCAGAGCTTCATGCCGCCCCCGGAAAACCCAACCCGATGCTCGACGTGCGGGTGCGTCAGGCGCTCTGGCATGCCATCGACATGAACACGATCCAGAAGCGCCTGATGCGCGGAAAGTCGCGTATCGCCGCCATGCTCGTCGCCCCTGCCGTCACCGGCTATGACGAAACCATCGACGTGCCGCTGCCCTACGACATCGACAAGGCCAAGGCGCTGCTCACCGAGGCGGGCTATGCCGATGGCTTCAAGACGGGGCTCGCCTGCCCGAACGATCGCTACATCGCCGACGAGCAGATCTGCCTGGCGATTGCCTCCATGTGGGCGAAGGTCGGCGTCCAGGTGGACCTCAGCGTCGAGAGCAAGACGACCTATTTCCCGCGCACCGACAAGGGCGAGTTCGATACCTATCTGCTCGGCTGGGCCTCGCTGCCGCCAATGGACGGTTTCAGCCCGCTGCAGTCCCTGCTGGCCACCAACGATGGGGTCTTCGGCGGCAGCAATGCGGATGGGTTGTCCAATCCCGAGATTGACAAGCTGGCGCATGCCGCGGCCGTCGAACTCGACGAAGCCAAGCGTGTCGACATGCTGAAGCAGGCCTTCCGCATCACTCATGACCAGGTGCTCTATCTGCCGCTGCACCAGCAGCCCGTCGCCTGGGCGATGAGCACCAAGGTCGACATGCCGCAGTTCCCCGACGAATACGTTCGTCCCTGGTTCGCGCAGGTCAAGAAGTAACGGGATTCTCCCGAGGCATGGTTCCGGCCGGTGAAAGTTGGCCGGGACCATTTCGCAAACTGGTTTGATCCTCCCGGCCTGCCAAGACGGTGCGCGGGGAGGCGGGGCGAAGAGCCGGTTCACCGGCGTGTTTCGATGCCGTTCCGGATGCCGGGCCGCTACGGCCGTTTGCCGCAATTGCCCGTGGAGCGCAGGCGCTCCCTAGCAAGGACTATAACGATGCTCAGACTTTTCTCGGTGAGGCTGCTCCAGGCGGTCCTTGTCATGCTGGCCGTGACGGCTATCGCCTTCGTCATGTTCCGCTTCGTCGGCGATCCCGTTGCCTCCATGGTGCGCGAAGGGGCGACCCAGGCGGAAAAGGACGCGCTGCGCGCGGCCCTCGGCCTCGACAAGCCTGTGCTGATGCAGTTCATGGATTTCGTCGGCCAGGTGCTGACAGGGGATCTCGGCACGAGCTTCCGCTATCAGCAGCCCGTCGTAAGCCTGCTGATGAGCCGCCTGCCGGCAACGCTGGAACTTGTGATCGTGGCGACCTTCCTGGCGCTCGCCGTCGGCATTCCCCTGGGTGTGCTCTGCGCGCTCAAGCCCAATTCCGTTCTGTCCCGTCTCACCCAGGCGACGACGCTGGTCGGCATTTCCATGCCCACCTTCGTCACCGGCCTGCTGCTGATCCTGGTCTTTGCCGTCAACCTGCGCTGGCTGCCATCCTCCGGCCGAGGCGATCTCGTCGACCTCGGCTTCTGGCAGACGGGCTTCCTCAGCTTCTCGGGCCTGAAATCGCTGATCCTGCCGTCGATCACGCTGGCGCTCTTTCAGCTCACGCTGATCATGCGGCTGGTGCGCTCGGAGATGATCGACGTGCTGTCGTCGGATTACATCCGCTTCGCCTTCGCCCGCGGCCTGCCGCGCGCCTATATCTACGGGCGACTGGCACTGCGCAACGCGCTGATGCCGGTCGTGACCGTCACCGGCCTGCAGATCGGCCAGCTCATCGCGTTTGCCATCGTCACCGAGACGGTGTTCCAGTGGCCGGGCATGGGCCTGCTCTTCACCAATGCCGTCGGCTATCCCGATGTGCCTGTTCTTGCGGCCTATCTGCTCTTCGTCGGCTTCCTCTTCGTCATGATCAACATGATCGTCGACATCCTCTACACCTTCATCGATCCGCGCCTGAGGACACGATAATGGCCACGCAATCCCTGATGCGCCGGCTGCCGCCGGTTTCCGTGATGATCGCCGGCCTGGTGCTTGCCGTCATGCTCCTGCTCGTCCTTTTCGCCCCGCTGATCGCGCCGATGGACCCGCGCGACGTTTCCTCCTACTCGCTGATCGACATGGAGATCCCGCCCGCCTTCATGGACGGCGGCGACCCGCGCTTCCTGCTCGGCACCGACAACCAGGGCCGCGACCTCGTCTCGGTCATCCTGTTCGGCCTCAGAATCTCGGTCGTCATCGGCCTCGGCGCAGTGCTGTTCGCCGCCGCGCTCGGCGTCATCCTCGGCCTCGTCGCCGGTTTCTTCGGCGGCATGGTCGACCATGTGGTGATGCGCATCGCCGACGTGCTCGTCAGCTTCCCGACCATCCTCGTCGCGCTGCTGATCAGCGGCATCGCCCGCGCGCAGCTCAGCGCCGAGACGATGCTGACCTGGGCGCCGCTGGTGCTGATCTTCTCCATCGCCGTCAACGAATGGGTGCAATACGCCCGCACCGTGCGCGCCTCCACCATGGTGGAAGTCGCCCGCGACTACGTGCGCGCCGCCAAGGTCATCGGCCTGCCCTCCGGGCGCATCATGGGCCGCCACATCCTGCCGAACGTCATGAGCTCGGTCATGGTCATCGCCACGATCAACCTCGCCGGCGCGATCCTGACGGAAGCGACGCTGTCCTTCCTCGGCGCCGGCATGCCGCCGACCTATCCCTCGCTCGGCACGCTGATCCGCATCGGCAACCAGTTCCTGTTCTCCGGCCTCTGGTGGATCGCCGTCATGCCGGCGGCCGTCCTCGTCGTCCTCGTGCTCGCCGTCAATGTCATCGGCGACTATCTGCGCGATCGCTTCAACCCGAAACTGATGGCCCGCTGAGATGAACACGACCCCCGTCCTCGACATCAAGAAACTCCGCGTCGAATATCCGCTGGCGAGCGGCGATACGCTCGTCGCCGTCAAGGATATCGACCTCCTGATCCGCCCCGGCGAGATCCACGCCCTCGTCGGCGAATCCGGCGCGGGAAAAACCACCGTCGGCAACGCGCTGATGGGCCTGTTGCAGGCCCCCGGCAAGATCGTCGCGGGCTCCATCGAGATCGCCGGCAAGCCGATCGACCTGCGCACCGGCCGCACCGAGGGCATCGTGCCCGGCCGTGACGTCGGCGCGATCTTCCAGGACCCGATGACGAGCCTCAACCCGCTCTTCACCGTGGAAAGCCAGCTCTGCGAAGGCATGCTGACGCACCTGAAACTCTCCCGCGCCGAGGCGAAGGCCCGCGCGCTGGAGCTGATGAAGGCCGTCGGCATTCCCGAACCGGAACGCCGGCTCGGCTCCTATCCGCACCAGCTTTCCGGCGGCCAGCGCCAGCGTGTCGTCATCGCGACGGCGCTCGCCTGCAGCCCGCAATTGATCGTCGCCGACGAGCCGACCACGGCGCTCGACGTCTCCGTGCAGGCGCAGATCCTGAAACTGATCCGCGATCTCGCGGACCAGCGCGGCGTGGGCGTGCTGCTCGTCACGCACAATATGGGTGTCGTCGCCGAAATCGCCGACCGCGTCACCATCATGCAGAACGGTGCCGTCGTGGAAAGCGGCTCGGCCCGCGAGGTGCTGACCGCTCCCAAGGCCCCCTATGCCCGCACGCTGATCGCCGCCGTGCCGCCGATTGAACACCGGCTCGAACGCCTGCCGGTGCCGAGCGAGGAAACGCAGGTGACGCTCGATGCGCGCGCCGCCGTGCGCGCCAAGAGCACGAGCAGCGAGACGGGCAGCCGCGACGACGTGATGCTCTCCGTCAAGAATCTTGCCGTTGAATATGGTGGCCGGTCGCTGATCCCCGGCCGCAAATCCTCCGTCTTCCGCGCGGTGAAAGGCGTTTCTTTCGACGTGCGCCGCGGAGAGATTTTTGGCCTTGTCGGCGAATCCGGCTGCGGCAAGACGACCGTCGCCAACACCATTGCCGGCCTCGTCACTCAGAGTTCCGGCAATATCGATTTTCAGGGCACGGCGCTCGGCGCAAAACGCGAGAAATCCGTGCGCAAGTCCCTGCAGATGGTGTTCCAGGACCCGTATTCGGCGCTCAACCCGCGCTTGCGCATCAACTCGGCCATCGCTGAGCCGATCCTGTTCTACAAGCTCGCCTCCAATGCGGAGGAGGCCCGGCAGGACGCCAGGACGCTGCTGGAAGCGGTTGGATTGCCGGCGGATGCGGGCGGCCGCTTCTCGCACGCCTTTTCGGGCGGCCAGCGCCAGCGCATCGCCATCGCCCGCGCACTCGGCCCGCGCCCGTCGCTCCTGATCTGCGACGAGCCAACCTCGGCGCTCGACGTCTCGGTGCAGGCCCAGCTCCTCAACCTCCTCAAGGACCTGCGCGCCCTCGCTGGCCTCTCCATGCTGTTCATCAGCCACGATCTGGCGGTCATTCGCCAGATGTGCGACCGCATCGCGGTGATGAAGTCGGGCGAGATTGTCGAGCTGGCGGAGACCGAGACGCTGTTCACCGCACCACAGCACGACTACACCAAGGAACTGCTGCGCCTCGCGCCCTCGCTCGACCGAATCCTGTCGCGGCAGGCGGCGGAGTAACGTTGCGCTCCGTCCCTTCTCCCCGCTGGGGAGAAGGGACGGAGCGGCACCGGTTCACGTTAAGGCGTCCGTGTGTCAGAGACTGAACCGAACCAATGGAGACCGCCATGGCCGACATCCTCATCAAGAACGGCACCGTCATCGCCATCGATCCGGACCGCCGCATCATCGCCGACGGGGCGGTCGCCATCACCGGTGACCGTATCGTCGCCGTCGGGCCGACCGCCGAGGTGGAGGTCGCGCATCCGGCCGCAGAGGTCATCGATTCGCGCGGTATGGCGATCATGCCGGGCTTCGTCGATGCGCATGCTCATGCCGGCCATGGCCTGATCAAGACGCTCGGTGGCGGGAAGAGCGATCCGTGGTATCAGGCCTGCCGCGGCGCCTATACCGTCGGCTCGACGCCGGATTTCTGGTATACCGAAGCGCAACTTGCCGCGCTGGAGCGCCTGCGCTTCGGCGTCACGACGGGCGTCTCGCTGCTTGGCGGCGGCGATTCCGTCATGCGCACCGACGAACCGCAATATGGCGATGCCCATATGGAAGGCGTGCTTGGTATCGGAACACGCTCTGTGGTGGCGGTCGGCACGACCCGCCCGCCTCATCCCCTGACCTATGCCCGCTGGCACGGCGAGACACGCACCGACTATCCCGTTTCCTTCGACCAGCAGTTTTCGACCTGCAAGGCGCTTATCGACCGCTGGCACGGCAGCCATGGCGGCCGCCTGCACCTCGCCTTGCTGACGCCCACCTTGCATCAGGGTTATCGGGACACGGCGGGAGCGCAGGAGGCCGTCGCCCAGTCACGTGCCGTCAAGCGCCATGCCGAGGAACGCGGCCTCGTCTTCACCCAGGACGGCCACACCAGCGGCAGCGTGCGCATCGCGCATGAGATCGGGATCCTTGGCCCGCGCACCCTCCTGTCCCATGCAACGGGCCTCGATGCGGAAGAAGTTGCGATCTGCGCCGAGACCGGCACGACCATCGTGCACAATCCGAGCGCTGTTGCCGCTATCCTGGCGCGGTGCCCCGTGCCGGAGCTGCTGGATGCGGGTGTCACCGTGGCCATTGGTTCGGATGCGACGGCACCGGATCGTTCGGCCGACATGTTCCGCCACATGCAGCAATGCATGCATTACCACCGCACCCATTTTCACGATCCAAGCTGGCTTCCGCCCGGCAAGGTGCTGGAAATGTGCACCATCGACGCTGCGCGGGTGCTTGGGCTCGAGGCGGAGATCGGTTCACTCGAGCCGGGCAAGAAGGCCGATATCATCCTCGTAGACCTGCGCCGCCCGCACCTCTACCCCGCCCACATGCCGGAATTCCGCGTCACCTGTTTTGCCAACGGCAACGACGTGCACACCGTTCTGGTCGATGGCAGGGTGTTGCTGCGCGACCGCAGGCCCGTCCATGTCGATCAGGACGCGGTGCTCGACGCGGCGCAGCGCGAGGCCGAGCGTATGATCGACCGGCTGGATTTGCGTTACGCGCTGGAGACGCCGCGCATGTTCTGGCGCCACAGCCGGGACCTCGACGTGCTCGACTGAACGGCGACGGGGTAGCCGCAAGCAGGCGCGCGCCTTTGGTGCAACATGTCATCCCGGCATCAGGCGTTCGATGCCCGCCCTGAGACGTGAAACGCCCTCGACGATATTGGCACGCGGGATCGAGGAATAGCCCATGCGGAAGTAGCGGCATGGCTGGTCGTTTCTCGGGAAGAACGGCGAGCCGGATTCGACGAGGACGCCGTCCTGGCGAAGTGCGGTGACCAGCCTGTCGGCATCGAGCCCGTTTGGCCCTTCCATCCAGAAGGACGTGCCGCCGAAGGCTGAGGAACCGACGACCGTCAATCCCTCGCGCTCCAACGCATCGGCCATGAGGACATGGCGCTTGTGGTACTCGGTGCGCATGCGGTGGAGCACGGCATCATAGTGGCCGAGCGCCAGGAAATAGGCGGCCGTGCGTTGCAGGTGGCCGGGCGGGTGGCGCAGCATCAGCGAGCGCAACGCCCGCGCCTCGCGGATGAACGGCGCGGGCGCGACGAGATAGCCGAGGCGAAGCCCCGGAAACAGCGATTTCGAAAAACTGCCGATATAGAGCACCCGCCCGGTGGAATCGAAGGCTTTCAGCGCCGGCGAGGGCGGGGCGAGATAGCTGATCTCGAATTCGTAGTCGTCCTCGACGATGACGAAATCCTTCTCCGCCGCCGCCTGCAAAAGCCGCGTGCGCCGGTCGATCGGCATGGTCGCGCCGGTCGGCGAATGGTGGCTCGGCGTGACGAAGACGGCATCGGTATCGTCGGGCAGCCCATCCGGCGGCAGGCCCTCGCCATCGACGTCGACAGTGGTGACCTTTGCGCCGCTGAGGAGCAGCGAGGCGCTGATATCGGGATGGCACGGGTTTTCACACACCGCGCTGGAGCCCCTGTCGAGGATCAGCCGCGTGACCATCCACAGCGCATTCTGCGCGCCGACGGTGATGAGCACCTCGTCCGGATTGGCATGGATGCCGCGCCGCGGCAGGGTGCGCGAGCAGATGTAATTGACCAGCCGCACGTCGTCGGCGGCGGCAAAATCGCTCGCCATCAGGATGAAATCCTCGCGCGCCAAGGCGCGGCGGGCGCAATCGCGCCAGGCGTTGAGATCGAACAGCGTCGGGTCCATCTGGCCATAGAGGAAAGGGTAGGGATAGCGCCGCCAGTCGAGCGGTTTTGAAACCTGGCGCACCACCTCGAAGCGCATCTTCATCTTGCCCGTCCAATCGACCGGGGCGGAGCCGGCGGAGGGACGGTCGCCTTCCACGCCGCGCCCCGGCGGATTGCCGGCGATGCGATAGGAACTGCGGTCGGCCGCCTCGACATAACCCTGCGAGACCAGCTCCTGATAGGCGAGCGTCACCGTGATGCGGGAAATGTTGAGGTAATCCGCGAGCTTGCGGGTGGAGGGCAGGTGCGCGCCGGGCTGCACGCGGCCGGCCAGCACTGCCGAGACCAGCGTTTCGCGCAACTGCGCCTGCAAGCCCAGCCCGCTCTCCCGGTCGATGAAGAAAATCGTCTCGGAAACGTTGGTGCGCACGTCTTCCGTCCTCCGTCCCGCCAATCTGGATCTATTCAACTTCCAAACTGGATATAACGCAAGGCAGGCTTCGCCCTTATCACTTTCATCAAGAAGACCGGGAGGAAACCGGCTCAAGCACCAATCGATGAGGAGAACGATGATGCTTTTCAAACATTTTCAACGCATGACCGCGACCGCCGGCCTTCTGGCGGGCCTTCTTGCTTCCAGTGCCGCCTATGCGGAAACCAATCTGGTCGTCGGCTATCAGCAGATCGTCGGCCCGTTCGTCGCCGCCATCGCCGACGGCCGTTTCGACGCGGCGGCCAAGGAGGTCGGTTACACGATCGACTGGCGCCAGTTCTCGTCGGCCGGCGACATCACCACGGCGCTCGCCTCCGGCGACGTGCCGATCGGCGTGCTCGGCTCGACCGGCACGGCGGCGGCCGCGACCCGCGGCGTCGAGCTGCAACTGTTCTGGATCCTCGACAACATCGGCAAGTCCGAGGCGCTGGTCGCCCGCGATGGCTCGGGCATCGAGACACCCGCCGACCTCAAGGGCAAGAAGGTCGCCGTGCCCTTCGTCTCGACCTCGCATTTCCACCTTCTGGTCGGCATGAGCAAGGTGTGGAACGTCGATCCGCGCGAGGTGGAGATTTTGAACCTGAAGCCGCCGCAGATCGTCGCCGCCTGGCAGCGCGGCGATATCGACGCCGCCTATGTCTGGCCGCCGGCGCTCTCGGAAATCCTCAAGACCGGCAAGGCGATCTCGGACAGCGAGGTCATCGGCGCGGCCAGCGTGCCGACCTTCGACGGGCTGGTGGTCGACAAGGCCTGGGCGGCGGAGAACCCCAAGCTGATGGAGGCCTTCACCAAGGTTCTCGCCGAATCCTATGCCGACTACAACGCCAACAAGACGAAGTGGACGGTGGACTCGCCCGAGGTACAGGGTATCGTCAAGCTGATCGGCGGCGACGGGCCGAGCACGGTGGAGGCGCTGGGGCTGCTCTCCTTCCCCAATGCGGACGAACAGGCCTCCGACACCTGGCTCGGCGGCGGGGCGACGCGGGCGCTCACCGAAAGCGCCAAATTCCTCGTCGAGCAGAAGCAGATCGGCAAGTCGCTCGACGATTATACGCCCTTCGTCAATGCGGATTTCGCCGCGGCGGCGGCGAAGTAACCATCCGTCGATGGCGCACCGGCCGGTGGAGCGGCCGGTGCTGCCATCTTCGCTTAGAGACGTGATCGAGGTGCAGGGAGGCATTTCTCATGGAAACACTCAGCGTCAGGAACATCAGTCTGACCTATCCGGGCTTGTACTCGGACCAGGCGGTGATCGCCCTGAAAGGCGTCAATCTGACCATCAAGAGCGGCGATTTCGTCGTCGCGCTCGGCGCTTCGGGCTGCGGAAAGACCACGCTGCTCAACCTGATGGCGGGCTTCATGGCCCCCTCTGAGGGTGATATCTCGCTGGGCAATCACCGGGTCAACGGTCCCGGCGCCGAGCGCGGCGTGGTGTTCCAGAAACATGCTCTTCTGCCCTGGCTCAACGTCATCGAGAACACCGAATTCGGCCTGAAGCTGCGCGGCGTCGACAAGGCGGAGCGGCGGGAGATCGCGACGAAAAACCTCGCCCTCGTCGGCTTGCAGGATTTCCACCGTCACATGATCTATCATCTCTCCGGCGGCATGCAGCAGCGCGTCGGCATTGCGCGGGCGCTGACCTGCGACCCCGCCATGCTTTTGATGGACGAGCCGATGGCGGCGCTTGACGCGCTGACGCGCGAGACCATCCAGGAACTGCTGCTGGAGGTCTGGCAGCTCACCAACAAGATGTTCTTCTTCATCACGCACAGCGTCGAGGAGGCGCTGTTCCTCGGTTCGCGGCTGATCGTCATGTCGCCGCGCCCGGGCCGCATCACCCATACCTACGAGCTTGATTTCAACCGCCGTTTCCTCGCCGAAGGCAATGCCCGCGCGATCAAGTCGAGCCCGGAATTCATCCGCATGCGCGAGGAAGTGCTCGGCATCATCTATGGCGACGAACGTGCGTCCGGCAACCCGGAGGTGGCCCATGCTTGACAGAGTGACACGGGCCAAGCCCGCCAAGGCCGGCAAGATTTTTGGCGCGCCGGGCGACGGCAGCAGCGGCCTGATCAGCTTCGTGACGGCGGCCGTGCTCGTCGCAATGTGGTTCCTCGTGACGGAGTCCGGCTGGGTCAAACCGCTCTTCCTGCCGTCTCCGCTGTCCGTCTGGGACAAGTTCTGGCTGGCGATGACGGAGGGCGTTTCGAACTCGACGCTGGCGCAGCACACGCTCGCCAGCATCGGCCGCGTCTTCGGCGCCTTCCTGCTGGCGCTGGTGACGGCTGTGCCGATCGGCATCCTGATGGGCGTCAACCGCTTCGTGCGCGGCCTGTTCGATCCGATCATCGAGTTCTACCGCCCGCTGCCGCCGCTCGCCTATCTACCGCTGGTCATCATCTGGCTCGGCATCGGTGAATTCCCCAAGGTGTTCCTGATCTATCTGGCGATCTTCGCGCCGATGGCGATTGCCGCAAGGGCAGGGGTGCGTTCGGTCTCGACGGAGCAAATCCACGCGGCCTATGCGATGGGCGCCACCCGCGGGCAGGTCATCAGCCAAGTGATCATGAAGGCGGCCCTGCCGGAGATCTTTACCGGCATGCGCATCGGCATCGGCGTCGGCTGGACGACCCTTGTCGCGGCGGAAATGGTCGCAGCCAACCGCGGCCTCGGCTTCATGGTGCTCAATGCGGCGGAAAACCTCGAAAGCGACACTGTGATCATGGGCATCTTCATCATCGGCCTCTTCGCCTTCGCCTTCGACCTGCTCATCCGCTACCTCGAAAAGACGCTGATCCCCTGGAAGGGGCGCATCTGACCGGCGGCGACGAGAGCAATTCCAGCAAAAGTGCGCAGCGGTTTTGCGTCAGGAATTGCCGAAAAACAAAGAGATAGAGCGTTTTAGCGATTCGAAGAAAAGCGGAAATGCTCTAGCCCCGACACTTCATTTCCCCGGCCGTGGCGGCCTTTCAAAGACGGCGTTTCCCGTCTCCGGCGAAGCCATGCCTTGCGACAAAGGACAGGACGATGACACTCACCGCAACCGATCTCAAAAGCGTGTTCGATGCCTTCAACCGGCATGACGTCGACGGGGTCATGGGTTTCTTCGCCGAGGACTGTGTGTTCAACGCCGTCGGCGGCCCTGATGTTTACGGCACCCGGATCGAAGGCGCCGTGGCGATCGCCGACGCCTTCAGCGGCGTGTGGAAGGCGATGCCGGATGCCGAATGGGGCAACCACAGCCATTTCGTCAGCGGCGACCGCGGCGTTTCCGAATGGACCTTTTCCGGCACGGCCGCCGATGGCAGCCGCATCGAGGCGGAGGGCTGCGATCTCTTCACCTTCGAAAACGGCAAGATCGTCCGCAAGCAGGCGTTCCGTAAGAACCGGCCGGTTCTGCAGCCCCGCTACTGAGGGATGGGAGGCAAGGCCATGCAGATGCGCACCATTCCCCCGAAAACCGGCAGGGCGCCGTTCGATCCCGCCTATGATCCCGAACACGCCAAAAGCCCCGGCACCGGCAAGGACTATGCGCCGACCTACTGGATCGGCACCGCCGGCCCCGAGCCGGAGGACGACGGCCCGGTGACGCGCGATATCGATGTCGACGTCGCCATCATCGGCTCCGGCTATACCGGCCTGTCCTGCGCCATCCATCTCGCCCGCGAGCACGGCATCAAGGCGACGGTGCTGGAAGCCAACGGCGTTGCCTGGGGATGCAGCACCCGCAACGGCGGGCAGGCGCAAATCTCCGCCGGCCGCCTGAAACGCTCGCAATGGATCGCCCGCTGGGGCGTCGATGTCGCAAAGCGCATGCATGCGGAAATATCCGAGGGTTTCGACCTGTTCCGCGCGCTGGTCCGCGAGCCTGACATCGACTGCGATCCGCAGGATGGCGGCCATCTCTACATTGCGCACCGCGACAAGGTCCTGCCGAACCTCGAAAACGAGGCCCGCGTCCTCAACGACACGTTCGGCTATCGCGCCCGCATGGTCTCGCGCGAAGAGATTCACAGCGACTTCGTCCGCGATGCGGAAGCCCGCGGCGCGATGTACGAGCCTGACGGCATGGGCATCCACGCCGCAAAGCTCGCCTTCGGCTATCTCCGGCTGGCGCGGCGCCTCGGCGCGACGGTGCACACGTCGAGCCCGGTGCTCGACTGCACGGCGAAGGGCGGCGTGCATTATCTACGGACGCCGGGCGGCACGGTGCGCGCTCGCGCGGTCTGTATCGCGACGGCGGGCTACACCTCGCCCGGCATGAATGCGCTGACGAAGCACAGGCTGATGCCGATCCTGTCGAATTCGGTGGTGACACGACCGCTGACGGCGGCCGAGCAGGAGACGCTGAACTTCAAGGCGCGCATTCCGTTGACGGATACGCGCACGCTCCGCCACTACTACCGCATGCTGCCGGATGGCCGGGTGCAGATCGGCAGCCGCAGCGCCATCACCGGGCGCGACGCCACCAACCCGAAACATCTCGCGCTGCTGCTGGAGGGGCTCTACCGCAAGTTCCCGATCCTGCGCGGCATCGAGATCGACTATTCCTGGTGGGGCTGGGTCGATGTCAGCCATGACATGATGCCGCGCATCTTCCAGCCGGACCCCGCGCAAAACCTGTTCTACGCCATGGGCTATGGCGGCAACGGCGTCATGTATTCGGCGCAGGCCGGGCGTCGCATGGCGCAGATGGTCGCCGGCAAGGGCGCGGGCCTCAACCTTCCGATCTTCACCTCGCCGCTGCCGAGCCACGGGCTTCTCACCCCGTTCCGCCGGCTCGGCCAGTGGGGCATGTACCGCTGGTACTACCTGCGCGACGAAATCCTCTAACCCATTGAAATCAGAAAGGGAACACGCCATGAAAATGACCACCGAGGAAGCCTTCGTCAAAGTTCTGCAGATGCATGGCCTCGAACATGCCTTCGGCATCATCGGCTCGGCCATGATGCCGGTGTCGGACCTCTTCCCGAAGGCCGGCATCAAATTCTGGGACTGCGCGCACGAGACCAATGCCGGCATGATGGCCGACGGTTTCAGCCGCGCGACGGGCACCATGTCGATCGCCATCGGCCAGAACGGCCCGGGCGTCACCGGCTTCATCACGGCGATCAAGACCGCCTACTGGAACCACACGCCGCTCCTGATGGTGACGCCCCAGGCGGCCAACAAGACGATCGGCCAGGGCGGCTTCCAGGAAGTCGACCAGATGGCGATGTTCAAGGAGATGGTCTGCTACCAGGAAGAGGTGCGCGACCCCTCGCGCATTCCCGAAGTGCTGAACCGCGTCATCGAAAAGGCCTGGCGCGGCTGTGCTCCGGCGCAGATCAACATCCCGCGCGACTACTGGACCCAGGTGATCGACGTCGACCTGCCGGCCATCGTGCGCTTCGAGCGCCCGGCCGGCGGCCCGCAGGCGATTTCCGAGGCGGCAAAGCTGCTGTCGGAAGCGAAATTCCCGGTCATTCTCAATGGTGCGGGCGTCGTCATCGGCGGGGCGATCGGCGCGTCCATGAAGCTCGCCGAACGGCTGGATGCGCCGGTCTGCTGCGGCTACCAGCACAACGACGCCTTCCCGGGAAGCCACCGCCTGTCGGTCGGCCCGCTCGGCTATAACGGCTCGAAGGCGGCGATGGAGCTGATCTCCAAGGCCGATGTCGTGCTGGCGCTCGGCACGCGGCTCAATCCCTTCTCGACCTTGCCGGGCTACGGCATCGACTACTGGCCGAAGAACGCCGCGATCATTCAGGTTGACATCAACGCCGACCGCATCGGCCTCACCAAGAAGGTGACCGTCGGCATCTGCGGCGACGCCAAGCAGGTCGCCGGCCAGATCCTGGAACAGCTCTCCCCCTCCGCCGGCGATGCCGGGCGCGAGGCGCGTAAGGCCGCCATTCACCAGACCCGCTCGGCCTGGCAGCAGCAGCTCTCCTCGATGGACCACGAGGACGACGATGTCGGCACGGAATGGAACGAGAGCGCCCGCTCGCGCGAGCCGAACCGCATGTCGCCGCGCCAGGCCTGGCGGGCGATCCAGGCCGCGCTGCCGAAGGAGGCGATCGTCTCCACCGACATCGGCAACAATTGCGCGATCGGCAATGCCTATCCGACCTTCGAGGCGGGCCGGAAATATCTGGCGCCCGGCATGTTCGGCCCCTGTGGCTACGGCTTCCCGTCGATCGTCGGCGCCAAGATCGGTTGCCCGGATATGCCGGTCGTCGGTTTTGCCGGCGATGGCGCCTTCGGCATCTCGATGAACGAGATGGGTTCGATCGGCCGCGAGGGCTGGCCGGCGATCACCATGGTGATCTTCCGCAACTATCAATGGGGTGCGGAAAAGCGCAACACGACGCTGTGGTATTCCAACAACTTCGTCGGCACGGAGCTGAACCCCAATCTCAGCTACGCCAAGGTGGCCGAGGGCTGCGGGCTGAAGGGCGTCGCCGTCGATACGCCGGCGGCCCTCACCGAGGCGCTGGCAAATGCCATCGCCGACCAGAAGCGCGGCGTGACGACCTTCGTCGAGGTCATCCTTAACCAGGAACTCGGCGAACCCTTCCGGCGTGATGCGATGAAGAAGCCGGTGCCGGTTGCCGGCATCGAGCGCGCCGACATGCGCCCGCAGAAGCGGGCCTGATCCTCCCCGACCCATGTCCCGCCCGGCAGGAAAACCGGGCGGGCCCGTCTTCCCGCAAGCGACCGGAACGACATCATGACCTTCGCCGCCTCCGTCCAAGACCGTTTCAGGGGCATGCCCTCCGGATTTGCCGCTTACTGGCCGGGCTTTGCCGTCACCGCCGCCGTGGCCGTCGCCGCCCAGTTCCTCTCCGATCACTACGGCGCGCCGGCCATGCTGATGGCCTTGCTGCTCGGCATCGCCTTCCATTTTCTCTCAGAAGAGGGACGCTGCGTCGCCGGCATCGATTTCTGCGCCAAACATGTGCTGCGCATCGGCGTTGCGCTGCTCGGCATGCGCATCAGCGTCGATCTCCTGATCGGGCTTGGCGCCAGCACCATTCTGCTGCTCGTCTCGGCGCTGGTCGCCACGATCGGCTTCGGCCTCGCTGCCGCAAAACTGCTCGGCCGCGGCTGGCGGCTGGCGCTGCTCACCAGCGGTTCCGTCGCCATCTGTGGCGCCTCCGCGGCGATGGCGATCGCCGCCGTGCTGCCGAAAAACGAGTTTTCCGAGCGCAACCTGATCTTCACCGTGCTCTCGGTGACCGTGCTCTCGACGCTCGCCATGATCGCCTACCCGATCATCGCCCAGACCATGGGGCTCGATGCGCGGGCGACCGGCATCTTCTTCGGCGGCACCATCCATGACGTGGCGCAGGTCGTCGGCGCCGGCTTTTCCGTCTCGCCGGAAGCGGGCGAGACGGCGACGCTCGTCAAGCTGATCCGCGTCACCATGCTGGCGCCCGTCGTGCTCACCTATTCGCTGGCGCTGCGCAATGTGCCGCAGCCGGAAGGGGAGGCGGGAAAACGCCCACCACTCCTGCCTGGCTTCGTCGTCGCCTTCCTTATCTTCGCGGCGCTCAATTCCTTCGGCCTCGTGCCCGAGATGGTGGCGACGGCCGGCATGGAGGCCTCGCGCTGGGCGCTGCTCGCCGGCATCGTCGCCGTCGGCATGCGCACCTCGCTGCGCCGGGTGCTGGATGTCGGCGGCGACGCCGTTGCCCTCATCGTCGCGGAAACCGCCTTCATCGCCGTCTTCATCCTCGTCGGCATCTATTATCTGGGGCACGCCTGATGAAACCGCTCGACCGCATTCTCGAAACCGCGAAAGCGGCGCCCCGCCATATCGTGCTCGCCGAAGGGGAGGACCCGCGCGTCGTCGAGGCAGCCGTGCGGGCGGTGCGGGCGGGCATCGCCGGAATCACGCTCGTCGGCAGTCGGACCGCCGTCGAAGAGCGGCTGGCGGCGGCCGGCGCCGATGCGGGCGAGATTCGTATCGAGGATCCCGCATCTTCCCCGCTCACGCGACGCCTCGCCGCCGCCTATCATGCGCTGCGCAAAAACAAGGGCGTCGATGCAGCGGCTGCGGCCGAGGCGGCGCGCTCCCCGCTCGTCTTCGCCGCCATGATGGTGCGGGAGGGCGAGGCGGACGGCACGGTGGGCGGGGCGGTGGCGACGACCGCGGACACGGTGCGCGCCGCGCTCCAGACGATCGGCCGCGCGCCGGATGTCGGCCTTGTCTCCAGCTTCTTCCTGATGATGCTGTGCGAGGCGCATCATGTGAAGAAGGGCGCCTTCGTCTTCGCCGATTGCGGGCTGGTGGTCGATCCCGATGCCGCGGGCCTTGCCGATATCGCCGTCATGTCGGCGCGCTCGTTCGAAGCCTTGGCCGGCAAGCCGGCGAAGGTGGCGATGCTCTCCTTCTCGACGGCGGGCAGCGCTGCGCATGACCGCGTCTCCAAGGTGGTGGAGGCGACGCGGCTGGCCCATGCCGCCGCGCCCGGCCTCGTCATCGACGGCGAATTGCAGTTCGACACCGCCTTCGTCGAGGCCGTCAGCGCCGCCAAGGCGCCCAATTCCGCGCTGCACGGCGAGGCCAATGTCTTCGTCTTCCCCAATCTCGACGCCGCCAATATCGGCTACAAGATCGCCCAGCGCATCGGTGGCGCCACCGCCATCGGCCCGATCCTGCAAGGCCTTGCCAAGCCCGCCAACGATCTTTCGCGTGGCTGCAACGCCGATGATGTCTTTCACATGATCGCGGTCACGGTGGTGCAGGCGGGCTACAACCCATGACGGCGCCTTGCGGATATCGTTGACGCAAGGGCGATGTTTCTTCGTGAGAATTGATGGCCTGTCTTGATCACAAGGTAGATATTCTATCAGCGTCCTGCTTCAGGCTAGCAGGTCTGCACCGATCACCGTGCCCGTTAGCCTGAAGCAGGTCCGGCGAGAGGGATCCTGCCGTTCCCGACCCCTTCGTTCCTGCTTTGCCGTGCCGCCCATGTGTCCGGGGGCGATCTGCGCGGCGGCGCCGAACGGCCGCTTGGTGGATCCGTACCGCCTGTTTTATGTCCTTTCGACCTCCGCGAGAGGCTCACCACCGCGTGGGGCCGGGCGTCGGCGCGGGGCTTGCCGCTTGCACCGACTCGTGTTCGTTACCAAAGCCTGCCATCGTGTGATCCAGTGCCGCCACGGTGCTCGCCGCAGCCTGGATTGCGCGGGGCTTCTGGGTTGGTTTAAGTTGACACATGTATGATAAGTGATATATCCATTTTACGATTGAATACCCTTGCGATCGGATGGCCGGGCCGGGCGGCAGATACGGTAGGGGTGCGGCGCTGTAAGGATGTCGTCTGTGGAGGGTGCGATGGTAAAGGATAGCCCGCGAAACTGCCGGGTCGGCGTCGATATCGGCGGTACGTTCACGGATATCGCGCTCGACATCGACGGCGTCCTTCATTCGACGAAAGTGCTGACCGACTATACGGCGCCCGAACAGGCGATCCTCAAAGGTGTCGTTGCCGTCGCGGATCTCGCCGGCATCGCCCTTTCCAAGATCGACCTCCTGATCCACGGCACGACGCTCGCCACCAATGCGTTGATCGAGCGGCGCGGCGCGAAGACCGCCTTCGTCACGACGGAGGGGTTTCGCGACGTGCTGGAAATGCGCACGGAAAACCGGTTCGAGCAGTACGATCTCAACATTACCCTGCCACAGGCCTTGATATCCCGCGCCGACCGCTTTGTCGTGCGTGAGCGCATGAACGCCGCCGGCAAGATGCTTCTGCCGCTGGACGAGGCCTCCGTTGCCGCCGTGGTCGAGGCGATTGCCGCCGGCGGCTACGAGAGCGTCGCCATCGGTTTCATCCATGCCTATGCCAACGGCGCGCACGAGGTCGCGGTGCGCGCGGCGATCCTGGAGCGCCTGCCGCATGTCTCCGTGTCGATTTCCTCCGAAGTCTCGCCGCAGATGCGCGAGTTCGAGCGGTTCAACACGGTCTCAGCCAATGCCTATGTCAAGCCGGCGATCAAATCCTATCTCGATCGGCTCGTCGTCTCGCTGAAGGAGATCGGCGTATCCTGTCCGGTCTTCATGATCCATTCCGGCGGCGGCATCGTCTCGGTCGAAAGCGCTGCGGAATTCCCGGTTCGCCTCGTCGAATCCGGCCCTGCGGGCGGGGCGATCTTCGCCGCCGACATCGCCCGCCGCCATGGGCTCGACACCGTGCTTTCCTTCGACATGGGCGGCACGACGGCAAAGATCTGCCTGATCGAGAACCAGGTGCCGAAGACGGCAAAGACCTTCGAGGTTGCCCGTACCTATCGCTTCCGCAAGGGCTCCGGCATGCCGATCTCCATCCCGGTCGTCGAAATGGTGGAGATCGGTGCCGGCGGCGGCTCCATCGCCTCGGTCGATGGCATGCGCCAGATCCGCGTCGGCCCGCATTCCGCCGCCTCCGAGCCCGGGCCGGCATGTTACCAGCGCGGCGGCAGGAACCCGACCGTGACGGATGCCGACCTTATCCTCGGCAAGCTCGATCCCGACAATTTCGCCGGCGGCGTCATCCCGCTTTCTGTCGAGGCCAGCAGGCAGGCCATGGCCGACGATATCGGCGCCGTTATCGGCCTCGATCCGGAGGCCGCCGCCTTCGGTACCTGCGAGATGGTGGACGAGAACATGGCCAATGCCGGCCGTGTCCACACGGTCGAGAACGGCAAGAACATTGCCGATTTCACCATGATCACCTTCGGCGGCGCCGGCCCGCTGCATGCCGCGCGGCTCTGCGAGAAGATGGGCATCTCCACCTTCCTCGTGCCGCCGGGTGCCGGTGTCGGCTCCGCCATCGGCTTTTTGCGCGCGCCGTTCGGCTACGAATCCGTGCGCAGCGCCGTTTTCAATCTCTCGGCATTCGATTTTGCCGCGGCGAACGTGCTGGTTTCAGCCATGCAGGCGGAGGCCCTCGGCTTCGTCGAAGGCGGGCTCGATCGCGGAACGCCCGTCATCGAACGCACGCTCTTCATGCGCTACGCGGGGCAGGGCTGGGACATTCCGGTGCCGCTCGACGTTGAGCAGTTCGATGCTGCGAGCGCGGTGAAAATCGCGGGCCTGTTCGAGAGGGAATATGAGCGCTTTTTCGGCCGCGCCATCGAGGGGCTTGCGGTCGAGATCGTCAGCTGGTCGGTCAAGGCAAGCTCCCCGCTGCCGCCCGTCGCCCGGGTTTCCATCGTCGATGAGGGCGCCGTCGTGGCGCCTCCACGGACGCGCCGCCTCTTCGACGCCGCGCACGGCGTCTTCCGCGATGCCGGCATTCATGAGCGGGACAGCTTGATGCCCGGCGACGTGGTCAAGGGGCCGGCCGTCATCGTCGAGCGCGAGACGTCCACCATGCTCACCGCCGCATTCAGGGCCGTCGTGCAGAACGACGGCTGCTTGCTCGTCACCCGGACCTGATCGAGGATCGAAGGCATGAACCAGTCGATGATCGATATTCACATGCAGGTCATGTGGAACCGCCTGATCTCCGTCGTCGAGGAACAGGCGCAGACGCTGATCCGCACGGCCTTCTCCACCTCGGTGCGCGAGGCGGGCGATCTTTCGGCCGGCGTGTTCGACCTTGAAGGCCGCATGCTGGCACAGGCCGTCACCGGTACGCCGGGCCATGTCAATGCCATGGCCGAATCCGTCGCCCATTTCATTCGCGACATCGGCCCGGAGAACATCTTCGAAGGCGATGTCTACATCACCAACGATCCTTGGAAGGGCACCGGCCACCTGCACGACATCACCGTCGTCACGCCCTCCTTCCACCATGGCAGGCTTGTCGGCTATTTTGCCTCCACCGCCCATGTGGTGGATATCGGTGGTCGCGGCTTCGGGCCGGATGCGCGTGAGGTTTACGAGGAAGGCCTCTTCATCCCGATCATGAAGTTCTTCGAGCGCGGCGAATTGAACCGCACGCTCATCCATATCGTGCGTAACAATGTGCGCGAGAGCGACAAGGTGGTCGGCGATTTCCATGCGCTGGCCGCCTGCAACGAGACCGGCCACCGCCGCCTCGTCGACATGCTCACGGAGTTCAACCTCGAAGACCTTTCGGTGATCGGCGGCTTCATCCTGAAGCACAGCCGCGCGGCGACGCTGGAGCGGCTGCAGGCGCTGCCGCATGGCAGCTGGTCCTACAGTCTCGATCTCGACGGTTATGACGAGCCTGTGCATCTTGCCGCAAGGCTGACCGTCAGTCCCGACGGCGTGCTGGTCGATTTCGACGGCACCTCGGGCATGAGCCGATTCGGCATCAACGTGCCGCTGGTCTATGCGAAAGCCTATGCCTGCTACGGCATTAAATGTGTGGTGGCGCCCGACATTCCGAACAACGCCGCCTCGCTAGCGCCCTTCGACGTTGCCGCACCCGAAGGCTGCATCCTCAATGCCAGACGTCCAGCCCCTGTTGCCGTGCGCCACGTGCTTGGCCATTTCGTGCCGGACCTCGTGCTCGGCGCGCTGCATCAGGCACTGCCCGGAAAGGTGCCGGCGGAAGGCGCGAGTGCACTCTGGAACCTGCATATGAGCGTGCGTCCGCTGAGCGACGAGATCGGCGGCAAGGGCGCGGAAATCCTGATGTTCAATTCCGGCGGCACCGGCGCGCGCGCCGCGCTTGACGGGCTCAACGCGACGGCCTTTCCGAGCGGCGTGCATACAATGCCGATCGAGGCGACGGAAAATGTCGGCCCGGTCATCGTCTGGCGCAAGGAACTGCGTGAGGGCTCCGGTGGCGCCGGTGCGCAGCGCGGTGGTCTCGGCCAGATGATCGAGATCGAAGCGGCCGAGGGTTTTTCTTTCCGCTTTTCCGCGATGTTCGATCGCCTCGGTCATCCCGCCCGCGGCCGCGACGGCGGCCTTGATGGTGCGCCCGGCGGTGTAGCGCTGGATGATGGCACGGTGCTGAAGGGCAAGGGCCTGCAGTTCGTGCCGGAGGGGCGCCGCCTCGTGCTTTCTCTGCCGGGCGGTGGCGGATATGGCGATCCGGCCGAACGCCCCGCCGATACCGTCGCCCATGACGTCAGACACGGCTACATCACCGGCGAACAGGCTGCGCTTTACGGCAAGGCGCAGGGCAAAGCCTGAGACGGGCATCTCGGGTCGCCGTTGCTCTTGTCGCCCGCCATCGTGGCCAGCTTCGACTGAAAAGATTCTGGAGGAAAGACCATGTCGCATTTTCAAAGGGTTCTGTTGACGGGCGCGGCGGGCCGGGTCGGCACGGCACTGCGCCAGTCGGGCACGCGGCTCGGCAAGGTCGTGCGGCTGTCCGACCGCAGGCCCTGCGAAAACCTCGCTTCCCACGAGGAGGATTTCACGCTCGACCTTGCGGATTTCGAGGCGGTTTGTACGGCGGTGCAGGGGTGCGATGCCATTGTGCATCTCGGCGGCCAGCCGCTCGAGGCCGAATGGAAGACGATCCTCGACAGCAACATTTCCGGCGGTTACCACCTCTACGAGGCGGCGCGCCGCCACGGCGTCAAGCGCATCGTCTATGCCAGCTCCGTGCACGCCATCGGCTATTATGAGCGCACCGAGACGATCGACGGCAACGTGCCGACGCGGCCGGACAGCCTCTACGGCGTTTCGAAGACCTTTGTCGAAAATCTCGGCCGTTACTATTTCGACAAATTCGGCATCGAGAGCGTCAACATCCGCATCGGTTCCTGTTTCCCGGAGCCGACCGATCGGCGCCATCTCATCACCTGGCTCTCCTACCGCGACTGCCGCCAGCTCGTCGAAAAGTGCCTTTCGGCGGAACGCGTCGGTTTCATGGTCGCCTACGGCATGTCGAACAACAGCCGCGCCTTCTGGGACAATCGTACGGCGGCCTCGCTCGGCTACCGACCGGAGGACAGCGCCGACGACTATGCGGACAAGGTTTTTGCCGAAACCGGACAGGGTGATCCGAACGATCCGGCGGTGCGTTACCAAGGGGGCGGCTTCTGCGCGGCCGGCCATTTCGAGGACCGGTGATGCAGGCGTCTCGAACAGCCTATGACGTCGTCATCGTCGGCGGCGCGGTGGTCGGCAGCGCAGCGGCCTATTTCCTGGCGACCAATCCGGATTTCACCGGCTCCGTGCTGGTGATCGAGAAGGACTGGACCTACCAGCGATCGGCGACCGCGCTCTCCTCCAGCTCGATCCGCCACCAGTTTTCCAATGCCATCAACGTGAAAGTCTCGCAATTCGGCACGGAATTCATCCGCAACTTCAAGGAGAATGTCGCGGTCGATTCCGACACGCCGGAGATCGGCTTCCACGAGAACGGCTATCTCTTCCTGGCAGGCGACAGGCGGGGCGCGGACGTGCTTCGCCGCAACCATGAAACGCAGCTCGCCTGCGGTGCGGAGGTCTCGCTGCTCGACCCGGACGGATTGACCAGGCGCTTTGCCTGGCTGAACACGGAAGGCCTCACCCTCGGCAGCAAGGGCGAACGCGGGGAGGGCTGGTTCGACAGCGTCGGCCTCCTGCAAGGGTTCCGCAAGAAGGCGCGCGCGCTTGGCGTCGAATACATCGAGGACGAGGTCGTGGCGATCAACCGCGAAGGCGACCGCATCGTCTCCGTGACGATCAGGGGTGGGCAGACCATCGCCTGCGGTACGCTGGTCAACACGTCGGGCACCAATGGCAAGGTCATGGCGCGCATGGCCGGTCTCGACATTCCCGTCGAGCCGCGTCGCCGCTCGATCTTCGTCGTCGATTGCCGCACGCCGCTCGGCCCCGGCGTCGGCCTCACCATCGACCCTTCCGGCGTCTTCTTCCGCCCCGAGGGGAAATTCTACCTGATGGGCACTTATCCCAAGCATGATCCGGAGGTCGATCCGGCCGATTTCGCCGTCATGCATGACGAGTTCGAAACGGAAATCTGGTCAACGCTGGCAAACCGCGTACCGGCCTTCGAGGCGATCAAGGTCGTCAACAGCTGGGCAGGCCACTATGATTACTGCACGCTCGACCACAACGTCATCCTCGGCCCGCATGTCGAGGTGAAGAATTTCCTCTTTGCCAACGGTTTTTCCGGCCATGGCCTCCAGCAATCGCCGGCCATGGGGCGCGGACTTTCCGAACTGATCACCTATGGAGGTTTCCGCACGCTCGACCTCTCGCCCTTCGGCTACGCGCGCGTCGCCGCGAACCGGCCCTTCCTGGAAGACACCGTCATCTGAGGGTGCGCGCGCCGAGCCTTCAATCGTCCCCTTCGCTGCCCGCGGGCTCGTCCAGGAGGGCGCGATAGCGGTTGAGGCTTTCCTCCAGATGGGCGACCAGCGCCTGCTTAGCGGCCTTGGGATCGCCTTGGGTGATCGCGGCGAGGATGGCGGCGTGCTCCCGGTTGATCTTCTTCAGATAGGCCTTCGAGGCAGGGCCGGACTGGCGGTGCTTGAGAACAAGGTCGAGATTGATCTCGCCCATCACGGCTTCGAGGAAACGCGGGAAATGCGGGTTGCGCGTCGCCTTGGCGATGGCGAGGTGAAATTCGAAATCGGCGCGCGCCTCGATCTCGGCATCGTTCGTGTTGAGTGTCTCGATATGGTCGAAGGCGCGGGCGATCTCCGCGAGGGCTTCCGGGGTGCGCCGCTGGGCGGCCAGTGCCACGGCCTGCATTTCGACGCCGAGCCGCAGCTCGAGGATCTGCATGGCCGAGCGGATGTCGTCGATGCGGCTGATCTCGAAGTTCAGCGCCCGCGTGTCCTTCTCCGTGACATAGACGCCGGCGCCCTGCCGCGCGATGACGCGGCCGGCAACCTTGAGCGAAGCCAGTGCCTCGCGGATGACGGTGCGGGAGACGCCGAACTCCTCGCACAGCTGGGCGCTCGACGGAATCTTTTCGCCGGGTGGATAGAGGCCCGAGTCGATCCGCTCGGCGAGCCTGGCGACAACGATCTCTGCGAGGTTGCCGCGCTGCGTGATGATCGACATGCCGATCCAGCCTTTCCCGGGTTTTCAGGTATCAGATATCACATGTCGCAGGCTTCCCCAGAGGAAGCGCGCCTGCGGCGAACTCCGGGGGCAGCTTGCATTTCGATAAAGTTAGCATATAAGTGATAACATACCAATATAGCGTTGCCGCGAAAATTGCGGGGGAGATGAAGCATGCAGGATCAGTCTGTTGTCATCGTCGGCGGCGCTTCGGGTCTCGGTTTCGTCACGGCCCGGCTGATGGTCGAGCGCGGTGCTGCGAAGATCGGCCTTGTCGACCGCAACGAAGCGCTGCTTGCCTCCTCCGCGGCAACGCTGTCGGCGATGGGCGCCGAGGTGGCGACTGCCGTCGCCGACATTTCCCGGGCCGAGACGGCGCATGGCGGCTTCGAGGCAGTTGCGGAAAAGCTCGGCCGTGTCCATGCCCTCGTCAACAGTGCGGCCATCTATCCGCGCAAGCCCATCCTCGAGATCACCGACGAGGACTGGGACCTGGAAAACGCCATCAACATCAAGGGCACCTATCATATGATGGTCGCGGCGGTACGCCACATGCGCCGCTTCGTGACCCTGCCGGAGGTGACCGGCCGTATCGTCAACGTCACCTCGGTCGATGCCTTCAAGGCGCACCCGCAGAATGCCCACTATGCCGCCACCAAGGCGGCGGTCGTCAGCCTCACCAAATCCTTCGCCCAGGAATGCGCCAAGGACCAGATTCTCGTGAACTCCGTCGCGCCGGCCGGCTTTGCCACCGATCGGGCCAGGGAGCTCGGCTTCCTGCCGGAGCTTGCCAGGGCAAGCGCGCTCGGCCGGGCGGCGGAGCCGGTAGAAATGGCCGAGTGGATCGTCATGATGGCCTCCAGCCGCAACACCTATGCGACGGGCGAGAATGTCGTGATCAGCGGGGGCTACATCTATGTTTGACGCTAACCGCGTCGCCGTGGTCACCGGCGCGACCAGCGGCATCGGCGAGGCCATCGTGCCGATGCTGCGGGGGCGGGGACTGACGGTCTATGCCATCGGCCGCAACGCGGCAGCGCTTGCCGGGCTTGCGGAACGCTGCGGAGCGATCCCTGTCGAGGCGGACGTGCGCGATACGGCGCGCATCGCCGAAGTGCTGGCCGGCGTCGCGGTCGACATCCTCGTCAACAATGCCGGTATCCTCTCGACCCGCGCGGCTTTCCAGGACATCGACCCCGCCGAGATCGACGCGATGATCGACGTCAATCTCAAGGCGCCGATGCAGCTGACGCGAGTGTTCCTGCCCGGCATGGTGGCGCGCAAGCGCGGCCATCTCCTCTATATCGGTTCGAGCGGCGGTCAGGCACCCTATCCGAACATGGGCGCGTATGGTGCCTCGAAGGCGGGTCTCAGCCTGTTTTGCGACAACCTGCGCTGCGATCTCCTCGGCACCGGCGTGCGGGTGAGCGAGATCGTGCCCGGCCGCGTCCAGACAGCGCTCTACCGCACCTCGCTTCCCGGCGGCCAGGCGAATGCCGTGCTCTATGACGGTTACCGTCCCATCCAGCCGGAAAACATTGCGCAGATCGTCCATGACGTCATTGCACTGCCTGCCCATGTCGACGTCGCCCGCATCGAGGTCTTCCCGACGGACCAGGCCACCGGCGGCGGCACGATGGTGAAATTCGACCCGCCCTGAAGCGCTGCAACACGGGTTTCCGAGGCGGTGCGGTCTCCACCTGCGGCTTGGCTGTGCCCGTTGAACGTATCGCTGAAACGTCCGTTCAACGGATTGCTCCTGTTGCGACAACCACCCTCGAACCGGCGGCGAAAGTGCGCTAGATTGGTGGTGCGAGTGCGTTCTTTGAGGGACGGCGGTCGCGACCGGGAGGTGCTGATGGATCATGTCCGCAAGTTCACGCCAGCCCCGGCCGAGGCCGGGATCGTTGCCTCCAGCGTCTACACCGCCGGCAGGCGGATCGCCGATATCACCATCGAAGAGGCCGGCGAATGGGCGGCCAAGGATGGCCATGTCGTCTGGATCGGGCTGCTGGAGCCCAGCCGCGAGCTTCTCCTGCGCGTTCAGGCGCAATTCAACCTGCATGATCTAGCGATCGAGGATGCCGAGCACCCGCACCAGCGACCCAAGCTGGAGCAGTATGGCGACGCGCTGTTCATCGTGGCGCGCACGGCGCAACTGATCGACCGCCGCGTGATCTTCGGTGAAACGCATCTTTTCGTCGGCAAGGGCTATATCGTCAGCGTGCGCCATGGCCCGTCAACCTCCTACGCCTCGGTCCGCCAGCATTGGGAGAGCTGCCCTCATTCGCTGGCCAAGGGGGAGGATTTCGTCCTCTACGCCATTCTCGATTTCATCGTCGACAATTACATGCCCGTGCTGGAGCAACTCGAAGACGAGGTCGAGGAAATCGAGGACAAGGTGCTGATCAAGCCGATGACGGCGGGCGATATCGAGCGCCTCTACATGATGCGCCGCGACCTGCTCCGGCTGCGCAATGCCGCGCTGCCGCTGGTCGAGGTCTGCCGGCGGCTGACGAGCTCGGACTTGCCGCAGATCCAGCAGGCCATGCACCCGCTGTTTCGCGACGTCACCGATCACATCCGCACCGTGCAGGAAAAGATCGACAGCCTGCGCGAGGTGCTGGCCTTCGCCTTCGAGGCGAGCTTGCTGGTCGGCCAGAGCCAGGAAACGGCGATCTCCAAGAAGCTGGCCTCATGGGCAGCGATCCTCGCCGTGCCGACCGCGCTTGCCGGCATCTATGGCATGAACTTCAACGACATGCCCGAACTGCGCATGCAATACGGCTATCCCATGGTGCTGTCAGCGATCGGCGCGACCTGCCTGTTCCTGTACTGGCGGTTCCGCAAGAACGGCTGGCTCTGACAGGGGCGAGCCTCGGTCCTGCCGGCATATCCTCGTTGTTTCGCGTTCCTCGGTTTTCGTCAATTTCCCGCTTGCGCAATGAACTTTAGTAACACTAAAGTGTGCGATGATGATGGCACAGTGCGGAAAGACGGCATGAATTTCGATGAACGGGAGGCGCCGGAGGCGGGCGCCGGTTCCCTGGCCCAACCGCCCTCCGCGACCTCGCTCGGCCGCGCGCTGCGCCAGCGGCGCAAGGAGATCGGCAAGACGATGAAGGAGGTGGCGCAGGAGGCCGGGCTCAGCGAAGGCTTCATCAGCCAGATCGAGCGCGGGCTTTCCACCCCCTCGCTGATCTCGCTCTACAATGTCGCCAATACGCTCGGCATCAGCATTGAGGCTTTTCTGCCGCAAAACCCCCAGCCCGCCCATTCCATGGTCTCGCGGGCGAGTGAACGGCAAGGCTGCAGCATCGATGCGGAGGAGCGGGTCTATCAGATCCTGCAGCGCGGCTTTCCCGATGCCCGGCTGAACAGCTGCATCACCCATATGCCACCCGGCTATATCTCGGAGCTGACGCGCCACGAGGGCGAGGACTTCCTCTATCTCATCGAGGGCGAGATGCTCTACGAAGTCGGCGACCGGAACTATCTGCTGAAGGCGGGCGATACGTTGCATTTTCCCTCCTCCCTGCCGCACCGGGCGCGCAATGTCGGCATCGTCGAGGCGCGGGAACTCTGGGTCGGCACGACACGGATTATCCCGGAGCGCTGACGGTGGGTGCTTTCAATTCTTTGCGGGGTTTCTCGCAAAATCGGTTGACAAGCACCTCTCAAAAACTTTAGCCTGACTAAAGTTTCGAAGATGAGCGATGGAGGTCGCTCGATTTGGGGAGGCCGCCTCGCCGGTTCCGCGCCCGAAACGCGGACGGGATCATGGGGCGGGCGCATTTCACGAACGGCAACGCGGGAGCGGCCGGCGGCAGGAGATTCTGCCCGGCTGGAGGAGGAAACATGCGTATAGAAAGACTGATCGGCGGCGCGATGATCGCACTGGCACTGGCATCGACCAGCGCCCTTGCCGAAACGCCGCAGAACACGCTCGTCGTGGCCGACGCCATCGACGACATCATCACGCTGGATCCGGGCGAAGTCTCGGAGGTGGGTGGTGTGCTGGCGGCGAACCAGATCTACCAGCCGCTGGTAAGCGTGGCGCCGGATGATTCCAGCAAGATCATCGGTGTGCTCGCGGAGAGCTGGACGGCCTCCGAAGACGGCAAGACCTATACGTTCAAGATGCGCTCCGGCCTGAAATTCGCCTCCGGCAATCCGGTGACGGCGAAAGATGCCGAATATTCGCTGCGCCGCGTCGTCGCCATGAAGTCGCGCTCCGCCTTCATCCTGACCCAGTTCGGTTTCTCGCCGGAAAACGTCAAGGACCGCATCAAGGCGACCGACGACAGGACGCTGGTCATCGAGATCGGCGACACCTATGCACCGTCTTTCCTTTATTACTGCCTCTCCTCCTATGTCGGCGGTATCGTCGATTCCAAGCTGGTGCAGGAGCACGAGGTGAACGGCGACTTCGGCAATGCCTGGCTGAAGGCGGAGAATTCGGCCGGCTCCGGCCCCTATGTGCTGACGCGCTGGGAGCCGAAACAGTCGATCATGCTGACCCGCAACCCCAACTATACCGGCGAAAGCGGTGGCCTGGAGCGCATCTTCCTCCAGCACATCCCGGAAAGCGCCGCCCAGCGCCTGCTGCTCGAAAAGGGTGACATCGATATCGCCAACAAGCTTGGCCCGGACGATTTCGGAGCGCTGGAAGGCAATCCGGATGTCGGCTTCGTCGAAGGCGTTTCAGGCACCATCTACTATATGGGCCTCAACGTGCGGAACGAGTACCTCGCCAAGCCGAAGGTCGTCGAGGCGCTGAAATATCTCGTGGACTACCAGGGCATTGCCGACACGATCTCGCGCGGCACGATGGAGGTGCACCAGACGCTGGTGCCGAAGGGCTTCCTCGGGGCGATCGACTACAAGCCCTACAAGCTCGACATCGAGAAGGCCAAGGCGCTGCTTGGCGAGGCCGGTGTCTCCGGCGAATTCACGCTGGATTCCGTCGTCTGGAACACGCCGCCCTACACGGATTTCGCCCAGGCCATCCAGGCGACCATGGCGCAGGCCGGTGTCAAGCTGAACCTCGAAGTGGTCGATGGCCAGCAATGGCTGGAGCGTTACCGCTCTGCGAGCCTCGATATCTGGTTCGGCCTGTGGGGACCGGATTATCCGGACCCGCATTCCAACGGCAAGGCCTTCGCCGTCAATCAGAAGGACGCACCGGACGGCTCCACCGGGCTTGCCGACCGCTTCGGTTGGGATGCCGGAAAACTGTCGCAGGATGCGATGGCCGCGGTGCGCGAGCAGGACACGGACAAGCGCCGGGCGATGTACGAGGCGCTGCAGAAGACCCATACCGATACCTCGCCCTTCCTCTACATGTTCCAGCAGGTGCGCAAGGTCGGGGTGAAGAGCTCGCTCAAGGGCCTGGTCCTCGGCCAGACCTTCTCCGACGACCGCTACTGGAACGTCAGCAAGTAGGCGTAGGATCTGGGCTTCGGCCACGACAGGCTCGGCCTGGCCGTGGTCGAAGGCGGGTTCAAGGCAATCAAACCGGAGGGGTTCGTGCCGGCAGTTCTATTCCAGCGGGTCCTCGGTTTTACCGGCCGGATCGTCACCCTCGTCCTGACCGTGGGCATCACGCTCCTCGGTCTTGTCGCGCTCACCTTCTGCATCGGCCGTCTTGTGCCGATCGATCCGGTGCTCTCCGTGGTCGGGCAGAAGGCGAGCGAGGAGGTCTATCAGCGCGTTTTCCTCGAAATGGGTCTGGACAAGCCGCTCTGGCAGCAGTTCCTGCTCTATGCCGGCAAGCTGGTGCAGGGCGATTTCGGTACCTCCTTCGTCACCAACCGGCCGGTCCTGTCGGATCTCGCCGGCTTCTTCCCCGCGACGCTGGAACTGGCGACGCTCGGCCTTCTGATCGGCACACTGGTCGGCGTGCCGGCCGGCGTCGCCGCCGCCTACTGGCATGATCGCTGGCCGGACTACCTCATCCGCTTCATCGGCCTCATCGGCTATTCGGTACCGATCTTCTGGCTCGGGCTGGTCGGCCTCTTCGTCTTCTATTCCCGGCTCGACTGGGTCTCCGGTCCGGGCCAGATCGACGTCTTCTTTCAAGGCATCGTCACGCCGGTGACGGGATCGCTGCTGATCGATTCCCTGATTGCCGGCGAATGGGAGGTGTTCGGCAACGCCCTCAGCCATATCGTGCTGCCGGCCGCGCTGCTCGGCTACTACAGTCTTGCCTACATCTCGCGCATGACGCGCTCCATGATGCTCGACCAGCTTTCGCGCGAATATGTGCTGACAGCCCGTCTCAAGGGCGCGACGGAGTACCGGGCGGTGATGCTGCATGCCCTGCGCAACGCCGCGATCCCGCTCGTCACCGTGATCGCGCTCTCCTATGGCGGTCTGCTGGAAGGCTCGGTGCTCGTCGAGACGGTCTTTGCCTGGCCCGGCATCGGCAACTACATCGCCTCCTCGCTCTTCCGGGCCGATATCAATGCCGTGCTCGGCGGCACGGTGCTGGTCGGTGCCGTATTCATCCTGCTCAACATGGTCTCGGACGTCGTCTACCAGATGCTCGATCCGCGCTCCAACCTTCGCCGCCGGTAGGAGGCCGCCATGACCACCGCCAATCCCACCCACGCCGACAACCGCCGACAGTTAAGGCGTGCACGCCTCGGCGAATTCGGCAGGTTCTCTCGCCGCTTTGCGCGCAATCCGCTCGGCATGATCGGCCTTGCCATCCTTGGCGTGCTGCTGGCCAGCGCGATCCTCGCGCCGCTGCTTGCCCCGCACGATCCCTACCTTCCCGATCTCGTGCGCCGCCTCTCGCCGCCAAGCGCGCAGAACCGGCTCGGCACGGACGAGCTCGGCCGCGACATCTTCTCCCGCATTCTCTACGGCGCCCGGCTCACCCTGCTCATCGTCGGCCTGGTCGTGGCGACATCCGCGCCGATCGGTCTTGTTATCGGTGCCGTGGCGGGAACGGCGGGCGGCTGGGTGGATGCGGTCTTCATGCGCATCACCGATGTCTTTCTGGCGGTCCCGAAACTCCTGCTGGCACTCGCCTTCGTCGCGGCGCTCGGGCCGGGCATCGTCAATGCGGCGCTGGCGATCACGCTCACCGCCTGGCCGCCCTATGCGCGGCTGGCGCGGGCCGAAGCGCTGATCGTGCGCGACAGCGACTATGTCAATGCCGTGCGCCTTGCCGGCGGTTCGGAATTCCGCATCGTCTTCCGCCACATCATGCCCATGTGCCTTTCCTCGGTGATCGTGCGCATGACGCTCGACATGGCCGGCATCATCCTGACGGCCGCCGGCCTCGGCTTCATTGGCCTCGGCGCCCAGCCGCCGCTGCCGGAATGGGGCGCGATGATCTCGACCGGCCGCAAGTTCATCTTCGACCAGTGGTGGGTGGCGACCATGCCCGGCTTTGCGATCTTCGTCGTCAGCCTCGGCTTCAATCTCCTGGGCGACGCCATGCGCGATCTGCTCGACCCGCATCTGAGGAGGCGCGCATGAGCGACCCGCTCGTCACCGTGAAGAACCTGCGTATCGCCTTTGCCGGTGAAGGCGGCGCGACGATCGAGGCGGTCAAGGGCGTCTCCTTCGAGGTCGGTCGGGAAAAGCTCGGCATCGTCGGCGAAAGCGGCTCGGGCAAGAGCCTGTCCAGCCGTGCGCTGATGGGGGTTCTGCCCGGCCATGCCCATGTCGCCGCCGACGCCATGTCGTTTGCGGGCATCGATCTCCTGACGGCCTCGCCGCGCGTGCGTCGGCAGCTGCGCGGCAACCGCATGGGCATGATCCTGCAGGACCCGAAATTCTCGCTCAACCCCGTCATGCGCGTCGGCGCGCAGATCGCCGAGGCGATCCGGCTCGGCGACCGCTCGCTGCCGCGTGCAAAGGTGCGCCGGAAGGTGCTCGAGATACTGGAGGCGGTGCATATCCGTGCACCGGAGCGCGTCTGCGACCTCTATCCGCACGAACTCTCCGGCGGCATGGGCCAGCGGGTGATGATCGCCATGATGGTGGTGCGCGAGCCGGAACTGCTGATCGCGGACGAACCGACCTCCGCCCTCGACGTCACCGTGCAGGCGCAGGTGCTCGAGATCATGGACGAGCTGGTCAGGCGCCGCGGCATGGGCCTCGTCTTCATCAGCCACGATCTCAACCTCGTCTCGCGCTTCTGCGACCGGGTGCTGGTCATGTATGCCGGCCGTATCGTCGAGACGCTGGATGCGCGGCGCATGCACGAGGCGGCGCATCCCTATACGCAGGGCCTGCTTGCCTGCCTGCCCGCCATCGATGGGCCGCTGACGCCGCTGCCGACCCTTGCGCGCGCGGCAAGCTGGGGAGAGGCACGCCCATGATCCGTATCGACAATCTCGGCGTCCGTTTCGGCAGCGCCGTCGCCGTGCAGGATGTCAGCCTTGCCGTGGAGAGCGGCGAGAGCTTCGGGCTGGTCGGGGAAAGCGGCTCGGGCAAGTCGACGGTGCTGCGCACTGTCATGGGGCTCAATCGCCAGTGGACCGGCGATATCAGCATTGCGGGCATCGACCTGCGCCGGGGGCGGCGGAAGGATCTCGTGCGCGTGGCGCAGATGGTGTTCCAGGACCCTTATGCCTCGCTGCATCCGCGCTACACGATCGGCCAGGCCATCGCCGAGCCAATGCTGATCAACCGTCTGCCTGACGTGGATGCCCGTACGGTTGAGCTGCTGGAGATGATCGGGCTGACGGCGGCGCACCGCTTCCGTTTCCCGCATGAGCTTTCCGGCGGCCAGCGCCAGCGGGTGGCGATCGCCCGCGCCCTGTCGCTCGCCCCGAGCGTGTTGCTGCTCGATGAGCCGACCTCGGCGCTCGATGTTTCGGTGCAGGCCGAAATCCTTAACCTCCTCAACCGCTTGCGCCAGGAGCTGAAGCTGACCTTCATCATCGTCAGCCATGATCTCGCAGTCATTTCCTATATGTGCGACCGGCTGATGGTGATGCAGAATGCCCGGACGGTCGAAACGCTGACGCGCGAACAGCTGCGCGCCGGCGACATGCAGCATGACTATACCCGCACGCTGTTCCGGGCGAGCCATCACCGGGCGCAGGCCGCGCCTGCCGAAGCCTGACGATCGGCTCGGCCGGCGCTTGCCGCAAATCGGAGGCGGCGCCTTAACGCTCTGTTGGCCTCGTCTCGAAACGCGCTCTTAGGGCCTCCCGGATAGGGTGCGGGCGATGGGCGGCGCTTGCGTGCCGGCCGTCCCGCGCCGCCTGAGACGGCGTCGGTCAACGATCTTCGGATTGGGGGAAGCGCGTTCATGATGGATGCGAAAACCATATTCACGACGGCGTCTGTGATGGTGCTTGCCAATGGCGCGATCCTCGCCGCCATCCACCGCGACTTGCCGGCACGGCTGCGCGGGGCGGCCAGCCAATGGTGTCTTGGAACGCTGCTGGTCGCTTTCGGCTGCATCGTCTTTGCTTTCGGCGCGCCGCTGCCCCGGCCGGTCATGCTGTCGGCAGCCAATGCCGCCTTCGCCTTCGGCCTGACCGCCTATTATGCCGCGATCCTCTCGTTTCACCGGCTGGAGATGAGGGTTTGGCATTTTCTTCCCGCGACCATCGCGACATTGTCCGTGGTGTGGTTCTCCACCGTCATGCCGGATTTCCGCATTCGCATCCTGATCGTTTCCGCCGCCTGGATCTGGCTGATGGCGCTATGCGTGCGGGTGCTGCTCGACCGGACGCGCGGCCACGCCTCTCTGGCGCGCTCCATCCTTGCCGCGATGTTCATCGGGGTCGGTGCCTATTCGGCCCTGCGGGGCGCGCTCTATCTGCGGGTGGGTGTACCCGATGCCTTCGCCGTCGAGACGGGAGACAACTGGCTGAACGTCTTGTCCGCCATGCTGTTGACGCTGCTGCCCGTCATGGGCACGACGGCATTCCTGCTGATGTGTTCCGACCGGTTGCGGCGAGGTCTCGAGCGGGCTGCGGCGACGGACTACCTGACGCGCCTGCCGAACCGGCGCAGCCTCGCCGGTCGTGCCGCGGAAGCCTTTCTCGCCGCAAAGCCGAGGGGCCGTGATTTTTCCATCGCCGTCTTCGACATCGACAAGTTCAAGGCGATCAACGACACCTACGGCCACGAGACCGGCGACCGGGTGCTCATCCATGTCGCCAGGCGGTTGCGCGCCGAAATACGCCCGACGGACACGATCGCCCGGATGGGCGGCGAGGAATTCGCCGTGCTGTTCCCCGATCTCGGCACGGACGATGCCTTCGCTATTGCCGAGCGGATGCGCGCCGCCGTCGAGGGCAGTGATTTCACTGTCGGCGACGCGAGGATCGACATTACCATCTCGGGCGGTATCGCCGTCCTGCGCCCGGGCGACACAATCTATGACGATATCCTGCGCCGGGCCGACAGTGCGCTCTACCGCGCCAAGTCGAACGGCCGCAACCGTGTGGAGATCGCGGGCGAAGCGGGGCCGGACAGCGCGGTGAAGGCCCGTATGGTCATATCGCCGCCGCCGGCGATCTCGGCCGCCGGATCTGCGATCGCGCATACGACGAGACAGTCGGCGCACCCCTGATCCTCGTGCATGGTCTTTGCAGCCGGGGCCGGGCGTGTGGAGGAATTGACCCATCTCCCGACGATGGGTAGATTCCCGGTGGCGGGTCCGGTTTGCGAGCCGCCCGGCCATGGACGGTCGGCAGGCCGGGCGAAGGGCCTTTTCCGCAAACAGCAAATGACAAGCGCAGGGCGTGTGCCCTCTGCGTCAGGATGGAGTTCGAGTGTGAGCGTAGCCTTCATGAAGGAAGAGAGCGCCGAGACGGCAGCGGAAACCCTGCTGCCCGAACGGGCGATCTCCCCGCACCTCAATCTTGTGACGGAGACCGGGCTGAGGGCACTGGAGGCGCAGCTTCAGGAGGCCCGCGAGTCCTATGCGGCGGCGAACGCCATCGAGGACGTCAACGAGCGCCGGCGGCAGGCGGCTGGCCCGGGACGGGACCTGCGCTATCTTGCCGAAAGGGTCCGAACCGCCGAGCTCGTTGCCGCGCCTGCCTCGAACGATGTCGTTTCCTTCGGCAGCACGGTCACCTTCAGCCGCGACGACGGACGCGTTCAGACCTATCGCATCGTCGGCGAGGACGAGGCCGACCCCAAGGCCGGCTCGATCTCCTACGTGGCGCCCGTGGCCCGCATTCTCATGGGCAAGGCTGTTGGCGATCTGGTGACAGTCGGTGACCAGGAACTCGAAATCACCGCCATCGCGTGAGCGATCACAGGAAGAGATGCACGATGAGGGATGTGAGCACCGCGTTCAGCCCCATCGCGATCCCCGAAAACAGCCCGGCCACCGGATCCACCGAATAGGCGCGTGCCGTGCCGATGCCGTGCGAGGCGAGGCCGACGGCAAAGCCGCGCGCGCTGTAGTCCTTGATGCGCATGGCGTTCATCATGGGCGTCACGACGATCGCACCGCAGATGCCGGTGAGCACGACGACGGCTGCGGTGAGGGCCGGGTCCCCCGCAAGGCCGGAGGATATGGCCATGGCAACCGCTGCGGTCGTGGATTTCGGGGCGAGCGAGGCGACGACCTCGGGTGCGAAGCCGAACAACTGGCTGAAAAACACCGTCGAGCCGACCGCGGTGAGGCTGCCGACGAAGAGGGCGGCGAGCAGCGGCAGGAGGTTGCTCTTCACGAGCGCCAGTTTTTCATAGAGCGGGATGCCGAGGGCGACGGTCGCCGGGCCCAGCAGAAAATGGATGAACTGGGCGCCCTCGAAATAAGTGGCATAGTCGATCCCGGTGACGCAGAGCACGGTGGCAATGGCGGCGATGGAGAAGAGGATCGGGTTCAGCAAGGGATTTCCCGGACGGAGCCCGGCAAGGCCGGTGGCCGCGAGCCAGACGACCAGCGTGCAGGCAAGCCACAGGAGCGGCGAGGTGGCGAGATAGACCCAGAGCCCGTCAGTCATTCGTATAGCCTCCGGAAAGTCGCTTCACCAGGATGAAGACCCAGACGGTGACGGTCAGTGTGATGACGGTCGACAGCAGTACGATGGCGAGCAACGCGAAACCCCGGTCACGGATGAGATCCAGGTGCTGGATGATGCCGACCCCGGCGGGCACGAAGAGGATGCCAAGATTGGCAAGGATGGCTTTCGACGTGTCGAGGGTTTGCTGGTGGGCGGACTGCAGAAACGGCTTTCCGCCGGTCAGCGTGAGAACCACGGCGATCATCGCCATGCCGATGACCGGCCCCGGCACGAAGCCGCCGAGGTAATAGGCGGTCACTTCGCCGATCAACTGGAAAACAAGCAAGATCGTAATTCCGACGAGCATCTGCGCACTCCCTGCATGAGCTTCGGGCCCGGGTGTCCGTCGGTTCGATTGCAATCCCAACGAACGACCGGGCCGCAGCTGCGAGGCTTAAAGGCCTTTTGCCTTTAAATCCATGGCTCTGGCCTGTCGGGCGGCAGGAGAAAATCCGCGCGGCACTTTGCCCGGGCGCTGAGCGATGGACAAAGCGGGATCGGATCCCTATTTTTGTATCATGCTGCGGTTTCTGTTGCTCATCGTTTCGGCTTGTCTGTTCGCGGTCGTGTCCTTCACGGCCTCGGCGCACGAGACCGGCATGATCGTGTCGACGGAACTGGCCAGCCGCATGCAGCCGATGGACCACACGTCTATGGCGAAGGCGTCCTGTACCGATGACGGGACGTGCAAGACGGATCCCGGCCTGTGTGATCTCGTCTGCATGGGTATCGGCGTGTTCCTGCCGGCCGAGCGGATCCCGGCAGGCCTTGCCTCGCCCCGCGAAACCTATCGTCGTCATCCCGACGCGGCGCTCGTCTCGACGCCACCCGCCCTCGACGACCGACCTCCCATAGCGCACCGCCTTTGAAGCCGCGGCAGGCTCTTCCTGCCGCACCCCTCCAGATTGTTGAACGGGACGCCTGTCCCGAGGTGATGCTATGAGATCCTTTACCCGACGCGGCTTGCTGGCCGCCGGCGCAGCGACGCTTGCTGCAACCCAGTTCCCCATCCCTGTCTTCGGCCAGACGGCTGCGCCATTGCGGCTTGCCGCCACGCGCCGCACACTCGATATCGACGGTCGCGCCGCCACCGTCTTCGGCCTTTCCGGCCCCGGCGGGCAAGGCCTCGTGCTCGATCCCGGCCAGCGTTTTCGGGTCGACCTTAGCAATGACCTGCCCGTCCCCACCATCGTGCACTGGCATGGCCAGATTCCGCCGAACGTGCAGGACGGCGTGCCGGATATGCCGCAGCCGCTTCTAGCGCCCGGTGAGACGCGCAGCTTTGATTTCGCCCCGCTTGCGGGCACGCACTGGATGCACAGCCATGTGCCGATCCAGGAAATGAAGCTGCTTGCAGCTCCGCTGATCGTGCGCCGGCCGGAAGACCTCGCCGCCGACCGGCAGGATGTGGTGCTCTTCCTGCACGATTTCTCCTTCAAGGCGCCGGAAGAGGTGCTGGCGGAGATCACCGGCGGGCATGCGGGCACTGCTCCCTCCGGTGCCGTGCAGGGCATGGACCACGGCAGCATGGCGGGAATGAACATGGACAGCGCCGGAACCACGGGTGCGATGGCGATGCCGATGGATATGGGCAGCATGGCCGGGATGGGCGGCATGACCATGGACCTGAACGACTACGACTGGGATGCCTATCTTGCCAATGACCGCACGCTGTCCGATCCCGAGGTCGTGTCGGTCGAGCACGGCGGACGGATCCGGCTGCGCGTCATCAATGCCGCCGCCGCCACGGTTTTCTGGATCGATACGGGCGCGCTGACAGGGCAGCTCGTCGCCGTGGACGGGCATCAGGTCCGCCCGCTCGCCGGCTCCCGCTTTGGCCTTGCCATGGGACAGCGGCTCGACATCGAGATCGACCTGCCGAACGAAGGCGGGGCATGGCCCGTGCTTGCGCTGCGCGAGGGTGCGCGCGAGCGGACCGGCATCGTCCTTGCGACGCCCGGTGCGGCCATCGCCAGGATCGACGCCCTTGCCGAAAAAGAGGCACCGGCCTTCGATATTGACCTTGCGCAGGAAGCGAGCCTTTCGGGCATCGACACGTTGCCGGAAAGGCCGATCGAGCGCAACCAGATGGTCATGCTGGGCGGCTCCATGCAGCCCTATGTCTGGACCATCGACGGGGCTGCTTGGGGCAAGCACCGCCCCATCGTCGCAAAGAGCGGCGAGCGGGTGGAACTCGGCTTCCACAACATGTCGATGATGGGACACCCGATGCACCTGCACGGCCATGCCTTCCAGGTGGTCGGGATCAATGCCCGTCGTTTTGCCGGCGCCCGACGCGACACGGTCTATGTGCCGCCGATGTCGATGGTCACGGTGGCGCTGGACGCGGGCGAGGCCGCGCGCTGGATGCTGCATTGCCACCACATGCCGCATCTTTCGGCCGGCATGATGACCGAGTTCCGGGTCGAGGCGTGAAGGCGGCGTGGATTGCAGGCGGCGCGGTCCTTGCGGCCGTGGCCGGCGTGGTTCTCTTCGTCCTGGAAAGGCCGGGCCGGGAGGCGGACGCGCGTATCGCCCTCGGAAAAGCCCTCTATGCGGAGAACTGCGCGAGCTGTCACGGCGTCAGGCTGGAGGGCCAGCCTGACTGGCGCAGCCCGCGGGCGGACGGCCGCCTGCCCGCACCGCCCCACGATGCCACCGGCCACACCTGGCATCATGCCGACGCGCAGCTTCTGGCGATCATCCGCCGCGGTACGGCCGCGGTCGTTGGCGGCGGCTACGAGAGCGACATGTCGGGTTTTGCCGGCATCCTCAGCGATGCCGAAAGCGCGGCGGTGCTTGATTTCATCAAGAGCACCTGGCCGCAGCGCGAGGCGGATTATCAGCGCCGGATCTCGGGCGGCTGATCTTGCACATCCGGTCGCGGGGATTGCCCCGTGGCCCTTCAGGAAACAATTTCGCC
Organism: Shinella sp. 838; assembly: GCF_029623935.1. Classification (NCBI taxonomy): domain Bacteria; kingdom Pseudomonadati; phylum Pseudomonadota; class Alphaproteobacteria; order Hyphomicrobiales; family Rhizobiaceae; genus Shinella; species Shinella sp. 838. The sequence goes on from NZ_JARSBQ010000004.1 coordinate 216,326, forward strand.
GGGTTGCAATTCCCGCTTCCGGCTTCCGATCAGGACACGCACATGACACGAAACGAACAACAGAAGAGCCACTCGAAAAATGCCGCTGGCGGCATGAACAAGGGAAAGATCGCCGTTCTCGCCATCGTCGCGGTGGGCATTGCCGCCGCCGCTGTCTGGACGCGCCGGGGGGCGGAGGCCCCGGCGGCAGAAGCTGCGACAGGTGGGGGCGCTCTCGTCGCCGTCACGGTTCCGGCAACCCTGTCGGAGGCGGCGAAGATGGGGGAAAGGGCGTTCAACGCCGTCTGTGCCGCCTGCCACGGCGCAAATGCCGCGGGAACCGAGGCCGGGCCGCCGCTGGTGCACAAGATCTACGAGCCCTCGCATCATGGTGACTACGCCTTCGAGATGGCCGTTGCCAACGGCGTGCGGGCGCATCACTGGAGGTTCGGCGACATGCCGCCCCAGCCGGCCATGACGAAGGCCGATCTCCAGAACGTGATCGCCTACGTGCGTGAGGTGCAGCGGGCAAACGGCATCGAGTGACCCGGCATGCCCTGCCGGCCAGATTTGCCGAGTTGCGAAGCCGGCGCGGATGGAAAGAATGGCCGCCGGAAAGATTCGCAGCGATCCCCGCAGGGCAGGCGCCGGGCGGGGCGGGAACGGAAGGCAGGCAGGGCATGATCGACGAGAAGCGGCTCGAAGCGGAAATGGATGCACTCGCCGTGCGGTTTCCGGGGCCGGGCGGCGTTGCCGGTGTGGTCAGCGAGGGGCGGATTGTTGCCCTTCGTTCCTGGGGTTTCTCCGAACTCGACGCGCGGCGATCGATGACGGCCGGCACGCGGCTGCCGATCTGCTCGGTCTCCAAGCAGTTCACCTGCGCGGCCATGCTGGCCGCCTGCGGCACGCCGGAGGCCCTCGATGGCCGGCTCGCCGCGCATCTGCCGAATTTCGACGGTCCGCTGCCGCGGGTGCGCGACCTCTGCAACAACCAGTCGGGCCTGCGCGACTACTGGGCGCTGACCGTGCTGCACGGTGCCAGAGCCGAGCAGGCCTTTTCGCGTGATGATGCGGCATCGGCGTTCAAGCGTATGCGCAGCGGGCATTTTGCGCCGGGCACGCGTTATTCCTACAGCAACGGCAATTTCCGCCTCCTCTCCGATCTTCTCGAGGAGTTCTCCTCCGACACGCTTGAGACGCTCTACGCGCGGCACATCTGGGAGCCGGCCGGCATGGCCGGTGCCGTGCTGACCGCCGATACCCGCCAGCCGGAGGACGGCGTGGTCGGTTACGAGGGCAGTGACGCGACCGGCTATCTGCCGGCTGACAACGGCATCTACTGGCGCGGTGATGCGGGCATTTCCGCCTCGCTCGACGACATGCTTGCCTATGAGCGCTGGATCGATGCGACACGCGGGGATCCGGACAGCCTCTACCGGAAGATTGCCGTGCCGCAGACCTTCCGCGACGGGGCGGCCGCCTCCTATGGTTTCGGCCTGCAGCATTCGCGTGTCGGTGATGTTGCCTTCACCGGCCACAGCGGCGCCTTGCGCGGGTTCCGGGCCTTCCGGGCCTATTCGGCCGAGGCGCGGCTTTCGGTCGTGGTGATGTTCAACCATCACGGCGATGCGCATGGGGCCGCGCATCGGCTGCTGCGCGCCGCGTTCGACCTGCCGCATCCCGCTTCCAAGCCGCTCGGCGAGCGCTGGGGCGGTCAATGGATGAGTCGCGAGACCGGTCTTCTTGCGCGACTGGAGCCAGGTTTTGATTCGGCGACACTGCGCTTCGGCACGTCGCCGGAAAGCCTTTTGGAGGCGGAGGAGGGCAGTCTTGCCTCTTCGTCCGTCAAGGTCGCCCGTGCCGGTGAGGACCTCCTGATGCAGCGCGCACAGGAAAACTACGCCGAGAGGCTGGTGCCGGTCGCATCGGCGCCGGCGGTCGGCGACGCGCGTCTTGCGGGCCGCTACCGCTCCCCCGAACTGGAGGCCGACATCGTCATCGAATGCCGTGACGGCGGGACCTATCTCTGGGCTGAGGGCTTCCTCGGCACGGGCCGGCCCGAAATCGTCCGGCCGGCCGGTCCTGATGTCTGGCTCGTCGTGACCCGTCGCTCGATGGATGCGCCGGCCCCGGGGGACTGGACGCTGGTGGCTGAGCGCGATGCGGCCGGAGACATCACGGGTCTGGTGCTCGGCTGCTGGCTGGCCCGCGGGATCCGCTATGTCCGGTGCAACTGACGCCGTCTAACATATTGCAAAACAAGACCTCAGGCGATTTTTGCATAGGATCCTGCCCAAATTGAATTGGTCAGCCGCGGCAAGTCGCACCAATGTTCCGCGCCAAAGGCAACCGGCGCAAGCAAGAGGAACAGATGGGCAGGATCGTCTACGTCCACGGTCAATTCGTAGCAGAGGAGGAGGCCAGGATCGGGTTGTTCGATCGCGGCTTCCTGTTCGGTGATGCGGTCTACGAAGTGACGGCGGTGATTGCCGGACGAATGATCGATAACGACCTGCATCTCGCCCGGCTCGAACGCTCGCTGAGGGAGCTCGGCATTGCCCTCTTGCTCGGCCGGCCGGAAATCGAGGCCATTCAGGCGGAACTGATCGCCCGCAACGCCCTGCAGGACGGAACCGTCTATCTGCAGGTCTCGCGCGGCGAGGCGGATCGCGACTTCTTCTACCCTGCCACTCTGACGCCGCGGCTCGTCGGCTTCACCCAGGCCAAGACCCTGACGGGGACGAAGGCCCAGCAGAACGGCATCTCGGTCGATCTGGCCGCTGATCCGCGCTGGCAGCGCCGCGACATCAAGACCGCCATGCTGCTCGGGCAGGTGATGGCCAAGCAGACGGCGCGGGCACGTGGCTTCGACGATGTCTGGCTGGTGGAAGACGGGCTGGTGACGGAAGGCGCCTCCTCGACCGCCCATCTCATCACCGCCGATGGTCGCATCCTCACGCGCGCCGCCTCGCAGGCCACGCTGCCGGGCTGCACCCAGCGCGCCCTTGCGCGCCTCTGCGCCGCCGAGGGCCTGCGCATCGAGGAGCGCGCCTTCACGCCCGAAGAGGCGCAGGATGCGGCGGAGGCCTTCCAGACCTCCGCTTCCAGCCTGGTCATGCCCGTTGTGCGTATCGGCGACCGGGTGATCGGCGATGGAAAACCCGGACCCCGGACACGGGTGTTGCAGGCGCTCTATCTGGAAGCGGCCGGCGTTTCGGTCTAGAGCATGCCCGGCGAGGCGGCTTATGGTTGCTCGTTGAAAAAGAACCATCTTTTCAAGAACTGGAATGCCGGAAGGGGCGGACATGAAAACGGCGCGCGAACTGGGCCTGATCCCGCAGGGGCGGCTGGAGCCGGGGCCGGGCAATGCCATCACCGATATTGCCGGGGTCGCCGTCGGCCACCGCTCGCTGCGCGGGGACGGCCTCTTCACCGGCGTGACGGCAGTCGTGCCGCATCCGGGTGATCTCTTCCGCGTCAAGCCGCGGGCAGCGGTCGAGATCGTCAACGGTTTCGGCAAGTCGGCCGGGCTGATGCAGGTGGCCGAGCTCGGCACGATCGAGACGCCCATCCTGCTCACCAACACCTTTGGCGTTGCAGCCTGCACCGAGGCGCTCATCCGCCGTGCCATCGGCGCCAATCCGGCGATCGGGCGGAAAACCTCGACCGTCAATGCGCTGGTCTGCGAATGCAACGACGGCGGCATCAACGATATCCAGGCCCTCGGCGTGACGCCCGCCGATGTCGATGCCGCTCTTGACGCCGCGCGTCCGGGGCCGGTCGAGCAGGGGGCGGTCGGCGCCGGGTCCGGCATGACCGCCTTCGGCTTCAAGGCTGGGATCGGCACCGCGTCGCGGCTGATGCGCATCGGCAAGCACGATTTCACGCTCGGCACGCTGGTCCTCGCAAACTTCGGCGCGGCTGGCGATCTCGTCCTGCCGGATGGCCGCCGGCCCGATCCGCGTGTGCCGGCAAGCCCCGAGCGCGGCTCGGTCATCGTCGTTATGGCGACGGACCTGCCGCTGGGGGACAGGCAGTTGCAGCGCGTCGCCCGGCGTGGCGGGGCTGGGCTTGCCCGGCTCGGCGCCTTCTGGGGCCACGGCAGCGGCGACGTTGTCCTCTGTTTCACGACGGCCGATCCGGTCGAGCACGATCCGGCCGCGCCCGTCGCCATGCAGCAACGGCTGTCTGACAGCTATATCGACATCGCCTTCCGCGCCGCTGCCGAGACCACGCAGGAGGCGGTGCTGAACGCGCTCTGTGCCGCGCCGGCCACGCCGGCACGGAGCGGCCGCATCTATCCCGCCCTCACGGACTGGCTGAAGGAGAGCCCCGCATCATGAAAGTCTTCATCTCCGCCGATATCGAAGGCACCGCCGGCATTGCCCACTGGAACGAGGCCGAGCGCACTCATCCGGACTGGGCCGAGTTCCGCGCACTGATGACGGGCGAGGTGGTTGCCGCCTGCGAGGGCGCGCGCGCCGCCGGTGCCACGGAAGTGGTGATCAAGGATGCCCATGACAGCGGCCGCAACCTCATCCTCGATCGCCTGCCCGATTACGCCCGCATCGTGCGCGGCTGGTCGGGCCACCCGGACGAAATGATGTTCGGCATCGACGCCGGTTTCGCCGCCGCGATCTATACCGGTTACCATTCCAAGGCCGGCACGGAGGTCAATCCGCTGGCCCACACTTCCAACCTGCGCATCTCGCGCCTGCTGCTGAATGGCGAAGTCGCGTCCGAGTTCACCTTCAACGCGCTCTGTGCGGCCGGCTATGGTGTGCCCTCCGTATTTCTCGCGGGAGACATGGGTATCTGCGCCGAGGCCCGGGCCATGGTGCCTGGCCTTGCGACGGTGGAAACGCTCGATGGGAGGGGCCGTGCCTCGACATCCATCTCGCCCGCCTGGTCGCGTCGCCTCATCCGTGAAGGCGTGGCGGCAGCGCTGTCGGGCGATTTCGCGCAGGCACTGCCCGCGAAGGCGGATCACTACGAGGTGGTGATCGAGTTCAGCACGCCGACCGAGGCGTACCGGGCCGCATGGTATCCCGGTGCCAAGGCGCACGGTCCTCGCGCCGTCGCCTTCGAGCATAGAGATTTTTCGGAAATCCTCAGGGCGTTGCTCTTCCTGAAGGTCTGATTTCGGCAGGCGCTGCTTCCAGAAATTGCCGCGCCGCGCGCCAAAAATCCTCGACCTTGCCGGTCCGGGCTGCCGCATGGCGGTAGAGACGGATTTCGAGGTCGAGGTTCCAGCCCTCGTCCGCCGAGGCCGACACAAGGCGTCCCGCCTCCATCTCCTCGCGCGCAAGGCTTTCCGGCAGCCAGCAGAGGCCGGCGCCCGTTACCGCCATGTTCATCAGGCCGGCACTGATGGTGTTCTCGTGCGTCGTGCGCCGGCGGAAGGGCGGGCGGCGCAGGAGGAGGCGCGACAGGGCGACGCCGAAGAAGGAATTGAATCCATAGCTGAGATAGGGAACGGCGAGCCGTGGCTGCGCGACGGCGCGGTCGAGGAGATTGTGTCCGGGCTGCACCTGGCCCGCAATCGTGACCTCCGCCGATACAAGCGGCATCAGCCGGTCTTGACCGACCGTCAGCGAAGCAAATTGCCCGCGATCGAGATGGAACGGCACCTCCGGATGGGCATAGGTGAGGAAGAAATCCGCTTCGTCGCCAACGAGCGCATCGAGATTGGCCTCGATGCCGCCGCGGTCAGGGATGAGCGATGTGCTGAAGGTGCCGCCCGCGCCTTCCAGCGTCTTCAGCCAGCGCGGAAAGAAGGTGACCGTCAGCGTATGCAGGGCGGCAAAGCGGATGAGGCCCGGCTCATGCGAGGGGCGCAGCGCTTCGCGAGCCGCATAGAAGGTACGGATCGCCTCCTGTGCGACGGGCAGGAAGTTGCGCCCCGCAGGCGTCAGTTCAGCCGGCATGGTGGCGCGACTGATCAGCGTGGCGCCGAGCCAGCCTTCGAGCTGCTTGATGCGGCGGCTGAAAGCCGGTTGGGTGACATTGCGCAATTCGGCGGCGCGCGAAAAGGAGGACGTGTCGGCCAGCGTCACGAAGTCCTCCAGCCACTTGATCTCCATTCACGTGTCCCTCCGGTGCCTTCTGCGCGGCAAAGGTGATCATAAGTCATTCAATCGAAATAGGTATGCCGATTTCGCATGGGGTCGTGCCAAAAGCGAATTGGCCAAGGCCGCCGCAACCTTTCACGTTGCGTGTGGAGGAAAGAGGCGCCGGTTCGCCGGTGCCGACAGGGGGAGCTGTGCATGGCATTCGGAATTGAGGCTGACCGTATCCTGATCAACGGCCGGATCTGGCGGGGGCGGGAAGAAGGCATCAGCGAGGCCCTCGCCGTCTGGCAGGGCAAAGTTCTGGCGACCGGCAGCACAGCCGACATGCTGAGCCTGAAGGGGCCTGCGACCGAGGTGATCGACCTGGAGGGGCGCTTCGCAACCCCCGGCCTCATCGACAATCATCTGCATCTCATCGCGACCGGCATCGCCATGGGCTTCGTCGACGCGACGCCCGCCGCTGCGCCGACGGTGGCCGCCCTTACGCGGGCCATCGCCGAGCGTGCCGCATCGACGCCGAAGGGTGGCTGGGTGCGCGCCCGCGGCTATGACCAGGTCAAGCTCGACACGGGCCGCCATCCGACGCGCGAGGATCTCGATCGCGCCGCGCCGGATCATCCGGTGTATCTGACGCGGGCCTGCGGTCATGTCTCCATCGCCAATTCCCGCGCGCTGGAGCTTGCCGGCATCAGCGAGGCGACGCCGGTGCCGGACGGCGGCGTCATCGGCATCACGGACGGCAAGCTCAACGGTCTTCTCGCGGAGAACGCCCAGAATCTCGTCAAGGCCGTCATGCCGCCGGCGACCACCGAGGAGCTGATCGACGGCATCGAGCGGGCGGGGCGGCATCTGCTCTCCTTCGGCATCACCAGCTGCATGGATGCGGCTGTCGGCCATGTCGCCGGGTTCTCGGAGATCCAGGCCTATGAGATGGCAAAACTGTCCGGCCGCCTGCCGGTGCGCGTCTGGCTGACGCTGCTCGGTGATCCCGGCGTCTCCATCGTCGAGGATGCCTGGCGGGCGGGGCTGCTGTCGGGGGGGGGCGACGACATGCTGCGCGTCGGCGGCGTGAAGGTCTTCCTCGACGGTTCGGCCGGCGGGCGCACCGCCTGGATGACGAAGCCCTATGAGGGCGAGCCCGACAACATCGGCGTGCAGATGCTGCCGGACGAGACGGTTGAGGCGGTCGTTCGGGATTGCCATGACCGCGGCTATCAGATGGTCTGCCACGCCATCGGCGACGGCGCGATCGAACAGCTGATCACGGCCTACGAAAAGGCGCTTGCCGCCAACCCGGATCCCAATCGTCGTCACCGCATCGAGCATTGCGGCTTCTCCACGCCCGCGCAGCACGCGCGCATGCAGGCGGCCGGCATCCTGCCCGCGCCGCAGATGGCCTTCATCCATGATTTCGGCGACAGCTACATTTCCGTGCTCGGAGAGGCACGCGGCAAGCCGTCCTATCCGATCGGCACCTGGGCGCGCCTCGGCCTGAAGCCATCGACCGGCTCGGATTCACCGGTCTGCTCGCCCGATCCCTTCCCCAATCTTCACGCGATGATCACGCGCCAGACCGGCAAGGGCACGGTCATGGATGCTTCCGAACGGCTGAACCCGGAAGAGGCGCTGCAGGCCTATACGGAATATGGCGCCTGGTCGCAAAAGGCCGAGGGCGTGAAGGGACGGCTCGTGCCCGGCCAGTGGGCCGATATCGCGGTCTTCGACAACGATCTTCTGACCGCGGATCCCAAGACCATTCTCTCAGGCACACGTTGCCTGCTGACCCTGCTTGCAGGCCGTGTCGTGCATGATGCGAGGTGACGGCCTGACAGACTGAATCGAAACGATGCCGAAAACGGCACGAGAGGGAGAACGACATGCTTAAGACACTGACACTGGCCGCAATGCTCAGCCTCGGCGTGGCCTCCGGGGCGCTCGCTGCGGGTGAACGCCAGGGCGGAACGCTCGTCTTCACCGCACCCTACGGCTCGAGCTTTGCCACGCTCGACGTGCAGGCGAGCCCGAACACGCAGGAAGAGTTCATCACGCAGGCGATCCACCGCGCGCTCTACAGCTGGGATTCCATCCAGAACAAGCCGGTGCTGGAGCTGGCGGATTCCGAAGACGTCTCCGAGGACGGCACGGTCCATACCTATCACCTGCGCAAGAACGCCGTCTTCCACAACGGCAAGCCGCTGACGGCCGACGACTTCATCTACAGCTACAAGCGTATCGCCAATCCGAAGAATGCCTTCCCGGGCGCAAGCTTCATCGCCAACATCAAGGGCGCGGACGACTATATCGCCGGCAAGGCCGAGGAGATTTCCGGCCTCAAGGAGATCGACGACAACACGCTGGAGATCACCTATACCGGCCCGATCAATCCCGGCTTTCCGCTGATGCAGAACACGACGGTCATCTACCCGTCGAATGTCGAGGACGAATCGAGCTTCGGCAAGACTCCCGTTGGCCTCGGCGCCTTCGTTTTCAAGGAGCATGTGCCGGGTTCGCAGGTCGTCGTCGAAAAGTTCGACAAGTACTACGAGGAAGGAAAGCCCTACCTCGATCGCATCAACATCGTGCTGATGGCCGAGGATGCCGCGCGCGACGTTGCCTTCCGCAACAAGGAGATCGACGTCTCCATTCTCGGCCCGACCCAGTACCAGGCCTATCAGGGTGAGGACGCGCTGAAGGGGCAACTGCTCGAGGTCGCCGAGGTCTATACCCGCAATATCGGTTTCAACCCGGCCTTCGAGCCTTTCAAGGACAAGCGGGTACGCCAGGCGATTAACCATGCCATCAATGCGCCGCTGATCATCGAGCGCCTCGTCAAGAACAAGGCCTATCCGGCGTCCGGATGGCTGCCGCTCTCCTCGCCGGCCTTCGACAAGGACAAGCCGGCCTATGCCTTCGATCCGGAAAAGGCGAAGGCACTGCTTGCGGAAGCCGGCTATGCCGACGGCTTCGAATTCGAGGTGACGGCGAGCCCGAATGAAAGCTGGGGCGTTCCGATCGTCGAGGCCATCCTGCCGATGCTGAAGAAGGTCGGCATCACCGTGAAGCCGAAGCCGGTGGAAAGCTCGGCGCTCGGCGAGGCTGTCACGACCAACAATTTCCAGGCCTTCATCTGGTCGAACCTCTCTGGTCCCGATCCACTGAACGCGCTGCGCTGCTATCATTCGAAGACGGCGCAATCGGCCTGCAACTATACGAACTATGCGAGCGCGGACTTCGACAAGCTCTACGACGCGGCCCAGCAGGAGCGTGATCCCGCCAAGCAGAACGACCTCCTGCGCCAGGCCAACAACATCGTGCAGGACGACGCGCCGGTCTGGTTCTTCAATTACAACAAGGCGGTCATGGCCTATCAGCCGTGGATCCACGGCCTCGTTCCCAACGCGACGGAACTGGCGGTCCAGCCCTATGACGAGATCTGGATCGACGAGACCGCGCCGGACTCGCGCAAGTAAGATCTTGAGGGGTTCGGGGGCGGCGTGACTGCCGCCCCCGCATCGATTGTCGCGCCCTTGCGGGCGGCCAACACGGAACCGCTCATGCTTCGTTTCACCCTGCGCCGCATCTTTCAGATCATTCCGACGGTCGTCGTGGTGGCGCTGCTGATCTTCGTCATCTTCTCCGTCGTGCCCGGCACCTTTGCCGCCAGCCTCTTCGCCGATGGCAAGCGCGCCGCCGATCCCCAGATGATCGCCCGCCTCAACGAGGAATTCGGCCTCAACAAGCCGCTCATGGAACGCTTCGTGACCTATGTCACGGACCTCGCGCAGTTCGATCTCGGTACCAGTTTCCGCACCCGCCAGCCGGTGATCGACCTCATCAATGACCGTATGTGGGCCTCGTTGCAACTTGCCATCGCCGCCATGGTTTTTGCCTTGGTCATCGGCGTGCCGCTCGGCTTCCTCGCGGCGCTGCGACCCGGCTCCGTGCTCGATACCGTGACGATGATCGGTGCCGTCTCGGGTCTCTCCATGCCGCAGTTCTGGCTCGGCCTCCTGCTGATGTACCTCTTCGCCCTGCAACTGAACTGGCTGCCCAGCTTCGGCTATGGCGACGGTTCGTTCCAGAACCTCATCCTGCCCGCCGTCACGCTCGGCGTCACGCCGCTCGCGCTTCTCGCACGCACCACGCGGGCCGGCGTGCTTGATGTGCTCAATGCCGATTTCATCCGCACCGCCCATTCCAAGGGCATGAGCGAGGTGAATGTCGTGCGCTGGCATGTGGCGCGCAATGCGCTGGTGCTGATCGTCACCACGGTCGGCCTGCAGTTCGGCTCGCTGATCGGTCAGGCCGTCGTCATCGAGAAGCTGTTCGCCTGGCCCGGTATCGGCTCGCTTCTGGTCGACAGCGTGGCGATCCGCGACATTCCCGTCGTGCAGGGCACGATCCTCGTCATCGTGCTGTGGTTCCTCGTCATCAACACGGCCGTCGATCTGATCTATGCCGCGATCGATCCGCGCATCAAGCAGGAGTGACGGGAATGCGTCTCGGCTTCAACTTCTGGCTTGGCGCGACGCTGACGACGCTGGTCATCCTCGCCGGCGTGCTCGCACCGTGGATCGCGCCCTTCGACCCGGTGCTCGATGCGGACCTGATGAGCTCAGAACTGCCGCCCGACGCCACCTTCTGGTTCGGTACGGACGCGCAGGGCCGCGACGTCTATACCCGCATCCTCTACGGTGCGCAGATCTCGCTGACGGTCGGCATCGTCTCGCAGGTCATCAACTCGGCCATCGGCGTCACGCTCGGCATGACCGCCGGCTACTGGGGCGGCTGGTGGGACGACCTGGTGAACGGCCTCACCAACGTCATGCTCGCCATTCCCTCGCTGATCTTCGCGCTCGCCGTGATGGCCGTGCTCGGTCCCGGCCTGCCGTCGCTCCTCATTGCGCTCGGCCTCACCAACTGGAGCTGGACCTGCCGTATCGCCCGCTCCTCGACGCTGTCGCTGAAATCGCAGGGTTACGTGCAGGCGGCGCAGACGCTCGGCTATGGAGACCTGCGCATCATGTTCACGCAGATCCTTCCCAACATGATGGGGCCGATCCTCGTCATGGCGACGCTCGGCATGGGCTCCGCGGTGCTCTCCGAAGCCGCACTCTCCTTCCTCGGCCTCGGCATCCAGCCGCCGTTCCCGAGCTGGGGCTCGATGCTGACGGATGCGCGGCAGCTCATCCAGCTCGCGCCCTGGGTGGCGATCTTCCCGGGCCTTGCGATCTTTCTCTCCGTGCTCGGCTTCAACCTTCTCGGTGACGGGCTGCGCGACAGTCTCGACCCGCATATGAGGACGCGCAAGCCATGACCGCGCCGCTTCTCGATATCAGGGATCTCCGGCTCGGCGTCGCCCTCGGCCGCTCCGTCCACCATCCGCTGCTGAAGGACGTTTCCTTCCAGATCATGCCGGGCGAGGCCTACGGGCTCGTCGGCGAATCGGGCTCAGGCAAGTCGATCACCTCGCTAGCCGTCATGGGGCTTTTGAAGAAGCCGCTCGCCGTCACCAGTGGCGAGATCCGGTTCAAGGGCCAGAACCTGCTGTCCCTGCCGAAGCGCGAGATGCGGCGCCTTCGCGGCAACCGCATCGCCATGATCTTCCAGGAGCCGATGACGGCGCTGAACCCGCTTTCCACTGTCGGCCGGCAGATCGCCGAAATGTTCGTGTTGCATCAGGGCAAGAGCTGGGGCGAGGCGGAACGGCTCGCCGTTGAGGCGCTGGGCAATGTGCGCGTGCCCAATCCCGACCGGCGTGCGAAGAACTATCCGCACCAGATGTCCGGCGGCCTGCGCCAGCGCGTGATGATCGCCATGGCGCTCGCCTGCAACCCGGATCTCCTCATCGCCGACGAGCCGACGACGGCGCTCGACGTGACCGTGCAGGCCGAGGTGCTGCGGCTAATCAAGGAGCTTTGCGCCGCGCGCGGCACGGCTGTGCTCTTCATCAGCCACGATCTCGGCGTCATCGCCAGCATCTGCCAGCGTGTCGGCGTGATGTATGCCGGCTGCCTCGTCGAGGAGAACGAGACGCGAGCACTCTTCGAAGATCCCCGGCACGCCTATACGCGCGGCCTGCTCGGCGCCCTGCCGCGCCTTGGCAGCCGCAGCGCGCACGGCCGCCAGCGTCTCGTCGATATCGACAGCATCATCGCCGACCGCTCGACGTTGACGCAGACGCGCTTCATCACCCCGCGCGGGCCGGAAGGGAGCCAGCCATGACCGCTCCCCTGCTGCAGGTGGACGACCTGCATGTGCGTTTTCCGATTTCCGGCGGCGGCCTGTTCGGCACAGGGCGGCGCATGCTGCACGCCGTCAACGGCATCAGCTTCGACCTTGCCAAGGGCGAGTGCCTGTCGATCGTCGGCGAATCCGGCTGCGGCAAGTCCACCACGGCCCTCTCCATCCTCGGTCTTCAGGAGCCGACGGAAGGGACGATCCGCTATCGCGGCCAGCCGCTTGCCGGCCTTGGGGCGCCGGGGCGCATGCAGCGTGCGAAGGCGGTGCAGATGGTCTTTCAGGACCCCTATGCCTCGCTCAATCCGCGCCAGTCCGTGCGCACCTCCCTTGCTGCGCCGCTGAAGCTGCACGGCATCACCGCGGCGTCGGAAATCGAGGGTCGTATCGAGGCCATGCTGAAGAATGTCGGCCTGACGCCCGAACAGGCGGGGCGCTACCCGCACGAATTCTCCGGCGGCCAGCGCCAGCGCATCGGTATCGCCCGCGCGCTGATCCTCGAACCGGAGATCGTTGTGCTCGATGAGCCGGTCTCCGCCCTCGACGTCTCGATCCGCGCCCAGATCATCAACCTGCTGCTCGATCTGCAGGAAAAGCTCGGCCTCTCCTACATCATGATCAGCCACGACTTGAGCGTGGTCGAGCATATGAGCGACCGGGTGCTGGTGATGTTCTTCGGCGAGGTGGTGGAGGAGGGCGGCTGGCGGCAGATCTTCGAGACGCCGACCCATCCCTATACCCGCCGGCTGATCGCCGCCATTCCCGACCCGGACACGGCGTTGAACCCGGGCGAGGCTCTGCTCGCGACGGATGCGGCTCTGCCCGATGGACGCCGCTTCGTTTCCGATGGCAGCGTGGCGCCGGATGTCTTCACGCGGCCGGTGCCTTCGGCACTCACCGAGATCGCGCCCGGCCATCGCGTGCGGCGGGCATCGACGGCTTGACGCCACCCCGCACCGGCTTGCGCATCCGACCTATGGGCGATTGTCCCGGGGCGGCTCCTGTGCGACCATGGGCACGGGAGGATGTCTTATGGTGTCGACGCTGTCGCACATACGGGAGATCGAGCGCGTCGGCATGGGCGCCGTCAGCCCGCGCGATGCGCCGGTCGTCAAATCCTGGCTGCGCTGCCTCAACGACTACAAGCTCGACCCGGCGATTGCGCAGGAAGCCTATATCGTTCCCGAACTGAAGCTGCGCGAGCATCGCGAGCAGGCGGAGGAGCTGATCCGCATCGGTCGCTCCGGCCTCGAAGGCCTGTTCAACCAGGTTGCCGGGCAGAACTATGTGTTGCTTTTGTCGGATGCGCGCGGCGTCACCGTCGACTTCATGGGCGATCCGACCTTCGACAACCAGCTCCGCAAGGCAGGGCTCTATCTCGGCTCGGAATGGTCGGAGAACCGCGCGGGCACCTGTGCCGTCGGCGCCTGCATCGTCTCCGGCGAGCCTGTCATCATTCACCAGGACGATCATTTCGACGCCAGCCATATCGGGCTGACCTGCACGGCCGCGCCCATCTTCGACACGCTCGGCGACCTCACGGCCGTGCTGGATATTTCCCAACTCCGCTCGCCCACCGTCAAGGCGAGCCAGCAACTGGCGCTGCACCTTGCCGCCGCCACCGCGCGGCGCATCGAGCTTGCCAACCTCATGACCCGCACCCGCAACGACTGGGTGCTGCGCCTTGCCCGCTCGCCGGAGTTTCTGGACGTGGACCCGGATGCCGCCATCGCGCTCGACGGTTCCGGCCGCATCACCGGCATGACCCATGGCGGCTTCGGCGCGCTTGCCCGCTCGATGAACATGCGGGGCTTTGCGACACGCGATTTTCTCGGTCTGCCGATCTCCGAGGTGTTCGACATGGATGTCGACGACCTGCCGCGTTTTATGCGCGGTCGGCCGAACGGCGAGCGCCTGCTTCGTGCGAAAAACGGCCTCGTGCTCTTCGCCAGCGCGGTTGCTCCCGCCGTCAGCCTGCGTGCGCCCACAAGGCCGGAACCGCGCCTGCCGCGGGCGTTGCGCGACCTCAGCAACGGCGATGCAGCCATGGAGCGGGTGCAGGCCCGCGCCGCGAAACTGGCGGCGCGCGACATTCCGATCCTCATCCAGGGGGAGACCGGCAGCGGCAAGGAATTTCTGGCCCGTGCGATCCATGAAAGCTGCGGTGGCAGCGGCAATTTCGTCGCCGTCAATTGTGCTGCGATCCCCGAGCACCTTATCGAATCCGAGCTGTTCGGGTATGCGCCCGGCGCTTTCACCGGGGCCAGCCAGAAGGGCAAGCGCGGCCTGATCGAGGAGGCACAGGACGGAACGCTGTTCCTCGACGAAATCGGCGACATGCCGCTCGCGCTGCAAAGCCGGCTGCTGCGCGTGCTTTCGGAAAACGAGGTGCAGCCGGTCGGTGCGCTGAAGGCGCGCCCGGTGCGCCTGCGCGTGCTCTCCGCCTCGCACCGCGACCTTGCCGATCTCGTGAAGCAGGGCCGCTTCCGGCAGGACCTCTACTATCGCCTGAATGCCGCGACCCTCAGCCTGCCGGCCCTGCGCGAGCGGGAAGACCTCGGCTGGCTGATCGACCAGCTTCTCGCCCGTGTCGAAAAGGAAAACGGTGAGACCTATCGCGTCGACAAGGCAGTACGGGCAGCTCTGCTGACCCATGCGTGGCCGGGCAATCTGCGCGAGCTTTCCAATGCGCTGCGCGTTGCTGCGGCGCTCTCCGAGAGCGGTGTCATCGATGTCGGCTGCCTGCCGGACCATCTCTTCGCCGGTCCGGTCGCGGCTGCGTCCGACGATGACGGTGAACTGCGCCAGGCGCTCAGCGACTGCGGCAACAATGTCTCTGCGCTTGCCCGCAAGCTCGGTGTCAACCGCTCCACCATCCACCGCCGCCTGAAGCGCCTCAACTGACGCGGCACCTGCAACACCTGTTGCACGCCACCTGTTGCATTGCTTCAGGCAGGGAAATCTTGCTCATCGCAACAATCTGAAAACAAAGTGAAATCAGGCGTCCTTTCGGTTTGGCACGGCGTTTGCTGACCTTCCTGTGCAAGAACAACAGGAGGAAACACAATGAAGGCTCTGCGCTTTCACGCCGCCAAGGATCTGCGTATCGAGGAGGTCGATGCCCCGCCGTCGCCCGGCCCGGGTGAAGTTCTGGTCGAGAACCGATTTTGCGGCATTTGCGGTACGGACCTGCATGAATATGCCTACGGGCCGATCTTCGTGCCGAAGGAGCCGCATCCTTTCACCGGCGCGCACGGACCGCAGATCCTCGGCCACGAATTCGGCGGGGTCGTCAAGGCAGTTGGTGCGGGCGTCACGCATGTGAAGCCCGGTGACCGGGTGTCGATCCAGCCGCTCATCATGCCCCGTCAGGGCGACTATTACGCCGATCGCGGCCTCTTCCATCTCAGCGGCAACCTCGCGCTTGCCGGTTTGTCCTGGCACTCCGGCGGTATGGCCGAGGCCGCCCTTCTCAATGACTACAATGTCCAGCCCATTCCCGATGCGCTCAGCGATCAGGAGGCCGCCCTCATCGAGCCGACGGCGGTTGCCGTCTACGCCTGCGATCGCGGTGGCGTGACGGCCGGAAACAGCGTGCTCGTCACTGGCGCTGGACCGATCGGTATTCTTGTCGCCATGGCGGCACGCGCTGCGGGCGCCTCGCAGATTTTCCTCTCCGATCTCAACGACACGCGGCTGCGGCTGGCGCGCGAGGCGCTGGGCGCCGTGCGCACCATCAATCCGAAGACGGAAAAGGTCGGTGATGTCATCCGCGCCGAGACGGAGGGCGGCGTCGGCTGCGATGTTGCCATCGAATGTGTCGGCAACGAACACGCGCTGAAGAACTGCGCCGATGCCGTGCGCAAACAGGGTGTTGTCGTGCAGACCGGGCTTCACCCCGGCGAGAACCCGCTGAACTGGTTCGACGTCACCTTCAAGGATATCGATATCCGCGGTTCCTGGGCCTACCCGACCCACTACTGGCCGCGTGTCGCCCGGCTGATCGCCAGCGGCCAGATCCCCGCAAGCCGTATCGTCACGAAATATGTCTCGCTCGGCGAGGCTGTTGCGGAAGGGTTCGATCAGCTGCTCGACCCGGCCGGAAAACACCTGAAAATCCTGATCGACCTTTCCCGTTAGGCCGGTCCGTTTTGCGGGGCGGTTGAGGAGCCGTCCCGTCTTTCACCTGAGCAGGAGGAGAAACATATGCTCGACAAAACCCCCACCACGCGCGTCCAGACGCTTCTCGACACGCTCGGTTCGGCCCTTGAGGCCGGCCGGGTCGACGATGCCGCCAACCTCTTCGCCGAGGAGTGCTACTGGCGCGACCTCGTCGCCTTCACCTGGAACCTCAAGACCGTCGAAGGGCGGGACCAGGTGCGCGACATGCTGCAATCGCAGCTTTCCACGGCGAAACCCTCCAACTGGCGCGTTGCCGACGGCGAGGCAGCGACGGAGGCGGACGGTGTCCTGGAAAGCTGGATCTCGTTCGAGACGGCGACCGGGCGCGGCTACGGCTTGGTGCGCTTCAAGAACGGTCTCATCTGGACGCTTCTCACCGTGCTGTCCGAACTGAAAGGCCACGAGGAGAAATCCGGCTTCACCCGCCCGCTCGGCGCAAGGCACGGCCAGAATGTCGGCGCCAAGACCTGGAAGGAGGCGCGTGAGGAGGAGGAGCGCACGCTCGGCTACGAGAAGCAGCCTTACACCGTCATCATCGGCGGCGGGCAGGGCGGTATTGCGCTTGGTGCCCGGTTGCGCCAGCTCGGCGTGCCGACCATCATCCTGGAAAAGAACGACCGGCCGGGCGACAGCTGGCGCAAGCGCTACAAGTCGCTCTGCCTGCACGATCCCGTCTGGTACGATCACCTGCCGTACATCGATTTCCCGAAGAACTGGCCGGTCTTCGCACCGAAGGACAAGATCGGCGACTGGCTGGAATTCTACACCAAGGTCATGGAGCTGAACTACTGGACGCGCTCCGCCGCCAAATCCGCCAGATGGGACGAAGCCGCCAAGGAATGGACCATCGTCGTCGACCGTGACGGCGAGGAGGTGGTGCTGCGGCCGAAGCAGCTCGTCTTTGCGACCGGCATGTCCGGCAAGGCGAACATCCCGGATTTCAAGGGCCGCGAGCGCTTCCAGGGCGAGCAGCACCATTCGTCTCAACATCCGGGGCCGGATGGCTACAAGGGCAAGAAGGTGGTGGTCGTCGGCTCGAACAATTCAGCCCATGACATCTGCGCCGCGCTCTATGAGGCGGGTGTCGACGTCACCATGATCCAGCGCTCGACGACGCATATCGTGCGTTCCGACACGCTGATGGATATCGGCCTCGGCTCGCTCTATTCGGAGCAGGCGCTGGCAAACGGCGTGACGACGGCGAAGGCCGACCTCATCTTCGCCTCGCTGCCCTATCGGATCATGCACGAATTCCAGATCCCGCTCTACGACAAGATGCGCGAGCGCGACGCCGATTTCTACGCAGCGCTGGAAAAGGCCGGCTTCCAGCTGGACTGGGGTTCGGACGGTTCGGGCCTCTTCATGAAGTACCTGCGTCGCGGTTCCGGCTACTATATCGACATCGGCGCCTCGCAGCTGATCATCGACGGCAAGGTCAAGCTCGCCGCCGGCCAGGTGGAGGAGATCACGGAGAGTTCCATCAAGCTCTCCGAAGGCAAGGAAATCCCGGCTGACGTTATCGTTTATGCGACCGGTTATGGTTCGATGAACGGCTGGGTCGCCGATCTCATCGACCAGGAGACGGCGGATGCGGTCGGCAAGGTCTGGGGTCTCGGTTCGGATACGCCGAAGGACCCGGGGCCCTGGGAGGGCGAGCAGCGCAACATGTGGAAGCCGACGCAGCAGGAGGCGCTGTGGTTCCACGGCGGCAACCTGCACCAGTCGCGCCACTATTCGCAATATCTCGCCCTGCAGCTGAAGGCGCGCATGGAAGGCATCCCGACGCCGGTCTACGCCCTCCAACCGGTGCATCACCGGAAGTAGGCCGGCGCGCTGAGGGCGGGCGGCGCTCGCCACCCGCCCTCAATGGATCTGTGCCGGCATCGGTTTTGCGGCAGGCAGCGGGTTTCGCTGCCTGCCCGTTTCGTCAGGCTCAGCCGAGAACCGCCTTTACCGCATCGGCGGCCGCCTTCACGACGGTGTCGGCTTCCTCGCGTGTGAGGCACAGCGGCGGCGCAAAGCCCAGGATATCGCCCTGCGGCATGGCGCGGCCGATGACGCCGCGTTCCAAGAGGGCGGCGGAGACCTGCGGGCCGATCTTTCTGCCCGGATCGAAGAAGGCGCGGTCGTCCTTGTCTTCGACGAATTCGACGGCGGCCATCAGGCCATCGCCGCGTACCTCGCCGACATGCTTGTGGTCGCCGACGGCCTTGGCGAGTTCGCTGCGGAAATAGGCGCCGGTGGAGCCGGCATTCTCTACGAGGCCGAGTTCGTCGATGAGCTCGAGGTTGGCGACACCGGCTGCGGCGCAGATCGGATGCGAGGAATAGGTCCAGCCATGGCCGATGGCGCCGAGCTCGTCCGAGCCCTTGACCAGCACCTCCCACATCTTGTCAGAGACGATGGTGCCGGAGAGCGGCGCATAGGCAGACGTGAGGCCCTTGGCGATGGTGATGAGGGCGGGCTTCATGCCGTAGTGGTCCGAGCCGAACATCGTGCCGAGACGGCCGAAACCGGTGACGACCTCGTCGGCGATCAGAAGAATGTCGTATTTGTCGAGCACGGCCTGGATCTTCTGCCAGTAGCCTTTCGGCGGCGGCACGATGCCGCCCGTGCCGAGGATCGGCTCGCCGATGAAGGCCGCGATGGTGTCCGGGCCCTCGGCAAGGATCATTTCCTCCAGCTTGTCGGCGCAATACTGCGCGAATTGCTCCTCGTCCATCGATCGGTCCGGGCGGCGGAAGAAGTAGGGCGCTTCCGTGTGCAGGATCGGGGCGCGCGGCAGGTCGAAGGCATTGTGGAAGAGGTGAAGGCCGGTCAGCGAGCCGGTCATGACGCCGGAGCCGTGGTAACCGCGCCAGCGCGAGATGATCTTCTTCTTCTCCGGCCGGCCGAGGATATTGTTGTAGTACCAGACGAGCTTGATGTTCGTCTCGTTGGCGTCCGAGCCGGAAAGCCCGAAATAGACACGGCTCATGCCCTCGGGCGCGCGGTCGATGATCATCTTGGAAAGCGTGATCGAAGCTTCCGTGCCGTGCCCGACATAGGCGTGGTAGTAGGCGAGGTTCTTTGCCTGCTCGGCAATCGCGTCGGCAATCTTCGTGCGGCCATAGCCGACATTGACGCAGTAGAGGCCGGCAAAGGCGTCTAGGCTTGTCTTGCCGTTCGTATCGGTGATGTAGACGCCTTCGCCGCCGCCGATGACGCGGGTCGGCGTTTCGCCGCGCGCATGCATGCCCATATGGGTCGAGGGGTGAAAGAAGTGGTCGCGATCCCAGGCGGTGAGTTCGTTGCGTCTGTCGAGCATGGTCTTTCCTTTCGAAGTCAGTCTGTTTGCGTGTTCCGGGCCGGGGCAGGTGTTGAAAATCATGCCGCCGTGTCGATGCACAGATATTTCAGTTCCGTGAAGGCCTCCATGCCGTGGCGCGAGCCCTCGCGGCCGAGGCCGGATTGTTTCCAGCCGCCGAAGGGGATCGGCCCGCCGGTGATCTTCACGCGGTTGACCGCCACCATGCCGTATTCCAGCGCGCGGGCAAGCCGCATCTGCCGCGCGCCGTTCTCGGTGACGACATAGGCGACAAGGCCGTATTCGGTGTCGTTGGCGCGGGCGATCACCTCCGCCTCGCTGTCGAAGGCCGTGACGGCAGCGACGGGGCCGAAGGTTTCCTCACGCATGATCAGCGCGTCGTCGGAGACTTCGGCAAGAAGCGTCGGTTCGTAGAACAGCGGGCCGGCCTTGTGGCGCTTGCCTCCCGTGAGAACCTTTGCCCCTTGTTTGACGGCATCGGCCACCTGTTCTTCCACCTTGGCGATGGCGCGCTCGTGCATCAGCGGGCCGATCTCGACATCCGCGTCCAGCCCGGCGCCGACCTTCAGTGCCTCGATCCGAGCCTTGAAGGCCTTGGTAAAGGCGGTAAGCACGGGGCGCTCGACATAGATGCGGTTGGCGGCAAGGCAATCCTGCCCGGACGTCGCGAACTTGGCGCCGACGGCGATATCCGCGGCCTTGTCGATATCGGCGTCGGCGAAGACGATCAGCGGTGCATGGCCGCCGAGCTCCATGACGAGCCGCTTCATGGTCGGCGCGCACTGGCCGGCGATCAGCTTGCCGATCTCCGTCGAACCGGTGAAGCTTATGGCGCGCACACGGACGTCCGCGTTCATGCAGCCGACAATGGTGGCGGCGTTGCCCGTCACGACATTGAAGACGCCTGCCGGGAGGCCGGCCCGCTCGCCGAGTTCGGCAAGGGCGAGGGCCGAGAGCGGCGTTTCGCTGGAGGGATGGGCGACGACCGTGCAACCGGCGGCAAGCGCTGCGGCGGCCTTGCGGGTGATCATTGCGGAGGGGAAGTTCCACGGCGTCACGATGCCGACGACGCCGAGCGCCTCGCGCCGCACGATCATCTCGGCGCCGGGCAGGTGGCTCGTCACGCTCTCGGCGTTGAGGCGCTTGCCCTCCTCGGCGTACCACTCGATGAAGGAGGCGGCATAATCGATCTCGCCGCGGGATTCCGCGAGCGGCTTGCCCTGTTCCAGCGTCATCAGCAGCGCGAGGTCCTCGCGCGCTTCAAGGATCAGCCCGTGCCATTTGCGCAGGGTTTCGGCGCGCTGCTGCGGCAGCAGATCCCGCCAGGCGGGAAAGGCCTGCGCGGCGGCTGAAACGGCCTCCGTCGTCTGGCCGGCATCGAGCGCGGCGGCCCAGGCGAGCGTTGCGCCGGAGGCGGGGTCCGTTACGGCAAAACTGTCGCCGTCGCGGCCGGCCACCCAGCGACCACCGACATAGGAGAGTTCGCGCAGCAGATGCGGATCGCTCAGGCGGGCGAGCGCATCGTGAAAAACGGTCCGGGCGAATAGGGCGGTCAAGTCGGCCTCCTCTGGCTGTGTCGACCATGAGTCTGCCAGAGGCGGGGCAAAAGATTGTCTATTGCCGGGGCTGGTCGCAGAGACTTTGGCCAAACCCGCGACCAAGCGTAGACAATCTCTCTACGTCGCGATCAGTCCGGGGCCGGCAGCAGCGTTGCCAACGGCAGTGCGGTCTCCTCCTTCACCGTCTTGGTGACGATGTAGGTAAAGTAACGGTCGATGCCGAGCTCACGGTCAAGCAAATCGTCGACGAGCCGCTGGTAGGCGTCGATGTCGGGCGCCATGATCTTCAGGATGTAGTCGACGCCGCCGCCGACGGACCAGCAGGCGACGATTTCCGGTGTCGCCGCCACCGCACGCTCGAAACGGTCGAAATCCGCCTGGCGGTGGTTGGCGAGCGTCACTTCCATCATGACGCTGGCGACGGGCGCCAGGCGCCGCACCGCGACGCGCGCATGATAGCCCGTGACGATGCCCGCTTTCTCCAGCTTGCGCAGCCGTAGCCAGCAGGGCGTCGGGGAAAGGCCCGCCTTCTCCGCCAGCGCCAGCTTGGTGATGCGGCCGTTCTCCTGGATCGCCTCCAGGATGCGCAGGTCGATGGCGTCGAGTTTCATGCGGTCGCCCTCCGGGCGAAGATCATGTCAAAGCTTGGAAAAAGACAATGGAAAGGCATTTTGGCGTTGTCAATTGGACTGAATTTGAGCACTGTTGAAATCATGACAAATTGGCGACCCGATATATCCCAATTGCGCCGGCCGGCCTACCTGTCGCTTGCCGAGCAGATCGCCCGCGCCATCCAGGAGGGGTTGCTGCCCAACGGTACACGCCTTCTGCCACACCGCAAGCTCGCCGACGAGCTGAAACTCTCCGTACAGACCGTCAGTCGCGCCTATGACGAACTGATCCGCCGTGGCCTGATTTCCGGCGAGATCGGCCGCGGCTCCTTCGTGCAGACGCGGCCGAAGGAGCCGGAGCCGCCCTATCTGCCCGAGCGGCTCGGCGAGCTGGTCGACCTGTCGATCCTGAAGCCCGTCTGCGAGCAGATCCACCTGGAGCGCATGCGCGAGGCCTTCGGCTGGCTTGCGGAAAACCTGCCGTCGAGTTCGGCGCTCTCCTTCCGGCCCAACATGGTGTTCCCGCGCCACCGCACCGTTGCCTCCGAATGGCTGGCGCGCTGCGGGCTCGACATTTCGCCGCTGAACATCAGTCTTACAAACGGCGCGACGTCGGGCATGACGGTGGCGCTGATGAGCGTCGCGCCGCCGGGCGCGACGGTCGCGACGGAGGCGATCAGCCACCATACGCTGGTGCCGCTCTCCACCTATCTCGGCCTGCACCTTGAGGGGCTGCCGATCGACCGCGACGGCATGATCCCGGAGGCGCTGGACGAGGCCTGCCGAAAGGGCGTCATCCGCGCCGTCTTCCTGCAGCCCTCCGTCATCAACCCGACCGCGACGCTGATGAGCGCGGAGCGGCGGCAGGCGCTGGCCGAGGTGGCGCGGCGCCATGACATCGCGATCATCGAGAACGATATTCTGGGGCCGCTCGTCGCGGAAAGGGCGCCGCCACTTGCCGCCTATGCGCCGGAGCGCACGCTCTACGTGACGAGTTTCACCAAGATCACGGTGCCGGGCCTGCGCATCGGCTATCTCGCCGCGCCCGACCGCTATGTCGCGGCCGTTGCCAACCGGCATCTCGTCTCGAACTGGATGGCGACGCCCTCCATTGCCGAGATCGCCACGCGCTGGGTCAGCGACGGCACGGCGATGGAGCTCGTCAGCTGGCAGCGCCGGGCGCTGGCGGTGCGACATGCCATTGCGGAGGAGGTCTTCGCCGGCCTGCCGTACCGCTCGCATGCGCAGAGCCTGCATGTCTGGTTGCCGCTGCCGGAAGGACATACGGAGGAAGGCTTCGTCTCGCAGGCGCGTCTGCGCGGCGTCGCCATCGCGCCCGGCTCGTCCTTCCGGACCGCGGATCAGGGCTGGCAGCCGGCGGTGCGCATTTCCCTCGGCTCGACGACGGAGCAGGAACTTCGCACGGGCCTTGGCATTCTGGCTTCACTGGCCAGCGGGAACCCGGAGGCGTTGCTGCTCGCGATTTGACGATCGGTGCCCGAGAAATGGGCGATGAAACAATAATTGTCATGAGATTATTATCTACATTGACATGATTTCGATCGCCGCGCATCGTTAGGCCATCACTTGTCTCAACAGGGAGAGACATGCATGGCCGCACCCATCATCCGCATCGACAACATCGTGAAGCGCTACGGTCCCTTGACCGTGCTCGACGGGCTGTCGATGGAGGTGCTGCCGGGCGAGAAGCTTGCGCTCATCGGCCCCTCCGGCTCCGGCAAGACGACGATCCTGCGCATCCTGATGACGCTGGAGACGATCAGCGGCGGCCATATCGAGGTCGACGGCGACCAGCTCTACCACATGCCGAAGAACGGCGGTCTGGTGCCGGCGGACGATCGCCACTTGCACAGGATGCGCGAGAAGATCGGCATGGTCTTCCAGCACTTCAATCTCTTTCCGCACAAATGCGTGCTCGACAACGTCACGCTGGCGCCGATGCTGACCAAGGACGTCGCGAAAGCGGCGGCCGAGAAGCGGGCGATGGAGCTTCTCGACATGGTGGGCCTTGCCGACAAGGCGAGGAACATGCCCGCCCAGCTGTCCGGCGGACAGAAGCAGCGTGTCGCCATCGCCCGTGCTCTCGCGCTTTCTCCCAAGATCATGCTGTTTGACGAGGTGACCTCGGCGCTCGATCCGGAGCTGGTCGAGGAGGTGTTGAACGTCATGCACAAGCTCGCTTCCGAGACCGACATGACCATGCTGCTCGTTACGCACGAGATGGGCTTCGCCCACGATTTTGCCGACCGCATCCTGTTCTTCGATCGCGGCAAGATCGTCGAGGAGGGCAAGCCGGACGAGATTTTCCGCAATCCAAGGCAGGAACGCACGCAAACCTTCCTGCGCAAGATCATCGCGGCAGGGCACCGCGTCTGAGGGGTGTCCCTCGGAAACAACGCTCCAAACAACAGCCAAAGACAGCCAGAGGAGTTGGGAACAATGAGCATGAGGACATTTTTGACCATTGCCGCCAGCGCGAGCGCGCTGATGGCGGTCGTTGCCGCCGCGCCGGCTTTTGCCGATGACGGCAAGCTTGCGGAACTGAAGGAACAAGGCTTTGCCCGCGTCGCCATAGCCAACGAGCCGCCGTTCACGGCGGTCGCCGCCGACGGCAAGGTTTCGGGCGCCGCGCCCGATGTCGCCCGCGAGGTCTTCAAGCGCCTCGGCGTTGCCGATATCGTCGCCTCGATCTCGGAATATGGCGCGATGATCCCGGGGCTCCAGGCCCGCCGCCACGACGTCGTCACCGCCGGTCTTTTCATGAAGCCGGAGCGTTGCGCCGCTGTCGCCTATTCGGAGCCGGTCCTGTGTGACGCGGAGGCTTTCGCGCTGAAGAAGGGCAACCCGCTCGGTTTCAAGAGCTACAAGGACATCGCTGACAATCCGGACGCGAAGATCGGCGCGCCGGGTGGCGGCACGGAAGAGAAGCTGGCGCTCGAAGCCGGCGTGCCGCGTGACCGCGTCATTGTCGTGCCGGACGGCCAGAGCGGCCTGAAAATGCTCCAGGACGGCCGCATCGACGTCTATTCGCTGCCGGTCCTCTCGATCAACGACCTCGTTTCCAAGGCGAATGATCCGAACATCGAGGTCGTCGCGCCTGTCGAGGGCGCTCCGGTCTATTGCGACGGCGCTGCCTTCCGCAAGGGTGACGAAGCGTTGCGGGACGCCTTCGACGTCGAGCTCGCCAAGCTGAAGGAGACGGGCGAGTTTGCCAAGATCATCGAGCCCTATGGCTTTTCCGCCGCCGCGGCGATGTCGACGACGCGCGAAAAGCTCTGCGCGGCGAAGTGAGGATGGCGGATTTGCCCCTCATCCCGCTGCCGCGACCTTCTCCCCGCAAGCGGGGAGAAGGGGCTGGTGGCCACGGTTTCCCATCATCAAGTGTCTTTGATGGACGGAAGTCGGCTCCTGTTCCCCCTTCTCCCCGCTTGCGGAGAGAAGGTGCCGGCAGGTGGATGAGGGGCGCTGCCCCGTCGAAGCTAACTTGGAACACACCATGACCGACTGGTCCGGCTATATAGGCTTGATCCTGCAAGGCGCGCTGGTGACGCTGCAGCTCACCGTGATGGGCTCTGCGCTTGCCGTTGTCATGGCGTTTATCGCCGGGCTCGGGCGCGTCAGCCGCTTCATGGCGGTCCGGGCGCTGGCCACCACCTATATCGAGTTCTTCCGCGGTACCTCGATCTTCGTGCAGCTCTTCTGGGTCTATTTCGTGCTGCCGCTCACCGGCGTCACGCTGTCGCCGCTCCAGGCCGGCGTTCTGGCGCTGGGGCTCAATGTCGGGGCCTACGGCGCGGAGGTGGTGCGCGGCGCGGTCAAGGCGATTGGCCGGGAGCAGCGCGAGGCCTGCATCGCGCTGAACCTGACGCGCGGCCAGGCGATGCACCATGTCATCCTGCCGCAGGCGCTGCCCTTGATGCTGCCGACCTTCTGTAACAACGCAATCGAACTTCTGAAGGCCACGGCCGTCGTCTCGCTGATCTCGCTCACCGACATGACGTTCCAGGCCCAGGTGGTGCGCGCGCAGACCGGCAGCACGCTGATCCCCTTTGCGACGATCCTCGTCCTCTACTTCCTGATGGCGCTCGCCATCTCCACCAGCATGCGCTGGCTGGAGCGCCGGATCACCCGTGGTCTCGATGGTGTGAGGACCTGACGATGGAATGGGACTGGAATTTCGTCTGGGAAATCATGCCGACCCTCCTCGAGGGGCTGAAGATCACCATTCTTGCGACCGCTCTCGGTGCGGTGCTCGCCGCAGCCATCGGCCTCGTCTTCGCGATCCTGCGCATGACGGCGCCGAAGCCGGTTGCCAGGGCCACGGGCTTCGTCGTCGAGTTCATTCGCGGCACGCCGCTGCTCGTGCAGCTCTATTTCATCTTTTATGTGCTGCCGGACATCGGCATCCGGTTGCCGGCGCTGCTCGCCGGCGTCATCGGGCTCGGCCTGCACTACGGCACTTATGCCGCGGAGGTGTATCGCGCGGGTATCGAGAACGTGCCGCGCGGGCAATGGGAGGCGGCGAAGGCGACGAACCTCAGCGGCCGCCAGACCTGGATCCACGTCATCCTGCCGCAGGCGATCCCGCCGATGATCCCGGCCCTCGCCAACTATCTCATCGCCATGTTCAAGGAGACGCCGCTGCTGTCGGCCATCACGGTGCTGGAACTGATGAACCAGGCGAAAAGCGTCGCCAACAGCAGCTATCGCTACATCGAGCCGATGACGCTGGTCGGCGTGTTCTTCCTGATCATGAGCCTGATCTCCGTCGTCTTCCTGCGCTGGCTGGAAGAACGTTACGCCCGGGTGGAGGAACGCTGATGCGCACCTTTGATCTCGCGCTCGCTTCCCGCGCACCAAAACTCGACGACCGGCCGCTGGAAAAACGTCTCGGCCTGATCATTCTGGCGACCGACCACACGACGGAGGTGGATTTCCAGCGCATGGTGGCGAATGAGCGCATCGGCGTCTACGCCACCCGCATTCCCTATGCCAATCCGGTGACGCCGGAGAACCTTGCCGCCATGCAGCCCTCGTTGACGGCGGGCGCGGCACTCATTTTGCCGGACGAGCCCCTGGATGTGGTGATGTATTCCTGCACCTCGGCCTCCGTCGTCATCGGCGATGCGATGGTGAAGGCCGCGATCAGGGCAGCCAAGCCCACCGCTACGGTCGTGACGCCGACCGCTGCCGCGGTTTCTGGCCTGAAGGCCCTCGGCGCGAGGCGGATATCCGTGCTGACGCCCTATACGCTCGACACCAGCCGGCCGATGGCCGACTATTTTCTGGCGCTCGGCTTCGACATTGCCCGTTTCACCCGCCTCGGCCTCTCCGACGATCGGGACATGGCGCGGATTTCCCCGGAAGAGATTATCGCCTTCGCGAAGGAAGCGACGGCGCCGGATTGCGACGCGCTCTTCATCTCCTGCACCGCCGTGCGCGCGGCGGGCGTGGCGGCGAAGATCGAGGCTGCCATCGGCAGGCCGGTCGTTACCAGCAACCTCGCCACCGCCTGGGCGTGCCTGCACCTTTGCGGCGACGAGACCGCCCGGCCGGCGCTCGGCCGGCTGATGACCTGCGCCTATCCGGGCGGTGACGCATGACGACGTTAGATCTTCCCGTGACCATGGCAGATATCGAGCAGGCGGCCCGGCGCATCGACGGTCGCATCCTGCGCACGCCCTTCGTGCCGTCGGCATCGCTGGCCGAGCGCTGCGGTGTGCCGGTCGGGCTGAAGCTCGAGCACCACCAGACGACTGGCAGCTTCAAGCTGCGTGGTGCGACAAATGCCGTCCTGTCGCTCTCGCCGGGCGAGCGGGCGCGTGGCGTCGTAGCGGCCTCGACCGGCAACCATGGCCGGGCGCTTGCCTATGCGGCGAAGGTCGAAGGATCGGTCGCGACGATCTGCATGTCGCGGCTCGTCCCGGAGAACAAGGTCTCGGAAATCCGCCGGCTCGCCGCCGATGTGCGCATCACCGGCCGGTCGCAGGACGAGGCGCAGATCGAGGTGGAGCGACTGGTGGCCGAAGAGGGCCTCGTCATGGTGCCGCCCTTCGACAACAGGGCCGTGGTGGCCGGGCAGGGCACGCTCGGACTGGAGATCGCGGAGGCGATGCCGGATGTGTCGACCGTGCTTGTGCCGCTCTCCGGTGGCGGGTTGGCAGCAGGTGTCGCCGCGGCGGTGAAGGGGCGCGTTCCGAAGGCGCGCGTCATCGGCCTCACCATGGCGCGCGGCGCGGCGATGAAGGCGAGCCTTGTTGCCGGACGTCCGGTCGAAGTCGAGGAGGTCGCAAGCCTTGCGGATTCCCTCGGCGGCGGCATTGGCCTCGACAATGCCGTGACCTTTCAGATGTGCCGCACGCTGCTCGACGATGTGATCCTGCTCTCCGAAGCGGAGATCGCCGCCGGTATGCGCCATGCCTATGCCGAGGAGCGTGAGGTGATCGAGGGGGCGGCGGCGGTTGGCATCGCGGCGCTGCTCTCCGGCCGGCTCGGCCGGCTGGACGGTCCGGTGGCCATCGTCCTTTCCGGCCGGAATGTGGATATGGGCCTGCACAAACGGGTTCTTGACGGCGCGGTGGATTCCTTTGCGGAGGAGAGGGCGTGACGACGATGAAGATACTCACCGAAGCGGAGTTGTGGCGCATCGTGCCGCTCGATCTCGAGGCGATCGACTGCGTGGAGAATGCGTTTCATGCGCTCGCCACCAAGGCCGTCGCCATGCCGCCGATCCTCCGGCTCGACATCCCCGAGCATCGCGGCGAGGTGGATGTGAAGACCGCCTATGTGCCCGGCCTCGATGGCTTCGCCATCAAGATCAGCCCCGGCTTCTTCGACAACCCGAAGATCGGCTTGCCGAGCACCAACGGCCTGATGGTGCTGTTTTCGACGAAGACCGGCCTCGTGCAGGCCGTCCTACTCGACAACGGCTATCTTACGGACGTGCGCACCGCCGCGGCCGGCGCGGTGGCGGCGAAGCATCTTTCGCGTGAGGACGCCTCCGTTGCCGCCATCCTCGGTGCGGGCATGCAGGCGAAACTGCAGCTTGAAGCCTTGAGCCTGGTGCGCCCCATCCGGGAGGCGCGCATCTGGGCGCGGGAGGTGGAAAAGGCGGAGGCTGTCGCGGCGGAGCTGGCGAAAAAGCTCGGTTTTCCCGTGCGTGCCGAGGCGAGCGGCCGGGCGGCGGTCGATGGCGCGGATGTCGTGATCACCACGACGCCATCGGAAACGCCGATCCTCAAGGCCGAATGGCTCCAGCCGGGCCAGCACGTCACCGCGATGGGCTCGGATGCCGAGCACAAGAACGAGATCGAACCTGCCATCGTCACCGGGGCGGGTCTCTATGTCGCCGACAGCCTCAGGCAGACGCGCAGGCTTGGCGAGTTGCACCACGCCATCGAGGCCGGCCTTGTGACCGAGGGCGCCCTCTTCACCGAACTCGGCGAGATCATTGCCGGGCGCAAACCGGGCCGCTCCGGCCCCGAGCAGATCACCGTGGCGGATCTTACCGGCACGGGCATCCAGGACACCGCCATCGCAACGCTCGCAGCCGCTCGCGCGGCGGCGGCCGGGGCTGGCGCGACCTTCGAAAGTTGAGACCGGCCTCCCGCTAGCGGAAGACCAGCCGGGTACAGAGGAAAAACCGATGAAACAAGCGAGCCTGAAGTTCTCACTTCCGGAATATGAAACGCGTCTTCAAAAGACGCGAAAGGCCATGGAGGCCAAGGGGATCGACGTCCTGATCGTCAGCGATCCCTCGAACATGAACTGGCTGACGGGCTACGACGGCTGGTCCTTCTACGTACACCAGTGCGTCGTCGTGCCGCCGGCCGGCGAGCCGATCTGGTACGGCCGCGGACAGGACGCCAACGGCGCGAAATTCACCGCCTATCTGAAGCACGAGAACATCGTCGGCTATCCCGACAACTATGTGCAGTCCACCGAACGCCACCCGATGGACTATCTCTCCGCCAGGCTTGCCGAACGCGGTCTCGAGAAAATGACCATCGGCGTCGAGATGGACAATTACTGGTTCTCCGCCGCGGCCTTCGCCTCGCTCCAGAAACATCTGCCGAACGCCCGGTTTGTCGATGCCACCGCGCTCGTCAACTGGCAGCGCGCGGTCAAGAGCGAGACGGAAATCCGGTACATGCGCAATGCCGCGCGCATCGTCGAGAAGATGCACCAGCGCATCTTCGACAGGATCGAGGTCGGCATGCGCAAATGCGATCTCGTCGCCGAGATCTATGACGCCGGCATCCGCGGCACGGAGGGCATCGGCGGCGACTATCCGGCCATCGTGCCGTTGCTTCCGTCCGGCGTCGAGGCCTCTGCGCCGCATCTCACCTGGGACGATCGGCCGATGAAGTCGGGCGAGGGCACCTTCTTCGAGATCGCCGGTTGCTACAACCGCTATCACCTGCCGCTCTCGCGCACCGTCTTCCTTGGCAAGCCGACACAGGCCTTCCTCGATGCCGAAAAGGCGACGCTGGAGGGTATGGAGGCGGCCCTTGCCGTGGCCAAACCCGGAAACACCTGCGAGGACATCGCCAACGCCTTCTTCGCGGTGCTGAAAAAGTACGGCATCGTCAAGGACAACCGCACGGGCTACCCGATCGGTGTCTCCTATCCGCCGGACTGGGGCGAGCGCACGATGAGCCTTCGCCCCGGCGACAGGACCGAGCTCAAGCCGGGCATGACCTTCCACTTCATGACGGGCCTCTGGCTTGAGGACATGGGCTTCGAGACGACGGAGAGCATTCTCATCACCGAGACCGGTGTCGAATGTTTCGCCGACGTGCCGCGCAAGCTTCTCGTGAAGGACTGAACCATGCGCGCTTCTCCTATTGCGCCCACAGTCGATTTCTCAGCCGAAGGCGTGCAGCACGGGTTCCTGCGTCTGCCCTACAGCCGGGACGATTCGGCCTGGGGCTCGGTGATGATCCCGGTGACGGTCATCAAGAACGGGGAGGGGCCGACCGCGCTCCTCACCGGCGGCAACCATGGCGACGAATACGAGGGGCCGATCGCGCTCTTCGATCTTGCCCGTTCGCTGAGAGCCGAGGAGGTGACCGGCCGCGTCATCATCGTGCCCGCGATGAATTATCCGGCCTTCCTTGCCGGCACGCGCACCTCCCCGATCGACAGGGGCAACATGAACCGGAGCTTCCCCGGCGCGCCGGATGGAACGGTGACCCAAAAGATCGCCGACTATTTCCAGCGCACGCTGCTGCCGCTCGCCGATGTTGTTCTCGACTTTCATTCCGGCGGAAAAACGCTTGATTTCCTGCCTTTCTGCGCCGCCCACATCCTGCCCGACAAGGCGCAGGAGGCAAAGGCCTTCGACCTCGTCAGCGCCTTCGGCGCGCCCTGGTCGATGAAGATGCTGGAGATCGATGCGGTCGGCATGTACGACACGGCCGCCGAGGAGATGGGCAAGGTCTTCATCACAACGGAACTCGGCGGTGGCGGCACGGCGACGGCGAAAAGTGCCGGCATCGCCAAGCGGGGCGTCGCGAATGTGCTGAAGGCGGCGGGTATTCTGCAAGGCGCGGTCGGGGCGTCCGGGACGATCTGGCTCGACATGCCCGATGGCAGTTGCTTCTCCTTTGCCGAGGACGGCGGGCTCATCGAACCGCTGTTCGATCTCGGCGATCCGGTCGCGGCCGGTGCCGTTGTTGCCCGTATCTATCCCGTTGGCCGTACCGGCGCCGCGCCGCTGGAGGTGACGGCGAAGATGGACGGCATCCTTGTGGCACGCCATTTCCCTGGGCTGGTCAAGCCCGGCGATTGCGTCAGCGTGCTCGCGGCCGTCGTCGCGTAGGTGGCGCCGGACGGGCGTGCGGCGGTCTCTGGACAGCCGTCGATTGAAGGATTTATGATTGCGGTCTCGATCAATGCGATACTCATATCATGAACATGCTCAAGCCGCCTTTACCGTCTGACAGCAGCCGGGAGGACAGGATCCAGTCGAATCCCGTGCGGCTCGGCGCGCGCCTGAAGCTCGCCCGCCAGACGCGCGGGCTGACGCTGAAGGCGCTCGCGCTGGCGGCGGAATGTTCCGAAAGCCTGTTGTCGAAGATCGAGAACGGCAAGGCTTCGCCCTCGCTGCCCATGCTGCACCGGCTGGTACGGGCGCTCGATTCCAATATCGGCTGGATGTTCGAGGAGACCGATGGCGAGGAGGGCGTTGTGTTCCGCGCGGGGACCCGTCCGCTCATCGCGCTCGATCCTCTCCGGCGCGGCGAGGGCATCTCGCTCGAGCGCATCATCCCCTATTCGACCGGCCATCTTCTCCAGTGCAACATCCACCATATCGACACAGGCGGCCAGAGCGCCGGGCCGATCCAGCATGTCGGGGAAGAAGTGGGCTACGTGCTGGTCGGCGAGATCGAGCTGATGATCGGTGACAAGACCTTCCGGCTTTCGGCGGGCGACAGTTTCGTGTTCAATTCCGAGCTTGCGCACTGGTATCGCAATGTCGGAGCCGAGCGCGCCTCGATCTTCTGGGTGAACACGCCGCCAACCTTCTGATATTCCTCTTTAAAAATCTCCCCAACGGATTTTGCAGGCGCGCAATTCAAGTCTCTTGACATAAATTCAAGTCACTTGAATAATGCCTCTCGTAAATTCCGGTTGCCGCCAACGGCATCAAACAAGGGGAACATCAAAATGGGTCGGACCAAATATCTCCTCGGCTGCGCTGCAGCCGTTGCCATGACGCTTTCCATGAGCGCCGCAAACGCCTTCGCCGATACGTTCGCGCTCGTCACCATCAACCAGCAGGCGCTGTTCTTCAACCAGATCAATGACGGTGCCAGCGCGGCGGCCAAGGAAGCCGGCGCCGAGCTCGTCATCTTCAACGCCAACAACGTGCCTTCTGCCCAGAACGATGCGATCGAGACCTACATCACCCAGAAGGTCGACGGCATCATTCTGGTCGCCATCGATGTCAACGGCGTGAAGCCGGCCATTACCGCCGCCAAGAATGCCGGCATCCCCGTCATCGCCATCGACGCGCAGATCCCCGATGGCGACAACATCGCCTTCGTCGGCGTCGACAACACGGCGGCAGGCGGTGAAATCGGCAAGTTCTTCTCCGATTACGTGAAGAGCGACATGGGCGGCGCGGCCAAGGTCGGCGTCGTCGGCGCGCTCAACTCCTTCATCCAGAACCAGCGCCTCGACGGCTTCAAGGCGGCGGTCGGCGAGGGCGGCCAGAAGGTCGAGTTCCTCAACACCGTGGACGGCCAGAACGTGCAGGACGTCGCGCTTGCAGCGGCGGAAAACCTGATGACCGCCAATCCCGACATGAACGCGCTCTACGCCACCGGCGAGCCAGCGCTGCTCGGCGCAGTCTCCGCCGTCGCCAGCCAGGGCCGCGGCGACTCGATCAAGGTCTTCGGTTGGGACCTGACGAAATCCGCCATCGACGGCATCGACCAGGGTTTTGTCACCGCCGTCATCCAGCAGGACCCGGCCGGTGAAGGCAAGGCCGCCGTCGAAGCGCTCGTCAAGGTGAAGAAGGGCGAGACAATCGAGCCGATCATCAACGTTCCGGTGACGATCGTCACCAAGGCGAACGTCGACCAGTATCGCGACATGTTCAAGTAAGCCGAACCGCCGCTGCCCGGTCCGCTTGGCGGATCGGGCAACCGGAACCTCCTCCAGGGGCCATCGAACATGACCGATAGTGACGTCAGCCGCGTCCGGATGACCGGCATATCCAAGCGCTATGGCGCTTTGCAATCGCTCGACAATGCCTCGCTCAACCTCAAACCTGGCGAAGTGCTCGGGCTGGTGGGCGACAACGGCGCGGGAAAATCCACCATCAGCAAGGTGCTTTCGGGCGCCGTCATCCCCGATACCGGCACGATAGAGATCGACGGCCGGCCGGTTTCCTTCACCTCTCCGGCGGAGGCGCGCGCCGCGCGCATCGAGATGGTCTACCAGGACCTCGCCCTCTGCGACACGATCGACGTCGCGGGCAACCTCTTCCTCGGCCGCGAGCCGAAGCGGCGCCTCGCCGGCGTGCCGATGCTCGACAAGCGAACGATGCACGAGCGGGCGCGCGACATGCTCTCCAATCTCGGTATCGTCATTCCCGACACACGCATGAAGGTGGAGAACCTCTCCGGCGGCCAGCGCCAGTCGATCGCGATCGGCCGCGCCGCGTCCTTCAATCCCTCCGTTCTGATCATGGACGAGCCGACGGCAGCCCTTGCTGTCGCCGAGGTCGAGGCCGTTCTCGAACTCATCCGTACCGTCTCGAAGCGCGGGGTTTCCGTCATCCTCATCACGCATCGGCTGCAGGACCTGTTCCTGGTCTGCGATCGCATCCAGGTGATGTACGAGGGCCGCAACGTCGCCGAGCGGCGCATCGAGGACACCAATATCGAGGATGTCGTCAATCTCATCGTCGGGCGGAAATTCACCGCCCGTTCTGCCGGCAACAATCATCAGGAACGAGGCGCTTCCGCATGAGCTCCGAGCCCAACGCCTATTCCAGCCATCCCCCGCGTCTGCGTGAGGCGACCATCCTCGACAAAATTGTCGCCAATGGCGGCGTCATGTCGATCGCGCTGTTCTTCATCGTCTGCTGTCTCTTCTTCGCGGTGACGACGGATGCCTTTCTCACGGCGCCGAACCTCCTGAACATCATCCGCCAGTCCGCGCCGCTGCTGATCGTCGCTGCCGCCATGACCTTCGTCATCACGACAGGCGGCATCGACCTTTCCGTCGGCTCCGTCCTGGCGCTGACCGCCACGCTGTCCGCTGCCGCCCTGCAGGCCGGCGTTCCCTGGCCGCTCGCCATTCTGCTGATGCTCGCACTCGGCGGCACGGTGGGGCTGATTCAGGGCTATTTCATCGCCTACGAACGCATTCCCGCCTTCATCGTCACGCTCGCCGGCCTTTCCGTCATCCGCGGCTTCGCGCTTCTGATCACCGGCGGCTATTCGATCCCGATCGAACCGACGAGCCCGTTCGTCGCCATCGGCAGGGCCTGGATCCTCGGCATTCCGGCGCCGGCGCTCATCGCCATCGTCGTGCTGATCGTCGCCTATATCGCCTTCAACGAGACCCATTTCGGCCGCTACGTCACCGGGGTCGGCGCCAATGCGGAGGCGACGCGCCGGGCCGGCGTCAACACGCAGCGCATCATCCTCTGGGTCTATGTCCTGTCGGGTGCAGCTTCGGCAGCGGCTGGGGTCATCCTCTCTGCCCGTCTCGGCTCCGGCTCCTCGAATGCGGGGCAGGGATTCGAGCTCGATGTCATCGCGGCCGTGGTGCTTGGCGGCACCAGCCTGTTCGGTGGGCGAGGCTCGCTCGTCGGCACGATCCTCGGGGCGCTGACGGTCGCGGTTCTGGCGAACGGCCTCATCCTGTCGCATCTTTCGCCCTTCTTCACACCCATCGTCACCGGCTTCATCATCCTGGTCGCGATCTGGCTCAATTTCCGCCTCTTCAAGGGCGGGGCGAGGGGACGCTGACATGCTCGACCACCTCTTTGCCGAGGAGCCGAGGAAGCGCCATCCCATCGGCGTGAAGTCCGGCACCGCAATGACCGTGACCGGCCCGATCCCCGTCGACGACCTCGGCGTGACGCTGATGCACGAGCATATCTTCCTCGACGGCGCGCGCAGCTGGATCTGCCCCTGCCACCCCGACGAGAAGGCGATCGCCGAGCAGAAGGTTTCCATCGAGATCGTCGGTGACCTCCGGATGAACCCCTACATGAACCGGGACAATGTCTCGCTCGATGACGGGGACCTGGCGCTCAGCGAGTTGAAGCGTTTCCAGGGGCTGGGTGGCTGCACGGTGGTGGAGACGACGAATTTCGGCATCGGCCGCGACGCGGCCGGCCTTGCCCGCATCGCCCGCATGTCCGGGCTGCGCATCGTCATGGGCACCGGCTTCTACCTCGAACACACCCATCCCGACTGGCTGAAGGCGATGGACGTGGAAGAGGTGACGCAGTTCATCGTCGCGGATGTCGGCGGCGGCGAGAGCCAGCCGGAGATCATGGCGGGTATCATCGGCGAGGTCGGCGTCAGCCGGAACTTCACCGCCGAGGAGGAAAAGTCGCTGCGCGCCTCGGCGCGGGCGGCGCGCATCACCGGTCTGCCGCTCTCCATCCACCTGCCCGGCTGGGAGCGCCTCGCACACCGCGTGCTCGATGTGGTGGAGGAGGAGGGGGCCGATCCCGCGCATACCGTGCTCTGCCACATGAACCCGAGCCACGGCGACCCAGACTACCAGATGGCGCTCGCAAAGCGCGGCGCCTTCCTGGAGTATGACATGATCGGCATGGACTACTACTATGCCGACCAGGACGCCCAGTCGCCGTCCGACGAGGAGAACGCCCGCGCCATCGCGTCGCTCGTCGACAAGGGGTTTGCCGACCGTCTGCTGCTCTCGCAGGACGTGTTCCTCAAGATCATGCTCACCCGTTACGGCGGCTTCGGCTACGGTTATATCCTCAAGCATTTCCTGCCGCGCCTGAAGCGGCATGGCGTCGAGCAGGCGGCGATCGACCGCATGCTGATCGACAATCCGAAATCCGTTTTCTCCGCCGCGCATTGAGCGCCGGCCAACCGTTCAAGGAGTTACCATGACCAAGAAGAAAGTGCTGCTCGCCGGCGAATCCTGGGTGTCGACCGCGACCCATATCAAGGGCTTCGACCAGTTTCCGACCGTCACCTACCACACCGGCGCCGATGAACTCTTGAAGGCGCTGAAGGACAGCCCGTTCGACGTCACCTTCATGCCGGCGCACGAGGCGCAGAAGGAGTTTCCGAACACGCTGGAGGGCCTTGAGGCCTATGACGCCATCGTGCTCTCGGATATCGGCGCCAACACGCTGCTCCTGCATCCCGACACCTGGATCCATTCCCGCCGCACGCCGAACCGCCTGAAGCTGCTGCGTGACTACGTCGCCAAGGGCGGCGCGCTCCTGATGTTCGGCGGTTACTATTCTTTCCAGGGCATCAATGGCGGCGCGCGCTTCCGCAACACCGCCGTCGAAGAAGTCCTGCCCGTCTCCTGCCTCTCGGTCGATGACCGAGTCGAGGTGCCGGAGGGTTTTACGCCCGTCGTGTCAGGCGATGCGTCGCATCCGATCCTGTCGGGCATTTCCGGCGAGTTCCCCTACCTGCTCGGCTTCAACGAAGTGACGCTGAAGGACGGCGCCAACCAGCTGATGACGGTTTCCAGCGAGTACGGCTCGTTGCCGCTGCTCGTCACCGGCACCTATGAAAAGGGCCGCACGCTGGTCTGGACCTCCGACGTCGGCCCGCACTGGCTGCCGCCGGAGTTCATCGCCTGGCCGGGCTACAAGACCCTGTTCGAGCAGATGCTCGCCTGGGCGACGGACTGACCGGAGAGCCCAGGAACGCGTCCCATGACCATTCACGTCGTCGGCAATGTCTGCATCGATACGAGCTTTCGCCTGGAGCGCTTGCCGCTGCCCGGCGAAACGTTGAATGCGACCGCTGCCGGCGACGGCCCGGGTGGCAAGGGCGCCAACCAGGCGGTCGCCGCGACACGCACGGGGGCCGCGGTGGCCCTCTGGGCGCCGGTCGGCCGCGATGCGGCGAGCGACTGGGTGGAGAGGCGGATCGCCGCCGAAATCCCGGCGCTTCACCTCCTGCATCTCGATTTGCCTTGCGACCGCTCGGTGATCATGATCGACCGTGACGGCGAAAACGTCATCGTTACCGCCGCAGCCTGTGCGGAAGCCTTCGACCCGCTCGCCATGACCGCCCTCTGCGACACATGGGCAGCCGGGGACATCCTGCTGATGCAAGGCAATCTCCCGCAGGCGGCGACACTGGCCTGCCTGGCGGCGGCGCGGTCCGCGGGCCTCGTCACGGTCCTCAATCCGAGCCCGCTGCCGGCCGACCCGTTCGATCTTTCGGCGGTGTCGCTCATCGTCGTCAACCGGCCGGAGGCGAAAGCCCTGACCGGCGAGGCCGATGCCGAGCGCGCCGCGCGCCGCCTGCTCGCCATGGGCGCCGGCAGCGCCATCGTCACGCTCGGCAGTGCAGGCGCCCTGCTTCTCGATGAGGGGGCCTCGTCCGGCATCCGCCTGCCGCCCGGAGAGGTGGAGGCCGTCGATGCCAGCGGCGCGGGTGATTGTTTCGCGGGCACGCTGGTGGGCCTTCTTGCCCAGGGGGCATTGCTGCCGGACGCCGCGCTGCTGGCGACACGAGCGGCCGGTATTGCCGTCGGCCGCCCCGGCACGCTCGCCTCCTTCCCGACCCGGGCGGAAATCTCCGCCCTTACCAAGACACTGAAACTGGAAAACGTGTGATCGCCATGAGCAACCCTATCGGACGACAGGACAAGGATACGCTGAAGACGCTTTTCGGGCGCGACAAGCCGGTGATCGGCGTGGTGCACCTGATGCCGCTGCCCGGCGCGCCGCGGTATGACGACGAGGGCGTTGATGCAATCTACGAGCGCGGCCTCTCGGATGCGCGCGCTTACCTCGCCGGCGGCTGCGATGCGCTGATCGTGGAAAACCACGGTGACGTGCCCTTCGCCAAGCCTGACGATATCGGTCATGAAACCTCCGCCCATATGGCCGTCATCGCCGACCGCATCCGCCGCGAACTCGGCCGGCCCATCGGCATCAACGTGCTCGCCAATGCGGCAATCCCGGCGCTTGCCATCGCCTCGGCGTCGTCGGCCTCCTTCATCCGCGTCAACCAGTGGGCCAACGCCTATATCGCCAACGAAGGTATCGTGGAGGGAGAGTCCGCCCGCGCCATGCGCTACCGCGCGCAGCTTCGCGCCAAGGGTATCCGCATCTTCGCTGACGCCCATGTCAAGCACGGCGCACATGCCATCGTCGCCGACCGGCCGGTGGAGGAGCAGGTCAAGGATCTCGTTTTCTTCGACGCCGACGTCGTCATAGCCACCGGCCAGCGCACCGGCCATACGGCTGATCTCGGCTATATCCGCATGATCAAGGAGGCCGCCTCGCTGCCGACACTGGTCGGCAGCGGCGTCACCCACGACAATGCCAATGACATCCTTGCCGTCGCCGACGGCGTCATCATCGCCAGTGCCCTCAAATATGACGGTGTCTGGTGGAACGCGGTCGATCCAGACCGGGTGAAGCGTTTCATCGCAGGCCTCGGCCGATGAGCCGGCAGCCGGAGGTCAACCCCGCGCGCCTCCTCAGATCCGTTGCCGACTTCGCGGCCATCGGCGCGACACCCGCCGGCGGCGTCAATCGGCAGGCCTTGAGCGTCGAAGATCGTGCTGCCCGGCGGCTCCTCGCCGAACGTGCAATGGCCCGCGGTTTCGGCGTGTTTCAGGATGAAGCGGCCAATCTCTTTCTCCGCCGTGAAGGCCGGGATACGGCGCTGCCGCCGCTCCTTATTGGCAGCCATCTCGACAGTCAGCCGACCGGCGGCCGCTTCGACGGCGCGCTCGGCACGCTCAGCGCCTTCGAGGCGCTGGAGGCGCTCGCCGATGCGGGCATAGAGACGGACCGCGCCATCGAAGTGGTCGCCTTTACCAACGAGGAGGGCAGCCGCTTCTCACCGGGATGCATGGGCTCCATGGCCTTTGCCAGGGCGGGCAGCATGTCCGATTGGCGGGGTGCGCAGGCGACGGACGGTGCGCTGCTTGCCGACGAACTGGCAGCGACGCTCGATGCCTTGCCCCAGGCCAGGGTGCGCCCCATCGGGCACCCGATCTCCGCCTTTGTCGAACTGCATATCGAGCAAGGCCCCATCCTTGAACGCGAGGATGTGCCGATCGGTGTCGTCACCGCTGTTCAGGGCACGAAGTGGCTGGAGGTCGCCTTCTCCGGCGAGGCGGCGCATGCCGGCACGACGCCGCTCGAGTTCCGCAAGGATCCCATGGGGGCGGCTGCGGCCGCCATCGCGCGTATCCAGGACGATATCATGCCTGCCGATCCCGAAGCGCGGCTGACGGTCGGCCGCATTGCTGCCGAGCCCGGCTCCATCAATGTCATCCCCAGCCGGGTCTCCTTTACCGTCGATATCCGCCATCCGGACGCAGCGACGCTAGCAGCGATGGAGCAGCGTGTGAGGGAGGAATGCGAGGGGGCTGGCGAGCGGTGGGGTTGCAGGACGGCCATCCAGCAACGGGTCGATATGGCTCCCGGGCGCTTTGCCCCGTCGGTGACGGCGGCTATCGAGGAGACGTGCCGGGCGCTCGGCATCCGTTGCCGGCCGATGGTGTCGGGCGCTTTCCACGACGCGCTCTTCGTGGGTCGGGTTGCACCGGCGGCGATGATCTTCGTGCCGTGCCGGAACGGCGTCAGCCACAACGAGGCGGAGTTCGTCTCCGACGAACATATCATCGCCGGTGCACGCACCCTGCTGGGCGTCGCGCTTCGCCTCTCGGCCGCCTGAAACCTACCAGCCGGCGAAGTCCGCAAGCAACGCTTCGTCGACACGCCCCGCCGCGACATCGGCGAGCGCCTGGCCGAGGATCGCGACGCCCTCCTGCGCTTCCGCCTCCGTCAAGGTCAGCGGTGGCGTAAACTCCAGCACGTTGGAATTCACGCCGACATAATAGAGCACGAGGCCGAGCTGGAAGGCGCGGTAGACCGTCAGCGCCGTTTGGCGTGCGTCCGTCAACTCGACCCCGAGGGCGAGGCCGCGGCCGCGTACATCGCCGATCAGGGCGTGGCGGGCGGCGAGGCGGTCGAGCGCCTCGCGCAGCACGCGGCCCGTCCGCTCGGCATTTGCCACCAGGTTGTCGCGCTCGATGGTGTGCAGCACGGCGAGCGCCGCCGCGGCGCAGACGGGATTGCCGTGTACGGTCTGCAGCGAAAAGGCGACGGCGTGGTTCAGGATCGCCTCCGGGCCGACCACCGCCGAAATCGGCAGGCCGCCGCCGAGGCCCTTGCCGAAGACGGCGATATCGGGCTCGATGCCGAAATGGGCGAAGGCATTGAAGCGGCCGGTGCGGCCGAGGCCGACCTTCACCTCGTCCGAGACGATGAGGATACCGTGTTGGCGGCAGAGCGCTTCCAACGCTGGAAAGAAGCCGTCCGGTGGAACCAGCATGCCGCCATCCGACTGGATCGGCTCGATGAAGAAGGCGGCGACCTCCTGCGGCGGGACCTCCGTCGCGAAAAGTTTTTCGAGGTGGGCGAGGGCGGCGTCCTTCGCGGCATCCGGGCTGCCGGCGGCGTAGCTGTTGGGGTAGGGTATGAGCGTCAGGTTCTTCGCCCGCGCGCCCTGTTGCGATGGGTGGCCGGAGACGGCCATGGAGCCGACGGTGCCGCCGTGATAGGCGCCGTCGAAGGCGAGGATGCGCGGCCGGCCGGTGGCGGCAACGACCATGCGGGCGACCGTCTCGTTGGCATCCGAGCCGGAATGTCCGAACCAGACGCGGCCGCGGGCGCGCTCCGGCACGAGGGACAGCAGCTTCTCGGCGAGGAGAACGCAGGGTTCGTTGGCGGTGGAGAGGTAGCTTGCGCCCGCCTGGTCGGAGAGCGCGCGGTTTACCGCCTCGCGGATGGCCGGATGCGCATGGCCGAGGCTCGCTGCGCCCCAGGACGCGGCAAAATCGAGCAGCTTTCGCCCGTCGTCGCCGGTCAGATAGGCCCCGTTTCCGCCGACCACCGCCTGCGGAAAGAAGCGCAGATGCGCCATCGTCGAGACCGATCGGCTTTCGCGGGCGTAGAGGCCGGACATGTCGCTCTCCTCGTTATTTGAAGAAGGTCAGGACCTCGTCGAGCTGGACGACGTGGCAGTAGATCATGTTGATGATCTCCAGCTCACGCCGGTGCAGCTCGTCCGTCGCCGCCGCGCCGCAATCGTCGACGACGACCACGCCGAAACTTTCATCCGCAAGGCTGCGCACGGTGGAGGAGACGCACTGGTCGGTGAAGATGCCGCAGCAGATGACGTCCTTGATGCCCATA
Source organism: Shinella sp. 838 (assembly GCF_029623935.1). Lineage (NCBI taxonomy): Bacteria > Pseudomonadati > Pseudomonadota > Alphaproteobacteria > Hyphomicrobiales > Rhizobiaceae > Shinella > Shinella sp. 838. The sequence goes on from NZ_JARSBQ010000004.1 coordinate 258,211, forward strand.
TTGTGCAGGATCAGGCGAAGGTTCGTGCCGGTCAGCGCGCTGTCGGTCGTCTTGGTGATGACGATCTCGTCGGCGCGCGGTTCGAGTTCCGGCACGACCTGGCCCTCGGGCAGTTCCTTCGGCAGCAGCAGGTAGTTGAAGCCCGGTTTCTTCTGGCTCAGCGAGCGGTCGCGGCCATCCGGCTTCTGGCAGGCGATGCGGGCGAAGATGACCTCCACCTGGCGTTTGCGGCATTCCTCGATCAGTCGTGCAGTGTTCGGAATCACCGTGCCCCGCATGCGATCGTAGAAGGGTTGCCAGCGGGCGGTTTCCTCCAGCGTGTCCTTCGGGTCGAGGTAGGTGTTCTGGATATCGATGACGAGCAGGGCCGTCGTATCGGGATCGAGCGTAATGTCGCCCGGTTCCTCGGCATAGGCATAGTAGAAGGAACGGTAGGCGGTTTTCCAGCTCACGACGAAAACTCCTTCTTGCGGCGGGTGCGGGTGAGGATGTGGCCGATCTCGCGGTTCGGGAAGAGGCCGCCGGGCTTGACGATCATCACGGCGATCATGGCGAGTGCCAGCACGATCTCGGTGAGACCGACGACCTGGCCGGCGCCGATGGCTGTGGCGTTCAGCGCGCTTTCGGTGCCGCGCAGGCCCTCATAGGCGAAGGTGATGAGGATCGCGCCGGCGACGGCGCCCGTCACCGTGTTCGCCCCGCCGATCACCAGCATGGTGACGATGAGGAAGGTTTCCTTCAGGTAGAAGGCTTTCGGCGCGAAGGAGGTGATGAAGTGGCCCCAGAGCGCGCCGCCGATGCCGGCGATGAAGGCGGCGAGGATGAAGGCGCGCCAGCGCAGGCGCGGGATATCGGCGCCGAGTGCGGCGGCGGCCACTTCGTCTTCCCGCGAGGCGCGCAGAAGCTTGCCGGTGCGCGATTCCTTGAAGAGGAGGGCGACGACGATGACGATGGCCGCGATGATGGCGGCGAGCGGCATGTCCGTCGTCTTCGGCAGGCCGAAGAGCGTGCGCGGCCCGTTGGTGATCGCGCTCCAGTTGTTCATGACCGTGTAGAGCACGACGAGCAGCGCGAAGGAGGTGATGACGGCCGCGGCATCCGAGAGCCGCATCAGTGGATAGGCGACGACTGCCGCCACGAGCGCGGCGACGACGCCGGCCGCGAGCATGGCGAGGAACGGCGAGACTTCGACGACCTTCAGGAAGTCATAGAGATCCGGCAGCGCCATGCCCTTCATCTGCGCGGGAATGGTCAGCACAGCGGAGGTGTAGGCCCCGAAACCCATGAAGCCGATATGGGCGAAGGAGAGCAGGCCCGAATTGCCCATGAAGGTCTGCAGGCCGACGACGAGGACCAGCGAGATCAGGAGGTTGGTGGCGATGCGGTCATAGAGGCGAATGCCGAGCATCTGGCTGCCGATGGCGATGGCGGCGACGACAGCGATGAGGATGAGCGCGGTGAGATAGGTGTGTTTCATGGATCCGCTCCTCAGGTCCGCTGCCCGCTCGCCGGACCCTTGATGAGGCCCTGCGGACGCCAGAGCAGGATCAGGATGACGAGGCTGAAGGTGAAGGCGTCGCGGAATTTCAGGAGGTCCTGCGACAGGGTGTAGTTGAGCGTCGTGTCGATGAGTGCCAGGAGGAAACCGCCGACGACGGCGCCGGGAAGGCTGCGCATGCCGCCGATGACGGTGGCGATGAAGGCGACGAGCAGCGGCTCCAGTCCGACGCCCGGCACGACCGTACCGATGCGCCCGATCCAGAGAATGCCGACGACGCCGGCAAGGAAACCGGACAACGCGAAGGCCGAGGAGATGATGAGGTTCGCCGGGACGCCCAGCATGCGTGCCATGGTGAAGTTTGTCGCCGCCGCGCGCATGGCGATGCCGAGCGTCGTTTTGCGCATCAGGAAGGCGACGGCGGCGAGCAGCACGATCGAAGCGGCGATGGTGATGAGGTTGCGCACCGGCGTGATCGCGCCGCCGATCGAGACGGTCTGCGAAAAGATCTCCGGCAGCGGCACGTTGCGTGGGCGCGGGGAGATGAAGAGCAGGGCGGCGTTCTGCAACAGGTTGGAGAAGGCGAAGGAGGTGATCAGGACGGCGGTTACCGATTTGGCGCGCACCGGACGGAAGGCGGCGTAGTCCGTGAGGATGCCGAAAAGCACGGCCATGGCGACAGCGACGACGGCCATGACCAGCCAGGGCAGGCCCGAGCCGCTCGAAAGATACATGGTGTAGCCGGCGACCATGATGAGTTCGCCATAGGCGAAGTTTACGAGGCGCAGGATGCCGTAGATGATGACAAGTCCGAGCGCCATGAGGGCATAGGCCCCGCCGAGGCTCAGGACGTCGATGACGAACTGGATCGCGAAAGCCATCGGTCAGCCTCCCAGATAGTGTGCGCTGAGATCGCTTCCGGAGCGGATCTCGTCGGCGGTGCCGGAGGCGACGATGGCGCCGAGCCGCATGACATAGGCGCGGTCGGCGACGGAGAGCGCCTGGTTGACGTTCTGCTCGACGAGCAGGATGGTGAGGCCGGATTTCTTCAGTGTCTCGATCATCTCGAAGATGCGCTCGACAATGGCGGGCGCAAGGCCGAGCGAGGGTTCGTCGAGAAGGAGGACGCTGGGCCGCGCCATCAGCGCGCGGGCGATGACCAGCATCTGCTGTTCGCCGCCCGAAAGCGTGCCGGCAGGCTGGTGCGTGCGCTCGGCAAGACGCGGGAAAAGGGTGTGCAGCTTTTCGAGGTTCTGGCGGTTGCCGGCCTGGTCGCGGCGGTGGATGTAGGCGCCGAGCATGAGGTTTTCGGCGACCGTCAGGTCGGGAAAGACGTCGCGGGTTTCCGGCACGGTGGCAAGGCCGGCGCGGATGACCTGTTCAGGGTTGGCGGCGGTGATGTCCTTGCCTTCGAGCACGATCGAACCGCCCGCCGCCTTCAGCGCGCCGGCGATGCACTTGATGGTCGAGGATTTGCCTGCGCCGTTGGCACCGAGCAGGCTGACCAGCTCGCCTTTGGCGACGGAGAAACTGACGCCACGCACCGCGCGGATCGTGCCGTAGCTGACGGAGAGGTCGGAAATCTCAAGCATGCGCCGCTCCCTTGCCGAGATAGGCTTCGATGACATCAGGATGGCTGCGGACATGGGCGGCGTCGCCTTCCGCGATGGTACGGCCGGAGGCGAGCACATGCAGCCGGTGGCAGAGGCGCATGATGAGGCCCATGTCGTGGTCGATGATGAGTAGGCCGAGGCCGCGCTTCTTCGGTAGTTCGGACAGGGTGTGCAGCAGGGTTTCCGTCTCCGCGTCGTTCATGCCGGCGGCGGGCTCGTCGAGCAGCAGGAAGCGCGGTTCGGCGGCGAGCGCCCGGGCGATCTCGACGCGGCGCTTGTCGCCGTAGCTGAGGCTTTCGCCCAGTTCGTCCGACTTTGCCGAGAGGGCGAGTTCGGCGAGCAGGCCCTTGGCGCGCTCGGCGGCAACGGCGCGCGAGGCGCCCTTTGCCAGCGCCGCGGCCTCGACATTCTCCAGCACCGTCATCGTGTTGAAGAGGCGAACGATCTGGAAGGAACGGCTGACGCCCGCCAGTGCGATCTCGCGCGGGGAGAGGCCGGAGAGTTTTGTGTCGCCGGCGGTGATCGTGCCGCCCGCAAGCTTCACCTGGCCGGTGATGGCGTTGATGAGCGTGGTCTTGCCGGAGCCGTTCGGCCCGATGAGGCCGACGACCTCGCCGGTTGCAACGGAGAGTGACACATGGTCGAGGGCGCGGAGGCCGGTGAATTCCACCGACACGTCGTTTACCGCGAGGCGGGTTTCAGACATGGCTTTTCCGAAGGTGATGGGCCGGCTTCAAGGGCCGGCCCGTGAGGTGCGATCAGGGCTTCGGCAGGGATTCCGGCTTGCGCCAGCCCACGAAGGTCGGTTTGCCGCCCTTCAGCTCGATGAGTGCCGCCGCCTTGTTCGGAACGTGGCCCTCTTCGGCCGTGCCATAGTCGAGGTCACCGGTCAGAAGCTTGAACTGGCCGTCTTCCAGCGCCTTGGCGAGTGCGCCGCCTTCCGTCGTGCCGGCCGCTTTGATCGCTTCGGCAAGCAGCATGATCGTATCCCAGCCGGTCGAGACGAAGGACGTATCCGGTGCCTTGCCATGCATGGCGGTGTAGAGCTCGATGAATTTCGCCATGTCCGGGTGGGCTTCCGGGCCCATCCAGGTATGCGTGACGAAATAGACGTTGTTGCCGAATTTTTCGCCGAGCGCCTGGTGCATCGCCGGGTCGTCATAGGCATCGCCACCGAGGATCGGCGCATCATAACCCACTTCACGCAACGCGCGGATGATCACGCCGATATCCGTGCCGTAGGACGAGACGAAGATCACGTCCGGCTTCTTGCCGAGCGCCTGGAGACGCGCGAGCTGGGCGGAAAAATTGTTGTCGCCGTTCGTATAGGTGTCTTCCAGCAGGATTTCGCCGCCATCGGCCTTGAACTGCTCGACGAAGTATTTCGAGAGCGACTTGGTATAGGCGATGAACTGGTCGGTAACGACATAGGCCGTCTTCCAGCCCTTTTCCTTGAAGGCGAAATCGGCCGCGGTCGCGCCCATCGTGGTGTTCCACATGGAAAGCGTGAACTGCTTGTCGCCGAGCGACCAGGAAGAATAGAGCGGGTCGGACGCGCAGGTGGAGATGCCGACGAGTCCGGCCGACTGCGCCTCGCGGCTCGCCGGTGAACCGAAGTCGAAATCGCACGGCGCGACGATGACCTGGGCACCCTTGTCGATCAGCTCGACGGCGACGTTGCCGACGGTGACGGGATCGGACTTGCCGTCGATGTTGATGAACTCGACCTGTTTGCCGAGCACGCCGCCGTTGTCGTTGAGATATTTCACTGCGACCTGCGCGCCGTTATAGCCGGGCGTGTCGAGCGGGGCCTGGATGCCCGTCATGGAAAGTGCGCCGCCGATGACGATCTTGTCGTCTTCGGCAAAGGCCGCGGACGCGGCGAGCGCAAGGCTTGCGGCCGCCAGAAGCAGTCTTGAAGTCTTCATCATGGTCGTTCCCCTTTTTAATGCCTTTGGGCAGTGAAATGTCGCGCGGTCCTGCCTTTTTGTTTTGTTCTGCGGCCCGCTTTCGGATGCTCCTTGTTCCGTCCCGTCTGTTCGTCTGCGGGCCTTACTGCCCGATTTCCTTCAGCAGCGCGTCGGTCGAGACCTGGCGGCAATAGCCCTTGATGGCGTTGAGCGAAAAATCATGCCGCTCCTGCGAATAGGTGCCGCAGGCATCCGGCACGAGCGTCACGAGATAGTTGAGGTCGCAGGCATCGCGAATGGCCGATTCCACGCACTGGTCGGTCAGAAGTCCACACAGCACGAGTTGTTTTACGCCGAGATTGCGCAGGATATAGTCGATATGGGTGGACACGAAGACGCTGGACGAGCTCTTCGGAAAGACGATCTCGTCGTCGAGCGGCTCCAGCTCGTCGATGACCTTGCCGTCCCATGAGCCCTTCGGCACGTTGAAGCCGGTGATCTTGTAGTCGAGGCTGCGGTCGCGGCCGTCCCTGGTGAGGCTCTCGATGGTCGTGTGCAACACCTCGATGCCGGCCTTGCGGAAGCCTTCGAGCAGGCGCTGCATGTTCGGGATCGCCACCTCGTGGACGCGCTTGAAATAATAGCCGTATTTCCCGGCGATATCGGCGTCGGACACGTCCTTGAACTCGCCGCCCTCGCGGCGCACGGAAAAGTTCTGCACGTCGATGAAGAGAATGGCGGCGGCGGCCGGATCGAGCGGCACGTCACGGGTGGTCAGATGGTCAGCGGCCATCAGGCGTTTCCTTCGAGGCTGTCTGCCGCAAGGCGGAGGGGGCCGGCCAGGCGGCCTGCCCATTCCTCCTGCCCGCGGGCATCGTTGATGAGGTCGTTGCGGACTTCCAGAAGCACATGCGCAATGCCACGCCGCTCGCCATGCACCGGGATCGTGTAGTCGGAGATGTCGTCGACGTGGTAAGGTGCGTTGAGCTTGACGGTAACGTCCGGATTGGCGGCGCGGAACGTCTGCGCGAGCCGTTCGGCAAGGCGGGCGTCGCGATTGTAGAGCAGGCCGAGTTCGAAATCCCTGACGGCGCCCGTCGCGCGCATCACCGGGGTGAAGCTGTGCACCGAGACGAGCAGAAGCGGCTTTCCGCTTGCCTGGCGCTGGTCGAGCGCGGCGGCGATCGCTTCGTGCAGCGGCTGGTGAATCTCAACGAAGCGGCGGCGGCGGTCGAGATCGGAGATATCGGCATTGGCCGGCACCGGGGTGCCATCGCTCTCAAGGACGACGCAGTCCTTCGCCTCGAAGGGACGGTTGCAGTCGATGACGAGGCGGCTGTAGCGCTGCAGGACGAGCGCGGCGTCGAGCCGTTCGGCAAGACCGCGGGCTACGCCCTCGGCGCCGACGTCATAGGCGATGTGGCGGTCCATTTCGGCGGCGGGAATGCCGAGATCGCCGAGGGCCGCCGGAATGGCGCGGCCGGCATGCTCGCAGGTCAGGAAGATCGAAGAGGCACCGGCGGCATTGATCCATTCCACCGGCTCCGGATCGCCCGTCTGCAGCAGTCTGGTCGTGTCGCGGTCGGCGAACCTGAGCATGGAGTGGCATCCGTCGTGGACCCGGTGGGTCGGGTTTTCATGACAGTCAGTCAAAGAAATTTTTCGATCATAGTCAATTGCATTTTTCCATTTGACTAATTTTTTTCATGGCGCAAATATCCGGACCAACCAAGGGAACGAACGCCAATGAGCGATGGGAAATCGTCGACGACGATCCGCACGAGGATTCGCGATGCCGCAGCGCAGCTGACCGCCAGCGAGCGCAAGATCGCCAATGCCATTCTTGCGGATTACCCCTTCACGGGCCTCGAAAGCATCCAGGAGCTGGCGGCCAAGACCGGCGTCAGCGCCCCCTCGATCACCCGTTTCGTCAGCAAGATCGGCTGTGGGGGCTTCCAGGACCTGCAGCGCCAGCTGATTGCCGAGCTGAAGGAAGGGCAGCGCTCGCCGCTCGACCTGAAATCGAGCCAGAAGCCGGTGGGCCATTCGGAATTCCTGTCGGAATACGTCGCGCGCGTCTCGGCCGTGATGCAGGAGATGACCGCAACGGTGTCGCAGGCGCAGTTCGACATCCTTGCCGAGCTGCTCGCCGATCCCGCGCGCAACATTTTCCTGCTCGGCGGGCGCGTCAGCGACAATGTCGCCGCGTTCCTGTCGATCCACCTGCGCCAGATCCGCAGCGGCATCTACCATATGGCCGGCAACCCGGAAATATGGCCGGAGCACGTCCTGCGCATGCGCCGGAAGGACGTCGTTCTGCTGTTCGATTTCCGGCGTTACCAGCTCAGCCTGGCGCGCCTTGCCGAGACCATCGCCGAAAAGCGCGGCGCGACGATCGTCGTCGTCACCGACAAGTGGATGTCGCCGGCGGCGCGCAGCGCCGACCATATCGTCGCGCTGCCGATCGATGCCGGCACGGCCTGGGATACGGTGGCGGCCGCCATGGCACTTGTCGAGGCGCTGATCGTGCGCGTCTCCGAGGCCGATTGGGGGGCGACGCAGAAACGCATCAAGGATTGGGACGGTATCCGCTTTTCGATGCCGGGCTATGATCAGATCAACGGGGACGCTGATGAAACGTGAAGAAATGATGGTCGCCTGCTGCGGCGACCTTTCGGGCAAAGTGCGCGGCAAGGCTTTTCCGCTGGTGCAGATGGAGAAGCGTCTGAGGCGTGGTGTCGGCTGGACGCCGACCAATGTGCAGATCACCTGCTTCGACAACATCGCCGAAAGCCCGTTCGGCTCGCTCGGCGATCTCGTGCTCATTCCCGATCCGGCGACGAGCGTCAGCATCGAGAGCGAGGAGGGGGCACCGAACGAGAATTTCGTTCTCGGCAACATCCGCTATACCGACGGTCGGCCCTGGGAATTCTGCACGCGTTCGATCCTCGAGGCGGCGCTAGATCGCCTGCAAAGGGTGGCGGGCGTCACGCTCTACGGCGCCTTCGAGCACGAATTCCAGATCAAGCACCTCGTCTCCGATATCGGCAAGGCTTTTACGCTCGGCGGTTTCCAGGAGGAGCGGCATTTCTGCGAGGCGATCATCGCGGCGATGCGGGAAGCGGGCGTCACGCCCGACACCATCCTGAAGGAGTTCGGCGCCGGCCAGTTCGAGGTGACGATGGGCCCGCAGAAGGGCGTCACCGTCGCGGACCATTCGCTGATCACCCGCGAGCTCGTCGGTCTTGTCGCCCGCGAGCTTGGCTACGATCCCACCTTCACGCCGATCCGCGACCCCGCGGGCGTCGGCAATGGCGTGCATGTGCATATGAGCATGCTGGACGCAGCCGGCAATCCCGTCACGCATGATCCGAACGGCAAGCACGAGCTCTCCGACGTCGCCGGAAAGTTCGTTGCCGGTATCCTGAAATACCTCGATTCGATCATCGCCATTACCGCGCCGAGCGTCGTCTCCTATCTGCGTCTCACGCCGCATCGCTGGAGCGCGGCCTTCAACAATCTCGGTTTCCGCGATCGTGAGGCGTCGGTGCGCATCTGCCCGGTTTCCGACATCAGCGACATCGCCCGCGCTGCCCAGTTCAATTTCGAGTTCCGTGCTGCCGACGGCACGGCCAATCCGCATCTGACGCTTGCCGCCATCGTGCATGCCGGCGTGCAGGGTATCGAAGAGGGGCTTGCCGTGCCGGAGGCGACGCAGGAGGATTTATCTCTTTTGACCGTCGAGGCGCTGGCTGCACGCGGCTACGTTCGTCTGCCGCAGACGCTGGAGGCCGCGCTCCAGCGGTTCCGTGGCAATGCAACGGTGTGCGGCTGGTTCCCGGAAGGCTTTGCCGATGTCTACGTCAAGCACAAGGAAGGCGAGATCGCCTACCTTGCCGGCAAGACGCAGGCGGAAATCTGCGCCGCCTACGAAAATGCCTACTAGCCACAAGGCTTTTGAGTGCGGGGAAGTCTACAAGGATCCCTGCGCTCTTTTCGGGCGCCAGTGCTCGATGATGAAGTGATCGCCCGGGTTTCCGAGGGGGATGCAAAGCGGTTCGGCGGGATATCCGCCGGGCCGCTTTTTCGTCAGCGTGCCAACGTGACGTTGACGCCAGCCGCCTTCAGCGAGGCGGAGACATCGCGGGGCGGCGTCTTGTCGGTGAAAAGATCGGTCAGCATGCTGAATTCGCAGACCCGTACCAGCCCCTGCCGGCCGAACTTCGTATGATCCGTGACGACGACGGCTCGCTTGCCGCGCGAGACCACGGCCCGGGCGAACTCCGCCTCCTCGAGGTCGTAGTCCATCACCCCGATGCCGGCATCGATCGCGCCCGTGGAAATGACCGCGTGGCCCACGGTGAAATGGCTGATGAACTCGATCGCCGAGACGCCGAAGGCGGCGCCGTTGTCGCTGCGCAATTCGCCGCCCGCCATGTAGACCCTGTTGTCGTTGACCGTTGAAAGGGTGCGGGCGATGTCGGAGGAGTTGGTCACGACCGTTAGCCGTCGGTGCCCCAGCAATTCACGGGCGAGGTAGCTCGTCGTCGTGCCCGTATCGAGCATGATCGAATCACCGTCGCGAATCGTCGCGGCCATGGCGACGGCGATCGCCTTCTTCGCCTCGCTGTTTTCGCGCATACGCTTTTCAAAGGGCGCTTCGCCGACCACGGAGGGCAGCGCCACGGCGCCGTGCATCTTCAGCACGGTGCCGTTCGTCGTCAGCGGCTTGATGTCCCGTCGCACGGTTTCCAGCGAAACGTCGAGTTTCTTGGCAAGGTCGGCGATCGTCACCGTGCCGTCCTGCTGGAGCAGCCTCAGAATGTCGTTGTGGCGTTTGGAGTGGTTCATCGTCGTCATGTCCGCATGCGTTCTCCTGCTTCATAATCCTAGACGGATCATCTGGCAAGAAAGCCGCAAATTCGGTCATAAAGGCAGAAAAAGCCACATTGCAGGATTGACAGCCGCTTTTATCCAGCGTGAGATCGCTACCGTGCGCAGGCCGACAGATACAAAAGTACGGGGAACGGCATCCGGCGCATCATACAGCATCGACTTCAAAGTGCGACCGGGAGATCACGCATGTTTCAACCTATTCGCCTGTCAGGACTGTTTGCCGCGACGCTCTGCCTGTCCGCGGCCTTCACGATTGCGCCCGCAGCGGCGCAGGAATCCACTGACCCCATCAAGCTGACTCTGCACGACTGGACGGGCCAGCTCATCACCACCGAGATCATGGGTGAGGTGCTGAAGAAGGCCGGCTATTCCGTCGAATATGTCCAGGCCGACTATCTCGCGCAGTTTGCGGGGCTGGAAACCGGCGACCTGCACGTCGCCATGGAAATGTGGGAAACGACCGGCCGCGACGCGATGGACGCCGCGACGGCCACCGGCAAGGTCGAGAATTTCGGCGAGACCGGCATGCAGGCCAAGGAAGAGTGGTGGTATCCGGCCTATATGAAGGAGAAATGCCCCGGCCTGCCGAACTGGGAGGCGCTGAAGAGCGAGGCATGCGCGGAAGCCTTCTCCATTCCGGAAACCGCGCCAAAGGGGCGTTATCTCGGCGGCCCCGTCACGTGGGGCGGCTTCGATGACGAGCGCGTCGAGGCGCTGGACCTGCCCTTTGAGGTGATCCATGCCGGCACGGACGCCGCGCTCTTTGCCGAACTGGAAAGCGCCTACCAGCGCCAGGCGCCCATCCTCCTGTGGATATACGCGCCGCACTGGGCGCCGGCCAAGTACAAGGGCGAGTGGGTCGAGTTCCCGCCCTATTCGAAGGAATGCTACGAGGATCCGGCGACCGGCGTGAACCCCGATGCCGCCTATGATTGCGGCAAGCCCTTCGGCCCGATCTGGAAGGTCGGCTGGTCCGGCGTCAAGGACAAGTGGCCGGGCGCTTATGCCGCCATTAAGGCGTTTAACATCAACAACGACGAAATGGGGGCGATGATCACCAAGGTGGACCTCGACGGCAAGAAGGTCTCCGAGGTGGTCGCCGAATGGATGGCGGCGAACGAAGCGCGCTGGTCCGGCTGGATCAAGAAGTAGCGCGCAAGGCCCGGCCCTCCGCCAGCAGGGGAGGCCGGGCACCTTTCGTGCGGTCCCGCAAGGACCGCGTTTCGATGACGCGACCGGAATGAAAATGGCCTCTAGCGAACCGAAACTTGTCTGCCGCGGCGTCTGGAAGATTTTTGGAGCAGGCGGCAAATCCCTCGTCGGCTCCTCGTCTGCCCGGCTGACGAGTGCGGAGTTGCGCGCGGCCGGCGCTGTCGGTGCGGTGCGCGATGTCAACATCGAGGTGCGCGAGGGCGAGATCTTCGTCATTATGGGCCTGTCCGGCTCGGGCAAGTCGACGCTGGTGCGCTGCCTCTCCCGTCTCATCGAGCCGACCTCCGGCGACATCCTCTTCAACGGCGAGAATCTCCTGGCGGCGAGCGAGGCGCGGATGATCGAGATCCGCCGCCACCAGATGGGCATGGTCTTCCAGCATTTCGCCTTGCTGCCGCATCTCACGGTGCTGGCGAATGTCGCCTTTCCGCTGGAGATCCAGGGTGTCGAGCGGGCGGCGCGAGAGGAGCGGGCGCGGCGCATGATCGATCTCGTCGGTCTTGCCGGCCGCGAGAATGCCTTCCCGCGCGAGCTGTCCGGCGGCCAGCAGCAGCGCGTCGGCATTGCCCGCTCGCTGGCCGTCGAGCCGGAGCTCTGGTTCCTCGACGAGCCCTTTTCCGCGCTCGACCCGCTGATACGGCGGGAGATGCAGGACGAGTTCCTGCGCCTGCAATCGGTGCTGAGGAAGACCATCGTCTTCATCACACATGATTTCGACGAAGCGATCCGCCTTGCCGACCGCATCGCCATCATGAAGGATGGCGAGATCGTGCAGGCGGGCACGCCGGAGGATCTCGTGTTGAACCCGGCGACCCCCTATGTGGCGGAGTTCACGCGCAGCGTCGCCAGGGCCAAGGTCGTCAAGGTGGCCACCCTCATGCGGCCGCTCAACGGTACGCTGCCGCAGGCCTCGATCCGCGCCAATGCGCCGGTGGCCGAAGCCGCGCCGCTTTTTTCGCACGGTGCGGAGACACTCGCCGCACTCGACGCGGCGGGAATACCCGTCGGCCTCCTCGACCGCGCGGCGGTCATCGACGTGATGATGCGGGGCTGACGACATGGGCGCGTCCTTCCCCGTTCTCCAGCCAGTCGCCGAACCGATCCCGGAAAATCCGACCGCGCGTGGTGCTGTGCGGACGCGCTGGCTGTGGCCTGCGGCGCTCGCCCTCTTGGTCCTCTTCTGGCAGTTCGGCGAGGGCGTTGCGAAATGGGCCTTCTCCTACCCGCGCGCTTTCGAGATCCCGGCGGCGCGCTGGATCGGCAAGGCGACGAAATGGCTGGTGGACGAGGCGAGCTTCGGCCTCTTCACCTTCACGGACTTCACCCGGTTCCTCGCCGAGATCATCGACCTGCCCTATCGGGTGGCGCTCGGCCTGCTCTCGAGCGGGCTCCTGTCGGGGCAGGGCTCGAGCGCCGTGCAGCACCTGCCGCCACTCTCCTGGCTGGCGGTTCTCGCCATCGTTGCGCTGATCGGCCATCATGCCGGCGGCGTGCGGCTCGCCGCGCTCGTCACGGCCTGCTTCGGCTTCCTCGTCCTCTTCGGCCAATGGACGAGCGCCATGGTGACGCTTGCCTCCATCGTCGTCGCGGTGCCGATCGGCGTGGTGGCCGGCCTGCTGCTCGGCCTTGCCGCCTGGCGCTGGCCGGTCTTCGAGCGGGTACTGGTTCCCATCCTCGACCTCATGCAGACGATCCCCGTTTTCGCCTACCTCGTGCCCGTGCTCGTCTTCTTCGGCTTCGGCCCGACCGCAGCCATCGTCGCGACGCTGATCTATGCCCTGCCGCCGATGGCGCGCGTCACGATCCTCGCCATGCGCTCCGTACCATCGGAAATCCGCGACCTCGGCAACATGGTCGGTTGCAGCCGGCGGCAGATGACCTGGAAGATCATGGTGCCCTCGGCCAAGGACAGCCTGATGGTGGGGGTCAACCAGGTCATCATGCTCTCGCTCAACATGGTCATCATCGCCTCGATGATCGGTGCCGGCGGCCTCGGCTTCGACGTGCTCGCCGCGCTCCGCCGCCTCGATATCGGCGCGGGCCTCGAAGCCGGGCTTGCAATCGTCGCGCTCGCCGTGGCGCTCGACCGGCTGAGCCAGGCCTATGCGGAGAAAGCTGAGCGGCCTGCAGCCGGTCTCCCGACGGATGGCGGCCTCGTTTCCCGTCATGCCTATTTCGTCGCCGCGCTCGCCATCGTCGTCGCGACCTTCCTTGCCGGGCTTGTCGTGCCCGCGCTGCAGAGCTTTCCGGAAAGCTGGCGGGTCTCCACCGGCACTTTCTGGTCCGAAATGGTGCGCTGGATCAACGTCAATTTCTTCGATGCGCTGGAGGCGATCCGCAACGTCATTCTGCTGAACCTTCTCGTTCCGCTGAAGCGGCTGCTTGGCGACCTGCCCTGGGCGGGTGTCGTCGCGCTGCTCGCGTTGGCCGGCTACCGGCTGGGCGGCCTGCGTCTCGCCACGCTGGTCGGTGTGCTTTCTTTCCTGATCGCCGCAACCGGGCAATGGGAGAAGGCGATGATCACCGTCTATCTCTGCGGCGTCTCCGTCGTCTTCGCCTGCCTTATCGGCGTGCCGCTGGGCATTCTGGCGGCGGAGCGCGACCGGCTGTGGCGCTGGCTGCAACTCCTTATCGATACGCTGCAGACGCTGCCTTCCTTCGTCTATCTCATGCCTGTCGTCATGCTCTTCCGCGTCGGGGATTTTACCGCGATGATCGCCGTCGTCGCCTATTCCGTCGTGCCGGCGATCCGCTACACGGTGCTGGGCCTTCACCGCGTCGATCCGCGTGTGGTGGAGGCGGGCCGAGCCATGGGCTGCACGCCCGGGCAGATTCTCGTCAAGATCAAGCTGAAGCTGGCGCTGCCGGAAATCCTGCTCGGCCTCAACCAGACGATCATGTTCGCCCTTTCCATGCTGGTCATCACGGCGCTGGTGGGCACGCGTGATCTTGGGCAGGAGGTTTATATCGCGCTCACCAAGGCCGATACGGGGCGCGGCCTCGTCGCCGGTCTGTCCGTCGCCTTCATCGCCATCATCGCGGACCGGCTGATCTCAGCCGGCGCGAACCGCATTCGTGAAAGGGTGAGCTGATGGACGGTCATGTCGAACCCAGCCGGGCCGTCGAGGATCGCATCCGTGCTCTGCCCTGCTGGGCGGGCCGCATCGAGATCGCGCCGCTGAAGGGCGGTATCAGCAACGAGAGCTATCTGGTCAGCGATGGGGCGGGGCGTCATGTCGTGCGCTTCGGCCGGGACTATCCCTTCCACCACGTCTTCCGCGAGCGGGAGCTGATGACGGCCCGTGCGGCGCATGCGGCCGGATTCGGTCCCGAAGTGCGTTATGCCGAGCCCGGTGTGATGGTCTCTGCCTTTCTCGGTGCGAAGACGTTCAGCGCGGAAGATGTTGCCGCCGGGCGGCGGCGGGTGGCCGACCTGCTGCGCCGGTTCCATGGCGAGATGCCGCAGGAGGTCAGCGGCGCCGCCTTTCTCTTCTGGCCGTTCCACGTGGTGCGCGACTATGCCCGCACGCTGCGGGAGGGTGGCAGCCGCATGAAGCCGCATCTTCCGGGCTACCTCGCGCTTGCCGCTGAACTGGAGGCCGCCCAGGCGCCGCTGCCGATCGTCTTCGCGCACAACGACCTGTTGCCGGCCAATATCCTCGACGATGGCGACCGGCTCTGGCTGATTGATTTCGAATATGCCGGCTTCTCCACCGCCATGTTCGATCTTGCAGGCGCCACCTCCAATGCCGGGCTTTCGCCCGACGAGGCGGAGGATTTTCTCGATGCCTATTTCGCCGGTGCCCCCGACCCGGCGATCCTTCGCTCGCACGCGGCCATGCAATGCGCCTCGCTGCTGCGCGAGGCGATGTGGAGCATGGTGTCGGAGCTCCATCTCCAAGCCCCGGGGGCCGACTATGTCGGCTACACGGCCGAAAATCTCGATCGCCTCGACAGGGCGCTCGACCACTACAGAACGAAATACGGGAAACACACCAAATGACCCTGCCATCCCATGCTGAGATCGTTGTCATCGGCGGCGGCATCATCGGCTGCTCGACAGCCTATCATCTCGCCCGCGACCACAAGGCGAACGTGATCCTCCTGGAGCAGGGCACGCTGACCTCGGGCTCGACCTGGCATGCGGCCGGTCTCGTCGGTCAGCTCCGTTCCTCGGCGTCGATCACCCGGGTGCTGAAATACTCCGTCGATCTCTACAAGGGCCTCGAAGCCGAGACAGGCCTTGCGACCGGCTGGAAGATGACGGGATGCCTGCGGCTCGCCACCAACCAGGACCGCTGGACGGAGTTCCGCCGCCTCGCCACCACCGCCAAGAGCTTCGGCATGGACATGCATCTCCTGACGCCGCAGGAGGTCAAGGCCATGTGGCCGCTGATGGAGGTCGGCGACCTCGTCGGCGCAAGCTGGCTGCCGACGGACGGGCAGGCGAGCCCCTCGGACATCACCCAGTCGCTCGCCAGGGGCGCGCGCATGCACGGCGCGAAGATCGTCGAGAACGTGCGCGTGACGGGTTTCGACATCGAGGGCGGCCGTATCCGGCGCGTGCGCACGACGCTCGGGGACATCGCCTGCGAGAAGGTGGTCAATTGCGCCGGCCAGTGGGCGCGGCAGGTGGGCGCGATGGCCGGCATCAACGTGCCGCTGCAGCCGGTCAAGCACCAGTATATCATCACGGAAACCGTGCCGGGGCTTGCAACCGATGCGCCGACGATCCGCGATCCGGATCGCCGCACCTACTTCAAGGAAGAGGTCGGCGGGCTCGTCATGGGCGGCTACGAGCCGAACCCGCAGCCCTGGACGACCGGCGATGTGCCGGATGAGTGGGCCTATCGGCTGTTCGATGACGACTTCGACCATTTCGAGCAGCATATGGTGGAGGCGATCGCCCGCGTGCCGGCGCTGGAAAAGGTCGGCGTCAAGCAGATGATCAACGGACCGGAGAGTTTTACGCCCGACGGGAACTTCATTCTTGGTGTGGCGCCGGAATGCAGCAACATGTTCGTCGGTGCGGGCTTCAACGCTTTCGGGATCGCGTCGGGCGGCGGGGCCGGCTGGGTGCTGGCGCAATGGGTCGTTGACGGCGAGGCGCCGTTCGATCTCTGGGTGGTCGATATCC
Organism: Shinella sp. 838; assembly: GCF_029623935.1. Taxonomy (NCBI): domain Bacteria; kingdom Pseudomonadati; phylum Pseudomonadota; class Alphaproteobacteria; order Hyphomicrobiales; family Rhizobiaceae; genus Shinella; species Shinella sp. 838. Next base: position 274,477 of record NZ_JARSBQ010000004.1, read on the forward strand.
GCCGCTTCGCCGGCATGCACCGCGACCGTCAATGGGTGCTCGACCGCACGCTGGAGGCCTATGGCAAGCACTATACGATCGGCTTCCCGCACGAGGAATATGAAAGCGGGCGCCCGCACGTCGTCTCGCCGCTCTATGAGCGGCTGAAGGCGCATGGCGCGGTGTTCGGTTCCAAGCTCGGCTGGGAGCGGCCGAACTGGTTTGCGCCGAAGGGCATGGAGGCACGGGACGTCTATTCGATGGGCCGGCAGAACTGGTTCTCGACGGTCGGCGACGAGCACCGCCATGTGCGCGAGGCCGTCGGCATCTTCGACCAGTCCTCCTTCGCCAAGTACGAGATGACGGGGCCGGATGCGCTGAAGGCGCTCGACTGGATCTGCGCCAACGATGTCGGCAAGCCGGTGGGGCGGCTGACCTATACGCAGCTTCTCAACACCCGCGGCGGTATCGAGGCGGACCTGACTGTGGCGCGGCTCGCCGAGGAAAAGTTCTACATCGTGACGGGCACGGGCTTCCGCACCCATGATCTCGGCTGGATCACGGATCACCTTCCCGATGGTCTCGACGTAACGCTTCGCGATGTGACGGAGGATTTCGGCACGCTCTCGCTGATGGGGCCGAAGGCGCGCGACGTGCTGGCCGCGCTGGCCGATGCCGATGTCTCCAATGCGGGCTTCCCCTTCGGCCATGTGCGGGAAATCGTGCTCGCCGGCCATGTCGTGCGGGCGCTGCGCGTCACCTATGTCGGTGAGCTCGGTTGGGAGCTGCATGTGCCGATCGATGCCATCGGCACGGTCTTCGACGCGCTGATGACGGCCGGTGCCCCGTTCGGCATCCGCCCGGTCGGTTACCGCGCCCTGGAATCGCTGCGCCTCGAAAAGGGCTATCGCGCCTGGGGATCCGACATCACGCCGAACGACACCCCCCTCGATGCCGGTCTCGGCTGGGCGGTGAAGCTACGCAAGAATACCGATTTCCTCGGCCGCCGGGCGCTGGAGGCCCTGCAAGGGGAAAAGCGCAGGAAGGCGCTGGCCGGCTTCACGGTCGACAATCCCGATATCGTGCTCGTCGGCCGTGAGACGATCCTGCGCAACGGCGAGCCCGTCGGCTACCTCACCAGCGGCGGCTATGGCTACACGCTCGGCAAGAATGTCGGCTACGGCTATGTGCGCCGCGCCGAGGGTGTGGACGACGATTTCCTGACAGGCGGCGATTATGAACTCGTCGTCGCCATGGAGCGCACGCCGGCAAAGATTCATCTCGAACCGCTCTACGACCCGGCCGGTGCGCGTGTGAAAGCCTGATCCTGATGAAGGGAAGGCCCTCGGGCCTTCCCGGTTGATGATTCATATAGTATACCCCCCTATAGTATAGATTCGAAGGACGACCTGCATGGGCCACACCATCCAGCAGAAGGACAAGCTGATCGCCCGCGTGCGCCGCATTCGTGGCCAGATCGAGGGCATCGAACGGGCGCTGGAAGGCGAGGCGGGATGTGCGGAGATCATGCGCCAGCTCGCCTCGGTGCGCGGCGCGCTCGGCGGCCTCACGGCCGAGGTGATGGAGGATCACCTGCGTCACCATGTGATGGAGGCCGAAACGAAGGCGGACTGTCTTCAGGGCGGCGAGGAACTGATCGGGGTCATCCGGACCTACATGAAATAGCGCAGTTCCCGCTACGGCGGGATGTACCGCGCAGCGGGACCTGTCGAAGGGATCCAGTCTCGCCGGCTACAACGAAAGGAAATCCCATGGCAAACGACATGACGGCAAGGTCCACACACGAGCACGTCTTTCTCGGCACAGACCATAGCCGCAACGAGCGCAGGGTCTGGCTCGTCATCGCGCTGACGGCCGGCATGATGGTGGCGGAAATCGTCGCGGGTGCGATCTACGGCTCGATGGCGCTGGTGGCGGATGGCTGGCACATGTCCACCCATGCCGGCGCCATGTTGATCGCGGCGCTTGCCTATTCCTATGCGCGCCGGCATGCGCGCGACCCGCGCTTCACCTTCGGCACGGGAAAACTTGGCGATCTCGCTGGCTTTGCCAGCGCCATCATCCTCGCTTTCATTGCCCTGCTCATTGGCTGGGAAAGTTTCCAGCGCCTTGCCAACCCGGTCGAGATCCATTTCGGCCAGGCGATCGCCGTCGCCGTTGCCGGCCTTGCCGTGAACCTTGTCAGCGCCTGGCTGCTGCGGGACGATCACGCGCATCACCACCATGGCCATCACGGTCATGGCCATGGTCATGGCGGGCACCATCATCACCACGACCATGAGGATCATGATCACCATGCGCATGATCACCCGCATTCCGCGCGCGACAACAACCTGCGCGCCGCCTATCTGCATGTCCTGGCGGACGCACTGACCTCGATCCTTGCCATCGTGGCGCTGCTGGTCGGCCGGAGCTACGGCTGGCTCTGGGCAGATCCGCTGATGGGCGTGGTCGGGGCGCTGGTGATCGTGCGCTGGTCATGGAGCCTCATCCGCGAGACTGGCGGCGTGCTGATCGATGCGGTGCCGGAGGGCGGCGCGCTGGCGGACGGTATCCGCACGGCGCTGGAGCGCGGCGACGAGCGCATTACCGACCTGCATGTCTGGCAGGTCGGCCCGGGCCACCACGCCGCCATCGTTTCGCTGTCCTCGCCGCAGCCGAAGGCGCCGTCCGACTACAAGGCGCGGCTTGCCCATCTCGGTGCGCTGTCGCATGTGACCGTCGAGGTGCAGCCGGCCTGACCGGCGCTGCCTCAGCCGTGGCGCAGCACCTTCAGCACGACGCCGCGGCTCGGCACGGTGCCCGTCTCGCCGGGCATCGAGACATAGGGCGCCGTTTCCTCGGCCCGCTCGAGGATGCCCCCGCGCTCGAGGGTAGCCAGACGGTCGGAAAAGCCGTCGTTCCAGAGCGTGTTCTTCACCGTCAGAACGAGGATGCCGCCTGGCCGTGTGATGCGGATAAGCTCCGGCATGCCCTCCATCCCGACATGGCCTGACGTGAAGACGCCGGCCGAGACGATGCCGGCGAAGTGACCGTCCGGGAAGGGCAGAGGATTGCCGAGGGCGGCGCGATGCAGAGCGGCATAGACGCTCTTTGCTGCCGCCCGGGCGAGCATGCCTTCGGAAATGTCGAGGCCCTCGACATGGGCATAGCCGAGGATCGCCAGCCACTCGCCGATGAGCCCGGTGCCGGCACCGGCATCGAGCAGGGGCGCGGCGCCACGCGGCAGGTGGCGCGCAAGCAGCGCAAGGCAGATCGACGGATGACGATAGCCGGCGCTCGCCATGTCGGCGTCGTAGGTCTCCGCCCAGCCGTCGTAGAGGGCTGCGACTTCCTCCGTGCCGCTTGCATTGTAGACCGCGCCGAGTGCGCCCTCGTGATGCCCGTTTGCCATAGCCTTTTCTCCCGTGTTCTGATGATGATAGCGAAAGGCCGAAATCTGTGAAACCGTCCCGGGCGGCCAAAAGGAGGTGTTGATGAGCGACGAGCGGCAGGCCCTGGATGCAATCGCAAAAATCCCCCTTCTGGCAGGCTACGACGGTCCCGTGGAACGGCTCGGTGGCCTCACCAACCTCGTCTTCCGCATCCGTGACTGGTGCCTGCGCGTGCCCGGCAGGGGCACGGAGGAATATATCGATCGCGGCAACGAGGCCGCTGCGGCAAGGGAAGCCGCGCGTGTCGGCGTGGGGCCGGAGGTCTTTCACGCGGATCCGGCGAGCGGGCTGATGGTCACGCGCTTCATTCCCGGTGCGACGACGATGACGCCGGAGGGCTTCAAGGCCGTCGCCGGCGCCCCGGCGCGTGCAGGCGAGGCCTTCCGCCGCCTGCACGACAGCGGTGCGGTCTTTCCCGCGCGCTTCGAGCTCTTCGCGATGATCGACGATTACCTTTCGGTGCTCGCCACCAAGGATGTCGCCTTGCCGGAAGGCTATCACGAGGGACTGCGCGAGGCGGAGGCGGTGCGCGCCGCGCTTGCCGCCCATCCGCTGCCCGTCGTCGCCTGCCATTGCGATCCGCTCTGCGAGAACTTCCTCGACACGGGAGACCGCATGTGGATCGTCGACTGGGAATATTCCGGCATGAACGACCCGATGTGGGATCTCGGCGACCTCTCGGTGGAGGCTGAGTTCGACCGCGCGCAGGAAGAGGCCATGATTCGCGCCTATTTTGGTGGCGAGCCGAAACCGGCCGAGCGCGGCCGGATCGTCATCTACAAGGCGATGTGCGACCTGCTCTGGACCCTGTGGGGGCTCATCCAGCTGGCGAACGGCAATCCGGCCGCCGACTTCCGCGCTTATGCAGACGGGCGTTTTGCCCGTTGCCGCGCGCTGATGGCCGATCCGGTCTTCGCCGCGTCCGTGGCGGCCGTCTCCAAAGGGTGAAAGATATTTCAGTCTCCGGGCTTGATTTCACCATTTGAGTATGAAATATATTTCAATGTCTGAATTATATTGACACCCCCTCTGCTTTGCGATTAGTTGCCCATACCGGACTTCGAGGAGGAATTCCGGTCTTCACGGAGATCACCGGCGTCGGAACGACGCCCACGGGCTTTTTGGGAGGGGCTTTCGCCCCGAGGAGGATACTTGCGCACTTTTCTGACGACGACCGCGATGGCGGTCCTTGCAACGACGCTCTTTGCCGGTTCCGCGGCGGCCGAAACGGAGAACCCGTTCCGCTGCAAGCCGGGCGAGAAATACGTCATGAATGTCATGGTCTCGGGCGTCGAATACTGGTTCCCGGTCTATGAAATGTTCAAGCAGGCCGGCCAGCAGCTCGGCTGCGAGACGGAATACACCGGCACGCCGGAATATGACGTCAACAAGCAGATCGCCACCTTCGACCAGGCACTGGCACAGAACCCGGCCGGCATTCTCGTCCACCCGATGAACTCCGACCCGTTCATCGAGCCGATCAACCGCGCCATCGACCAGGGCACGGCGGTGGTGACCTTCGCTGCCGACTCGCCGCTTTCCAAGCGCGTCTCTTTCATCACCTCGGACAATACCCGCGAAGGCACCTATGCCGCCGATGCGATCGCCGAGAAGATGGGCGGCAAGGGCGAATATGCGGTCCTTGAAAATCCGGGTCAGGACAACCACGACAAGCGCATTTCCGCCTTCATCGCCCGCATGGAGGAGAAGTGGCCGGACATGAAGCTGGTCGGCCGCGCTGCGTCCAACCAGGACCCGACCAAGGCCTATCAGGGCCTGTCGAGCCTCATCCAGGCCAACCCGAACCTCGGCGCGGTCTTCATGCCGGAAGCCAACTCCGCCATCGGCGCGGCGCAGGCCAACAAGGAAGCCGGCGGCAAGGTCCTCGTCATGTGCGCGGACGTCAACGCCAACATCCTCGACATGATCAAGGCCGGCGAAGTCTTCGGCTCGATCAACCCGAACCAGGGCATGCAGGGCTATATGGGCTTCATGCTGCTCTGGCTTGCCAAGCATCCGGAACTGATCGACCCGATGAACGACGCCAAGCGCTCCGGCTTCAACCCGATGAGCATCCCGGTTGTCGACAACGGCCTGTCTATCGTGACGGCGGAAAATGCCGACGACTTCTACTGGGACAAGTACCTGAAGCGCCGCGGCACCAAGGGCATCGAGGAGTAAGCTTCCCAGGTGAACGCCATCCGCGCCGTGTGGCGCGGATGGTTCCGGGAAGAGGGAGGAAGACGATGGCGGAGCCGGTGCTCACCATTCATGGCGTGACCAAGCATTTCGGGGCGGTGAAGGCGTTGACAGAGGTCGACTTCACCCTGGAGCGCGGCGAAGTGCATGCGCTCTGCGGCGAGAACGGCGCCGGCAAGTCGACGCTGATGAACATCATCGCCGGCGTCCTGCAGCCGACAGAGGGGGAAATCCGCGTCGACGGCAAGGCCGTGCGCATCGCTTCGCCTGCCGCCGCACAGGCACTCGGCATCGGCCTCGTGCATCAGGAAATCGCGCTCTGCCCGGATGCGACGGTTGCCGAAAACATGTTCATGGCCGCCACCAACCGGCGCCGGTCGCCTTTCATGAACTACCGCGCTCTGGAGCATGATGCGCAGGCCGTGATGAACCGCCTTGCCGCCATCGATGTCCGCCGCAAGGTGGCGGACCTGCCGATTTCCAGCCAGCAGCTCGTCGAGATCGCCAAGGCGCTGACGCTCGACTGCCGTGTGCTGATCCTCGACGAACCCACCGCTGCCCTCACCGAAACCGAGGCGCAGCAGCTCTTTTCCATCATCCGCGACCTCAAGGTGAACGGCATCTCGATCATCTATATCAGCCACCGTATGGCCGAGATCTTTTCGCTCTGCGACCGCGTGACCGTTTTTCGCGATGGCCGCTATGTCTGCACCGACCGTATCGCCGATATCACGCCTGATGACGTGGTACGCCGCATGGTCGGACGCGAGATCACGCAGCTCTATCCGGACAAGCTTGGCGCGGGAGAGGCGCCCGGCACGACGATCCTTGAGGTCGACCGCCTCGGTGACGGCGACCGTTTCCACGACGTCGGCTTCACTCTGCGCAAGGGCGAGATCCTCGGCATCGGCGGCCTGATCGGCTCCGGCCGGACGGAGATCGCGGAGGGCATCTGCGGGCTGCGGCCGCACACGGCGGGTAGGGTGCGCCTGCACGGCGAGACACAGGCGATCCGCTCCTATGCGGATGCAGTGAAGGCCGGCATCGTCTACCTCTCCGAGGACCGCAAGGGATCCGGCGTCTTCCTCGATCTCTCCATCGCGCAGAACATCTCCGTGCTCGATCTCAAGTCGCTGACGAGCCCGCTCGGCCTGCTCGACGGCCGCGCCGAGGCGGCGCTGGCGGAGGATTTTGCAAAGCGGCTCGCCGTGCGCATGGGCGGCATCGACGCGCCGGTAAAATCGCTTTCCGGCGGCAACCAGCAGAAGGTGGCCATCGCCAAGCAGCTCGCCGTCAAGCCGAAGGTCGTTCTGATGGACGAACCGACGCGCGGTATCGATGTCGGGGCGAAGACGGAAATTCACCGCCTGCTGCGCGAGCTTGCACGCTCGGGTATCGGCATCGTCGTCATATCCTCGGAAATGCCGGAGCTGCTCGGGCTCTGCGACCGCGTGCTCGTTGTCCGGGAGGGACGCATCGCGGGTGAACTCGGCGCGGAGGAGATGACGGAGGAAGCCGTGATCCGGCTCGCTTCGGGCATGGGTACGGCAAGGGCGGCGAACCATGCCGCGTGAGAAGAAACTGGGAGAGACGGGAATGGCAATCGACACGATGGCGGCAAGCACGCCGAAGACATCGTCCTTCAGGCGCATCGGTACCATGCGTGAGGCCGGGCTGATCGCGATCATCCTCGTGCTCTGCGTGATCATGAGCTTCGCCTCGCCGCACTTCCTGACGCTCGGTAATTTCCGCGCCATGCTGATGAGCTTTTCGGTGGAAGGCATTGTCGTCGTCGGCATGACGATCCTTCTGATCGTCGGCGGCATCGACCTTGCGGTCGGCTCCGTCGTCTGCTTCGCGATGGTGCTGTCCGGCTCGCTGTTCCTGGCCGGGCTCGATCCGTGGACGGCCTCGCTGATCGGCATTCTCGCCTCGAGCGCCATCGGCGGCGCCATGGGCTTCTTCGTGACGGTCGTCGGCCTCAACCACTTCATCACGTCTCTGGCCGCGATGGTGATCGTGCGCGGTCTCTGCCTCATCATCACCAAGGGTACGCCGCTGTCGCTCTTCACGCTGCCGGCCGGCTTCAAGGCGGTGGGCCAGGGCACCTTCTACGGTGTGCCCTATGTCATCCTGATCTTCGTCGCGGTCGTCATCCTGTTCGATTTCCTGCTGCGCCGGGCGACCGCGTTCCGCAAGGTCTTCTACACCGGCAGCAACGAGAAGGCTGCGCTCTATTCCGGCATCAAGACCAACCAGGTGAAGTTCTGGGTGACGGTTCTGTGCTCCACCCTCGCCGGTGTCGCAGGCGTCATCTACATGTCCCGCTTCGGTGCAGCGACGCCCACCTTCGGTGCCGGCATGGAGCTCAACATCATCGCTGCGGCCGTCATCGGCGGGGCTTCGCTCAGCGGCGGCTCGGGCACCATTCTTGGCGCCATCCTCGGCATCGCGCTGCTCTCGGTCGTCACCTCGTCGCTGATCCTGCTCAACGTCTCGGTCTACTGGCAGGACATGATCAAGGGCTGCATCCTGCTTTCCGCCGTCTCGATCGACCATTTCCTGCACAAGCGGAAGGCTTCCTGACATGCCGATCGCCAAGCTGAAACCCAAGACGACAGCGGCGCGTGAAGAGATCGTCATCGCCCGCCAGATGCACCAGGCGCTCGTGCTGCATTTCCTGGAAGGCCTGACGCAGGCGCAGATCGCCGACCAGCTCGGCCTGTCGCACGCCACCGTCAATCGCCTCATCAAGCGCGGCCGCCAGCTCGGCCTCGTGGAAATCAAGATCAAGTCGCCGGTCGAGCCGCTGGTCGATATGGAGGAACGGCTTCTGGCGCTCGGCGGCATCAGCCGCGCCGTCGTGGTGCCGACCGTCTCCGACAACCCGCAGACCGCCTTGCAAGCGGTGGGGGAGGCCGCAGCCCGGCTGCTGCTCGAAGAGATCGCCGATGGCGACACGATCTGCATCACCGGCGGCAAGGGCGTCAGCGCCGTCGTTGCCGGTCTGCAGGCCGCGCGACGCTTCGATGTCGAGGTCATTCCCGCAACGGGCTGTGTCCAGGGCAAACACTATACGGACGTCAACCACGTCTCGACGCTGATGGCCGAACGGCTCGGCGGGCGCTCCTACCAGATCCACGCACCGCTCTTTGCCGACGATGCCGAACAGCGCGCAATGCTGATGAACATGCGCTCCGTCGCCGACGTCTTCCAGCGGGCACGCGAGGCGAAGGTGGCGGTCGTCGGCATCGGCTCGATCATGAGCACGGATTCGACCTATTACGACCTGCATCCCTCATCGAGCGAAGACCGCAAGGCGATCGAGCATTCCGGCGCAAGCTCGGAGCTGCTGGCCCATCTGCTCGACGGCGAGGGCCGGATCTGCGACTACAGCCTCAACCGTACCCTGGTCTCGCTGACGCTTCCGGAGTTCGCCTCCATCCCGACGAAGATCGGTGTCGCGAGCGGCTTCAACAAGGCCGGTTCCATTCTCAGCGTCCTGCGCGGCGATCATCTCGACACGCTCGTCACCGACGAGGCGACCGGTGCGCGCATTCTTGAACTGGCATCCGAAGAAGGAGTTTCCGCATGAGCGGCGAACAATTGATCCGCGACATCGGGCGCTCCGGCGTCAAGGCCTCGGCCGTCGGCCTCGGCACCTGGGCGATCGGCGGCTGGATGTGGGGCGGCACGGACGAGGCGCAATCCATCGCCGCGATCCAGTCCTCGCTTGATGCCGGCGTAACGCTCATCGACACGGCCCCCGCCTATGGCCTCGGCCGCTCGGAGGAAATCGTCGGCAAGGCCATCGCCGGGCGCCGCGACAAGGCCGTCATCGCCACGAAATGCGGTCTCGTCTGGCACACGCAAAAGGGCACTCATTTTTTCGAACAGGACGGTAAGCCGGTCCACCGCTATCTCGGCCGGGATGCGATCATCCATGAGGTGGAGGAGAGCCTGCGCCAGCTCGGCACGGACTACATCGACCTCTACATCACCCACTGGCAGGACGCGACGACGCCCATCGGGGAGACGGTTGCGGCGCTCGAGGACCTGAAGAGAGCGGGCAAGATCCGCGCCATCGGTGCAAGCAACGTCAATAGGTCGGAGCTTGCGCAGTATATCGAAACAGGGTCGCTCGATGCGATCCAGGAGCGGTTCAGCATGATCGATCGCGAGATCGAGGCGGACCTGCTGCCGTTCACTGTTCCAAACGGCGTGTCGACGCTCAGCTATTCTTCGCTGGCGCTCGGCCTGCTCTCCGGCAGGATCGGCCCGGATCGCGTGTTCTCCGGCGACGACCAGCGCAAGGACAATCCGCGCTTCTCCGTCGCCAACCGGCAGAAGGCGAAGGCCTTTTCCGATGCGATTCGCCCCGTCGCCGAGCGCCATGGCGCGAGCATCGCCCAGGTCGTGATCGCCTGGACGCTGGCGCAGGAGGGCGTGACCTTCGCGCTCTGCGGCGCCAGGAACCCGGCACAGGCGCTCGACAATGCGCGGGCCGGCACGCTGCGGCTTACGGCGGACGATCTGGCGGCCATCGACACCGCCATCGCGGCACACCTCGTCTCCATGGACGGATAACGGACTGCCATCATGAACCGGAAACAGACTTTGGACGGGCTCCGCCAGAGCCCGAAGGTGGACGTGTGCGTCCTCGGCGGCGGCATCAACGGGCTCAGCGTCTTTCGCGAGCTGGCGCTGCAGGGCGTCAACGTGCTCATCGTCGAGAAGGCTGACTACTGTTCCGGTGCGAGCGCCGCCCTCTCGCGCATGGTGCATGGGGGGCTGCGCTATCTCGAAAACGGCGAGTTCAGCCTCGTCAAGGAATCTCTCGCCGAGCGCGACCGCCTCTTGCGCAATGCGCCGCATTACGTCGCGCCACTGCCGACGACGGTGCCGGTCTTCGACATCTTTTCGGGCCTTGCCAATGGCATCGTGCGTTTCCTCGGCCTCACCCGCCGCCCCAGTCGCCGCGGCGCGATCGCCATCAAGGCGGGACTCGGCATCTACGATTTCCTCACGCGCAAACGGGCGCTGATGCCGAAGCACCAGTTCCGCAGCCGCAAGGCGACCCTTGGAAAGTGGCCGGCGCTCAATCCGGCGATCCGCAACTCGGCGACGTACTACGACGCCTGGGTCAGCCATCCCGAGCGTATCGGCATCGAGCTTCTGCGCGACGGCCTTTCCGGCGGCGAGCAGGCGCGGGCTCTCAACTACGCGACGATCGAGGAGGCGAGCGACGGGCGTTACAGGCTGCACGACGGCCTCACCGGGGAGACACTTGCCCTCCAGCCGCGGCTCATCGTCAACGCGACGGGCGGCTGGATCGACATTGCCAATGCCAGCCTGTTTCCCGCGGAGGCACGGCCCGAGCCGCTGATGGGCGGCACGAAGGGCTCGCACCTCATCATCGACAATCCCGCGCTGCGCGACATGCTCGACGGGCACATGATCTACTACGAGAACGAGGACGGGCGCATCTGCATCCTCTTCCCCTATCTCGGCAAGGTGCTGGTGGGCTCGACGGATATCCGCGTCGACGATCCAGGCATGGTGCGCTGCGAGGCGGACGAACGGGACTACATCCTGCAATCGCTGGCTTTCGTTCTGCCCGGCATCCGCATCCGTCCGGAGGAGATCGTCTTCCAGTTTTCCGGCGTACGCCCGCTGCCGGCGAGCAAGGACAGCTTTACCGGCCGTATCCCCCGCGACCATTTCTGCACCGTCCTCGAAGGGCGCGACGGCGGGCCGCCGGTGCTCTGCATGATCGGCGGCAAGTGGACGACGTTCCGTTCCTTCGGTGAACTCTCCGCCGACATGGCGCTCGACAGGCTCGGCCTGCCGCGCCGCATCGACACGGCGGAACGCCCGCTCGGTGGCGGCCGGGACTACCCCGAGAATGGTGGTGACTGGACGCGGGCGCTCTCGGCCTCTACAGGCCTTCCCGCAGAACAGACAGCGGCGCTGTTTTCGCGCTACGGCACGGATGCGCGTGACATCGCCCGCTTCATCGCCGCCGGGCCGGATCACGTCCTGCCTCATCCGGCCTACAGCGCTCGCGAACTTCTCTATCTCATTCGCTCCGAAGCCGTCGAGCATCTGGACGACCTCCTTCTGCGCCGCACCGCGCTCGCCGTTACCGGCGAACTCTCGCTTGCCATGGCGGAGGCCGCGCTCGACGTGCTGGCAGCCGAAAAAGGCTGGCCCGCGGCGCGCAGGGCCGAGGAGCGCACCCGTTTTCTGACCCTCATGCGCGAGCGCCACGGCGTCGCGGAGGAAAACCTTTCCGCAAGGAACGAACAAAGGAGTGATGTATGCGAAACAACCGCAAGGTCCGGATGAACCGGCTGTTCGGCAACGGTCGTTGCCTGGACGTGGCGATCGATCACGGCGTGTGCAACGAGCCGTCCTTCCTCGACGGGCTGGAGAATATGCCGGCCGTGGTGAAGGCGCTGGTCGATGCGAGGCCCGATGCGATCCAGATGAACTACGGCCAGGCCGACCTTTTGCAGGGCCTTCCCGGCAAGGACAAGCCTGCCCTCGTCATGCGCATCGACATGGGCAATCCCTATAACCGCATTCGACACCGCGACATGTGGGCTGTCCTGCAGAACGAGGCGGAACCGCTGATCGGTGCGCTGGAGATGGACGCCGCCTGTGTGGTGGTCAACCTTTTCATGCTGCCGGACGAGCCCGATCTTTTTCGCCAGTGCGTGCAGAATATCGCGCGCGTCCGAGCGGATTGCGAGAAGTACGGCATGCCGCTGATGATCGAGCCGCTCGTCATGCAACCCGTCACGGAGCGCGGCGGCTATATGGTTGACGGTGATGCGGAGAAGATCGTCACCCTGACGCGGCTTGCCCGCGAGATGGGTGCGGATATCATCAAGGCGGATCCGACAACGAATGCCGAGGATTTCCACCGGGTCGTCGAGGCGGCGCGTTGCCCGGTCCTCGTGCGCGGCGGCGGCAAGGAGGATCTTCGCGCCGTCTTCGACAAGTCCGCAGCCTTGATGCGGCAGGGCGCCGTGGGCATGGTCTATGGACGCAACATCTACCAGCACGCCAACCCGAGCGCCGTGGTGCGCGGGCTGATGGCGATCATCCATGCGGATGCGAGCGGCGAAGAGGCTTTCGCGCTCTATCAGCAGGGGTAAGATAGACCAGAACCTTGGGAGGGGTTCAGCATGCAGGAATATCTGTTGGGGCTCGATGCGGGCAACACCGTGATCAAGGCGGTGATCTTCGACCGGACGGGCCGGGAATTGGCGCATGCGGGCGAAGAAGGCCATAGCCGCATGCCGAGTCCCGGCCATGTCGAGCGCGATCTCGGGGAGCTCTGGGCCAATGCGCGGCGTGTCATCCGTACCTGCCTCGACCGGGCGGGCATTGCGGCGGGCGACATTGCCGCCATCGGCTGCGCCGGCCATGGCAACGGGCTCTATGCGCTCGATCGGGCGGGCGAGCCGCTTGTCGGCATCCAGTCGCTCGACACGCGGGCGACCGGCCTCGTCGAGTCATGGCTGGCAGAAGGCGTCGGCGAACGGACCTATCCGATCGCTCGCCAACGCCCCTGGCCGTCGCAGACGCCGACCCTGCTCTCCTGGCTGAAGCGTCACCGGCCGGAACTCTTCAAGCGCATCGGCACGGTGTTCTTCTCGAAGGACTTCGTCGTCAATCGGCTGACCGGCCAGCGTGTCAGCGAGGTCTCGGATATGTCCGGCGCCGGCCTGCTCGATCTTGCCGCGCGTCGCTACGACAAGGCGTTGATGGAGGCCTATGGCCTCGGTGACTGCATGGATCTCCTGCCGCCGCTCATCGAAAGCGCCGATATTGCCGGGTACGTGACGGAGGCGGTGGCCGCGGAGACTGGCCTTGCCGCCGGCACGCCGGTCATCGGCGGGCTCTTCGACGTCGTCGCTTCGGCACTCGGTTCGGGCGTCTCGCGCACCGGCAGCGCGTCCGTCATCGCCGGCACCTGGAGCATCAACCAGGTCGTCATCGACGGCCCGGATCTTAACGGTCCGGTCTTCATGTCGTCGACCTTCGATCGTACCCGCTATATGGCGATGGAAAACAGCGCCACCTCGGCCGCCAATCTCGAATGGCTGGTGCGGGAGTTCTTCGAAGACGACCACACCGCCGACGTCTCGCCCTTCGACGCCTGCTGCGCGCATGCCGCGGCGGTGGAGCCTGCAGCGGATGATCCGCTCTACCACCCCTATCTCTACGGCGCCCAACAGGACGGCCATGCGCGGGCGGGCTTCTACGGCATTGCCGGCTGGCACACCAAGGGACATCTGGTCCGTGCCCTGCTCGAAGGCGTCGCCTTCGGTCATCGCCAGCATGTCGCGACGATCCGCAAGGCCGGGGCGACGTTCGAGGAGGCGGTCCTGTCGGGCGGCGGCTCGCGCAGCAGGCTCTGGCCGCAGATCTTCGCCGACGTGCTCGGCGTCCCTGTCTCCGTCGCCATGTCACGCGAGACGGGCGCGCTCGGTGCGGCGATTGCGGCAGGCACCGGGGTCGGTCTCTTTGCCGATTTCACCGCAGGCGCCAATGCCATGGTGCGGACCGACCGGCACTACAGGCCGAATGTCGCGCTTGCCGCCCACTACGACCGTCGCTACGCCCTCTACAGGGATATTGGCGAGGCCATGACGCCGCTTTGGCGGCGCCTTACAGCTTCGCAGGAGATGGCAGCAGGAGTTGCAGCGTGACCGTCAGGGAACAGGAAATGCCGGTGGACGAGGGCAGCTACGACTTCATCGTCGTCGGTGCCGGCTCGGCCGGCTGCGTTTTGGCGAACCGGCTTTCGGCCGACCCGAAGAACCGGGTGCTGCTCATCGAGGCCGGCGGCTCGGACCGCTACCACTGGGTTCATGTGCCGATCGGCTATCTCTATTGCATGGGCAATCCGCGCACGGACTGGATGATGAAGACGGCCGCAGAGGCTGGTCTCAACGGCCGCGCGCTCAATTATCCGCGCGGAAAGGTGCTTGGCGGCTGCTCGTCGATCAACGGCATGATCTACATGCGCGGCCAGGCCGCCGACTATGACGGCTGGCGGCAGGCGGGCAATGCCGGTTGGGGCTGGGACGACGTGTTGCCCTATTTCCTGAAGTCGGAAGACAATTATCGCGGAAAAACCGGCATGCACGGGGCCGGCGGGGAGTGGCGCGTCGAGCGCCAGCGACTTTCCTGGCCGATCCTCGACGCCTTCCGCGATGCGGCCGAGGAACTCGGCATCCCGAAGACCGACGATTTCAACGACGGCGACAATGAGGGCTCCGGCTATTTCGAGGTCAACCAGCGCCGCGGGCTGCGCTGGAACACGACGAAGGCTTTCCTGCGGCCGGCGATGAAACGGCCGAACCTGCGTGTCCTCACCGGCGCGGAAACCGAGCGGCTGGAATTCGACGGCCGGGCGGTGACGGGCGTGCGCTTTCGTCAGGGCGGGCGTGCCCGCCTTGCTCGCGCCACGCGGGAGGTCGTGCTGTCGGCGGGCGCGATCAATTCCCCGAAAATCCTGGAGCTGTCGGGCATCGGCCGGCCGGAATTGCTTTCCGCGCTCGGCATTCCCGTTCACCACGCGCTGCCCGGCGTCGGCGAGAACCTTCAGGATCATCTGCAGATCCGCACGGTCTTCCGGATCGAGGGTGCGCGCACGCTGAACCAGCTCTACCACAACCTGTTCAGCCGTGCCGGCATGGGGCTGCAATATGCCTTCCGCCGCTCCGGCCCACTCTCCATGGCACCGAGCCAGCTCGGCATCTTTGCCAAGAGCGATCCTGCCGTCGCCACGGCCGATCTCGAATATCACGTCCAGCCGCTCAGCACCGACCGGCTCGGCGAGCCCCTGCATCGCTATCCCGCGGTCACCGTTTCGGTGTGCAATCTCCGGCCGGAAAGCCGCGGCACGGTGCACATTGCGACCCGCGACCTCGCTCTTGCGCCGGAAATCCGGCCGAACTACCTCTCGACGGTCGGTGACCGTTTGCTCGCCGCAAAATCCATCCGCCATGCGCGCAGCCTCATGCAGGCAAAGGCCATTGCGCCCTTCCGTCCGCAGGAAATGCTGCCCGGCCGGGAGTATGACAGCGACGAGGAGTTGATCCGCAAGGCTGGCGACATCGCCACGACCATCTTCCACCCCGTCGGTACCTGCAAGATGGGAAGCGATCCGATGGCAGTGGTCGATACGAAGCTCCGTGTGCACGGCCTGGACCGGCTGCGCGTCGTCGATGCCTCGATCATGCCGACCATCGTTTCCGGCAACACCAATTCGCCTGTGATCATGATTGCGGAAAAGGCGGCGGAGGCGATTCTGGCACACGCTTGATGGCTTGCCATCCCCTGCCATCTTGATGGCGTGAAGGCGAGGGGTTATATTTCCCCTCGAAGGAGACCGTCATGGCAGAACCGCAACTTTCCGTCCGCAGCGCCCGCGCCCGCGATCTCGCTCATCGCCTTGCCCGGCGGGAAAACCGCACGGTCGCCGACATCGTCGAGCGGGCGCTGGAGGCCTATGAGGTGCGGGAGGCCGGCAGTGAGCCGGCGGCCCATTTCTACCGCCGGCTTGCCGCCGATTTCGGCGCGGAAGTCGACTTGGAGGCCGTGATCCGCGAGCATCGCACGCCGCACAAGGGTCTGGACCTTTGATCTTCCTCGACACGAATGTCGTGTCCGAGACGCTGAAGAAGGCGCCCTCGGAAAACGTGCTCGCCTGGCTCGTGCGTTTCGACGCCGAATTGGCGCTGCCGACGGTGACGATTGCCGAGATCGCCTTCGGCATCCAGAAGATCAGGCCGGACGAGCGGGCCGTGAGGTTGGAGCAGGGGCTGGCCGAATGGCGGCGGCGCTTTGCCGGGCGGATTTTCGGCCTGACCGAGGCGGCGGCCCTTGCCTATGGCGAGATCATGGGGCAGGCGGTGCGGGAAGGACGCCCGATGTCGGCGCCTGACGGTATGATTGCCGCGATCGCCCGCGTCAACGGCGGTCGGCTTGCGACCCGCAACACGCGTGACTTTACCGGCACCGGCATCGAGGTCGTCGATCCCTGGGCCTTCTAGCGTCCCGAACCGGGGCGCAAACGTGTCGATAGGGTGCAATCTCGTGGTTGTATTAGGGGTTTTCTCACACTCTTGTGTTCCACTCGTCCGTACCGAAGCGATGGTGCGGTTGCCGGTTTCCGGGCGCCTGCGCGCAAGGGACAAATGTGGTGAGACGGGTACGGCCTTTGGACAGGACGACAGCGATCGCGAATGACGGGGTGTGCCGCATCGGGGTCGAGGTCATATGCCCGCACACGAGCCGGGCCGCACGGTGCCGGTCATGATGCGGTCTCCTCGAAGCACGCTTCGCCTGATTTCGGTCGCCTGGCCCTTCGTGCTGATCGTTGTGCTGCAGACCGCGCTTGCCACGTTCAGCCTGCAGGTCAGCACGTCGCTGCGCGCCTTTGTGACGGGTGAGAGCCTGTGGTCGAAGGGTCAGCACGACGCGCTCTATTACCTCAACCGCTATGCCGACAGCGGCAACCGTTCCTTCGTCGATCGCTATCGGCAGGCGATGGCCATCCCGCTCGGCGACCGGGCGGCACGGCTCGCGCTCGAGGCCGATCAGCCCGACATCCAGGCGGCCTATCAGGGTTTCCTGAAGGGCGGCAACCATCCGGATGACATTCCCAACGTGATCTGGTTGTTCCGTTATTTTCGCTGGCTTCCGGTGATGGAGGCCTGCGTGCGCGACTGGCGCACGGCGGAAGGGGTGCTGATGCAATTGTTGCCGATCGGCGAGGCGATCGACACGTCCCCCCATATCAGCGAGGCCGACCGCCGCGACATTACCCGCCAGCTCGACGAGATCAACGCGCTTGTCACGCCACTCACCAAACGTTTCTCCGATCGCCTTGGCGAGGGAACGCGGCAGGTCCAGACGGTGCTTCTTGCGGCCAATGTGGCGATGGCACTGCTCTTCATCGTGCTGACCGTCTGGCGGCTCAACAGTTTCCTCATCCACCGGCGCAGGATCGAGGAGCAATTGTCTTTCAGCGCCAATCACGACGATATGACGGGGCTTGCCAACCGCCGGTTGTTCGAGCTTGAGCTGGAGCGCATGCTGGCAGGGCCGAAGACCCGCCACGCACTGATGTTCATCGATCTCGACCAGTTCAAGGCCGTCAACGACAATGGTGGCCATGCGGCCGGCGACGCGCTGCTGCGCCGGGTTTCGCGCGATCTCGTCAACGCCATCCGGGGTACGGATCTTCTGGCACGGCTGGGTGGCGACGAGTTTGGCATCATCCTGCCGAACTGTGTGCCGGAGGATGGGCTGCGCATTGCCATGCGCCTGCGCGAGATCACGGAAGCGATCGACTTCGTCTGGAACGGCCATCGCTATTCGATCAGCGCCAGCATCGGTGTGGTGCATCTGGCCGGGCGCAACTACACGCTTGAGGAGGCGCTGCGCGCCGCCGACATTGCCTGCTACATGGCCAAGGAAAAGGGCCGCAACCGCGTGCACGTCTTCGAGACGACCGATGCGGCACAGACCCAGTTCACGGCCAATCTCAACTGGGTACAGCGCCTGCACCGGGCGCTGGAGGAGGACCGCTTCCGGCTGTTTTCGCAGGCCATCGCCACCCTGCGGGAAGGTGGCGAGACGGGCGAGCATTGCGAGATCCTGCTACGCCTCGAAGAGGACGGCACGCTGCTGTCGCCCGGCGCGTTCATCCCCGCTGCCGAACGTTTCGGCCTGATGCCGGCGCTCGACCGCTGGGTCGTGCGCCATGCGCTGGACATCATCGGTCGCCGCAAGGGCGCGGCTTCCGGCACCTATTCCATCAATCTCAGCGGCCTGACGCTGAAGGACGAGACCTTCCTGCCATTCCTGCGGGAAGCCCTGCGCCGCAGCCGGGTGCCGGCCGAAGTGCTCTGCTTCGAGATCACCGAAACCAGCGCGATCGAGAATCTTGACGAAGCCATCGCCTTCATGAACGCCATGCGCGCCATGGGCTGCCGTTTCGCGCTTGACGATTTCGGCGTCGGCATGTCCTCGCTCACCTATCTCAAACGCCTGCCGGTGGACTATGTGAAGATCGACGGCAGTTTCGTGCGCGACATGCTGGCGGACAAGGCGGACTGGATGACCGTCGAGATGATCAACCAGATTTCTCACCTCGCCGGCCGCAAGACGATCGCGGAGTTTGTTGAAAACACGGAGATTCTTGCCGCGCTGCGCACGATCGGCGTGGATTATGCGCAGGGCTTTTCCATTGGTCGCCCGGAGCCCTTCCTGCCGGAAACGACAGGCCTTGCCGCACCGCTGCGCCGCGCCGACGTCGCATAGGTTCCACTGGCGCTAGGCCAGTTCCGAAGCCCGCTCGAGTGCCTTGAGCATCGTGCGTTCGGCGAGGTTCAGATAGATCTCCATCTGCGCCGCAGCCTCATGCGGCTGGTTCTTTTCGACGAGAGTCGTAATGGCGTCGTTCATGTCGACGAAGGGCGCGTGCAGGTGTTCCGGGTCGTTGAGAAGGCCGAAGCAGAGGCGCAGCTCCGCCGAGATCCGCTCATAGAATTCGTTGAGCCGCGCGCTATCGGAAAGGTCGATGACGGCGGTGTGGAACATCATGTTGGCGCTGCCGACACCGATCCAGTCGCCCTCGATACGCCGCTCCCGGGCCATCTCCACCGCCGCGCGCATGGCCCGGATTGCCGGATGCTTCTGCCAGGCCTGGCGCAGTGCGCCGCATTCCAGCATGCGTCGCACGCGGTAGATGTCGATGATCGAGGCCATGGAGGGCACGGCGACGAAAACACCGCGATTGGCCTCGTGGCGCAGCAGGCCATCCTTGGTGAGCAGGCGGAAGGCCTCGCGCAGCGAATTGCGCGAGACGTCGAAACGGTCGCTGAAGGCGGCTTCCGAGAGACGCTGGCCGGGGGAGAGTTCGCCCGAGATCAGAAGCGTGCGAATGCGCCGCGCCAGTCGATCCGCCAGCGGCAGGCCTTCTCCGTCATCGGTCATGGTCTTCTCCCCGGCCCGATTCCGTTTGCTTCGGGCACCCTCTTTCCTGGCTGGGCATAGCATGAATGGGTGAGCGATGGGGCCGAAAAGTGTGGCGAATCCAGTGCTATGTGATTGGTAAAACGGCAGGAATAAGGAACGATATGGAAATATTGTTGAACAATCTTGACATTTTTGTGTAGCGGTTCATCATTTAACGATGAACCACTCGCGAGGGGCGGGTGCGTGAGAGCGGAGAAATCTCATGGAACAGAATGCTGCTGTGCCTGCCGGCCAGAGTGTGGTCGCGCAGGGCCTTCAAACCGTCAAATCCCGTCGCTCGGCGCTGATCGCCGCGATCTTCCTGATGGCGACCTCCGCCATCGGCCCAGGCTTCATCACCCAGACGGCGACTTTCACCACGAAGCTTGGCGCTGCCTTCGCCTTCGGCATCCTCGCCTCCATCCTCATCGACTTCGTCGTGCAGCTGAACATCTGGCGCATCGTGACGCTGACGCGCATGCGGGCTTCCGACGTCGCCAATGCCGCCATTCCCGGCTCCGGCTACCTTCTGGCCATTCTCGTCATCGTCGGTGGCCTGTTCTTCAACATCGGCAATATCGGCGGCACCGGCCTCGGCCTCAATGCGGTCTTTGGTCTCGATCCGAAGATCGGCGGAGCGATCAGCGCCGTATTCTCGATCGGCATCTTCCTGTCGAAGCGCGCCGGCCTTGCGGTCGACCGCTTCATCATCTTCGCCGGCATCCTGATGATCGTGCTGACGCTCTACGTCGCCTTCGTGTCCGGCCCGCCGGTCGGCGACGCGCTGTTCCAGACCGTCCTGCCCGACACGATCGACTTCGCCACGATCACCACCATCGTCGGCGGCACGGTCGGCGGCTACATTACCTATTCCGGCGCACACCGCCTGCTCGACCGCGGCATGGTCGGCCAGGAGCACCTGCCGGCTGTCACCCGCGCCGCGCTCACCGGCATCGCCGTGACCGGTCTCATGCGCTACGTCCTCTTCCTCGCCATCCTCGGCGTCGTCGCCAGTGGCGTCGTCATCGACACGGCGAGCCAGGCCGCCAACCCGGCCGCCCAGGCCTTCCAGGCGGCAGCAGGCGATGTCGGTCTGCGCCTCTTCGGCATCATCTTCTGGGCAGCGGCCATCACCAGCGTCATCGGCGCGGCCTATACCTCGGTTTCGTTCATCACCGTCTTCAAGCAGGATATCAGCGAACACGCCCGCAATATGGCGACGGTCGTCTTCATCGCCATCTCGCTGGTCTCCTACCTGCTGATCACCACGCCACCGGCGGCCATGCTGGTCTTCGTCGGCGGTCTCAACGGCCTCATCCTGCCGATCGGCCTCAGCATCTTCCTTTTTGCCGCCTGGAAGCGCGAGGACCTGATGGGGGGCTACCACTATCCGCGCTGGCTGCTCGCCCTTGGCGTCCTGGTCTGCCTGTTGACATGGTATATGGGCTACAAGTCGGCCGGCACCATCTTCGGACTGCTTGGTCTCTAGAGCTATTCCAGCAAACGTGCGAAGCGGTTTTGCGTTCGGAACAGCGGCAAAACTTAAGAAAGGGAGAGGAAACAATGGCAGCGATCGACCTCAACAGCGATCTCGGTGAGAGCTACGGTGCGTGGCGCATGGGCGATGATGCGGCGATGCTCGCTGTTGTCTCCTCCGCCAACATCGCTTGTGGTTTCCATGCGGGCGACCCGGCGGGCATCTACCGCACGGTGCAGGCTGCCGCGAAAAACGGTGTCGTCATCGGCGCCCATGTCTCCTATCCCGATCGCGTCGGCTTCGGCCGACGCGACCTCGACGCCACGTCCGAGGAGCTGATCGCCGACGTGATCTACCAGATCGGCGCGATCAAGGGCGTCGCCGCTGCGGCCGGCACCACCGTGCGGTACGTCAAGCCGCATGGCGCGCTCTACAACCGCATCGCCTATGATGCCAGGCAAGGCCAGGCCGTTATCGACGGCATCAAGGCGGTCGATGCCTCGCTGATCCTGATGGGCCTTGCCAATGCGCCAATCCTCGATCTCGCCCGCAAGGCCGGCCTTGCCGTCGTCGCCGAAGCCTTCGCCGACCGCGCCTATACGCCGAAGGGCGAGCTCGTCTCGCGCCGCGAGCCGGGTGCCGTGCTACACGACGAGGCGACGATCGCCGACCGCATGGTGCAGCTCGCCCGCGAGGGCACGCTGGAAGCCATCGACGGCAGCACGATACGCATCGAGGCGCAGTCGATCTGCGTGCACGGCGACAGCCCCGGCGCGGTGGCGATTGCAGAGGGGATCCGCCGCCGCTTCGAGGCGGAAGGCATCGCCATCCGCTCCTTCGCTGACAAGGCGTAAGGAGCGGCCATGACGATCCCGACCGCCTTCCTGGATCATGCCGACGCCACGGCCGCCCGCAAAGCGCGGTCCACCTACCGGGATGGGCTCGTTGCGCCCACTTCCGGCATTGCACCAGGCTTTACACAGGCCAACATGATAGTACTGCCGCGCGACTGGGCGTTCGATTTCCTGCTCTACGCGCAGCGCAACCCCAAACCATGCCCGGTGCTCGATGTCTCTGACCCCGGCTCGCCGACGACGCTTTTGGCGCCCGGCGCGGACCTGCGCACCGACCTGCCGCTCTATCGTATCTGGCGTGACGGCAAGCTTACCGAGGAAACGCCGGATGCGTCGGCGGCCTGGGCGGAGCGCGACGATCTCGTCGCCTTCCTCATCGGCTGTTCCTTCACCTTTGAAACGCCGATGGTCGAGGCCGGCATCGAGATCCGCCACATGACGGACAAGACCAACGTGCCGATGTACCTGACCAACAAGGCCTGCCGGCCCGCCGGCCGCCTCAAGGGCAACATGGTCGTCTCCATGCGGCCGATCCCGGCCGCGCGCGTTGCCGACGCCGCCACCATATCCGGCCGCTTCCCGGCGGTGCACGGCGCGCCGGTTCATGTCGGCGCACCCGAAGACATCGGCATCAGCGACCTCGCAAAACCTGATTTCGGCGATGCGGTGCGCATCGAGCCCGGCGAAGTGCCGGTCTTCTGGGCCTGCGGCGTCACTCCGCAGGCGGCCGTGATGGCATCGGGCGTGCCCTTTGCCATCACCCATGCGCCGGGCCACATGTTCATCACCGATATCCCCGATTCCGCCTATCACGCGTGAGGGTTCGATGCGCTTTCTTCCCGTCAGCCTGACCACCATCCTCGTCGAGCTCGCCAATCTCGACGAGACGCTTGCTCTCTTTGCTGCACTCCAGGCCGATCCCATCGATGGCATCGAGGAAATGGTGCCGGCCGCGCGCACGCTGATGATCCGCTTCCGCCCGGAAAAGGTGGCTGCGGCGGATCTTGCAGCCCGGATCGGCATTCGCGACCTTTCTGCCAAGATCGCACCGTCGGAGCATCTGGTCGAAATTCCCGTGCGGTATGACGGCGAAGACCTGCGCGATGTTGCGGAGCTGACCGGCCTCAGTGTCGAGGAGGTCGTCCGCCGGCATACGGAAAGCGAATTCACCGTGGCTTTCTGCGGCTTTGCGCCGGGTTTCGGCTATCTCGTCGGCGGCGATCCGGCCTTGCATGTCCCGCGCCGCAAGAGCCCGCGCACCCGCATTCCGGCCGGCTCGGTCGCCCTTGCCGGCGCCTTCAGCGGCGTCTACCCGCAGGCAAGCCCCGGCGGCTGGCAGATCATCGGCACGACGCCGGTGAAGATGTGGGACATCGATCGCGAGCCTGGTGCACTGTTCCAGCCCGGCTATCGTGTGCGCTTCTTCGATATGGAGGCGACGGGCCGGACGGTCAGCCTTCCCGTACCGGCCGCCAAGGCGGATCGCACCGTCGTGGCGGATGCGCCGCAGTTCAGGGTTCTGGCCGCACCGATGCCGGCTCTCTTCCAGGATCTTGGCCGCTTCGGCCAGACGGGGCAGGGTGTTTCCGCCTCCGGCGCACTGGATCGCGGCGCGTTCAATGCCGCGGGCCGCGTCGTCGGCAATCCGGCCAACACGCCGGCGCTCGAACTCACCCTCGGCGGCTTCTCCTTCGAAAGCAACGTGCGCGCCGTGATCGGTCTTGCCGGTGCCGCCTGTCCCGTGACAGTCCGCGATGTGGACGGCCGCGCCCAAGACTTTTCGATCCTGCAGCCTATCGCGCTGGAGCCGGGCGACGTCGTGACGATCGGCCATCCGAAGGCGGGCATGCGGGCCTATCTTGCCGTGCGCGGCGGCTTCGATGTCGCGTCGATCCTCGGCAGCGCGGCCACCGACACGCTGGCCGTCGTCGGCCCCGAGCCGGTCACGGCCGGGACGGTGCTCGCGCTGGGTGGCCGCAAGGATGGACTGGCGAGCGTTTCGACCGATGAGCTTCCCGCTCTCGGGCTGCCCTCGGCCGGTGATGTGGTGGTGCTCGACGTGGTGCTCGGCCCGCGAACGGACTGGTTCACGCAGAAGGGCATCGAGACGCTGACGAGCCAGCTGTGGCAGGTGACGCCGCAATCGAGCCGCGTCGGCATCCGCCTTGCCGGCGAGGCGCCGCTGGAGCGCAAGGACAGCGCGGAGCTGCCGAGCGAAGGCACGGCGACGGGCGCCATCCAGGTGCCGCACAGCGGCCAGCCGGTGCTCTTCCTCGCTGACCATCCGCTGACTGGCGGCTATCCCGTCATCGGTGCCGTCGCCGAATACCATCTGGACCTCGCCGGCCAGATCCCGATCAATGCAAAAATCCGTTTCCGCCCGATCGGCCCCTTCGCCGACATTGCCGCGACCCGCTAGGAGAACCGCCATGAAGAAAGTGCTGATTGCCAATCGTGGCGAGATCGCCGTGCGCATCGCGCGCGCCTGCCAGGACCATGGCCTCCAGTCCGTGGCCGTCTATGCGGATCCGGATGCGGACGCGCTGTTCGTGCGCCTCGCCGACGAAGCCTATGGGCTCGGCGGCGTGCGTCCGGCGGAAACTTATCTCGATATCGAGAAGTTGATCGCTGTCGCAAAACGTGCCGGCGCGGATGCAGTTCATCCCGGTTACGGTTTTCTCTCCGAGCGTGCCGAATTCGCACGGGCCGTGCAGGACGCGGGCCTCATCTGGATCGGCCCCGATCCGTCCGTCATCGAAGCGCTCGGCGACAAGGTCGAGGCACGGCGTATCGCGCAGAGCGTCGGCGCACCGCTGGTCGCCGGCAGCGATGGCCCGGTGTCCTCTGCAGCCGAGGTCGTCGCCTTTGCGGAGCTGCACGGCCTGCCGGTCGCCATCAAGGCCGCGCATGGCGGCGGCGGGCGCGGCCTCAAGGTGGCCTGGAAGATGGAGGAGGTCGCGGACCTCTACGAATCCGCCGTGCGCGAGGCAACGGCGGCCTTCGGGCGTGGGGAGTGTTTCCTCGAGCGCTTCCTCGACCGGCCGCGCCACATCGAGGCGCAGGTCATCGCCGACAAGCACGGCAACGTGTTGGTGCTCGGCACCCGCGACTGCTCGGCCCAGCGCCGCAACCAGAAACTCATCGAGGAGGCGCCGGCGCCCTTCCTCTCGGACGAACAGCGCCAGAAGATCCACACCTCGGCAAAGGCGATCTGCGCCGCCGCCGGTTACTCCGGCGCCGGTACCGTCGAGTTCCTGCTCGGCGTCGACGGCACGATCTCCTTCCTGGAGGTGAACACCCGTCTCCAGGTCGAGCATCCTGTCACGGAAGAGACGACCGGTATCGATCTCGTCATCGAACAGTTCCGCATCGCCGAAGGGCTGCCGTTGCGTGTGCTGGAAACGCCGGAACCGCGCGGCCACTCCATCGAGTTCCGTATCAACGCGGAAGACCCCGGCCGCGGCTTCCTGCCGACGCCGGGCGCGATCACGGTCTTCGATCCGCCCTCCGGCCCGGGCGTGCGCCTCGACAGCGGCGTCGTCAGCGGCTCCACCGTACCCGGTGTCTTCGATTCGCTGGTCGCCAAGCTGATCGTGACCGGCGCGACGCGCGACGAGGCCCTTCGCCGCGCCCGCCGTGCGCTGAAGGAGTTCCGCATCGAGGGTGTCGCGACGGTCCTGCCGTTCCACCGTGCCGCCATCGACACGGCTGACTTCATCGGCACGGATGGGTTCAAGGTGCATACGCGCTGGATCGAGACCGATTTTGCCGCCATGCCTGATGCCATGGCCCGGCCGGAGCCGACCGAAGACTCCACGCTGGTCCGCACCCATCTCGAAATCGACGGCAAGCGCGTGTCGCTCGCCCTTCCGAGCGTGCTGCTCGCCGGCCTCGGCGCGGCAGGGCAGGGCGCTGCATCGGCCGCAGGCAAGGGCGGGCGTCCTGCCGAGGACGGCATCGCCGCTCCGGTTTCCGGCACGCTGCAGGCGTTCAAGATCGCCGATGGCGCCACCGTCGCGGAAGGCGACCTTGTGGCTGTCATGGAAGCGATGAAGATGGAAACGCAGGTCCTCGCCCCCAAGGCCGGCCGGCTTCGCCTGCGCGTCAAGGAAGGTGACTACCTTCAGGCTGGCGATACGCTGATGGTGTTCGAAGGCTGAAACAAAAAGGGCTCTCGGTTTTCGAGAGCCCTTTTTCAGATCAGAAATCCGGCGCCACGCCGAAGACGAATTCGCAAGGCGTGTGCGACATGTTGAAATACTGGTGGTCGAACCCGGCGGGGATGTAGAAGCCGTCGCGCGGGTTGAGTTCGAACCAGGCCTGGCCCTCGGCATCCGGGATATGGATGTTGAGCACGCCGGAAACGACATACAGGCATTCGTCGCCCTTGTGGCGTTCGATGCGGGTGCGCTTGCCGCCGAGCACCGTCGTCTTGCCGACCGTCAGCTGGTCCGTCGCGCAGTAGAACCCGGTATAGGCGCCCTGCGTTGCGGCATCGAGGCTCCAGAGCATGTCGGCATCGCGCTTGGGATGGATGGTGCGGGCCTTCTCCTGCGCGGCCGCCTCCATCGGCCAGCGACCGAGGAATTCGTCCTGGATGTAGCGGTTTTCCGATAGCAGCGGCTTGGTGCGGGCATAGGGGCCCGACGTGCCCTTGGCCGGCGGCGGGGCAAAGAATTCGAGAACGCGCACCTGCTCCTCGCCGAGATTGAAACCGTGATGCCAGGTGTCCTTACGGAAGAACAGTGCTTCGCCCTGTTTGGCGATGCAGACTTCGCCTGTTTCCGGATTGGCGAGCCCCAGCGTGCCGCTGATCACATAGAGCAGCTCGTCGGCGCCAAAAATGGTGCGGAAGGCATCGGTGTGCTTGAAGCAGCCGCCGGGCTGCATGCCGAAGACGATCTGGTGGATGTTGTCCGTCGAGGCATAGATCCAGTCGTCGACGAGGCCGGCATTCTCCTCGCCCCACAGATGGCGTGTCACGCCGGCATAGGGAATGTGGCTTGGCCGGTCGAAGACGGGGCGGGGGGACGGCTTGTAGCCCATGGAAATCTCCTCTTCATGATATGGAAAGCTAGGGGGCGGCGCCCGCCGGGCGCGTGCGCGCAATCAGCCGGTCGATGACGGCCTGTTTCGTGGCGGGGTCGAGATGCATGACGTTGAACACTTCGGCCATCCACATGCCCTCGATGGCGAGGCGGATGATCGTCGCTTCGATCGGGTCCAGGCCGTCCGCTTCGACGGAAGCCTGGCAACGGATGTTCTGCTGGTGGACGATTTCGAGCAGGTCGGGAAAGTTCGACAGCGCTGCGGTGATGCTGGCGCCGAGACGGTCGTACTGGTCGCCGGTGCTGGCGGCCCCGCCCATGGTGGCCTTCACATAAGCGCGGGTGTAGCGGCCATGGGGTTCCTCGTCCTCACCTTCGAGGCCGGAAAGACCGGTCTCGAAGCGATAGACGAAGCGTTCGACCATGGCGCGCACCAGCGCATCCTTGCTGGCGAAGTGATAGAGGATGCCGCCCTTCGAAAGCCCGGTCACCTCCGCCACCTTGTCGAAAGTGAGCGAGGAAACGCCTTCCTTGACGATGATTTCCTCAGCGGCGCTGAGAATGCGTTCCCGGGCGGTGCCACGTCTTGCCATGTCGAACCTCGATGCTGTTGCTGGTCTTCCCGCTATAGCGACGAACTTTCGCGCAGGCGACCGACGATTTCCGCCATCAAAGCAAGGTCCTGGCGGGAATCGCCGAGTGTCGTCTTCGGCGCCGTGCCGTTCACGAGATGATCGTGGAAGGCGCGCAGTTCGATGGCGAAGGGGTCGGTATAGTTCGGGCCGAAGGTGCGGGTTTCGGTTTCCGTGTCGGTCGAGTCCGTGACCTCCAGCGATGTCGGCAGGTTGCGGATGTACGGCGTGTCATAGCCGAAGCTGAGACGGCGGCGGTCGGAATAGACCTCGATGCGGGCGTCGAAACGCGCGACATTGTCGATCAGCGCTTCGTAGATCGCAGTGAAGTGGCCGTAGTCGAAGAGCGCGACGATCTGCTCGCCGTTCTGCTTGTGATGGGCGGCGATGACCCGCTGCGGCAGGCCGATCAGTTCGCGCATGGCCGAGAGGCTGTGCGAGGAGAGGCCGGTCAGCACCTGGTAGGCGCGCATCAGGCTGGGTGAAGCGTCCTTGCCGGCGACGTCGCGCAGAAGCGCTTCGGTCTCGGCGCGGGACTGTGCAAGGAAGGCGCCATCCAGGTCGTTGGGGTAGAAGATGTTGCGCGTCTGGCGGATGAAGAACGGGCCTTCACAGATGAGGTCGCGCACGCGCACATAGCGCAGCTCCTCCTGCGCCGGCATCATCTCCCTGGCCTTCAGGAAGCTTGCCGAATAGCGCCGCATATAGGCGACGAAGACGAGGCGGCCGGATTTTTCGGCAAGCGGCAGGACGTCGTCGATCTCGCCGAGCGTCAGGCAGGCGGGCTTTTCGAGGAAGACGTCCTTGCCGGCCTTCAGCGCCAGGTCGAGATAGTGGCGGTGCGTCTGGTCGGGCGTCAGGATGAAGACGGCGTCGATATCCGATGCCGCGAGCAACGCTTCGGCGCTCTCATACGCGCGGGCGCCCGGATAACGGCCTGCGCAGTGCGCGGTGAGGCTCGGCGAGACATCGAAGACGCCGGCGACCTCGAAGAGGTGACGATGATCGGCGAGGATCGGCAGGTGCATGAGCTGGCTCACCTCGCCAAGGCCGATGAGGCCGACACGGACGATACGCATGGAAAAGACCTTTCTGCCCCGGAAGGGGCCTATCCCTTGACCGCCCCGGCCGTGAGGCCGGAAACGATGTATTTCTGGAAGAGCAGTGCCAGCACGATCAGCGGCACGGTGACGATGGTCGACGCGGCCATGATCGCGCCATAGGGGAACTCGTAGCGGCTGGAGCCTGAAATGAGGGCGATGGCCACCGGTACGGTGCGGTTTTCGTCCGTGAGGATAAAGGTCAGCGCGAACAGGAACTCGTTCCACGAGGCGATGAAGGCGAGCAGGCCCGTCGAGATCAGCGCTGGCCCCATCATCGGCAGGAAGATGCAGCGCACGATGCGCAGCGGCGAGCAGCCGTCCATGATGGCGGCCTCCTCGATCTGTCGCGGCAGGCTGCGCATGAAGGTCGTCAGCACCCAGATGTTGAAGGGCAGCGTGAAGATCATGTAGGCGAAGATCAGCGAGCCGAGCGTGTTGTAGAGGCCGAGCCAGCGGATCATCTCGAAGAGGCCTGACAGCAGGGCGATCTGCGGGAACATCGAGACGGCGAGGAAGAGGAACATGATCGGCGAGCGGCCGCGGAAATCGATGCGGCCCAGCGCATAGGCCGCCGCGATTGCCAGCCCCAGCGAGAGCGCCACGACGGAGGCGGCGACGATGAGCGAATTCAGCAGGCTGCGCAGGAACACGCCGTCCGACAGGATCGCCTCGTAATTGTTGAACTTCAGGTCGGGCAGGAAGGTGACGTCGAAGATCGCCTGGCCGGATTTCAGCGAGGAGGCGATCATCCAGTAGAAGGGAAACAGCGTGTAGAGCGCGACCACGGCAAAGAGCGTGTAGATTGCGATGCGATGAAGGCGCCTGCCCGTTGAACTGCGCACCATGTCACACCCCCAGGAGCTTGCGGTTGAGCCGGAAGACGGTCACGTAGATCGCCGTCACCACGGCGATCATCAGGAAGATTGCGGCGCTTGCCGCCGAGCCGACGCCCATGTCCTGGAAATTGACCAGTACCTCGCGGGCGTAGATCGACACGGTCTTGGTGTCGTCGCTGTTCGAGGACAGCACGAAGCTGAGGTCGAACATGCGCAGCGCATCGAGCAGCCGGAACAGCACCGCGACGGCGATGCTGGGCGCAAGCAGCGGCAGGGTGAGCGCGGTGAACTGCCGCCATTCCGACACACCGTCGATCGAGGCGGCCTCGTAGATGCTTTTGGGCAGCATCTGCAGGCCGGCAAGGATGAGCAGCACCATGAAGGGCGTGGTGATCCAGACGTCGACGGCGATGATGACGGGCATCACGAGATCGGGATTGGCCGTCCAGGCGATGCCGTTGTCGATGAGGCCCATGAGCTTCAGCACATGGTTGAGGATGCCGAACTGGTCATGCAGCATCCACTGCCACATGCGCGCGCTGACGACGACGGGGATGGACCAGGGAATGAGGATGACCGCGCGCATGAAGCCGCGGCCGGAAATGTGGGCGTTCATCAAAAGCGCGATGGCAAGTCCCAGCGCTGTCTCGATGGAGACCGAAATGACGGTGAAATAGAGCGTGTTGCGGACCGACTGCCACCACAGCGGATCCTCGAACAGCGTGAAATAGTTTTCGAGGCCGATATAGTCGTAGATGTCGGGTTCGGTGAGGAAGGCATCGGTGAAGGAGAAGAGGAAGGTCCGCCCGAGCGGCCACAGCGCCACGGCGAAGAGCACGAGGAGGCTCGGTGCGAGGAACAGCCAGGCCGTACGCGCCCGCTTGGCATTGAGGCCGATGCGTATCGCTCCCGTCGCCATGTCACATCCTCCCCGGCTTGATCGTGCACTCTTCCTTGTCGAAGAGATGCGCACGCGCGTGGTTCCAGCCGACGGCGATGGTGGTGCCAGACCGGATTTCCGGCTTGCCCTGTGCCTTGACGACGATCGAACGCCCATCGCCGACGGTGAGATGGACGAGGGATTCCCCGCCGAGCGGCTCGACGAGCAAGACTTCGGCCTCGAGCGTCGCCTCGCCGCCACCGAGGATCAGGTCTTCCGGGCGGATGCCGAGGCTGACGTCGCCGGCATAGTCATGGGCGGGAAGGCGATAGCTTCTGCCGGATAGCGACAGCACGCTTTCCTCACCTTCCCGCCCCAGCGTTCCCGGGAGGAAATTCATGCGCGGTGAGCCGATGAAACTGGCGACGAAACGGTTGGCCGGACGCTCGTAAAGCTCCATGGGGGTGCCGACCTGCGCGATGCGGCCGTCCTTCAGCACGACGATGCGGTCGGCGAGCGTCATTGCCTCCATCTGGTCGTGGGTAACATAGACCGTGGTGGCCTTCACCTCGCGGTGGATGCGGGCAATTTCCACGCGCATCTCCATGCGCAGGTCCGCATCGAGGTTGGAGAGCGGTTCGTCGAACAGGAAGAGCTTCTGCTGGCGCACGAGGGCGCGACCGATGGCGACACGCTGCTGCTGTCCGCCGGAAAGCTGGGCGGGGCGGCGGTCGAGCAGATGGTCGATCTTGAGGAATTTTGCGGCCTTCGTGACGCGCTCGCGGATTTCGGCGGCGGGAAGCCGGGCGGTTTCCAGGGCGAAGCCGAGATTGCGTTCGACATTCATATGCGGATAGAGCGCGTAGGACTGGAAGACCATGGCGATGTTGCGTTTTGCCGGCGGCGTCTCGTTCATACGGCTATCCGCGATGCGCAGCTCGCCATCGGAGATTTCCTCCAACCCCGCGATCATGCGCAGCAGCGTGGACTTGCCGCAGCCCGAGGGGCCGACGAAGACGACGAACTCGCCCTCGGCAATCTCGAGATTAACGCCGTCGATGACCGTCAGCGCGCCGAACCGTTTGACGACATTGATGAGATCTATACCGCTCATGGCCGTTCCATCTTGCTGAGTGTCTTTTTCGCTATTTTTTCGTGCGCCCGGGCTGCCAGCGCTGCCACGCCGATGGCGCAGGCCGTGTCACCGATGAGGCTCGGCACGATCGGCATGTCGCGCGCTCCGTCCGCCCAGATGAATTCGCGCGTCAGTGCGGCAAGCCGCGGCGTCACCTTGGGGGCGCTGCCGATGCCGCCGCCAAGGACGAGCAGGGCGGGGTCGAGCGTGTTGATGAGCTGGCCGAGATAGGAGGCGAGCGAAAGGAGCGCATTGGCGACCATCTCCGCGGCGCGCGGGTCCGTCGCCTCGGCTTCGAAAAGCGCCAGCGCGGAGGCATCCGGGCGCCCGGTGATCGCACCATAGCGCTCGCCGAGCGCCTTGCCGCCGGCAAAAAGTTCCAGATTGTGCCGCACCGCGCGGCCCTTGTCGTCAAAGGCGACGATATCGCTGCCGGAGAAATGGATGGCGAAGCCACGGGCGCCTTCATAGGGCGTGCCGCCGATGACCAGCGAATGGGAGAGGCCGGTGGAGATGGTGGCGTAGACGAAGGGATCGACGCCCCTGCCGGCGCCCATCCAGCCCTCGGCGAAGGCGGCGGCGCGCACGTCGCTGTCGATGTGCAAGGGGGCGAAGGCGCCGAGCCGGGTGCGGTAGTCGAGGCCGCGCCAGTCGAAATTCCAGGCAGAGGCCGGCTCGCCGTCCCGTGTCACGAGTTCCGGCAGGCAGATGCCGAGGGCTGCGATGTCGAGGGTCTGCCCGCGTGCGCGATCCTGCATGGTTGCCGCGAGGTGGCAGACGAGATCGAGCACCGCGCTGCCGCCGTCCTGGCAGGGCGTCGCCTCGGTGCGCTCGGCGACGACCGCGCCGTCCGAAAGCCTGACGATGCAGGCCTTCGTCTTGGTGCCGCCGACATCGACCCCGATCGCGTGCCGTGTCATGGTTGTGCTCCGGCGGCCGTATCGGCGTGGAGCTCGCCGTTCCGGCACTCGGCGAGAATGGTTGCCGGCCAGGACGGATCGTAGGCTTCTGCGCCCGAAAGGCGGCGGAAGGCCTCGCGCTTGCCGTCACCCCAGACGATCATCGCGACGGCCTTGGACAGCGCGGCGATGGAGCCGATGCCGATGGTGAGACCGTGGGTCGGCACGTCCTCGATACCGCGGAATTCCGGGAAGGTCGCAAGATTGTCGCGCCGCGTCTGCTCGGCGAGCGTGACGATGCGGGTGCGGCTGTCGCGGGCGGAGCCGGGTGGGTTGAAGGCGATATGGCCGTCGCCGGCGCCGGAGGCGAGCAGGAACAGGTCGATGCCGCCGAGAGCTGCGAGCATGCCGTCATAGGCTTCCGGCTCGGCGATGGCAGGCATGTGGAAGTTTGCCTCCGGCATGCGCAGGCCGTCCGGCAGCGCCCGGTTGATGCGACCGACGATCTCCCGTTCGCCGAAGCCGCGGCAGGAGTAGTGCGCGCTGGCGGCTGGAGGAAAGAGGCCGGCGCCACCGGGCAGCAGATATTCGTCCATCATCGCGATGACGAGATGCGAACAATCGATGGGCGCGGCGGCGAGCTGGCGCTCCAGCGCCTGATAGACCGGCATCGGGCTTCGCCCGCCCGGGCAGCCGAGCACATAAGGTCGCCCGGCGGCATTGGCGGCACGGATCTCCGCGAGGATGCGGGCGGCGAGATGCGCGCCGATCGCCTCGGGCGTGTCGTGGATCAGGGTCTTCATCGGCCGCTCCGTCCCGCAAGCAGGGTCGAGACGAAGGTGAAGTTGCGCGTGGCGATCGCCTCCGGCGTCTCGGGGTGTTTCGGCGCAAGATCCTGTTCGACGACCAGCGGGCCGTCATAGCCGCTCGCCAGCAGCGTCTCGAGAAAATCGGCGATGTCGACGGCGCCGCGGTCGAGATCCGTCATGATGCCGTCCTCGAAGGCGCGGTCGCAATGGATGTTCTCCGCCAGCACCCTGTCGCGGAAGGTGCCATCGACATTCTTGAGATGGATGGCATTGATGCGTGCCGTGTGCCGCAGGAAGAACACCTTCGGATCGGCTTTCCAATAGGCGTGGTGGCCGGTATCGAGGCAGAGGCCGACGAGATCGGGATCGGTCTCCGCAAGAAGCCGATCGATCTGGTCCTCATGTTCGACGCAGGTGCCGACATGCGGGTGGAAGCTGAACTGCAGGCCGTAGTCCCGCACGATCCGGGCGGAGAGCAGGGTCAGTTCGACGACGGTGCGCCAGCCGGCCTCGTCGACAATACCCATCTGGTCCTTCGGGTAGAATTCGGATTCATCCATCAGGATGAAATGCGTGCCGCCGACGGCCGTGAGCAGAGAGCAGATCTGATGCGTCCGTTCCGCAAGGGCGTCCGCGGTCCCCGCATCCGCCAGCGTGTGGACATGGGCCGCTGCGACCATGGAGAGGCCGCGGCTGGTCAGCTCGCGTGACAGCACTGCGGGATCGGTGGAGAAGTAGCCGTAGGGGCCGAGTTCGGTATGCCGGTATCCGGCCGCGACGATGCGGTCGAGATAATCGGCCCAGCCGAGGTCGTTGCCGGTGGGCCAATAGACGCCCCAGCAGCACGGTGCGATCGCGATATTCACTGTCTTTTCCTTGGGTTTCCCCGAGCGTTTCGACTGTTCCTCGAACCGCCGAAACGCTCGGGCTTCTGTTTCGCGCAACTCCGGACCAAAGGCGCTATGCCGCCCTTCCGGAATTGCCCACGGCGGTTACCAGCCGCGCTTCTTCAGCCTTTCCAGGTCGCTGCTCACCTTGGCGAGCGCGTCTCCGGCGCTTTCCTTGCCGCTCAGAACGTTGTGAACGCCGTTGAAGATGCGCTGCGAGACGCGGTTGTACGAGGCGCCCGTGACCTGCGACGGCCGCGAGGCGCTTTCCGCATAGGCCTTTTCGGCAAAGCGCAGCGAGGGGTTCTTTTCCAGGATTTCCGTATCCTGGTAGAGCGCCTTCAGCGTCGGGCTGTAGCCCTGCAGGGCGCGGCGCTTCTGTTCCTTGGCGTTGGTGAGGTATTGTACCAGACTGACGGCCGCATCGACATCGTCGGCATATTTCGAGACGCCGAGAAGGCCGGCACCGTAGCAGCCGCTGGATTTCTCGCCTTCCGCGCCGACCGGCAGCGCCATCACGCCGACCTTGCCGAGCAGCGACGAGCCTTCCGCCTGGCTGGTTCCCCAGACATAGCCCCAGTTGCGGTGGAAGATGGAATTGCCCGCCTCGAAGACGCCGCGCGAACCTTCCTCGTCATAGTTGAGTACGCCTTCCGGGCTGATGCCGCCGATCCAGGTGCGGGCGAGTTCCAGCGCTTCGATGGCCTTCGGATTGTTCGCGGTGATCTCGCCGTCCGGCGAGATGAAGGTGCCGCCGCCATAGGAGGCGACCCATTCGAGCGCGTCGCAGGTCAAGCCTTCATAGGCGCGGCCCTGCCAGACGTAGCCCCACATGTCCTTGTTGCCGGCGGTGCGTTCCTGTTCCTGGACGGACTTTGCCGTCTCGGTCAGTTCCGCCCAGGTCTTCGGCTCGGCCTTGCCGTATTTTTCGAGCAGGTCCTTGCGGTAGAACATCAGGCCGGCATCGACGAACCATGGCATGGCGAGCAGCTTGCCCTCGATGGTGCTGTCGGCGAGCGCAGCCTCGAAATGTCCCGAAAGCTCCTCTGCCGACACTTTTTCCTTGAGATCGACCAGATGCGAGGCGAGTGCACCGACCCAGATGTTGTCGAGCGTCAGAACGTCGATGTCGCCCGATTTGCCGGCGAGAAGCTGCTGGTAGAGCGGCAGGGCCTCGCCCCAGTTCGCCGGCATCTTGTTGATCTTGACCGTGTTGCCGGTCTCTTTTGCCCAGGCCTCGGAGGCCGATTGGCAGAGTTCGAGTTCGGCCCCGGCCGAGCTGCAGAAGATCGACACTTCCGCCGCTGCCGCAGAGCCACCCCACAGGACGGCGCCGATGAGCGCCGTCGTTCTCAGAAATCCATCCCGCTGCACTGTGTTTCCTCCCACACCGCGTTAAGCACGAGAAATTACTATACCGTCTGGTCGGTAAAGTAAAGCGAGCGGAATGCCCCTTTGCGAAGAGTGTGGACAATGTCAGGATACTCTCGGTGCGGTCCCGTGGTGCGTCTCCAGCGTCATGCGGCCCTGTCGAGGCGATCGCGCAGGCTCATGCCGACCATCACCATGCGCGCGGCATCTTCCGCCGCCCGGGCCAGGAGCTTCGGGGCGCCGGAAATTGCGTCTTCCAGCGAGCAGGGGCGGCTGAGGATGGAGGCGAAGGCATCGATGCCGTGCTCGAAATTGAGCCGTACACCCTTGCCGAGCGTGCCGGCGAGCGCGATGACGGGCACGCCCATCTGCTTTGCCCGGTGGGCCACCTCGGCCGGTACCTTGCCGAAAGGCGTCTGTCCGTCGAGGCTGCCTTCCGCGGTGATGACGAGGTCAGCGGTCGCCATGAAGCGATCGAGTTCCAGATATTGCATGACGATGTCGTAGCGGGGATGGAGCCTTCCGCCGAGAAGGCCGAGCACCGCTGCGCCAAGCCCGCCGGAAGCGCCGGCACCGGGCGCCGTGCCGACCTCGATGCCGGTCGTGCGCTGGATGGCGCCGGCATAGATCTCCATCGCGCTTGCAAGGACCTCGACTTGCGCCGGGGTTGCGCCCTTCTGCGGACCGAAGACCCGGGCGACGCCGCGCTCGCCGAGCAGCAGGTTGTGCCAGTTGACGGCCGCGTCGATGCGCACGCGGTCGAGGCGCGGGTCACGGTTGGCCATGTCGATGGCGGCGAGGCGGGCGAGGGCTGCTCCGCCGCGGGGCAGGGGCGCGCCCGTATCGTCGAGCAGCCGGATGCCGAGCGCCTCGGCCATGCCCGCGCCGCCATCGTTGATGCCGCTGTCGCCGCAACCGAGCAGGATACGGCGGGCGCCGCGGTCGAGTGCGGCGCGCACCAGTTCGCCGACGCCGTAGCTTGTGGTGAGGCAGGGGTTGCGCCGGTCGCGCGGCACGAGGCTGAGACCCGCGGCCGCGGCCATCTCGATGACGGCGGTCGGCTCGCTGCAACCGCCGAGGAAGCCGAAATGGGCCTCGACCGGTTCACCGATCGGACCGGTCACCGAGAGGTTATGCAGTGTGCCGCCGGTCGCCTTGACGAGCGCCCTGGTGAAGCCTTCCCCGCCATCGGCCATCGGTGCCTTCAGGATGGTGGCGTTCGGGAAGGCGCGGTGCACGCCCGTTGCGATGCAATCGGCTGCCTCATCCGCCGACAGGCTTTCCTTGAAACCGGAAGGGGCGACAAGAACCGTGAAAGACATGGAGCGTTCCTTTTCTGCTGTGACAACCATGTGACAGGGGAGGAACGGGCGCGCGCGCGGTCTATTCCATCGGGTCAAAAAAAATTAGTCGGCTAAATAAAAAAAGGCCGCCAATGGCGGCCTTCTTCCCTCGTGTTGCGCTTGTTTAGCGCAGCGGTACACCCTGCAAGGGCCAGATCAGCGTTGCGAAGACGACGAGCAGTCCGACGAACGGCACGATCAGGATGGCGGCGAGGCGGAAGAGGTCGGCCTGGCCGAAGGCCGGCGGATCCATGCCGCCGAAGAGCGCCACGGGCTTTGCCGAC
Organism: Shinella sp. 838; assembly: GCF_029623935.1. Lineage (NCBI taxonomy): Bacteria > Pseudomonadati > Pseudomonadota > Alphaproteobacteria > Hyphomicrobiales > Rhizobiaceae > Shinella > Shinella sp. 838. The sequence continues at coordinate 311,714 of NZ_JARSBQ010000004.1, forward strand.
ACCATCAGCGTCTGGCAGAAGCCGCTCGCCAGCGTGACGACCATGACGAGAGCGACGGGATCGGCGCCAAGGGCGGCCAGCGGCAGGGCGAGGGCGGGAATGAGCACTGTCGCCCGCGCCGTGCGGGAGGTGATGATGAGATGCGACAGCGTCGCGGCAATTGCCGCGAAGGCGATGACGAGGGCGGGCCAGGCCGCGATACCCTCACCGGCAAGTCCGACCACCCGCTCGGCGAGCACGGCCGCCGTTCCGGTCTCGAGCAGCGCTTCGCCGATGACGAGCGTGCCGGCGAGGAACAGCAGGAGGTTCCATTCGACGCCCTTCAGTGCGGCCTTCAGGGAAAGGCCAGAAATGCGCTCGGTCGTCAGCAGCAGGGCGGCGGCGATGCCGATCAGCGCCATGCCGATGCCGTGGAGCTGCTGCGTAGCAAAAAGGAGGACCATTGCCGCGGCGATGGCGAGCACGGTCCACTGGCGCCGTGTCATGCGAGTGGGTGACGCTTCCGCGGCAGGGCGGGTGAGCGCCATGCTGCGCTCCTCGGGGCTCAGGAAGAGACGCAGCAGCGCCGCGCAGGCGATCAGCGAGCAGAGGAGGGAGAACGGGCCGGCGAGCGCGAGCCAGCCGAGGAAGTCGGGGCTTTCGCCACCCGTCTTCTTCATCATGTCGGCAGCGACGAGATGGGCGCCCGCGCCGATAAGCGATGCGCCGGCGGACAGCAGGATGACGGAGGGAAAGAGCAGCGCCAATGCACGGTTCACCCGCCCGTTGCCGATGGCCGCCGACAGGCCGAGATAGACCGGTGCCAGCATGGCGGCACGCGCCGAGGTGGAGGGAATGACGAAGGCGGTGGCGAAGATGAGGAGCGTCAGCGTCCAGAACAGGCTCTGCACGGTGTTGAGCCGGGCGAGCAGGCGCGCGATGACCTGTTCGACCACGCCGACCTGCCGCAGCACACCGGCAACGACGAAGGCCGCCAGCATCAGCCAGACGATATCGTTGCCGAGCGAGCGGTAAAGCACGTCCTCGTCGATGGCGCCGACGGCCGCCAGCACGGCCGCGCCGGCCAGCGCCACCGGCGTATCCGGCAGATCGAGAATAGTCCAGGCCGTGATTGCGGCGACGAAGACCGCAAGGGTCAGCCGCATAGGCAGCGTCAGGCCGTCGATCGCCAGGAAGATCAGCATGGCGCTGAAGGCGAGCACGATCGCCGCAACGATCTGCTTGACGCGGGCGAGCGGGACGGTGGCTTGCGAAACCGGGGACGGTTCCCCACGCCGGGCGGCGTGGGGTGCGGGCGGGGCGATTGCATAAAGGGCCAAGATCTGCCCTCCTTTCGGTCTTTCAGGCGGGGTCTCAATCGTCGTCGGACGAAGAGTTCGACGAGGAGTTCGAGCTCGAATTGCTCGAGGAGTTGGAAGAGCTGTTCGAGGAGGAATTGCTCGACGAATTGGAACTCGAATTGGAGTTGGAGTTCCGCGAGGAATTCGACGAGCTGTTGGAGCTGCTGTTGGAATTGCGGTTGGAACTCCAGCTGCCCCGGCGGTCGTCGTCCCGGTCACGATAGGCGCGACTGTGGTGCGCCTTGTTGCTGCGCGTCATCTTCTGCAGGAACCGCTGGACCGGATCGTCCGCGACGGCAGGGGCCGGCGCTGCCGCACCGACCACGAGGAAGGTGCCGAGGATTGCGATGAGTTTCTTCATGGCATGTCTCCTTTGAATGACAGCCTTGCCGGCTGCAAAGGAGGAACGGCGGGATAGGGTGTCTATTCCCAAAAAAACGAAATATTTTTCAATTGCATAGATCGTTTTTTCGTCCATGCGGCATCGCCGCCGCTGCATGCGCAACGGCGGTGAAAGGGCAGTTTTCGTCTTCTGCGGGCTATCGCTGTGCGCGTGCGAACTTGCGGTACCAGCCGTCGGCAGCGAGTGTCTTGCGTAGGATCGTCTTGCGGACCGTGCCCTCCGCCTCGCACTCGGCGCGGATGTCAGCGTCGAGGTCGGAGGTTTCGCGGCGGAAGGGGATGATCTGTACGAGGGGCGTGCCGCGTTCGAGCACATGCAGGCCGTCCTCGCCGGTGGCGAAGAAGGGGAAGTGGATTTCCGACTGGTAGGTATCGGTGTCGACGACGCCGGCCACGACCTCGAAGACGCCGTTCGGCCGGTTGAGCGGCGGCACGAACAGGCAGCTCCAGCCCGGCGGCGTGCGGATGGTCCAGTAGTTGTGGAATTTGCAGGGCGGCAGGGGCTCGCGCGGATTGCCGGCGACCTGGTGGCTCGCATGGTTGCTGACCAGCGTGCGATCGAAATCCCAGCCGCAATCCACGGTCCTGCCGCCATCGGATATCTCCATGCGGACCGTGCCGGAAAGCCCGATCACCCATCCCGCCGCCATGGCGTCGAGAAAGGGCATGCAACGCTTCACCGTCAGGCCGCTGTTCGTCGGAGAGACATGGGCGGCATCGACGGGTGGCAGCTTGCGGAACCAGTCGGGCAGGGCCGTCTTGGCGCGCACCGGGGCGGGGATGACACCCTCGTCCTCCTTGCGGCAGAGGAAGGTCAGCCGGGGCTGCGGTTTCTTCAGAAGGGCGAGTGCCATCGCTGTTCTCCTCATCGTTCGATTGAAGGAGGAACGGCGCCGACTGCAGTCTATTCCCGGCATCCCGAAAAAATGCCGGGAGATGCCGTTCAGCCGGCCACAGCGGCAGCAAGGCGGTAGAGCTGCACTGGCTTGCGCGGTGCACGCCGGATGACGCCCTTCGCCTCAAGGTCGAGTTGCACGGCCTTCATCCACCAGCCCGCCTTCTGCTGCTCCGGAAAATCCGTTTCCGAGAGGAAGGGCAGGAGGGCGGCCTGGGCCTCCGCCACCGTCATGCCAGGCGCGGTGTCCGGCAGGGCGGCGAGAAGCGCCTTGCGCATCGCCATGTATTTCGTGTGGTCCACCCGCTCCGTGCGGCCGGGAATGTTGACGTTCTCGATTTCGATTTTCTCAGGCATCGACGGTTCCTCCCACGGTGATTTTCGGATTGCGGAAGCCCATGGCGATCCATGCCGCCAGAAGCTTGGCATAGAAGGCGACGGTATGGGTCTTGAGGTTCGGCATGTCGGCCGGCAGGCCGGACGTATTGGCAAGGTCGCCGGTCATCGTGCGGAACGTCGCCTTTGGCCGTGCCGCCTCCGGCCACAGATGCAGGTAGAGGCTCAGCCAGTGCGCGCCCTTCATCTCCAGGAAAACAGGTGTGTTGCAGCAGGTCGCGATCACCCGGCGCGAGCCAGCGCCGGGGGAGAGGCGAAACTCCCGGAGGGTTTCCGCGCCGGAGAGGAACTGTATCCGGTCCTTGCGGTACTCCGCCGCGGGTGTCGCCTGGTAGGCGGTCAGTGTGTTCTTCGCGCCGGGAAGGGCGGCGAGCCTGCCGGCGGCGGCCCGGCAGCTGTTGCACAGGCACTCCGAAACGAGGATCGGGTCTCCCCGCAGTTCAAGGCATGTCCGCCCGCAGGCGCAGCCGATCTGGGTCGCTCTCATCATGCGCGTCATCCTCCATGGCATTGAACAGGTGTCGTATGTATCGCTCCAGATGATCGAGGCTTTCGCGCGCGAGCACGGGGTCGTTGCCGGCCTTGGCAAGGACGAAACCGCCCTGCAGCACGGCCTGCATGTGCCGTGCCAGACTGTCGGCCGACCAGTCCGCGGCGATGCCGCGCTCTTGCCGCGCCGTCTCGATATCGGCCTCCAGCGTCGCCGTATGACCGAAGATGCTGCGGCCGCAGGCGTCGCGAATATCGGGCGCGCTCGCGTGCACCTCCTGCGCCATCGTTCCGACGAGGCAGGTGAAATCCTTCAGCGCGCCCGTGATGATCGCCTTGCGGAACGCCACATAGGCAAGGACCCGGGCGAGCGCGTCGTGCGGCGCATGATAGGGCGCGGCTGCAAAATAGGCCGTCGTCGTCTCCGTCCAGAACTCTGCAACCGCCACGCCCAGCGCCTCCTTGCTGGCGAAGTGATGGAAGAAGGCGCCCTTGGTGACGTCGGCTGCCTTGCAGAGATCGTCGACGCTCGTTGCGGCAAATCCCTTCTCGCGGATGATGTCGCGGGCCGCTTCGAGGAGCCGGGTTCGTGCATTGCCGCGTTCGGGGGCGTGTTTGGTCGGTCTGGACATGTTGGAAACATACCATACGGTTGGTATGTGTCAAGAATAGATTGATATCAATCTATTTGGCTGTACCGTCCCATATGCCCTGAGCAGTGCGTTACGTCCAAAACGCCTTGTCTGCCGGCCTTTCCGATGTGGGAGCGGAGCCGTTCGGGGCCTTATGACTTGTCGATTTTCGATCTGCCGCAAACTGCAGGCAAGGCTCCCTCCCTTGTTGGGAGGAGCCGCCGGCCACCCGGAAGGCGGTATAAGTAGTTTTTCAGGGAGAAAGCGCCTTGCGCTCCTCTTCGGCCGAAAGCGGCGCGCCTGCCTGGATGGAGGCGAGGTAGGCGTCGACGGTCTCCTGTGCGGAGGCGGGCACGTAGCCTTCGGCCTGCGGCGTCGTCAGCGCGAGCCGCGTGGTCCAGGCGCCGTCCTGACGGCAGGCAACGGTCTGTGTGTTGCTTGCCGGCTGTGTCAGCCGGTATTCCCGGCAGAGCTCGCCGCGCTCGTCGCGGAAGGTGGCGACGACATGCAGCACGGAAGTGCCGAACGTCACGTCCCGGCCGGATGCCTCACGATCGAGGGCGGCGGCGATCTCTGCGCCGGAATCCGTCGCTGAAGGGCCCATGCGCCCGAGCGTGAAGCCGACGACGCCGGTGATGACGGCGACGAGGCTCGCCGCGATCGGCATCATCCACGACCGCGCCACCGGCCGGACGGGCTCCGGATGTGGCCTTGCGGGGAAGGAGACGACATTGTCCTGCGGCGGTGCTGATTTCTGTCCCGCCTCCTGCACCATGCGCTGCACCGCAACGGTCAGTGCTTCCGGCACCGGCTCGTCGATCAGCGGCTTGAGGGTGTCGCCGACCAGACGGCGGCTGTCGAAAAAGACGGCGAGCCGTTCGGCGAGGGCCTCGTCGTCGGCGAGCGCCTCTTCCAGGGCGAGGCTCTGCGCCTCGTCCAGTTCGCCATCGGCAAACGCCATCAATGTTTCGTCGTCGAATTCCTGTTTGCTCATAGAACGCCGCCTTTCGTATCGGACGAACGCCCGTCGCTGAAACTTATTCCCGTGAGTTCCATCAAATTTTTCCGTGCACGGGCAAGGCGGCTCATCACCGTGCCGATCGGAATGGCCAGCACTTCCGCGGCATCGCGGTAGCTCATGTCCTCCACGCAGACCAGAACCAGCACTTCGCGCTGTTCCGTCGGCAGCTTCTGCAAGGCGGCGGCCACGCCGGCGAGGTCCATGCGCGCATGGGCGGCCGCCTCGCCCGAGGGCACGGAGACGTCGAGCGCCTCGTCGATGTCGTCATGCGGGCCGGCCGTCTTCTGGCGGCGCAGGTGGTCGATCCACAGATTGCGCAGGATGCGGAACATCCACGCGTCGAAGCGGCTGTCGGGTGCAAAGCTGTCTGCGGCGAGGATCGCCCGCTCGCAGGCGGCCTGCACCAGGTCGTCGGCCAGTTCCCGTGAACGGCAGAGAGAAATCGCAAAACGTCTGAGGTTCGGCAGGAAGGCCACAAGCCGTTCCGGCACCGTCGGCATGGTGTTCGTCATGCAATTTCTTTGGCACGCCATGGAATAAGCTGTCGAGTCAAACGTATGTCAGGGATGACTATCAACAGAAGGCGGCACCGATGAACCGGTGTCGCCACGGGAGACGGACCATGCCGAGCCGCCTTATGGACAGAACCGTACGCCTTTCCCTCCTCGCTGCGCTGGTCATGGCCGGGGTCGTTGCCCTGCCTGCGCCGCAAGGTAGCCTGGCGCCGGGCGTGGCCATGGCCCTTGCCGACGACGACGACGGTGATGACGATGACGACGGCGGCAGCAGCCATCGCGGCGGCCGCGGGGATGACCGCCGCATGGAGACGCCGCGTATCCTGCGCCCGCTGTTCTCCCGTCCCGAGCGCGAGGTCCGGCGCGTGCCCGTGCGCCGGCCGGTCGTGGTGCCGGAGCGGGCGCAGAACGAGATCGTCGCGACGGGCCTCGATGAGGGCGCGCTTGCCGGCCTGACACAGGACGGCTTCGTCATCGACAGCCGCATCGAGGTCGCGCTGGTCGGCGGCGAGATGGTTCGCCTCATCGTTCCCCGGGGCATGACACTCGAGGCTGCGCGCGCCGCCGTCTCGGCCCGCAGTGCCACCGCGGCGGTGGATTTCAACCATTTCTACCAGCCGCAGGCGGCAGAGGCCGAAAAGGCGGCCTGCGTGCGGGAAAGCTGCGGCCTGGTGCGCCACATGGTCGGCTGGCCGACCGGAGGTGACGGCAGCGGCATGGCCTGCCTGAAGCCGCAACGCATCGGCCTCATCGACACGGCGATCAATGCCGACCATGCCGTTCTGGCGAAGGCGCGGCTGGAGGTGCTCAGCCTTGGCGACGAAAAGGGTGCGGCATCGGGCGAGCAGCACGGCACGGCCGTCGCGGCCCTGCTGGTCGGCGCACCCGGCAGCCGCGTGCCGGGCCTGCTGCCCGAGGCCGAGGTCGTCGCCGTGGATGCTTTCCAGCGTTTTCGCAAGACCGCCGACATCGCCAATGTCTACGACCTCGTACGTGCGCTCGACCTTCTCGTCCAGCGTGACATCCGGGTCGTCAACCTGAGCCTCACGGGTCCGGCCAATATGCTGCTGGAGCGGGCGGTGGCGGCCGCCGCCAGCCGGGGGATCATCATGGTTGCCGCTGCCGGCAATGACGGGCCGAATGCCGAGCCGGTCTATCCCGCCGCCTATGAGCACGTGATCGCCGTGACGGCGGTCGACAAGGCGCGCAATCCCTATCGCCGCGCAGTGCGGGGGGACCATATCGATATCGCGGCGCCCGGCGTCGGCGTGTGGACGGCGGCGTCGGTTTCCGGTGCAAGGCAGAAGAGCGGCACCTCGTTCGCCGCCCCCTTCGTCACCGCTGCCGTCTCCGTTCTCCTGACCGCCAAGCCCGGCCTTTCGCCGGACGCGGTCGAGGCGGAGCTGATGAAATCCGCCGAGGACATCGGCAAGCCCGGCAAGGATGCCGTCTACGGCTGGGGATTGCTCAACGCCCGCGCGTTGTGCGGAACCTAGTCCGCACCATCGAAGACGAGCGGCGGGCAATGCAGGTAGCGGGCAACCTTTCGCTTGGCGGCGATGTCCGTCCAGACCAGTTCGACGTCGCTTGCCTTGAGGCCCGTTGCTGCGGCGATCTCCGCTGGCGGCACGGTGTTCTCCAGCCCGTAGAGGCAGATGTCCATCTTGTCGTAGGGCAGGGCGAAGTAGAACTCTTCCTGGGTCTGCGGCAGGGAATAGGTGTCGGTGGTGGGCGGACGCGACAGGATGTCGGCCGGGACGCCGAGATGGGCGGCAAGCTGGAAGACCTGCGACTTGTAGAGGTGGGCGATCGGCTTGATATCGGCGGCGCCGTCGCCGTTCTTGACGAAGAAGCCCTGGTCGTATTCCAGCCGGTTCGGCGTGCCGAGCACGGCGAAGTTCAGCCGGTCGGCGTGGTAGTACTCGAGCTGCTTGCGGGTGCGCTGCTTCATGTTCGTCGCCGCGACGATGCCGAGATAGGCATTTGCCGACAGGCGCACCTTGCGCATTTCGCCGTCGGGCGCGCGCACGACGAGGGAGGAGATGTTGTAACCGCCCGTCGTCATCGGGTTGTCGAAGACGATCTTGGAGGCCCAGCCCGCCTCGTATTCCGGCACGGCCTCGCGGATGAAGGCGTCGCGGCGCGTATAACAGCCCATGGCGGCGAGCGATGGGCCGATATCCTCGACGATGCTCTCGATCCCGAAGGTTTCGGCGACGCTGCGCCCGAGGCGCAGGCTTTCCGGATCGGAATCGTTTTCCGGCATGAACAGGGCGAAGACGTTCTTTGCGCCGAGCGCCTTGACGGCGAGCGCTGCGCAGAGGCTGGAATCGATGCCGCCGGAAAGGCCGAGCACCAGGCCGCGCTTGCGCAGGTCGAGGCGCAAGCGCTCGCGCATCCAGCCGGTAATGCGTTCTACCTCTGCAGCGGGATCGAGCACGAGCGGGGCAAAGGTGAGCGTGTGGGACTTCGGCGCGGTCATGCAGGCGATCCTGTCTTTTGGCCAGTCGTAATGGCGGGTTCGGCGGCAAGCCGGCGGCTTGCCTTGCCGGAATCGGTCTTGGGAAGGGAATCCCGGAATTCGACTTGCTTCGGGACCATGTGGTCCTCGAGATGGCGGGCGCAGAAGCGCAGCACGTCCCGTTCGGTGAGGGCCGGGTCCGAGGTGACGACCACAGCCTTGACCGCCTGCCCGAGGACCTCATGGGGAATGCCGACGACCAGCGCTTCCGCGACGCCCGGCATGCGGCAGAGCACGTCTTCCACGGCTTTCGGCGCGACCTTCTCGCCGCGCGACTTGATGATGTCGTCCATGCGGGAGACGAAGGTGAGGTAGCCGTCCACATCCGCGGTGAAAAGGTCGCCGGTGTGGAGGCGCAGGCCATCCATACGCGGATCGGGCCGCAGCGCGCGGCGTGTCGCGGCCTCGTTCTGCCAGTAGCCGCGCATGACATGCGGCCCGCTGATAACCAGTTCGCCGACCGTGCCGGGCGACACAGGCGCGCCTGCCTCATCGACGACCTCGGCCCGGCCGCCCGGTATGGCGATGCCGACAGAACCGCGCCGGGCATCGATATCGCCCGGCGGCAGCCAGCTCGCACGGGTGCATTCGGTCTGGCCGTACATCGAATAGAGTTTCACTTGCGGCAAGAAGGCGCGCAGCCAGTCGAGATGGGCGAGCGGCATGGGCGCGGCGGCGCTGGTGACGTAGCGCAGGCTTGCAAAGAGCGACGCGTCGAGGTCGCGCGCCTGCATCATCATGGCGGCCATGGCCGGCACGAGGGGAAATCCGGTGACGCGCTCGTCGCGGATCCTCTCGAAGATCGCCTGCGGAAAGGCGAAGGATTTCTCGATGACCAGGGTCGCACCGCAGCGCATGGCGGTGACGAGCTGGTTGAGGCCGTAGCCGAAGGACATGGGCAGCACGACGAGAATGGTGTCGGCGGCGGTGTTCTCGAGATAGGTGGTGATCGCGCGGGCAGCGGCGTCCATGTTCTCATGGGCGAGCATCACGCCCTTCGGTTCCCCCGTCGAGCCCGATGTGTAGATCAGTGCCGCGAGATCCGTGTCGGGCAGGGGGTCGGCGATGAGCGGCGCGGCATCGAGCGCTGCCTCGAAGCCGCCGCCTGCCACGATGCGAGGTGTCGCGGCGATCTCTGGCGTTTCATCGAGCAGCCTTTCGAGGCGGCCTTCCACGAAGACCAGCGCGGGGGTGCAGTCGCGGGCGATCTGCGCGAGCCGCGTGCTCTTGGCCGCGGGGTTGACGGGGCAGACGACGGCACCCGCAATCCAGCTCGCGAGGACGGCGATGGCGGTCTGCCAGCCGTTGTCCAGGAGGATGAGAACGCGGTCGCCGCGTTCGACGCTGCGTGTGTGCAGCGTCGTTGCCATGCGTGTCGCAAGATCGAGGAAGCGCGCGTAGCTGAGCCGCACGTCGCCCGAGACGATCGCGGTCTGGGCGCCGTCGCGGGCTGCGCTGTCCTTGAGATATTGCTCGATCCGCATGGCCGGCTTGCCGTCAGGCCGCCTGCTTGCGGTCGATAAAGCCGGCGATGCGCTCGATCGTGTCGAGGTTGGTCGGGACGATGTCGGCATCGGCGACCTGGATGCCGAAGCGTTCTTCAAGGAAGCCGACGAGTTCGAGGATGCCGGTGGAATCGACGAGGTCGTTGTCGATCAGCGACAGGTCGGCCGGCAGCGGATGGCTGTCGTCGCCGAACAGGAAGTTTTCCACGATGAAGGTGCGGATTGCGGCTTTGGTCTCGTCGGACATGGTCAGCTTATCCCAATGCTGGATGCAGGTTCTGTGGATCGCGCGGCGCCGGTGCCGCGCAGGAGCTCGGTGGAGAGGATGCCGATGAAGGCCGTGTTGTCGCGGAAGCCGGAGACCTGTCCGTTGCGAACCTTCTCCTTCAGCTTGCCGACGGCCTGGACATTGAACAGCCCACCCTCGGCAAGCCGCTCCGGCGACAGCACGGTGTCGAGATAGGCCGGCGTGTGCGGGGCGGCGAAGCTCTCGCTGTCCGGCGCGCGATAGGGCTGTTTCGGACGGTCGATGATGGCCTCGGGTACGAGGCCGCGGGCGGCTTCCTTGAGAATGTGCTTTTCACGAAGGCCGAGCAGCTTCGTATCCGGGGCAAGGCCGGCGGCGAAGGCGACGACCCGGTGGTCGAGGAAGGGGAAGCGGCCTTCAACGGCATTGGCCATCATCACCCGGTCGCCCTGGCTGGACAGGATATAGCCCGGCAGCAGGAAGGCCGTTTCGAGATATTGCGCCTGGTGCAGCGGATGCCAGCGGCGGAAATCGGCCGGCAGCTGCGCTGCAAGGTCCTCGGCGGCGTCGTAGTTGCCAAGCGCCTCCTTGAGGCCGGCGGAGAAGAACAGCTTTGCCGCCGCCGTGGAGCGGAAGCGCGGGCGGTGGGAATAGAGCGGATCGTCGAGGGCTTCCGAGCCGAAGGCGAAGAAACGCGCGAGATATTCCGGCGTCTGCTGTTTGAGGCCCGGCAGATAGGGGTAGAGCCGCTGGAAGAGACGGGGGCGGTGGACGGATCCCGGTTGCCGGCCGCAGAAGCGCCGGACGCGTGCCTCACGGAAAAGGTCGTAGCCGGCGAAGATCTCGTCCGCACCCTCGCCGGTCAGCACGACCTTCATGCCGCGCTCGCGCACGCGGGCGGCAAGCAGGTGCAGCGGCACAGGGGCAGCGCGCAGGATCGGTCGCTCGATATGGCCCATCACTGCGGGCAGGTGGTGTGCGATCGCCTCCGTCGAGCATTCGACGCTGTCGGCGGCCGCATCGAGCGTGGCTGCCATCTGCCGCTGCCAGGCGCTTTCGTCGTGTTCCTCGCTGCGGAAGGTCAGGGAAAAGGTGCGAAGGCCGCGCGTCACGCTGCGCGCAGCAAGCGCGGCGATGATGGAGGAATCGATGCCGCCGGAAAGATAGGATCCGACGGGCACGTCGGCGCGCAGGCGAATGCGCGTCGCATCGGCGAGAAGCGCGCGCAGCTCCTCGACCTGGCTTTCGAACCGGCTGGCCGGCGGGACGTCGCCGCGATCGGGGAAGGAGAGTTGCCACCAGGGTCGGACCGTCTGGCGGTCGCCCTCGACGGTCATCAGGTGCCCGGGCGGCAGTTCGAAGATGTTGCGGTAGGCGGTGCGCGGCGGGATCGGGCACCAGAGCGTAAAGATCTGGTCGAGCGCCACGGGATCGATCTCGGCGACCATGCCGGGCAGGGCCAGCAGCGCGCCGATCTCTGAGGCGAAGAACAGCGCGCCTTCGTGCCGCGTATAGAACAGCGGACGCACGCCCATGCGGTCGCGGGCAAGCACAAGCCGACGGTTCTTCGCATCGTGGATGGCGAAGGCGAAGTCACCGTTGAAGTCCGCCAGGCAGGAAGGTCCCTTTTCCGCAAAGGCCGTGAGCAGAACCTCGGTGTCCGACGTGGTGCGGAACCGGTGGCCGCGGGCCGTCAGATCGTCGCGCAGCTCCACATAGTTGAAGATCTCGCCGTTGAAGGAGAGCGCGAGCGCCCCGTCATCCGTCGCCATCGGCTGGGCGCCGTCGGCAAGGCCGACGATGGAAAGGCGCGTATGGGCAAGGCCTGCATCGCTGCGGATGAGGATCCCTTCACCGTCCGGACCGCGATGGCGAAGCGCGGCGACCATGCGGCGCAGGTGGTCCGCCGCCCGTTCCGGCGCGATGTTTCCCCCGTAGTATCCAGCGATCCCGCACATGGCTTACCCGAACCGGTCGCCGATGAGGCGTGTCCAGCCTTCGCCGGCAAGGCCGTTGAGAAATGCCTTGCCGTTCGTCATCGCCTCCAGCAGTGCGGGGTCGCGGGTATGCACGATGGTCGAGGAGGTGTGCAGGAAGGCGCATTTCTTGCCAAGCATTGCCTGCAGCAAGGCCGGCTGTGTGCGGCCGCGGATGGCGACGAGGCCGCGGGCGTGCGCATTTCGTATCAGGCAATCGATGATGATGGATTCATGGCCGGGTTCCGCCATGATCTGGACCGTATGGCCGATACCGCCCGGGCCGCCATAATAAAGGTAGGCGCCCATGGCCTTGCCGGATCGGGTCTTGACGGCATGTTGGACACGTTCGCCATGCATCGCCTTGCGCGCGGCGTGCTGCAGCATCGTTTCCAGCATCGGTCTGTCCCAGACCGGACGCAGCGGGAAATGGCTGGAAAATTGCCTGCAAAGGTTGGCAAATTCATCATCGGGCACCGGCTCGTCGATGAAGGCGTCCGCCTTGCTTGCCTGCGGCGCGTAATGGGACCAGGTCTGCTTTTCGCTGCGCCGGGAAACGATGGCATCGGCGGCGCGGGCGATCGGGCGGAACAGTTTCAGGGCGGAATGGCGTCCGGCTGCGACCTCCAGCGAGAAGGCGGCCGGCTTGAGGATGCGCAGCCATTCGAGGCTGTAGGGCGCAAGGACCGTGGCGCGCGCCTTGCGCCACATGTCGGTGGAAATCGTGTTGGACGTCTCGGTGAAGGAGAAGTCCTGGGGTCCGGAGAACACGTCGCGCAGCAGGCGCGGAGCGGCGAAAGGGTCGCTGTCCCGGTCGTCGCAAGCGAAAGTGCCGCAGTTGGCGACCTTCAGGCGGCGGCCCTCGAACTCCATCTCCATCGGCAGGACACCGAGGAAACCTGAAACGCTGCCATCGGCGCGCACATGCACGCGGGAGCGCAGCTCCGGTTCTTTCTCGGAAAAGTCGATGAAGAGGGTGCGCAGATAGGTTTTCAGATCGTCGTTCGCCGGATCGGCGGTCTTGCGCAGCAGGCGCTGGAACAGGTCCGCGACCGCATCCACATCCCCTGCTTCAAATGAACGAACGCTCGACATCGATACCCACCCGGCCCTGTCCCATTCCGGGCCTCGTCCTGTTCTGCTTACGCGAGGAGCGTGAAGAAAAGGTCAAGAAAGCATTCTGGGTTGGTGACGTAACGTAAGGAGCGTGCCATGCGGCAACATGGCACGCTCCCCGGCAGACTACATGGCGTGACCACCGGCATAACCGAGGCTGGCTGCCGCCATCCAGACCGCCATGGCGATCATCATCAGGTTCTCCGTCAGCGAGATGAAACCGAGCGGCACGTTGCTGGAGCCGCCGACGCAGGCGCATTTCAGTTCACGCTTCTCGATATAGACCGCCGTGAAGACCGACACGGCGCCGATCGTGCCGATGAAGAGCGCGATCGGGATCGACAGCCCGTTGAGCGCGCCCGCCACCATCAGGATGCCGGCAAGACCCTCGGCATAGGGATAGATGTAGCTGTAGGGCACCCAGCGCTTGGCGAGCAGGTCGTAATTGAGGAACATGGTCGCAAAACTCTCGACATTCTGCAGCTTCAGCATGGCGAGAGCGACCATCGAGAAGGCGATGAACCATTCCGCGGCCCTGAGGGTGAAGGGCGTGCCGCTGACAGCGTAGCTTGCGGCCATTGCCATCAGCGCCGTCAGGGCGAAGAGCACGATGACGGGGCGGTAGGTGGTGGCCTTCGGATCGACGACGGGCTTGCCGAGATAGCGCCTCAGGTCGTCGTAGCCGCCGACGCGCACGTCGTCGATGAAAACCTGCGGCGTGGTGGGAACGGCGTGTTTCGCCTTGAAGGCGTCTGTTTCTCCGCGGCTCGTCAGGTGGCGGTCGTCGACCTCGTAGCCCGAGCGCTTCAGCAGGTCCTTCGCCTTCAGGCCATAGGGGCAGGTGTGGCCGGGCATCACCATGCGATAGAGGATGGCCGTGCGGCCGGCCTGATCGTTTCTGTCCAACATCTCACGTCTCCTGTCTTGTGAAATCGTTGGCAGGACTATAAGTTCCGTACCATGGTACGGAGTCAAGCCCCTGATGAACTGACGATCGGAAAACTTGCGGCGGCAGGCAATGTCGGCGTGGAGACCGTGCGTTTCTACCAGCGCAGGGGATTGCTCGCGACGCCCAGACGCCTCGACGGTATCCGTCGATACGGGCCGGCCGATGTCAGCCGTTTGCGGTTCATCCGGCAGGCGCAGGCCGCCGGCTTCACGCTGGAGGAAATCCGCCAGCTGCTCGCACTCGATTCCGGCGAGGACAGGGCGGCGGTGCGCGTCCTGGCGGCGAAGCGCCTTGCAGAACTGGAGGCCCGGATGGCGGAGCTTCAGGAGGCACGGCTGTCGCTGCAGAAGCTTGTCTCGGAATGTGCGGTCGGCAAGACCGGCCCCTGTCCCATCCTGAAATCCTTCAAGGCCTGAGCAGTCAGCCGCTCGGACGACCGGTTTACCCGTGGCTGCCCCGGCTGGGGCCGTATGTTTTCAATCCTGTTTTTCGAATTTTCTTCTGCGGAGAGGTGACCGCGGCGGCGCATGCCTTCCTGTGTGCAGAAATAGGCATCTGGAAAATTTGTAACATCTATTGACGATATTATAACGACTATATACGTTACAAATAGCGCTGGACGAAGAGGCGCATTCGGAGGAGAATCCATGAAAACCAGGACTTTGCTGGCAGGTCTGTCAGCGATGACGATCGCCCTTTCTCTGTCCACCGCCGCCGTGGCGAAGGACAGCTATCGCGTTGCCGTGATCCGGTGGGAGCCGAACGACATCTATTTCAACGGCGTGCAGCTCGGGCAGGAGATCGAGAGGAAGCGCATCGAGGAAAAGGATGGCGTGAAGATCGAGTTCACGGTGTTCGGCGCCAATGACGTGAGTGCGCAACGCAATGCGCTCGACGCGCAGATCGCCCGCGGCGTCGATGGCGTGCTCCTGGTTCCGTGGCGCGGCGAGGCGATGATCAAGGTGGTCGAGGACCTCGCCGCCAAGAACGTTCCGGTCGTCGTTTCCAATGCCTTCGTGCCGAAGTCCAAGTCGACCTTCGTCGCCTTCGACAACGAGACGGCCGGCCGCAAGGGCGGCGAGGCGATCGTGAACTGGCTCGACAAGAACCGAGGCGAGAGCTGGCGCAAGCAAGAGGGCGTAATCATCGAGCTGCGCTGCATCATCACCGCATCCTTCGACATCGGCCGCAGCGCCGGCTATCATTCGGCCTTCGATCCGATCGTCAAGGACAACCCGAACATCAAGATCGAATCCCATGAGGCGGGCTGCGACGGGTCCAAGGCCCGCAAGGTCGTCGACGACATGATCTCGCGTTACGGCAAGGACAAGATCCTTGCGGTCGCCAGCATCGACGGCACGATGGGTATCGGCGGTGCGATTCCGGCCTTCGGGGCGCAGGATATGCTGAAGAAGTCGGACGATCCGGCGCATATCCCGGTCGCGACGATCGACGGCACGCAGCCGGAACTCGCAGCGGTGGAGAAGGGCGATCTCACCCACGTCTCGGTGCAGCCGGCGACGGGCGAGGGCATCGTCTCCATGCGTCTGCTCTACGACATGATGAAGAGCGGCAAGCTTCTCGACAAGTCGGCTTCCGCCGGTACCTTCCCCATCGAGGGCGAGGAGCTCTGGGCGCCGGTCGAGATCGTGCCCTCCGAGGCCTTCGACGGCGACTGGTACAAGATCCAGGCCTATTCCGTACCGGAAGACGTGCCGGCGGCCGACGCCCGCAACTGGGCGAACCAGATGAAGGCCGCGAACTGATTGAGTGCCGGGCGGCGGCATGTCGGCCGCCGCCTTCCTTCCCGACCACGAGTAGAACCATGATCCAATCCGCCGCCCTCCCGGCGACCGGGACGCCGTCCTATCGCCTTGCCGGGTTGACCAAGAGCTTCCCGGGCCTCACCGCCGTCGCGGATGTCGATCTTTCCGTGCGCCGCGGTGAGATCCACGGCATCATCGGCCGCAACGGTGCCGGCAAGTCCGTGCTGATGAGCCTGATTTCCGGCGCGCAACAGGCGACGTCGGGCACGATCGAAATCGGCGGCGCGCCTGTCGCCATCGCCGACTACAATCCCGTGCGTGCCCACGGGCTCGGCGTTTCGCTCGTGCCGCAGGAGCCGAAATTCGCGCCGCGCCTGTCCGTCGTCGACAACATGTTCATGGGCCAGCCGCTGACCCGCAGGCTCGGCTTCCTGCGCCGTGCCGACATGCGACGCAAGGCCGTCGAGGTTGCCGAGGCCGTCGGGCTTTCCATCGATCCGGACGCGCTGATGCTGACGCTGCCCATCGAGAGCCAGCAATTGCTTGCCTTTGGCAAGGCGCAGTTCATCGACGAGGCGAAGGTCATCCTGCTGGACGAGATCACCGCTTCGCTCTCGCGCGAGCGCAAGACGATGCTGCTGTCGCTGCTGCGCGATCTCGTGCGCCGCCATCCCGACCGGTCCTACACGCTGATCTCGCACCACGTTTCCGAGATCATGGAATTCTGTGACCGCGTCACGGTCATGCGCGATGCCCGCGCCGTCGCCACGCTCGACGTCGCCGCCACCACCGGTGCGGAACTTGCCAACTGGATCGTCGGCGACATTCCCGTGATGAGCCTTGATGGCCTCGCGCGCGCCGTGCCCGAAGATCAGTCGCACCCCATTGCCCGCATTTCCGGCCTCACCCGTCACGGTGTCTTCGAGGACGTTACGCTGTCGCTCGGCACGGGCGATGTCATCGGTTTTGCCGGGCTGGACGGGTCCGGCAAGGACGAGGCGGCCGAAGCCCTGTTCGGCCTCGGCGTGCTTGACGCCGGAACCTTCGAGATGGAGGGCAGGGCGCTGCATCTTGCATCGCCCGGCGAAGCGATGAAGCACCGTATCGCGCTGCTGCCGAAACATCGCGAGCGCCAGGCCGTCATCCAGGGCCGCTCGATTGCCGAAAACACGCTGATTTCCAGCTACCGCCAGTTCTCCACCGCGCTCGGCCTGATCGATAGCCGCCGCGCCCGTCAGGTGACGGCCGACAAGATCGTCGAGTTCAAGGTCAAGGCCAAGGGGCCGGAGATCGGTATGAGCGGCCTTTCCGGCGGCAACAAGCAGAAGGTTCTGATCGCGCGCCTGACGCTGAACGCGCCGCGCCTGCTCATCCTCAACGAACCGACACGCGGCGTCGATCTCGCCACGAAACCCGAAATCCTCAAGGCGATCCGCACCGATCTGTCGCGCGACAGTGCGGTGATCATGCTGACGGAGAGCGAGGAGGAGATGATTACGGTCTGCGACCGCATCTATGTCTTCTTCCGTGGCCGCATTATCGCCGTCCTCAAACGCGGCGAGGAGAACTTCACCGTCTCCGCGCTCTACAAGACCATTCAAGGAGTTTGAACGATGTCCAGCACAGTCCGGCTGTTCTCCCGTCTGATGGAGCGCCACCTCATCTGGGCGCTGCTTGCCGTTCTCGTCGCCGTCGGGCTCACTGTTCCCGGTTTCGCCTCGCTGCAGAACATCACCAACGTGCTCTGGGCGGCAGCGCCGCTCGGCTGCATGGTGCTCGGCCTCTTCCTCGTCCTGCTCATCAAGGAGGTCGATCTCTCGCTGGAATCGAGCTTTGCCTTTGCGCCGGCCGTTGCCATCGTGGCGATGACGGTCTGGGCGCCTGATGTGGTCCATCCCGTTCTCGCCGTCATCCTGACGCCGGTTGTTGGCCTGCTTGTCGGCCTTGCAGCAGGCGCCTTCGCGGTAAACCTGCGCGTCAACGCCTTCCTCGTGACGCTCGCGACGCTGCTCGTGATGCGCGGTGCCGTGGTCTTCCTCATTCCCGAGGGTGTCTACTACCTGCCAGCCGAGTATACCTATCTCGGCGAAGCACGCTGGTTCGGCATTCCGGTTGCGATCTTCGTCTGGCTCGTGCTCTACGGCGTTGCCTATATCTTCATGGAGCGCCATCGCATCGGCAAGGAGATCTACGCCATCGGCAACAACGAGGAAGCCGCCTTCCTCGCCGGTGTAAAGGTGCACCGCACGAAAATCCTCTGCTTCGGCATTGCCGGCCTTGCCGCCGCCGTCGGCGGCCTCCTGGAAGTCGGGCGCCTGCAATCGGTCGTCGCCGATCTCGGCGAAGGTGACATCCTCATGGTCTTCGCCGGCACCATTCTCGGCGGTACCAGCCTTAATGGCGGCATCGGGCGGCTTTCGGGCGTGTTCGGCGCGGTCATCGTCATCGCCATCATCGAGAACCTGATGAACCTCACCGGCATCGAGCCCTCGATCCGCCAGATGGTCTTCGGTTGCGTGCTGCTCGTCGCGATCTATCTTGCCAGCCTGCAGGACCGTTTCGCCCTGCATGCAAGCCGGAACTGACGGGAGAGAACGATGGCGCTGCTTCTGGGCATCGATAATGGCCTCACGGTCACCAAGGCGGTGATTTTCGAGGAGGACGGCACGCCGGTCGCCGTCGCGCGGCGGCGGGTGCCGCAGTCTTTCCCCGAGCCGCGCCATGTCGAGCGCGACATGGCGGGCCTGTGGACCGCGACCGCCGAGGCGATCCGTGAGGCGATCGAGAAGAGCGGCCGGCCGGCCGGCGATATCACGGCCATCGCGGCCACCGCCCATGGCGACGGTCTCTACCTGCTCGACGGTGACAAGCGCCCGCTCGGCGCCGGCATCCTCTCGCTCGACAGCCGCGCCGGCGGGATCATCGATGCGTGGGAGAAGGACGGCGTGGCGCGACGCGCGCTGGAGCTGACCGGCCAGACCGCCCACGCCTCGGCGCCCTCGGCCCTGCTTGCCCATATCCGGCAGCACGAGCCGGAGCGCTACCGCGCCATCGGCCATGTCTTCACCTGCAAGGACTGGCTGCGCTTCTGCCTGACCGGTGTCGTCGGCACCGATCTGACCGAGGCGAGCACGAGCTTCACCAATGTGCGCACGCAGGCCTTCGACAGGGCGGCGCTGGAGGTCTTCGGCCTCGGCGACCTCTGGCCGGCCCTTCCACCTGTTGCGCGGCCGGATGAGATCATCGGTACGGTAACGCGCGACGCGGCGGCAGCGACCGGCCTCCTCGAGGGCACGCCCGTTGCCGCCGGCCTGCACGACGTGACGGCCTCGGCGCTCGGCATCGGCGGCCATGCGCCGGGTCTGCTGGCGGTCGTCGCCGGGACCTATTCGATCAACGAGCTGGTCACCGAGGAACCGATGGCCGATCCGCGCTGGTTCTGCCGCAACGGCATCCGCAAGGGCTGGTGGAATTCAATGGCCATCTCCCCGGCCTCCACCGCGAACTACGACTGGTTCCTCGACAATTTCTGCCGCGACCTTTCGGAAAGGGCCGAGCACGAGGCGACCGACATCCATACGCTGCTGCAGCCGGAACTTGCGCGAGCGCTGGAAAAGCCGTCGGACATCGTCTTCCATCCCTTCCTCTTCGGCTCGCCCTTCGGCAGCGGTGCAAGCGCCGGCTTCTTTGGCATGCACGGCTGGCACGAGCGCGGAGACCTTCTGAAGGCCGTGCTGGAAGGCATCGTCTTCAATCACAAGCTCCATATCGACGACCTCCTGTCGCGCGTGCCGGTGGAGCGCATGCGCATCAGCGGCGGTGGCGCGCGCAGCCCGGTTCTGGCGCAGATGTTCGCCGACGCGACGGGGCTCGCCGTCGACGTTTCCTCCGCCGACGAGGCGGCCGCCTGGGGCGCGGCGCTCGTCGCCGGTACTGCGGTCGGGCTCTATGCGAGCCCGGAAACCGGCGCGGCAGCGACGACCCGTATCCTGCGTTCCTACCAGCCGGATACGGTGCGCAGCGCCCGGCTTGCCGAGCGCTACAATCTCTATAGACAGCTTGCGGACGGGATGGCGCCCCACTGGCGGGCCATCGAGGATCTTGCAAAACGGTCAAGGGGAGTGGACGGATGAAGGCGGAAGCACGGCGCGAGGAGATTGCCGACTACATCATGAGGGCCGGCCAGGCGCGCATCGAGGATCTCGTCGAGCATTTCGGCGTGTCGCGCATGACCATTCACCGGCATATCGACGCGCTCGCCCAGCAGGGTGTGCTGCGTAAGCTGCACGGCATGGTCACAGTCCAGCCTTCCGGTCTTTACGAAAGCACGTTCCGCTACCGCGAGACGGTGGGCAAGGGGGAGAAGGAAGCGCTCGCCCGCGCCGCCATGGCCTATGTCGAGGCCGGACAGGCCGTGATGCTCGACGATTCTTCCACGGCCTGCGCACTTGCGGACCTCCTGCCGGAGGCCCATCCGCTCACCGTCATCACGAACAGCTACATTTCGACGGGCAAGCTGATCGAGGCCGAAGAAGTGGAACTGATCAGCCTCGGCGGCAAGTACCACCGCAACTACAACGCCTATATCGGCATCACCTGTGAGAAGGCGGTATCAAGCCTTCGGGCGAACGTTCTCTTCTGTTCCGCCTCTGCCATCGACGGCGTGACGGCGTTCATCCAGGACGCGCAGGTCACCAAGGTCAAGCAGGCGATGATGGCCTCGTCGAGCCGCAAGATCCTGCTCGTCGATTCCTCGAAATTCGGCAAGGTCGCCCTCAACGTGCTGAGCGATCTGACCGCCTTCGACGTCGTGCTGACGACGGATCGGGTCGACGAAGCGGTGAGGGCGCGTCTGAAAGACGCCGGCGTCAAACTCGAAATCGTGAAAATGGGCAAGAGTACATGAATGCGACAGCAGCAGGCGCCGCCGCCTTTCCCGGCGGCATGGGCGAACGGATGGTGGCGATGGCGGCGCGCGGCACGGTCGACGTTCTCATCGTCGGGGCGGGCGTCAACGGCGCGGGCCTTTTCCGCGACCTGACGGCCCAGGGGCTCGACTGCCTGCTGATCGAGAAGAACGATTATGCCGCCGGCACCAGCGCGGCGCCCTCCCGTCTCATCCACGGCGGGCTGAAATATCTCGAGACGGGCGAGTTCCGCCTCGTCGCGCAGTCGACGCTGGAGCGCAACCTGCTGCTCGCCAATGCGCCGCACTACGTCAAGCCGCTGCCGACGCTGATCCCGATCTTCTCCTGGACGAAGGGCATCGGCGCGGCGCTGCGCACGCTGTTCGGCTCGAAGAGCGCCCCGCGCAGCCGCGGCGCGCTGCTCGTCAAGATCGGCCTGATGCTCTACGACTTCTATGGCGCGCGCCACCGCGTCATGCCGCGCCATTCGACGGCAAGCCGGGCTGCCTCGCTGCGCGATCTGCCGGCGCTGACGCCCGATATCGTGGCGACGGGCACCTATTACGACGCCACCGTCACCCATCCCGAGCGCCTGATCCTCGAACTCGTGCGCGACGGCCTTGCCGACAGCCCGCGGTCCGCGGCGCTCAACCATGTCGGGCTGGAGCGCGCCGCGGACGGCGCCCTGACGGTCAAAAGCCTCACCGGCGAGGCGGCGGCGACGATCCGACCGAAGATCGTCGTCAACGCGGCCGGTCCCTGGATCGACGAGGTGAACGCCATCCTCGGCGAACCCTCGCGCATGATCGGCGGCACCAAGGGGTCGCATATCCTGCTCGACCATCCTGACCTGTTGAAGGAATTGAAGGGACGGATGATCTATTTCGAGGCGGATGACGGGCGCATCTGCCTGGTCTTCGAATATCTCGGCCGTGCCCTTGCCGGCTCGACCGACATCAAGGCGGCCAATCCCGATACGGTGCGTTGCGAGCCCGACGAGGTGGAATACCTCCTCGAAAGCCTGCGCAGGCTCCTGCCGAAGCTTCGCTTCTCTCGCGACCAGATCGTCTATGTCTATAGCGGTATCCGCCCGCTGCCGGCTTCCGATGCGAAGGATCCGGGCCTCATCACCCGCGACCACGCGACGCCGGTCCTCGAACCCGCCGCCGGCCGGCCCTATCCGGTCTATTCGCTCGTCGGCGGCAAGTGGACGACCTTCCGGGGCTATGCGGAAGAAGTGGCGGACATGCTGATGAAGCGCCTTGGCGCAAGCCGCAAGGCTTCGACCCGAGACCTCGCCATCGGCGGGGGGCGTGACTATCCGAAGACCGAGGCGGGAAAGCAGGCGTGGATTGCCGGTCTCGCGCGGGAAACCGGGCTTGCGGAGAAGCGCGTCGGCGATCTCTTCGCCCACTACGGCACCACGGCGCGGGTCGTTGCGGCGCATGTCGCCGCGGTTCCGGCCGATGCGCCGCTTCCCGACGCTCCGGACTACAGCACCGGCGAGGTGGATTACGTGCTGCGCAACGAGCAGGTCGGCTCGCTGGCGGACCTGGCCTTCCGTCGCACGACGCTTGCCGTGACCGGCCGTCTGACGGCGCGACTGGTCGAGGCGCTCGCCGTCCAGGCGGGCGAGATGTTCGGCTGGGATGCGGCCCGCCGTGCCGATGAAATCGCCGCCGTTCGCGCGCGGCTGAAGACCTTCCATGGAGTTGATCTGACATGATGCCCAAGAGCTACGACGAGAAGATGGCGCGCATCCGCGCCGGCACCTACCGATCGGGTGATTTCATCCTCGTCGATGCCAAGGATGCCGACATTTCCGGCGGCATCCTGACGACGGGTTTTCGCCGCGGCGCAGACGGGATCGCGGCCGGCAGCCGCACGCGCCGGGAGTTCCTCGCCGAGATGGAAACCCTTATCGCGGAAAAGGCCGTCGATGTCATGCTGGGCTCTGCGAGCAACATCGAGCGGCTCGTCGAGCGCGGCAGCTTCGACGGCAGCCCCGTGACGCCGGCCTTTCGTGCCAACGAGACGACCGACGTCTGGCTCAACATCCGCGGCGGCCGCTATCGCGAGACGCCGGCTCAGCCCTATCGCGGCGCCGATCTTCTGCGCACGCAGGCTGAGCTCTGCCTGTTCTCGATGACCTTCAACAACGATGCCGTTGCAGACGTCGCCATGCTGGAGGCCTACCGGACCTTCCGCGCCGACGCACGCACCGCCGGCAAGCGGCATTTCCTCGAAGTGTTCAATCCGAATGCCGCAACGGGCTTCGGCGTTGCCGAGACCGGCGCCTTCGTGAACGACTGCATCGTACGGGCTTTGGCGAGCCTCACGCGCGCCGAGCGGCCGGAATTTCTGAAGATCGTCTATAACGGCCGCCGCGCGCTCGAAGAGCTGGTCGCTCATGACGACACTGTCGTCGTCGGCGTGATGGGCGGGGCGAGCGGCACGCATCGCGATGCGATGGAAATGGTCGCCCGCGCCGAGGCGAGCGGCGCCCGCCTCGCCATTTTCGGCCGCAAGATCAACCTTGCCGAACACCAGCTGTCGCTGACGACCTGGATGCGCGCCGTCGCGAACCGAAACGTGACGCCGGCGGAAGCCGTGCGCGGCTATCACGGCGACCTGCAGCGGTTCGGCCTGAAGCCGGACCGCGCGCTCGACCTCGACAACACGATCACCGATGCGGCACTGAGGGAAGACGGTAGCCCGTAGCCGTCTGCGCAGAAGCGGCCGATCCAAATGCAGTTCGCCCCGGCTTGCCGGGGCGAACGTGTTTTCAGGCTTTGTCGCTTGATCAGACCGTGAGGTAGGAGGAGATGATCGACGCGATCTCCGATTGCGCATCGCTCTCGGCCTTGGGCTCTGCAGAGCTCGGATCTTCCGCTGCAGACTCGTCGCTCATGGGCGGAGAGGCGAAGTTCTGTGCGCCCCCGCCACCTTGCGGCAGGGCGTTGATCTGTGCCGAGGTCATGGCGGCAAGCTGGCCGGGCGTGAAGGCGGCAGCCTGCTCGGTGGAAAGACCGGCGAGTGTCGCCGTGCCGAGGCCGGAAATCGCGCTTGAGCTCAGCGAGATGATATCCTCAGCCGAGAACGTGGCTAGGTCGTCGGCACCGAGGGCCGCGGCCTGTGTCGCCGTCAGCGCACCGATCTGGTCGGACGAGAGCGCCCCCACCTGCTGGGCGCCGAGTGCCGACATCTGGCCATAGGTGAGAGCGGCGACCTGAGCCGTCGACAGGGCTGCGATCGACGCCGTCGACAGTGCGCCGATCGTGCCGCTCGAAAGCCCGCGGATGGCTGCCGTGCCGATGGCCGCCAGCTCCTCGGAGGAGATGGTCTGCATCTGTGCGGAGGTGAGGCCGGCAATGCCCGGCAGGCTCAGCGCGGCGATCTGGGCCAGCGACAAGGCCTCGACCTGTGCGGTGCTGAGTGCTGCGATCTGGGCACTGCTGAGGCCGGAGATCGCTGCCGTGCCGAGGGCGGCGATTTCACCTTCGGAGAGCGTTGCCATATAGCCCGGCGGCAGGCCCTTGATCGCGCTGGCGCTGATCGCGGCGAGCTTGCCGTGCGAGAACGTGTCGAGCGCCTCGGTCGAAAGGCCTGCAAGGGCGGATGAACCGAGGGCCGCGATCTGGCTTGTCGTGAGCGCTTCGACCTGTTCCAGCGTCAGGCCGCCGGTCTGCGTGCTGGTAAGACCGGCCACACCGCCTGTGCTGAGCGCTGCGATCTGGGCAGGCGTCAGTGCGCTGACGTCGATGGCATCGAGGGCGGCAACCTGCTTGGAGGTGAGGGCTCCCAGCTGCTGGGTGGAAAGCCCGGCGACCTGAGCGGAGGTGAGGGCGGCGACCTGGCTTGTGGTGAGCCCGCTGATCCCCGCAGCGCTGAGTGCGGCGATCTGGCTGGCCGAGAAGCCGGCAAGCACCGCCGGCGACAGGCCGGCAATCGCGCTCGAGCTGATGGCCGCCATGTCGGCCGTCGAGAACAGCGCGATGTCATCCGCATCGAGCGCCGCGATCTGCTGCGAGCTCAGGGCGCCGACCTGGGCGCTTGTCAGCGCCTCGACCTGGTCGGCGGTCAGCGCGCCAATCTGGGCGCTCGACAGGCCGGAAATGCCGGAGGGGCTGAAGGCGGCGATCTGCTCGGGGCTAAGCGCGGCGAGCGTTGCCGTCGACAGACCGGACATGGCCCGTGAATTGATCGCGGCAAGATCGGCCGTCGAGAACAGTTCGAGGTCTTCGGCCTCAAGCGCTGCGATCTGATGCGAATTCAGCGCGGCGACCTGCTTGCTGGTCAGGGCCTCCGCCTGGCTGCTGGAAAGCGCTGCGACCTGCGCGGTGGAAAGGGCGGCGATGCCGGCCGTGCCGAGGGCGGCGATCTGCTCGGGCGAGAGGACTGTGATGTCGTCCGTACCGAGCGCGCCGATCTGTGCCGATCCGAAGGCGGCGAGCTGGGTCTTGGTCAGCGCCTCCAGCTGGTCGCTGCTGAGGGCGTTGACCTGTGTGGATGTCAGGCCGGCCCCGTTCAGCGCTGCGATCTGCGCCGTCGTCAGGGCCGCGATGGTTGCCGCCGACAGGCCGGAGACCGCGCCTGATGTGATTGCGGCCATCTCGGCGGCGGTGAAGGTCTCCATCGTGTCGGCGCTGAAGGCGGCGACCTGGCTGGAACTCAGTGCGGCGATCTGGCCGCTGGTCAGCGCCTCGGCCTGGCTGGTGGACAGGACGGAAATCTGGTCCGTGGTGAGGCCGGAAACACCGGCCGAGCCGAGGGCGGCGATCTGCGCCGGCGAAAGGGCGGCGATGTCGTCCGTGCTGAGCGCTGCGGTCTGCTTCGACCCGAGGGCGGCGAGCTGGGCCGTGGTGAGCGCACCGACCTGATCGGTGGAAAGGGCGGCGATCTGGCTGCTCGTCATGCCGGAAAGGCCGGCCGGGCCGAGCGCGGCGATCTGGCTCGTCGTCAGCGAGGCGAGCATGTCGGTCGACAGGCCCGACATCGCGCTGGAGCTGATGGCGGCCATGTCGGCGACGGAGAAGGTGTCGAGGTCGTCGAGATCGAGCGCCGCGATCTGGCGCGAGGTGAGGGCGGCGACCTGCTTGCTGCTCAGGGCCTCGGCCTGGGCGGTGGAGAGCGCCGCGATCTGGTCGGTGGAGAGGCCGGCAATGGCGGCCGTGCTGAGGGCGGCAACCTGCTCCGTCGAAAGCGCTGCAATGTATTCCGTGCCGAGCGTTGCGATCTGCCGGGCATCGAGGGCGCGAACCTGGGCAGGCGACAGGGCGTCGAGCTGGGCGCTGGTGAGGGCCTGGATCTGGCGGGTTGCAAGGCCGCCGATCGCAGCGGTGCTGAGGGCTGCCACCTGCGCCGTCGAGAGGTTTGCGATTGCGGCCGTCGAGAGGCCGGAGACCGCGTTCGCGCCGATGGCGGCGATCTCGCGCGTCGAGAAGGTAGCGATGTCGTCGGTCCCGAAGGCCGCAAGCTGCGCCGAACTCATCGCGCCGATCTGGGTGCTGGTGAGCGCCTCGGCCTGGGCGACGCTGAGCGCTTCGAACTGCCGTGCCGTCATGCCGCCGATACCGGCGGTGCTGAAGGCTGCGATCTGGGCGGTCGAAAGGGCCGCGAGCGTTTCGGTCGAGATACCGGCAATGGCGTTCGAGCCGATGGCGGCGATATCCCGGGTCGAGAAGGTGGCGAGGTCATCGGCACCGAAGGTGGCGAGCTGGGCGGAGCTGAGGGCCGCAACCTGCTGGCTGGTCAGGGCTTCGGCCTGCGCCGTGGAGAGGGCGGCGAGCTGCTGGGCGCTCATCGCGCCGATGGCGGCGGTGCTGAAGGCGGCAATCTGTGCCGTCGAGAGCGCGGCGATTGCGGCCGGAGACAGCCCGGCGATGGCGCCGGAGCTGATCATGCCGATATCCCTCGGCGAGAAGGTGGCGATGTCGTCGGTGCCGAGTTCGCTGATCTGGTCGGATTTCAGGGAGCCCACCTGCGCGCTGGTCAGCGCTTCGGCCTGGGCGGTGGAAAGGGTGGCGAGCTGTTCGGAGGTGAAGCCCGCGATGCTGCCGGCATTGAGCGCGGCGATCTGAGCCGTGGTCAGCGCCGCCACGTTGTCGGTTCCCAGCGCGGCGATCTGCGCGGAGGAGAGTGCCGCCATCTGGCGGTTGTTGAGGGCGTTGATCTGCGTCGTGGTGAGTGCCGCGATCTGATTTGCGGTCAGGCCGGAAATGCCGACGCCGCTGAGCGCATTGATCTGCGCGCTCGTCAGCGAGGCGATGTCGGCGGGGCTGAGGGCACCGACCTGTCCGGAGTTGAGCCCGCCGATCTGTGCCGTGGTCAGGGCCGCGACCTGCTCGGAGGTGAGGCCCGCCATCTGGTTCGTGGTGAGGCCGCTGATGGCGGCCGGGTTGAGACTGGCGATCTGCGCGGTGGAGAGGACATCGATGTCGTCGTCAAGGCCGGCGAGCTGGGTGGCGTTCAGCGCCCGCAGCTGGGCAGTGGAGAGCTGGCTCACCTGCTGCGAGGTCAGCGCATCGAGCTGGCTGCTGGTCAGGCCCGTCATGCTGCTCGTGCTGAGCGCGGCAAGCTGATCGGAGGAGAGCGCGGTGATGGAGCCGGCACTCAGGCCGGGAATGGCGCGGAAGGAAAGGGCGGCGACCTGCGCGGTCGAAAGCGCCCGGATGTCTTCCACCTCGAAGGCGCCGGCCTGCGTGGGGGTGAGGCTGGCGATCTGGGCGGTGGTGAGGGCGGCGATCTGGGCGGAGGACAGCGCCTCGATCTGCCGGGCGCTCATGCCCGGGATCGCATAGCGGTCGAGAGCGGCGATCTGGCTGGCCGAAAGGCCGGTGAGCACATCGGCATCAAGCCCGGAAATCGCCCGGCTGCTGATGGCCGCAAGGTCGGCGCTCGAGAAGGTCGCTATGTCGGCCGCGGTCAACGCGGCAAGCTGGTTGGCGCTCAGCGCCTTGACCTGGGTCGGGGTCAGGGCCTCGATCTGTGCCGTGCTCAGCGCTTCGATCTGGCTGGGCGAAAGGATAGCGATGACACTGGCACTGAGGGCTGCGATCTGGCCGGTGGTGAGCGAGGCGAGGACCGTTCCGTCCATCCCGGAGAACTGCTTGGCGGAAAGGCCGGCGATCTGCGCGGTCGACAGCGCGCCGACCTGCTCGTCCGAAAGCCCGATGAAGGCATCGGACGTGATGCCCTGCATCGCCTTGGTATTGATCGCCGCTATGTCCTCCGTCGAGAAGGTGGCAAGGTCGTCCGCGCCGAGGAACGCGATCTGCTGGGCGCTGAGCGCGCGGACCTGCACCGGCGAGAAGGCCTCGACCTGCTCGGGGGTGAGGGCGGCGATCTGCGTCGACTTCAGGCTGGCGATGGCGCTGGTTCCGAGGGCCGCGATCTGGTCGGTGGAAAGCGCGGCGATGGCCTCACTGCTGAGGCCGGAGATGGCCTTGGCATTGATCGCGGCGATATGTGCTTCGGTGAGCATCGCCATGTCTTCGGGGCCGAGGGCTGCAAGCTGTGTCGCGCCGAGTGCCGCGACCTGGGCGGTGGAAAGCGCTTCGATCTGTTCGGCTTCGAGGGCGCGGATCTGCGCACCCGTGAGGCTGCCGAGCGCGCCGCCGCTGAGCGCGGCGATCTGGTCGGTGGTGAGGGTCGCGACGGCGGCCGTGCTGAGGCCGGAAATGCCGCGATTGCTGATGGCCGCCATGTCCGCGGTCGAGAAGGTGGCGATGGCGTCCGGCGCCAGTGCGGCGAGCTGGACGGCGCTCATGGCGCGGACCTGATTGGGCGTGAAGGCCTCGACCTGCTCGGTGGTGAGCGCGGCGAGCTGCGACGATTTGAGGGCCGTGATCTGGCCGGTCGTCAGTGCCGCGATCTGCTCGGGGGTGAGGCGGGAGATGGAGTCGCTGCCGAGGCTGGAAAGCGCGTTGACCGAAAGCGCGGCGATATCGGCGGTCGAGAAGGTTTCCAGCGCCTCGGGAGAGAGAACGCCGACCTGCCGGGCCGTCAGCGCCTTGACCTGCGCGACCGTGAGGGCTTCGGCCTGTGCGACTTCGAGCGCGGCGATCTGCTGCGTCGAGAGGCCGGGGATCGATTTCACGCTGAGCGCGGCGATCTGGTCGGTGGAAAGGCTGGCAATCGTGCCGGTGGAAAGGCCCGTTACGGCGCTCGCCGAGAGGGCGGCGATGTCGGCGGTCGAGAACACCGCAAGGTCATCGGCTTCGAGCGCGGCGATCTGGGTTGCGGTGAGCGCCTTGGCCTGCACCGGCGAGAGGGCTTCGACCTGGTCGCTGGCGAGGACGGCGATCTGGGCGGTCGTCAGGCCGGGGATGGCGCTGCTGTTGACGGCGGCGATCTGGAGCGTGGAGAACAGCGCGATGCCGGCGGTGCCGAGCGCGGCGATCTGTCTTGCGGAAAGCGCGTTGATCTGCGCCGTCGACAGTGCCTCGATCTGCGCCTGCGAAAGGGCGGCGACGGCGGCGGTGTTGAGCCCCTTCAGCGCGGTGTTGTTGATGGCGGCGAGGGCGTCGCTGGAGAGCGCGGCGATATCGTCGGCACCGAGCGCGCCGATCTGCGCCATGTTCATCCCGCGCACCTGGGTGGACGTGAAGAGCTCGATCTGGGCCGGGCTGAGGGCATTGATCTGCATCACCGTCAGGGCCTGGATGGCGGACGGGCTGAGCGCCTCGATCTGGTCGGCGGAGAGTGCGGCGATGACGCCGATGCTGAGGCTGGGAACGGCACGGCTGGAGATCGCCGCGATATCCTGGCTGGAGAAGGTGGCAAGGCCGGACGATCCCATGGCCGTAAGCTGCTGGCCGGTAAGCGCGCGGACCTGCGCCGGGGTCAATGCCTCGATCTGCGCGGTGTTCATGGCGCTGATCTGGGTCGATCGGAGACCTGTCAGCGCGCTGGTGCTGAGCGCTGCGATCTGTGTCTCGCTGAAGGCGGCAACCGCTTCGGCGCTGAGTGCCGCGATCTGCGTCGGCTTGAGGAGTGCGACCTGCGCAGTCGTGAGTGCTGCGATCTGTTCCGGGGTCAGCGACGTGGTCTGCGCCGGCGTGAATCCCGCGATGGCGAGCGGCGTCAGGGCGCTGATCTGTTCGGAGGAAAGGGCGGCGATGGCCGCGGTGCCGAGAAGCTGCACGGCCTTGTAGCTGATGGCGGCCATGTCGTCGGTGGAGAAGGTCGCGATATCCGCGGGGTCGAGGGCGGCGAGCTGGGCGGCGCTCAGCATGCGGACCTGCGAGACCGTCAGCGCCTCCGCCTGCTCGGACGACAGGCCTCTCATCTGGGTCGCGGTGAGGGCGGCGACCTGGGAGGGGGCAAGGTTCTCGATGGCGATTTTGTCGAGAGCGCTGAGCTGGTCGAGCGACAGGCCGATGATGGCGCTTTGCGAAATGGCGCTCAGCTGTCGGGTGTTGAGGGTCTCGATGTCCTCCACTTCCAGCGCTGCGATCTGCTTGGAAGAGAAGGCATTGAGCTGGCTCGTGGAGAGCGAGGCGACGTCCTCCGTCGTCCAGGCCAGGATTGCCGAAGTGGAGAGTTGCTTGATCTGGGCGATGCTCAGGGTGGGCACGATCGACGTCATGGGCAAAGTCCTGAAATATGGAATCGAAAGAACAGCAAATTCACCATTCGGCTGATTTTCGATACAATCGCGAGCTTGCCTGAACCTGTACGTGGAGGTTGCGGGGCGGAATGCCTGAATTCCCGGGAGTTTGCGGGCTTTCCTGCCCGCGCGGGACGGCCGAAGGGTGCGCCTGCCGGCCGGTGTTCTACGCGGCGCCGTAAAGCACCGGCATGAGGCCTGCGGAAGCCTGGAAACGCAGCCAGGATTTGTGTTCCGGTCGGGTCCAGCCGGTTTCGGCGACGGCCGAGAGGCGGGGGAAGACGAGACGGTCGAAGACGGCGCGGTCGAGCATCGGCTCTGACCAGATGCAGGCCTGCACGCCGAGCAGCCTGGCCTTCTGCGCCTCGTTCCAGCCGGAGACGGGATCGAAGGCGTAGGTCATTTCTGGCGTCGAGGCGCCCGCCCAGCTTGCTCCCGGCTCGTCCCAGTCGGCCGAATGCGCCATGTCGAGATAATAGGCCTGGCCTGGGCAGACGACCATCGTGTAGCCCTCGTCGGCAAGTGCCGCCGAGGCCGCGACGTCCCGCCAGCCGCAGAGATAGGTCGTGTTCTTGTCGATGACGTTGCCGTGCGCGGCTTCCTGCCAGCCGCCGGTGGTGCAGCCTTGCGCGGCGAGGAATGCCTGGATGCGCCTGAGGAAGATCGCCTGCAACGCCGCCGCGCCGGACCCTTCGATGGCATCGGCGCCGTGCGTGTTGGTGATCACGTTGAGCCGTTTCGCATGGGCTTCGCTCATGTCCCTTCCGGCGATTTCGGACAGTTTCGCGAGCGCCTCCGGCGAGCCGGACCACGCGCCGATCGGGACTTCGTCTGCACCGATGTGGATGGTTCGGAAGGGGAAAAGCGCGATCAGTTCCGCAAGGATTGTTTCGACGACACGGTAGGTCGTCTCGCGTGCGGGGTTGAGGCAATTGTCGGCAAAGCCCTGGACTGAATGATAGCTGCCCCGCTCGTCGGGATCGCGGAGCTCGGGGATGGCTATTTGCAGGGCGTGGCAATGGCCGGGCATGTCGATTTCCGGCACGATCTCGAGGCCGTAGTCCTGGGCATGTCCGACGATGTCGCGGATGGCAGCCTTGCTGTAGTAGCCGCCGCTGCGTTCCGCGCCGGTACCGAGCAAAGGCGGAATGGCAAGACCTTCGCCGCGCCATGCGCTTGTTGCCGTCAGTGCCGGATAGGCATCGATCTCGACCCGCCAGGCCTCGTCGTCGGAGAGGTGCCAGTGGAAGCGGTTGAGCTTGTTCCAGGCGAGAATGGAAAGCAGCCGCCGGATTTCCGCTGCGCCGTAGAACCGGCGTGCCACGTCGAGATGCAGCCCGCGCCAGCTCATCGCCGGCGCATCGGCGATCTGTCCTTCTGCCGGAAACCCGAAGGCGTGCGGATAATGATGCGCGCCGCGCCAGATCTGGCCGAGCGTGATGAGCCCATAGAGGAATCCGGCCTGCCCGGAGGCGTGGATGGCGACGGAGCCGGGTGTGAAGACCAGTTCATGCGCCTCGGCGGCGAGCGTTTGCCGTATGTGGAAATGCACCGGCAGTCCGCCCTCCTCGGCAGCGCGGACGATGCCTTCGACGGCGAAAAGTGCTTCGGTCAGCCGCCGGAATGCTGCCGCCGCCGCCGTTGCCATGGCATCTTCCGCAAGAAGCGTCAGGCCGGCGGGGGCGGAGCCGAGGCGGGTGAGCGCGACATGGTTCGGCCAGGGGATGACCGAAACCGGTGCCGGTGGTCTGGCGGGCACGGGATAGGGTTCCATGCCCCGTTTCGGCGCAGCGTTGCCGCCCATGCGCCTCGTCGGCGTGGTGGCGACCCTGCGCGTGCTGCCGTCGGGAAAGAGCAGATAGGCGCCGCGTGCACCGTCCGTCCAGTGCTGGAATGGCCAGGACAGGCCATGGATGGTGACGGTCCAGCTTGCGCCGGCGCCAAGCTCCAGCCCCTCCGGCGGCAGCAGCTCCGTGAAGGTGGAAAGCCGCCGGCCGATATGGCCGCCCTCCGCGGTTGCCGTGGCATCGACCTGACAGGGGCCGCTGAAGCACAGGCGGAAATTGCCGATGGCGGTCGCCCCGTCGTTGTGCAACGTGAGCCGGTAGGCCATCGCCTGCTCTCCCGCGGCCGGGATCCAGACGGTTTCGAGCGTAAGGCCGTGGGGGTCATGCGCCGGCATGGCAATCATCCCTGGACCGGCAGCATGCCGGCATAGATACCGGGCGCCGAGTCCGGGATCGGCATGGCATTGACCGTCTTCTCATAGAAGGCCGAAGGTCCGACATCGCCGATGATCGCGTAGCCGTATCCCATCGCCTTCAGGTCGAAGAGGCTGGCAAGCAACAGGGCATGGCCGATGCCGAGCCCGCGCGCGTTCGCTTCCACCCCCGTCGGTCCGAAAAAGCCGCGGGCGATCGCTTCATGACAGGCGAAACCGACGAGCCGGCGCTCGCGGGTTGCGATGAAGACGGTGGGCGGCTGGCGCGTCAGCGCGACCGCGGTCTCGCTGGCCCAGCCATTGCCGAACGTATCCGCCACCCAGTCGGTGACGAGCCTGGCTTCGGGCGCAAGGGCCCTGCGGATCGTCACGCCGGCCTGCGCCATCCGGGCATCGAGCGCCGGGTCGGGATCAAGACGCGAGAGATTGACGAGATAGTCCAAGGCCACGCCTCCGGTTCGGTGATCCCCTTAGAGGATTGGTAGTCAATCGCCGTGATTCAGGCAAACTGCCAGATTTTGTGTGGCCGATGGCGATAGGAATTCCCTATCAAGCCATTCGAACTGGCCCCTTGATCAATCCTGACGAATGGCAAATACCTGATTTATGGATACTCGTTTTATCGGAAAGAAATCCTCCGCGGCCGGTGGCTGGGGGGCGTTGAAAAGCTGTGGCAAGCGACTGCTTGAAAGCGGCACGCCGCTGTCGGGCGCCAGGGCCATGCTGAAGGCGAACCAGCCGGACGGGTTCGATTGCCCGGGCTGCGCCTGGGGGGATCCCGAGCACGGCTCTTCCTTCGAATTCTGCGAGAACGGCGTGAAGGCGGTTGCCTGGGAGGCGACGGAAAAGCGGGCCACGCCCGCCTTCTTCGCCGCCCATACGGTCGCGGACCTGCGCAAGCTGAGCGACTACGAGCTGGAACTCCATGGCCGCCTCACCCATCCGATGCGCTATGACGCGGCGAGCGACCGCTATCTGCCGGTCGCCTGGGACGATGCTTTCACAGAGATCGGCAACATCCTGAAGAGCCTCGACAATCCTGATCGTGCGGAGTTCTACACTTCCGGCCGCGCCAGCAACGAAGCGGCCTATCTCTATCAGCTCTTCGTCCGCCTCTACGGCACGAACAATTTTCCCGATTGCTCGAACATGTGCCACGAGGCGAGCGGCGTCGCGCTGCGCCAGGCGATAGGCGTCGGCAAGGGAACGGTGTTGCTCGAGGATTTCGAGGCGGCGGACGCGATCTTCGTGATCGGCCAGAACCCCGGTACCAATCATCCGCGCATGCTGGGCGACCTGCGCCGGGCGGCCCTGCGCGGTGCGCGCATCGTCGTCTTCAATCCGATCCGCGAGCGGGGCCTGGAGCGTTTCTCCGATCCGCAGGACAAGATCGAGATGCTGCGTGGCGGCTCGACCGACATTGCCAGCCACTATTTCCAGCCGCAGCTCGGCGGTGACATGGCGGCCGTGCGCGGCATGGCAAAGGCGGTGCTTGCAGCGGAGGACGCGGCGATTGCGGCGGGCCTGCCGCCGGTGCTCGACCATGCTTTCCTTGCCGAACATTGCGTGGATTTTTCCGCCTATCGTGCCGCGGTCGAGGCGACCGGCTGGTCCGAGATCGAGGATCAGTCCGGCCTGACACGGGCCGAGATCGAACGTGCGGCGGCGGTTTACATGCAGGCCGAGCGCGTCATCTGCACCTGGGCGATGGGCGTGACGCAGCATGTGCATTCCGTCGCGACGATCCGCGAGATCGCCAACTTCATGTTCCTGCGCGGCAATATCGGCCGGCCGGGAGCAGGTCTCTGCCCGGTGCGCGGTCATTCCAACGTGCAGGGCGACCGCACGGTCGGCATCAACGAGAAGCCGCCGGAAGCTTTCCTCGATGCGCTGGAGCGGGAGTTCGGCTTTTCCCCACCGCGCAAACACGGGCACAATGTGCTGTCGGCAATCGG
The DNA here is from genome assembly GCF_029623935.1 of Shinella sp. 838. NCBI lineage: Bacteria > Pseudomonadati > Pseudomonadota > Alphaproteobacteria > Hyphomicrobiales > Rhizobiaceae > Shinella > Shinella sp. 838. The sequence continues at coordinate 346,177 of NZ_JARSBQ010000004.1, forward strand.
TGCCATGCTGGATGGCTCGGCGGAGGCCTTCATCGGCCTCGGCGGTAATTTCGCCCGCGCGACGCCGGACAGCACGCTGGTGGAAACGGCGCTGCGCCGGCTCAAGCTGACGGTGAACATCGCCACGAAGCCCAACCACTCGCACCTGATGCCGGGAGAGGTGTCCTTCATCCTGCCCTGCCTTGGCCGCACCGAGATGGACCTTGCGCCCGGCGGCAATTCCCAGCTGATCAGCGTCGAGGATTCGATGAGCATGGTGCATGGCTCGGCCGGTATCAACCGGCCCGCCTCGCCGCATCTGAAATCGGAAGTGGCGATCATCGCCGGCATCGCCGAGGCGACGGTCGGCAGCGGCATCGTGCGCTGGAGTGCGCTTGCGGAAGACTATGACCGCATCCGCGACCATATCGAGGCGACCATTCCGGGTTTTACGGATTACAACACGCGCCTGCGCAAGCCGCGCGGCTTCCTCCTGCGCAATGCGGCGTCGCACCGGGAATGGGATACGCCTGCCGGCAAGGCCTCCTTCTTCTCCGGCCCGCTGCCGGAGGAGACGGTGCACCAACGGGCGCGCAAGGCCGGCGGGCGCTTCGCGCTGCAGACGTTCCGCTCGCACGACCAGTACAATACGACCGTCTACGGCCTCGACGACCGCTACCGCGGCGTCTACGGCGAACGGCAGGTCATCTTCATCCATCCCGAGGACCTGAAGGCCATGGAGGCGGAAGCCGGCGACCGGGTGGACGTCGTCGGCGCTCACAACGACGGGATCGAACGCGTGGCGCGCGATTTCCGCTTCGTGCCCTATGACGTGCCGCGCGGCAGCATCGCGGGCTACTATCCGGAGCTGAATGTGCTGGTGCCGCTCTCCAGCGCCGGGGAGGAAAGCGACACGCCGACCTCCAAGTCGATCATGGTCTCCTTCCGCAGGCGCGAGGCCGCGTGAGCGGCGAGGCGAGGGAGGCCGGGGATTTCCTGGCGCTTGTCGCCCGCGTGCAGGGCGAGGATCCTCGGCTGACGGGCATCCAGGCCGCGCTCGTCGCGGCCGCTCGCATGGGCGTCGCGAGCGACAGCCGCACGTTCGCCAACCGCCTCGGCCTTGCCCACGCCCTCGTGCTGAGGGAATTGAACGCGTTGGCCGAGCGCGGTGTGGTCCGTATCGACGGGCGGGATGCGCGCACGATGCGGACCCGCTATTGCCTCGGACCGGCCGCAGTCGGGCCTATTTGACGGCCGTGGGCTGGAAGCCGGCCGCGAATTTTTCAGCCTTCCTGACGGCCTTTCCTCCGAGCTTTTCGCCGAGCGCCGCCACCATTTCGCCGGCCCGTTCGACGCCGTTGGCCTTTGCCAGCGTGAACCAGTTGAGTGCCTGCCCGGCATCTTTCTTGAGGCCGGTGCCGTCGAGATAGAGCGTGGCAAGCCGGAACTGTGCCTCGTTGTAGCCCTGTCTTGCCGCTTTGCCGACCCATTCGGCGCCGGCGGCGGGATTCTTTTTCAAGGCGCTGCCGTCGAGATAGAGGTCCCCGAGCCGGAGCTCGGCATAGATATGGCCCATTTCCGCGGCGCCTGTCAGCAGGATCTCCGCCTGGGCGACGTCCTTCGGCACGGCCTTGCCGTCGAGGTAATAGGCCGAGAGCTTCTCCATGGCGGGCGCGAATCCCTGTTTTGCCGCCCGCCAGAGCCAGTAGGCCGCCTTCTGCGGATCGGCCGTCACGCCGAGACCGTTCTCGTAGATCAAGGCAAGGTTGAATTCGGCGAAGACGTTCTTCTTTGCCGCCCCCAGCACATACCAGTAGCGGGCTTCCGTCAGGTTCTTCTCGATGCCGCGGCCGTCGCGATAGACGTCGCCCAGCGAACGATAGGCGATCGGAAAGCCGGCACTGGCGCCGGTCCGGTAGATTTCCCGGGCCTCGTCATGTCGGCCGGCGGCATCGATGGCGCGGCCGTAGTTCATGAGGATGCGCAGGCTGTCGGGAAACTGCTTGAGCGCCGTCATGCAGGCCGGCACCGCGGTTTCCGGCTTGATCTGCTTGAAATAGACGCCGACGGCGGGGTCGGCGATCTCCTGCACATGGCCGGCCTCGCGGTCGCAATCGGTGATCTCGGGGTAGAGCGGGTTCTGGGCGAATTCCTCGTAATTCGCCGTGATGCGGCCGGAGATCGCCGGCACGGTCTCGTCGGAGCCCTTCGTCGCATCTTCCAGCCGCAGCCGGGCGAGCTTGGCGAAGACGCCCTCGGGGAATTTTTCGAGATAGCCGCGATACTGGTCGGCGGTGCCGTTCGCCTGGATGCCGTTCCACATCAGAAGGTCCTCGGCCGCATTGATGCTGCGATCGACCGGCAGAGCCGCAACCTCCTGTTCCTTCTCCTCCTTCGGCTTGTTCGCTTCGGTCAGCGTATCGACGCGCATTTCGGCGATGTCGGCAAAGAGGCCCTGGGGGAAAGCGGCGAGGTAGGATTGGTAGCTTTTGGTCGTGTCGCCGTCGGCGGCTGCCTGCCAGGCTTCGGCATCCTTGGTTGCTTCCGCGGAGAACTTCGGCACTTCCGGCAGGGCGTCGGTGAAGAAGAAGTCCTTGGTCAGCGAGGAATTGTCCCACGGTACCTGCTCGCCGCCGGTCTCCTCGACAACCCGCTCGCGCACCCGCTTGAAGACCTGCTCGATGGGCAGGCCCGGCGCGGTGATGAAGTCGGCGAGTGCCCGCGTGAAGGGACTGTTACCCTTCGTGCCGTCCGTCGCGACCTTTCCCGGTGCGGTGGCGAAGGCGATGAAGGTGCCCAGCGGCCCGGTGGCACGCGCAAGGCCGCGTGTTGCGCCGTCATTGGCCGCCGTGCCCGCCGAGCGGTTGGTCTCCAGCGGATTGTTGCGACAGGCATCGACGATGAACACGGCGATGCGTGGGCGGGCGCGCTCGATCTGCTCGGTGATCATCTTCAGGCTGAAGGCTTCGAGCGGCAGGTCGGAAGAGGAGGTGAGCTGGCTGTCCGTCGGGATCAGATAGTTCTCGTCGGCGAACTGGATGCCGTGGCCGGCATAGTAGACGACGAGATTGGTTTCCGGCGTCAGCGCCTCGGTCAGGCTCTTCAGCGCGCGAACCATCTGCTGGCGGTCGCCGTCGATGACCGAGACGATCTTGAAGCCGGCGGCGGAGAGCGCCTTTTCCATCAGCTTGGCGTCGCTCTGCGCATTGGGCAGGCGCGGAAGATCGGTATATTTGCCGTTGCCGATCACCAGCGCGACGCGGTTGTCTGCGGCGGCGAACGCCGCGGTCGCCATCGAGAAAAACAGAACGAGAAGAAGACACAATCTTTGCATGAGCATCGCCACCCCATGAAGATCCTGGCAGGAGGCTAGCATAGTCCTCCGGCCCGATACTGGACAAGACGGGATGCAGCCCGGCGTTATTCTGCGTCCCTGTCCTCAAAACTGCCTTCCAGCATGCGCGCCAGCGTTTCAGCGCCGTTCCGCCAGCCATCTCCGGCCTCGGCGATGCCTGCGCACGTCGTTGCCAAATTAGCTTGCACGTCGGCACGAAGCAGTCTGCCGAGGGCGGCGGAGAGGTGCGCCTCGTCGTCCGCAACGCGATGCAGCAAGGCGGCACCGCGGCTCTCGGCCCAGCGTGCGCGATCGACCTGCCGGTCCATGTCCGGGCTTTCGTCCGGCGCGAAGAGGGTGGGAATGCCACCTGCAATGTTCTCATGGAACGTGTTGTAGCCTGCCCGCACGATCGCGGCGTCCCAGGCGCGGCTTACGGCATAGGCGGGGTGGCGCATGAGCCGGTGGTGGCGTTCGGGATGGCGGGGCGCGGTCTTTCCGGTCAGGGGGGATTGTAGTTCCAGCACATGCAGGTCGGCCCTCGCAAGGAGGTCGTCCAGCAGCCGGGTGTGAAGACGCATGAGATCGGGATTGGCGGAACGGGAGAGGTCGAGAAGGATGACGGTGGCTGTCTGTGGCAGGCCGAGTGTTTGTCGCGCCGCATCACGTGCCAGGCGCTCCGACGGGTCGATCAGCAGCATCGGAGGCACCAGCCGGGTCTTTGCTCGGTCGGCGGCGGTCGGCCCGCCATCGCATTCGCCGGCATAGTCGTCCGGTTCGATGATGATGGGGAAATGCGCGCCGGCACCGATATAGCTCTCATGGTGTGCCGGCCACATCCCACGCCGGATCCAGATGGCCTGCACGCCGGGATGATGGCCGAGGGCCTGGATGACGCCGTCGAAGACGAAATTGACGTCGTAGACGAGGGTGGTGGCGTGATGGGCTTCGAGCAACAGACCGATTTCCGCGGCGAGCCGGTCGTTCCAGGCGGCGGGCTCCTCGCCGGTCAGCCCATGATGCGGCACGAAATGCACGGGAAAGCCGAGATCGCGCACGATGCCTGCGCTGTAGCTCATGGTCAGGAAGGCGGCCGGGCGGTGTTTCAGCCGTCTTGCGACCGCAAGCTGGCGAGTGAGATGGCCCTGGCCGATGCCGTTCGCCGAGACGAACAGGATGCCGTCGGGACGATCAGAGAGAGGGACAGGGCTTGCCGGCTGCGCCGTTGCCGCCCGCTCATCGAGGGTTGGCCGATCCTCCAGCCTTTCGATGAAGAAGACGGCACTGTTGTTGAAGCCGCGCCAGGCCGTTTCCGGGACGTTGATGGCGAGAAGCCGTTCTGCGGGAACGAGGCGGGTCGCGTCGTAATCCGCGGGCAGCGGCAGGACCGCGCCGAGCGTATTGGCGAGATCCTCCGGGGAGAAGATGCGCATGTGATCCGACTGACCGAAGCGTGCTGTGCGCTCGGCCCCGGTGTGCCCCTCCAGCGCCTCGCGGAACCCGCCTTCGAGGAAGGGGATGCTGAAAATATGCAGGCCGCCGGGTTTCACCAAACGGTGGAGGCCGGCGGCGACGGCGCGATAGTCGCAGGCGACGTGTTCGAGCACATGGTTGTGCAGCACGATATCGAAGGAAGCCGGGGCAAGGGTTGGAAGATCGCGGCAGAGATCGAGACGGGTGACGGCGAAAGGGAATTGGCCCGGGTCGATGTCGGCGCTGAGATAGCTGCTGCCGAAGCGGTTTCGAAAGGGGGTGGCGAGGCACTCTTCGGGAGCAAGGTGCAGGATGCGGCGATTTCCCGACAGGAGGCCGCGCAGGCGCAGCACCTCGAAGATCAGCCGGTGACGCTCCAGCGAACCGCAACCCTCGCAGCGCACGTTTCGGCGCAGGAAGGCGCTGTCCTTCTCGGCATAGGTATCCCCGAAGTCCGGACTGCCGCAGATGTTGCAGGTTGGCGAGGCCACCGTCGTCCTCACAGGCTGTCGAGCTTGGTGATGTCCCAGTCGGTCCGGACGATCCGGGCATGGTCCTCCACGTAGCGGGCGATGTCGCGGGCGCCGTTCGTCCAGGCGATAGACCGGCAGCGGCGCACCACGCTCTCTCGTTCCACCGGATCCAGCAGGCGCTCGACATGGGCCGCGGCAAAGCCGAGGTCGTAGTCGCGGCGCATCAGCCAGCCGCGGCCGGTGAGTTCCGCCCAGCGGGCGCGGCTTGCCTGCAGGTCCATCTCGTCGGCTTCGTTGGGCACGAACAGTGTCGGGACGGCGCCGAGCACCTGTTCGTGAAAGGTGTTGTAGCCGGCCGCGGTGATCGCCGCGTCGAAGGCGTTGCTGAAGCGGAAGCTCGGGAAGAGCTCGACCACCCGGTGCCGCTCGCCCAGCCTTTCGAGGTCGGCGGCGTCGGGCGTGATCGGCGAGCGGATCTCGAGCGCGATCGTGTCGGGGCGGCGCAGCACTTCGGCGAGCAGCGCGCTGCGAATATCCCGCATGTCGAAATTGGCGCCCGAGCCGAGCTGGAAGGCGACGACGGTTATGCCTTCGGGCAGGCCCAGCGCGGCCCGCGCGCTTTCGCGTGCCATGCGGTCGGCCGGGTCGAGCTGCAGGACGGGCGGCACGAGGAAGGTTTCCTTGCGGCAGGCCGCGGTTGGGCCGTGATCGAAGGTCTCCGCCAGCTCGCCGGGTTCGATCACCGCATCGAAATGGTCGGTGAAGTCGAGAAACACCCGGTGGGATTCCCGCCAGAGCGGTCGCCGCACCCAGATCTTGAAGAGATCGGGAAACGCGCCGAGCGCCCGGGTGACGCCTTCGAAAACCGCCGTCGCATCATAGGCGAAGACAACGGGGCGCAGATGGGCGATGAGTTCGAACAGCTCCTCGGCAAGGCAGGTGTTCCAGTCCTCGGGTTCGGCATCGAGGATGCGGTGATGCGGCAGGAAATGCGCCTGGTAGCCCTGCTGTACGGCCGCCTTCATGGAGTAGGACATGGTGGCGAAGACCGGTTTCAGACCCGACGGCAGCCGCTGCGCGACGGCGAGCTGCTGGGTGAGGTGTCCGACGCCGATGCCGTTGCTGGAGGCAAAGAGCACATTGCGCTGTGGCAGGGCCGGGAAAAGTTCGCCACCGGGGGGGCTCGCCTCTTCCGGCGTCCCCATGATGCGGTTGAGACGGTCGGCATAGATCGCCGCGTCGTGGTTGTTTTCGACGAAGCGGCGGGCCTGCATACATTGCGACCGGTAGCGCTCCGGGTCGTTCACGAAGCCATCGATGAGGCGCTCGACATCTTGAGGTTCGCCGTAGATCGCTGCCTTTCCGAACAGCAGCGCGAAATGCGGGGGCAGGATGACGACAAGACCAGTCGCGAGCGCTTCGAGGATCGTCCGCCCGAAGGCCTCCGACCAGGCCGGATCATGGAAGTAGACATAGAAATCGAGCGTGCCGAGGAAGGCCGGAACACCGTCCCAGGTGAAGGGCACCAGCTCCCAGTTCGGCGGGATCGCGCCATATTTTTCAGTGAGGAAAGTATCGGCGCCGAGCGCGCGCACGCGAAACCGTGAACCGTCGGCCGGGTAGGCGAGCAGCACGTCCTCGGCGGTCGGCCACTTCAACGGGTCGGGGCGTGAGTGCCGCCCGATGACGACGGGATAGGCGGGCTCTCGGGCCGGTTTTGCCGCCCAGTCGTCAAGGTCGATGAGATTGCCCCAGTCCTCCTCCAGTATAAGCGCATAGGGCGGCAGGCGGCGCGGAAGGCTGTCGCGCACGACGGCGCTGACCGGCGCCAGGAACACATCGCTGCCGAAGGCGTCGCAGGCATGGGCAACGACGCGTTCGAGGTCGTACTGTCGGCGGCCGTCTCCGTCATACATCGGGTGGTGCAGGATGATCAGCAGTTTGTCCGTGGTGATCGACAGCGGGCGCGTCGGGCGGTTCTCGACGATCGTCGGGTGATGGATCAGCACGAGGCGGGCGTGGAGGCGCATGTCGGGGTCGATGCGCTCGGTCAATCCTTCATCGATCAGGCGCCGCAGGTCCGGGTGCATGGGGAAGGGCAGACCGAGCAGCGGTCCTTTGACGGCGAGCAACCCTGTGCGCAGGCCTGCGCGTGCGGCGGTACGGATTTCCACGGCGAGTGCCGTCGACGTCCCTCCCTCGAAGCGAACATCCGCGACGAAGAGGACGTCGAGCGCCGTGCTCATCGATTGGTCCGCGCCGTCATTGCAGGGGCTGCGGCAAGGAAGGCGTCGATGTTCTGGCCGTAGCTGATGACATGCACCGGCTGCCATTTCGACATGAGGAGACGCCAGCGTTTGGCCAGATAGGCGTTCCAGGAGATTTCGGCGGCGTGCAGCTTCTGTTCGAGGACGGAGGGCAGGTATTCGAAGATGGCGTTCCTGTCGCGGAACCGCATGAAGTCGAGGCTGTCGGTGAGATAGACGATCTTGTGCTTCGTGCCGAAGCGACGGGCCGTCACGTCGATGATCTCGTCGATCTGCTCCGCCTCGACGCCGATGAGCGTAACGATGATCGTGCTGAGCGCCGGTTGCGAGGCGTAGATGGCGAGGGTTTGCGCCGGCATTTCGTCCGGTGTGGCAGGCTTAGGGCCGCGTTGCGGCAACCAGCCGAAGATCCCCATTTCGCCTCCCCCTCGATCCCGCCGGGGCGGGCCTGAAAGCGCCTCTGGATGAAGGCTATTGCCGGGACCCGGCGCTGTCAACGAAGGGCGAATGGAAAAAGCGGGGTGAGGGATCAGGAGGCGAGCGGCCAAGCGGCAATGGCAGCGGGGCGCCATAGCGACGGCCGGCCGGCGGCGAGACGCACGACGACCGATTGCGTTCCGGTGGTCGCAGGAACGGGGAAAAACAACCGGCCGAAGGCGGCATTGCTGCTCTCGCCGGCGGGGGAAGGGGCGGGCTCGAACGACCAGACGAGGCCGACCGGTGCCAGGATCTCAGCCGTCACTGTCACGCCGTCGAGGGTGAGCCGGGCGCAGGCGCCATCGAGATCGACGGTGGCTTCGCTGTAGAATTGCCAGAGGCCGGTCGGGGTGGCGGCGCCCTCCTGCTCCAGCTCATCGACGATGAAGGCGGTGTCGGTGCCGTCAAGGGCGACGCCTCGGCGCCAATCGACCGGCCAGCCGTCATCGCCCATGGCATAGGCGGCAAAGCGGCGGCCGTCCCGCTGTCCCACACCGAGGAGCCTTGCAAAGGCCGTGGTCGATTGCGGTGCGCCGTCGATCAGCACGGTGCTGTGAGCCGCGGTCTGCGTGCGAAAATAGTCGAACCGACGCGCGGGCTCGAAATAGCCGGGAAGGGCATAGTTTTCCCGGCCGAGTTCGCTGGCGAAACGCCGGCCGGCCATCTCCAGCACGAAGGTGCCGAGGTCGAGATGGGCGTGGTTGACGTCGTTGCGCCCGCCTTTCAGGGCGAGCCAGGTCGTGCCGGTCCGCAGAACCGCAACACCTGCCGGCTCGTAGGCGGTCGGTGCGTCATCGGCCGGCTGGGGCCCGGCCTCCGGTGCGCACCACAGGAGGTCGAAAGGGTGCGGATCGCCGGGAGCGGTGTGTTGCCAGGCCGTTGCGGCCGGTTCGCTCGCGCGGCCGGCGAGCCAGCCGAGCACGGGCGCGCGGCGCGGCTGCTCCGTCGCGTCGCCGAAATTGAACACCCGGCCGCTGGGGCCGGTGAGGTCGCGGCCATATCGCCAGGTGCGCGTGATTGCGTCCGGCATATCCGTCGCAAGGCCGAGATCGTCGAGAAGGGCGTGGGCGAGCACGGCGTAGCGCGTGGCATATTCCCAGTAGTCCGGCCCCTCTTCATAGCTGCCATCGGCGCCGAAGGCGGACAGTCCATGTCGCAGGGCAGGCCGGAAACACGCCAGCACGTCCCCGGAGAGGGTGGCGTCCGTGTCGGCCATGGCGGCGGCACCGGCGATCATGCCGGTGCAGCAGACGATATTCCAGTTGTTGCTGACCGTCATCCAGGACGCCCCGGCTGCCGCGGCGGCAAGGCCTGGGGCAAGCCCCTTGGTGGCGATGGCCGTGGCGATCGTGTCATGGTCGGCACGGGTCAACAGCGGCCTCGTCCAGCAAAGGCCGAGCGCCATGCCGGTCGTCATCTCCGCGGTGTCGAGGAAATGGGTCGGGTTCCAGTCGGTGAATACGGCAGCGTTCAGCAGTTCGCGGATCGCCCGCCGGCGAAAGGCGCTGCCGCCGACAAGGCAATCGGCAACGGCCAGCGTTGCGATGCGGTCGAAAAGCTTGCGGCTCGTCGGTAGAATGACGTCGCGTCCATCCTCCCGTTCCAGTTCAAGCAGGGGGGCGGTGTGGATATCGCCCGCGGTCTGCAGGACCCAGTCGGAATAGCGCATGCCAGCAGCGGACGACCGGGCCGAAGACCGGATCTGCCCCGCATCCAGAGAAAGGATCAATAATTCCTGGCCCCGCGCGTGGCGCTTGACGTATCGATATGTGCCTTCTTGGCGACCTTGCAGGGCACCTGCTTGCCCTTGACGGTACAGACTGTCGGTTTACCTGCGCTCGTCTCGCAGCCGCTCAGTAAAACGGATGCCGACAGAAGTGCTGCCAGCGAAGTCCACCTTGCTATTACGAATCTGGTCATGGTCCTGTCCACCCGAAATTAGCAAGTCTTCATGGAAAGCGACAAGACGGGTAAAGTCAATATCCCCGCTGCCCAAAACAGGGTGTTTCCTGCGACTGGGCGACAGGGGTGGCCGGAATTCGATCCCGGCCACCCAGGCTACAGTGACCTGCAAAGGATGAACCCGGCACTGCCGCGCTGCGGAAGGTGCAGTCAGGTGCGCCGGCCGGCTGCGGCCGAGCGCAGGTTGTCGAGCAAAACGGCGAGCAGGAGGATCAGGCCACGCACGACATACTGGTAGAACGCCTGGATGTTGAGGAGGTTCATGACGTTTTCCGCAATGCCCATGATCAGCACGCCGACGATGACGCCCGTCATGGCCGCCCGGCCGCCGGCAAGCGACACCCCGCCGAGCACGCAGGCCGAGATGACCGAGAGTTCTAGGCCTGTCGCGGCATTCGGCTGGCCGGAGGTGATGCGCGAGGCCAGCAGCACGCCGGCAACCGCGCAGACGAGGCCCTGCAGTGCGAAGATCCAGATGCGCATGTTCGAGACGTTGACGCCGGCAAGGCGCGAGGCCTCGGGATTGCCGCCGATCGCCAGCGTGTTCTTGCCGAAGACCGTGCGGTTCAGCACGAAGCCGAAGACGATGAAGAAGGCGGCCATGACCCAGATCGGCGTTGGGATGCCGAGGAATTTCGACAGGGCGAGCTGGTAGAAGCCCGGATCGTTGATGCCGACGGCGCGGCCGTCCGAGGCGATCAGCGCGAAGCCGCGCACGATCTGCATGGTGGCGAGCGTCGTGATCAGCGCGTTGATGCGGAAGCGGGCGATCACCACGCCGTTGACGAGGCCAACCGCGCCGCCGCAGATCAGTGCGGCGATAAGGCCGACGAGGATCGACCCCGAGGCATTGGACGCCATGACGGCGACCATGCCGGAAAAGGCGACGGTGGAGCCGACCGACAGGTCGAAGTCACGCGAGGCGAGGCAGAACATCATCGTGCAGGCGACGATGCCGATGGTGACCACCGATTGCAAGAGGCCGAGCATGTTGCGCTCGGTCAGGAAGTTGGGCACCGTCAGGGCCACGATGGCGAAGGCGACGGCGAAGATGACGACCAGACCCTGTTCGCCGAGGAGGAGTTTTTTCAAGGACGTCATCGGGACTTGACCTGCTGGTTGGGAACATCGGGAAGGGCGGCGGCGAGGATGCGGCGTTCGTCGAAATCGGCCCGCTCGATGTCCGCGGCGACACGGCCTTCGCACATGACCATGATGCGGTCGGTGATGCCCATCACCTCGGGCAGTTCGCTGGAGATGACGATGATCGCCATGCCCTGGCCGGCGAGCTCGTAGAGGATCTCGTAGATCTCGGATTTGGCGCCGACGTCGATGCCGCGTGTCGGTTCGTCGATGATGAGGACCTTGACGCCTTGCTCCGACAGCCAGCGGCCGAGAATGACCTTCTGCTGGTTGCCGCCCGAGAGGTTGACGATCTCTTGTTTGCGGGAGGGGGTGCGCACGCGCAGCTTGGCGATGAAGCGGTCGGCAAGCTCGGCCTCCTTCTTCGGCTGGAGGATGCCGAAGGGGGAAAAGTGCCGGCGCGAGGAGATCGCCATGTTCTCCTCGATGTTGCGGCCCTGCACGATGCCGTCGAACTTGCGGTCTTCCGGGCAGAGCACGATGCCGGAGCGGATCGATTGCGGTGGACTGTCCGGTGCAACGGCCCTGCCGTCGACGGCCACCGTGCCTCGCGAACGGCTGTCGGCGCCGTAGACGAGACGTGCCATTTCGCTGCGGCCGGCGCCGATGAGACCGAAGAAGCCGAGGATTTCACCCTGGCGCACGGAGAAATTGATCGGCGTACGCAGCTTGCGCCCGGCGAGGTCCTTAACCTCCAGCCGCACGGCGCCGCGCTCGCGGGGGCGAAAACCCCAGATGTTGGCGATCTCGCGGCCGACCATCTCGGAAATGATCTGGTCGCGCGTCACGGCGGCGATATCGGGGTGATGGGCCGCCAGCTTACCGTCGCGCAAGACCGTGAGGCTGTCGCACAGGCGAAAAATCTCGTCGAGGCGATGCGAGACGTAGAGGATGACCTTGCCCTGCGCGCGCAGGCGGTCGATGAGGGAGAAGAGGATTTCGCTTTCGCGCGAGGAGAGGGAGGAGGTCGGTTCGTCGAGCGCGATGACGCGCGCGTCGGCCATCACGGCCTTGGCGATCTCGACCATCTGGCGTTCGCCGATCGACAGCGACGCGACCTTGGCGGCGGGATCGATGTCGATGCCGATATCCTTGAGCTTCGCCTTCACCACGCCGAGGAGGCGCGTGCGGTCGATGACGCCGGCCTTGCCGGGAAAGCGCCCGAGCCAGAGGTTCTCGGCGACCGTCAGCTCGGGCACGAGCTGCAGTTCCTGGTGAATGACGATGACGCCGGCTTCGAAGGCGTCGCGCACCGAGCGGTAGTGCTGCGCCTTGCCGTCGATCAGGATCTCTCCGGTATCGGCGGACTGATCACCCGAGAGAACGCGGATAAGCGTCGATTTTCCCGCGCCATTTTCGCCCATCAGGCCGTGCACGGCGCCCTTCTTCACGGAGAAGGAGACGCCGGCGAGCGCCTGCACGCCGGGATATCCCTTGGATATCGCGTTGAATTGAAGGAAGTCCTGCATCTCTCCACCCCCGAAAAGAAGCCCGGCAGCCCAAAAGCCTTCAACTGCGCCGCCGGGGTGATGTCATCTTGGGAGGATGATTATTCGATGCCAAGGTCCTTGCGGACGGTCTCATAGTTGTCGCGCAGAGCGACCTGGCCGGCCGTCAGGGTCAGCTTTTCCGGTTCCTTGCCGTTGGCGACCCACTCGAACATGTTGAGCGCGGTCTCGTAGCCGTGACGCTTCGGCGAGATGATCACGGTGCCGAAGAAGCCGGTTGCCGTGGGCTTCTTGAACTCGTTGATCGCCGAATCCGCACCGCCGATGCCGACGCCGATCATGCTGTCGGCGGCAATGCCGACGCTTTCGGTGGCGCGCACCGCGCCAAGCACGGCTTCGTCATTGAGGCCGACGGCGACCCAGTGCTTGATGCCGGCATTCTTGTTGAGCACGACGGTCGAAGCGTTGAGCGCCGCTTCCGTGTCGGTCTTGGCCTGCGGGGCGTCGAAGATGTTGGCTTCCGGGAAGCCGGCGGCCTTCAGCACGGAGAGCGCGCCTTCGACCCGGTCGACAGCGGTCGGCAGCTGGTCGTAGGAGACGCGGATCGCGCCGACGTCCTTCATGTCCCAGCCGCGCTTCTTGATTTCCGCGACAATGGTCTCGCCGACGGCCTCACCGATCTTGGTGGCCGAGATGCCCATATGCGGCACGTCTTCGATCGGGCTGCCATCGGCATTGACCAGGCGGTCGTCGACGGTCATCAGCTTGAGATCGTTGGCGGCGGCCTTGGCGACGATGCCGGGCCCAAGCTTCACGTCCGGCGTGCAGATGATGAAGCCCTGGGCGCCCTGGGCGCCGAGATTGTCGATGGCCGACTGAACCTTCTCGCCGTCCTCGGCGCCGATCTTGACGAGGGTGAAGCCCTTCTCCTTGGCGGCGACGTCTGCGAACTTCCATTCGTCCTGGAACCACGGCTCTTCCGGCTGCTTCACGATGAAGCCGATCTTCACATCGGCAGCGAAGGCGGAGGTTGCGGCGAATACGGCGACGGTGCCAGCCAGGATGGCTGCTTTGATAAGGCCCATTGTCTCTCTCCCAAGTTAACTGCGCCTGCAGTGTGCCTTGGTGTAGTGTCTTTCATCATATTCGTCAATTGCGTTTGTATGATGAATTAAATAACAGTGTATGATAGTAACGTCGCGATGACGCGAAGCGGGCCGTCGCCATCGGGCGCGAAACGGGATATGCATCGCGGACGGAAATGGGGTGGAGAATGATCGTGCAGGAACAGGACGGGCGCTCGGGCGTGGCCGATGGCGAGGGCGGCGTACGGCGTCCCCGGGTGCAGAAGAACATCACGCGGGCGATTGCCTCGGATATCTGCGCCGACATCTTCCCGGTCGGCGGGTTCCTGCCGACGGAGAACGAGCTGTGCCTGCGCTACGGCGTCAGCCGCACCGTCATCCGCGAGTCGCTGAAGATCCTCGAATCGAAGGGCCTGGTGCGCGGCCGCTCCCGGGTCGGCACGATCGTCTGCCCCAAGGAGGAGTGGAACATCCTCGACCAGCAGGTGCTGGAATGGATCGGCCCGCGCATCTTCGAATTCGACCTTCTCACCTGCGTGCTCGACGCGCGCCGTGCCATCGAGCCCTTTGCCGCCGAACTCGCCGCCGAGCGCGCGACGGTGCAGGATGTCGCGGAAATCGAGCGCGCCTGGGAACGCATGCGCGAGGCGGAGAGCGATCTCGATGCCTTCTCGCAGGCGGACTTCGCTTTCCATGCGGCGCTGCTCAAGGCCAGCCACAACCAGGTTTTCATGCAGCTCGCCAGCATCATCCAGGCCGCGCTCGAATTCTCGCTGCATGCCTCCGCCGAAGCGGCGGATGCCCGGGACGAAGCGCTGGAGGTCCACAAGCGCCTCGTGGATGCGCTGCGCATGCGCGACAAGGCGACGGCGCGTGAATGTTCGCACCGCCTGCTTGATCTGGCCGCGCGCGATCTGGCGATTGCCGTCAAGAATCATCCGACGCCTGCGGGCGCCTGATCCAATCCCCTTTCTGTTTCCAGACGAGTGTCCCCATGAAGATCACCAAGCTCACGACCTATATCGTTCCGCCTCGCTGGCTCTTCCTCAAGGTGGAGACGGACGAGGGCATCGTCGGCTGGGGCGAGCCGGTGGTGGAAGGTCGCGCGCTGACGGTGGAGGCGGCGGTGCACGAGCTCTCCGACTACCTCGTCGGCAAGGATCCGCTGCTCATCGAAGACCATTGGCAGGTCATGTATCGCGGCGGCTTCTACCGCGGCGGGTCGGTGCACATGTCGGCCATTGCCGGCATCGACCAGGCGCTCTGGGACATCAAGGGCAAAGCTTATGGCCAGCCCATTCACGCTCTGCTCGGCGGCCAGGTGCGCGACAAGATCAAGGTCTACAGCTGGATCGGCGGCGACCGCCCCGCCGATGTCGCCAACAATGCCCGCGAGGTCGTCGCCCGCGGCTTCAAGGCGATCAAGCTCAACGGCTGCGAGGAAATGCAGATCGTCGACAGCTGGGACAAGGTGGAAAAGGCGGTGGAGACCGTCGCCATCATCCGCGAGGCGATCGGTCCGCATGTCGGCATCGGCGTCGATTTCCATGGCCGCGTGCACCGGCCCATGGCCAAGGTGCTCGCAAAGGAGCTCCAGCCTTATAATCTGATGTTCATCGAGGAACCTGTGCTTTCGGAAAACCGCGAGGCCTTGAAGGAGATCGCCAACCATTGCTCGACGCCGATCGCGCTGGGCGAACGGCTCTATTCGCGCTGGGATTTCAAGTCGGTCCTGTCGGACGGCTATGTCGATATCCTCCAGCCGGATCTTTCCCATGCCGGCGGCATCACGGAATGCCGCAAGATCGCCGCGATGGCGGAGGCCTATGACGTGGCGCTGGCGCCGCATTGCCCGCTGGGCCCGATCGCGCTCGCCGCCTGCCTGCAGGTGGATGCGGTCTCCTACAATGCCTTCATCCAGGAACAGAGCCTCGGCATCCACTACAACAAGGCCAACGACATCCTCGACTACATCTCCAACAAGGAGGTGTTCCACTATGCCGATGGTTTCGTTTCGATCCCGCAGGGACCCGGGCTCGGCGTCGAGGTGGACGAGGCCTATGTCATCGAACGGGTAAAGGAGGGCCATCGCTGGCGCAACCCCGTGTGGCGGCACGAAGACGGTAGCGTCGCCGAGTGGTAGGGGGAGCGGAGATGGCAGGACGTCTTGACGGAAAACGGATCGTCGTCACCGGTGCGGCGCAGGGTATCGGACTTGCCATCGCCGAATGCTTCCTTGCCGAGGGGGCAAGTCTCTTCCTCATCGATCGTGACGGCGATCTGCTGGCCGCGGAAGCAGGCCGGCTTCGTGCCGCTGGCGGCAAGGTTGGCCATGCGGCGGCTGACATCACCGATGCCGATGCCATCGCGCGGGCGGTGGCTGCCGCGACAGCCGAGATTGGCCGGCCGAATGCGCTGGTCAACAATGCCGGGGTCAATGTCTTCTTCGAGCCGCTGAAGCTCTCGGATGCCGACTGGCAGCGCTGCTTCGACATCAACCTCAAGGGCGCCTGGAATTGCAGCAAGGCCGTTCTGCCGGGCATGATCGAAGAGGGGGGCGGGGTCATTCTCAACATCGCCTCGACCCACGCCTTCACCATCATCCCGCACACTTTTCCCTATCCGGTGGCCAAGCACGCGCTGCTCGGCATGACCAAGGCGCTCGGCCTCGAATATGCGGGGCAGGGCGTTCGTGTGAACGCGCTGGCGCCCGGCTATGTGCGCACGCAGAAGGCCGTGGAATACTGGAACAGCTTTCCAGATCCCGTCGCGGCAGAGGCTGAAACGATGAAGCTTCATCCCGGCGGGCGTATCGCCTCGCCGGAGGAGATCGCCAAAGCCGCGCTCTTCATGGTTTCGGACGAATGCCCCTTCATGAACGCCACCTGCCTGACGGTGGATGGCGGGATGAGCGTGCTGCATCACCCCTGAGCGGATGGGATTTTCGACAGCGGAAAAAAAGAGGCCCCGCACGAAGCGGGGCAGCGAGCGCCACGGTTGGCTCCCAATGACGCGGGGAAGCTCGCGGGTTGCGCGAGTGATATCTGAGTAGGGTTTTGCTGGGACGCAGGGAAGGTCTGATTCGGCGATTCCGGTACGCTCGTGCAAATAAACTGCAGATGCAGCGGTTTTGGCCGGGTTGCGGACGGGAAATGCCTGCGAAACAGGCAGCCGTCAGGACGCCGTTTTCAGGATCGCGGAGAAGCGGGGATCGAAAGCCCGGCGGATCGGCTCGGCCGCGGCACCCAGCGCGACCGCCCACGGGCCGATCATGCCGAGCTGCAGGCGCGGCAGCGTGCGGTCAGGTCGGTCGGCGTTGGAGGAGATGAGCGGGAACATGGCATCGAACAGCCGCTTTGCCAGCGGCTCCGGTGCGCTGCCCGAGAGAATGACGGTCTGGGGATCGAAGATGGTCTCGACCGTGTGCACGGCCTGGCGCATGTCGGCCGCCGCGCCGGCCAGCCAGTCGAGAATGCGCGGATCGTCCGCAAGCGTCCGCCGCTCGACCTCGGCATAGGCCTCCGTGGTCGCCGAATCGAGGCCGAGATGCTGGAACAGCGAAGCGAGCGACGAGCGGTGTTCGAGCGGTGACTGGCTGCCGCCGCGCGAGAACAGCACCATGCCGATCTCGCCGGCATTGCGGTTGCTGCCCGTATAGAGCTCCCCGCCGAGGATCAGCCCCGCCCCGATACCGTAGCCGAAATAGATGCAGACGGCATGGTCGAGGCCGTCCGCCGAGCCGTTCATCCGCTCGGCTGTCGCGCAGGCGGTGGCGTCGTTCTGCAGGCTTGTGGCCAGTCCCGTGCCGGCGGCCAGCGTTTCGACGAGCGGGAAGCTCTGCCACGGCGCCATCATCCAGGCATTGTCCTCGGACGGCGGAAGGCCGAAAGGCCCGGGCATTGCAAGGCCGAGCCCGGCAAGCCGGTGTGTCGATTCGGGGATGCGCTGTGCCAGGTCGCTGCGCATGGTCTCGATGAGGCGAAGGATCAGCTTGCAGCCCTCCACCGGGCCGCCCGGCGGAAGGTTGGCGACGGCGCGGGCGACTTCCCGCCCCATCAGGTCGACGGCGACGAGGCGCGTGAGGTGCCGGTCGATCTGCACGCCGAGGGCAAAGGCGCCTTCCGGAACAAGGCGATAGGGCGTTGAGGGCTGGCCGCGCCCGCCGCGCACCACCTCCTCCGACGCGACGAGCCCGTCCACCTCGAGGCTTTCGACGAGATTGGAGATGGTCTGCTTGGTCAGTCGCGTGGCGCGGGAAAGATCGGCGCGCGACAGGGGGCCGTTCAGCCGGATGGCCTCGATGATGACGCGCCTGTTATGGGCGCTGGTGCCTTCCTGGTTGGTTCCGCTCTTGGCGCGGATCGTCCGCAGTTCGTTCATCGATACCCCCCTCTTGACACCATTTGAATAATACAGAACACTTAAGTCAAGATATTTGACTTAATAAGGAGCCGAAGAGCTCCGGGGAACGGCGGCGGGTCTCCCGCCTTGATCCGACAAGGAGCTGTCAATGGTCCTCAGGGGCCGAGGCGGCCCGAAACGACCAGGGGTGCCCACAGGGTGCCCTCGGATGCATGAACCAAAAAAGGAGGACGCAATCATGTTGAAATCGATAAAGAAGACCTTGCTCGGCGCGGTGCTGGTTGCCGGCGTTTCCGTTCCGCATGCCTTTGCGGAAACGACGCTCAACGCGCTCTTCATGGCGCAGGCCGCCTATAGCGAGGCGGACGTGCGCGCCATGACGGACGCCTTCACCAAGGCGAACCCCGACATCAAGGTGAACCTGGAATTCGTTCCCTACGAGGGCCTGCACGACAAGGCGGTGCTCGCGCAGGGTTCCGGCAGCGGCTACGACGTCGTGCTTTTCGACGTGATCTGGCCGGCCGAATATGCGACCAACAACGTGCTGGTCGATGTCTCGTCCCGCGTCACCGACGAGATGAAGAAGGGCGTGCTGCCGGGCGCCTGGACGACCGTCAATTATGACGGCAAGTCCTACGGCATGCCGTGGATCCTCGACACCAAATACCTGTTCTACAACAAGGAAATCCTTGAGAAGGCCGGCATCAAGGCGCCGCCGAAGACCTGGGCCGAACTCAATGAACAAGCAAAGGTCATCAAGGACAAGGGCCTGCTGGCGACCCCGATCGCCTGGAGCTGGTCGCAGGCCGAGGCCGCGATCTGCGACTACACCACGCTTGTCAGCGCCTATGGCGGTGAATTCCTGAAGGACGGCAAGCCGGCCTTTACGGAAGGTGGCGGTCTCGATGCCCTGAAGTACATGGTCGACAGCTACAAGTCCGGTCTCACCAACCCGAACTCCAAGGAGTTCCTCGAAGAGGACGTGCGCAACCTCTTCCAGAACGGCGAGGCGGCCTTCGCGCTCAACTGGACCTATATGTACAACATGGCCAATGGCGGCAAGGACAGCAAGGTCGCCGGCAAGGTCGGTGTCGTGCCCGCACCGGGCGTCGAGGGCAAGAGCGAGGTCTCGGCCGTCAACGGCTCGATGGGCCTCGGCATCACCACGACCAGCAAGAGCCCGGATGAGGCCTGGAAGTACATCGTGCACATGACCTCGCAGGAGACGCAGAACGCCTATGCCAAGCTCAGCCTGCCGATCTGGGCGTCGTCCTACGAGGATGCCGCCGTCACTGCCGGCCAGGAAGAGCTGATCGCGGCCGCCAAGCTCGGTCTTGCCGCCATGTATCCGCGGCCGACCACGCCGAAGTACCAGGAGCTTTCCACGGCCCTCCAGCAGGCCATTCAGGAAGCCCTGCTCGACCAGGCATCGCCGGAAGATGCGCTGAAATCGGCGGCCGACAACAGCGGTCTTTGACCTTCGGCCTTGCGGGCGGCTTCGGCCGCCCGCACACTCCCCTTTCCTGAAATCGATGAAGAGGACGCTATGTCCGGCACCTGGATGACGACCCGGGCATGGCTTCTCATGCTGCCGCTGCTGGTGATCATGCTCGCCGTGATCGGCTGGCCGATGGTTGATACCGTGCGGCTCTCCTTTACCGATGCCAAGTTGATCGGTTCCGGCGGTGCTTTCGTCGGTTTCGACAACTACCTGAAAATGCTGTCGAACAGCAATTTTCAGCGCGCGCTCTATGCGACGACCTGGTTTGCCGTGGTCTCTGTGACGGCGGAGATGGTGATCGGCGTTCTGGCCGCTCTCCTGCTGAACCAGCGGTTCTACGGCCGCACCGTGCTGCGCGCCCTGCTGATCCTGCCTTGGGCGTTGCCGACGGTGGTCAATGCGACGCTCTGGCGGCTCATCTACAATCCGGAATACGGCGCGCTGAACGCGGCGCTGACACAGGTCGGTCTTCTTGACAGCTACCGCTCCTGGCTCGGCGAGCCCGGCACCGCCATGACGGCGCTGATCGTCGCCGACTGCTGGAAGAACTTTCCGCTCGTCGCCCTCATCGCGCTTGCCGCCCTCCAGGCCGTGCCGCGCGACATTACCTCCGCCTCGCTGGTCGATGGCGCAGGCCCCTTCGCACGCTTCCGTTTCGTCATCCTGCCCTATCTCGCCGGCCCCCTGATGGTGGCGCTGGTCCTGCGCACCATCGAGGCCTTCAAGGTGTTCGATCTGATCTGGGTGATGACGCGCGGCGGCCCGGCCAATTCGACGCGCACCCTGTCGATCCTCGTCTATCAGGAGGCCTTCTCCTTCCAGCGTGCCGGCTCCGGCGCCTCGCTCGCCCTCGTCGTCACCCTCATCGTGACGGTGCTGGCAATCGGCTACGGCATGCTCGTGCGGCGCACGGCGGGGAGTGCCGCCTGATGGAACGCCGCAGCCTTCTCGTCTCGATCCTCATCCATGCCGCCGCGCTGCTGCTGGCCGCCGTTATCGTCGCGCCGATCTTCTGGCTCTTCGTGATGAGCATATCGCCGGCGGCCGACCTCGTGGCGCGCCCGCTGCGCTGGTGGCCGAGCACGGTCGATTTCTCGCGTTACGCCACGCTGCTTTCGACCATTCCGAACAGTGCGGGTGCAACCTTCGTCGCCTCGCTCGTCAACAGCATCCTCGTGGCGGGCATGGCGACGGTTGCCGCCGTCCTGCTTGCCGTGCCGGCGGGCTGGGCGGTCTCGCGCACACCTTCGGTCGGTTGGTCGCTCTCGCTGGTCATCGCCACCTACATGCTGCCGCCCGTCGCGCTCGCCGTGCCGCTCTACATGGCGCTCGCCGCCTTCGGCCTGCTCAATTCTGTCTTCGGCCTGGCGCTCGTCTACCTCACCATCCTGGCACCTTTTACCACCTGGCTGATGAAATCCGGCTTCGACGGCATTCCGCGGGAAATCGAGCAGGCGGCGATGATGGACGGCGCAAGCCTTTTTGCGACGCTGCGCATCATCACCCTGCCGCTTGCCATGCCCATCGTCGCGACCTCGGCGCTCTTTGCCTTCCTGCTTGGCTGGGACGAGTTCTTCTATGCGCTGCTTTTCACTTCGGACCAGCGCGCCCGCACGCTGACAGTCGCCATTGCCGACCTCGCGGGCGGCCGGGTCTCCGACTACGGGCTGATCGCGACGGCCGGCGTTCTGGCAGCGCTGCCGCCGGTTCTGGTCGGCCTCCTCATGCAACGGGCCCTGATTTCGGGCATTACCAGCGGCGGTGTGAAAGGATGACGATGGACACGACTGCATCCCGGCCGGAAGGTCTCAAGGCGATCGATCGCGAAATGGCGCGCCAGCATGCCGATGCGCTCGCCTCGTTCCGCAACACCGGCGCAATGGCTGAAAGGGCCGCTGCCAGCCTGAAGCGCACCGGCCGGCTGCTGCTCCTCGGCATGGGCGGCTCGCAGGCGGTCGGTCGCGCCGTCGAGCCTCTTTACCGCCGCCTCGGCATCGACGCGATTGCCTTGCCGCTTTCCGAGCAGCTCGGCGCGCCGCTCGCCCTCGACGGGCGCACGATCTTCGTCACCTCGCAGTCGGGGGAAAGCGCGGAGGTGCTGCGCTGGTTCGGGGAGACCGGTGGCAATGAGGACACATTCGGCTTCACGCTCGAAGGCGGCTCCTTCCTTGCGCGCACGGCGCCCTGCCTCGTCGGCCACGGCGGCACGGAGCAGGCCTTCGCCGCGACCCGCAGCCTGACCGTGAGCTTCGCGCTCCACCTTGCGATCCTCGCTGCCCTCGGCGAAGACGTCGCGTCTGCGGTCGGTATCCTGGAAACCCCGCAGGAGCCTTCCATCGATGCGGCGCTGGCCATGTTGCGCGGCGTGCGCTCCGTCGTGACGTCCGGGCGGCGGCTGCAGGGGCTTGCCGAGGCCATCGCGCTCGGTTTCACGGAACTGTCGCGTCTGCCGTGTTTTTCGCTGGAAGGTGGCCAGCTGCGCCACGGGCCGATGGAGATGCTCTCGCCAGAGGTGGGCGTGGTCCTCTTCCGCGGTGACGACGCGACGACGGATCTCGTGACGGCGATGGCGACGTCGGTCGTCGAGGCGGGCGCAAGGCTCGTCATGTTCGACGCGTCCGGCCGGCCGCCGGTCGAGGGCGCGGCGACGATCGCCTTCTCGCCGCTGACCGGGCTTGCTGCCGTCTTCGCCATGCTGCCGACGGCGCAGCGGCTGATGATCGCCTTTGCTGCGGAGTGTGTCACCGATGCCGGAACGCCGGTGCGCACGACCAAGATTACCCGGAGTGAATGAGTGAAGCCGCTTGCCGTCATCGGAAACGTCAATGTCGACCTGATCATGGGACCGGCTGCGCCCTGGCCGCAGCCGGGCACGGAAAGCATCGTCGATCACGACGAGCTGCGTGTCGGCGGTTCGGCGGGCAATGCCGCGCTCGCCTGGATGGCGCTCGGCACGCCCTTCGAGATCGCCGCCAGCATCGGCCGCGACCAGTTCGGCCGCTGGCTGGCGGAAAGTTTCGGCGCACGCGCAAGCACCTGGCCGGTGCACGGCGACAGCACGACGCTCTCCGTGGGCATCACCCATCCGGACGGTGAGCGGACCTTCTTCACGACGCGCGGGCACCTGCCGCTGTTCAGCCTGGAGGACGTCCTTTCGGTGCTCGACGGACCGAGGCTTTCCGGCGGCATTGCGCTCCTTTGCGGCTCGTTCCTGACGGAGCGGCTGGTGGAGGACTACGACCGGTTTTTCGACTGGGCCGATCGGCATGATATCGCCGTCGCCCTCGATACCGGCTGGCCGCTGGACGGCTGGACGGAGGCGAACAGGCGGGCGGCGAAACGCTGGCTGTCGCGCTGCCGGATCGCGCTGTTCAACGAGGTGGAGACGACCAGTCTTGCTGGTGTTGCCGATCCCGCGGAGGCGGCACGTATCTTGCGGCAGGGCATGCCGGAGGGAAGCTTCGTCATCGTGAAGTGCGGCCCGAAGGGGGCCATCGCCGTGGATCCCGACGAGCGGGTTTTTCACGTCGCTGCGCCTTTCGTGCAGGTCGTCGATACGATCGGCGCGGGCGACGTGTTCAACGCAGCTTTCCTTGCTTCCCACGCAGTCGGCGGAGGGCTTGAGGCAAGCCTTGCCGCCGGCACGGCGGTGGCCTCGCGCGCTATTTCCACCCATCCCCGAAGCTACACACCGACCGGGCAGGACACTACGGCATGAGCACGCTGACCATTGACGCCATCCGCAAGAGCTACGGCGCCGTCGAGACGCTGAAGGGCATCGACATCGCGCTCGAAAGCGGGGAGTTCCTCGTGCTGCTCGGCGCCTCCGGCTGCGGCAAGTCCACGCTGCTCAACATCATCGCCGGCCTTGCCGAGCCGACGAGCGGCGACATCCGCATCGGGGACCGCTCGATCGTCGGGGTGCACCCGAAGGACCGGGACATCGCCATGGTGTTCCAGTCCTACGCGCTCTATCCCAATCTCACCGTGCACCGGAACATCGGCTTCGGCCTCGAAATGCGCAAGGTGGACAAGACGGAACGCGATAGGGCCGTGCATGAGACGGCGAAGCTCCTGCAGATCGAGAACCTTCTGGAGCGCAAGCCCGGCCAGCTCTCGGGTGGCCAGCGTCAGCGCGTCGCCATCGGCCGCGCGCTGGTGCGCAATCCGAAAATCTTCCTTTTCGACGAGCCGCTGTCCAACCTCGATGCGAAGCTGCGCATGGAAATGCGCACCGAGCTGAAGCGCCTGCACCAGATGACGAAGACGACCGTCGTCTATGTCACGCATGACCAGATCGAGGCGATGACGCTCGCCACCCGCATTGCCGTCATGCGCGGTGGCCGGATCGAACAGCTCGATACGCCGGAGGCCATCTACAACCGGCCGGCGACGCTCTATGTCGCGACCTTCGTCGGCGCGCCGCCGATGAATCTTCTGGCCGCTACCGCGGTCGAGGACGGCGTGCGAATCGACGGCACGGACATCACCGTGCCTGTGCCGGGTCTCAACGGCGTCTCGTCCGGGCGCCGGCTCGTCCTCGGCATCCGGCCGGAGGCGGTCGAGCGGACGGGCGAAGGCGTGTCGCTTACGGCGCGCTGCGAGGTCGCGGAATTGACCGGGCCGGAACTGGTCGTCACGGCGGTCATGGGCCGCCAGCGCCTCGTCGCCGCCCTGCCGGCCACCGCCCGCATCGCCGCCGGCGACGAGATCGCCCTTGTCGTTGCGCCCACTGCCTTCCATGTCTTCGACGCTGAGACGGAGCAGCGGCTGAACTGACGGTTACTTCGCCGCGGCGAAGGCTTCGGCGATGGCGGAATAGACGCGGATCATCGCCTGCGCGCCACCGGCGGCGATGTAGAAATCGCCGGACGGCAGATAGACGACCTGACCCTTCTTCCACGCCACCGTCTCGGCGACCAGCTCGTTGTCCAGCGTGATCCTGGCGTTCTGCTCGTTGGAGCCGATCGCGGCGGCGCGGTCGAGCACGATCAGCCAATCCGGGTTGGCCTCGCGGATGAATTCGAACGAGACCGCCTCGCCGTGCGTTGCCGCCTCTACCTCGGTGATCGCCGGCGGAAGATCGAGCGAGCGGTGCAGCCAGCCGAAGCGCGAGCCGGGGCCATAGGCGGTGACCTTGGGCCCGTTGGTCATGACGATCAGCGCTTTGCCCTTGCCGGCAACCGCGGCACGGGCCGTTTCGATGGCGCCGTCGAGTTCCTTGCGCGCGGCCTCGGCCTCGGTTTCCTTGCCGAACAGCCGTCCGTAGGTGGCGATCCGCGCGCGGGCATGGTCGATGAGGTCGTCCCCGTCCATCGTCATGTCGATCGTCGGAGCCACCTTGGCCGTGGCGTCCACCTTGGTGGAGGAGCGGCCACCGAGAATGATGAGATCGGGTGCGAGCGCGCTCAGTGCTTCGAGATCGGGTTCGAAGATGTCGCCGACCACAGTCGCACCGTCGCTCAGGCGCGACAGTTCCTTCAGGTAGAGATTGGACGGCAGGCCTGCCGGCCTGATGCCGAGTTTGTCCAGCGTGTCGATGGCGGCGATGTCGAAGACGGCGACGGTGGCGACAGGGGTTGCAACGGTCTTCCGGCCGGCCGCCGTGTCGATCGAGATATCGGCGGCGCCGGCAGTGCCGGTGGCAAGGAGGACTGCCGCAAGGGCGAGGGACTTCAGGCGTTTCATGTCTGTCTCCGGTAAGGCCCCGGCGGTCGGCCGGGGCCATGACGTCAGAACGTGGCGCGCACGCTGAGGAGGAACGCGCGTCCGGGCTGGTAAAGCGGCTTCACCTCGCCGAACTCCTGGCCATAGGTGGCGCGGTCGGCATAGGTCTCGTTGAAGATGTTCTTCACCTCGGCACGCAGCGTCAGGTTCTGGTGGCTCGGCGGCTTGTACTCGACGAAGCTGTTGACGACCTGATACGCCTTGAAGGCAGGGCTTCCATCCGGCACCTTGTCGTATTTCGGCGCGATCTCGATATCGCCGCCGACGGTGAGGCCCCAATCGGCGAAGGTGTGCGCGGCGGAGACCGTGATGATCTCACCGACCGGTGTCGTGAGGTAAGTGCCGGTATCGGAATCGGCCGGCTTCCCGTCGATCAGCGTGTCGATATTGGCATATTTCACGCGGATGTAGCCGTCGGTCCAGTCATAGCCGGCGCCGATCGAAAAACCTTCCGATTCCACATGCCGTCCCTCGAAGGCATATTTGTAGCGCGCCGCGCGGGCATTCTCCATTTCCGTGCGGAACACCGAGCCTTCCAGCGAAAAGCCGGCATATTTTGCGACGAGGCCGACCGTGTAGTTGTCGGAGGTCGTCGGCTCCGGCTCGGGCGAATAGACCCAGGCGGGGTTCATGATGAAGTTCTCGGCAAGCGGAATGCCGGCCCAGACATGGGAGTACCCGGCCTTCGCGGTCAGGAAATCCGGGATGAGGTCGTACTCGCCGGAAATGTTGCCGCTAAGGCCGGCATTGTCCCATTCCTCGCCGGTCGTGCCGGTGAACCATTGCCGGTCCGCGCGGCCGCCGAAGGACAGGCGGGCACGCTCGAAGGGCTCGAGGCGCGCCTGGACATAAGCACCGATATTGCGCGCCTTTTCGGTGGCGGGCTCGTAGAGGTCTTCCACCTCCGCCTTGTCGCTGTAGAAGTCCACGCCGGCCGTCACCGTGCCAAGATCGAAATGGAAGCGGTTTTCGAACTTGCCGTTGAAGGTGCCGGTGATGCCGGTGACCGGATAGGTTTCCGGTGCGCTGCCGGGTTTCAGGTAGACGGTCGTGCCGACCTCCGTCTGGCCGTAGGCGAGCACAAGCTTCGGATCCCACCAGCCCTCGGGCGTGGCGTCCGTATAGGTGAGGACCGTGTTGGTACGGTCGAGCGCGTAGTCGCGCACCAGCGGCTCCCACGGTTTGGCCCCCGTCGTCGTGCCCATGTTGGCGCGGAACGGGCGCGGTGCGTTGTCCTTGATCGCCTCGTGGCTGAGTTCGATGCGGTCGCCGCTTTCGAATTCATAGGCAAGCTTGCCGAGGCCGCTCTGGAAGTGCGTCCGGGTGCCCAGCACCTCGTCACCGTTGCCGGCGGAGAATTCGCTGCCGCGGCCAATGTTGAAGTAGCCGAGATATTCGAACCCGTCCTGCTTGCCGAAGGTCGAAAGGCCGGTGCTGAAAATGTTGCCGTTGGTGTTGAAGCCGGAATTGACGAAGCCGCCGTAGCCGTTGCCCTGGAGGAAATCGCCGACATCCTTGGTCTCGTAGACGATGGAGCCCGCGAGCGCGCCCGGGCCGGCATCGGCCGGCGCCACGCCCTCGTCGACGCTGACGGCCTTCAGCAGCGTCGGGTCGATCAGCGTCGTCGCATTGTGGTGGAATACCTTGTTGTTCTGGCGGCTGCCGTCGATGGAGATTGCGAGGTTGGTTTCCTCGATGCCGTTGACATAAACCTTCTGCGACATGGGCAGCGAGGAGCCCACCTTGACGCTCGGCTCTTCGCGGAAAACGTCCTGGATTGTGGCGGGGTTCTTGCGCTCGAGATCCTTGGCGGAAATGTTCAGTTCGCTGACGTCGCCCTCACCGACCTGTTCGCCCTCCACCGTGATCCGGTCGAGCGTCGTCGAGCCGTTTTCCACGGAACCGGTGACGAGCGGGGAGAGATGCGAGGCTGTGACGATCGCCGTGCCGTCGGTGGTGACCGAATGGCGCGTGTCAGTGCCCTCGAGAAGCCGGGCAAGCGCTTCCTGCAGCGTGAACGTGCCCTTGACCGGGCGGGAGGTCAGCCCGCGCGAGGTGGCGGCGGCGAGCGAGACCTGCAGGCCGGATTGCCGGCCGAAGCTGTTGAGGGCGCTCGCCAGCGGCTGTGCGGGAATGTCGAACGCCATGGTGCCGATGCGGGCGGATTTCGCCTGGGCTGCTGCCGGCTGTAGGGCGGCCTGCGGCAGGCTGAAGACGAGCGCCGCCGCCGTGGAGACCATCAGCCTGGTCATGAAGACGGTGCGCGTGCGCGCCTTGGCGCGCGACGTGGTCGATCGATCGATATGCAAACGCATTGTACCCCCGGTATCATCCTCGGGATGCGCTGCTCCTGAAGCGCGCATTCCCGGTGCAGAAACGATCGCCTCGGGAATCTTTTTCACGCTTCCGGCAAATTTCCTGAATTTTTCGGAAAACTTTCCGAAAGGCTCAATAACGAGAGACGATCCGGGTATAGGAGGAAATCGCGCGCACCTTGCCGCCATAGGGTTTGACCAGGGCCGTCAGTGCCCGGTCCGGGTCGCGAAGGTCGTAGAGGCCGGTCACGCGCTGGCGGCCGAGCGTGCGGTCCGGCACGCTGATCCAGGCGGGATGGTAACGCTGCAGGCGTGCAACGACGCTGTCCACGGTGACGTCATTGACGAAGAGCAGGCCGCTCCGCCAGGCACCGATCTCCTCCAATGGAATGGTCGCGTGGCGGATCGCGCCGGTCGCGCCATCGACCGTCGCCATGTCGCCGGGCGCCATTTCGGCAACGGCCTGGCTGTCGCCTTCGCCGGAAATACCGACCACGCCGCGGGCGAGTTGCACCGTGGTTGCGGTATCGTCGAGCGCCACGTCGAAGGCGGTCCCGAGCACGACCACCCGGGCATTGCCGGCCTCCACGGTGAAGGGGCGCTTGCCGTCATGCGCCACGTCGAAGAAGGCCTGGCCGGCGAGGAGGCGCACATGGCGGCCCTCCGGCGTCAGCTCGACATCGATGGCGCTGTCGGCGGAAAGGTTGACGGCGCTGCCGTCGGCGAGCGTCACCATGCGGCTTTCGCCCGTGCCGGTGCGGAAATCGGCCTTGAGCCAGATCATCAGGGCCGGCGCGGCCAGCACGACGAGGAGTGCGGCGGCAAGGGCCAGGGCGATGCCTGCCGCAAGGGGCCGGCGGCTGCGGCGGGGCAGGGGCACGACCGGGCGGGCCGGCCACAGGTCGGCGTGGCGCGGCCGTATCTCGCCGAGGGCATCCCACGCCTTCAGTGCATCGCGCCAGGCGGAACGGTTGGTTTCCGCCCGCGCAAGCCAGTCCTCCACATCCCGGGCGGCCTGCGGACAATCGGGATCGGCCTTCAGCCGCAGCAGCCAATCCATGGCTTCTTCGATCGCGCGGCGCTTTTCGCTGTCGTCCTGAATCAAGTTCTTACCCGTGCCCCGGCTCCCCACGCCATGCCTGGCGTTCTAGCCGAATATCAAATTGCTGCGTAGGGACGATTTGCGCGCCGATTTTTTTCACGGGGCGTCATTGCCGAGCCGAAGCGCGATCTCCACCAGCGCGGCGCGGACATGGCGATGAGCAGTGGCGACAGAGATCCCGAGATGGGCGGCGACCTCCTCCAGCGTGTAGCCGCCGAAGCGGTGCATTTCGAGTGCAACGCGGACATCCAGCGGAAACCGGTCAAGAATCCCGGTGATGGCCCGCACCTCGTCGGAGACGAGCACGGTCTCCTCCGGCGTCTCGACGGCGCGTGGCATGGACCAGAACGGCGGCTCGCTGTCCTGTTCCCTCATCTCGATCTTGCGCCGCTTGATGAGATCGAGGCAGAGATTGCGCACGATGCGATAGAGATAGGCGAGTGTCTGGCTGGCGGAAGCGCCATAGGTGTTAGCCGGAGAGAAGCGCAGGAAGGCGTCCTGCACGATATCCTCCGCCGCCTCGCGTGAGCCGAGGATCCGCGTCGCATAACGCACGAGGGCAGGGCGGTGGGCGGCGTAGAGCAGTGAGGTGGCATCTCCTTCCTTCACGGCACAGCCTTTTCGAGGCGGGTCCAGCGGGAGGCCGTCGGCAGGAGTCCGACCCGGCACGTCAAGCCGCGCGCCAGAACCTTTCTCGCTCGTTTTCCGGCATCGCCGCACGTCGCCGCCATTGCCAATCCTTCAGAATCGCCGCGCCTCAGGCGGCAGCCGTGTGTCCATGAGACATATCTTAACTTGATTTATAAGGTCAAGTTTGTCTCGGGAGCGTGGCCGCCCGTCATGCCCGCCGATGCTTCGGCGTCACGCCATAGGCCTTCTTGAAGGCGGTGGTGAAGCTCGATGGGTTGCGATAGCCGGCGAGGTAGGCGGCCTGCGAGATCGGAATGCCGTCCCGCTCCAGCGCGGCGCGTGCCGTCTCCAGCCGCTCCTGCCGGATGAAGTCTGAAACGGTCGTGCCGAAATGCTCCTTGAAATGGCGCTGGATGGAGGATGTGCTGATGCCGACTTCGCGCGCGATGCGGTCGAGCGTCAGGTCCTCGCAAACATGGGCGAGGATGTAGTCGCGCACCTTCTCGCTCTGCCGGCGGCTCAAGGCCGTCGGCTGGTGCGGCGCGGCCGCGTCGGCCTCGACCAGAACCGTGCAGGCCTGGCACATGATGTCGAAGGCGTGCGAGTTGCGGTAGAGTGTCAGGAGTTCGCCCGCCATGGTGCCTGGCGGTTTGAGGATGTGTTCGGCGATCTGGATGAGGTGACGGTTCGGGGCAAAGCTGAATTCGGCGAGGTGCCGGGCGAAGAAGGCGCGCAGCTTCGGCATGCTCGTCGGCTGCGAGCGCATCAGCCGGTCGATCCAGGGCAGGGGCGCGGAGATCATGACCTTGCGCAGCGGCGTCGTGCTTTCATTAACGAACTGCAGCTTGCAGTCCCGCCCGACATTCAGCATGAAGACGGTCGGTTCCGGGGTTGCCGCATCGCCGGCATCGATGCGGAAGTGCTCCCCGTCCATCACGAAATGCTGCTGGCCTTGCAGAAGCACCATGATGAGGAATTTCGGCCAGACGTCATAGAGATTGTCGTCCGGCGTGCAGCTCGCCGGGCCATCCATGGCGCCGACGAACAGGTGTTGGGGAACTTCCGGTTTGATCCTGATGTTCAAGACGCCGCCCTCTTGCATCGCCTTTTTCCGCGCGAGCTGACCTCGGCTGCCGCTTCCGCAAAGTTTTCTGCGGCCTCCGCGAAAGTCTTTGCGGTCGACAGCCGATCCAAGCTACTGGCATAGTTGACTTCGTTAATCAAGTTTAATTGCCGGCCGCCATGCCGGCCTTGTCGTATGTGGATTCAGGAAATGTGGGGCACTCTTTCGCCGTCGATCGGACACCGTCGTATCATGCTGCTTGCCGCGGCCAGCGCCCTGGCACTGAACGCAGCCGTCGCGCAGGATCAAGGGACCGGCCAGGGCAGCACCGCGCTGGAAGCGGTCGTTGTGGAGGGCGGCGCCGGCGAGCGGGGCGATGGACCGGTTGACGGCTACGTCGCCAAGAAGAGCCTCGCCGGTACCAAGACGGACACGCCCGTTTCCAAAACGCCGCAGACCGTCAGCGTCGTTTCCAAGGAGCAGATCGAGGACCAGAGCGCCCAGTCTGTCGCCGAGGCGCTGCGTTATACGCCGGGCGTGCTGACCGACTACCGCGGTGCCTCCAACCTGCGCGACGAGCTTTTCGTGCGCGGTTTCTACTATGTGCCGAAATATCTCGACGGTCTCTTTCTTGGCGGCGACCTCTCCTATGCGAAGATCGATCCCTATCTTCTGGAGCGGGTGGAACTGATCTCGGGGCCTGCTTCCGTCCTGTACGGGCAGGCCAATCCCGGCGGTATCGTCAACATGGTCAGCAAGAAGCCGACCGATACGCCGCTGCGCGCGGTGGAGCTTTCGGTCGGCACGGACAAGTATCTTTCCGCCGGCTTCGATATCTCCGATACCTTCGACGATGCTTTCGGTTACCGCGTCGCCGCGAAGGGGCTTGGGCGCGACCTGCAGGAAGATTACGCCGCGAACCGCTCCTTCGCCATCGCGCCATCCTTCACCTGGTCGCCGGACGAGGGTACGTCGCTGACGATCCTTGGCGGCTACCAGAACGAACCGGATGCCGGCTATCGCAACTTTCTCGATGCTGCCGGCACCGTCACGCCGATCCCGGGTTTCGGCTTCGTGCCGCGCGATTTCTTCGTGTCCGATCCGGATTTCGAGCGCTCGGAACGCAAGCAGGCCTGGATCGGCTACGAATTCAAGCACGAGTTCAACGACAATCTCACCTTCCGCCAGAATGCGCGCTACCACCATGTCGACTGGCTGCACCACACGCTGGTCTATGGCAGTGCCGGCCCCGATCCGGTGACCGGCAACAACACGATCGTCAGCCGCTCGGCGAGCGGCGGCACGGACACCTGGAACCAGTTCACCGTCGATAACCAGCTCGAGGCGACATTCTCGACGGGGGCGGCAGAACACACGCTGCTCGGCGGTGTGGATTTCCAGTATCGCACCCGCGACTACAAGTGGGGCCGTGCCGCAGGGCCGAGCATCGACCTTGCCGATCCGCGCTACGGTGATTTCGACTTCTCGTCGCTGGTGCTCGCAACCACTGATCTTCAGGACCTGACGGCCCGTCAGGCCGGCGTCTACCTGCAGGACCAGGTGGAGATCGGCGCGCTCAACCTCCTCGCCGGCATCCGCTACGACCGCGCCAAGACCGAGATCGACGACCGGCTGGGCACCAACGACCAGTCCTATGAGGACGGTGCCTTCACCTGGCGGGCCGGCGCGCTCTACGTCTTCGATAACGGCCTCTCGCCCTATGTCAGCTATGCGACCTCCTTCGAGCCGGCGCTCTACATGCCGCCTGCCGGGGCGTCGGCCTTCTCGCCCACGACGGCCGAGCAATTCGAAGTCGGCGTCAAATATGCGCCGGAAGGCTCCGGCCTGCTGCTGACGGCCGCCTATTACGATCTCAGGCAGAAGGACGTGGTGGCCGGTACCTGGGACCCGGACCTCGGCCAGACGGTCTATTCGCAGGTCGGCAAGATCCACAACCGCGGCATCGAGCTTTCCGCCCGGGCGGAGGTGACGAACAACCTCTCGCTGATCGCCGGCTACAGCTACATCGACTCGATCGTCAAGGAATCCGTCAACACCAGCGAAGTCGGCAAGATGCCGCCGCGCATTCCGCAGCACCAGGCCTCGCTCTGGGCGACCTACACGGCCGATGAGGGTGCACTGGAGGGGCTGACCGTCGGCGGGGGGCTGCGCTACATCGGCACGAGCTGGGGTGATGGCGGCAATTCGTTCAAGGTCGGCGCCGTCACGCTGTTCGACGCCATGGCTTCCTACGATTTCGGCGCGAAGAGCCCGGACCTGAAGGGGCTCTCGCTCCAGCTCAACGTCAAGAACATCGGCGACGAGCGTTATGTCGCCTCTTGCGCCAGCGCCTATGCCTGCTTCTATGGCGAAGGCCGCAGCATCGTCGCGACGCTGAAGAAGGAATGGTGATGCGCAGGATAGTAGGATCGGGCGTCGTGGCCCTGATCCTCTCGGTGACACTGCTGCTCGCCGCGGAAACGACACACGCCGTGCCGCTCGCGGTCGGCGCGGCGGTAACGGGGAAGGCTGTGGCGGCCGGGACAAGGCAGGTCTTCGATCCCGAGGCGGCTGCGGGCGACTATGTCAAGGGGACGCTTCGCGTCGAGGCTGGCGTGTTCGATCTCGATCTCGTCGACAACGGGGGCCGGCACCTGCGCCGCCTCGCGGAAGGGGCGGGGGGCGTCGCGGAGTTCCAGCTCGTTGCCGAAGGTTCTGGCGAGCGGCTGGTCGTCACGGCTGACCGCGAGGGCACCTATGTGCTCGGCATCGAGCGCAAGGTCGGCGTCGCCGACCAGCGGCCGGCGCCGACCGCGTATCTGAGCCCTGCCATCGCCGGGATCGCCGCCGCGGTCGCGATGGGTGGAACGACGGAGGCCTTCTGGGCGATGGTCACGGACCGCGGCACGCCACTTGTCGAGGACGGGCAGGACGGGCGCAAGGTCGTCACCTTCCTGGGGCGCGGTGCAAAGCGCAACATCCGCCTGTTCGGCGCACCGAGCGGCGATCACGAGGAGTTGCAGCGCCTTGGCGGCTCGGACATCTGGTTCAAGAGCTTCGAGGTGCCCGACGACACGCGGTTGTCCTATCAGCTGGCTTTCGATGTGCCTGATGTGCCGGGCACCGCGCGCGACCGGCGCGTCGCTATCCTTTCGACGGCCAAGGCCGATCCACTGAACCGGCACGGCTGGCCGGCGGAGGCGAAAGACGCCTATAATCAGGATTCCGTGCTGGAACTGGCCGGTGCCCCGCCGCAGCCGTTCCTGGCGGAGAAAGGCAACCCGCAGGGCCGGCTGAACACGCTGTCGATCGAAAGCCGTCTGCTCGGCAACCACCGCGACATCACGTTCTACTACCCGCCCGGTTTCGACCCGGCGCACAAGGACACGATTCTGCTCTTCGTCTTCGACGCCGACCAGTATCTCGGCCGCGTGCCGGTGCCGCGTATCCTCGATAACATGATCGCCGCCGGCGCCGTCCCGCCGGTGGTCGCCGTCTTCGTCGCCAATCCCGACCGGGCGGCGCGGGCGCGGGAACTCCCGGCCAATCTGGCCTTTGCGGATTTCATGGCCACCGAGCTCCACCCGCTTGTCGCAAAGGAAACGGGGCTGGCGGTTCCGGCCGCGCGTACGGTGCTGGCCGGTTCCAGCTATGGCGGGTTGGCCTCGGCCACCGTCGCCATGCGGCATCCGGAGGTCTTCGGCAACGTGCTCGCCATGTCCGGCTCCTTCTGGTGGAGCCCGCCGGGTACGCCGGAGGACCGCCGGGAGCATGTGGCGGGGCTGATTGCCGTAGGCCCGGCGCTGCCGTTGCGCTTCTTTCTTTCGGCCGGGCTTTTCGAAACGGGTGCGCAGGGCACCGCGGGTATCCTCGAAACCAGCCGGCATCTGCGGGACGTCCTGCAGGCCAAGGGCATTTCCGTCATCTATCGCGACTATGCCGGCGGCCACGACTACCTCGTCTGGCAGGGCGTCATCGCGGACGGGCTGATCGCGCTTTTCGGTGGGGACCGGCCCTGACGGCCGGCTTCCCTTGTTGAGAAAACATGAGTAAAGACGTTATGTTTTCGGTGCGTCGGCAGGAGAGCCGACCGCCGGACAAGAATGAAAGGGAAGGCCATGCTTGAATCCGTCGCCTATCTGGAAACCGCCCACGGCCGGAAATACCTGGCTCAGCTGTGCAAGCACTTCGCGCACAAGATCGAGGTCACTGCTTCGGAAAACCACGGTGAATGTCACTTCGCTTGCGGCCTCGGCATTCTCGATGCCGATGACTATGGCCTGCGCATGACCGCCCGGTCGGAAAACGGCGAGGATCTCGCCCAGACCCAGTCGGTGATCGAATCCCACCTCGCGCGCTTCGCCTTCCGCGAAGAGCTTCAGCCGCTCGACTGGCAATGGCAGAACAAGGCCGGCTGAGCGCTCGCATCCATCCAGCATGACAGGTAGACCATGAAACAGTTCCGCCCGCTCGCAGCTTTCGCCGCGCTTGCCCTTTCCATCCTGCCCGCCAGCGCCATGGACGTGACGACGGCACGGGGAACGGTCGCGGTGGACGGCGTGCCGAAGACCATCGCCGTCTATGACATGGCTGCGCTCGATACGCTCGACCGTCTCGGCATCCGCCCGGCGGGCGTGCCGGACAAGCTTTATGTTCCCGCGCTGGAGCCGATCAAGGCGGGTGCAACCACGGTCGGCACCCTTTTCGAGCCCGATCTCGAGGCGCTGAGCGCGCTCGGTCCCGATCTCATCATCGTCGGCAGCCGGTCCGCCGCAAAGGCGGATGTTGTGGCCAAGGTCGCGCCGACGATCGACATGACGATCGATGGCGACGATCTGGTCGGGCAGGCCAAGCTGCGCCTTCAGGCCTATGGTGCCCTGTTCGGCAAGGCGGCTGAGGCAAAGGCGATTGCCGGCGAGCTGGACACGAAGCTTGCTGCTGCCAAGGCTGCTGTTGCGGGCAAGGGCAAGGCGCTGATCGTCATGACCAACGGGCCGAAGGTCTCCACCTATGGCCCCGGCTCGCGCTTCGGCTGGGTGCATGCGGCGCTCGACCTGCCGCCGGCAATCGCCGAGATCGAGACGGCGACCCACGGCGAGGCGGTGTCCTTCGAGTTCATCCGCGAGGCGAACCCCGACTGGCTGCTGGTGCTCGACCGTGCCGCCGCCGTCGGCTCCAACGAGCAGGCCGCGAGGGTGACGCTCGACAACGAGCTTGTCGCGGAAACGACGGCGTGGAAGAAGGGCCAGGTCGTCTACCTGCCGGCATCGGACTTCTACATCGCGGCCGGCGGCGTACAGTCGCTCGAACGCGTGCTTGCGATGGTCACGAAGGCCTTTTCCGCCGCGAAATGAGCGCCAGCGCCCTGCACCCATCCTTGCGGACCGGAACGATCGCGGGCCTCGGGCTCGCGGTCCTTTTTGTGCTGAGCCTTGCCGTCGGCGTCAGTCCGCTGCCGCTCGGCCGGGTGCTGAGCGATCCCGAAGCGCTCCAGCTCCTCCTCGTCAGCCGCCTGCCGCGCACGCTTGCCGCGGTCCT
This sequence comes from Shinella sp. 838, assembly GCF_029623935.1. Classification (NCBI taxonomy): domain Bacteria; kingdom Pseudomonadati; phylum Pseudomonadota; class Alphaproteobacteria; order Hyphomicrobiales; family Rhizobiaceae; genus Shinella; species Shinella sp. 838. The sequence continues at coordinate 382,056 of NZ_JARSBQ010000004.1, forward strand.
GTGTGGTGCCGGGCTGGCGATCGCCGGGCTCATCATGCAGACGCTGGTACGCAACCGTTTCGTCGAGCCAGCGACCGCAGGCACGGCCCAGAGCGCCGAACTCGGCATCCTCCTCGTCACGCTGCTCTTTCCCGCCGCCGCGCTGCCGGTGAAGACGCTCGTCGCCAGCGGCGCGGCCCTTCTCGGTACCTCGATCTTCCTGGCGACCGCCCATCGCCTGCCGCCCGCCCAGCCCTTTCTCGTGCCGCTCTTCGGCATCGTCTATGGCGGGGTCATCGGCGCGGCGGCGACCTATGCAGCCTGGCAGGCTGATCTCCTGCAGTTCCTCGCCGTCTGGACCAACGGGGACTTTTCCGGCGTGCTGCGTGGGCGCTACGAGCTCCTGTGGATCGCTGCCGTGATGGTCGCCATCGCCTGGGTGGTCGCCGACCGGCTGAGCATCATGGCACTCGGGCGGGAGGCGAGCATCGGGCTTGGCATCGACTATGCCCGCATGATGCAGATCGGCCTCGTCCTCGTCTCCGTCATCACCGCGCTGGCCGTTGCCGTCGTCGGCATGATCCCCTTCGTCGGGCTTGCCGTGCCCAACATCGTCTCGCGCCTGATGGGCGACAATGTGCGCGGCACGCTGGGCTGGGTCGCCGCCGGTGGAGCGGGACTGGTTCTCGCCTGCGACATCGTCGGGCGCCTCATCCGCTATCCCTACGAAATCCCGGTCGGCACGGTGATGGGCGTGGTCGGCGGCGCGATCTTCCTCTGGCTGCTCTTCCGGCGTGGCGGCCATGCCTGACCGTCGTCTTCTCGCTCTTGCCGCGGCAGCCCTTGCCGCCGCCGCCGCGTTCCTGGCGATCGGCCTCAAGGGCAACATCGCCTTCGTGCTGGAACTACGGCTGCTGAAGCTTGCAGCTCTGGTGCAGGTGGGCGTGGCGATCGCCATTTCCACCGTGATCTTCCAGACCGTCACAGGCAACCGCATCCTGACACCATCGATCATGGGCCTCGATGCCCTCTACCTCTTCGGCCAGATGCTGATGGTCTTCCTGCTCGGCGGGGTCGGTTACGTGACGCTCGATCCGCAGCTGAAATTCGGCCTGGAGGTGCTGGTGCTGATGGCGCTCGCCTCGGCGCTGCTGCTGCCCATGCTCAAGAGCCGCCTCGACATGGGGCTGATGCTGCTGGCCGGCGTCGTCTTCGGCGTCCTGTTCCGCAGTCTGCATTCGCTGCTCGCGCGCCTCATCGACCCCAACGAATTCTCCGTCGTGCAATCGGCGAGCTTTGCCAACTTCAATGCCGTGCGTACCGACCTCCTGGTCTTTGCCGCCATCGTCACGGTCGTCGCCGCCGTCATCGCCTGGCGCGCGCGCCACGTGCTCGACGTCATCTCGCTCGGGCCGGATACGGCGACGGGGCTCGGCGTCGGCTGGGCGGGCACCGTGACGGGCCTGCTGCTGCTCGTCTCCGCGCTGGTCGCCGTCTCCACGGCGCTCGTCGGGCCGGTCGCCTTCTTCGGTCTTCTGGTGGCGGCGCTCGCCGAGCGCATCGTCGATACCCGCCGTCACGGCGTGCTGCTGCCGGCAGCAGCCCTTGCCGGCATCGCCGTGCTTGTTGGCGGGCAGACGTTGTTCCAGCACGCGCTCGGCAATGCCACAGCACTCGGCGTCGTCATCGAATTCGTCGGCGGGCTTGTCTTCCTCCTGCTGCTGGTTCTCGGGAGCCGAAAATGATCCGGATCGAAAACGTCTCCTTCAAACACCGGACAACGCCGATCCTCACGGATGTCAGCCTGACGATCCCGAAGGGCGGCGTCGTGGCGCTGATCGGACCGAACGGCGCGGGAAAATCCTCGCTTCTTTCGCTCGTTGCCCGCCTGCAAGCGCTCCAGACGGGTACCATCGACATCGACGGCCTGCCGGTGGACACGACGCCCGGCCGGGAACTTGCCCGCGTCATCGCCATCCTGCGGCAGGACACGACGGTGGCAAGCCGCCTCAAGGTGCGCGAGCTCGTCGGCTTTGGCCGCTTTCCCCACGGCCGTGGACGCCTTACCGAGACCGACCACGCCATCATCGACGCGGCCATTGCCCAGTTCGACCTCGCCGACCTTGCCGACCGCTTCATCGAGACGCTGTCCGGCGGCCAGCGCCAGCGCGCGCTGGTCGCCATGGCCTTCGCGCAGGGTACGGACTACCTCCTGCTCGACGAGCCGCTGAACAATCTCGATATGTACTATGCCCGCGAGCTGATGCGTTCGCTGCGCAGCGCCGCCGACGGCAAGGGCAAGACGGTCGTCATCGTGCTGCACGACATCAACCAGGCGAGCGCCCATGCCGACCGTATCGTCGCGATGAAGGGCGGCCGTATCGTTGCGGACGGCGCACCGACGGAGATCCTGACGCCGGAAATGCTCGAAACCGTCTTCGGCTTCCGCATGCGGGTGGAGACGATCGAGGGAAAGCCCTTCGTGCTGCATCAGCTTTAGGGCTGATTGACGAACGGGCACGGGATGCGCATCAGTCCCTCCCGTCGCAGGCCGAGGGGGAGCAACATGGTCTATCCGGATACCTATTATCGCCGCACCATGACGGATCAGGTGGTGCGTCCGGCGCTCTCCGGCACCGTCGAGTGCGACGCGGTGATCATCGGCGGCGGTCTTGCCGGTCTTTCGACGGCTCTCCAGCTCGCGCGGGCGGGGCGGAGCGTCGTGGTGCTGGAAGCGGAAAGCATCGGCTTCGGCGCCTCCGGGCGCAATGGGGGCTTCGTCAGCGCCGGTTATGCGACGGGGGAGGACAATATTGCCCGCATGGCCGGCCCGGCCGTGGCGCACGACCTGTATCGCCTGTCGACGGAGGGCGTGGAGTTCGTCCGCGACAACATCCGGACCCTCGGCCTTTCCGATGCAGATCTCCGGCCCGGCCTGATGAGCGTGCTGCGCTACGATGACGGCGCGCGTCTCAGGGCCGATGTGGAGGAGGCGCGCCGGCGCTATGGCGAAGACATCGCCTACATGGATCGCGACGCCGTGCGCGCGGTACTGAAATCGGATCGCTACCATCAGGCGGTGCGCCACGGGGCTGCCTTCCACATGCACCCGCTGAACTATCTGCGCGGCATTGCCCGCGAAATCGAGCGCCTCGGCGGTCGCATCTTCGAGCAGTCTACGGCGACAGGCAGCGAACTGGACGAGGCGGAAAAGCGAGTGAGGACGGCGGGCGGCATGGTGACGGCGCGCGACGTCGTCTTTGCGACGGGTGGTTATACCGGGTCGCTGAATACGCGGCTCCAGCGTGCCTTCCTGCCGATCGCCACCTATGTGATGGTCAGCGAGGAGGCGCCCGACCTTCTCGCCTCGGCAATCGCCACCCGCGACGCCATCGGCGACAACCGCCGGGCGGGCGACTATTACCGCCTCGTCGATGGCGGCCGGCGGCTGCTCTGGGGCGGGCGTATCACCACCCGCGCCGCTTCGACCGCCGGGCTGGTGCGCGAACTGCGCGCCGAAATGGTCGACACCTATCCGCAGCTTGCCGGCCTCGGGACGGAGCTCGCCTGGTCGGGTCTGATGTCCTATGCCCGCCACCTGATGCCCCAGATCGGACGCATGGCACCGGGCGTCTGGCATTGCACCGCCTTCGGCGGCCACGGCCTCAACACGACGGCGATCGGCGGCAAGGTCATTGCGGAGGGCATTCTCGGTGAAAGCGAGCGCTACAGGCTCTTTGCGCCCTTCGGCCTTGTCTGGGCCGGCGGCCTTGCAGGGCTGGCGGTGGCACAGCTGACCTACTGGAAACTGCAGGCACAGGACTGGTGGCGCGAACGCGCGGCCTGAGACGACGGCCGCCACTGAGCGGTGGGTTGCCTGAATTGCGGTGTTGACTATCGATGCCGTCGCCCATTCTTCTTCCGGGAGGATATCGCATCGGAGCAGAGACACCCATGACCGACCAGACCCGAGTAGCGCTCATAGCCGGTGGGGCCGGCGGCATGGGAGCGGCGATTGCCACGCGGCTTGCCGCCGACGGTTACGCTGTCGTTCTCGCAGACCTTGAATCCGAACGCCTGACGGCCGCGGCGGAGGCAGTGCAAGTCGGGGGCGGTGCCGCGCTTGCGGTGCCGCTCGACATGCGCAAGGTCGCCTCCTGTGCCGCTGCCGTGGAGAAGACGCTCGCCTGGCGCGGGCGCCTCGACGCCCTCGTCAATGCCGCCGGCGTCTGGCGCGAGGGTGCGGCCGGAACGATGACGGAAGAGGACTGGGACATCGTGCTCGACGTCAATCTCAAGGGAGCGTTCTTCCTCATCCAGGCGGCCATTCCGCATCTGGAGAACGGCGCCTCCATCGTCAACATCGCCTCGGATGCCGGCCTCGTCGGCAACAACGGCGCGTCGATCTACTGTGCCTCGAAGGGCGGGCTGGTTCTGTTGACCAAGGCGCTGGCGCTGGAACTTGCGCCGCGCCGCATCCGCGTCAACGCGGTCTGCCCTGGCGACGTCGCAACGCCGATGATCGAGTTCCAGGCGGAACGCTATGGCGGAGGCGACCCGGACGGCTACAAGGCGAAACTCCTGTCCAACTATCCCCAGCAGGAAACCGCCCGCTTCATCCGGCCGGAGGAGATCGCCCGCATGGTTGCCTATCTCTGCGAGCCGGATGCCGCGCCCATCACCGGGGCCGCGCTCTCCATCGATTTCGGCGTGACGGCCGGCTACTGAGGAGGGACGGATGCAGCGCAAGACGGCGATCATCACCGGAGCAGGGGCCGAGGACGGCATCGGCCTTGCCTGCGCACGGAGCCTGGCGGAGGAGGGCTATGCCGTCCACCTCGTGGCAACGAGCGATCGGATTTTCACCCGTGCCGCGGAGTTGAGGCGCGACGGGTTCTCCGCAACGGGCCATATTTGCGACCTCACCGTCAAGGCCGATGTCGAGCGCCTGCGGCAAGCGACGGGGCCGGCCGCGGTGCTCGTCAACAATGCCGGCATGGGCAGCCTCGCGCAGCCGGCACTGCAGCGCGACTTTGCGATGCTGGAGGAGGCGGATTGGGACCGCGGCATCTCCGTCACGCTCAAGACGACGTTCCTTTCGACACGCCTCTATTTGCCGGACATGCTGGCGGACGGCTACGGCCGCATCGTCAATGTGGCGTCGGTGACGGGTCCCTATGTCGCCAATCCCGGCGAGACGGCCTATTCCGCCGCCAAGGCCGGCATGGTCGGCCTCACCCATGCACTGGCGCTCGAAGCCGGCCCGCATGGCGTCACGATCAATGCCGTGGCGCCAGGCTGGATCGATACCGGCGCGTCGACGGAGGAGGAGCGCCGCGCCGCCATGGCGACACCCTGTGGCCGCGCAGGCCGGCCAGACGAAGTGGCGGCCGCCGTCGCCTTCCTTGCCTCACCCAAGGCGAGCTATATCAACGGTGCCGTGCTGGTGGTCGATGGCGGAAACATTCTTCAGGAGCGCAAGGCCTGAGATGTTACCGAGGCAGGCGCGGGGATTTCGGTTTTGCCCCGCCACTGTTTTCATCATAGTGACCACACCCCAACAGGCGCTGCAGGCGCCAAGACTGGAAGGCTTCCCATGACCGATCCCTGGCCCACTGCCGGCACGCCGCTCGACGATGTCCTCACCCCGATGCCCGTCATCGATGAGGACCGGCTGGCCGCCAACATCGCCCGCGCGCAGGCCTATTTCGACGGGCACGGCAAGGCCTTCCGCCCGCATATCAAGACCCACAAGATCGTCGCCGTCGCCGAGGCGCAGCGCGCGGCCGGCGCCGTCGGTCTCAATTGCCAGAAGATCAGCGAGGCCGAGGTTTTCGCCGATGCCGGTTTCGAGGACATCCTGATCACCTACAACATCCTCGGTGCGGCGAAGCTCGGGCGCCTGCGCGGGCTGCATGAGCGGGTGCCGCGTCTTGCCGTGGTCGCCGACAGCGCCACGACCGTGGACAGTCTTGCCCGCGCCTTCGATGCCGCCCGTCCGCTGACCGTGCTTGTGGAGTGCGATACGGGCGGGCGCCGATGCGGCGTGCAGACACCGGAGGCGGCAACGGAACTGGCGGCCCGCATCGCCGCCGCGCCGGCCCTCCGCTTCGGCGGCATCCTCACCTACCCTGCAACCGGCGGCGCAAGCGCCGTGGAGGCTTTCATCGCCGGGACCATGGCGCTGCTGGCGGCAAGGGGGCTCGATTGCCCGGTGCGCTCCAGCGGTGGTTCGCCGGACCTCTGGAAGGCCCATCTCGTGCCTTCCGCCACCGAACACCGCGCGGGAACCTATGTCTACAACGACCGAAGCATGGTGCGCGCCGGCCATTGCACGCGGCAGGATCTTGCCATGCATATCCTTGCGACCGTCGTCTCGCGCCCGGCAGAGGATCGTGCGGTGCTGGATGCCGGTTCCAAGGCGCTGACCTCGGACCTGCTCGGTTTCAGCGACTACGGCGAGATCGAGGGCCACGAAGGCGCCCGCATCGTCTCGCTCTCGGAGGAGCATGCGGTGGTCGATCTCAAGGATTGCCGGGGAGAGTTTCCCGCCATCGGCAGCGTGGTGCGCATCGTGCCGAACCACACCTGTGTCGTCAGCAACCTGTTCGACCGTATGGTCTTCCACCGCGGTGGCATCGTGACGCGGGTCGAGGCAGTCGCCGCACGCGGCACGGTCTGGTGAGGCCGGATTTCGGTTGACGGCGCGCGGCAAAGCCGCTCGTGCTGGCCGGCAAACGCATTCAAGGAGAATCGCCATGGCTGACAACGACGCCCCCTTCTTCATCGAGGATACCGACGAGACGGAGATCTCCTCCGACACCGCCGGCCTCGGCAACCTCCTCGTCACCACGCATATCCCGCTGCGCGCCGACGGATCGCTGGAGACTGGCGATATCAGGACGCAGAGCATCGCGACGCTGGAGAGCCTGAAGGCGTCGCTGGAAAAGGCCGGAAGCAGCCTTGCCGACGTGATCCACCTGACAATCTACCTCACCGACATCAACGAGCGCCCGGCCTTCAACGAGGTCTATTGCGCCTATTTCAAGAAGCCCTATCCGGTGCGTTGCGCCGTCGGGGTCGCCGCGCTCGCTGATCCCGATATGCGCGTCGAGGTGACGGCGATGGCGGCGCGGCGCGGGCGCGCCTGAGCCGATGCCGGACGCATCGCCTGGTTTTGCGGTGCGTCTGGCTCTGCTCTCGTCGGTCGGCGCGTGCATCCACGGGCGATGCGCAATTGAAATTCATATTTTCTATAAAAATAGTGAAATAAGGAATGGCGTGCCTGCTATCCCGGGCTTCCGCTTGTTATCCCTATCAGCATCAAGGGTCTCAAGCGGAGCGGGAACGATGAACGCCCATGTCGAAAACACACGTTTCAACCTTCACGGCACGTCACTGATCAAGCAGCCGGCCGACGCCGACACGCTGAAGGCGGCGCTGCGCACGCTCGGCGGCGGCGTCAGCATCATCACGGCCGGCGAGGGCGAAACCCGCACCGGCGCGACCGTCACGTCGGCGACCGCGCTCTCCGTCGAGCCGGCGCGCATGCTGGTCTCCCTCAACCGCACCTCGTCCACCTGGCCCATCGTCGAACGCTACGGCCACCTCGGCATCAACATCGTCGGCAGCGCCCATGAGGCCCTTGCCAACCAGTTTGCCGGCCGTGGTGGTCTTCGTGGCGCCGATCGCTACCACGGCGCGGACTGGACCACCGCCGTCAGCGGCGCGCCGCTTCTGGTCGATGCCGTCGCGGCAATCGACTGCATTATCGAGGAAGCCATCGAACGGCACAGCCACGTCATCGTCATCGGCAAGGTTCTGGCGATCCGCCTCGGCGCCGGCCATTCGCTGCTCTATCAGGACGGCCGCTATCATGCCCTGTCCTGACGCCTGCTGAGCGGCGCCCGCCGCACCGACATCCACATCCGAGTACTGCCGTACCCCGCCGCGGGCGGGATCGGACCCCTGTGGCCGACGCGGCCCTCTCCAGATGCGATGAAAGGAAACATGATGACACGCAAGATCAGGCTTGGCGCATTCCTTCCCGGCGGCGGCCAGCACGTCGCCTCCTGGCGGCACCCGGACCAGCCGGCGGACGGCGCCACCAGCTTCGAGTTCCACAAGCAACTCGCCCAGACTGCGGAGCGCGGCCTGTTCGACGCTTATTTCCTGGCGGACAACCTTGCCATCGGGTTCGGCGGGGCGCGGGAAGGGGGCAATGCCCGCGTCGCTGGCTTCGAGCCGGTGACGCTGTTTTCGGCGCTTGCGCCCTTCACGAAAAATCTCGGTTTCATCGCCACCGCCTCGACGACCTACGAGGAGCCCTACAACACGGCCCGCAAATTCGCCTCGCTCGACCTCATTTCCGGCGGGCGTGCCGGCTGGAACGTCGTCACCACGACGGGTGATCCGACCGCGCAGAACTTCAACCGCGAGACCCAGTTGCCCCATGCCGCGCGCTATCGCCGCGCTGCCGAGCATGTCGATGTGGTCAAGAAGCTCTGGGACAGTTTCGAGGATGACGCCTTCCTGCGCGACAAGGAGAGTGGCGTCTTCTACGATCCGGAGAAGCTGCACGAGAGCGACCATCGCGGCGAACATTTTCAGGTGCGCGGGCCGCTCAACGTCGCCCGTTCGCCGCAGGGCCATCCTGTCATCGTGCAGGCCGGCCAGTCGGATGACGGCCGCGGGCTTGCCGCCGCGACGGCGGAAGTGATCTTCACCGCCCACCAGCACATCGGGACGGCACAGGAATTCTACCGCGACATCAAGGCGCGCGCCCGCGGCCTTGGCCGCAATCCGGACCATATCCTCATCATGCCCGGCGTCTCGCCCTTTGTCGGCCGAACGCTGGAGGAGGCGCGCGAAAAATACGACCGCCTGACCGCGCTGATCGTCGAAGCGGATGGCGTCGGCCTCCTCAACGGGCTCACCGGCGGCACGCTCGATCTTCGTGGTTACGACCTCGATGGTCCGCTGCCGCCCGCACCGCCGACCGAGGGCATGAAGAGCCGTCAGGCGCTGATCCGCCAGATCGCCGACGAGAACAATTTCACCATCCGCCAGCTCTACCAGTGGATCGCTTCCGCCCGTGGCCATTACACCGTCGTCGGTACGCCAGAGACGATCGTCGATACGCTGCAGGAATGGTTCGAGAACGAGGCCGCCGACGGTTTCAACATCCTGCCGCCCTGGCTGCCGACGGCGCTCGACGACTTTGTCGATCTGGTCATCCCCGAACTCCAGCGCCGTGGCCTGTTCCGTACCGCCTACGAGGGCACGACGCTGCGTGAAAACCTCGGTCTGCCGTTCCCCGTCAACCGCTGGGCCGGCGCACGCGCCGCCGTCCAGGCCGCCGAATAGGAGACGACGATGTCCTATGAAAACGTGAACTCCACACTCGGTGCGGATTTTCGCCTTGCGAACCGGCCGCCGGCGGCGCCCTGTCTTGCGACACGGTTGAATGCGCTGTTGCCGTCGTTCCTCGCCCGCTACGGACTGGTTCTGGCCTTCCTGGCGCTCTGGCAGATTTCGAGCACGCAGGGCTGGGTCAATCCCTCCGTCTTCCCACCGCTCCACATCATCGTCTCGGCTCTCTGGGACAGCCTTGCCAGCGGCGCGCTTCTCGATGATATCGCCATCAGCCTCCAGCGCTCCGGTATCGCCTTTGTCGCCGCCGTCGCGATCGGCATCCCGCTCGGCCTTGTCATGGGGCAGGCGAAGATCGTCGAGCAGGCGCTTGATCCCCTACTGCAGTTCTTCCGCCAGACCTCGGCGCTCGCGCTCTATCCCGTCTTCATCCTGCTGCTCGGGCTCGGTGAAACGTCAAAAGTCTTCGTCATTTTCTGGGCGACGCTCTTCCCGATTTTGCTTGCCACGATCGGCGGCGTGAAGGAGGTCGACAGCAAGTTGATCGAGATGGCGCGGACCTATGGCGCAGGGCGTTTGACGATCTTCCGCCGCGTCATCCTGCCGGCCTCGGTTCCTGCGATCTTTGTCGGCCTGCGCCTCTCCGCCACCACGGCGCTGCTGCTCCTCATCGCCGCCGAGATGATCGGCGCCAACAAGGGCATCGGCTTCCAGGTGATGAACGCCCAGTACAATTTCCAGGTCCCGCTGATGTTCGCCGCCATCCTGCTTCTGGCGCTGCTCGGCCTCCTCGCCAATGCGGTGCTGGTCCTCCTCCAGAAGAAACTCTGCCGCTGGTCGCAGCCGAACGCCTGAACCTTCCGCATTTCTCTTTGTCAAAGGACACCGCCATGACCTTCCACTCGCGAAAACTTCTCCTCTCCACCACCCTCTTCCTGGGCCTTGCCGGCACGGCCTTCGCCGAGGATGTGAACCTGCGGTACCTCGCCAGCCAGGGCGGTCTTTCCGCCCATGAGCTTGCCGCCGAACTCGGCTATTTCAAGGGAACCGGCATCACGATCGAAAATGTCGGTTATGCCGCCGGCGGCCCGGCCTCGCTGATCGCGCTCGCCTCCGGTGATGTGGAGCTCGGCAGTGCGGCCACCTCCGCCGTTCTGAACTCGATCATCGGCGGCAACGATTTCGTCGCCGCCTATCCCTCGAACGGCATCAATGCCGAAGTCCAGTCGATCTTCTATGTGCTGGAAGACAGCCCGATCAAGGATATCAAGGACATTGCCGGCAAGAGCATCGCCGTCAACACGCTGGGCGCCCATCTCGACTATACGATCCGCGAGGCGCTGCATTCGGTCGGCCTGCCGACGGATGCAGCCAACCAGGTCGTCGTGCCCGGCCCGCAGCTCGAGCAGGTGCTGCGCTCCGGCCAGGTGGACATCTCGGCGTTCGGATACTGGCAGACGACCTTCGAGGGTGCGGCCAGCAAGAATGGCGGCCTGCGTGCGATCTTCGACGATACGGACGTGCTCGGCGAGATCGCCGGCGGCTTCGTGGTGCTGCGCCGTGATTTCGTCAAGGCGCATCCCGAGGCGGCAAAAATCTTCGTCGAACAGTCGGCCCGTGCGCTCGATTATGCCCGCGAGCATCCCGAGGAGACCCGCAAGATCCTCGCAAAGGCCTTGCAGGAACGCGGCGAGAACCCTGATATCGCGCAATATTTCCGCGGCTATGGCGTTCGTGCGGGCGGCCTTCCGGTCGAGCGGGACGTGCAGTTCTGGATCGACGTTCTGGTCCGCGAAGGCAAGCTGAAGGAAGGCCAGCTCGCGGCCAAGGACGTGCTCTATTCGCCCGACGCGGCAACGAACTGAGGTTTCCCATGAGCCTTGCCCCTGCAACGATCCGCGGAGAGGTGACGATCCGTCACCTCTCGAAATCCTACACGCTCGATGGCCGGCCGCTGCCGGTCCTCGATAACATCAACCTGAAGATACGCTCCGGGGAAAGCCTTGCCATCGTCGGTGCCAGCGGCTCCGGCAAGACGACGCTGCTGCGTATCCTTGCCGGGTTGGAGGATGCCGATGGCGGCGAGGTGCTGATCGACGGCAAGGCCGTTTCGGGCGTCGGCGCGGAACGCGCCGTGATCTTTCAGGAGCCGCGCCTGCTGCCCTGGCTGACCGTGCTCGAAAACGTCGCCTTCGGTCTCGATACGCGCGGGGCCTCCCGCGAGGAAGCGAAGGCCCGTGCGCGGCGCTATGTCCAGCTCGTCGGCCTGCAATCCTTCGAAAACGCCTATCCGCGCCAGCTTTCCGGCGGCATGGCGCAACGCGTCGGCATCGCCCGGGCGCTTGCCGTGCAGCCGGAGATCCTGTTGCTGGATGAACCGCTCGGCGCGCTCGACGCCATGACGAAGATCGGCATGCAGCAGGAGCTGACGCGCATCTGGCGCGATGAGGACGTTACGACCATCCTTGTGACACACGACCTGGAGGAGGCGATCTATCTTGCCGACCGCATCCTCATCCTGCCGCGCGAGAAGAACGCCGCGCCGCGGCTGATCGAGATCGACCTGCCGCGTCCGCGCGACCGCAGCGCGCCGGAATTCGTCCGTCACCGCGAGGAGCTGCTGACCCTCTTCGGTCTGCACTGAGCGCCATCGCGCACGATTGCCTTTGACCCCGCCTGCTCCGGCCGATAGACGAACGTCATCCGGCCGGGCAGGCGGGCTTTTGCGTCAGGCCGCCGGGTTGGACAGGACCGTTTAAGACCGGAGGATGCCATGACCGATCTTTTCGACGCTGCGCCGCGCTCCGGCGTCATGCCGCTTGCCGCGGAGCTGCGCCCGGCGACGCTGGACGACGTGATCGGCCAGGAGAAGGTCATCGGCGAGGGCACCATGCTGCGCCGGCGCATCGCCGCCGGAAGGCTCGGCAGCATCGTGCTCTACGGCCCGCCCGGCCTCGGCAAGACGTCGATCGCGCGTGCCATCGGCAACATGCTCGGCAAGAGTTTCCGCCCGCTGCACGCCGCGCACAACAACGTGGCCGACATCCGCAAGATCGCCGACGAGGCGCGCATGCGGCCGACCCTGCTCTTTGCGGACGAGGTGCATCGTTTCAGCGCGACGCAGCAGGACCATCTCCTCGCGCTCTGCGAAGAGGGCGTCGCCGACTTCATCGGCGCAACGACCGGCAATCCCTACCACACGCTGACGCCGGCACTCATCTCCCGTTCGACCATCTTGAAACTGGAGCCGCTGACGCTCGAGGAGATGGAAGAGGTGGTGCGGCGGGGTCTTCGCCATCTTGCGGCGCGCGGCATCGCGGTTGAGCTGGAGCCCGCCCAGCTACGCCGCATCGCCGGCCGGTCCGGCGGCGATGCGCGGCGGGCGCTGACGGTGCTCGAAAGCCTTGCCGTCGGGCACGCTCCGCGAATACCTGTCGTCATCACCGAGGCGATGGTCGAGGAGGCCTATGCCGCCGCGCCGGTCAACCACGACCGGTCGGGCGATGCGCATTACGACGTCGTCTCGGCCTTCGTGAAGTCGATGCGCGGTTCCGATCCCGATGCGACGCTCTACTGGCTTGCCCGGCTGATCCACGGCGGCGAGGACCCGCGCTACATTGCGCGCCGCATCATGATCCACGCCTCCGAGGATGTCGGCCTTGCCGACAATACGGCGCTGCAGACGGCGGTGGCGGCGTTGCATGCGGTGGAGAAGATCGGTTATCCCGAGGCGCAGATTATCCTCGCCCATGCCGCTCTTCACGTCGCCCGGGCGCCGAAATCGAACTCCGCCTGCCGCGGCATCTCGCTGGCACTTGCCCATGTGGCAAAGGAAGCGCCGTCGTCGGTGCCGCTTCATCTGCGTGACGCGCACTACAAGGGTGCGGCGGCGCTCGGCCATGTCGGTTATGCCTTTCCGCATGATGACGGACGGGGCTGGAGCGAGCAGGTTTACGCGCCGGAGGTGCCGCGCGGCGCCTTCTACCAGAGCGACGCCCGCGAGGCAGGAACTTTCGAACGGCGCGCCGACGAGCACTGGGACCAGATCACCGGCCGGCCGACACCACGCCGCTTCGGCGAGAAGCGCTGACGGCTATGGGGCGGTGAGGCCGGCCCGAACCCGGTTGACGACCGTCCAGGCGAGCAGCACGCAGGCCATCGGCTGGATATGCCATGTCCAGGCGGGTAACGTGCCGAAACCGGCGACGAGCGCGCCGAGCGCCCCGAAGAGGACGGCCCGGTCGCTCTTGCCCATCGGCCCCTCGTAGCTGCGTCCGTTGCCATGGGCGACGCCGAGCACGCCGGCGAACTCCGTCAGCGCGGCGAGAAAGACGATGGCGGTCAACCACGGCAGGGAAAAGGGCGCGACCAGCGCGAAGGGCACGTACAGCGCGGCGTCGGAGACGACATCGGTGATCTCGTTGAGATAGCCGCCGAGCGGGCTCTTCTGGCCGTGTTCGCGCGCGAGCATGCCGTCGATGGCGTTGAGTCCCATGCGCAACAGCATCCAGACCGGAACGAGCGCGAAAAGGGCGGGTACCGGATTGACGAGAAGCAGCGCGCCGATCCCCACTGAGACGATCGCGGCGATCAGTGTCACCTGATTTGCCGTGACGCCCATGGCCGCCAGCCGTCCCACCAGGGGGCGAAGCAGGTTCTGGAAGGACGATTTCAGTTTATAGATCGACATGTCAGCTCGAATCCGCTCGATTGCGTGCCACAAAAGAGGATGCAAATCGTATGAAATCAACTGCAAACATGCGTCCTCATCCGTATAGGTGCTGAGGTTTCTACAGGAGAGATGACAGCATGATCGAATCCGCCTTTGCGAGCCATGACGGCGTGGAGCTTTTCTACCGTGCCTGGCCCGCCCGTTCCGGCACGGCGAAAGGCGCGATCGTGCTTTTGCACCGCGGCCATGAGCACAGCGGCCGGGTGGCGCATATCGCCGAGGAGCTCGGGCTCGACGACTTCGCCTTCTACGCGTGGGATGCGCGTGGCCATGGCCGGTCCCCCGGCGAGCGCGGCCATTCGCCGTCCTTCGCCCATTCGGTGCGCGATCTCGACTGCTTCGTCCGCCACATCCGCGAGACCGGCGGCTTTGCCATGGACCAGATCGCCGTCGTCGCCCAGAGCGTCGGTGCGGTGCTCGCTTCCACCTGGGTGCATGACTATGCGCCGGATATCCGCGCGCTGGTGCTGGCGTCGCCCGCCTTCGACGTGAAACTCTACGTGCCCTTCGCCCGGGAGGGCATCGCGCTCTGGCAGAAGCTCAAGGGCACGTTCTTCGTCAACTCCTACGTCAAGGCCCGCTTCCTGACGCACGATCCTGCGCGCATTGCTTCCTTCGAGGCCGATCCGCTGATCACCCGTCCCATCGCCTCCAACATCCTCCTGGAGCTCTACGAGGCGGCGGACCGGGTGGTCGGCGATGCGCGTGCCATCACGGTGCCGACGCAGCTTCTCGTTTCCGGCAGCGATTTCGTCGTGCGCCATGCGCCGCAGCACCGCTTCTTCGAAAATCTCGGCAGCACGATCAAGGAGCGCCATGTGCTGCCCGGCTTCTACCACGACACGCTCGGCGAGCGGGACCGGGCCAAGGCGCTTGAAAAGGTGCGGACCTTCCTCCTCCAGCGTTTCGCCGAACCGCCCGTGGTGGCCGACCTGCGGCGTGCGCATCTTTCCGGCTACACCCGCGACGAGGCCGACCGGCTGGCGACACCCTTGTCGCTGTTCTCCCCGCGCGGGCTCTACTGGGCACTGACGCGGGGCTCGATCCGCCTCGGGAGCCTTTTTTCCAAGGGCATAGAGACGGGCGTGCGCACCGGCTTCGATTCCGGTTCCACGCTCGACTATGTTTATGAGGACGAGGCCCGCGGTCTCGGCCCCGGCGGCCGTCTGATCGACCGGCAGTTCCTCGATGCGATCGGCTGGCGCGGCATCCGCCAGCGCAAGGTCCATCTGGAAGAGCTGATCGGCAAGGCGCTGGCACGCCTGAAGGCCGAGGGACGGCCGCTGCGTGTGCTTGACATCGCCGCCGGCCACGGGCGCTACGTGCTCGACGCGGTTGCGGGATCCGAAGCCAAGCCGGAGAGCATCCGCCTGCAGGACTATTCGCCGATCAACGTGGACAAGGGCGCGGCGCTGATCGCCGAGCGCGACCTGAGGGACGTGGCGGAATTCCACAGGGCCGACGCCTTCGACACCGAAGGGCTTGCCGCGATCACCCCGCAGCCGTCGCTCGCGATCGTCTCCGGCCTCTACGAACTCTTCCCGGACAATGCCCCGATCGAGGCCTCGCTGGCCGGGCTCGCCCGGGCGATGGAACCGGGGGCGCTGCTCCTCTATACCGGCCAGCCCTGGCATCCGCAGCTCGAGATGATCGCCCGGGCGCTGACCTCGCATCGCGGCGGCGAGGCGTGGATCATGCGGCGGCGCACCCAGCAGGAGATGGATCAGCTGGTGGCCGCGGCGGGTTTCCGCAAGGTCGAGCAGCGCATCGACAAGTGGGGCATCTTCACCGTCTCGCTGGCCGAGCGTATCTGAGGCGATCATGGGGGAGGGCGTCGCATCTGTTGCTGCCGTCGATCGCCGCGCGGTTTTTCGCGCTGCGGCGCTGTGGCTCGCCTTCCTGGCACCGTTCTTCTATCTGACTTACGGTTTCTCCAACTGGCTGGCCGCACAGCGGGCGGATGTGCCGAATCTCGCTTTCGGCTGGGAGCAGCACATCCCCTTCCTCGCCTGGACGATCCTGCCCTATTGGTCGATCAACGCCTTCTATGCGCTCTCGCTCTTCGTCAACGAGACCCCGGCGGAGGTCGGCCGGCTGGCGCGGCGTTATCTCACGGCGCAGGTCGTTGCCGTCCTTTGCTTCATCGCCTTTCCGCTGCAGGCGATTTTCGTGCGGCCGGAAACGCATGGGCTGCCGGGTTTCCTGTTCGACGTGCTCGGCGGCTTCGACAAGCCGTTCAACCAGGCGCCCTCGCTGCATATCGCCCTGCTGGTGATCATCTGGGAACATTGGCGCCTGCGGTTGCGCGGAGCGATGCTGGCGATCTGGCATGGCTGGAGTTTCCTGATCGGCATCTCCGTTCTCACGACCTGGCAGCATCACAGCATCGATATTCCGACCGGCGCGCTGCTCGGCCTTTTCGCCCTCTGGCTCTTCCCGGCCGGCCGGCCGTCGCCGCTGGCAGGGTTCCGCCTGACGCTCGATACGAAGGCGCGGCGACTCGCCGTCTGTTATGCCGCGGGCGCGCTCGTCTTCCTGTTCCTCGCCGTGTGGACGACGTTCGATTCAGGGGCGGGCCTGCTGCTGCTCTGGCCGGCACTTGCGCTCGCCCTCGTCGCGCTCGCCTATGCCGGTGCGGGGCCGGATGTGTTCCAGAAGCGGGCCGATGGCCGCATCAGCCTGGCGAGCCGCTGGCTGCTGATGCCCTACAGGCTGGGCGTGCGGGCGAATGTCTGGTGGTGGACGCGGCGCCTGCCCGATGCCGTCGAGATCGCCGACGGCGTTTTCCTCGGCCGGGGGCCGTCGCAACGCTCACTTTCCACCTATGCCGCCGTTGTGGATATGACGGCGGAAAGGCCGGGCCTTGTCGTTCCCGGCCTTTCCTGGCGTGCTTTCCCGACGCTCGACCTGCTGCCCGTCTCCGCCGCCCGGATCCGCGAAGCGGCGCTCGCCGTCGAGGAGGCGGGGCGGCATGGGCCGGTCCTTGTCTGCTGCGCGCTCGGCTTCCAGCGCAGCGCGCTCGTCGCTGCCTGTATCCTGATGCGGACCGGCTTTGCCACCACGGCAGCGGCGGCGGTCGCCCAGATCCGGGCGAAGGGCCGGCCGGTGCATCTTGCGCTGGAAACCTATGCCGCGATCGAGGAGGCGGCGCGATGACGGACTGGCAGACGGTTGTTGCAGATGCCGTCCGGCGCCTTCGGCGCAACGGCCTTGCCGGCGGGGTAACTGCTTTGCTGATCCTCGCCGTGGCGCCGCCGACGGCCGGCGCCCACGGTTTTACCGGGCCGCTCGCCTGGGGGCTGCTGCTCGCCTTCTGCCTCGTGCCGCTGGCACTTTCGGTGCATCTTCTGTTCGACGCCGCGCTCTTCCGGCTCGCCGCCTCCCATGACGGGGAAACGGCAGGGCTTGCTGCCATCGACGACGTGCTGGCGCGCATGGGGCTTCGCGCCCGGGGAAGCGTTTCGGCAACGCTGCCGGAGCGTCTGCAGGGATGCCGGCGGCTCCTCTGGCTGCAGCGGATCGCATTGCTGATCGCCATCGCACTCTACTTCGTCCTGCTCCTCGACGGGATGGAGGGAGGCGGGGCATGAGCGTGAGCGGCGTATCGCTTTTGCAGAGCGTGTCGGGGGCGGCGCTTGCGGGGCTTTCGCGGGCGGTCACCGGCGTTCGGCCGATATGGGCGGGCTCGGCGCCCTATGGCCGGCAGCGCATCTATTTTGCCAATCATGCAAGCCACGGCGATTTCATCCTGATCTCCACCTGCCTGCCCTTTGCCGAACGACGCCGAACGGCCGCGGTCGCGGGGGCGGACTACTGGAATGCCGGCCCGGTCCGCCGCTTCATTTCGGGCAAGATGCTGCGCACGGTGCTCGTGGAGCGCAACTGGGTGGAACGCACCGCCGACCCGATGCAGGTGATGCTCGCCGCCCTGGACAAGGGGCAATCCCTGATCTTCTTCCCCGAGGGCACGCGCAACATGACGGAGGAGCCGCTGCTGCGCTTCCGCTCGGGCCTCTACAATCTTGCGGCGCTTCGCCCGGATATCGAACTGGTGCCCTGCTGGATCGAGAACATGTCGCGTGTCCTGCCGAAGGGCGCGCTCCTGCCGGTTCCGCTGCTCTGCCGCGTCGTCTTCGGCGCCCCGCTGGTTCTTCAGGCGGGGGAGGAGCGGAAAGTTTTCCTTGATCGCGCCCGCGAAGCGCTTCTCGCCCTTGCGCCCCGAAAGGATGGAACCCGTTGATGAGCGACGACACGCGTCTTTTCCTCGGCCTCGTCTCCGTGCTCGTCATTGCGAGCCTCGTTGCGGGCGTGCTCTCCTGGCGCAGTGAAAAGCCGCTGCCGGCGACGCTCGAAAACCTCAATGCACGCATCAAGGCCTGGTGGATCATGGTCGCGGGTATCAGCGTCGCCTTCCTCTTCGGCACGGGCGGCGTGATCCTGCTCTTCGCCTTCGTTTCCTTCGCGGCGCTACGCGAATACGTCACGCTTACCAACACCCGCCATGCCGATCGGTGGACACTGCTCGGCATGTTCCTGATCATCGTACCGACGCAGTATTACCTGATCTGGATCGACTGGTACGGGCTCTATTCGATCTTCATCCCCGTCTACTGCTTCCTCGCCATGCCGGCGCTGACGGCCCTGCGCGGCGACACGTCCCGTTTCCTTGAGCGGGTCAGCGAGCAGCAATGGGGCATCATGCTGTCGGTCTATTGCATCAGTCATGTGCCCGCGCTGGTGACGCTGCCCATTCCCGGCAACGAGGGCCGGGGCTTGCTGCTCATCGCCTTCCTCATCGCTACCGTGCAGGGCAGCGACGTGCTGCAGTACATTTTTGGGAAGCTTTTCGGCCGGCACAAGGTCGCGCCGAGCATCTCGCCGTCAAAGACCTGGGAGGGGCTGATCGGCGGCATTGGCAGCGCCTCGCTGCTCGGGGCCGGGCTCTACTGGCTGACGCCGTTCTCGCCGCTCGAAGCGGGGGCGCTCGCCGCGCTCGCCTGCATCATGGGCTTCTTCGGCGGCCTTGTCGCTTCCGCCATCAAGCGCGACCGCGGGGTGAAGGACTGGGGCCACATGATCGAGGGCCATGGCGGCATGCTCGACCGCGCCGACAGCCTCGTCTTCGCCGCGCCGGTCTTCTTCCACATCGTCCGGTACGCGTGGACCTGAAACGATCCCGGCAAAAGGGCGCGGCGGTTACCGCCGTTTGGCCATGGGGGTCAGCGGGCCGAGGCTGTCGAGATAGGCCGAGGCGCCGCCGTTCTCATAGGTGCCGAAGGCGACATTGCGGTCGCGGTAGGATTTCAGCACCTGGCCGAGCCCGTTGGCGCCTTCGGCGCGCACCTGGCGCACCAGGCCGAGATCGACATTGATCGGAAAGATTTCCGCGACCTGCCCGCACTGGTGCACGACATTGCCTGTCGGGTCGGCGACCAGCGAGCGGCCGACGCCGCCGGCATCGAGCCCGTTCACGTCGATCACGTAGCAGGAGAACATCACTGCCGTGGCCTGCACGATGGCCAGCTCGGCCTTGCGGTCGGTCGTGCCCGTAAGGACAGGATGGAGGAGCACTTCCACGCCTGCCGAGGTCAGCGTGCGCGTCGTTTCCGGGAACCAGATATCGTAGCAGATGGACAGGCCGAAGCGGCCGACATCGGGCACGTCGAAGATCAGGAAGTCGGTACCGCCCGTGACCCCGGCCTCGAAAGGCATGAAGGGGAACATCTTGTCGTAGCGCCCGACGATCTCCCCATCCGGGTTGATCACGATGGAATGGTTGTAGGTCCGGCCTTCGCGGTGCACGAAGTAGCTGCCCGGTATGATCCAGACACGGTGCTTGGCGGCAAGCGCCTGGAAGGCGGCTTCGTCGACGGCAGGATCCTCCGCCGCGCAGGCATGCAGCGGCCCGTGCATGGCGAGTTCCGAAAAGACGATCATGTCGGTGCCCGGATAGAGCGCCATGGTCTTTTCCACCTGGATGGTCATGGCCGGAATGTTGCGGCCGCCGATCGGCACCGGCATCTGGATGCCGGATATCAGGAAACGGGAATTGTCCCGCCGGCCGCCGGACGGCAGCATTGCATTGGCTTCAAGGGAAGAGGCTGACATGGGGGACGATCTCGCTTGAACTACTTGCCCGTGCGCGCGGCCGGCCGCGTCGTCACGCCGCGCGGCGAGGGCGACACCAGGTCGTCGAAGGCCACGCCGCGGTAGGGCTTGCTGGATTTCAGCACGATATAGCTGGAAAGATTGCCGATCTTGGGGCCGAGCCGCAAAAGCTCGTCCGACAGCATCTGGTAGGAGGCGATGTCGGGGCAGACGAAGCGCACGAGATAATCGATCGGGCCGCTGACCTTGGTGCATTCCACCACGTAGCGCATGTCCTCGACCATCTGTTCGAAGATCTGGAAATCCTCGAGCCCGTGGCTGTTCAGGGTGACCGCGGCGATGACGTCCACATGCCGGCACACCTTTGCTAGGTCGATGCTGGCATGGTAGCTGTTGATGACGCCGGCCTTCTCCAGCCGCTTCACCCGCTGCAGGCAGGGGCTTGGTGATAGCCCCACCTCATCGGCCAGTTCCTGGTTGGTCATGCGTGCATTGGCCTGCAGACAGGCCAGAATCCGCAAGTCGATCTGATCGAGCCGGATCGACCCGTCTTCGTCCTTCATTCATTCGCCCCCTGCTGCACGGACCGGGCCATGCTGTCTCATGATGAGCGTGGCCTGGCGGCCCTGGCCATATGGATACTTTTGGCCCGACCCTGTCAAGCTGGCCCCCGTGCGCGCATTTCCCGGCCGGCAAACCTTGCTCCGGCCGCGCGATAAAAACTGTCGCCAGGGATGGGCCAGGCAGCAGCAAGTGTCGGAAGAGGATCGAAATACGGCAGCACCTTTGCCGCATCCGCCGCTACAGTTCTGGCATGTGAGGAGACATCGGAGGGGAGGACGATGGCATCATCTATCTTTGAGCAGATCACGCGCAAGAAGCCGGTCGATCGGCTTGTAGCGGATACGTCGGGCGGGGGCGACGGGCATGGCCATCTCGGCCGCTCGATCACGCTGTTCCAGTTGATCATGTTCGGCGTCGGCGCGACGATCGGCACGGGTATCTTCTTCGTGCTGAGCGAGCAGGTGCCGGTGGCAGGCCCCGCCGTCGTCATTGCTTTCGTCATCGCGGCGGTCGCGGCCGGGCTTTCGGCGCTCTGCTATGCGGAGATGAGTTCGATGATCCCGGTCTCGGGCTCGTCCTATTCCTACGCCTATGCGACGCTCGGCGAGGGCATCGCCTTCTTCGTCGCCGCCTGCCTGGTGCTGGAATACGGCATTTCCGCTGCCGCGGTGGCGGTGGGCTGGGCCGAATATGTCGAAAAGCTGCTCGCCAACGTCACTGGCATCGTGCTGCCGGGCTGGATGATCAAGGGGCCGATCACCGTCGTCGACGGCGACCATCCCTTCGCCATGGCCTTCTTCGCCGAAGGTTCCGGCCTCATCAACCTGCCGGCCGTCATCCTCGTCATGCTCTGCTGCGTCCTGCTTTTGCGCGGCGCCAAGGAATCGGCGCGCGCCAACGCCATCATGGTGCTGGTCAAGCTCGCCGTGCTCACGCTCTTCATCGTCATTGCCGGCAGCGCCTTCAACAGCGCGAACTTCACGCCCTTCTTCAACGACAGCGGTTTCAACGGGGTGCAGGCGGCGGCGGCGTCGATCTTCTTCACCTTCGTCGGCCTCGACGCCGTCTCGACGGCGGGCGAGGAGGTGGTCAATCCGCGGCGCAACCTGCCGATCGCCATCATCTCGGCGCTCGTCATCGTCACCGCCTTCTATGTGCTCGTCGCCTTCGCCGCGCTCGGCGTGCAGCCGGCAAGCGCCTTCGAGGGACAGGAAGCGGGCCTTGCCACGATCCTGCAGAACATCACCGGCTCCACCTGGCCGGCGAATCTTCTGGCCGCCGGCGCCGTCATCTCGATCTTCTCGGTGACACTGATCGTGCTCTACGGCCAGTCGCGCATCCTCTTCGCGGTGTCGCGCGACGGTCTTCTGCCCTCGATCTTCCACCGGGTCGATCCGCGCAGCATGACACCGGTCGCCTGCACTATCATCGTCGCCGTCTTCGTCTCGCTGATCGCCGCCTTCGTGCCGTCTGGCCTGCTCTGGGACCTGACGAGCATGGGCACGCTCACCGCCTTCACGGTTGTGTCGGCCGGCGTGCTGATCCTGCGCTACACCCAGCCGGACATGCCGCGCGGCTACCGAGTGCCCTTCGGGCCGGTCCTGCCGGTTCTGTCCATCGCCGCCTGCCTCTATCTCATCTTCAAGCTGAGCTGGATGGTCTATGCCATCACCGGCGTCTGGGTGGGGATCGCCGCCCTCGTCTATTTCGGCTACTCCGCCCGCAATTCGCGGCTCGAAAAGCCTGAAGGTCTCGGCGAGGCGGCGGAATGAAGATCCTCGTCGGACTTTCCGCCGACCAGGGCGGGCAGGAGGCGCTCGCGCTCGGCGCGGTGCTGGCCCGCTCCTGCAACGCCTCGCTCGTCGCCTGCACGGTGACGCCCGATACCTGGGGGCATCCCTCGCCGGCACGCGTCGACGGTGAATATGGCAGCTTCCTTGCCCGGCACACCGCCACGCTGCAAGCCGAGGCGAAGGCATCGCTTCCTGCTGATGTCACGGCGGAGTTCCTTGCCGTTTCCGCCTCCTCGGCCCGCGAGGGCCTGATCCGGGCCGCCTCGGAAACCGGTGCGGACTGCCTCGTGCTCGGCTCGGCGCGTGAGGCTCCGCTGGGCCGTTTCGGCGAAGGGGGCGTTACGACGGAACTGCTGCGTTCGGCGCATCTGCCGATCATGGTGGCGCCGCACGGCTATTCGGCCGGGCCCGAGACCCGCATCCGTCGCCTCAGCGCCGCCTATTCGGGTTCGTCCTCCGCGCCCGACATCGTCGCCCGCAGTGCGGCGCTCGCCCACGACTATTCGGTGCCGCTGCGTCTCGTCACCTTCGTGGTGCGCGACAAGCAGATGTATCCGACGGGTGCCGGCTACGATGCGGAACAGTTCGTTTCCAACGTGCTGCGCGAGCAGGCGCGCGATGCGCAGACGGCCTTGCTTGCCGGGCAGGCGGGGCTCTCCGCGGAGATCGCGGATGGGGCGAGCTGGAAGGCGGCGTTCGAGTCGCTCGACTGGCAGGATGGCGAAGTTCTCGTGCTCGGCTCCAGCAAGCTCGGGCCGCTGCTGCGCGTCTTCCTCGGCTCGAATGCCCGCAAGATCGTGCACAATGCACCGGTGCCCTGCCTTATCCTGCCGCGCGGCGAAGAATAATCGAAAAGAGGTATTTTAGCCGCTCGGACAAGTCTCGTAGAGTGCCATGCAGGGTGGGGCAAAAGACCCAGACACACGCCCCGCCGGAGGAAGAAAAATGACGACAAGAACCTTCAACCAGCCGCTCGGCGGCAACGAAATGCCGCGCTTCGGCGGCCCCGCCACCATGATGCGCCTGCCGACGCAGCCGACCGCCGAGGGACTTGATGCCTGCTTCGTCGGCATCCCCATGGATATCGGCACGTCCAACCGTCCGGGCACGCGCTTCGGGCCGCGGCAGATTCGCACCGAGAGCTGCATGATCCGCCCCTACAACATGGCCTCGCGTGCCGCCCCCTTCGAAAGCCTGCAGGTGGCCGATATCGGCGACGTGGCCATCGACACCTTCAACCTGCCGAAATGCGTCGACATCATCACCGATGCCTATCGCGGCATCATCAAGGACGGCTGCATCCCGCTGACGCTCGGCGGCGATCACACGCTTTCCTATCCGATCCTGCGGGCGATGGCGGAAAAATACGGCCCCGTCGGCCTCATCCATGTCGATGCCCATTCGGATATCAACGAGCACATGTTCGGCGAGCCCATTGCCCACGGCACTCCGTTCCGTCGCGCCGTCGAAGCCGGCGTGCTCGACACCAAGCGCTGCATCCAGATCGGCGTGCGTGGCACCGGCTATGCGGCCGACGACTTCGACTGGTCCCGCGAACAGGGTTTCCGCGTGGTGCAGGTGGAGGAGTGCTGGCACAAGTCGCTGACGCCGCTGATGGAGGAAGTCCGCGCACAGATGGGCGACCGGCCGGTCTACCTCTCCTTCGACATCGACAGCCTCGACCCGTCGATCGCGCCCGGCACCGGCACGCCTGAAATCGCCGGCCTCAACACCATCCAGGCGCTCGAAATCATCCGCGGCTGCTGGGGGCTCAACCTTGTCGGCTGCGACCTTGTCGAGGTCTCTCCGCCCTATGACCCCTCCGGCAATACGGCGATCACGGCGGCGAACCTTCTCTTCGAAATGCTTTGCGTCCTTCCGGGCGTGCAGAGGCGATAAAAATGGCAGACACCCGATTGACCACTGGCGAATACCTCGTCCGTCTCCTGGAATCCTACGGCGTCGAATTGATCTTCGGCATTCCGGGGGTTCACACGGTGGAACTCTATCGCGGCCTGCCCGCGACCAACATCCGCCATATCACGCCCCGCCACGAGCAGGGCGCAGGCTTCATGGCCGACGGCTATGCCCGCGTGACCGGCAAGCCGGGTGTCTGCTTCATCGTCACCGGCCCCGGCATGACGAACATCGCCACCGCCATGGGCCAGGCTTACGCCGACTCCGTGCCGATGCTGGTCATCTCGGCGGTCAATTCCCGTGGCGAACTCGCCATGGGCCAGGGCCGCCTGCACGAGCTGCCCTCGCAGCGCAACCTCGTTTCCGGCGTTGCCGCCTTCAGCCACACGCTGCTCGACCCTGCGCAGCTTCCCGAGGTGATGGCGCGTGCTTTCACCGTCTTCAACTCCGCGCGCCCGCGCCCGGTCCATATCGAAATCCCGCTCGACGTCATCGTCGCGGAGGCGCAGCACCTTTCGGCAGACGCATGGCCGCTGCCCGGCCGCGCCGCCGCTGATCCCGCGGCCATTGAAAAGGCCGCCGCGATCCTCAAGGCCGCAAAGCGCCCGATGATCGTTGCCGGCGGCGGGGCTGCCGATGCGGCGGCCGAGATTGCCGCTATTGCCGAAAAGCTCGATGCGCCGGTCTTCATGACCATCAACGGCCGCGGCATCCTGAAGCCGGGTGACCCGCGCACCATGACCGGCAATCTCAGCATGCCGCCGCTGCTGGAAGAGCTGGCCGCCAGCGACGCGGTCCTCGCCATCGGCACGGAATTCGGCGAGACGGAAATGTATCCCGAGCCGAAGGCGCTGACCTTCGGCGGCCCGCTGATCCGCATCGACATCGACCCCGCGCAGATCGTCACCGGCCTGCGCGCGGACGTGCCGATTGCCGCCGATGCGAAACTCGCCGCCGCCAGCCTCAACGCCGCCCTCGGCGACGCGCGGCCGGCCGGCGAAGGCGCGGCACGCGCCAAGGCCGTGCGCGAGAAGGTCGCGGCCTTCCTGTGGCCCGCCTGCCGCACCCATGGCAGGCTGATGGAGGTGATCACCCGGGCGCTGCCCGACGCCACCGTTGCGGGCGACCAGACCGAGCCGGTCTATGCCGTCAACCAGTTCTACCAGGCGCCGCAGCCGCGCTCGTTCTTCAACTCTTCCACCGGCTACGGCACGCTCGGCTACGGCCTGCCGGCCGCCTTCGGCGCAAAACTCGGCGCGCCGAACCGGCCCTCCGTCTGCCTGATCGGCGACGGCGGCCTGCAATTCTCCGTGCAGGAACTGGCGAGCGCCGTGGAGGCGGGCATCGCGACCGCGGTTGTCATCTGGAACAACACCAGCTACGGCGAGATCAAGGCCTTCATGGCCGAGCGCGACATCCCGCAGATCGGCGTCGACATTTTCACGCCCGATTTCGTGGGCCTCGCCAGGGCCCTCGGCTGCGAAGCCTCGCGCCCGGCCTCGCTCGCGGAGCTGGAAAGCGAGCTTGCCGCCTCGGCAAAGCGCAAGGTGCCGACCGTGATCGAAATCCAGGCGGGCTCCCCGCTTGCCGCAGCCCTGACGGCGTGAGGTGACGACGATGCGGCACCAGCTCTTCATCGACGGTCGCTGGCAGGATCCCATCGAGCCGGGCCGCATTCCCGTCTTCGATCCCTACCGCGGCACCGTCTATCATGAGGTCTCCGCCGGTGGTCCGGCGGATGTGGACAAAGCTGTTGCCGCCGCGAAGGCCGCGTTCCCCGCCTGGCGCGATGCCGGCGGGCGGGGACGCGCCCGTTATCTCGCGGCCATCGCCGCACGGTTGACCGAGCGCGCCGAAGAGCTGGCGCGCCTTTCCTCCCGCAACAACGGCAAGCCGCTTGGCGAGGCGCGCATCGACATGGCCGATGTGGCCGCCTCCTTCGCCTACTATGCCGAGCAGGCCATCGCCTTGCAGGAGAGGCAGGACGCGGATGTCGCGCTGCCCGACGACGGTTTTCACGCCCGGCTGCGGCAGGAGCCGGCGGGTGTGGCAAGCCTCATCGTGCCGTGGAACTTTCCCCTCGTGACGACCTCCTGGAAGGTCGCGCCGGCGCTTGCCGCAGGCTGCACGGTGGTGCTGAAACCCTCGGAGATCACGCCTGTCGTGGAGCTGGAACTCGGCGCGATTGCCGAGGACGTGGGCCTGCCGCCCGGCGTGCTCAACATCATCACCGGCACCGGCGAGCGCGTCGGCGCGCCGATGACGACGCATCCGGATGTCGCCAAAATATCCTTCACCGGTTCGAACGCCGTCGGCGCCCGCGTCATGGCGGCCGGCGCGCAGGGCGTCAAATCGGTCAGTCTGGAGCTCGGCGGCAAATCGCCCATCGTGGTCTTCGCCAATGCGGATTTCGACGAGGCGGTGGACTGCGTGCTCGGCGGCATCTTTTTCAATGCCGGGCAGATGTGCTCGGCGACATCGCGCCTTCTGGTGGAAAGATCGATTGCGCCGAAGCTAATAGACGCCATAATCGCCGGTAGCCGGGCGCTGAACCCCGGAGATCCGCTGGACGAGCGGACGACGATCGGTCCGATCACCATGAAGGCGCAGCACGACAAGGTGCTTTCCTACATCGAACGCGGCAAGGCCGAGGGCCTGACATTGCTTGCGGGCGGCGGAAAGCCGGCCGCGGCCGGTGACGGCTGGTTCGTCGAGCCGACGATTTTCGGCGACGTGCCGACGACCAGCGCGCTCTGGCGCGAGGAGATATTCGGGCCGGTGCTCTGCATCCGCACTTTCGAGAGCGAAGAGGAGGCGATCGCACTCGCCAACGACTGCGACTTCGGCCTCGTCGCCACCGTTGTCAGCGGCGACGACGTGCAGGCGAACCGCGTGGCAAACGCCATCGAGGCCGGTCACGTCTGGATCAACAGCCCGCAGGCGATTTTCGTGCAAACGTCCTGGGGCGGCTTCAAGGCGAGCGGCATCGGCCGCGAGCTCGGGCCCTGGGGCATGTCGTCCTACCTTGAAGTCAAACACGTCACGTCACGCTTGAAACGTTAACCGCAACGACGGACCGGGGGGCATGTCGAAAAAGAAGAAAGATCGGAAGAAAGACGAGAAGAAACAAAAGAAGCGCGACAAGCGCCAAAAACGTTCCAGGAAACATGAGGGGTACATCATGGAAACCATTCGCAACGTTGCCGACCTGCGCGTCGTCATGCATCGCAATGAACGTCCGATCTATTTCATCTCGGCGACGAACTTCAACCTGATCGGCATCGACGAATGGGTGCGGAACTTCAAGTTCGTCAGCTATATCGACTGCTTCGACGGCCGCCATCCGAACGTCTTCGTCCCCTCCGAAATCCCTCATGCCGAATTCGAGAGCATCGAGGACATCAACAACTACCTGCTGCAGCACAAGGAAGTCATCGACTACATCACGAAACGCGGTGGCCGTGCCGTCGCCACCTTCCTGATGTTCGACGAGACGACGGAAGAAATCTGCAAGGAACTCGGCATCGAGATCTGGTTCCCCAAGGCAAAACTGCGCCAGCGCTGCGACAACAAGATGGAGACCGTGCGCATCGGCAACAAGGCCGACGTGCCCTCCGTGCCAAACACGCTCGCCCCCGCGCGCACCTATGAGGAGCTGCTGGAGTCCGCGAAGAAAGCCGGCATCGGTAAAGACCTCGTCGTGCAGACCGCTTTCGGCGACAGCGGCCACACCACCTTCTTCATCGCCAGCGAGGAAGACTACAACCGTCACGCTGCGGAGATCTCGGCGGAAGACGAAGTCAAGATCATGAAGCGCATCAAGTGCCGCGGCGCGACCATGGAGGCCTGCACGACGGCATCCGGCACGCTCGTCGGCCCGCTCTTGACGGAAGTCGTCGGCCAGCCGGCGCTGACGCCCTACAAGGGTGGCTGGTGCGGCAACGAGATCTTTCCGGGCGCGTTTTCGGAAAAGATCAGGGCCAAAGCGCGCGACATGGCCTACCGCTTCGGCAACCAGCTTCGCGAGGAAGGCTATCGCGGCTATTTCGACCTCGACTTCCTCATCGACGTCGAGGACAACGAGGTCTATCTCGGCGAACTCAACCCGCGCATCTGCGGCGCCAGCTCCATGACCAACCACGCCGCCTTCGCCTATGCCGATGCGCCGCTCTTCCTGTTCCACCTGATGGAGTTTTCGGGCATCGACTACAAGATCGACGTCGAGGAGCTGAACGACCGGTGGGCGCGAAAAGAGTTCATCGATTCCTGGGCACAGGTGGTGATCAAATCCACCGAAGACCTTGTCGACATCGTCACCCATGCGCCGTCGTCGGGCATCTACCGCATGGCGCCGGACGGCAGCGTGTCCTATGATCGCTTCGACTATCACCGCCAGGCGATCGAGAGCGACGAGGAGGCGTTCTTCCTGCGCATCACCGGTCCCGGCGACTACCGCTACGAGGGCGCCGACCTCGGCATCCTCATCACGCGCGGGCGGGTGATGAACGACGAGTTCGAGCTGAACGAACGCGCCAGCAACTGGATCAAGGGCATCAAGCGCCTTTATGCCAGCAAGCCGCTCACCGAGATCCAGCGGGACGAAGCGCCGGAAGCCGGCTCGTTCAAGATCCTGTAGGGTGCCATGGACCTCCAGTTTGAAGCCATCGACGAAGACAGACCCGGCCCGAAATGGCGCCGGGTGTTCGATCGCCATTGGCACGCCTACAGCCGCTGGTTCGTGCGCGACGGGGTTCGTTCGCGCCCGACCTACTTCATGAGCCTCAAGGCGCTGCGCAGCCACATGCCGGAGCTGCTGCCGACCTACGAGGCGATCGTCGAGGCGGCCGGCGGCGGCGACCTTGAGGCGCGGTTCCTCTCCATGTGGTGCCCGCCCTTCTATGTCGGCGGCTGTTCGCAGGCGATCGTCACCGGTAAGGAACCGGCGCTGATCCGCAACTACGACTACAGCCCGCGCCTGCTCGAAGGCACCTGGCTCGCCTCCCGCTACAACAAGCGGGTGGTGGCGGTGGTCGATTGCCTGTGGGGCGTGCTCGACGGCATCAACGAGGATGGGCTGGCGGTCTCGCTCTCCTTCGGCGGGCGCACCGCCGCGGGGCAGGGGTTCGGCATCCCGGTCGTGCTGCGCTACGTCCTGGAATTCGCCAGCACCACGGCGGAAGCCGTGGCGCTGCTCCAGCGCATTCCCGTGCACATGTCCTATTCGATCGCCGTCATCGACCGGCAGGACAACCACGCGACGGTCTATGTCAATCCGGATCGCCCGGCCGAAGTGGTGGAGCGGCGCGTCAGCACCAATCACCAGCACGGCGTCGAATGGGCCCGCCATGCCGAGACCACCAAATCGGTGGAGCGCGAGGCGGCGCTGGAAAAGTCGCTGGCGGGATCGGCGGATGTCGAAAAGGTGCTGTCCGGCTTCCTGCGCCCGCCGGTCTACCAGACGTCCTACGGGCGCGGCTACGGCACGCTCTACACGGCCGTCTACCGGCCGCTCGATGCCTCGGTGGACCTGGTCTGGCCCGGCTCGGTCTGGCGGCAATCCTGCGCCGATTTCCAGGACGAGGTGCGCACCATCCGTTTCAACGACGGCGATTCTGGCGGCTTCGCGCCGACCTTCAAGCAGGGCGCGGTCAGCAGCTAGGAGCAATTTCAGCAAAAGTGTGAGCGGTTTTGCGTCCGGAATTGCGTGGAAACAAGAACAAAAGGCCGGACCCGTTTCGCAAAACGAGGAAAAGCGGAACGTTCTCGGGGTGAGGGGAGCATCATGAAAGTAGTCGTTCTGGGGGCCGGCGTCGTCGGCACGGCGGCGGCATGGTATCTGTCGAAGGACGGCCATGACGTGACCGTGCTGGAGCGCCACGAGGACGTGGCGCGCGGCACCAGCCAGAGCAATGCCGGCCTCGTTTCGCCGGGTGATTCCACCGCCTGGGCCTCGCCCGCCGCGCTCACCACCTTCATCAAATCGCTGTTCCGCTCCGATCTCGGCATCAAGGTGCGCTTCAGCCTCGATCCGCAGTTCATCTCCTGGTGCCTGCGCTTCCTCATGCAGTGCACGCAATCGCGCGCCCATGCCAATACCGAAGTCAAGCTGCGGCTGGCCTTCTATGCCCGCGAGTGCATCAACGCGCTGCAGCAGGAAACCGGTATCTCCTACGACGACCGGCGCAAGGGCATCCTCTATTTCTACCGCTCGCAGCAGAGCATGGATGCCGGCGCAAAACACATGCAATACATCGCCGACCGCGGCCTTGCGATCGAAGTGGTCGACCGCGAGCGGCTGGTGGCGCTGGAGCCCGGCCTTGCCGCCGTCAAACACCAGCTTGCCGGCGGCGTCTATTCGTCGATGGACCAGACGGGCGACTCCTCGCTCTTCACCTGCAGCCTTGCCGAGCAGGCGCGGGTGCGCCATGGCGTCGACTTTCGCTTCAACACGGTAGTCACCGGACTGGATGTGCAGGGCAACAGGGTCGGGGCCGTGCTGACCGACAAGGGGCCGGTCGCCTGCGACGCGGTCGTGTTGTCGCTTGGCCCCGAGAGTTCACTGCTCGCCCGCAAGATCGGGATCGACGTGCCCGTCTATCCCGTCAAAGGGTATACCGCGACGCTCCCGATCGATGCGGACAAGGGCCCGACCATGGGCGGCGTCGACGAGGACCGGCTGATCGCCTATTCGCGCCTCGGCAACCGTCTGCGTCTTGCCTCCACCGCCGAATTCGCCGGCTACGACCGCTCGTTCGAGCCCGCCGACTTCAAAACCATGTTCCGGACGGCGCACGACCTCCTCCCCGGCGCCATCGACGAGACGAAGGCCGTGCTCTGGTCGGGCCTCAGGCCCATGATGCCGGGCTCCGTGCCGGTGCATGGTCGGGCACGCTACGAAAACCTCTTCCTGAATACCGGCCACGGCCATGTCGGCTGGACCATGGCCTGCGGCTCGGGAAAGCTTGTCTCCGACCTCGTCTCCGGCCGCAGGCCCGACATCGACACGGCGGGGCTGCTCTATCGGAATTGAGCCTTTACCGGAAAGTGGACCCGGTTTCGTCCGGAAATGCGACAACAAGGGATTGCCATGTCCGATCCGCAAATCTCCATCGACCTCGCCCGCATCGAACACAATGCCCGCACCGTCGTTGACCTCTGCCGCGCCTCCGGCATCACGCCCTTCGGCGTCACCAAGGGCACCTGCGGCATGCCGCAGGTGGCGCGTGCCATGCTGCGCGGCGGCGTCAGGGGCATTGCCGAATCCCGCTTCGAGAACATCCGCCGTCTGCGCGATGCGGGCATCGACTGCCCGATCATGCTGTTGCGCAGCCCTCCGCTGACGCGTGTGGAAGAGCTGGTGCGCACCGTCGACATCAGTCTGCAGTCGGAGCTTCAATTGATGCGCGAGATTTCGCGTGTCGCCGAGCGGCTGGGCCGGGTGCACGACATAATCCTGATGATCGACCTCGGGGATCTTCGTGAGGGCATCTGGCCGAACGATCTGGTGCCCACCGTGGAGGCCATACTGGAGCTGCCGGGCGTGCGCATTGCCGGCGTCGGCACGAACCTCACCTGCTTCGGCGCCATCATTCCGACCCGGGAGAACCTGACCCAGCTCGTCGCCCATGCGCAGACGGTGGAGATCATGACCGGCCGGCCGCTCGATTGGGTTTCCGGCGGCAACTCTTCCTCGCTGCCGCTGCTGCTGGCCGGCGGCATGCCGTCCGGCATCAACAACCTGCGTGTCGGCGAGGCGATCCTCCAGGGCGGCCGCGACACGTTCCTCACCGAACCGTGGCAGGCGCTCGACCGCGACGCCTTCGAACTCACCGGCGAGCTTCTGGAGGTGAAGACGAAGCCCTCCCTGCCGATCGGCCAGTCCGGCATCGACGCCTTCGGCAACGTTCCCGTCTTTGTCGACGAGGGAGACCGGCTGCGCGGCATCGCCAATATCGGCCGTGAGGACGTCATCGCCGAGGGGCTGATCCCGACGCGGCAGGGCGTGCGGGTGCTCGGTGCTTCCAGTGACCATCTGGTGCTCGATCTCACCGAGGCCGACCCACCCCTTGCCGTCGGCGAAAATGTCAGCTTCCGCATGAACTACGGTGCGCTGCTCACGGTCATGACATCAGAATATGTGGAGAAGGTGCCGATGCGGGATGTGCGCGAGACGGGCGAGGCGAAGACCTATGCGATCGAGACGGACGCGATCGGCGGTGCGCTCGTGGTGGTGCAGGATGTTGCCCAGCGTATCGAGCATCTCGGCTTCGAGCGGGGGGCGGAGGATGCGGACAAGACGCTCACGCTCTCCATCCGCGCACGCAAGCGGGATGTGCTGCCGTTCGTGGAGGAGGCTGGCCGTCGGCATGATGCACTCGGCCTCATCTGGATCGATTCCGATGCAGCGATGATGCCGGATGGCGAGGCCGGTCTGCCGCCACCGGAAAACGCCGTGCTCAGCCGTATGCTCACCCGCCTGCCGCCTCATATCGCGCCGGAAAACATCGTCCTGATCGGCTTGCGCAATGCGGCGCCGGAGGAGGCGGCCGTTCTGAAGGCCTCGCGCCTGCGTGTCTTCACCATGGCAGAAATCGATGCGGTAGGCCTGCGCCAGGCGATGCGCGACGCGATCACGCTCGCCTCGGCCGGCACGCGCGGCTTTCACCTGTGTTATGCGCCGACCGCCACCGACATGTCCGGCTGGAGCGGCGGCATCGGCGGCATCACGGTGCGCGAGACCCATTCGGCAATGGAAATGGCGGCGCTCAGCGGCAAGTTGCGCTCGCTCAGCATTTCCGGCATTGATGCCGCGCTGCCATCGCCGATCGGCGCGGAATGCGCCAATTTCATCCTGTCGGCTTTCGGCAAAACCATTCTTTGATCAACAACATGGGAGATTTCCGATGATCAAGCGTATCAAGCCCGGCAAGCGGTTCTGCGAAGCCGTCGTCGTCAACGGCGTCGTCACCACGGCCGGCGTCACCGGCGATGGTGACGACGCCGTCGCCCAGACCCGCGACATCCTCGCGACCATCGACGGCCTGCTGGCCGAAGCCGGCACCTCCAAGGCCAAGCTGATCAGCGCCAACATCTGGCTGCGCGACATTGCCCATTTCGCCCAGATGAACGAAGTCTGGGACCAGTGGGTCGACCCGAACAACCTGCCGGTCCGTGCCACGGTCGAGGCGCGCCTTGCCGCACCGGAACTGCTGGTCGAAATCCAGGTCACCGCGCTCGTCTGAGCCCTTTGACGACCCGCTTGCCGGGTGACGAAGCGGGGCCGCGTGCATGCGGCCCTTGCAACCCTTGATATCTATCAGGTCGGCCCCGGTTTGGCCCTGTGGAAAACATCCGGATCGGCCCGCACGGCACTTTCCCCATTTTCTTGAAGCGGTATTCTCTCACTGGTTGTGGGGGTGATCGTGTCCTGGTACGCGCATAGCACGGCAGACCAGAGCAAGGTGGACTGGCAGTTGCTCTCGGAGCATTGCTTCGGCGTCGCCGTCCTTGCCGCCGAAATGGCCAAACCGCTGTGCCTCGAACGCGCGGCCTTCTTCGCCGGTCTGTTCCACGACCTCGGCAAATACTGCATCGATTTCCAGCTGCGCCTCGAAGGCAGGGATGTGCCGGTCGATCACTCGACCGCAGGCGCCCAGGTGCTGTCCGGCCTTGCGCAGGGTTCGGACAAGCTGGTGGCGCATCTCCTTGCCTATGCCATTCTCGGCCACCATGCCGGCCTGCCGGACTGGCTGAACGAGACGGATGCCTGCTGCAACATGCGCCTGAAGCGGCCGCTTGCGCTTGATCCCGCGTGGCAGGATGAGTTGAGGCCGGAAGTCTCCGACCTGTTGCCGGACATGGTGGCGCAGCTCGCGAAAACCCCGCCGGAGCAGGCTTTCGCCTTCGCCTTCATGACGCGGATGATTTTCTCGTGTCTGGTGGACGCGGATTTCAAGGATACGGAAAGGTATTACAGCGCACGCGGTGATGTCGTCCCGGACCGCGATTGGCCCGCCTTACAGGATCGTCTCGACGATTTCCTCTCGCGTTTCGAGGTGCATATGGCGAAGTTGAATGCTGGCGGCAGTGAACTCAACGATCTGCGTGCTGCAATCCTCGCCCATGTTCGCGCGGGAGCGGAACGGCAGCCGGGGCTGTTCACGCTGACCGTGCCGACCGGTGGTGGCAAGACCCTGGCCTCACTTGCCTTCGCGCTGGACCACGCGCGGCGGCATGGACATACCCGCATCATCTACGCGATCCCTTTCACATCCATCATCGACCAGACGGCGGCGATCTTTCGCGATGTCCTGGGCGAGGAGAACATTCTCGAGCACCACGCCGCCATCGACGAGGAACGCCTTGACTCGAAGGAGCGCAAAGAAAAGGAGGCTAAGGAAAAGTTGCGCCTTGCCATGGAAGACTGGGCGGCGCCGGTGGTGGTGACCACCACGGTGCAACTGTTCGAAAGCCTGTTTTCCGCCCGCCCTTCCAAGGCGCGCAAACTGCACAACATTGCCAACGCCGTCATCATCCTCGATGAGGCGCAGACCCTGCCGCGCGGGCTGCTCCTGCCGATCCTGCGCGCCCTGGAGGAGTTGGCCACGCACTACGGCTGCACCGTGGTTCTCTGCACGGCGACCCAGCCTGCCCTGGAGCGGCGCGAGGCTTTTCCAAAAGGCCTTCCACTAGCCGGTCGGGAGCTGGCGCCCGATCCACCGGGGCTTGCGCAAAAATTCGCCCGCGTGCGCATCCGGCATGGCGGGGACATGGACAATGATGCGTTGATCGCTGCCCTGCGGGACCGCGAGCAAGTGCTCGTCATCGTCAACAGCAGGCGCCATGCGCTG
This sequence comes from Shinella sp. 838, assembly GCF_029623935.1. Classification (NCBI taxonomy): domain Bacteria; kingdom Pseudomonadati; phylum Pseudomonadota; class Alphaproteobacteria; order Hyphomicrobiales; family Rhizobiaceae; genus Shinella; species Shinella sp. 838. Next base: position 417,371 of record NZ_JARSBQ010000004.1, read on the forward strand.
GAGCTTTTCCAGCAGGCGCAGAGGGAGGGGCTTGGCGGTCTCGTTCACCTCACCACGCGGCATCATGCGGCTGATCGCCGCCGTATCCTGGAGGATATCCGCGCCCGGTTGAAGGCACATGCGCCCTGCCGGCTGATTGCCACCAGCCTGATCGAGGCGGGGGTGGATGTGGATTTCCCCGTCGCCCTTCGCGCGGAGGCAGGACTGGACCAGATCATCCAGGCGGCCGGCCGCGTGAACCGCGAGGGGCGCCGCCGCCGGGACGAGAGCATCGTGACCGTCTTCAAGGCGCCCGACTATCCACCGCCGGCCGAAATCCGCGGGCTCGTCGGCGATATGAAGCGGATCATCGACAGGCATGACGACCTCACCTCGACCGCCGCGATCGAGGATTATTTTGGCGAGGTCTATTGGCGTTTCGGGGCGAAGGGGCTCGATGCCAAAGGCATCCTTGACCGCTTCACCCTCAGCCGACAGGGCAGCAATTTTGCCTTCCGCACGGTGGGCGATACGTTTCGCATGATCGAAAGCGGCATGGCTCCGGTGATCATAGCCAGCGAAGCGGAGGCGCAGAAAGCGGTGGATCAACTTTCGATTGAGGGGATCCCCTCTGGAAAGCTTGCCCGGAACCTGCAACCCTTCGTGGTGCAGGTGCCGCCGAAAGCACGCGATGTGCTCATTCGAAACGGGCATGCGGCGTTTGCTGCGCCGGCTTTGCGCGGCGATCAGTTCGTGGTTCTCCACAAGATGGAGTTTTATCGGCCCGATGTCGGTTTGATCTGGGAGAATGCCGACTATCTGGCGGCGGAAGACATGCTGATCTAAGGAAAATGAAGGGCGGCAAGGGGGAGTTGTGGGGTACGGAATTCGTCTCAAGGTCTCGGGTGACTATGGCTGTTTCACGCGCCCGGAAATGAAGGTCGAGCGCGTCTCCTATGACGTGCTGACGCCGTCGGCAGCGCGGGGTATTCTCGAAGCGATCCACTGGAAGCCGGCGATCCGCTGGGTGGTCGATGCGATCCATGTGCTTTCTCCCATCCGCTTCCAGACCATCCGGCGCAACGAGGTGGGGCACAAGGCGCCGGCCGGCAAGATCAAGTCTGCCATGAAGCGCGGCGACCTGGAAGGCCTGAACCTGCTCGTCGACGAGGATCGCCAGCAGCGCGCCTCGATCGTGCTTGTCGCGCCTGCCTATGTCATCGAGGCGCATTTCGAAATGACGGCGAAGGCCGGCCCCGACGACAACGAGGGCAAGCATCTCGATACGTTCAACCGCCGTGCGGCGCGGGGACAGTGTTTTCACCAACCCTGCCTCGGCACGCGTGAGTTTTCCGCGCGTTTCGAGCTGCTCGATCCGGCTGCCCCGACGCCGGCCGCCATTCCCGAAAGCCGCGACCTCGGTTTCATGCTGTTCGACATCGATCACCAGGCGCCGGGCCGCCCGGCGATGTTCTATCGCGCGGTCATGCAGGAGGGTGTCATCAAGGTGCCACACCCGGCCTCCCTGGAGGTGCGGCGATGAACATCCTGTCCTCCCTGATGGCGGCCTACGAACGCCTGCCGGATGCTCCGCCTTTCGGTTACTCGACGGAAAAGGTCGGCGTCGTGGTCGGGCTGAACGAGGACGGCACCGTTGCCACCGTGACGCCCTGGCTGGAGGGCGAGGGCCGCAAGCGCAAGCCACGTCCCATGCTGGTGCCGCAGGCGGTGAAGCGTACGGCGGGCATCGCGCCGAATTTTCTGTGGGACAAGACGGCCTATGTGCTCGGCGTGACGGCGGGCGAGGGCAAGCGCACGGCGGAGGAGCATCGCGCCTTCGTGGAACGCCATCTTGCCGACATCGGCGACAGCGAAGATGTTGGCCTTCGCGCCCTGAAACGCTTCCTGGAGGCGTGGACGCCGGACCAGTTCGCCGAGCCACTCTGGACGGACGAACTGAAGGACCAGAACGTTGTCTTCGCCCTTGAAAGCGAGCGGCGGAGCGGCACGAACCTGCACGATCGGCCGGCCGCGAAAGCCCTATGGAACCGCGCTGCCGGCGCGGCAGGCGATGCGGCCGAAATCTGCCTGGTGACCGGTGAGCCTGGCCCCGTTGCGCGCCTGCATCCCTCGATCAAGGGCGTCTGGGGCGCGCAGTCCTCTGGTGCCGCGCTCGTCTCCTTCAATCTCGACGCCTTCACCTCCTATGGCCGCGAGCAGGGCGCCAATGCCCCCGTCTCCGAGGCCGCCGCTTTCGCCTATACCACCATGCTCAATCGTTTCCTGGAGCGCGACAGCGGCCATCGCCTCCAGATCGGCGACGCCTCCACGGTATTCTGGGCGGATGCCTCGGGCAGGGGGGCAGAGGAGGCGGAAGCGCTCTTTGCCGCCTATCTCGACGACGTGGGCGACGCGCGGGCCGAGGAGAAGATCTCCGCCGAGCACATTCGAGGGCAATTGGCCCGCATCCGTGCTGGGGACCATCTTGAAGACATCGAGCCGGATCTCGCGGACGGCGTCGATTTCTACGTGCTCGGCCTTGCGCCGAATGCCGCCCGGTTGTCCGTTCGTTTCTCCTATGCCGGCAGCTTCGGCGATATCACCCGCAACTACCAGAAATTCGTGTCGGACATGCGGATCGAGCCGCCCCCGCGCGACGGATATCCGCCGCTCTGGCGCTACCTGCTCGAAACGGCGGTGCTCGGCAAGCGCGAGAACGTCTCCCCCAATCTTGCCGGCGACTGGATGCGTGCCATTCTCTCCGGAACCCCGTATCCCCTGTCGCTGATGGCTTCCGTGCTGACGCGCATCCGCGCGGACGGTGAGGTCAACGCCTTGCGCGTCGGCATTCTCAAGGCCCTGCTCATTCGCAATTTCAAGAAGGAGGCAACACCCGTGGCACTCGATCCGGCAAACACGAACAGGGGCTATGTGCTAGGGAGACTGTTTGCGCTCTATGAGGAAATTCAGCGCGCGGCTTTGGGCGGGCGGGTGAATGCGACGATCAAGGACAAGTTCTACGGTTCCGCCTCGGCCACGCCGCGCAAGGTTTTTGCCGTGCTGGATGGTGGCTCGGCCAATCACCTGGCAAAAATCCGCAAGCTGAACATCGGGCGCGAGGTGAACCTGCAAAGGCAGTTGCAGGCGCTGATGGACCTCATGTCGCCGTCCGACGATCCGGCGCTCGACCCCTTTCCTGTCTCGCTGACGGCGCAGGAGCAGGCCTATTTCGGCCTCGGCTACCACCATCAACGCAGCGATTTCTTCAAGAAAGCATCTGAAACCGCATCCGCCGGGGAGACCGAAGCATGACCATTCTTGCCAACCGCTATGATTTCGCCCTGATCTTCGAGGTCGTCAACGGCAATCCGAACGGCGATCCCGATGCCGGCAACATGCCGCGGCTGGATCCGGAAACCAATCGCGGCCTGGTGACGGATGTCAGCCTCAAGCGCAAGATCCGCAACTATGTCGATCTCGCCCGCCATGGCGAGGACGGGTTCCACATCTATGTGGAGGAGGGCGCGATCCTCAACGACAAGCACCGCCAGGCCTACAAGGCCCTGCGGCCGGATGACGCCAAGGCCGCCAAGGACGCCAAGCTGAATCCGAAGGACGATGCGGAGGCAAAGGCGCTCACTGCCTTCATGTGCCGCAACTTCTTCGATGTGCGCACCTTCGGCGCGGTCATGTCCACGGGGGTCAATTGCGGCCAGGTGAAGGGACCGGTGCAGATGAGCTTCGCCCACTCGGTGGAGCCCATCCTGCCGCTCGAGATCTCCATCACCCGCATGGCCGCCACCAACGAGGCGGAAAAGAAGCAGAAGGCCGAAGGCGACGATACGAACGAGCGCACCGACAACCGCACCATGGGCCGCAAGCACATCGTGCCCTACGGCCTTTATGTCGCGCACGGCTTCATCTCGGCGAAGTTCGCCGAGCGCACCGGCTTTTCCGAAGAAGACCTGACTCTTCTCTTTCAGGCGCTTACGACCATGTTCGAGCATGACCGGTCGGCTGCCCGCGGTGAAATGGCAACCCGCAAGCTGATCGTCTTCAAACACGAGAATGCGCTTGGCAACGCCCCCGCCCACACCCTGTTCGACCGTGTGCGCATCGGCCGCAATGTCGACGGTGAATTCCGCGTGATCGACAGCCGGCTCGACAATCTGCCCCCCGCCCGTGCCTTTTCCGACTACGTCGTCACGATCGATCGCGATGGTCTGCCGGCGGGAGTGGAGGTGATGGAGTTGCTATAGAAGACTTCTCTCTGATTGGCTTTAAACGGCTTTGCCGATTAAAGCCAAGTTTTTTCGTTGACATGTTGCGGGAAGTCTGTGCAATCTCTGCTTGCGGTAAAACGCAAAGAAGCCGAGCACACGGGAATGTGCTCGGCTTCAAAAACAGAGGCAGGCTCCGTTCAGCTTTTCAGCGAAATTAAGTTAGCGGCTCCTGTCGGCAATATCAACTCAGTGCTTTGTTGCAGCCGAAAGGATCAAGATGTTTGAAATTTTCTACAGTAGCCAAAATCGGGGATATTGGTGGCATTTGAAAGCCGCAAACGGGGAAATCCTCTGCCATTCCGAGATGTACACCGCCAAGCAGTCGGCCCAGGTGGGTATTGATGCCGTGAAGCGCCTGGCACCAACATCTCCGGTTTTTGACCGCACGTGACTCGGTAGTTCAGAGGTAGTCAGAGCGCTTGAGTTTTGACGGCAAATCTGGACATTGACAACGCCGAGTATGACTCGGCGTTGTCGCCTACCCTCCGCGGAGGCGTGGATTGAAACTCTCTTATTGGTGTTTAACGGCTTTTGCCAACGAGGCCGGCCCATTGGGCCGGCCTCAAGGAAAGCATCATGGTTGAAGCGGACGACCCCATTCCCCTTTCGGCCCTGCAACACGCCGTCTACTGCCTGCGGCAGGCGGCCTTGATCCATGTCGAGCGGGTCTGGGCTGACAACCGTTTCACGGCGGAGGGGCATGTGCTGCATGCCGTGGCGGACAAGGCCGGCAGCCGGAAGGCGCGGGGGCTGCGGCGCGTCATGGCGCTTCCGCTCGCCTCGCGCCGCCTGAACGTGACGGGGGTTGCCGACGTCGTGGAGTTTCTTCCCGGAGCGGATGGCGAGACGGCCTTTCCGATCGAATACAAGCGCGGAAAACCGAAGCTGCATCGGGCGGACGAGGTGCAGCTCTGCGCTCAGGCGCTGTGCCTGGAGGAGATGACCGGCCGGCCCGTGCCCGAAGGCGCGCTGTTCTATGCCGAGACGAAGCGGCGCGTGATCGTACCCTTCGATGTGGAGCTTCGGAACCTTGCCGAGGAGACGCTGGCGGCGCTTGCCGCGGTGCTGGCGTCCGGCAGGACGCCGCCGCCCACGCCACGGCGCGAGCGCTGCCGCGCCTGTTCGCTGCTCGACCTCTGTCGCCCTGATACGGTCGCCCGCCCCGTCAAGGCGTGGCGCAGCCGCATGGTGGAGCGCTGTCTCGGAGAGACACCGTGAAGAAGCTGCTCAACACGGTCTATGTGACGAGCGAAGGGGCAGCGCTGCGCAAGGATGGCGAAAACCTCGTTGCGGAGGTGGAGGGTGCGGAACGCAGCCGCGTGCCGCTGCACATGCTGTCGGCGGTCGTCGTCTTCGGCGCGATCCATGTTTCGCCGCCGCTGATGGCAGCGTTGGCCGGGGCGGGCATCATGCTGACCTTCCTCGACCGCAACGGCCGCTTCCAGGCCCGGCTGGAGGGGCCGGTGGCCGGGAACATCCTGCTGCGGCGCGCGCAGTACCGTGCCTGCGACCGGCCTGAGGAGATCGTGCGCTCGATCGTCATCGGCAAGGTCGCCAACCAGCGCGCGGTGCTGATGCGTTCGCTGCGCGACTATGGCGCGGAGCAGGCGCCGGAGGACCGGGGCGCTCTTGACAGGGTTACGGACCGCCTCGCCCATATCCTGCGCCGGGTGGAGCGGGCGGACGAGACGCTGGACCAGCTGCGCGGTTCGGAAGGGGAGGCGGCGCAGCTCTATTTCTCCGTCTTCGGCCAGCTGATCCGCGCGCCGGACGAGGCGATGCGCTGGACCGGCCGATCCCGCCGGCCGCCGCTCGATCCGGTCAATGCGCTCCTGTCTTTTCTCTACACGCTGCTTGCCCACGATTGCCGGTCGTCGCTGGAGGGTGTCGGGCTTGATCCCGCCGCCGGTTTCCTGCATCGCGACCGGCCCGGTCGCCCGAGCCTTGCCCTGGATCTGATGGAGGAGCTGCGGCCGGTGCTGGCCGACCGGCTGGCGCTGTCGCTGATCAATCGCCGTCAGCTGCGGGCCCGTGATTTCGAAACCCGCGATGGCGGGGCGGTGATGATGGGCGAGGAGGCGCGCAGGACCGTGCTGACCGCCTGGCAGGAGCGCAAGCGGGAGGAGCGCCTGCACCCGTTCCTGGAGGAAAAAGTGCCATTCGGCCTCGTCCCTCACGTGCAGGCCCAGATGCTCGCCCGTCATTTGCGGGGCGATCTCGATGCCTATCCTCCGTGGTTCTGGAAGTAGGTGTCCTATGTTGGTTCTGGTGACCTATGATGTGCGTGTGAGCGAAGGAAAGGGCGCAGCCCGGCTGCGGGCTGTGGCAAAAGCCTGCCGGGATTTCGGCCAGCGCGTGCAGTATTCCGTCTTCGAGATCGAGGTCGACCCCGCCCAATGGGTCCGCCTGAAGGCGCGGCTGGAGGGTATCATCGATCCGGCGGTGGACAGCCTGCGCTACTATCATCTCGGCGCGAACTGGCAGCGCCGGGTCGAGCATGTTGGCGCCAAGCCCGCCACGGATCTCAACGGCCCGCTGATCATCTGACGGCCCTGGCGATCTCACCCGGCCTGCCCGTGCGAACCCCAAGCGTGCCGCGAAATCCCGCGACGTTCGCACCGCCTCCCAGACGTTGAAATTCCACGCTCTTCCTCTCCAGCCCTTGGGGAGACCCGGAGGAACCCGTCCCGGTTCCCCTCGTTCCGCACATCCAGCCCTTCCCGCCGAGCAAAATCCATGGTCTACAACCAGCCAGTCGCCTCTTTGCGGAGGCGTGGATTGAAACGCAAAAAGCCGCCTGGAGCACCGCGAAACAAAGCGAGTCGCCTCTTTGCGGAGGCGTGGATTGAAACATAGAAAACGAACACGGCAACGATCACGAGGCCTTGTCGCCTCTTTGCGGAGGCGTGGATTGAAACATGGACGATGTATGGCGGGAACCGGAAGCCAATGTCGCCTCTTTGCGGAGGCGTGGATTGAAACCATCTGGCGGATGGCGAGTTACCATCCTCGTCCCGTCGCCTCTTTGCGGAGGCGTGGATTGAAACCTCGTCGATAGCCTGGATCGAGATCTGAACGGAGGTCGCCTCTTTGCGGAGGCGTGGATTGAAACGGGTGAAACAGACAGGCGTCGAGGTAGATCAGGCGTCGCCTCTTTGCGGAGGCGTGGATTGAAACTTCTCCAGCCCTTCATGCTCGCGCCCGTGTTGCCGTCGCCTCTTTGCGGAGGCGTGGATTGAAACCTCCGCTCTGAACGCGTCAAGGAAGTTCAGCGGCTCGTCGCCTCTTTGCGGAGGCGTGGATTGAAACTCGATGCCGAAACGAAAGGGTGTCATGCCGGAGTAGTCGCCTCTTTGCGGAGGCGTGGATTGAAACTGGCGGTAGCCCGTCGAGGCCGCGCCGATGAACGTGTCGCCTCTTTGCGGAGGCGTGGATTGAAACGTCTACTTCATGCGTGGATCCGGCAAGGAGATGCCGTCGCCTCTTTGCGGAGGCGTGGATTGAAACAAGGTCTATCGAGATTGCATCACGACGCCGCGCGAGTCGCCTCTTTGCGGAGGCGTGGATTGAAACACCCGAAACCAGCAGGTGATGCATGACGATGGCCTGTCGCCTCTTTGCGGAGGCGTGGATTGAAACAACACGTTCTGGGCCTCATACCCGCGCCGCATTTGTCGCCTCTTTGCGGAGGCGTGGATTGAAACATCTCCTTGCGCCAAGACGCTCGAAAGCCGCTGGAAGTCGCCTCCTTGCGGAGGCGTGGATTGAAACCACGGTGCGGGAATGGGCCAGACCGGGCAAGGAGCGGGTCGCCTCCTTGCGGAGGCGTGGATTGAAACGTCACCGATGACCTGAATGTTGACCGGCAGGCCGAGTCGCCTCCTTGCGGAGGCGTGGATTGAAACTCCAAGTAATGGCATCCTGCATTACATCCGCCACCGTCGCCTCCTTGCGGAGGCGTGGATTGAAACCTCCGGCCAGGAGCTGGTTTCCAAAACGGCCGGTCGCCTCCTTGCGGAGGCGTGGATTGAAACTATATAGGCCCGCTGCAGATTCTTGCTCTGCGCCAGGTCGCCTCCTTGCGGAGGCGTGGATTGAAACATCACGACGCGGTCGAAGATCGGCTCCGGGTCCACGTCGCCTCCTTGCGGAGGCGTGGATTGAAACAGGGCCCATATAGCCTGTCGATTGCCGCCCAGCGGTCGCCTCCTTGCGGAGGCGTGGATTGAAACTCGGCATGGTCAAGCTGATTTTGCAGGCTGGTGTGTCGCCTCCTTGCGGAGGCGTGGATTGAAACGGCAAGGGTTTCGGAGATATGTCAGAGGCACTGGGTCGCCTCCTTGCGGAGGCGTGGATTGAAACATGTCGCGCTCCCAATAGGCGCGCCCGCCGAAGATGTCGCCTCCTTGCGGAGGCGTGGATTGAAACGCCATATAGGTCGCCGCCTCGCCGCTGCTGCCCGCGTCGCCTCCTTGTGGAGGCGTGGATTGAAACGCATGCGAAAACTTGACGATGCCGAAAGGGTCGGGCCGCCTCCTTGCGGAGGCGTGGATTGAAACCAGATCACGAGCCGCCGAGAGTATGAGCGCCTGGGTCGCCTCCTCGCGGAGGCGTGGATTGAAACAACCGTATAAGCAAGGGCTGGCAGCATGACCAGGGGTCGCCTCCTTGCGGAGGCGTGGATTGAAACGGTGCCACCGGCATGGGCTGGATGGTCGCCGTCTGGGGGGCGCCCCAGCGCCGGAGCGGGGAATGTCCGCTCCGGCGTGCCTTCCGTCAGCCGGCCTTCAGTACGTCGGCAAGGGCGTCCACCAGCATGTCGGCGTTTTTGCGGGAGAAGACGAGAGGGGGGCGGATTTTCAGGATGTTGGCGTTGGGGCCGGAGGCGCTGATCAGGATGCGGCGGGCGCGCAGGCCGTTGACGATGCGCGCCGTCAGGGTGGCGTCGGGCTGTTTCGTCGTGGGATCGGCGACGATCTCGACGCCGATAAAGAGGCCCGAGCCGCGGACGTCGCCGAGGGCCGGGTGGAGGCGGGAGAGCGCCTTGAGGCCGTCCATCAGGTATTGGCCGACATCGAGGGCATTCTGCTGCAGGCCCTCCGTCCGGATGGTTTCCAGCACGGCCTTGCCGGCGGCGGCGGCAATGGGGTTGCCGCCGAAGGTGTTGAAGTAGCGGGCACGGGGGCCGAAGTCGGCGACGACTTCGGGGCGCAGCACGATGCCGGCCATCGGGTAGCCGTTGCCCATCGGCTTGCCGATCGTCACCATGTCGGGGGATACGCCGTGGCGCTCGAAGCCCCACATGGTTTCGCCGGTGCGGCCGAAGCCGGGTTGCACCTCGTCGGCGACGAAGAGGCCGCCGGCTGCGTGGATCGCGTCCACGGCCGGTCGCAGAAACCCTTTTGGGCCGGGGAAGATGCCGTCGCTGGAAAAGATCGTGTCGGTGATCAGCATGGCCGGCTTGATGCCGTGACGCTGCAGGTCGGCGATGGCGGTTTTGACGTCGCGGCCGAACTTTTCCATCATTTCTTCCGGCGTGTGGCGGTAGCTGTCCGGCGCCGGTACGGTGCGCACATGCGGGCCGAGCGTCACGGATTCTCCAAGCGAGGGCGAGAATTCGGCGACCGCGCTCGTCAGGCCGTGATAGGCGAGTTCCGTCGCGATGATGCCGGTCCCGCCTGTGACGAAACGGGCGATGCGCACGGCAAGGTCGTTCGCCTCGCTGCCGGTACAGGTGAACATCACCTGGCTGAGATCGTCCGGGAAGGTGGCGGTCAGCGCTTCGGCATAGTCGATGATGCCTTCGTGCAGATAGCGCGTATGGGTGTTGAGCACGGCGGTCTGGCGGGTGATCGCCTCGACGACGCGCGGGTGGCAATGGCCGACCGAGGCGACGTTGTTGTAGGCGTCGAGATATCTTTCGCCGGCCGCGTCATAGAGGAAGACGCCTTCGCCGCGCACGAGATGCAGCGGCTTTTCGTAGAACAGGCGGTAGGCGGGGCCGAGCACCTTCTCCCGGCGGGCGACCAGCGCCCGTTCGCTCTCGTCGAGCCGCTCGAAATCCTCGCGCGAAAATGCATTCACCATCGACATGGTCAGGCCTCGGAAAGGTTGGGCACGAGCCTCTTCAGCCCGGCCGGGGTAAGGTCGCCTACGTTCTGCAGGCCGCGCCAGGCGGTGGCGTGGTTGCGCATGATATAGTCCCGGTTTTCCGGAAAGCGGGCGGAACGCCATTCGGCGATGATGATCGACATGGCGAGGCGGCAGCGCGTCAGGAGTGGCAACAGCTCGACCTCGCCGGGTTCCAGCGCGCGCGCTGACAGGAAGCCGGCAAGGAAGGCGCCGGTGCGCGCCGCCCAATTGTCCGTCGCCAGATGATAGGAGAGGGCGACGGCGAGGTCGTTGACCAGCGGCGCATGCACCATGTCGCCGAAATCGATGATGCCGACCACCCGTGTCGGTTCCGCCGGATCGAGCAGGATATTGTGCGGATTGAAGTCGTTGTGGATGATCTGCCGCCGCGCGAGGCTGCTCATGGCGGGCAGTGCACGCTCGAATTCGGCGAGAATGGTTTCCACCCGCGCCCGGCGCTCGGGCGCGACATTGTCGACGACCGCGCAAAGGTCCAGCGTGTGGGAAATGTCCCACATCAATTTTCCGGCCGGCGGGCGGCCATCGTAGTTTTCGAGGCCAAGGCCGAGTTCCGCGAGTGCGCGGCCGACATTGCGGCTCTGTGCTTCCGATGCCGGCGTGCGATATTGCAGCTCACCGTCAAGGAAGGTGAGGAGGCGCACGATGCGCGGGCCGTCGCCGGTGGAAAGCGTGTGGCTCGGCCCACCCTCCGTCGTCAGGACGAGGCGCGGCACCGGCACGGCGGGGGCGGCGGCGGCAAGGTGCAGCAGGGCGCCGTCCTGGAATTCCAGAGCTGCAGGGTCTTCGGCGGGGTTGGCGATCTTCAGGACGAAGTTCGTGCCGTCGTTTCGCGTGAAGAGGAAAGTCTCGTCCCGCTCGCTGGAAAGCCGCTTCACGGTTCCAGCAAGGCCATAGATCGCCGCAACGGCGGCCTCGGCGTCGGGAAGCGCGGTCGCGCTCCAGGTTGCCGACATCGAATCCGTCTTCTTGTTTGCCGGCGCTGGCTGCGTCATGCTTGCTCCGTAGCGGTTTCCCGCGGGTTTTTTCGATCCTTGCGCGCCGTCTGCCAACGACGGTGCCGGTGCGATTGCCGTCGCCCGGCATTTGGCAGAGGATGCTCCGTGACGGGTTCTACTTGAAACATATCAAAAAAGATGCATCAAGTATCTTATTACTCGATTTTGCGGATCAGTGCCATGGCCGAATTCACGACGCTGGAACATGAGAACCTCAACAGCGTCGTTTATGGTGCGCTGTGCGACGCGCTGATGCAGGGGCGGTTTCAACCGGGCGACCGGCTGAAGATCCGTGACCTTGCCGAGCAGTTCGGCACCAGCGTCACGCCGATCCGCGACGCCATCCTGCGCCTGGCCAATGACGAGGCGATCACCTTCCGCTCGCCGCGCGACATCCGCATCGCCGGCCTCAGCGAGAGTCGCTACCGGGAGATCCGGGCGATCCGCGTCCGGCTGGAAGGGCTGGCGGCGGAAACCGCCGCGCAGGTGGCGACGAGCGCGGATATCCAGGCGCTGGAGCAGATTTTGCGGGAAAACGAGCAGGCAATCGCGGCCGGGGACCGGCTCAAGGGCACACAGCTCAACCAGGCCTTTCACTTCCTGCTGCCGCAGATTGCCGGGCTTCCGGTGCTGACAACCATCCTCAGGCGACTTTGGCTGCAGATGGGCCCGCATATTTCCGATGCCTATATCGCCGGTGGCCGGGCGATGATCGATCATCACTATCCGGTCGTGGAGGCGCTGAAACGCCACGATCCGGCATCCGCCTCGATGGCGATCGTCGACGATATCCTGCTCGGCGGCAAGCCGATCCTGGAGCGCATCGAGGGGAGCGGAGAGAGGGAAGTGCGCCGGGCGTAGCCTTTCACGCGGAGGGGCTTGCAATTCGGAAATGGCCGATTACGATGTATCAAGCATCAAAGGAGAGTGCGCATGACCGAAGAACGCCGCTACATGTTGCTGACGGGGGCGAGCCGCGGCATCGGCCATGCGACGGTCAAGCTCTTCCAGGCGAAGGGCTGGCGTATCCTGACTGTCTCCCGTCAGCCCTTTTCCGAGGAGTGCGCCTGGCCGTCCGCGCGTGAAAGCCATATCCAGGCGGACCTTGCCGACCTGACGCAGATCGACCGGCTGGCCGCGACGGTGCGCGAGCGGCTGCCGAACGGCCGGCTGCATGCGCTCGTCAACAATGCCGGCATATCGCCGAAGGGGCCGGGTCGCAGCCGTCTCGGTGTGCTCGATACCGATGCCGACGTCTGGACGCAGGTGCTCAACGTCAATATCGTTTCGACGGCGCTGATCGCCCGCGCACTGATGCCCGAGCTCGAAGCGGCGAAGGGCTCGATCGTCAACGTCACCTCGATCGCGGGTTCGCGCGTACATCCCTTCGCAGGCGTTGCCTATGCGGCCTCAAAGGCGGCGCTTGCGGCGCTGACGCGCGAGATGGCGCATGAGTTCGGCCGCCGCGGCGTAAGGGCCAATGCGATCGCGCCGGGCGAGATCGAGACCTCGATCCTTTCGCCGGGCACCGATGCACTGGTTGCGGCGGAGGTGCCGATGGGGCGGCTGGGTGAGCCGCGCGAAGTCGCGGAGACCATTCATTTCCTGTGTACCGAGCAATCGTCCTACATCAACGGTGCGGAAATCCACATCAACGGAGGGCAGCACGTCTGACGACCGTCAAGCGGGGAAAATATCCCGTTGACCGGCGAGACCCGGAATGCATCAATCGGCCGTAACGCCCAGGGGAAAGGGTGCGACGACCGGAGAGGCTGCAAGCGCTGATAGGCCAAAGGCCGCGGCGGATCAGCAGTCCGACAGGAGATCGTCATCGGGGCCGGGCCATCCGGTTCCTTCACAAATGAAGAAAAGGGGAGTGCAATGAAGACTGTCTTTAAATCCGGAATGCTCACGGCTGCCGCCATCGTGCTGTCGGCTGGCCTTGCCGCGCCGTCCCTCGCACGCGACCTCACCGTTGTCTCCTGGGGTGGCAACTATCAGGACGCGCAGCGCAACATCTACTTCAAGCCGTTCGCCGAAAAGTCCGGCAAGCCGGTGCTCGACGAGGCCTGGGATGGCGGCATCGGCGTCATCCAGTCAAAGGTCAAGGCCGGCGCGCCGAACTGGGACGCCGTGCAGGTGGAGGCGGAGGAGCTGGCGCTCGGCTGTGCGGATGGCCTCTACGAGAAGATCGACTGGGACAAGATGGGCGGCAAGGACAAGTTCCTCGACAGCGCAGTCAACGACTGTGGCGTCGGCGCGATCGTCTGGTCCACGGCGATCGCCTATGACGGCGACAAGCTGAAGGAAGGCCCGGCCAACTGGGCGGATTTCTGGAACGTCAAAAAGTTCCCGGGTAAGCGCTCGCTGCGCAAGGGGCCGAAATACACGCTGGAATTCGCGCTGCTCGCCGATGGCGTCTCCAAGGACGAGCTCTATGACGTGCTCGGCACGGAAGAGGGCGTCACGCGGGCCTTCAAGAAGCTCGACGAATTGAAGGCGAACATCGTCTGGTGGGAATCGGGTGCCCAGCCGCTGCAGTTCCTCGCTTCGGGCGAAGTGGCGATGACCTCGGCCTATAATGGCCGCATCACCGGCATCAACCGCACGGAAGGCAAGAACTTCAAGGTGGTCTTCCCCGGCAGCATCTACGCGGTCGACAGCTGGGTCGTGTTGAAGGACGCGGAGAACAAGGACGCTGCGCAGGACTTCATCGCCTTTGCCAGCGAGCCCGACAACCAGGCGAAGCTGCCGGAGTTCGTGGCTTACGGCCTGCCGGTCAAGGAGGCCGCGGCCAAGGTTCCGGCCGAGTTCGCCAAGGACCTGCCGACCGACCCAGCCAACATGACGGACTCGATCGCCCTCAATGTCGACTTCTGGATCGACAATGCGGAAACGCTGACACAGCGCTTCAACGCCTGGCTGGCGCAGTAAGGCTGCCGTTTGCGGGGCGGAACGGCCCCTCATCCCGCTTGCGGCGACCTTCTCCCTGCAAGCGGGGAGAAGGCAATCCCCGCAAGGCCCGGGCACAAACAGCCCCGCAGACATGTGTTGAGGAAAACGGCGCAGTACACCTTCTCCCTGCTTGCAGGGAGAAGGTGCCGGCAGGCGGATGAGGGGCGCTTGCCCGCCAGCGACCGTTGTGATGGAGTCATGATCTTGGCCGAATTCATCCGTTTCGACCGCATCACCAAATTCTACGGCCCGCTCTGCGTGGTCGAAAATCTCGATCTCGGCATCGACAAAGGCGAGTTCGTCAGCCTGCTCGGCCCGTCCGGCTCCGGCAAGACGACGCTGCTGATGATGCTCGCCGGTTTCGAACAGCCGACATCGGGCAACATCCTGCTCGACGGCACGGCGATCAACGACGTGCCGACCCACAGGCGCGACATGGGCGTCGTCTTCCAGAGCTACGCGCTTTTCCCGCATATGTCGGTCGGCGAGAACGTCGCCTTTCCGTTGCAGATGCGCGGCATGGGCAAGGCGGAGATCGAGGGGCGCGTCAAGCGGGCGCTGGACATGGTGCAGCTGTCGGCCTTCGCCGACCGTCGCCCCTCGCAGCTTTCCGGCGGCCAGCAACAGCGCGTGGCGCTGTCGCGTGCGCTGGTCTTCGAGCCGCGCGTCGTGCTGATGGACGAGCCGCTCGGTGCGCTCGACAAGCAGTTGCGTGAGCAGATGCAGCTCGACATCCGCGACCTGCACCGCCGGCTCGGCCTGACGATCGTCTTCGTCACGCACGACCAGTCGGAGGCGCTGACCATGTCGGATCGCGTCGCCGTCTTCAACAAGGGCAAGATCGAGCAGATCGGCACGCCGCGGCAAGTCTATGACGAGCCGGCGACGCGTTTCGTCGCCGAATTCATCGGCGAGACCAATCTGGTCGAGGGCGTCGTCGAGGCGGTCGAGGGGGCGGAGGCGACCGTGCGGCTGCCATCTGGCGCGCAGATCGTTTCGGCGGTCTCTGGCAGTGTCGCCTCCGGCCAGCCGGTCTTCCTCTCCATCCGGCCGGAACGGGTCGATCTCAGCGAGACCCGGGGCGATGCGCGCAACTGTCTGGAGACCGAAGTCACCGATAGCGTCTATCAGGGCGATCACCTGCGCGTGCAATTGCAGAACGCCGCCCACCCGCTGATCGCCAAGCTTGGCCGCCGGTCCCGCGAATTCCCGCCGGGCACGCGGGTCTATGCGGGCTTTTCAGCCGGCGATTGCCGGGTCATCGCGCCATGAGTGCAGGCTCCTCCCGGACCGGGCGGTCGCTTCTCCTGCTTGCGCCGCTGCTTCTCTTCCTCGTCGGCTTCTTCGTCTGGCCGCTGATCAGCATGATGTCGCAGGCCGTGTCGGATCCGGCCGTGCTGCGCCTCCTGCCGCGCAGTGCCGAAGTGCTGGCCGACTGGGACCGCGCCTCGCCGCCGACCATGCCCATGCAGGCGGCGCTGATGGAGGACCTGAAGGCCGTCGACGACGACCAGGCACTCGGCGACATGGTGCGTCGCCTCAACAGCGCCCGCTCCGGCTTCCGCACGCTGATGGCGAAGACGACGAGCGCACTCGGTGACACGGCCAACCCGCCCGCCAACCTCGTCTCCATCGATAAACGCTGGGAAAAACCGGAATTCTGGCTGGCGATCGCCGATGCGCTCTCGCCCTATACCGACCGAAACCTGCTCGCCGCCGTCGATCTCGGCCGCAATGCCGCAGGCAGCATAGAACACCTGCCGGCCGACCAGTCCGTCAACCGGGTGATCCTCGTGCGCACCTTCTGGATCGCCGCGCTCGTCACCTTCGCCTGCGCCTGCATCGGTTTTCCCTATGCGATCATCGCCGCCTCGCTGACCGGCTGGAAGCGTGACCTGATGCTCGGCGCCGTACTGCTGCCGCTCTGGACCTCGCTTCTCGTACGCACCGCGGCCTGGTTCATCCTGCTGCAGGAGCAGGGGCTGATCAACGATCTCCTGCGCTGGCTGCACATCATCGACGCGCCGCTGCCGCTGATCTTCAACCGCACCGGTGTCATCATCGCCATGACCCATGTGCTGCTGCCCTTCATGGTGCTGCCGATCTATTCCGTGCTGATCACCATTCCGAAGAACCTGATGCCGGCCGCCGCCTCGCTCGGCGCGCCGCCCTTGCGGGCGTTCCTGCGCGTGCTTCTGCCGCTGAGCCTGCGTGGTGTCGCTTCCGGCAGCCTGCTCGTCTTCATCTCGGCGATCGGCTACTACATCACCCCGGCGCTGATCGGCGGGCCGGGCGACCAGATGATCTCGTCCATCATCGCCTTCTACGCCACAGGCTCGGCGAACTGGGGCATGGCCGGCGCCCTTGGCGTCGTTCTGCTCGTCGCAACGCTGCTGCTCTACAGCGTCTATGCGCGGCTCTCCTCCGATGAACCGGGGAGGCGCTAGGCCATGTCGATGAAATTCGCCAAGATCACCTTCGCCACGCTGGCGATCCTCTTCCTCGTCGCGCCGCTCATCGCCATCCTGCCGCTCGCCTTCACCTCGAGCGTCATCCTCACCTATCCGATCCCGTCCTGGTCGCTGCGCTGGTTCGAGGAACTGTTCACCGCCGATGCCTGGCGGCGGGCGATCATCAACAGCCTGATCATCGGCACGGGCACGACGCTGCTTGCCACGGTGCTCGGCACGGCCGCCTCGCTCGGGCTGCGCAACCGTCTGCTCTTCTTCCGCGGCTCGATGCGCACGTTGTTCCTGCTGCCGATGGTGGTGCCGGCGGTCGTGCTCGGCGTCGGCATGCAGGTGCTGCTTGCGGGTTTCGGCCTGACGAACAGCTATGCCGGCGTCATCATCGCCCATACGGTCGTCGCCGTGCCCTTCGTGGTGGTCAGTGTCACCGGCGCGCTCGCCGGTATCGACGAGCGGGTGGAGCTGGCGGCGCAAAGCCTCGGCGCATCGCCCGCCACCGTCTTCCGGCGCGTGACGCTGCCACTTGCCATGCCCGGCGTGCTCTCCGGCGCGGTGCTCGCCTTCGCGACCTCGCTCGACGAGGTCGTGCTGACGCTCTTCGTCGCCGGCCCCAACCAGCGCACGCTGGCCCGGCAGATGTTCTCCAGCATCCGCGAGAATATCAGCCCCGCCATTGCCGCCGCGGCCTTCCTCTTCATCGCCGCGACGGTCGCGATCGGCCTCATCGTGGTGCTGTCGCGCTCCATGCTGGCGAAACGGCGTTAGGCTATGCGTTTCAGCGTATTGGCCAGAACCTGGTAGATGCGCGGTTCCAGCATGTGCGCCACATTGAAGCGCATGAAGCCGGCGGCGCTCTGCGACACGCTGAAGACGTTGCCGGGGGCCAGCACGACACCCTCGGCAACGGCTGCCTGTGCGATCTCGCTGGAATCCAGCCCCTCCGGCAGCCGGCACCAGAGGTTGAAGCCGCCGCGCGGCTGGAGCCAGGGCGTGATGCCGAGCCGCGAAAGCCGTTCCGCCACCTCGCGCCGGGCGCGCACCAGCTTGCGGCGCAGCTCCTCCATGTGTTTGCGGTAACCACCGCCGGCAAGCATATGGGCGATGATCTCGCTGGACATCGGGCTCGGCCCGCCGAAATTGGTGGCGATCTGCAGATCGACCAGCCCCTCGATCCAGTCCGGCCGCGCGGCGATGTAACCGCAACGCGCCGAGGCGGAGAGTGTCTTGGAGAAACTGCCGATGCGGATGACGCGGTCGAGCCCGTCGAGCGCGGCAAGCCGGGTGGAGGGCTCTGGCTCGAAATCGGCAAAGATGTCGTCCTCGACGATGATCGTCTCGCTGCCGGCGGCAGCGTTTAGCAGCCGGTGCGCCACCTGTGGCGACAGCGTAGCGCCCGTTGGATTGTGGATCGCCGAATTGGTCACATAGAGGCGCGGCCGCTCTGCCGCGAGCACGGCCTCGAAGGCGGCGATGTCGGGGCCTGACGGCGTATAGGGCACGCCGATGACCGTCACCTGGTGGGCCTTCAGCAGTGCCTGGAAATTGAAATAGCAGGGGTCGTCCACCAGCACCGTGTCGCCCGGGCGCAGCAGGAAACGGCCGATCAGGTCGAGCGCCTGCGTGCCCGTGCTCGTCAGCATCAGCTGATCCGGCCCTGCGGCAATGCCTTCCTCCGTCAGCCGGCCGAGCAGCAGCCGGCGCAGAAACGAAGAGCCGCGCGTGCTGCCGTAGTAGGCGATGAGATCGCTGTCGCCGCGCGCAAGGCTGCGGATCGCGCGGCGCAGCGCCTCGTCCGGCATCCAGTCCGCCGGCAGCCAGCCGCAGCCGGGCTTGAGCACCACTGTGTCGGCATCGAGCGATTGCCGCGACACCCAGAACGGATCGACCGCACGCGCCTTCGGTGTCGCCGCTTCCGCCAGCTTCAGTGGGGGCAGAGCGCTCTGCGAGACGTAGAAGCCGGAACCGCGCTGCGCCCGGATCAGCCCTTCCGCCGCCAATCGGTCATAGGCCTCCACGACGGTGGAGGGCGAGACACCCATGCTCGCGGCGAACCGGCGGATGGACGGCAACCGATCACCCGGCGTGAGCGCACGGCTGGCGATGCGGTGGCCGATGGTCGCCATGACCTCCGAAATGCGCGTGTGCGGTGTTGTGTCAGTCATGATTTCTCATTTTTGTACTGGTTCGCATGTGGGTACAGTTTGGAGAAATTGTACTGCACTGTTTCTGTCTTTTCCAGCCTTGCAAGCCTAGGAAGGCAGGACTGTTCCTCTGGAATAAAGCCGCTTCCGCAATGTCAGTCAGGAAGAGGTTTGACGCTCCATGGCAACAGCTCTGCACAGGAAAGGCATGAGATCGATGAGAACATCCATGGAAGGCTGGGGCAGCGGGCTGACCGGCGTCATCATTTTCAGCGGTTCGCTGCCGGCGACCCGCGTGGCGGTGGCGGATTTCTCTCCGCTGTTCCTGACGTCGGCGCGTGCGGTCATCGCGGCTCTTCTTGGTGCGGCGCTGCTCCTTGCTCTGCGCCAGCGGAAGCCGTCGCGCGACACGCTCTTTTCGCTGGCGATCGTCGCGCTCGGCGTCGTCGTCGGTTTTCCACTGCTGACGGCGCTGGCGCTGCAATATGTCACCTCCGCCCATTCCATCGTCTTCGTCGGGCTGCTGCCGCTGGCGACTGCCTTTTTCGGCGTCCTGCGCGGCGGAGAGCGGCCGAAGCCGCTGTTCTGGCTGTTTTCCGGCATCGGCAGCGCCACGGTGGTGGGCTTCGCGCTGAGTTCGGGCGGGGACGTCTCGCTCGTCGGCGACCTGCTGATGGTCGCCGCCATCATCGCCTGTGGTCTGGGCTATGCGGAAGGGGCGAAACTTTCGCGCACGCTCGGCGGCTGGCAGGTCATCTCCTGGGCGCTGATCCTCTCTCTGCCGTTGATGGCGGTGATCGCCCTCTTCTCGCTGCCCGCGACATTCTCCGGCATTGACGGCGCCGCCTGGGCGGGGCTTGCCTATGTCTCGGTCTTCAGCATGCTGATCGGTTTCGTCTTCTGGTATCGGGGCCTTGCGCTTGGCGGCATCGCGGCCGTGGGGCAGCTACAGCTGCTCCAGCCCTTCTTCGGTCTCCTGCTTGCCGCCGGCCTGCTGCATGAGCGTGTGAGCCCGTTGATGCTGGTCACGACGCTCGCCATCGTGCTGTGCGTTGCCGGCGCGCGCAAATTCGCGCGGTAGCGAAAGCTGCCCGGGACCTGCAGCCCGCGGCGTTCGGGGAATGGAGGTGGCGGGTGAAATCTGCTATGGCTCTTGCCAGCGGCTCGTGCCTTCGGCGATAGTGTCGGGCGGAACGGCCTGGGAGAGCTGGATGGCGGCAGATGTTCGGACGTCGAAGGAGATGAACGGTGCCCTGGCGCCGAAGGCGCTGCGCGTCGGCTTCATCCTGTCGAAAAGTTTCACCCTGTCCGCCTTCGCGCTGTTCGTTGATACGCTGCGGCTGGCCAGCGACAGCGAGGATCGCTCGCGCCGCGTCCATTGTGACTGGGACGTTTTGAGCAGCACACGCAACTTCATCACCTCGTCGAGCGGCATCCAGGTCGCCCCGACCGCGCCCTTCGCCGATCCCTCCTGTTTCGACTACATTGCCGTCGTCGGCGGTCTCCTGTCGGTGGAAGAGCCCATAGACAGCTATGCCCAGGCCTATCTGCGCAAGGCGGCCCAGGCCGGCGTCGGGCTGATCGGCCTCTGTACGGGCAGCTTCATCCTGGCCGAGGCGGGCCTCCTCAAGGGGCATACGGCCTGCGTCAGCTGGCTGCACCACCGTGATTTCCGCGGCCGTTTTCCCGATATCGAGGCGACGTCGGAGCAGATCTTCCGTTTTGACGGCAAGGTTGCCACCTGTGCCGGCGGCAGCAGCGTTGCCGATCTTGCCGCAACGCTCGTGCGCCACCACGTCGGTGAGGCGGCCGAGCGCAATGCGCTGGAAATCCTGCAGATCCGCCACCGGCGTGATGCGACCGACGTACAGCCGCGCAACCCGCTCGGCCTTGAAGCCCGCGACCGGCGCGTTCACCTCGCCATCATGATGATGGAACAGCACACCGAGGACCTCCTGTCGATCGACAGCATCGCCACCATGACGGGCGTCTCCCGCCGCCAGCTCGAGCGGCTGTTCGAGGGCGATATGGGGGCTTCGCCGAGCGCGATCTACATGAAGATCCGCATGGCCGCCGCGCTCACCATGGTGATGCGCACCAACAAGCCGTTGATCGAGATCGCGCTTGAGACCGGTTTCGAAAGCCTGTCGCATTTCACCCGCCGCTTCCGTGCCGCCTTCGGCGATACGCCCTCGCAGATCCGCCGCGACGGCCGCCGCCAGGCGGGCTGAGGGGCAAAACGCCCGGCCGCCGGGAACCAAGCCGCGCGAAAACCGTTCGGTCTCTATTGCTGACAAGAGACTGTAACGGGAGACCGCAATGGCAAGCACCAACGACGTCCAATCCCAGATTTCCGCCCTGCGCGCAGAGATCGCCCAGCTCCAGAAGGACCTTGGCGAGCGCGGCAGCGAAGCCTATGAGACCATCCGCGACCGCGCCGGGAATGCCGTGGAGGCTGCTCGCCCGGCCGTTCGTTCGGCAACGAAATATGTGCGCAACGAAGGTGCCGCCGTCGCGCAGGCGGCGCGCGAGCATCCCGCGGCACTCTCCACGGTCGTCTTGACCGCAGGCCTTGCCGGTGTCGTCCTCGGCTATCTGCTCGGCTCGCTTGAAAGCGAACCGCCGCGCCGGCAGCGCTGGTTCTGAACCGACAAAAACCCGGCTTGGCCGGGCTTTTTCATGCTGTGAGGAAACGGGGGCAAGACGCGGGTTTCCCTGGTTTTCCCCGTATCCCCGGGCACGCATGTCACCGGTGGCGAAGACCGAAGAGATAACCGATGAAGGCGGCGCCGGCCAGCGCGGCGAGCGGGTTGGCCTGAATGGTCTGGCGCACCTCGTCCCGCAGCGATTCCGCCTTGGCGACCGCCAGCTGGCCGGTTCCTTCGGCGATCAGCCCTGCGGATTCCTTCAGCCGGCTGATTTCCGCCTTCAGGGCCTCGATCTGCTCGTTCACCGTCGCTTCCGCTGCTGCCGCGCGGGCGTCTTCCGAAATGCTGTCGCGCCCCTCAACGACGCCGAGCGTACGCTTTCCGGTGCTCTTTTCGTCAGCCATGGACATGTCTCCTGGATTTGATGGAATGGCGAAAGGGAGAACTTTTGCCGCGCCACTTGGTTCCCGCCGATGATTCAAACTGTGATCTTTCCGGCGCGATCAGGCGATTGACTCTTACGGAATTTGAGAACAAAAAGAGAACATATAGCCTTTCAACAGGGAGCTGCCAAGCCGATGTCCGCCTCCGCCCATGCCGTTGTCGCGGACCTGCGCGACCGCATCCGGCAGTTCGACGGCCGCGCCCAGCGCGACCGGGCGGTGCTGCCCTTCGGTGTGCCCGAAATCGACGAGCGGCTGCCGGGCGGCGGGCTGGCGCTGGCCAGCCTGCACGAGATCTGCGGTGGCGGTGACGATGCCGTCGAGGCCAGCGCCGCCATGCTCTTTGCCGCCGGCATCGCCGCGCGCACCAAGGGGCAGGTGCTCTGGTGCCTGACGCGGCCAGATCTTTTCGCGCCGGCGCTGGCGCAGGCGGGGCTAGCGCCGGGCCGTGTCCTCTATGTGGAGGCGGGTGACGAGAAGAGCCTGCTCCTCTGTTTCGAAGAGGGGCTGCGCCATGGCGGGCTCGGGGCCGTCGTTGCCGAGGTGGCGCGCCTGTCGATGACCGCCTCGCGCCGCCTGCAGCTTGCCGCGGAGGCCGGCGGCACGCTCGGTCTTGCCCTGCGCCGCTTCCGCCACAGCAAGGAGACGGAAGCCCTTGCGCAGCCCTCCGCCGCGGTGACGCGCTGGCGGGTCTATATGCGGCCCTCCGTTTCCCTTCCCGTGCCCGGCATCGGCCGGGCGCAATGGCTGCTGAAACTGGCCCGTTGCCGGGCCGGCGAGGCGGCGGACTTTGATGTGGAGGCCACCGATGCCGAGGGTCGTATCGCTTTTTCTTCCCGGCTGGCCGATCGATCGCCTGCGGCGGGCGCTCGGCACTTCGGCGCCGCCGCCGGATAGCAGGCTCGTGCTTGTCGGCCGTGACGGCGCGCGCCGCATCCTGACGGCGGTGAGCCGGCCGGCCGAGCAGGCGGGCCTACGCGTCGGCATGCCGCTCACCAAGGCCCATGCGCTGCTGCCCGGGGTCCTCAGCATGCCGGCCGACCCCGTGGCCGATGCCGCCGCCTTGGGCCGCCTCGCGCTCTGGGCGCTGCAGCACTATGCACCCATCGTCGCCCCGGACGCGCCCGACGGTCTCGTTATCGATACGACCGGTGCCGATCACCTGCATGGCGGCGAAGCGCACATGCTGACCGGCCTCGTCAATCGTCTTGCCGCCTCCGGCATCTTTGCCCGCGCCGCCATCGCCGACAGCTGGGGCGCGGCCCATGCCGCCGCCCGCTTCCTCGCCGATCCTGTCTGTATCATTCCGCCGGGCAGGGCAGGTGAGGCCGTGTCGCCCTTACCGGTCACGGGATTGCGGATAGCGCCGGAAACGGTGGCTGGTCTCCACGTGCTCGGCTTCTCTACGATCGGTGAGGTGCTGGCCGTGCCGCGCGCGCCGCTCGTTCTGCGCTTCGGCCCGCTTCTCGGCCGCCGGCTCGACCAGCTCCAGGGCCGGATTTCGGAACCCGTCGATCCGCTGCGCGACCCGGAGCTCGTCACCGTCCGGAAGGTTTTCGGCGAGCCGATCGGCGCACCCGAAACCATCGCGCGCTACACGGCCAGCCTCGTGCACGATCTCTGTGCGGCGCTGGAAAAATGCGGTCTCGGTGCCCGCCGGCTCGATCTCCTCTTCCATCGTGTCGACAATTCCCTCCAGGCGATCCGTATCGGCACGGCACGGGCCGTGCGCGACGAAAGACAGCTCATCCGTCTCCTGACGGACCGTCTCGAGACGATCGATCCCGGCTTCGGCATCGAGATCATGGACCTGACCGCGACGCTGGCCGAACCGCTCGTCCTGCAGCAGGCCGTCTCCTCCCTGATTGAGGCGGAGGAAGCGGACCTTGCCGGCCTTGTCGACGTGATCGTCAACCGCATCGGTGCCGCGCGCCTCTACCGCATCGCCCCGGTCGAAAGCGACGTGCCGGAACGTTCCTTCCGCCGCATTCCGCCGCTTTCGCCCGAAACCGGGGTGACCTGGCCAAGCCGCTGGCCGCGTCCTGCGCGCCTTCTGGCCCGGCCGGAGCCGGTCGAGGTCATGGCGCTCCTGCCCGACCATCCGCCCGCCTCCTTCACCTGGCGGGGCGTGCGGCGGCTGGTCAAGCGGGCCGATGGGCCGGAGCGCATCTTCGGCGAATGGTGGAAGCGCGATGCGGAACTGGCGGCCGTGCGGGATTATTTCCAGGTGGAAGACGCCGAGGGAGCGCGCTTCTGGCTCTTCCGCTCCGGCAATGAAGAGCAGGCGGCAAGCGGGGCCGGTCGCTGGTTCCTGCACGGGATTTTCGCATGAAACCGCGTTATTCCGAGCTTCAGGTCACATCCCATTTCTCGTTCCTGCGCGGGGCGAGCAGCTGCGCTGACCTGTTCGCGCAGGCAAGCGCCCTTGGCATCGAGGCACTGGCCGTCGTCGACCGCAACAGCCTTGCCGGCGTCGTCCAGGCCTTCAAGGCGTCGCGCGAACTCCCGGCGAATGCCTCGAAGGTGCGGCTGGTGGTCGGCTGCCGGCTCGACCTTGTCGATGGCATGTCGCTGCTCGTCTACCCGACCGACCGCGCCGCCTATGGCCGTCTCTGCCGCCTGCTCACCATCGGCAAGAAGAAGGCCGGCAAGGGCAAGTGCCATCTCGACTGGTCCGACGTCGTCGACTGGAACGAGGGCCTTCTTGCCGTGCTGGTGCCCGACGAGGCGGGCGAGACCGCCGCCTTTCATCTGCGCCGCCTGCGCGAGCATTTCAGGGACCGCTGCTACCTCGCCCTCACGCTCCGCCGCCGGCCGAACGACCAACTGCGATTGTTCGACCTCTCCAACCTCGCCGCCCGCCATGGCGTTCCCACCGTCGTCACCAATGACGTGCTCTATCATGAACCCGCCCGGCGCATGCTGCAGGACATCGTCACCTGCATCCGCCACAACGTCGCTATCGACAATGCCGGCTTCCTGCGTGAACGTCATGCCGATCGCTACCTGAAGCCGCCGGAGGAGATGCACCGGCTTTTCAAGCGCTATCCGGAGGCGCTGCGGCGGACGCTGGAGATTGTCGAACGCTGCCGGTTCTCGCTGGCCGAGCTGAAGTACCAGTATCCGGACGAGAAGGAATATTCGCATCTGACGCCGCAGGAGGCGCTTGAGAAATATACCTGGGAGGGGGCGGCCAGACGCTATCCCGGCGGTGTGCCGGAGACGGTGCGCGACAAGCTTCTCTACGAATTGCGGCTCATCGAGAAAATGAAATACGCGCCCTATTTCCTCACCGTGAATTCCATCGTCCACCATGCCCGCAACCTGCCGGTCCCGATCCTCTGCCAGGGTCGGGGATCGGCTGCAAACAGCGCCGTCTGTTTCGTCCTTGGGATCACGGCGATCGACCCGATGGAGAATGGCAGCCTTCTCTTCGAGCGCTTCGTCTCGGAACAGCGCGGCGAGCCGCCCGATATCGACGTGGATTTCGAGCACGAGCGCCGGGAGGAAGTGATCCAGTGGATCTACGATACCTACGGTACGGACCGCTCGGCACTCTGCGCCACCGTCATCCGTTATCGCTCGCGCGCGGCCATGCGGGATGTCGGACGCGCGCTCGGCATGCCGGAGGACGTGTTGAAGGCACTCTCTTCGCAAGTCTGGGGCTGGTCGCACGACTTGCCGCAAGGCCATGCCAATGCGGTCGGGCTCAATGTGGACGACCGCCGTATCCGGCTGCTGTTCGAGCTCGCCCGCCAGTTGCTCAACGCGCCGCGCCACCTCTCGCAGCACCCCGGCGGTTTCGTGCTGACCCGCGACCGGCTGGATGATCTCGTGCCGATCGAGCCGGCGGCGATGGATGCGCGCCAGGTGATCGAGTGGGACAAGGACGACATCGAGTATCTCAACTTCATGAAGGTGGACGTGCTGGCGCTCGGCATGCTCACCTGCATGCGCCGCGCCTTCGACTTCCTGCAAGAGCACAAGGGCGAGAGCTATACGCTGGCCACCATCCCCGCGGGCGATGCCGCGACCTACGAGATGATTTCAAAGGCCGACACGATCGGCACTTTTCAGATCGAGAGCCGGGCGCAGATGTCCATGCTGCCGCGCCTCAAGCCGAAGGAATTTTACGACATCGTCATCCAGGTGGCGATCGTGCGGCCGGGGCCGATCCAGGGGGACATGGTGCATCCTTATCTGCGGCGGCGGCAAGGCTTGGAGAAGGTGGAATATCCCAAGGCTGCTTTCGAGAAGGTCCTCAAAAGAACCCTCGGCGTGCCGCTGTTTCAGGAGCAGGCGATGCAGGTGGCGATCGAATGCGCCGGCTTCGAGCCAGGCCGGGCCGATCAACTCCGCCGCGCGATGGCGACCTTCAAGCAAACGGGTGGCGTGGACAAGTTCCGGGACGAATTGACCAATGGCATGGTTGGCAAAGGATACACCCGCGACTTTGCCGAACGAATGTGCCGCCAGCTCGAAGGGTTCGGCTCCTATGGTTTCCCGGAGAGCCATGCCTACAGTTTCGCGATCATCGCCTATGCCTCTGCCTGGGTGAAGTGCCATCACCCGGAGATCTTCTGCGCGGCCCTGCTCAATTCCCAGCCGATGGGATTTTACGCCCCGGCGCAGATCGTGCGCGATGCACGCGAGCATGGGGTGGAGGTGCGGCCGGTTTGTGTCAATGCCAGCCGCTGGGATTGCACGCTGGAGCCGGCAGAGGCGGGGCGCCTTGCTGTTCGACTCGGATTACGGCTTGTGAAGGGCCTTGATAACAAGGAGATAGCCAGATTTGTTGCGGAAAGAGGTGAGGAGCCGTTTGCCTCTGTCGATGATCTGTGGCGCCGCACCAAGCTGGCATCCGACACGCTGGTGCGGCTCGCCGAGGCGGATACCTTCCGGCCGTCGCTCGCACTCTCCCGCCGCGAGGCGCTCTGGGCGCTCCGTGGTTTGCGGGACGAACCGCTGCCGCTGTTTTCCGCGGCGGCCGAGCGGGAGGCCGCGGTCGTGCCGGAATTGACGGAGCCGGTGGTGACGCTGCGGCCCATGGTGGCGGGCGGCGAGGTGGTGGAGGACTACGGCCGCGTCGGCCTGACGCTCCGGGCCCATCCGGTCAGCTTCCTGCGGGAGAGCCTTGCGCGCCGCCGCCTGCTTTCCTGCGCCGATGCGACGCGGCTTCGCGACCGCCAGAAAGTCGAGGCGGCCGGTATCGTGCTCGTCCGCCAGCAGCCGGGCTCAGCCAAGGGCGTCATCTTCGTGACGATGGAGGACGAGACGGGCATTGCCAATCTGGTTGTCTGGCGCAAGGTTTTCCTCGCCTATCGTCCCATCGTGATGAGTGCGCCGATGATCGCCGTCAAAGGATATATCCAGCGGGAGGGGGAGGTGGTGCACATCGTCGCGCAGCACCTCACCGATCTTTCGGCCGACTTCGCCACCATCGGCCGGCGTGGCGATGCGGCCCAGCCGGAAACCCGCGAGGCAGTGCAGACCATCCGCGTCAAATCCCGCGACTTTCATTAGGAAACTCGCGCAAGCCGCTGATAAACGGTTTTTTTTGGTGGAAATTGTCGCTCCTCTACATGAAGTCGCGCGGGACCGCCCGTTCGAACGTCTTCTCGAAGATCTGCACCTCCCCCTCATAGGCGCGCACGCTGGCCGAGATCAGCCAGTCCGTCGCCGTGCAGGCGATGGTCGCGGTCGAGAGGGTGCGCACGAACCAGCCGGGGCGTTGCATGTCGCAGGTCCAGACGGCGGTGCCGGTCATCGAAAGCGGATCGTTTTCGGCGATCGACCAGAGTTCGTCGCGCAGCTGGCGGGTGGCAAGGCCCGTGCCGGGGTGCTCGTAGAGGCCGGTGTCCTCGTAGATCGTATATTCGGTGAGGCCGTTCGTCAGGTCGCGCTCGACCCCGCGGACGGTCTCGGCGGGGGCAAGCTCGGTATATTTCGGCAGCGGATCGGGATTGGCCGGTTCGGGGAGTGCGATGACCCGGTGGGCGCCGAGCTTCGGCAGGGCGAGGCCGAGCGAGGCAAGATCGATCGTCACGCCGGCATTCGTCGGCGGCGGCAGCACCATCGGCCAGTAGGAGGTCGAGAGCGACAGGCGGATGCGATGTCCGGCGCGGAAACGGTAGCCCATGGCGTCGAGCATGAGACGGACATGGACTTTTTTGCCCCTCGGCATCGCCTTCGGTTCGGCGTTGCCGTCGCGGTGGGCGAGGTTGAGCACGCCGAAGGTGACGCGCGTCGCCGTTCCGTCCGGATGCAGATCGACGAGGCGGGCGCAGAGATTGGCGATATCGGCGTCCGTTGCGATGTCGAGTTCCAGCACTGGCTGGCCGAGGAAGTCTTCGGCTACCGTGAGCGGCGCGGTTTCGATCACCAGCGAGCCGGCGTCATCGAGGCGCTGGTCGAGCGCCATCTCCGCATCCGGCTTCAGCGTAAACCATTCGCCGGCCATGATGCCGGTGTCGAGCGGGGATTTCAGCGTGCGGTCGTAGCCGCTGGCGCCGGCGATCGGCATGCCGGGGGTTAGGGTGCCGTATTGCTCGACGTAGAAGGTCGCCATGTCGGGCGCCTCCCAGCGATCCTTGGCAATCCAGAAGCCGGGATCGGCCTCGCGGCGGAGCGCCGGGCGGGGGGCGTCCTGGATATAGGCGCGCACCTGCGGTGTTTCCTCCGCCCCGTTCTCTTCGCCGCGCAGCCAGCGGTTCCACCAGGCGATGGCTTCCGCATGGAAATCCATGCGCGGCTTCGGCCAGGCGAAGTGCGGATATTTATGCACCCAAGGGCCGATCAGCGCCTTGGCCTTGTCGCCGAGACCCTCGACGGCCTTCAGCGGCGTGCTGCGATAGCCGTCCGCCCAGCCGGCGATGACGAGGGCTGGCACCGGGAAGCCGGCGAAATCCTCGCAAATGGAGCCGTGCTTCCAGAAGGCGTCGCGGCGCTGGTGCTGCAGCCATTCCTCCAGGAAGAAGGGTTCGTTCTCCAGCCGCTCCAGCCACATCGCCTTCCAGCGTTCGCCGACGATGGCAGGGTCGGGCGAGCGGGACTGATAGGCGAGCATGGTGGCGGCCCAGGAAAGCTGGGCCGAAAGATGCGTGCCGTTCTTGTAGTGGATGTCGTCGTTGTAGCGATCCACGGTGGAGGCGATGGAGATGACGGCCTTCAGCGCCGGCGGCTTCAGGGCGGCGACCTGAAGGCAGTTGAAGCCGCCCCAGGAGATGCCCATCATGCCGACCGATCCGTTCGACCAGGGCTGCGCCGCAATCCACGCGATCAGTTCGCAGGCATTGGCGAGCTCCAGCGGGGTATATTCGCCGTCGATGACGCCGTCGGATTCGCCGGAGCCGCGGATATCGACGCGCACGCCGGCAATGCCGGCGGCGGCGAAGACGGGATAGGTCGATTCATCGCGCGGGCTCGTGCCGTCGCGCTTGCGGTAGGGCAGGAATTCGAAGACGGCGGGTACGGGATCCGCCTCCGCGCCGTCCGGCATCCAGATGCGTGCAGCCAGCCGGGTGCCGTCGGCAAGCGTGATCCACTGGTTTTCGATGACGGTGAAGGGGCGATCGGTCATGGACGGTCCGTTCTGAGGAGGGCGCGGCAAGAAGCATTGCCTCGAGCATGCCCGATTTTCACGCGGGGCGTCGAGCCGGATGCGACCTTTGCCCCCGCCAAATCGTCAAATGTAATAAAACTACAAAACTGAAAGTTTGCGAGATTTTTATGTTGCAAAATTTCAGATTCTCCCTCTAACTGCCCCCACGAAGCCGCGCATAGCAGGACAAACCGGCGCGCTTTCGATTTGGGAGGAGTGAATGGTGAACACGATCTTATGGCGCTCTGCCGCCGCTGCCGCGCTGTCGCTCGGCATGATGGCGGGCATCGGCGCCGCCAATGCAGCCGAACTGGTCTTCTGGTCGATGTGGAACGAGCCCGAGCCGCAGGCCGCCGCTCTGCGCAAGGTCATGGACAACTATACCAAGGCGAACCCGGACACGACCTTCAAGGTCGTCTGGAACGGTCGCCAGAACCAGACCAAGCTGCGCGCGGCGCTTCAGGCCGGCACGCAGGTCGACTTTGCCGACCAGGATGGCGACCAGCTGGCTGGTGGTTTGCAGAAGGAAGGGCTTGGCTACGAGATCGCGGCGGAGCTTGGCGATACGAAAGCAGCCCTCCTGCCCGGCGTGCTCGATCTCTACGCCACCGGCGGCAAGATCGTTCAGGTTCCCTACATCTACAACACCGTCAACATCTGGTACAACAAGGAGATGATGACCGAGGCCGGCGGTAGCGTTCCGCAGACCCTCGACGAGCTCTTCACCCTGTGCGGCAAGCTGAAGGAAAGCGGCAAGCATGCGCTGGTGACCGAGGGCAATGTCGGCTTCTACCAGGTGCTGTACTTCTCGCATCTCCTGTCGCGTGCCAAGGGCTCGGATGCCATGATCAAGGCCTTCGAGGTCAAGGACGGCTCGGGCTGGTCCGATCCGGCCGTGCTTGAGGCTGCAAAGACGGCCCGCAAGTTCTGGGATGCCGGCTGCATCGCGGAAGATGTGCGCGGTTTCCAGTATCCGGCCGGCCAGCAGACGATCGCACTCGGTGACACGATGGGCGAACTTGTCGGCTCCTGGCTTCCGACGGAGCTGACGGAGACGGCCGGTGCCGATTTCCCCTGGGGCGCCTTCAATTTCCCGGCCGTTGCGGGCGGTGCCGGCAAGGTGACGGATATCGAGGTCGGCCTCGTGTCTGTGATGGTTCTTAAGAATTCGCCGAACGCCAAGGAGGCTGCCGGTTTCGTCAATTATCTCCTCAGTGAGGAGGCGCAGTCGATCCTCGTTGCCGATGGCGGCGTTGGCGTGGTGCGTGATGGCGTCGAATGGCCGCCGGTGCTGGCGGATGCCTATGCCTCGGCGAAGAACGCGACGGCACTTTCCGGCTTTGGCGGCGGTCTCGGCGTCTCCTATCCGGAATTCAACGCGACGGTGCTGACGCCCGAATTCAGCAAGATGTTCCTTGCCCAGTCCACGCCGGAGGATTTCGTCAAGATCCTCGTCGAGCGGACCAAGGCTCATTGGGCAAGCCAGCAATAAGGCCCTTGCAGCAAGCCGGGGTGATGCGCCTGCGCCGCCCCGGCCGGCCTTGTGACGATCAAATATCTTGCCCAATGGAGACGACGCGATGATGAGGCGACGCATGGTGGTGGCGTTTTTGGCGCCCGCCCTCATCCTCTATCTCGGCCTGCTGATCTTTCCGGCGCTGCAGGCCTTCTATCTCAGCCTGTTCAAGACATCAGGCTTCGGCGACACGCCGGTCTGGGTCGGGCTCGGCAACTATACGCGTCTCCTCGCCGATCCGATCTTCTGGCAGGCGCTGCGCAACATGTCGCTGATCATGGTCGTGGGTGGCATCGCCACCTTCGGGCTCGCCTTTGTCTTCACCATGCTCCTGAATTCGGGGCTGTGGGGCAAGAAACTGTTTCGCGCGCTGATCTTCCTGCCGAACATCATCGCGGTCGTCGCGATCACGACCTTCTGGTCCTTCGTCTTCATGCCGCGCTACGGCCTGTTGACCAGCCTCCTGAAGGCGCTCGGCCTCACGGGACTTGCCTCCATCTCCTGGACGGCGCCGGAGAACGTTTTCTTCGCCATGATGGTTGGCCTTGTCTGGATCTCGGCGGGCTTCTACACGATCCTCATCCTCGCCGGTGCGGACAAGGTGCCGATCGACATGTATGAGGCCGCGCGGCTCGAGGGTGCGAGCACCTTTCAGATCTTCCGCCTCATCACCCTGCCGATGATCTGGGACGTCATCCTGATCACGCTGGTGCTGTGGTCGATCCATGCCATCAAGATCGTCGAGTTCCCCTACGCTTTCGGTGGCCCGAACATCGACCAGAACCTCTATACGCCCGCGATCTACCTCTACATCATGGGTTTCGGCCAGCGTGAACCGGTCTATGCGCTCGGCTATTCGACCGCCATCGGCGTCGCGCTCTTCTTCCTGACTCTCGTCACGATCGTGCTGCTGCGCGTCGTCTTCAAGCGCGAACGCGTGGAGTATTGAGATGAGCAAGCTTCTGACGTTGCGCGGCGCAAAACGCGGGTTTTCCTATCTCGTGATCGGCGGCTGGTCGGCCCTTTCTGTCTTTTTCGTGCTCTGGATCATTCTCGCCTCACTGAAGCGCAACCGTGATCTTTTCGGAAAACCCTGGTCGATCCCGCTTGATCCCGCCTGGGGCAACTACGTCAAGACCTGGGTGAACAGCCGCTTCGGCGACTATTTCCTCAACAGCCTGATCGTCACTTCCGTCTCGGTCATCGCCCTGCTCCTCGTCTCGGTACCGGCCGCCTATGTGCTGAGCCGCGGGCGCTTTGCCGGGCGGGCGGCGCTGTCGAACTTCTTTGCCTTCGGCATGGGTGTGCCGATCCCGCTGCTCTTCGTGCCGCTCTTCGTCATCATGACGACGCTGAGGCTCGGCGACAGCCTGACGGGGCTCTCCCTCGTCTATGTGGCGCTTTCCATTCCGTTCAGCATCTATGTGCTGGAAGGCTTCTTCGCCTCGCTACCATCCGAACTGGAATCAGCGGCGATCATCGACGGCTGCTCGGATTTCCAGGTGTTCCGGCACGTCATGCTGCCGCTCGCCGGCCCCGGCATCGCCACGGTCGCGATCCTCAACTTCGTCGGCCTGTGGAACGAGTACCAGCTCTCGCTCGTGCTCCTCAACAGCCCGGAGAACCGGACGCTCTCGCTCGGCATCTATTCGCTGATCACGTCCATGCAATATTCGGGCGGCGACTGGGCCGGCCTCTTCGCCGGCGTCACCATCGTGATGGTGCCGACGATCATTCTCTTCATCATCCTCTCCGAGCGGATGATCAGCGGTATCACCATGGGAGGCGTCAAGTGAACCGGACCCTGCAGAAACCCAGCGCCGAGGGCGTCACGACAATCGAGCAAACGGTCGTGACCCTGCCGATGTCTCATCTTGGCGGTCCGAGCCGGCTGCCGCGCCTGCGCTGGCAGCAGCCGATCCCGGACAAGGCGACACCACCGTCGCGCGGCCTTACCGCGGAAGAAAGCGCCAACGCCTTCGACTGGGGCAAGGATTCCATCCTGCCCTACCGCGTCTATGACGACTACGACCGCGCACAGCAGCCCGCAGACATGCCGCTGATCGTGCTCGACAACGGCCGGCTGCGCATCGCTGTCGCCCCGCAATATGGCGGGCGCATCATGCAGCTCTACGACTACGCGCTCGGCCGCGATCTCGTCTTCCGCAATCCCGTCTTCCAGCCGGCCAATCTGGCTGCGCTGAACGCCTGGTTTTCCGGCGGTATCGAGTGGAACGGGCTTATCCCCGGCCATACGCCCTTCACCGCGGCTCCGGTCTTTGCCGGCGTCGTCGAGACGGAGCGCGGCCCGGTGCTGCGCATCTACGAGTTCGACCGTATCGTCGAGGCCACCTGGCAGATCGATCTCTTCCTGCCGGCGGGCGAGGACCGGCTCTATGTGCATGGGCGCATCGTCAATGCAGCGCCGGTGGAAAAACACGCCTATTGGTGGACCAATGTCGCCGTGCCGGCGAGTGCGGGCATGCGCGTCATCAGCCCTGCGGATTATGCGATCGAACATGTCCTGCCGGGCAACGAGCTTGCGCGCTTCGCCTTTCCCGATCCGGCGCGCTTCGATGGCTCCTATCCGGGCCTCTGGAAGGGGGCGACATCGGTCTTCTTCCGCAAGCCTGATGCAAAGCGCCTGTTCATTGCCGCCCTCGACAAGACGGGCACCGGCCTTGCGCAGACGGCGACATCGGGCCTGAAGGGCCGGAAGTTCTTCTATTTCGGCACGGCGGCCGGCGGGCAGCACTGGATGGACTATCTCGCGCGCAAGGACGAGGGCGACTACATCGAGATCCAGGCCGGCATCACGCCGACGCAGAACCAGCGCTTCGTGTTGGCTGCGGAAAGCGAAACGCGCTGGACCGAGGTCTATGGCGGCCTGTCGGTCGATCCGGCCGCAGCCCATTGCGAGAGCTATGCGATCGCTGAACGCGCGACGGCGGAGGCGGTGGATCGGCGTTTCCCGCAGGCCGACCTCACGGAAGTCGACGGGTTCCTGACGCGCCTGTCGCAGATGCCGGTCGATCGTCGCCTTGCCGCGGGCTCGCCCTGGGGCGGCCGGCAGGAAAAACTCACCGGCAAGCTGCTTGCCGCAGGCCTCGATTTCTCCGTCGACCGGCCCGCCGACCTCTGGGACGACCTTGCAGAAAGCGGCAAGATCTCTGCAGCCAACCTGACCCGTGTTCCCGCCGACCTTGCGGTTTCGGACGCCTGGGTCGCGGCGCTGGAGCGCAGCGCCGAAGCACAGGGGAAGACATGGCTGCATGAGCTGTTGCTCGGCATCGCCGCGCTCGACCGCGAGAACGTGGCAACGGCGCGCGACCTGTTCGCGCGCTCGACGGCGGCGCACCCAAGCTGGCTGGGGCTGCGCCAGCAGGCTCTGATCACGGAGAACGGCGCGGAGGCCGAGCGGCTCTATCTTGCCGCCTGGAAGGCCGAGGATGCCCCGGCCGAGCTGGCTGTCGAGATCGTGCAGTTCCTGCTGCGTGCCGACCGGTCCGCCGCGCTTGAAACCTTCCTGGCCGACCTTCCGGAGGCCGTCGCAGCGCAGGAGCGCATCGTGCTCGCCCGCGCCTCGGTGGCGGCGGCGCGGGGTGATCTCGATACGCTGGAAGCGCTGCTGGCGGTCGAGTTCGCGACCATCCGCGAAGGCGAGGATCTTTCGGCCGACCTCTGGCACGCCCTGCAGACGGGTCGACTGGAACAGCGGCTGGGCCGCGCGCCCACTGCCGCCGAACTGGAAACGCACAACAGGGCCAACCCTTTGCCGGAACATCTCGATTTCCGCATGCGGGTCGTGCTCGAAGACGGGACGAACTGATGACGACGGTCGAGATCCGCGAGCTTCGCAAATCCTATGGCAGCCTGGAGATCATCCGCAGCGCCGACCTTGCCATTTCGAGCGGCGAGTTCGTCGTGCTGGTCGGGCCGTCGGGCTGCGGCAAGTCCACGCTGCTGCGCTGCATTGCCGGGCTGGAGCCGATCAGCGGCGGCACCCTCGCCATCGACGGTGAGGACATGACCGCGGCCGATCCGGTGAAACGGGGCGTCGCCATGGTCTTCCAGTCCTACGCGCTCTATCCGCACATGACGGTCGCCGAGAACATCGGTTTCGGCCTGAAGATCGCGGGCACGCCGAAACCGGACATCCGGGCGCGCGTGATCGAGGTGGCAAAACTCCTCAAGCTGGAGGCGCTGCTCGACCGCAAGCCGAAGGCGCTTTCCGGCGGCCAGCGCCAGCGCGTGGCGATCGGCCGGGCGCTGGCACGCAATCCGCGCATCTTTCTGTTCGACGAGCCGCTGTCCAATCTCGATGCCTCGCTCAGGGGCGAGATGCGCGTCGAGCTGGCCAAGCTCCACGCCAAGCTCGGCAACACCATGATCTACGTGACGCATGACCAGGTGGAGGCCATGACGCTTGCCGACCGCATGGTGGTGATGCGGCAGGGGATTATCGAGCAGGTCGGCGCGCCGCTCGAACTCTTCAACAACCCGATCAACCGTTTCGTCGCCGGCTTCCTTGGGCAGCCGCCGATGAACTTCATCCGCTTCGCTTCGGCTGCCAATGAGGGGCGGAGGGTGACGGGTACGCTTCCCGGCGCCGGGCGTGTTGCCCTCGACCTGCCGCCCTCGGCCGTACCTTCACCGTTGGAGGGGCTGGAGCTCGGCGTCCGCCCGGAGGATATGACCGTGTCCGACGGCGGCGAACTGAGCGCGACGGTTGAGGTGGTGGAACAGCTTGGCGGCGAGACCATCGTCTACGGCCGGCTGGCGGACGGCCAGGCCCTGACGGCAAAGCTTGCCGGCCAGGCGGGTGTCAGGGCCGGCGATCGGCTCTCCTTCACGCTGGCGCAGGAGCGCCTGCAACTCTTTGATGCGATGGGCCGCAACTTGCGTTACCGGATGCGAGAGGCCGGTGCGCAGCCCGGCAGTCCGGTCGAAAGGAGTGTGCCTTGACCTCTGTTCCCCCACCCGGCCAGACCCTGATCGAGACCGTTTCCGCCGATTTGCCGGAACTCAACAAGACCTTCCGGCGGGTGGCTCAGTACATGCTCGCCGCGCCGGAGGGCTTCATGCACAAGCCGGTGCAGGAGATTGCCGCCGCCGCGGAGGTGAGCGAGCCCTCCGTTATCCGCTTCTGCCGTCGCTACGGTTACAAGGGCATTCCGGATTTCCGCATCGCGCTTGCCATGGCGCTGGCGAACGGGCCGGCAGCCGAGCGCAGCTCGTTCCTCGAGCCGCAGATAACCGACAAGGCCGTGGTCAACCTCGCACTGAAGCG
This sequence comes from Shinella sp. 838, assembly GCF_029623935.1. Taxonomy (NCBI): domain Bacteria; kingdom Pseudomonadati; phylum Pseudomonadota; class Alphaproteobacteria; order Hyphomicrobiales; family Rhizobiaceae; genus Shinella; species Shinella sp. 838. Next base: position 453,842 of record NZ_JARSBQ010000004.1, read on the forward strand.
TGCCATTGCGCGCCACGCGCGCACGCTGATCGGCACGGACCGCTCGATCATCATCGATTCCGGTTCGACCGCCCAGCTCTTCGCTGAAACGCTTCGCGATGCCGACCCGCTGGCGGTGATGACCACCGGCCTCAACATCGTCGATGCGCTGCGCGGGGCGACGCAGCATTCCATCATGCTGCCGGGCGGCGTGCTGCGCCATGAATCGCGTTCGCTCTCCGGCCGCATGGTGGAGAACACGCTTGCCAATATGCATTTCGACGCCGTCTATCTCGGTGCCGACGCCATCGATCCCGCCTCCGGTCTCAGCACCTTCAACGAGGACGAAGCGCACCAGAACACGGCGATGATCCAGGTTTCGCGGCGTGTCGTCGTGCTGGCGGATTCGACGAAGTTCCGCGCGCCCGGCCTGCACCGCTTCTGTGAGATCGAGCGCATCCACACGATCATCACCGATACCGGTCTTGGCGACGACGTGGTCGCCGCGATCGAGGCGCGGGGCGTTGCCGTTCACCGCGTGGAACCAATCGAAGAGACTGCAAAATGACGTCGCAAAGTGCTTCCACCGCCATCCCCGGCCTCGACCGCTGGGACACCACACGGGAAATCCGCCAGCAGCCCGCGGTCTGGCGGGCTTTCGCCCCCGAACTTGCCGGCATTGCCGCCGAAATCCGCCCATGGCTGGCAAGCCGCGCGCATGATGAGGTGTGGTTCTGCGGTGCCGGCACCTCCGCTTTCATCGGCGAGACGCTGGCATCCTATCTCAACCGCGCCGCCGGCCCTGCGCGCTTCCGCGCCGTGCCGACGACGGACCTCGTGTCGAGCCCGTTGAGCTTCCTGAGGCCCGGCGCACGCAGGCTGGTCGTTTCCTTCGGCCGCAGCGGCAACAGTTCGGAAACCCTCGGCACCCTCCGGCTGCTGGATGCGCATGCGCCAGAGGCAGACCGCCTGCACATCACCTGCAACGCCGAGAGTGCTTTGGCGCGGCCGATGGGGCTGGGGCCGGGCGAACAACGGACGATCCTGCTCCCGCCGGAAACGAACGACCGCGGCTTCGCCATGACCTCCAGCTACACGACGATGTTGCTTTCGGCGCTCGCCTGCTTCGATCCCGCCCCGCCGGACGAGCCGACCGCGCTGCTGGCGCGCCTTGCCGATGCGGCGGAGGGACTGATCCGCCGCGGTTTTGCCGATCTTGCTAGGCTCGCCACGCCCGAGCGCGTCGTCTTCCTCGGTTCCGGTCCGCTGATTGGCTCGGCGCGGGAATGTGCACTAAAAGTGCTGGAGCTGACGGCCGGCAGCATCGCCACGTCCTGGGATTCGACGCTCGGCTTTCGCCACGGCCCGAAGGCGGTGGTGAACAAGAATACGCTGGTCTTCGTCCTGCAATCGGCCGATCCGTTCACGCAGGCCTATGACATCGACCTTGCCCGGGAGATTGCCGTGCAGTTCGGTCCCCAGGCCATCGTCCGGCTCGGCCCGGCGACGGGCGGCGCTGATATCGACGTGCCCGCCATCGGTAACGATGCCTGGGGTTCCGTGCTGCATGTCATCGTTGCGCAGATGCTGGCCGTGATCTGGTCGGACCGGCTCGGTTTTGCGGTCGACGACCCCTTTGCCGGCCGGAACCTTACCCGTGTCGTTGCCGGCGTGACGCTCTACGACCTGCCGAAGCCCGCCCCGGCCGCCTATGGCGCCATCGATGTCGGTGGTTCGAAGATCGAGGCGGCGTTGTTCGGGGACGACTTGCAGCCGATCGAAAAGCGCAGGATCGATACCCGCAAGGACAGCTACGACGACCTCGTGGCGGCGATTGCCGAGCAGGCCGGCTGGCTCGAGGCAAAAGCCGGCAACCTTGCCGCCATCGGCATCGGCCTGCCGGGACTGATCGATGCAGCGACCGGGCTTTCGGTTACCTCCAATCTGCCGGCGACCGGGCGCAGCCTTGGCGCCGACGTTTCGGCGTGCCTCGGCCGCCGCGTGCCGGTGGAGAACGACTGCAAGTGCTTTGCCCTGTCGGAAGCCAATGGCGGAGCGGGCGCGGGCCATCGCACCGTCTTCGGTCTCATTCTCGGCACGGGCGTCGGTGGTGGTGTTTGCGTCGATGGCCGGCTGGCGAAGGGCCTCAACGGGCTTCCCGGCGAGGTCGGCCATTTCGGCCTGCCGGCCGAGCGTGTGGCGACGTACGGCCTGCCGCTCGTCGCCTGCGGTTGCGGACGCACCGGATGCTACGAGACCTACGTGTCCGGCCCCGGCCTGACGCGCATCGCGCAGCACGTCGCCGGCCGGCCGCTGCGGGCGGAGGAAATCGTCGAGGCTGCGGCCGGAGGCGATGCGGCGATGCGGTCCGTGCTGGACATCTGGCTCGACCTGCTCTGCGAACTCGTTCACACGATCCAGCTGACGATCGACGCGGACTGCGTCGTGCTCGGCGGCGGCCTGTCGCGCATGGCTGGCCTTGCCGACGACCTTGCCGCGGCCTTCGAGGCGCACAAGTTGACGGGCGTGCGCAGCCCCGTCTTTCGGATTGCGCTGCATGGTGATGCCAGCGGAACCCGGGGCGCGGCCATCCTTGCCCGCCAATCGCTGCGGGAGGGCCGGCCATGAAGGAGCTGCGTGCTCTGATCGCCCGCAACCGCGCGGGTTCGGGGGAGACCATGCCCTCCGTGTGCTCGGCGCATCCGGATGTCATCGCCGCCGCACTTCTTCTCGCCGAAGAGCATGGGGTGCCATTGCTCGTCGAGGCGACGAGCAATCAGGTCAACCAGTTCGGTGGCTACACCGGCATGCAACCGGCCGATTTCATCCGCTTCGTGCACGAGATTCGCGATCGCGTCGGCGCATCGGGCCAGCCGTTGCTCTTCGGCGGAGACCATCTCGGGCCGCAGGTGTGGCGCAGCCAGCCGGCCGATGTGGCGATGGCGCATGCGCGGGGCCTCGTGGCGGCCTATGTGCGTGCCGGTTTTACCAAGATCCATCTCGACTGCTCAGAAGGCTGCGCGGGTGAGCCTGCCCAGGTGGCCGATGCGGTCAGCGCCGCGCGGGCGGCCGAACTCGCCGGCGTCTGCGAGGCTGCCACTGACGACCCGTCGTCGCTGAGCTACATGTATGGCACGGAAGTGCCGCCGCCCGGCGGTGCCCGGGCGGAGGAGGGCGGACAGGGAATCGCCCCGACGACGCCGGAAAGCGCAGAGGCCACCATCGCGGCGCATCGCGATCATTTCGAGGCCCTGGGGCTTCATGGTGCCTGGCAACGGGCAGTGGGCCTCGTGGTCCAGCCGGGCCTGGAGTTTGCGCCGGACCACATCCATGCCTTCGATCCGGCAACGCCCGATCGCCTGTCGCCGGTGCTGCGCGATCGTCCCGGCCTGAGTTTCGAGGCTCATTCCACAGATTACCAGGCGCCGGACGTCTATCCCGAGCTCGGGCGGCGTCATTTCGCGGTGCTGAAGGTCGGTCCGGCGCTGACCCATGCCTATCGCCAGGCGGTCTATGCGCTGGAAGGTGTGTCGGACTGGATCGGTGCGGAGCCGGATCGTCCGCGTGTTCCTGCCGTCATGGAGGACCTGATGCTGGCCGATCCCGCGAACTGGCGCAAACATTACAGCGGTGGCGAGGCACAGCTTCGCCTGCTGCGGCACTTCAGTTATGCCGACCGCATCCGCTACTACTGGACCCAGCCGGCGGCGCGGCAGGCGGTGGAGCGCCTGATGTCCCTCCTCGGCGAGACCCGGCCGCCGCGCATGGTGCTGGAGCAATATTTCGCGCCTGGCGTTCTTGCGCGTGCCGATCGCCTGGCATCGCGCGTGCGCGACTGGCGGTTGGCTCTCGTCTATGCGCAGATCCAGGCGGCGCTTGCGCCCTACTATGCGGCGTCTGCGAGGTCCGCGGGATGACGGTCATCGCCGGGCAGGACGTGGCTCCCTTCGATATCGACGCGACCGAGGCGTGGTGGCTCGTGCCGGAGAGGCTTTTCGACGGCGAGACGCTCGATACGGGCCGCGCCGTGCGCATCGTGGCGGGACGCATCGACGACCTGCACCCGGTTGTGGAGGCGGGGCGGGACGACCTGCCCGTCTGGCGGACGAACGGCCTCGCATCGCCTGGATTCTTCGACGTGCAGGTCAATGGCGGCGGCGGTGTCATGGTCAACGGCACGCCGACGGCCGATGGTCTCCGCGCCATCGCCGCTGCGCATCGGCCGGGCGGCACGACGGCCATCCTGCCGACGCTGATCACGGATGCGCCCGAGGTGATGGAAAAGGCCGTCTCAGCCGTGATCGCCGCGGTCGGGCGGGATGGCATCGTCGGCGTTCATCTCGAAGGCCCGCATATCAGCGTGGCACGCAAGGGGGCGCACAATCCACGCTTCATCCGCCCGATTGACGACGATACGCTTTCCTGTGTCCGGCGCCTGCGCGCCGCCAATGTGCCCGTCCTCCTGACGCTCGCGCCGGAATGCGTGCCGCCGGGAACGATCGCGTCGCTGCGCGCGATGGGCGTCGTCGTCTCGCTCGGCCATACCGCGGCCGATGCCGCGACGACGCGGGCCGCGATTGCGGAGGGCGCGCGAGCGGTGACCCATCTCTACAATGCGATGACGCCCATCACCTCGCGCGAGCCGGGTGTCGTGGGCGCCGCGCTCGACAGCGATCTTTATTGTGGCTTCATTGCCGACGGGCACCATGTGGACGATGCGGTGCTGCGCCTGGCAATCCGTTCCCGTCCGATGGTCGGGCGCATGGTGCTCGTCTCGGATGCCATGTCGACGTGGAACGGGCCGGATCATTTCACCCTCTATGGCGAGACCATCCGCCTTGAAGGCGGCAAGCTGGTGAACAGTATCGGCTCGCTGGCCGGCGTGCATACCGACATGGCGACCTCGCTGCGGCGGCTGGTCGATGTCGTGGGTGTTCCTCTCGAGGACGCGTTGAAGATGGCAACGGCAAATCCGAGCCGCCTCATGAGGCTGGAGGCAAACGTCGGCTTCCTCAGGCCGGGCATGCCCGCCGATATCGTCCTGCTCGGCGGCCTGTAAGGCCAATTGATACTCAGCCGATGCCGGTCTGCAAATGGCGAATTTCCGCGCTTCCGGTGCTCGCGCACCGAAAGGACGCTGCGCTGTGGATCGTAAAAACATCAGGCTTGGGTCTGGCCGCTTCATCACTCGATAGCCCGGTTGTCGGCCGGGTCTGTATGTCCGCGCTGCGCGGCCTGTGACGGTGGGCGTATTAGCCGCCGATGTGCGCCCAGCAGAGTGCGTGTTTCCCGCCGGACCAGATGACATCGTTGGCGGCGATGCTGGCCGTAGTGCATCGGATTCCCGTCTCCAAGCGCCGCTCTCCCTATCCATGAAATTTACGTTGACAATAGCTGGCGGTAAATCTATTTCGAGGTATCTAGTAACCTATATGATAGGTAAGGGCGGCGCGATGGAATCGAAGTCGGAACCGGATGCGGTCAGTGGTCAGAAGGGCGGCGAGGGGCTGCTCGGCGGCGTCATGGATGCCGTCCGGATCCATATTCGCGAAAATGGCCTGCAGGTCGGCGATTGGCTGCCGAGCGAGGGGGCCTTCGCGGAAAAACTCGGCGTTTCCCGTGGCATCGTGCGCGAGGCCTATCGGTCGTTGTCCGCACTGACGCTGATCGATGTCGGTAACGGCCGGCGCCCCCGGGTGGCGGCGCCCAGGGCAGACGTGCTGGCGCTGGTCACCGATCATGCCGTGCACACCGACCAGGTGACGATCCAGCAGATTTTCGATGTCCGCCGCACGGTCGAGCGCCGGACGGTCGTGCTTGCTGCCATGCGCCGTACCGACCGCGAGGCGGCTGCAATCGTCGCGCTGGCCGAGGCGATGCAGCGGGATTTCGAAGAGCCGCAAAAGGTCATGGAGCACGACATCGCCTTTCACGAGGCGATCGGCGCGGCGTCGCGCAATCCGATGTTCTCGCTGATCGTCGGCTCGTTCCATGTGGTGACGCGCCAGACCTGGCCGATCGGCTGGGCAAGCCGCGCCAGCAACGAGACGCGGCAGGAAAGCATCGACGGTCACATGACCATCGCCCAGGCCATCGCCAATGGCGATCCGACGACGGGTGAGCAGGCGATGGTCGAGCATTTCGACCTGACGGTGAAGGCGCTGCTGGCAGCGGGAGTGTACTGACCATGAAGATCACCGCGTTTGAAACCGTCCGCGCCCGCGACTTTGCCAACATCCTCTGGGTGCGCATCCACACCGACGAAGGCCTTGTCGGGCTTGGCGAGACCTTCTTCATGGCTGCGACCGTGGAGGCCTACATCCACGAGGTCGTGGCGCCGAAGCTGCTCGGCCGTGATCCCCTTGAGATCGACCGTATTTCCAAGGATCTGACGGGTTATCTCGGCTTCCGTTCGACGGGGGCGGAAATGCGCGGCAATTCGGCCGTGGATATCGGTCTCTGGGACCTTTTCGGCAAGGCGACGAACCTGCCGATCGCCCAGTTGCTCGGCGGCTTCTCGCGGCGCGAGATCCGCACCTACAACACCTGCGCCGGTAACACCTACATGCGCGAGGCCAAGGGCCAGCAGACCGACAATTACGGCATCGGCGGCCCGCGGCGCGACTATGACGACCTTAACGGCTTTCTGGAGCGGGCGGACGAGCTTGCCGAAGACCTCCTGTCGGAGGGCATCACGGCCATGAAGATCTGGCCGTTCGACATCGCGGCGGAAAAGAGCGGCGGCCAGTACATTTCCGGGCCGGATCTGCGCAAGGCGCTCGAACCCTTCGAGAAGATTCGCAAGCGCGTCGGCGACCGCATGGACATCATGGTCGAGTTCCATTCCATGTGGCAACTCACCCCGGCCATCCAGATCGCCCGGGCGCTGGAGCCCTATGCCACCTTCTGGCACGAAGATCCGATCAAGATGGATTCGCTCTCCAGCCTCAAGCGTTATGCGGCGGCAAGCCGCGCGCCGCTCTGCGCCTCGGAGACGCTTGCCACCCGCTGGGCCTTTCGTGATCTGATGGAGACCGATGCTGCCGGCGTCGTCATGCTCGATCTTTCCTGGTGCGGAGGCCTTTCCGAGGCCAAGAAGATCGCCACCATGGCGGAAGCATGGCACCTGCCGGTGGCCCCGCATGACTGCACCGGCCCCGTGGTGCTCGCCGCCTCGACGCACCTGTCGCTGAACGCGCCGAACGCGCTCGTGCAGGAAAGCGTGCGCGCCTACTACAAGACCTGGTACGCCGACCTGACGACGCAACTGCCAACCGTGACGAACGGCATGATCACCGTGCCGCCCGGACCGGGCCATGGCATTGATCTTGCGCCGGATCTCGACCGCAAATTCGACGTCTCGCGCCGGACTTCGGCGCTGGAGTGACCGGCACGGCGCTGATCGCTTGACTCGTATGGTAGTAGGCTAGTAGCCTTTGACGGAGTGAGGGAGGCTGGAATGCAGAACATCAAACCGCAGCGCGTTCTCTCGGTCGCCGAGGCCGTCGGGCCGCAGGTCTATCGCATCCTGCGCGAGCAGATCATCCAGGCCGAGCTGATGCCGGGCGAGCGCATCTCGGAGGCGGAGATCGCCAAAAGCCTGTCGGTCAGCCGCCAGCCGGTGCGCGAGGCCTTCATCAAGCTGTCGGAGGAGGGGCTGGTGCAGGTCCTGCCGCAGCGCGGCACCTATGTGACGCGGATTTCCACCGCTTCCGTAATGGACGTGCGCTTCGTGCGCGAGGCGATCGAGGCCGATATCGTGCGTCAGGTCACCGCAGAGCATACGGCCGAGACCGTGCGGGAACTGCGCGATCAGATCGCAAGGCAGAAGCAGGTGCCGCAGGACGACCGCGCCACCTTCCTGCGGCTTGACGAACTCTTCCACCACACGCTCGCGGCGGCGGCCGGCCGCGCCTATGCCTGGAGCGTCATCGAAAGCGTCAAGGCGCAGATGGACCGCGTGCGCTTCCTCAGCGTCGACGATATCCAGATCGGCCGGCTGATCGGGCAGCACGAGCGCATTGTCGATGCGATCGCTGCGGGCGATGTCGGCAAGGCCGAAGCGGCGCTGCGCACGCATCTGCGCGAGATCCTCAAATCGCTGCCCGAGATTGCCCGGGCGCGGACGGAATTCTTCGACGGCGTGGAGTGACGCCGGGACAACCACGATTGATGTTCAACGGGAGGTACGCATCATGATGATCCGGAAATTTCTTGCGGGAACGGCCCTCGGCCTGGGGGTGATGGTCTCGGGCGCCAGCGCGGAAGGCCTCAACATTGCCTTCATCAGCCATTCGTCCGCCTCGAACACCTTCTGGCAATCGGTTAAGAAGGGCTATGACGACGCCTGCGAGAAGGTCGGGGCCTCATGCCAGTTGATTCTGACGCAGACCGAAGGCGCGGTCGAGCAGGCCGTCGCCAACCTGCAGGCGGCGATCGCCACGAAGCCGGATGCGATCTTCGTCGCGATCGTCGACAACAAGGCCTATGACAATGTGATCAAGGAAGCCGTCGATGCCGGCATCCTCGTGCTTGCCGTCAATGTCGACGACAGCGAAGGCGCCAAAGGCAATGCACGCAAGGCTTTCATCGGCCAGGGCTTTACGGCGGCCGGCTATTCGCTTGCCAAGGCGCAGTCGGAGAATTTCCCCAAGGAAGGCCCGCTCAGCCTGCTGGTCGGCGTCAACGCGCCGGGCCAGACCTGGTCCGAACAGCGCGCCGGCGGCGTGATGAAGTTCCTGGAAGAATACAAGGCCGCCCATGCCGATCGCGAGATCACCATCACGCGCATCGATTCGGCCACCGACCTCGCGCTGACCGCCGACCGCATCGGCGCCTATCTCAATGCCAACCCGAACACCACAGCCTATTTCGACACTGGCTACTGGCATGCCGGCGTCGCCAAAGTGCTGAAGGACCGGGGCATCGAGCCCGGCAAGGTGCTGCTCGGCGGCTTCGACCTCGTGCCGGAGGTTCTGCAGCAGATGGAAGCCGGCTACGTGCAGGTGCAGGTCGACCAGCAGCCCTACATGCAGGGCTTCATGCCGGTCATGCAGGCCTATCTGTGGAAGACGGCCGGCCTGACGCCGTCGGACATCGACACGGGGCAGGGCATCGTCACGCCCAAGGACGTGCCGACCATTCTCGAAATGGCAAAGCAGGGCCTGCGCTGATCCGGCGCTCCTATGGGAAAACCGGTGCCTTGCCTATGCGGCGGGGCACCGAAGCACGAGTGGAGCCCATGAAGCGGTTTCTGAAAATCTATCTCGACAAGCCGGAGCTTGCCGGCCTCGCCCTCCTGATCATCCTTCTTGCCGTCTTCCAGGTGAAGTCGAACGGCGTGCTTCTCTCCGTCGAGAACGTACGCGGCGTCATGGGGCTTCTGCCGGAAATGGCGCTCGTCGCCATCGGCGTGACGATCCTGATGATCTGCGGCGAGTTCGACCTGTCGGTCGGCTCCGTCTTCGCGCTGATGCCGATGTCGATGGCGGTGATCCTCAATTCCGGTGTGCCCTTCGCCGCCGCCGTGCTGCTCGGCCTTGCCATCTGCGCGGTGATCGGCTTCATCAACGGCTATGTGACGCTGCAATTCTCAATCCCGAGCTTCATCACCACGCTCGGCATGCTGTTCATCGCCCGCTCGCTCACCATCGTCATATCCGGGGGCTTTCCGCCGCTTCTGCCGTCCGATCTGCCGACCTGGCTCTTTACGGATTACATCTGGCAGGGCGCGCTCTTCCGCATGTCCTTCGTCTGGTTCGTCGGCATTGCCGTTCTTGCCGCGGCGCTGCTGTCGCTCACCAATTTCGGCAACTGGATCCGCGCCACCGGCGGCTTCAACGAGGCGGCGGCCTCGATGGGCATTCCCGTCAAGCGCGTGAAGATCGCCTGCTTCATGCTTTGCTCGGTGCTGGCGGGTTTCGCCGGCCTGCTCCAGGTGCTGCGCCTCGGCTCGCCGCTGCCCTCGATCGGCGAGGGGCTGGAGCTGCAGGCGGTCGCGGCGGCCGTCATCGGCGGCACGGCGCTTGCCGGCGGCATAGGCACGGTTTTCGGCGCAATCATCGGCACTCTGCTCATCCGCACCATCGACAACGGCCTGGTGCTGTCGCGCGTCGATGCCAACTGGTTCAAGTTCGCCATCGGCGTGCTCACCATGTTTGCGGTCATCGCCAATGCCTGGATGGGCAAGATCTCCCGCAAGATCAAGGTGGAGGCGCACAAGTGACGACACCGGTCATCGAATGCCGCAACCTGCAGAAATGGTACAGCGGCGTGCACGCGCTGAAGAATGTCAACCTTACCATCCATCCCGGCGAGACCGTCGGCCTCGTCGGCGACAACGGCGCGGGCAAGTCGACGCTGATCAAGATCCTTTCCGGCGCGCACCATCAGGATTCCGGCGAGGTGCTTATCGAGGGCAAGACCGTCGATCTGCGCAGCCCGAAGGACGCGATGCGTCACGGATTGGAGACGATCTATCAGTACAATTCCATGGTGCCGACCATGTCGATCGCCCGCAATCTCTTCATCGGCCGCGAGCCGTTGAAATGGTCGGTCTTCGGTGTCGGCCTCATGGACCAGAAGCGTATGCGCGCCGAAAGCATGCAGGCCATCGCCGATGTCGACCTGCACCTGCGCTCGCCGGATGCCTTGGTCGGCGAACTGTCCGGCGGCCAGCGGCAGGGCGTGGCGATCGCCCGCGCCATGCATTTCAAGTCCAAGGTGCTGATCCTCGACGAGCCGACCAACCATCTTTCCGTCAAGGAGACGGACAAGGTGATCGGCTTTGTGCGCGGCCTGAAGGCGCAGGGCCTCACCGGCATCTTCATCTCGCACAACATGCAGCACGTCTTCCAGTCCTGCGACCGCATCGTCGCCATGGCGCGTGGCGAGATCGTCTTCGACAAGCCGACCGCTGCAACCTCGATCGACGAGGTCCATGCCCTTCTGTGAGGAGACCATGACAGAGCTTTCAGGAAAGACCGTCCTCATCACCGGTGCGCTCGGCACGCTCGGCCGCGCCCAGGCCGCGCGGCTCGCCCGTGCCGGCGCCAGCCTGCTGCTGCTCGACCGGCCGGGCGCCGAGGGCGGCGCGGCCTTCGCGGCGGATGTTGCCGTAACCCATGGCGTTACGGCTACCTATGTCGGTGAGGACCTCAACGACCTTGCTGCGGCGGAGCGGCGGGCGGAATCGCTTTCGCGCGCGCATGGCGGCATCGACATCCTCATCAACAATGCGGCGCTGATCATCAACAAGCCGTTCGAGGATTTTTCGCTGGAGGAATACGAGGATCAGGTCCGGGTCAATTCCTCCGCCGCCTTCGCGCTTGTCCGGGCCGTCGCGCCGGCGATGAAGGAAAAGCGCTACGGCAAGATCGTCAATTTCTGCTCGGTCACCCTGAATGGGCGCTGGGACGGCTATGTGCCCTATGTCGCCTCGAAGGGCGCGATGCTGGGCCTTACGAAATCGCTGGCGCGCGAACTGGGTCCGCATGGCGTGCGCGTCAACGCGGTGTCACCGGGCGCGGTGGTGTCCGAGGCGGAGGCGCGCGTCTTCGCCGATTGCCTGCAACAGTACAATGACTGGATCCTCGAGAACCAGTCGCTGAAGGCGCGTATCCAGCCGGCGGATGTCGCCGATCTCGTGCATTTCCTCGTCTTGCCGGCCTCAGACATGATTTCCGGCCAGAACATCGCGATCGACGGAGGCTGGTAATGGGGATCGAACTCGACAATGGAGCAGCGCGCATCTGCGTTCGTCCCGACCTTGGCGCCGGCCTGACCTGTTTCGATGTCAGGCAGGATGGCGTCTGGCAGCCGGTCTTTCGCACCGTTGATCCTGCAACGGACCATCCCTTTGCGCTCGCCAACATCCTCCTCGTGCCGTTCTCCGGGCGGGTCTCCGGCGGCGGGTTTTCCTTCGACGGGGCCTTTCACGCCCTGCCGCGCAATGTGGAGACGGAGCCCTATCCGATCCACGGCAACGGCTTCTCCGCCACATGGACGGAGGCCTCCCGGAGCAGCGATTCCATTACCCTGACCCTGTCGTCGGACGGGCCGGGGCCGTTCCGCTACGATGCGATGCTGTCCTATCGTCTGGAAGGCGCCGGCCTCGTGATGGAACTGAGCCTCGTCAACCGCGCCGAAACACGCCTGCCATATGGTGCCGGCTTCCATCCCTGGTTCGTGCGCGATGCGGATACGACGCTCACTGCGCCGTCGAAGGGCGTCTGGCTGGAGCAGTCCGATCATCTTCCGAAGGCTCATGAGCCCATCGCGAAGCATCCGGATATGGACTTCAACGCGCCAAGGTCCCTGCCGCCGCGGTGGATCAACAACTGGTTCGACGGCTGGGACGGCAAGGCGTGGATCGACTGGCCGGCGCGTGGTCTGCAGGCCGATATCGAGGCAAGCGAGGTGCTGGACCAGTATGTGGTCTTCTCGCCTGCCGCCGATGCCGATTTCTTCTGTTTCGAACCGGTCAGCCATCCCGTCGATGCCTTCAACCTGCCGGACCGGGCCGACGCCTACGGCCTGAAAGTGCTTTCTCCCGGCGAGACGCTGGACATCTGGACCCGCATCGCCGTTTCGCCACGCAAACCGGCCTGATCCCCGCAAGACATTCGATCTTTCCACCCTGGCAATCGAGGGGGTGCCGGGGCCGATCGCGTGGCCGCGGCGGGGGGGCATATTCATACGTGAGCCGTTGACAGGCTTGCGAGGCTTGAAACGGCAATCCATATATGAAAGAATAATTTAAATAAGAATTGCACGGGCGCGACTTCGGGGAGCGCAGGAGGACATGCGCATGCAGGATGAGACAGGACTTCTGGCCGGCCTGACGGTGGTCGATATGAGCCAGTTCCTCTCCGGCCCCTATTGCTCGTTGCGGCTGGCCGATCTCGGCGCCCGCGTGATCAAGATCGAGCGGCCGGACGGCGGTGATCTCTCCCGCCGGCTCTATCTCAGCGACACCGAGGTCGGGGGGGATTCGACGCTCTTCCACGCCATCAACCGCGGCAAGGAAAGCCTCGGCATAGACCTGAAGAACGCCGACGACCTTGCCTTCCTGCGCCGGCTTCTCGGCAAGGCCGACGTGCTCATCCAGAATTTCCGTCCGGGCGTCATCGAACGCCTCGGGCTCGACTATGCGGCCGTCAAGGCGATCAACCCGGCAATCGTCTATGCCTCGATCAGCGGCTATGGCGAGGATGGCCCCTGGGTCATGCGGCCAGGGCAGGATCTCCTGGCGCAGGCACGCTCCGGCCTGATGTGGCTGAACGGCGACGCGGCACAAGGACCGGTGCCCTTCGGCCTGGCGGTCGCCGACATGCTCGCCGGCGCCAATGCCTGCCAAGGCATTCTCGCCGGCCTCGTGCGTCGCGGTATTTCCGGCAAGGGCGCCCATATCCAGACGAGCCTGCTCGAAAGCCTCATCGATTTCCAGTTCGAGGTGCTGACCACCCATCTCAACGACGGCGGCCGCAAGCCGAAGCGGTCGGATTTCCGCAGCGCGCATGCCTATCTTTCCGCACCCTACGGCGTCTATCCGGCGAAGGACGGCTATCTTGCGATCGCCATGACGCCACTCGGCCGCCTGCAGGATCTGCTGCAGATCGAGGCGCTGGCACCCTATCGCGACGACAGCAAGGCCTGGTTCACCGCGCGCGATGCGATCAAGAGAACCATCGCCGAGCGCATTGCGAGCGAAACCGTCGACCATTGGCTCTCCATCCTGGAGCCCGCCGACATCTGGTGCTCGAAGGTGCTAGAATGGCCGGAGCTTCTGGCCAGCGACGGTTTCCGCATCCTCGATATGCTGCAGACGGTGACGCGTGAAGATGCGGTTTCGATCGGCACGACCCGCTGCCCTGTGCGGGTGAACGGTCAGCGCCCGGCCGGCCATCGCGCCGCGCCGCGCATCGGCGAACATTCGGCGACGATCCGCGCGGAGTTTGCGTGATGATCGCGATCACGCTCAGGGGCATGACCTGGAGCCATCCGCGCGGCTATGATCCGATGGTTGCCTGTGCGCAGGACTGGCTTGCCAGAACCGGTGTCATCATCGAATGGGACAAGCGCTCGCTGCAGGATTTCGAGAGTTTTCCGGTCGAGGATCTCGCCCGCCGCTACGATCTCATTGTCATCGATCATCCCCATGTCGGCCAGATCACGGCGGAGAGCTGCCTCGCACCACTTGACCTGCCCGGCCGCGAGGCGGCCTTCGCGGCGCTTGCGGGCGGTTCCGTCGGCCTCTCGTTCCCGAGTTACAACTGGCGGGGCCGCCAATGGGCCTTCCCGGTCGATGCCGCCACGCAGGTGCTGGCCTTCCGGCCAGACCGGTTGGCGGCGGCACCGGGCTCGTGGGCAGAGGTTGTTGACCTTGCAAAAGCCGGGGAGATGCTGCTGCCGCTGCGCCCGCCGCATTCCCTGATGTGCCTTTTCACGCTTTGCGGCAATCTCGGCCGACCCTGCTCGGTGGAAAGGGACGTGCCTTTCGTCGATGTCGAAATCGGCGTGCAGGCAATCGAGATGATCCGGGAACTGGCCGCGCTCACCGATGCCGCCTGCACCGAAATGGACCCCATCGCCGTGCTGGACCGGATGGGCGAGGCGGGGTCGCACTACAGCGTCTCGCCACTGATCTACGGTTATGTCAGCTACGCCCTTGCAGGCTTCCGGGAAAATCGCATCGCCTTTGCCGATATGGCGGTTGCCGGCGGTGCGGGACCGGTCGGCTCCGCGCTGGGCGGCACGGGCATCGCCGTGTCCGCCTTCTCGGCGCATCGTAAGGTGGCCGTGGACTTCGCCTACTGGATTGCTGCAGGGCCGCAGCAGGCGGGTCGCTACTGGCAGACCGGCGGCCAGCCCGGTCATGCGGCGGGATGGGAGGACGAGGCGGCCAATGCCGCAACGCTCGGCTTCTACCGCAACACGCGCCGAACGCTGGAGGGTGCCTGGCTGCGTCCTCGCCACGATGGCTACATGCCCTACCAGGAGGCCGCGTCTGAGCGCATCAATCAGGCCGTGACGGGCCGTGAACCGGCGGGAAAAGCCATAGCGGATCTCAACGCGCTCTTCCTGAAGAGCTTTGCGAGGAACGGATGAGCCGATGCTTGGGGTGCTGGCGAATCACGCGTTCAGATACGAGGCCTATTGTTCCTCGGCATTGAAGCCGGCGCCCGCCATTTCTGACAGCCTGCGCGTCGTCTCGCCGAGCAGTTGGATGGTCGTCGAGATGTCAGGCGCGACCGGCGCATTGATCAGGGTGATGTAGGGGATCGTCAGGGCGGCGATCGCCCTGCCGTCCGCACCGAGCACGGGCGCGGAGAGGTTGATGACGCCCGCCGTCTGGGCGCTTGGCATCATTTCGTAGCCGCGGGAGCGGATGAGGTCGAGCCGTGCGAGGAATTCCGGCGTCACGCGCACATCCGTGCCGCCGTCGCCGACATGCTCGGCGATCATGCGCAGGCGCTCTTCCGGCGAGCGGAAGGCGAGCAGCGCGTGGCCGGAGCCCGTGTCGAACAGGCCGATGCGCGAACCGACGCGGATCGAGATGCCCCAGTAGCCGGGCGCTTCCTGCTGGGCGATGACGACGGGATTGCCGCGGTCGAAGACGACAAGCTGGTTGGCCTGGCGCGAGGTTTCGGCCAGTTCGCGCATCAGCGGTACGGCGAAGGAGACGAGTCGGCGCACCGGCGCGTGCAACTGCGCGAGGCCGAAGAGTTTCAGGGTGAGGGAGAAACGGTCGCCGTCGATGCGGGTGACGTAACCGCGTTTCACCAGTCGGTCGAGCATGCGGTAGAATTCGTTGGGGCTGCGATCGAGCCGCTTGGCGATTTCCGCCTGGGTGAGGCCGCCGTCGACGGCGGCGAGAAGTTCCAGGATGTCGAGGCCCTTGTCGAGCGCTGGCGCCCTGTAGCGATCGTTTTCCTCGTCCGTCACCTGAAATCCTCTAGTGAATGAGCAAATTCATATACGCAGAAACAAGGCGTGACAATCCCGGGATGCTGATTTCCGCTTGACGATATGTGAATAATTGGTTTGTATATGAATGAAGCTCTTATCGGTAAGGGCTGGCGAAAAGCCACTGGGAGGAGAAGATGACAAGATTTCTAACCGGCGTTGCCGCCGGTGCCGTGATCTGCGCGTGGGCTGGCTCTGTGCTCGCAGCCGATCTGCCGGGAAAATTCGAAGGCGTGACCGTCGATGCGAAGCTCATCGGCGGCCAGCAGTATGAAGCGCTCTATGCGCGCATCGCCGAATGGGAGAAGGCGACCGGCGCGAAGGTGAGCGTTCTTTCGAAGAAGAACCATTTCGAGCTGGACAAGGAGATCAAGTCCGATATCGCAACCGGTAACATCACCTGGTGCGTCGGCTCGAACCACTCGTCCTTCGCCCCGCAGTATCCTGATATCTACACCGATCTTTCGGCGCTTTTGCCGAAGGAGGAGATCGACGCCTTCGTGCCGGCCAACATCGCGTCCTCGACGCTCGATGGTAAGCTGGTGATGCTGCCGCGCGCGCAGTTCGACGTTTCCGCGCTCTACTATCAGAAGAGCCTCTATCAGGACGACGCGAAGAAGGCGGCGTTCAAGGAGAAATACGGCTACGATCTCGCCCCGCCGGACACCTGGCAGCAGGTCACCGACCAGGCGACGTTCTTCTCCAATCCGCCGGATTTTTACGGCACGCAGTATGCCGGCAAGGAAGAGGCGATCAACGGCCGCTTCTATGAGATGCTGGTGGCCGAGGGCGGTGAATATCTCGGCGCCGACGGCAAGCCGGCCTTCAATTCGGACGCTGGCGTTCGCGCGCTCGACTGGTTCGTCAATCTCTACAAGGCGAAGGCCGTGCCGGTCGGCACCACCAATTATCTGTGGGATGATCTCGGCCAGGGCTTTGCGTCGGGCACCATCGCCGTCAATCTCGACTGGCCTGGCTGGGCGAGCTTCTTCAACGACCCGAAATCCTCGAAAGTCGCCGGCAATGTCGGCGTGAAGGTGCAGCCGGCGGGTTCCTCCGGCAAGCGCACCGGCTGGTCCGGTCACCACGGTTTCTCGGTCACGGAAAGCTGCGCCAACAAGGAAGCCGCCGCCTCGCTCGTCTGGTTCCTCACCAACGAGGACAGCCAGAAGCTGGAATCCTCTGCCGGCCCGCTGCCGACGCGCACGGCCGTCTGGGATTACAACATCAAGCAGGCGGAAAGCGACGCGTATCGCAAGGAAGTCCTGACCGCCTTCCAGGAGGCGGCCAAACACGCCTTCGCCGTACCGCAGACGCCGTCCTGGATCGAGATCTCCAACGCCGTCTATCCGGAGCTGCAAGCCGCCATCCTCGGCGACAAGACCTCCAAGGAAGCGCTGGACGCGGCAGCCGAGAAGGCGACGCAGATCCTTGAGGATGCCGGCGCGCTCTGAGGGTGGTTGCCCCTCACCCTAACCCTCTCCCGCCAAGCGGGGAGAGGGGACGTGCCCCACGAACGGTTCCTGGTTGGGGAAACCGGCGCAGCATATCCCTTCTCCCCGCTTGCGGGGAGAAGGTGGCGGCAGCCGGATGAGGGGCGACGCCTATCCGCACCCTAGACCATCCGCTCTTTACGCCTTTGGGTGGGGCAAACAAACAAACTGGCGGCCGCCTTGCGCGGCCGCTTCTTGAAACGCGGCCGCGTCCCGGAAAAGACGGCCGGTCAGCGCATATCCAAGAGGCACATATGAAAGGCTGGAGGCCACCGGCGCCGTTTCTGCTTCTGCTGCCCGCCATCGTGGTGCTCGCGGCCGTCGTCATCGTCCCGCTCATCCTGTCGCTCTATTCGAGCTTCACACCCTTCCGGCTGACGCAGCCCGCCTCGCTCTATACGTTCGTCGGCTTGCGCAACTATGCGCGCATCCTGACCGACCTCGAATTCTGGACGGCGTTCGGCCGCACCGTTCTCCTGCTCACCGTCGCGCTCAACGTGGAAATGCTGCTCGGCCTTGGCCTTGCCATGCTGGTGGAGAAGGCGACGCGCGGCCAGCGCGTGCTGCGCACCATCATGATGTTCCCCATGATGTTCTCGCCGATCCTCGTCGGCTTCCAGTTCAAGTTCATGTTCAACGACAATATCGGCCTCGTGAACAACGCGCTGCAATCGCTGGGCCTGACGGACCAGGCGATCCCGTGGCTGATCGACGGCTCGCTCGCCTTCACCGCCATCCTCGTCGCCGAAATCTGGTCGTCCACCTCGGTCTTCGCCATCCTCATCCTCGCCGGCCTGCTCGCCATGCCGAAGGAGCCGATCGAGGCGGCGCGCGTCGACGGCTGCACGCCCTGGCAGACGTTTCGCTACGTCACCTGGCCCTTCATCATGCCCTTCGCCTATATCGCCATGACCATCCGTTCGCTCGACGTCGCGCGCGCCTATGACATCGTGAAGATCATGACGGACGGCGGCCCGGCCAAGCGCACGGAACTGCTTTGGACGCTCGTCTCGCGCACCGCCTATGCCGACGCCCGCATGGGTCTTGCCAACGCCATGGCCTATGTCGCGATCCTGCTCTCCATCCTCTTCACCGTCTATTTCTTCCGCAAGCTTGCAGCGGCGCGGACCCAGATCGCGGCCGAATGGTAAGGGGGAGTGGTAAAAATGAACGAGAACGCAAAAGCCCGCCTCAACGGCCTTCTCCTGTCCGCTGCACACAAGATCGGCCTGTTCCTGGCGATGACCGTCATCTGCCTACCGGGCCTGTGGATCGTGCTCGCCTCCTTCCGCCCGACGGTCGAGATCATGGCGAAGCCGCCGGTCTGGATCCCGCAGGATCTCTCTTTCGATGCCTATGTCGCGATGTTTTCCGGCGTGGGGCAGGGCGGCATTCCGGTTATCGACTATTTCCGAAATTCGCTGATCGTCTCCGTCACCTCGACGGCGATCGCGCTCGCCATCGGCATGGCCGGCGGCTACGCCTTCGCGCGCTTCCGCTTCAGAGCGAAATCCTCGATCTTCCTCGGCCTGATGCTGACGCGCACGGTGCCTGGCATCGCGCTCTCGCTGCCGCTGTTCTTCGTCTATTCGAAGCTCGGCATCATCGACACGCATTTCGGGCTGATCATGGCCTATGTGGCGCTCAACGTGCCCTTCACCATCTGGTTGATCGACGGCTTCTTCCGCCAGGTGCCGAAGGATCTGGCCGAGGCCGCGCAGATCGACGGCTGCACGCGCTGGCAGGCCTTCTGGCAGGTGGAGTTTCCGCTTGCCGGCCCCGGCATCGCGTCGGCCGGCATTTTTGCCTTCCTCACCTCCTGGAACGAGTTCGCGCTCGCCTCGCAGCTCACCCGGTCCGTCAATTCCAAGACGCTGCCCGTCGGTCTGCTCGACTACACGGCGGAGTTCACCATCGACTGGCGCGGCATGTGTGCGTTGGCGGTGATCATGATCATCCCCGCCCTCGTGCTGACCTTCATCGTGCAGAAGCATCTGGTGTCCGGCCTCACCTCCGGCGCAGTCAAAGGATAATCCATGGCAACCGTTTCCCTCGAAAAGCTGGTCAAACGCTACGGCGCGGTCGAAGTGGTGCATGGCATCGACCTGGAGGTCGCCGACCGGGAATTCATCGCCCTCGTCGGCCCGTCCGGCTGCGGCAAGTCGACGACGCTGCGCATGATCGCCGGGCTGGAGCCGATCTCCGCCGGCAATCTCAGGATCGGCGGCAACATCGTCAACGACCTGCCGCCGCGCGCGCGCAACCTTGCCATGGTCTTCCAGTCCTACGCGCTCTATCCGCACATGACGGTACGCGAAAACATGGGTTTTTCGCTGAAGATCGCCGGCCAGAAACCGGAGGACATCGCCCCGCAGGTGGAAGAGGCGGCGAAGACGCTCGACCTGACGCATCTTCTCGACCGCCGCCCCTCGCAGCTTTCGGGCGGCCAGCGTCAGCGCGTCGCCATGGGCCGCGCCATCGTGCGCCAGCCGGAAGTGTTTCTCTTCGACGAGCCGCTGTCGAACCTCGATGCGAAGCTGCGCACCCAGATGCGCGTCGAGATCAAGAAGCTGCATGCGAAAGTCCAGTCGACGGTAATCTACGTCACCCATGATCAGGTCGAGGCGATGACGCTTGCCGACCGCATCGTCATCATGCGCGATGGCCATATCGAGCAGGTCGGCACCCCCGAGGATGTCTTCCAGCGCCCGCAATCGAAATTCGTCGCGGGATTCATCGGCTCGCCGCCGATGAATTTGAAGGACGCCGAGGTGACGGACGGCCAGCTCGTCTTCGAAAACGGCGACCGCCTGCCGCTGCCCGCCCGTTTTAGGGAGCGCGTGACGGCCGGCCAGAAGGTCACCTTCGGCTTGCGCCCGGACGATCTCTATCCCGCCGGCCACGGCATCCATTCCGGCGAGGATGCCGACGTGCACCGGCACGAGCTTCGCGTCATCCTCACCGAACCGCTCGGCAATGAGACGCTGGTGTTTTCCGCGTTCGGCGGCGCCGAATGGGTCGGCCGCATGCTGAACCCGCGGCGGCTCGCGCCCGGCGAGACGCTGCCGTTTTGTTTCGACCTGTCGCAGGCCCATCTCTTCGACCGCGACAGCGGCCGCACGCTCAGGGGCTGACATGGCCAGGATCGAACGCATCGAACTGAAAATGGTCGACCTTCGCCCGAAGGTCGAGCGCACCGACGCCATCCAGAGCTTTGTGAGCCAGGAAACGCCGCTCGTCACCATCACCGACGCCGACGGTGCGGTCGGCACCGGTTACAGCTACACGATCGGCACCGGCGGCTCCTCCGTCATGCGGCTTCTTGCCGATCATCTCGCGCCGCGCATCCTCGGCCGCGATGCCGATCGGATCGAGGCGATCTGGCACGAACTGGAATTCGCCACCCACGCCACGACCATCGGCGCCATAACCTCGATCGCGCTCGCTGCCGTCGACACCGCGCTGTGGGATCTTCGCGCACGAAAACAGAACCTGCCGCTCTGGAAGCTCGCCGGCGGGGCCAAGGACCGCTGCCCGCTTTACACGACCGAGGGCGGCTGGCTGCATATCCCGGTGGAGGCGCTGGTCGAGGATGCGCTGGACGCCAAGGCGGAGGGTTTTTCCGGCTCGAAGGTAAAGATCGGCAAGTCGCACGGTTCCGAGGATTTTGCCCGCCTTGCGGCGGTGAGGAAGGCGGTCGGTGACGGCTACGAGATCATGACCGACGCCAACCAGGGTTTTACCGTTGACGAGGCGATCCGCCGTGCCGAGCGCCTGCGCGACCTCGATCTCGGCTGGATCGAGGAGCCGCTGCCGGCCGACGATATCGACGGCCACGTCCGCCTCAACCGCGCAACGGCGACCCCCATCGCCATCGGCGAATCCCTCTATTCCATCCGCCATTTTCGCGAATACATGCAGAAGGGCGCTTGCTCGATCGTGCAGGTCGACGCCGGCCGCATCGGCGGCATCACGCCCTGGCTGAAGGTGGCGCATGCGGCGGAAGCCTTCGACATGCCGGTCTGCCCGCACTTCCTGATGGAGCTGCATGTCAGCCTCACCTGCGCGGTGCAGAACGGCAAATATGTCGAATATATCCCGCAGCTCGACGACATTACCGCCTCGCGCCTCAGGATCGAGAACGGCATGGCGCTCGCACCCATGACGCCGGGTCTTGGCATCGACTGGGACTGGGATGCGATCCGCAGCCGGTCGATTGCTGAATTCCAGCACGAGATCAGCAAGGGAGCCTGAGACATGCAGCGCATCGGCATGGTGATCGGCGTGAAGCCGGAGACGGTCGAAGAATACAAACGCCTGCACGCGGCCGTCTGGCCGGAGGTGCTGGCGATGATTTCCGCCTGCAACATCCAAAACTATTCGATCTTCCTGAAGGAGCCCGAGAATCTTCTCTTCTCCTTCTTCGAATATCACGGCACGGATTTTTCTACCGACATGGCAAAGATGGCGGCGGACCCGAAGACGCAGGAATGGTGGGCCGTCTGCATGCCCTGCCAGGCGCCGCTTGAGACGCGGAAAGAAGGGGAGTGGTGGGCTGGCATGGAGGAGGTGTTCTTTCATGCTTGAGCGCAAGGACCTACCCATCACCCCAACCCTCTCCCCGCAAGCGGGCAGGGGGGACGTGCCCCGCATGACGGAAACGTATGCGGAAAACGGTGCGGCATATCCTTCTCCCCGCTTGCGGGGAGAAGGTAGCGGTAGCCGGATGAGGGGCGGACATGCGCGACAGGGGATGAACCGTGACTTTTGACCCCCGCACGCTCGCCCAATCCTGGCCGCTACCCTCGAACCCACGCCCCATCGTCACCTTCGGCGCCGGCTCGATCGTCGGCGACGCGCACTACCCCGCCTATCGCAAGGGCAGCTTTCCGATCGCCGGCCTCTACGATCCCGACCACGACAAAGCGAAGGCGCTGGCCGAAAAATGGGGCGTCGCCGCCTACCGCACCGTCGAGGAAGCCGCGTCTGTCGAGAACGCGGTCTTCGACCTCGCCACTCCGCCGGCCGCCCATGCCAAGGTGCTGGCGGCCCTCCCGGACGGTGCGGCGGCGTTGATTCAGAAGCCGATGGGCGCCGATCTTGCGGCGGCGACGGAAATCCTGAAAATCTGCCGCGATAAGCAGCTCAAGGCTGCCGTCAATTTCCAGCTTCGCTTCGCGCCGATGATGCTGGCGCTGAAGGATGCCATCGCCAAGGGGCTGCTCGGCGAGGTCGTGGACTTCGACGTCTATCTGGCGCTCGATACACCCTGGCAGCTCTGGTCCTTTCTCGAAGGCCTGCCGCGCATCGAGATCGCCATGCACTCGATCCACTATCTCGACGTCATCCGCCAGGTGCTGGGCGATCCGCAGGGTGTGCACGCCAAGTCGATCGGCCATCCGAGCCACCGGATGGCGCAGACCCGCACAACGGCGATCCTCGACTATGGCGACCGCGTCCGTTGCGCCCTGTCGATCAACCACGACCACAGGTTCGGCCGCCGGCATCAGGCTTGCGAGTTCCGCATCTCCGGTGCGGACGGCGCGGCCTATCTCCAGCTCGGCGTCAATCTCGACTATCCGCGCGGCGAGCCGGACATTCTGGAAATCTATCCGAAGGGCGGCGATGGCTGGGTGCCCGTGCCGCTGGAAGGGACGTGGTTTCCGGACGCCTTCGTCGGCCGCATGGCGAACCTCCAGCGCTTCGTTTCCGACGAGGATGCCGAACTGGTCTCCTCGGTCGAGGATGCATGGATGACGATGGCGCTGGTCGAGGCGGCCTATGCCTCCAGCGCCGCACCCGCGACGCCGCTCGCCGCACGGCCCTAGACAGGAACGGGACATGGAACTGGTCAAATATTTCGAGGACTATGCCATCGGCGAAGGGCGCAAGACGAGCGGGCGCACCATCACCGAGACCGATTTCGTCGTGCATGCCGGCCATACCGGCGATTTCTTCCCGCACCACATGGATGCGGAATTCATGAAGACGCAGCCCTTCGGCCAGCGCATCGCCCATGGCACCATGGTTTTCGCGATCGGCGTCGGATTGACGGCGAGCATCATCAATCCCGTTGCATTTTCCTACGGTTATGATCGCATGCGCTTTATCAAGCCCGTCTTCATCGGGGATACGATCCACACCCGCGTGACGATCTCGGGCAAGGAGGATGATCCGAAGCGTTCGGGTTTCGGCCGCGTGATCGAGCGCACGGAGGTCGTCAACCAGAAGGGTGAGGTCGTTCTCGCCGCAGACCATATCTATGTCGTCGAGCGCCGGCCGAGCGCCTGACACACCAAAAGGAGCCATCATGAGCCTTTCCATCAAAGACAAACGTGTCCTCATCACCGCAGCCGGCCAGGGTATCGGCCAGGCGAGCGCCATCGCCTTCGCCCGTGCAGGTGCAAAGGTCGTCGCGACCGATATCAATGCCGAAGCGTTGAAAAGCCTTGCCGGTGAAGCCGGTATCGAGACCCAGGTGCTCGATGTGCTGAGTGAGGAGGCGGTGAACCGGGTGGTGTCAGTGACCGGCCCATTCGACGTGCTCTTCAACTGCGCCGGCTTCGTGCATGCCGGCTCGATCCTCGACATGCCGGACAAGGACCTCGACTTCGCCTTCGATCTCAACGTGCGCGCCATGGTGCGCACCATCCGCGCCGTGTTGCCGGCGATGCTGGAGAAGAAGGACGGCGCGATCATCAACATGGCGTCGGTCGCCTCCAGCGTGAAGGGCGTGCCGAACCGCGCCGCCTACACCATCACCAAGGCGGCGGTCGTCGGGCTCACCAAGTCGGTAGCGGCCGACTACGTCGCGCAAGGCATCCGCTGCAATTGCATCTGCCCCGGCACGGTCGAAAGCCCGTCGCTGCAGGATCGTTTGCGCGCGCAGGGCGACTACGAGGCGGCACGCGCGGCCTTCATAGCCCGCCAGCCGGTCGGTCGTATCGGCACGCCGGAGGAGATCGCCGATCTTGCCGTCTACCTCGCCGGCGCCACCTATACGACCGGACAGGCCTACGCCATCGACGGCGGCTGGACCATCTGAGACACGTCTATCATCGCAAGGGCCGCACCCATGACCAAGATCACCAGCCTTCGTTCCATCGACCTGCGCTTCCCCACCTCGCAGAGCCTCGACGGCTCGGACGCGATGAACCCTGACCCGGATTACTCCGCCGCCTATGTGGTGCTCGGCACGGATGCGCCCGGCCTCGAAGGCCACGGCCTGACCTTCACCATCGGCCGCGGCAATGACATCTGCTGCATGGCGATCGAGGCGATGAAACATCTGGTGATCGGTCTCGATCTCGCCTGGGTGCGCGAAAATCCCGGCCGTTTCTGGCGCCATGTGACGAGCGACAGCCAGCTGCGCTGGATTGGCCCGGACAAGGGCGCGATGCATCTGGCAACCGGCGCGGTGGTGAACGCCGTGTGGGACCTCCTGGCCAAACAGGCGGGCAAGCCCGTCTGGCGGCTTGTCGCCGAGATGAGCCCGGAGGAGATCCTCTCCATCGTCGACTTCCGCTATCTGACGGATGCGCTGACGCCGGAGGAGGCGCTTGCCATCCTGAAGAGGGCAGAAGCGGGCAAGGCCGACCGTATCGCGACGCTGGAGAGCGAGGGGTACCCCTGCTACACCACCTCGGCCGGCTGGCTCGGCTATGACGACGAAAAGCTGCGCCGCCTCTGCCAGGAGGCCGTCGATCAGGGGTTCACCCATATCAAGATGAAGGTCGGCCGCGATCTGGAGGACGACAAGCGGCGCCTGCGCATCGCCCGTGAGGTGATCGGCGACGAGCGCACCATGATGATCGACGCCAACCAGATCTGGGAGGTGGGGCAGGCGATCGACTGGGTGTCGGAGCTGAAGCCGTACAAACCCTTCTTCATCGAGGAGCCGACGAGCCCGGACGATGTTGCCGGCCACAAGGCGATCCGTGAGGCCGTTCATCCGGTCAAGGTGGCGACGGGCGAAATGTGCCAGAACCGCATCATCTTCAAACAGATGATCGCCGGCGGCGCGATCGACATCGTGCAGATCGACAGCTGCCGCATGGGCGGGCTTAACGAGGTGCTCGCGGTTCTGCTGATGGCGGCAAAATATGGTCTGCCGGTCTGGCCGCATGCTGGTGGCGTCGGCCTCTGCGAATATGTCCAGCATCTCTCGATGATCGACTATATCGCCGTTTCAGGCACCAAGGATGGTCGCGTGATCGAATATGTCGACCATCTGCACGAGCATTTCATCGATCCCTGCCGTATCGAGAATGCTGCCTACATGCCGCCCACGCTGCCGGGCTTTTCGATCGAGATGAAGCCGGAATCGATTGCCGCTTACACGTTCGGCTGACGCGGCCGGGGCGACCGTCTCCGCCGCCCCGTTCCAGATGGAGATCAGGAAACAGGCTTCAGGTTTCCGTCCATCACAAAACGCGGCGCTTCTTCCGGGCGGTCGTAAACTTGCCAACGGATGCTGTTCGCGCCGACGTGGAACACTGTGGTTGCCAGCGTGTTCTCGTGGTCCGGGTCGTCCGGCTGCGCGCGATAGATGGGCAGCGGCGATACGGCCTTGTCCCACAGGATGGTACGCGGATCCCGCAGGGTTTCGCCACCTTCGGCGACAAGACGGTCTCCGCGCTGCTGCCGCGCCCCGGACGAGCCGGTGATCACCTGCCGCTCGCCAGCCATACGGGCATGAACCAGATGATTGGAATGGCATTGCGGGCGGTCAAGCGTGATGGCGGAGCATTGCCCATGGGTGAATTCCACGCTGACGAGCCGCGGATCGCCCCTTTGCCCGAGCGTCATGTGAAAGGCACCGGCCCGTTCCGTGGTCTCCAGCAGATGGATGGCCGCATCTATCGACGGGCAGTCCAGCAGGGCGCGCCCGAGCACCATGCGCGGGAGGCCGGTGCCGATACCGCGCGAGCGGATGTTGTTGACGGTCTGAACGAGGCCCGCCGCCGTCACCGCAAAGGTGTGGCCGGGGATCGAGGCCGGATAGACGAAACTGGTGAAGGCCGTGCCGCCCTCGGGGCGGATATGGGCGAGCGCGCAATACCCGCGAAAGCCGGGATCGCCGTCCTCGTTATGGGCGAGCAGCGGTTCGGCGCCGGGTATCTGCACGGTCGTGCAGCCATCTGGCGCGAAGGCCCAGAGGTCGCCGCGGCAATTCCACAGGAAGACGTCGTCGAAGGGAAGATCGAGGCCGAGGGCGAGGCCCTGGAGTTCCGCCCAACAGGTCGGGAAGCGGGCCTCCACCATCCGGCGCATCGCGGCAACGCGCGGATCCGCGCGAAAGGCGAGGACGGAGGCCCAGGCATGGCCGTGCACCAGATGCCGATGGACGATATCTCGACCGAAACGACCGAGCTGGAGGCCGATCTCCCGCGGCCTGCCGGCAATTTCGATGAAACCCAGCCTGGTGTCAGTGGACATGCTGCAAAAACTCCCGCAGGCGTGGATTTTCCGGGTTGGCGAGCAGGTCGGCCGGTTTGCCGTCGACGGCTATCTTACCGTCCTCCATGAAGATCAGCCGCGTGCCGACCTGCCGGGCGAAGGCCATTTCGTGCGTGACGACGATCATCGTCATGCTCTCCTCGGCGAGCGCTTGCATGACGCGCAGCACCTCGTGGCGCAGTTCCGGGTCGAGGGCGGAGGTCGGTTCGTCGAACAGCATCAGCTTCGGCTTGACGGCCAGCGCCCGGGCAATCGCCACGCGCTGTTGCTGTCCGCCCGAAAGCTCGGCCGGGTAGTGGTGGCCGCGCTCGGCGAGACCGACTTTGGCGAGCAGCGCCCGCGCCTGTTCCTCGGCCTCGGCGCGGCTGGCGCCGCGCACGCGGCGGGGGCCGAAGGCGACGTTTTCCAGCGCCGTCATCTGCGGGAAGAGGTTGAACTGCTGGAAGACCATGCCGGCCTCCTGGCGAATGAGGCGCACCTGTGAGCGGCCGGCCTTGACGCTGATGTTGTCGACGACGAGATCGCCGCCATTGATTTCCTCCAGCGCGTTGATGCAGCGCAGCAGCGTCGATTTTCCCGAGCCGGACGGGCCGATCAGCACGACCACCTCGCCCTTGTCGATGTTGAGGTCGACCTCGCGCAGCACCACGACGGGTCCGAAGGTCTTCGTGACGTTTCGAAATTCCACGATGCTCACAGGATCCGCATCCTCTTTTCGGTGACGCGCAGGATCAGCGTCAGGGTTCCGGTCATCAGCAGGTAGAGGATCGCCACCGCGCTCCAGATTTCGACCGCGCGAAAATTGGCAGCCATGATCTCCTGGCCCTGGCGGGTGAGTTCGCCGACACCGATGACGATGAACAGCGAGGTGTCCTTGAGGCTGACGATGAACTGGTTGCCGAGCGGCGGGATCATGCGCCGGAAGGCGACGGGGCCGATGATGTAGACCAGCACCTTCCACAACGGCAGGCCGAGCGCCAGACCGGCCTCCTTCAGACCCCTGTGCACGGACAGGAAGGAGCCGCGCACGATCTCCGCGATATAGGCGCCCGCATTGACGACGATCGCCGTGACGGCGGCAGTCATCGGGTTGACGCGGATATCGGCGAGAACCGGCAGCGCGAAATAGATGAACATCACCTGCACGACGATCGGCGTGCCGCGGATGAGCTCGATATAAGTAAAGGCGATGGCGTTCAGCAATGCGTTGCCATAGGCGCGCATCAGACCAGCGACGAAGCCGACGACAAGGCCGCCCACAAGGCCGGCGAGGGTGATGAGGATGGTGAGGCGTGCGCCGCTCAACAGGGCGGGCATGGCCTCGCCGATGACGGACCAGTCGAATTCCATAAAGGGCTCCCCAGCGTGAGGAGGGTGCGCCGGCATGCCGGCGCGCCCGGCGAGAGCAGGTTCAGCAAGTGGGCGGGGCGGTTTGCCTGCCGAAACTTGCCGAACGCCGAGACATCAGAGTTTCGGTTCGGTGCCGAACCACTTCTTGTAGATCTCGGTGTAGCGTCCGTCCTTCTTCATGTTGGCGAGCGCGGCGTTCACCTTGACGACGAGCTCACTGCCCTTCGGAAAGCCGATGCCGTATTGGTGGGCCATCATCTGCTCGCCGACGGCCTTCACCTTGCCGCCGCCGGCGGTCTTGACGTAGTAGAGCACGTTCGGCGTGTCGTGCATGGCGGCATCGACGCGGCCGGTCTGGAGTTCCAGATAGGCGTTGTCGATGTTCGGGAACTGGCGCAGCTCCGTTTCCTTGAAGTGCTCCTTGGCATAGTCCGTTGCCGACGTGCCGGTCTTGGTGGCAAGGATCTTGCCCTTCAGGTCCTCGGCGCTCTGGACCGTGCTGTCCGCCGGCACCATCAACAGGAAGCCGCTGTCGTAGTAGCCGTCGGAAAAATCGATCGCCTTCTTGCGCTCGTCCTTGATGGTGATGCCGGCAAGCGCCACGTCCACCTGCTTGGTCTGGAGAGCGGGAATGATGCCGTTGAAGTCCATCGGCTGCAGCGTGTAGGTAACGCCGATCTCCTTGGCGATGGCATCCCACATGTCGATGTCGAAGCCGACATATTTGTCGCCTTCTTTGAACTCGAAGGGCACGAAGGCCGTGTCGGTGGCGACCACCAGGTCTTCGGCATGCACGCCCTGGCCAAAGGCAAGGGCCGATGCGAAGGCGGCAAAGAGAATGGTACGCAGTTTCATGGTTGTTCCCCTTTTGCTTGGTTATGCGTTTGGAAGTGTGCCGATAGCGGCGTCGATTGCGTCGCCCAGCCTTTCGACGATGCGCGCGATGTCCGCGCGCTCGACGATGAAGGGCGGGGCGATCAGGACATGGTCGCCCTGCCGGCCGTCGATCGTGCCGCCCATCGGGTAGACCATCAGGCCGCGCGCCATGGCTTCCTTCTTGATCAGGCCGTTGAGCTTCAATTTCGGGTCGAAGGGCCGCTTGCTGACGCGATCCGCCACCAGTTCCACCCCGCGGAAAAGACCGCGCCCGCGGATGTCGCCGACATGGTGGTGATTGCCGAGGCGCTCGACGAGCTGGCTTTCCAGTTCGGCGCCCATCGCGACGACATTGGCAAGGAGATTTTCACGCCGGATGACCTGCTGGACGGCAAGCCCGGCGGCAGCGGCCATCGGATGGCCCATATAGGTATGGCCGTGCTGGAAGAAGCCAGAGCCGCTGGCGAAGGCCTCGAAGATCTTTTCCGAAAGCAGGACGGCGCCGACCGGCTGGTAGCCGCCGCCAAGCCCCTTGGCGATGGTCATCAGGTCGGGCGCGACACCATCCTGCTCGCAGGCGTGCAACGTGCCGGTGCGCCCCATGCCGCACATCACCTCGTCGAGGATCAGCAGCACGCCGTAACGGTCGCAGATGGAGCGGATGCGCTTCAGATAGTCGGCAACGGGCGGGACCGAGCCGGCCGTGGCGCCGACGACCGTTTCGGCGACGAAGGCGATGACTTCGTCTGCGCCCAGTTCCAGGATCTTGTCCTCAAGCTGCCGGGCGGCGCGGGCCGCATAGGCCTCGTCGCTCTCGCCCGTTTCCTGCAGGCGGTAGGCGTAACACGGGTCGATATGGTGGGTTTCGACGAGCAGCGGCTTGAACTGCGCCCGCCGCCACTCGTTGCCGCCCGCCGCGAGCGCCCCGAGCGTGTTGCCGTGATAGCTCTGCCGGCGTGCAATGATGTGACGGCGCTGCGGTTCGCCCTTCTCAACGAAGTACTGCCGCGCCATCTTCAGTGCCGCCTCGACCGCTTCCGAGCCACCGCTGACGAGATAGGCGTGGCTCAAGCCTGCCGGCGCATCAGCGATCAGCAACTCCGCCAGCGCCTCGGCGGCCTCGGAGGTGAAGAAGCCCGTATGGGCATAGGCGAGCCGGTCAAGCTGTTCGTGCAGCGCGGAAAGGACAGCGGGATGGGCGTGGCCGAGGCAGGAGACGGCGGCGCCGCCCGAGGCGTCGATATAGGCCTTGCCCTCGGCGTCGAACAGTTCGATGCCCCTGCCGCCCACGGCGACCGGCATGCGGGAATGGATGGTGCGATGCAGGAGGCGGGTCACGGACGCTTCACCCTTGTCTTGAGATGGATGTTGAGGGCCGCCGACTGCCGGTCGACGGCAGCAAGCGCGGCTCCTGCCGCATCCCCGGCCTGGCCGGCGACCAACGCGCCGAGCACTTCGGCGACGACGAAGGCAGGCGACATCGTGTGCAGGAACGAGGGGCTTTCGGTCGGCACCACCAGCGTGCAGGCGGCTAGCTGGGCGAGAGGGGCGACGAGGCTGTCGGTGATGGCGATCAGCGGCACGCTCGCCTCGCCGGCGTAGTCGGCGATTTCGATCGTCTGGCGCGTATAGGGCAGAACGCTGACAGCGACCATCACGTCCTCGGCGCTCGCGCTGCCGAGCGCATCGGCGCCGATGCCGCCGACGGCATCCAGCATGATCGAATGTTTTCCCGCGAGCGACAGGATGTAGTGCAGATGCCAGGCCGGCGAATGACTGGAGCGCAGGCCAAGGCAGTAGATGCGTCGCGCTGTGCCGAGCAGGCGGGCGGCCTCTACCAGCATTTCCAGCGATTGCGGCTGCGAGAGCTGGCTGACTTGCGCGGCGATGCCGCCCAGCATGTCGGCCGCCAATACCTGGTCACCCTTCAGCTTCTGGCTTTTCGCCTGTGCGCCGACGCGGCCGGCAAAGCCCGTGACGTCGCCGCGCATGGCATCCGCATGGCGCTGGCGGATATCCTCATAGCCGGCGAGGCCGAGATGTTTGGCAAGCCGCGTCATGGTGGCGGGTTGCACGCCCGCCTGCCTTGCCTGTTCGCGCATGGAGAGCAACGCAACCTCGTGCGGCTGGTTCAGCACATATTGCGCGGCGGCCTGAAGCTGCTCCGACATCGTGTCGAAGGCCTGGACGATCTGATCTGCGAGAGGGCTGGTTTGCATGGCGATCGAATACACCTTTCCAAATCTCTTTGCAACATGTGTTTCATTTGTGTAGATATATGATCCATATGAATCATTTTATGGATGCACGATGACAGATTCTTCCGTACTGCGCCGCGTGGCCATCGCCGTGGCCCCGAACGGCGGCCGCCGCACCAGAGTGGACCATCCTGCTATTCCGCTGACGCCTGCCGAACTGGCGGATACCGCCGCACGCTGCCTGGAGGCGGGTGCCGCGATGATCCACGCCCATGTGCGCCGGCCAGATGGCCGCCATCTCCTTGACGCCGATGCCTACGGGGCGGCGATTGCGGCCGTCCGCGCGGCGGTGGGCGATCGCCTGGTCATCCAGATCACCACGGAAGCGCTCGATCTCTATACGCCAGCAGAGCAGATCGCCGTGCTGAAGGCGGTGAAGCCGGAAGCGGCCTCGCTGGCGTTGCGGGAACTCGTGCCGGATGCGGCTGCCGAACCCGCCTTCGCCGACGTGCTCCTCTGGATGAAACGGGAAAACGTCCTGCCGCAGATCATCCTCTACGAGCCGACGGAGGCGGTGCGCCTCGCCGAAATGATCCGGCGCGGCCTCGTGCCCTGGCCGGATATTCCCGTGCTCTACGTGCTCGGGCGCTACACCGTCTCCCAGACCTCGCAGCCTGCGGACCTGCTGCCTTTCGTGGCACCGGAGACGCCGCGTTTTTCCAACTGGAGCGTCTGCGCCTTCGGTCGCCATGAAGCGGCCTGCGTCACCGCCGCCGCCTTGCTCGGCGGCCATGCCCGCGTCGGCTTCGAGAACAATCTCTTCAGGCCCGACGGCAGCCGCGCGATGTCCAATGCCGATCTTGTTGGCGCGGTCACGCTGGCCCTCGGCCATCTCGGTTGCACACCGTGCACTGCTGACGAAGTGCGCAAGGGTCTCGGCACTCCAGCCTGATGTATTTTGTCAGCATTGATGCTCAAGCCTTTGCGATATCGTCAAAAATATCTTCATAAAAATTGTAGAGGCCGCGATATCTTTGCCGGGCAGTTGAACTCGGCGGTATCCTCTTCGCCCTTGCGCTCTTTGCGGCGCTTGTCCCGGTATGCCGGGCAGCTTGCGAGGGTCGGGAAACTCGCATACGGAAGGAAGGGGACACGTAGGAGGGGTATCATGCAGGATCGAAACACGGCTTTGCAGGAGAGTGTGCGGCTCGACGATCCCGAACGTGCCTACCGTGTCCTGATTGCCGATCTGGTCGGCCTGCGCTTCGATGCCGAAGGGCGCCCCGATTTCAGCGAGGTCGCAGCCTATATCGAGGAAAGAGGCGGTACGTTCCATGACGCGGCCTTCGCCGGCGAGGCCCTACCGCCCGGCATCCACTTCTTCTACCAGCCGGATATCAGCACCGAGGCAGAGATCCTGGCGCAGACCTCACGCGGGCAGTACGATGCGCTCATCGCCGCGGCGACCTTCATTCCGCGGCTGGCGGTCTTTCCCCTCGGCGGGGTGCGCATTGGCGCGGGGACCGGCAATATGGGCTCGCTCTCCTGGGGCGGCGGCAACGGCGAGGGTGGCATCGCGCCGCTGATGAACACGCCGGGCATCAACAGCCGGGCGACGGCGCAGATGGTGATGAAGGCGTTGTTGAAGGTGTCGCCGGATCTGCCGGTCGGCCTCATGCATGAACGCGTTGCGAACGGCGATTTCGACACCGGCCGCGACCTCAAATCCTATCCGACCGCCAAGCTGGAGGGGTGCCGCATGGCGGTCATCGGCTATGGCAACATCGGCCGCGAAGTCGCCAAACTCGCCCGCGCCTTCGGCATGGAGGTGGCCGTTCATGCGCGCGCAAAACATCGCCAGTGGATCGAGGCGGAGGGGTTCGAGTATGCATCCTCTCCGACGGATGCGGCGGCGGGGGCTGATGCACTCAGTGTCCATGTCGGCCTCGGACGGCTCGATCCCGTGACACGCGCCTATGCCAATGCCGGCATCATCAACGACGCCGTGCTCTCGGCGATGAGCCGCGGCGCCGTCGTCGTCAACTATGATCGTGGCGAGGTGGTGGATGCCGGGGCGCTCGACCGGGCGCTCGCCTCCGGCCAGGTGCGCCACGCTGCCATCGATGCCGATCTCTTCAAGGATGCGGCAAGCAGCGCACTCAGCGGGCCGATGCTGCCCTATCTGACGCTCGCTGCCCGCCATCCCGGAAAGCTCGAGCTTCTGCCGCATGCGGCAGCCGACACGGACCATCCCTCGCGTGTTGCCGGGGCCTGCCAGGCGGTCGACCAGATCATCGACGTCATCCGCTATCGCCGCATCCGCAACCTCAAGGGCGACCTGCCGGAAGGCTATGTCGACGCGGGGGCGAAGGTGCCGCACGGCATCGGCCGCGTGTCGACCGCGACGCTTGCTGCCGCCGTCGCCGATCGGCGGTTCTCCGAACTTCACGGTGTCTCGCGTGAAATCTTCGATACGCTGGAGGCGATCGTCGAGGCGGTGGACGAGGGCATGACGCACCAGCCGGCGGCCGGCGACGTCGTTGCGCTCACCCATCTGCTTTTGCGCCAGCGGCGGCTTCTCGAAGCCCTCGGGCTGGACGGCCCGGCAGAAGCCTGAAACCGTACTTTGAGCTGCCTCCTGCTGCGGGCGCCCGATGCTATCGACAATCAGGCGCTGGTCTGCGTTTCTCCGAACCGGCCATAGCGCTGCATGACGGCCACCAGCTCGTCGTGCCTGATGGCATCGATGCGAAACCGGTCATGTGGCGTGCCGCCGCTGTCCTTGGCCGCCAGCATGGCGTTGACCACGGCCTCCTCCACGCTTTGCACCGCCGCCTGGTAGATCGGATCGAGATATTCGTCGTTGACCATGCCGAGGCCGAGCATGAGCGGCGCGCGATGCGCCATCGGCTGCGGATTGGCGGTGGAGAAGGCGAGGAAGATATCGCCGGAATTGTTACCGCCGGGCGTGCCGTTGCGGCCGATGCCGATGGCGGCGCGGCGGGCAAGGCGTTTGAGCTGGTGCGGGGCCAGCGGCAGGTCGGTGGCGATGACGACGATGATCGAGCCGCGCTCCTGAAGCTGGCTTTGCGGCGTGTTGTCCTTGATATGTTTTCCGACCGGCACGCCGCAGACCGTCAGCCAGTCGCGTTGGCCGTGGTTGGCCTGCACCAGCGTGCCGATGGTGTAATCCCTGTCGCCGAAGGAGACGATACGCGACGCCGTGCCGGTGCCGCCCTTGAAACCGTAGGCGATCATGCCCGTGCCGCCGCCGCAATTTCCTTCCGCGACGGGGCCGAAGGAAAGATTGTTCAGCGCCGCGCGGGCATCGGCTTCCGCGACCGGCATGGCATTGATATCGCTCAGCACGCCGTCATAGGTCTCGGCGACGACGGGCATCAGCCAAAGGAAATCGCCGATCTCGTAGGTCGAGGCGTAGCGCTCCAGCATCCAGCGGATTGTCGCATGATGGGTGATGCCGATGGCGTGGGTGTTGGTGATCATCACCGGACCCAGAAACGTGCCGCCGTCCTCGATCCAATGGGTGCCAGTCATCTCGCCATTGCCATTGAAGCGGTGAATGCCGGCATAGACCGGGACGGGCGTTTCGCTCTCGGCATGCGGCAGGATGGCGGTAACGCCGGTGCGCACCGGCAGTTTGCGGCCGGGTCGCGGGGTCTCTTCGACAATGGTCTGGAAGCCGACGGCGATGCCTTCGACGTCGGTGATGGCGTTGAAGGGCCCGGTGCGGCCGGTGAAGGGCAGGCCGAGGGCGCGGGCGCGGGGTTTTACGGTCTGGGTCATGTCATTTCTGCCGGGAACGAAGGTAGAGGCCGAGCGAGGCGACGACGAAGGAGAAGGTCAGCATCATCACGGCGATGGCGTTGATCTCCGGCTTGATGCCGCGCCGGAGCATGGCGAAGATGAACATCGGCAGGGTCGTCACATCGACGCCGGCGATGAAATAGGTGATGACGAGGTCGTCCATCGAGATGATGAAGGCGAGCAGCGCGCCGCCGACGATGCCGGGCAGGAGCTGCGGGAACACCACCTTGCGGAAGGTCGTCCATTCGTTGGCGCCGAGATCGGCCGAGGCGTTTTCCAGCGTGCGGTCCATGCCGGCGAGCCGGGCGGAGACGACGATGAAGACATAGGAGATCAGGAAGGTGCACTGGCCGATGATGATCGTCTTCATGCCGAGATTGACGCCGGCATTGACGAAGAAGATCAGGAGCGCGATGCCGAGCACGATATCCGGCATCAGCATCGGCATGAACATGACGGTGCGGTAGAAGCGACGGCCGAAAAAGTCGAAGCGGTAGAGGGCGATGGCGATCGCCGTGCCGAGCACGGTGGCGATGGTCGTCGTCGAAGCGGCGATCAGCAGGCTGTTCCAGACGGCCTGCACGAGCTGGTCGGTCGATTCGATGTAGAGCGCGTCTTCGGAGATCGTCGTCTTGAAACCGAGAACCTGGGCGTACCATTCGGTGGTGAAGCCGGTCCAGGTCATCATGTTGATCGGGTTGGCGTTGAACGAATAGACGGCGATCAGCACCAGCGGGATATAGATGAAGGCGAAGAACAGCGCGGTGTAGGCGATCAGGCTGCCGCGGGCGAGGGAGGCGAAAATCTTCATCGAAAACCTCCTCAGCGGCCGGTAGCAGTGTCGAGGCCGCGGCGGCCGGACGCGATGACATAGGCGAAGAGCAGCACGAGCATGACGCACATCACCATCATGGCGAGCGCCGAGCCGAAGGGCCAGTTGCGCGCGGCAAGGAACTGCTGCTCGATGAGGTTGCCGAGCATCATCACCTTCGCCCCGCCCAGAATGGCCGGCACGACAAAGTTGCCGAGCGCCGGAATGAAGACGATCACCGCCCCGCCGGCGATGCCCGGCGCCGTCAGCGGCAGGATGACGCGCAGGAAGGTGCGGATCGGCCCGGCGCCGAGATCGAGCGAGGCGCGCACCAGCGTCCAGTCGAGCTTTTCGACGCTGGCATAGACGGGCATGAACATGAAGGGGATGAAGACATAGACCATGCCGAGCACGATCGCCCCGTCCGTATAGATCAGCTCCAGCGGGCGGGCGACGACGCCGGTGCTCAGCAGTACGGAATTGACGAGGCCGGTCTGGCGGAGGATCAGCACCCAGATGAACAGCCGCACGATGAGGCTGGTGAAGAAGGGCAGGGTGATGAGGAAGAGGCAAAAGTTCTTCCAGCGCTCGGAAAGCCGGCTGATGCAGAAGGCGGCCGGATAGCAGACGAGCAGCGTCGCGACCACCGTCAGCGCCGCGATCTTCAGCGAGCGCAGGAAGATGGCGATATAGACCGGGTCGAAATCCTCGAACATGGGATCGGCAAAGCCGAGGATGCGGCCGTAATTGTGCGGATACCAGGTCCATTCCACGCCGCCGTAGAGGCCGGGCGCGAGAAAACTCGTCACGATCATGATGGCGAGCGGGCCGAGGAAGAAGACGGCGAGGAACAGCGAGACCGGCCCGAGCAACAGGCCGAGCTGGGCGCGGCGACGAAAGGCGATGGACGACATGTCAGGCGGCCTCCGCCGGGATGAGATGCACCGCCGCAGGATCGTAGGCAAGGCGCGCGCGGCGCGATTGCTCGATCTCGCCGACGAGGCTGCGGCGTGCCGCCGGGATTTCCGCGATGACACGCCGGCCGGTTGCCGTGCGGCCGAACAGTTCGAAGGTGGAGCCGACGAAGACGATCTGTTCGAGGTCGACGTCGAGGGCGGGGGCGGTGTCTTCCTGCTGTGCGAGGAAGAATTGTTCGGGGCGGATGAGGGCGGTCGCCGTACCCGTCGTTTGTGCCGTGGCGTGTGTGATGGAGAGGCCGTCCGTCGTCAGCAATTGTCCGCCGATCGCCTCGCCTTCGAAAAGGTTGCTCGCGCCGACGAAGGTGGCGACAAAGCTGTTCTTCGGCTGGTCGTAGATGGCGCGCGGCGTATCGAGCTGCTGGATGCGGCCGCCGGAGAGGACAGCGACCCGGTCCGACATGGTCAGCGCCTCCTGCTGGTCGTGCGTGACGAAGATGAAGGAGATGCCAAGCTCGTGCTGCAGCGTCTTCAGCTCGATCTGCATGGCCTGTCGAAGATTCTTGTCGAGGGCGGAGAGCGGCTCGTCGAGCAGCAGCAGTTTCGGACGCGCGATGATGGCGCGGGCGAGCGCCACGCGCTGCTGCTGGCCGCCGGAGAGCTGGCGCGGCTTGCGGCCCTCCATGCCCTCAAGGCCGACCATGCGGAGCGCCTCGGCAACGCGCTTTGCCCGCTCCGTCCGCGCGACGCCGGCCACTTCCAGCGCATAGCCGGTGTTCTCGCCGACCGTCATATGCGGAAAGAGCGCGTAGTTCTGGAACACCGTGTTGACCGGCCGGCGATAGGGCGGGCGGTCCGTCATGTCCTCGCCGTCGATCAGGATGCGGCCGGAATCGAGCTCCACGAAGCCGCTGATTGCCTGGAGCAGGGTGGTCTTGCCGCAGCCGGACGGGCCGAGCAGCGTCAGGAATTCGTTGCGGCGCACATCAAGGTCGATCGCGTCGAGCGCCGTCACTGTCTGACCCTCGGGCGTGCCGAAGGCTTTCGCCGCCTTCTCCAGGCGGACTATCGAATCTCGCATCGTCGTTCCCCAAAATGTTATTAAAATAACGCTTGTGCGATTTCGATAGTTGGATACCATTTACCCATTCAAGTCAACGGCCGAAAGAAGCCGGGACAGGAACATCCGGCGCAAAGGAAAACGCCGGGGCCGTGACGGGCCAAACCATCAGAGGAGATCATTCGATGACGAAATTTTACCGCGGCGGCCCATTCGGCCTTGGCAAATGGACGCGCCGCACCGCCTTTTCACTCGCCGCCCTCGCGGCGACGGCCGGCATGGCGAACGCCGCCGAACTCAACATCTACAACTGGGGCGAATACATCAATCCGGAGGTTTTGAAGAAGTTCGAGGAGGAGACCCAGATCAAGGTCAACCTCTCGACCTATTCCTCCAACGAGGAGATGCTGGCGAAAATCCAGGGCGGCGCGACGGGCTACGACATCGTCTTCCCCTCCGTGCACATGCACGACATCATGGCCAAGCTGGAGCTTCTGCAAAAGACCGACATCAACACGTTCGAGGGGTTCAAGAACATCGATCCCGCGTTCCTGCGCGCCAAAAGCGACCCGAAGGGCGAATATTGCCTGCCCTATGCCTGGGGTTCGGTCGGCATTTTTTACAACCGCACGATCCTCGGCAAGGACGTCACCGGCTGGAAGGACCTGATCGAGACGGTGAAGGCCAAGGGGCTGAAGTTCACGCTGCTTGACGACATGCGCGAGGTGCTGGCGGTCGGCCTGATGCTGAACGGCCACAAGATCAACTCCACCGATCCGGCGGAATTGCAACAGGCGGCGGAAACGATCATTGCCATGAAGCCCTATGTGGCAGCCTTCACCTACGACACGCGGCCGATGGTGCAATCCGGCGACGTCGCGGCCGGCCACTTCTTCGTCGGCGCGATGGTCGATGTCTTCGGCGACGAGAAGGACCTTGGCTATGTCATCCCCGAGGAGGGGGCGACGATGTACCAGGAGGATGCCTGCGTCCTGAAGAGCGCGCCGAACAAGGAGAACGCGATCAAATTCCTGCAATTCTACACCCGCCCGGAAATTGCCGCGCTCAACGTCTCGCAGCAGACCAACGGCACGGCCAACGTGCCGGCGCGGCAATTGACCCCGGAAAAGATCAAGAATAGCAAGGAGATCAATCCGCCCGCCGAGACCATGGCGCGTCTCCAGATCTTCGAGGACCTGGGCCCGGCGCTCCGCCAGCTCGACCGGGTCTGGACGCGGGTGAAGACGGCGCAGTGACCATGCGCGATCCCCGCCCGTCTTTTCGGCGGGCGGGATTTTTGGGAGAGGGCGACGTGTCGAAACGCATTCTGAAGCTCGTTCAGTCCGACGATCTCAGGCGGTCCAAATCCGACAAGCTGATCGCCCACTATATCGAGCGCAACATCGCCGATCTCCCCTTCGAGACCGCGCGCTCGATCGCCCAGCGGCTTCAGGTCTCGCCGATGACCATCGGCCGGTATCTGCGCCGCATGGGTTTCGACGGCCTCGACGAGTTGAAGAGCGAGCTGCGCCGCGGCGGTTCCAATCCGGCCTGGGAGGTCAAGGCCCAAGTCGCTTCGCTGGAACAGGACCGCAAGGAGGGAAAGCTCCTCGCCGGCCTCATCCAGCAGCAGATCGACAATCTCGGCCAGATCTATGCGATCACCGGCGCACCGGAATGGCAGCAGACGATCGACGCGTTGATCGGCGCAAGCGAGGTCTATGTCGCCGCCTATCAGAATGTGCGCGGCATCGCGCAATATTTCGCCAGCCAGCTTTCCTATACGCGCCCGCGCGTGCAGTTCGTCGATGGTCTCAACGGCACCTATGCGGAATTGCTCGATGGTTCCGTCGAGGGGAGGGTGCTGTTCCTGCACGACGTGCGCCGCTTTGCCGCCAAGGCGCGGCCGCTGGCGCTGGAGGCCCGGCGGGCCGGCGTCAAGGTCGTGCTGCTGACCGACGAATTCTGCCCCTGGGGGCCGGATGTTTCCGATATCTGCCTCGTCGTGCCGGGCTCGCACGGGCCGCTCTGGGATGGCGCAGCCACCATGACCGCGGTCATGGACCTCATGCTCAGCAATATCATTGTGCTCATGGGCGAAGCCGTGAGCGAGCGCGTCGATACGCTTACCCGCCTCCAGGACATCTTCGGAGATTTCGAGAGCTGAGCGCCTTGACGCTGCCGAGCGCGGCGGATTAAGGATGGATCGACGGTTTCCCGAGGGATGACTCCCAGGGGATTAATAGGGAACACGGTGCGGACGACCCAACAGGGACCCATTCCGTGGCTGCCCCCGCAACTGTAGGCGGATTGCCGCCTGTCCTCGGACGCGTTTTCGCGTCATGCCACTGCGGTTTTTCCGCGGGAAGGCAGACAGGCAGCAGATATCCGTGAGCCAGGAGACCTGCCGTCGTCGAGAAAAATCCAAGTCACGGGCGGGGATGCCCGGAACAGGAGACCCTATGACGACCCTGGCTGCCGGCAACGGCGGAATTCCAATCGTTTTCTCCCGACCGCAATCGGCGCGCGCCTGTCGGCGCGTCGGCTGAGCCCGCACGCTTTCATTCATTCGGGAGAAACCCATGACCATTCTGCCTGCGGCCGTGCGCGCCGCATCCCTCGTTTCCGCGCTGGCCGGTGCCGCCGTGTTTGCCCTGTCAGCGGGCGCCGCGCAGGCGGCCGCGACGCAGTATCCGCTGACGCTGGAAAATTGCGGCCGCAAGGTCACCTTCGAGAAGGCGCCGGAACGGGCTGTCTCGCTCGGCCAGAGCTCGACCGAAATCCTGTATCTCCTCGGCGTTGGCGAGCGCATGGTCGGCACGGCGGTCTGGATCGGCCCGGTGCTGTCGGGTTACGAGGACGCCAACGCCAAGGTCGAGCGCCTTGCCGACAACGATCCGAGCTTCGAGAGCGTCGTCGCCAAGAAGCCGGACCTTGTGACGGCGCAGTTCCAGTGGCATGTCGGTCCGGAGGGCATCGTCGCGACGCCAGAGCAGTTCGATGAACTGAAGATCCCGGTCTACACCTCGCCGGCCGATTGCATCGGCAAGGACAATTCCGGTGGCGGCGACGGGGTGCGCAAGACGGTCTTCACGATGGAGCTGATCTACAAGGAAATCAGCGAATTGGCGCAGATCTTTGATGTGCAGGATCAGGGCGAGAAAGTCATCGCCGACCTCAAGGCGCGCGAAGACGCGGCGCGCAAGAAGATCGCTTCGGCGGATGGCAAGCTTTCCGCCGTCTTCTGGTTCTCCAGCGCCGAACTCGACATCGACCCCTATGTCGCCGGGCGCAACGGCGCGCCGGGCTACATCATGTCGGCGCTCGGCATCCGCAATGTCATTGAGAGCGACGAGGAATGGCCGACGGTCGGCTGGGAAACCGTTGCCAAGGCCGATCCGAGCATCATCGTCGCCGGCAAGATGGAGCGCCGCCGCTTCCCTGCCGATGACGTCGCGGTCAAGCACACGTTCCTCAAGGAAGATCCCGTCGCCAGCCTGATGCCGGCCGTGAAGAACGGCCATGTCGTCGATATGGACGCCCAGGCGATGAACCCGACGATCCGCACGATCGAGGGCATCGAGGTGCTTGCCGACGCCATCGAGAAGGCTGGCCTCGCGAAGTGACGGCTGATCGCCCCATCCTGCTGCGCACGGGTGTCGCTCTTGCGGCGCTCGTGCTGCTTGTCGCCGCGCTCGGGGTGGGCGCGGCGGTGGGCGAGACCGCTATTCCGCTCGACGTCGTGGCAAAGACCGTGGCGAACCGCCTCTGGCAGGCGGGGCACGCCATCGAGCCGATAGACGAGGGCATCGTCTGGAACTACCGGCTGAGCCGCGCCGTGGTTGCGGCCTGCTGCGGATCGGCGCTCGCGATCTGCGGGGTGATCCTGCAGTCGCTGCTGCGCAACGCGCTGGCCGATCCCTACATTCTCGGCATTTCCGCCGGTGCCTCCACGGGCGCTGTCGCGGTGGCGATCCTCGGCATCGGCGCCGGTATCCTGACGCTGCCGATCGGTGCCTTTATCGGGGCGCTCGTCGCCTTCGGTCTCGTCAGCGCGCTGGCGGTTCGCGCAGGCCGCGGTACGGGGGCGATCATCCTTGCAGGGGTCGCCGGTTCGCAGCTCTTCAATGCGCTGACCTCCTTCATCGTCACCAAGGCGGCCAATGCGGAACAGGCACGCGGCATCATGTTCTGGCTGCTCGGCAATCTCTCGGGCGTGCGCTGGCCGGATGTCTGGCTGGCGCTGCCGGTTGCGCTTCTCGGGCTTGTCGTGTGCCTCTGGCATGCGCGCGCGCTCGATGCCTTCACCTTCGGCACGGAATCGGCGGCCTCGCTCGGCATTCCGGTGCGCCGGGTCTATGTCGTGCTGATTGCCGTCTCGGCACTGATGACCGCCGTCATGGTCTCCATCGTCGGGTCGATCGGTTTCGTCGGCCTCGTCATTCCCCATGCCGCGCGCATGGTCGTCGGTGTCCGCCACGGGTTGCTGCTGCCGGCCTCGGCGCTGATCGGCGCCATCTTCATGATCGCCGCGGACGTGCTGTCGCGGGTCATCATTCCCGGCCAGGTGCTGCCCATCGGCGTCATCACCGCGCTGTTCGGCGCGCCGGCCTTCGCGCTCATCCTCAGCCAAAGGAGATCGGCCCTGTGACCCTTTCGGCAAAAGGTCTTTGCTGGTCGGCCGGCGGTGCGACCATCCTCACCGACGTCTCGCTCGACGTGCGTCCCGGCGAATTTCTCGGCATCATCGGACCCAATGGTTCGGGCAAGACCAGCCTGATGGCGTTGATGGCGGGCATCCGCAAGCCGCAGGCGGGTCTGGTAACGCTTGAGGGCTCGCCGCTTTCGGCCCACGGCCGGCAAGCCATAGCCCGCCGCATCGCCTTCGTCGAGCAGCAGGCGGAGACGACCGAGCGTATCACTGCGCGCCAGGCGGTCGAACTCGGCCGCACGCCGCATCTCGGCGCGCTGACGCCCTGGTCGCGGGCGGATGATGCCATCGTCGACAGGGCGCTGGAGGAGGTCGACATGGCGCACTTTGCCGGCCGGCTGTGGCACACGCTTTCCGGCGGCGAGCGGCAGCGGCTGCACATCGCCCGCGCGCTCGCCCAGCAGGCGCCGATCCTCCTGCTCGACGAGCCGACCAACCATCTCGACATCGGCCACCAGATCGGCCTGCTCCAGCTGGTGCGCGAACAGGACCTGACCGTCGTTGCGGCATTGCACGACCTCAATCACGCGGCCATGTTCTGCGACCGCATCGCCGTCATGCAGGGCGGCCGCATCGTCGCGCTCGGTACACCTGCAAAGGTACTGGAGCCGCAGCGCTTGCACGATGTCTTCGGCGTCACCGTGGATGTCGAGCGCGACAGCGCCGGCGGCTGCTTCATTCGCTATCGCCGGCCAGAGCCCCGGCCTGCCAAACTCAAGCTCGTTGCAGAGGCAAGATGAAAACCCGTTTCCTCCTGGCTGCGGCCATCGCCGTACTTCTCCACGCCGCCCCCGTCGCCGCTGAAACCTTCCGGGTCGAGATGCGCAATCGCGGCGAAAAGGGCTCCATGGTTTTCGAACCGGATTTCCTGGCAATCAAGCCGGGGGACAGCGTCAAGTTCATCGCCACCCACAAGAGCCACAACGCCGCCAGCATCGACGGCATGGTTCCGCAGGGATATGCCGGCTTCAAGGGCAAGATCAACGAGGAGATCGAGGTCACCTTTGATGCCCCCGGTTTCTACGGCATCAAATGCTCGCCGCATTTCGGCATGGGCATGGTCATGCTGGTGAAGGTCGGTGAGGCGGAACTGACGGAGGCGATCCGCACGGTCGAGGTGCCGGCCCGCGCCCGGCCGCGCTTCGACGACATCTTTGCCCGTATCGATGCGGGCGAGGGGCAGTGATGCACGGCACACGCGGCAACAGTCATCTCAAGGAAGACATTCGCGACTACTGGTCGCGCCGCTCTGAGACCTTCGATCTCGCCTTTGGCCACCGCATTCCCGAAGGACCGGAGTTCGAGGCCTGGGCGGCGGCGATCCGCGAAAATCTCGGTCCGGAGCCACGCCGCGTGCTGGAGCTTGCTTGCGGTACAGGTGAGGTGACACGTCTGCTGCTTTCCCTCGGCCATGAGGTGACGGCGCTCGACTTTTCCGAGGCGATGCTGAAGGTCGCACGGAAGAAACACGCCGGTGCCAAGGGCGTGCGTTTCCTGCTCGCGGATGCGGAAAACCCGATGGAGCCGGACGAGAGCTATGACGCGATCGTCTGCCGCCATCTGGTCTGGACGCTGACGACGCCGGTCGAGGCTTTTTCCGAATGGCACCGCATGTTGAGGCCGGGCGGCATCCTTCTGTTCTTCGACGGCGACTGGGCAGCGCCGACCCGGCTTGGCAGGCTGGCGGGCCGGGCCATCGCCCTGCTCGACAAGGTCATCGGCACCGATCCGCACTATGACGGCGCGATGAGCGCGCGCCATGCCGATATCATGGGCCGGCTGCCCTTTGGCGACGGGCTTACCGTTGAACGCGTCCAGC
This sequence comes from Shinella sp. 838, assembly GCF_029623935.1. Taxonomy (NCBI): domain Bacteria; kingdom Pseudomonadati; phylum Pseudomonadota; class Alphaproteobacteria; order Hyphomicrobiales; family Rhizobiaceae; genus Shinella; species Shinella sp. 838. The sequence goes on from NZ_JARSBQ010000004.1 coordinate 498,306, forward strand.
CGCTTCTGGCGGCGGTGGGGTTCCGCGATATCAAGATCGGCTCACATGGCCCGATCGCGAGGGCGCAGCGGCGCACGGCGGACCTGCGCAACAGGCTGCGCACACTGCTTTACCGCCGTTTCATTCTCTGCTGCCGGAAGTAACTCCGTCGGTTTCCGGCTCCACGGTCAGCTTGACGCGGTCGGCGGCAAAACGCGTGCGGGAGAACTGGACCGGAACGCCGTCAAGATCTGTGTTGACGGCCGTCGCCACAAGAATGATCGCCCCCGGTGAGAGCTTCAGGTGGCGGATGTCGTCGCCTTCGGCATGGATGGCGGATATTTCGGTCGAGCGGCGCACATAGTCGGACACACCGAGCTCCTGGAACGCAGCGGTGATGGAGCGTGTCCTTTCGTAGACGGTGTCGATCCCGCTGAAACGGTCCGCGGGGAAATAATGCGTGCCGCAGGAGATGGGCCGCCTGTCGGCGCTGTTCACGGTTTCGAGCCGCACGCAGGGCGCGCCGGCTGCAAGGCCGAGCGCCACGGCAACGGCGGCGGTCGCTGGCTCTGTCGCCGCCGCCAGCAACTGGCCTTCCAGATTGCGCGTCTGATTTCCGAGACCCTGCGAAAATCGGGTACGGCGGGAGATCGGGAAGCGCAGCCGGTCGCGCCGCTCGATGCGCGTGCCGATGCCCTGGATAGGGCGCACGATGCCTTCCTCTGTCAGTGCCGCCATGGCGCTGCGCACCGTGTGGCGGTTCACGCCGAAGCGGGCGGCGAGCGTGATTTCCGGCGGCATCATGCCTGTTTCGTCGAAATCGCCATTGTTGATCGCAAGACGCATGCGGTCGGCGATTTGCCGCCAGAGCGCCACGCCCGATTGTCGTTCCACCATTTTCGCCCCCGCGAAACCCTCTGTCACACCCTTGTCATCCCGGCCCTTTAAGACGAGACTTAGATGTTCGGTTGTCTAGATTAATAGACATTTGGAGAGAAGGCAATGACATCAGTTCAGAAATCTGCCGCAAGCGCGGGGGACGGCCGGCAGAGGGCCATGGGTCTCTTGGCGAAGGCGAGCCGGGTCGAGTTGCAGGCGGCTTTTGACGCGCTGGCGGAACAGCCCGCCGTTCAACCGGTGCGCGGGCCGGAAACGGGCCTCGTCATGATCCGTGGCCGCATCGGCGGCGGCGGTGCGCCGTTCAATCTCGGCGAGGCGACGGTGAGCCGCGCCAGCATCCGCCTTCAGGACGGCACGGTCGGCCACGGCCAGGCGCTCGGCACGGACGGCGCCAAGGCGCGGCTTGCGGCGATCTTCGATGCGCTCTTCCAGCAGCCGGCCCACCAGGCTGAGGTGGCGGCGCTGCTCGAAACCATCGCCGCGCGCATTGCCGGCGAGGACGCCGAAAAGGCCCGCCAGACGGCCGCCACGCGCGTCGATTTCTTCACCATGGTTCGCGGAGAGGACTGATGACATTGGATACGCTCGCTTTTGCCGGCGGTTTTGAGGAGCCGGTGTTCGAGGCCCAGGCCGTTTTCCGCACGCTGATGGACTGCATGGCTCGCCCGGGCACGATCGGCGATGTCGCGGCCTCGGTCCTGCCGCCCGCGCCGCTGAATGCGACGGCCGGCGCGGTCGCGCTGACGCTGTGCGACCATGACACCGCTGTCTGGCTGACCCCGGCACTCGCCAATTCCGCGCTGCCCGGCTGGCTCGCCTTCAATGCCGGCGCAGCCGTCACCGACGCGCGGCAGGATGCCCGGTTTGCCTTCATCGAAAAGGGCGCCATGCTGCCGAACCTCTGCCTCTTCGCGCAGGGCACGCAGGAATATCCTGATCGTTCGACGACGCTCGTCGTCGAGATCGAGGCCTTCGACGGTGGCCGTCCGCTGACGCTGAAGGGACCGGGCATTCGCACGGAAGAAGAGATCGCGCCCGTCGGCTTGCCGGACATGTTCCCGCATTTCTGGTCCGAGAACCGCCAAAAATTTTCGCGCGGCGTCGATCTGATCCTCGTTGCTGGCTCAAGCATCCTCTGCCTGCCGCGCACCACCGTCGTCAGCGTGAAGGAGGCATAGACCATGTATGTTGCCGTCAAGGGTGGCGAAGCCGCCATCTCCAACGCCCACCGCCTTCTTGCCGATCGCCGCCGCGGCGACCGTTCGCTGCCGGCCATCGGTATCGAGCAGATCGTCGCCCAGCTTGGCCTTGCCGTCGACCGCGTGATGGCAGAAGCCTCGCTCTACGACCGCGCGCTTGCCGCGCTTGCCGTCCGGCAGGCCCGCGGCGACATGATCGAGGCGATTTTTATCCTGCGCGCCTACCGCACGACTTTGCCGCGCTTCGGCTATTCGAAGCCTGTCGAGACGGGCGACATGTGCGTCGAGCGCCGCGTCTCGGCGACCTACAAGGACCTGCCGGGCGGCCAGCTTCTCGGGCCGACCTTCGACTATACGCACCGCCTGCTCGACCCGTCGCTGCTGAACGACGAAGCGGTGGATGTGCCGCTGGAGCGCGAGGAGGCCGGCGAGCCGGTCATGCGCGTTTCCGACATTCTCGCCGGCGAGGGCCTTGTCGAGGATGACGGCAGCCTGCCGGACGGTCATGTCGCTGGCGACCTGACGCGCGAGCCGCTGGAATTCCCGATGGCGCGGGACCTGCGATTGCAGGCGCTCGCCCGCGGCGACGAGGGCTTTTTGCTGGCGCTCGGCTATTCCACGCAGCGCGGCTATGCCCGCACCCATCCCTTTGTCGGCGAGGTGCGCATCGGCGAGGTCGAGGTGGAGCTGGACATGCCTGAACTCGGCTTTGCCGTCTCGCTCGGCCGCATCCAGGTGACGGAGTGCCAGATGATCGCCCAGTTCAAGGGATCGGCGAAGAACCCGCCGCAGTTCACCCGCGGCTATGGCCTCGTCTTCGGCCAGAGCGAGCGCAAGGCTATGGCCATGTCGCTGGTCGACCGGGCGCTGCGCGCGGAGGAATTCGGCGAGGACATCGTCGCGCCGGCGCAGGACGAGGAATTCGTCATCTCCCATTCCGACAACGTGCAGGCGACCGGCTTCGTCGAGCACCTGAAACTCCCGCATTACGTGGATTTCCAGGCCGAACTCGATCTCGTTCGCCGCATGCGGCGCGAATACGAGGCCGCGCAAAACATCGATCTTCCGGAGGCCGCAGAATGAGCACGGCAGACCTCGCAACCTACAATTTCGCCTATCTCGACGAACAGACCAAACGCATGATCCGCCGCGCGATCCTGAAGGCGATCGCCATTCCCGGCTACCAGGTGCCCTTCGCCTCGCGCGAAATGCCGATGCCCTACGGCTGGGGCACCGGCGGCGTGCAGGTGACGGCGGCGATCCTCGGGCCGAAGGACGTGCTGAAAGTCATCGACCAGGGAGCGGATGACACCACCAACGCCGTCTCCATCCGCGCCTTCTTCCAGAAGGTCGCCAATGTGGCGGTCACGACCAAGACGCGCGAAGCGACGATCATCCAGACGCGCCATCGCATTCCCGAGGAGAAGCTGACGGCCGGCCAGACGCTGGTCTACCAGGTGCCGATCCCGGAGCCCCTGCGTTTCCTCGAGCCGCGCGAGACCGAGACGCGGAAAATGCATGCGCTGGAAGAATACGGCCTGATGCATGTCAAACTCTACGAGGACATCGCCCGCAACGGCCATATCGCCACGACCTATGCCTATCCGGTCAAGGTCGAGGGCCGCTACGTGATGGATCCGTCGCCGACCCCGAAATTCGACAATCCGAAGATGCACATGTCGGAGGCGCTCCAGCTTTTTGGCGCGGGCCGCGAAAAGCGCATCTACGCCGTGCCGCCCTATACTGAGGTCGTCAGCCTCGATTTCGAGGACCATCCCTTCGAGATCCAGACCTTCGACAAGCCCTGCGCGCTGTGCGGCGCGGAAAATGTCTATCTCGACGAGGTGGTGCTCGACGACAGGGGCGGGCGGATGTTCGTCTGCTCGGACACCGACCATTGCGAAGAACGCTGCGCAGGCGGCCATCGCGGCCATCTGGCTTACAACAAGGAGGCTGCCGAATGACCGACACGCCGCTTCTCAAAGTCCGCGACATCTCGAAATTCTACGGCGCGCGCATCGGCTGCCAGAATGTCTCCTTCGATCTCTGGCCGGGCGAAGTCCTGGCGATCGTCGGCGAATCCGGCTCCGGCAAGACGACGTTGCTCAACTGCCTCGCCACCCGCCTGATGCCGACATCGGGCGCCGTCGAATACCGCATGCGTGACGGCCAGATGCGCGACCTCTCCCGCATGAGCGAGGCGGAACGCCGCTTCCTGATGCGCACGGACTGGGGTTTCGTGCACCAGAACCCGGCCGATGGCCTGCGCATGGCTGTGTCGGCCGGCGCCAATGTCGGCGAGCGGCTGATGGCCGTCGGCGAACGGCACTACGGCAATATCCGCGAGACGGCGGGCACCTGGCTCGGCCGCGTCGAGATCAGCGTCGACCGTATCGACGACCAGCCGCGCGCCTTCTCCGGCGGCATGCGCCAGCGCTTGCAGATCGCCCGCAACCTCGTCACCTCGCCGCGCCTCATCTTCATGGACGAACCGACCGGCGGTCTCGACGTCTCGGTGCAGGCGCGCCTGCTCGATCTCCTGCGCGGCCTCGTGCAGGACCTCGGCCTCTCGGCGATTATCGTCACGCACGACCTCGCCGTCGCGCGCCTCCTCTCGCACCGCATGATGGTGATGAAGGATGGCGTCGTCATCGAACAGGGGCTGACCGACCGCGTGCTCGACGATCCGCGCGAAGCCTATACGCAGCTCCTCGTCTCCTCGATCCTTCAGGTGTAACCATGGCCACACCCCTCGTTGTTTCCGAAGTCGCGAAGAGCTTTACCATGCATCTTCGCGACGGCATTCGTCTGCCCGTGATGTCGAACGTCGCCTTCTCGGTGAAGGCGGGCGAATGCGTCGTATTGGGCGGCCCGTCCGGCATCGGCAAGAGTTCGCTCCTGAAGATGGTCTACGGCAACTATGCCGTCGACAGCGGCCAGATCCTGATCGAGCACGGCGGCCGCCTGCTCGACCTGGCGATCGCCGATCCGCGCACCATTCTTTCGGTGCGCCGCGCCACGCTCGGCTATGTCAGCCAGTTTCTGCGCACCGTGCCGCGCGTTGCGGCCGTCGATGTCGTCGCCGAGCCGCTCACCGCTCGCGGCGTCAATGCCGCCGAGGCGAAGGCGACGGCCGAAGCCATGCTGGCGCGGCTCAACCTGCCGCGCGAACTCTGGCAACTGCCGCCCGCCACCTTTTCCGGCGGCGAACAGCAGCGCGTCAACATCGCGCGCGGCTTCATTACCGATCACCGCATCCTGCTGCTCGACGAGCCGACCGCATCGCTCGATGCGAAGAACCGCGCCGTGGTCGTCGAGATGATCGCTGAGAAGAAGGCGGCCGGTGTCGCGCTCCTCGGTATCTTCCACGACGAAGACGTGCGCGAAAAGGTCGCCGACCGCATCGTCGACGTCTCCGCCTTCTCGCCACGAAAGGCCGCCGCATGACCCGCCTGTCCGAAACGCCGCTGATCCATCCGACTGCAGTCGTGTCCGACACGGTGCTCGGCCGCTACACGGAGATCGACGAGAACTGCCGCGTCAGCGAAGTCGAGATCGGCGATTATTCCTACATCATGAACGGCGGCTCCGTCTGGTGTGCGACGATCGGCAAGTTCGCCAACATCGCCGCCTCAGTGCGCATCAACGCGACGAACCACCCGATGTGGCGGGCGACGCTGCATCATTTCACCTACCGCGCCAACGATTACTGGCCGGATGCCGACCACGAAGCCGACTTCTTCGAATGGCGGCGCGGGCACCGCGTCGTCATCGGCCACGACGTCTGGATCGGTCATGGATCGACCATCCTGCCGGGTGTCACAGTCGGCAACGGTGCTGTCATAGGCTCCGGCGCGGTCGTCACAAAAGACGTCGAACCCTATACGGTCGTCGGCGGCGTCGCGGCGAAAGTCATCCGCGAACGTTTCCCCCGAAGCATTGCCGAACGCATGGAAAAACTCGCCTGGTGGGACTGGGATCATGCCCGGCTGCGCACCGCTCTCGACGACTTTCGTAAACTTGACGCAGAAGCCTTTCTTGCCCGTCACGACGGGTGAGAAAGCGCTTGCCGATGCCGGAAATTCAGGCCTGTGGACTGTTATTTTTCCGACATGAAACTGACATTGCCCCTTCATCAACAGCGTTTAGAGCCAGTCCCGAAAGCGACAGGCCCGGCCTTTGGCCCAGCCTTGATCCGACACAGGACAAAAAGGGATCCACCATGTTTCGACTGAAGAATGTCACCCGCCGCTTTGGCGTGCGCGTAGCGGTCGACGATGTGACCTTCGATATTCCGCAGGGCCAGATGGTCGGCGTCATCGGCCGCTCCGGCGCCGGCAAGTCGACCATGCTGCGCATGATCAACCGCCTTGCCGATCCGAGCGAGGGCACGATCCATTTCAACGATGTGGAAGTCTCCGCGCTGCGCGGCGCGAGCTTGCGCAACTGGCAACGCGACTGCGCGATGATTTTTCAGCAGTTCAATCTCGTGCCGCGTCTCGACGTGCTCACCAACGTGCTGCTCGGTCGCCTCAACCACCGCCCGACGGTCATGAGCGTCCTCAATCTCTTCACCCGTGAGGAGCGCATCATGGCGATCGCAGCGCTCGAGCGCCTCGGCATCGAACAGACGGCGCTTCAGCCTGCCGGCACGCTCTCGGGCGGCCAGCAGCAGCGTGTGGCGATCGCAAGGGCGCTGATGCAGAACCCCAAGATGCTGCTTGCGGACGAACCGATCGCCTCGCTCGATCCGCTGAACGCAAAAATCGTCATGGATGCACTGCGCGACATCAACGAGCGCGAAGGCATCACCGTCATCACCAACCTGCACACGCTGGATACGGCGCGCGCCTATTGCGAACGCATCATCGGCATGTCCGGCGGCCGCGTCGTCTTCGATGGCCCGGCACGCGAGCTTGATGCCGATGCGGTGCGCACGATCTACGGCACCGGCGCCGACGGCGCGGAAATCGACGAAAGCATGACCTCGACGGCGATCCGCAATCCGGCCCGCCAGGACAATGCAAAGGAATCCGCCAGCCCGACACCGCTGGCACTGGCCGGCCTTTAAGCCGGTTGGGATCGAAGGGCCCGCGTGAAGGGCCATCATTTTTAAAGAGCCCCGGCGAAGCCGGTCAAACAGGAGAAAGACCATGCTGAAGAAAGCTCTTCTCGGCGCCGTCGCGCTCATCGCGCTCGCCGGCCACGTACAGGCTGAAGACCTCAAGGAATTCCGCGTCGGCATCATCGGCGGCGAGAACGAAGCCGACCGCCTGCGCAACTACCAGTGCCTCGGCGACCAGCTGAAGGCCGAACTCGGCTTCGAGAAGGTCTCGTTCTTCCCGGCTGCCGACTATGACGGTGTCATCCAGGGCCTGCTCGGCGGCACGCTCGACTATGCCGAACTCGGCGCTTCCGGCTTTGCCAAGATCTACCTTGCCAAGGCCGACGCCGTCGAGCCGATCCTGACGACCGTCCAGACCGACGGCTCGACCGGCTACCACTCGATCATGGTCGCCCGTAAGGACAGCGGCATCACCAAGCTCGAAGACCTGAAGGGCAAGAAGCTCGGTTTCGCCGATCCGGACTCGACCTCCGGCTACCTCGTGCCGCTCGTCACGCTGCCGGAAGCTATCGGCGGCCCGGTCAAGGAGTTTTTTGGTGAGACGGGCTTCGGCGGTGGTCACGAAAACCTCGTCCTCGAAGTCGTGAAGGGCACCTTCGACGCCGGTACGACCTTCGGTTCGGGCGTTGGCGAGTGGAAGGACGGCTACACGTCCGGCAACCTGCACAAGATGGTCGAGAAGGGCATTCTCGACATGAACGACCTCGTCGAACTCTGGAAATCGCCGCTGATCCCGAACGGCCCGATCGTCGTTCGCTCTTCCATGGACGGCGACATGAAGGCGAAGTTCAAGCAATTCATGCTCGACCTGCCGAAGAAGGACGCGGCCTGCTTCGCCGCCGTCATGGGCGGTGACTTCACCTCCTTCACGGAAGTCAATGTCGACTTCTACAAGCCGATCATCGACGCCCGCAAGGCGACGATCGGCGGTTGATAGCCTCGATGTTTCCGGCGCCGGCTGGACAACCGGCCGGCGCTTTTTTGCTGATGCCATTACCCCACTCTCGACGCCATCCTCGGGCCTGACCCGAGGATCCATGCGGCACCTGCGGCCGTGGATGCTCGGGTCAAGCCCGAGGATGACGGAGGGGAGGTTTGCGGCATGTCATCAGCAGCCGGAATTGTGCACAGGGAACCGCAAGGCGGACTGACCATGGCCATGAACACGCTTCACGACGGCTTCAGCGAAAAGGGTGCGCTCATCGAGCGGCACTGGCAGGAGCTGAACGCCCGCCGCCGGCTCTATACCTGGCTCGGCCTTGCCATCCTCGTCACGGCGCTCACCGGTTCGCTCTGGTTCGCCAACGAGACGAATGCCGGAAAATTCTTCGATAGGCTGCCGCATTTCTTTGACTTCGTCGGCGATATGGTGCCGCGCGATGGCCTCGAGGTCTTTCGCGCGCTGTTCGACCTGCCGTCGCCCTACGATGACGGCAGTTTCAAGTACAACTATCCCGAAGGGCGGCTCTACATCACCGAGAGCCTCTATGTGCCGGAATATTTCCACAAGATGCTGGAGACGCTGAACATCGCGATCTTCTCCACCGTGATCGGCATGACCTTCGGCTTCCTGCTCTGCTTTCTGGCGGCAAAGAACCTTGTCGCCAACCGCCTGCTGCGCGGCTTCGTGCGCCGCTTCATGGAAATCCTGCGCGCCTTTCCGGAGGTCGTTCTCGCCGGCTTCTTCCTCGCCATCCTCTCGCTCGGCCCGCTGCCTGCCGTCATTGCCGTGTCGATCCACACGGTCGGGGCGCTTGGAAAACTCTTCTTTGAAGTGGTCGAGAATGCGGACATGAAGGCGGAGGAGGGGCTTCGCGCGGTCGGCGCAAGCTGGGTGGAGCGCGTCTGGTTCGGCATCGTGCCGCAGGTGCTTCCGAATTTCATGAGCTATTTCCTGCTGCGTTTGGAGATCAATGTGCGCGCCTCCACCATCATCGGTGCCGTCGGCGGCGGCGGCATCGGCGAATTGCTACGCCTGTCCATCGGTCAGGGACATCAGGCCAAGACACTTGCCATCGTGCTGCTGCTGCTCATCACAATCATTGCCGTCGATCAGTTCTCCGCCTGGCTGCGCCGCAAGCTCGTCGGCGACCAGGCCTTCCGGCTGGCTCAATAGGAGAGTGCCATGACGACCCTCAATCCCGCACAGATGGATGAGATCGCGGCACGTCATCCCGCCGTCTTCCATCGCTCGTTCTGGCAGCGTTTTCGCGTCGCCATCATCGCCGGCGGCTTCGTGCTCTATGCGCTTTATTGCTGGTGGTTCTTTGCCATCGGCCATGTGCTCGGCACCGCCAACTGGAACATCGCCGGCACTTATCTCGCAGACTGGGTCTCCTACGAGGTGCGCCCTGAAGTGACCATCGACGCCGATGGCGCGATGAAGCTCACCTATCCACGTTTCTCGCCGCTCGGCCCGAATGCCGAGCCCGACTGGGTCGAGATCGAACGCGGCACGATGATCCGCACCACGCCCGCCGCAGGCGGCGCGACGACGACGGAAAAGAAACCCGCCTCGATGGGCTTCATGGGAAGCGGCGGCGCTGTCGGTGGTTCTGCTGCGGCCGCGGAAGCTCTGGCGACCGCGACGACCCGCGAAGAGGAGGTCGTCAAGCGCGCGAAAATCACGCTGAATTCCTCGACGAGCGTCGAAGTTGTTCCTGATCGCGTGACCGTACAGCATTCCGGCGAGACGATGGTCGTCGATCTCTCGGGTGAGGGCGCCAAGGTCGAGGGTGGGCTGCCGGCCTGGGCGACCCAGAAGGCGCCGGGCGAAAAGATCACGCTCGCCTTCGGTGTTGCCGGCTGGGGCGAGATCGAGGCTGATGATATCTCGATCCGCAAGCGCTTCTTCGGCTGGGCCAATTTCCTGTTCGACACCAACTCGCCGTTCCACGGCAGATCGACCTCCGAGGTCGTCTCGCTGCTGACGTCAGGCGATCGCATCGACCCGAAGCAGTCGAACCTCTCGCTCGCCTGGAACAACATTCTCTACAATGCGGAATGGCAGCACCTCGATGTCTGGACGAAGCTGCTCCAGACCATCGTCATGGCCTTTGTCGGCACGCTTTTCGCCATGCTGCTCGCCTTTCCGCTCGCTTTCCTAGCCGCACGCAACATCACGCGCAGCTGGATTTCCAACCAGGTGACGAAACGCCTCTTCGACTTCCTGCGTTCGGTCGACATGCTTATCTGGGCGCTGTTCTTCACCCGCGCCTTCGGTCCGGGACCGCTTGCCGGCATGTCGGCGATCTTCTTCACGGATACGGGTACGCTGGGCAAACTCTACTCCGAGGCGCTGGAGAACATCGACGACAAGCAGCGCGAGGGCGTCAAATCCGTCGGCGCGGCGCCGGTCGCCGTGCAACGCTATGGCGTTCTGCCGCAGGTCATGCCGCTCTTTGCGTCACAGGCGCTTTACTTCTGGGAATCCAACACCCGTTCTGCCACGATCATCGGCGCCGTCGGCGCTGGCGGTATCGGCCTCAAGCTCTGGGAAGCGATGCGCACGAATTCCGATTGGGAGAACGTCGCCTATATGGTGCTGCTGATCCTGATCGTCGTTTTCGTCTTTGACGGCGTTTCGAATGCGCTGCGTTCGCGCCTGATGGGCAAGCCGGCGCATTGAGCGTGGAAGAACCGGTGTGGCGGCATGATGCTGCCACACGAATCCCTTCAAGTTCCGACGCCGCCGGACCGGCGGCGTTGAATGACTGAAACAGGAATGAGCCATTGCGTTACGCCCTCTATTTCACCCCGTCCGCAAGCGACCCGCTGACCCTCGCCGCCCAGCGCTGGCTGGGGCGCAATGCGTTTACGGGTACCGCGCTGGAGCAGCCGGTCGTGAACGGCCTCGACGCGGCTGCGCAGGCCGGCCTGACCGCCGATCCGCGCCGTTATGGTTTCCATGCCACCTTGAAGGCACCGTTCGCGCTTGCCGAAGGTCGCAGCGAGGCGGAGCTTCTGGCTGAAATCGGCCGTTTTGCTGCGGAGGTGGAGCCTTTCGAGATTCCGCAGGCCATCGTGGGGCGTCTCGGTTCCTTCTTCGCGCTGGTGCCTGGCGATCAGTGCGAACCGCTTCAGGCCTTTGCCGGCGAGGTGGTGCGCCGCTTCGAACGGTTTCGTGCGCCGCTCACCTCCGCCGATATCGCCCGCCGAAAGCCGGACGAACTTACCGCCGAAGAGCGCCAGAATCTCGTACAATGGGGCTATCCCTATGTCTTCGAAACGTTCCGCTTTCACATGACGCTGACGGGGCGTGTTCCCGTGGAGCGCCGCGCTGCCGTCGAGGCTGCGCTGCTGACGCATTTCTCCGATTTCCATGAACGCCCGCTGGCGATCGAGGGCCTTGCGCTCTTCCGGGAGCCTTCGCGCGGCGCCGATTTCACCGTTCATTCGCTCTTCCCGCTTGCCGCGGGAGCCAACAGAAAGACCGCCTGACATGACCCGCGAAACCGTTCTTTCCAATGCCCGTATCGTGCTTGAGGACCGGATCCTCGATGGCACGCTGGTGCTCCGCGATGGCCTGATCGCGGACATTTCCGAAGGTGCCTCCACCGTCGGGGAGGACATGGAAGGCGACTTCCTGCTGCCCGGTCTCATCGAGCTGCACACCGACCATCTCGAAGCTCATTATTCGCCGCGCCCCGGCGTGCGCTGGGGCCTGACGGCGGCGATCCAGGCGCATGACGCCCAGGTCGTCACCTCGGGCATCACCACCGTCTTCGACTGCCTGCGCATGGGTTCGGACGAGGACGGCGGCTTCGAAAAGGGCGAGATGCGTTCCATGGCGAATGCCATTGCCGAGGCGCAGGACGAGGATCGCCTGCGCGCCCAGCACCTCATCCACCTGCGCTGCGAAGTCTCGACCGACAACGTGCTCGACCACTATGAGGAGTTCGAGGACGATCCGCTCGTCCGCCTTGTCTCGCTGATGGACCATGCGCCCGGCCAGCGCCAGTTCCAGACGATGGAACAGTACATCCTCTACTACAAGAAGAAGCGCGGCCTGACGGACGCCGAGTTCGACGCATTCTGCAAGCGCCAGCAGGACCTGTCCGCCCGCTATGCCAAACCGCACCGCGACGCCATCGCCGCGTCCTGCGCCGCCCGTGACATCTCCGTCGCCAGCCACGACGACGCGACCCTCGAACATGTCGAGGAGGCGGTCGGCTATGGTATTCGCCTTGCCGAATTCCCGACGAGCTTCGATGCCGCCAAGGCCTCGCACGGCGCCGGTATGAGCGTTCTGATGGGTGCACCGAACATCGTCCGCGGCAAGTCGCATTCCGGCAATATCGCCGCCCGGGACCTTGCCACGATGGGCGTGCTCGACGTGCTCTCCTCCGACTACGTGCCCTTCAGCCTGATGCATGCGCCTTTCATTCTGGCCGACGAGGTCGAGGGCATCGACCTGCCGAGGGCGATCGCCATGGTCTCCTCCACGCCGGCCCGCACCGTCGGCCTCGATGATCGTGGCGCCATCGCAAGGGGTTTGCGCGCCGACCTCGTGCGCGTGCGCCGGCCCTCCGGTGTTCCGGTCGTGCGCTCGGTCTGGCGGCAGGGCAGGCGGGTCGCTTGACTATGGAGGCCGAAATCGTCTCCGCCCGGCCGCTGCCCGTTGCGGCCGGCACGATGGTCGTCGTTGTCGGCCCCAGCGGCGCGGGCAAGGACAGTGTCATGTCCTATGCCGCGCGGCATTTTGCCGGCGAACCGCGTCTCGGCTTCGTGCGCCGCGTCATCACACGCCCGCAGGATGCCGGCGGGGAGGCGCATGAGGCGGTCGATGCGGTGGGTTTTGCGGCCCGGGATGCGGCCGGAGATTTTGCGGTCTCCTGGGATGCGCACGGCCTTTCCTATGGCATTCCGCGGGAAACCTTTGGCCAGCTTGCGAGCGGCATGACGCTGATCGCCAATGGCAGTCGTTCGGCACTGCCTGCATTCGCTGAAGTCTACGGGCGACTGAAGGTCGTGCTGATTACCGCGCGTGCGGATGTTCTTGCCGCGCGCCTCGCCACCCGCGGCCGGGAAAGCGCTGAGGCCATCGCCCGGCGGCTCGACCGCGTGGTGCCCGAGATCGTCGTTGCCGCCGATACGGTAATCATCGACAACAGCGGTGCCTTGGAGGACGCGGGGGATACTCTCGTGCGGCTGCTCACCTCCGCCCTGGCGCGAAGTGATTAGAGTTTGCCAGGGAAAAGTGGAATCCGGCTTTCCCGAAAAGACAAACGAAAACAAAGAAGGCTGGATCAGTCCGCCTTCAGTGATTTGTAGGCGGCAAGCGCCCGTTCGCGGGCGCGGCCATGATCGACGATGGGCTTCGGATAGGTCTCGCCGAGATCGATGCCGGCCGCTTTCAGCGCGGCCTCGGGCGCGGCAAAGGGCTTGTGGATCCAGGCTGCGTCCAGGGTCTCCAGTTCCGGCACGAAACGGCGCACGTATGTGCCGTCGGGATCGAACTTTTCGCCCTGCAGGATGGGGTTGAAGATGCGGAAGAAGGGCGAAGCATCGGCGCCAGAGCCGGCCACCCATTGCCAGTTCGCCGCATTCGACGCCGCGTCGGCATCGACAAGCGTGTCGCGGAACCATTTTTCGCCGCGTCGCCAGTCGATCATCAGGTGCTTGATCAGGAAGGAGGCGGTGATCATGCGCACGCGATTGTGCATCCAGCCGTGCCGCCAGAGTTGGCGCATGCCGGCATCGACGATCGGATAACCGGTCAGGCCGCGTGTCCAGAGCATGAAGGCCTCTTCGCGTTCCTGCCAGGGGAAGGCGTCGAACTTATCGTTCCAGTTCTTTTCCGGGAGTGCGGGGAAGTGGAAGTGCAGGTGGTAGCAGAACTCCCGCCAGGCCAGTTCCTTGCGGAAGTGGACGAGATCGCCCGTCGGTGCGTCGAGGCCGCGGGTTGCGTGCCAGATGCGGGCCGGGGAGATCTCGCCGAGCGCCAGATAGGGCGAGAGCATGGAGGTGGCGTCGAGCGCAGGGCGGTCGCGGTCGGCGCCATAGCCATCGATCGCACCGTCCACGAAAGTTTCGAGGTGTGCGCGCGCGGCTGCTTCGCCGGGTGTCCAGATTTCCCGGAACGGTGTGGCCCAATCGGGTTTTTCCGGTGTGAGATGCCAATCGTCCAGATGCTCTGATGCGACGGCTTCGGGAAGAGCGATCAAGCCGGCCGGCGGCTCGATCGCTTCATGCGGTTCGCCGGACCTCTCAAGAGCCTTCCAGAAGGGTGTGTAGACCCGGAAAGGCTTCTTTTCTCCGGTCAGGAGGCGGGTCGGATCGTGCAGAAGCTGGCCGGCGAAACTCGTGGCCGTAAGGCCGCGCGCCTTCAACGCGGCCTTGATCGCGCGGTCGATCGTCATGCCCAGCGGATCGTGTCGGCGGTTCCATTGGATCGTGTCGGCGCCGGTCTCGGCAATCAGCGTATCGAGGACCTCGTCGGCCGGTCCGCTGCGCAGGGTGAGCGGCGCACCAAGATCGGCCAGCCTGCCGGCAAGTGCGGCGAGGGAATGGTGCAGCCACCAGCGTTGGGCGGCGCCCAGCGGACCGGTTCCGACCTCGGCGGGCTCCAGGATATAGAGCGGCAGGATGGGGCGTCCGGTTTGCGCCGCGGCGGAAAGTGCCGCATTGTCGTCGATGCGCAGATCCCTGCGGAACCAGACGATGACCGGGGCTTGCTTCGTTGCCATCGGAGCCTCACGTCTTTTTTGGCAGGGGGCGTGTCAGGATGAAAAGGGCGCTTGCCGACAGCACGAGGCCCATGATGGCGGCGAGGAGAAGCGACGGCGCGGTGCGGTAGTAGAAAAAGCCGTAGCTTGCGATGATGAGACAGATCGCAATCGTCTTGGCGCGCGCCGAGATCGCTCCCTCGCGCCGCCAGTTCGCCAGCGGCGGGCCGAGGGTGCGGTGATTCAGCAGCCACTGCTCGAGACGCGGCGAGGAGCGGGAAAAACACCAGACCGCGACAAGCAGGAACGGCGTCGTCGGCAAAAGTGGCAGGAAGACGCCGACGATGCCGATCGCCGTCATCAGCATACCTGCCGCCATGTAGATCGATCGCACCGGGTATCCTCGCTTCAGCCCGCGTCGCCCGTTCACATAGAGCGTCGCGACCGCGTCTCCAAGAGCATTGATGCCGCAGGAGGATGAAACGGCCGAAAGGCAGGGTATGCGAAGAAAACGCAGTGTCCTGTGGACCGGGCATAGCTTTGTTATGCTCCCTGCCGGATCAGAAGGAAGAACGGGCCGACGCGGCGAACGGAGAAAGAGCGCCGGCACGTCGCCGGCATTCCCTCAATCCGCCGCCGGATCTTGTCGCGATGATCAGGCTTCCGTCCCGTTCGCCGCGGCCTTGACGGATTTTGCTTTTGCGACGGCCTTGGCAGCAATCGGCTTTTCCGCCGCGGCTTCCGTCTTCTTGCGTGGCTTGGCGGCCTCGGACTTCTTCCCTTGCGCCTTCTTGGATATCTCGATCAGCGGCTTCCGTGTGCCGTCCGGCCTGGCTTCAGGGGCAAGCGCCACGCGTTCGAATTCGTCGCGCTCCTGTACCGCCTGTTCCCAATGGTCGCCATCATGGCCATGCGGCCGCCCCGCTTCTTCCCAGAGCGTATAGGCCCGCTTGCTGATCCATTCCCTTCGCGCATCCGTCATCGCTAATCCCCGTTCGAGAGTGAACTGACGCCGCACCGCCGATGTGTTGCCGAAAAAGGCTGACAGGATCGGGACACGGAACTCGCTGGATGACCGGAACGACATCGTCCGGCGGGTCCAGGTACCAGGTGCACCATGCGCTCCGGGCATCGTCGCCCCACGGGAGCAGGTCTGCTTCATGCGATTCGCCCGAAAAGAATGCGCCCAAAGCGGCAGGGCATCAAGCGGACAAGGGTGCGGCAGGATGACCGTTTTCCGGCGCGAAAAGGAAAAACATGCTGCCGGTTGCGGCAAATCGGCGTAATTTTGGAAAAGTTTCATGCTGGCGGGTGGACAGCGCCAATCCCGCCAACGTATTGTCCGGATGAGAGAATATTCAACGCGGGCGACGGAATCGAGAGGCAGGACGTTTGGCAGCATCAGGGCACCAGCATCGACCTTTTCGTCGGGCTTTTTGCCTCTTTTGCACTGCGCTTTCCTGTCTTTTGTTGTTGATATCCACGCTCACAGCGCCTTCCGCCGTCAGTGCCAGCTCGAAGATGCTTCGTTATGGCACGCAGAAGACTGCGGGTTACCCTTCGGCGCTTCCCGACATCGAATGCCGAAAGCGTGCCGTCGCCGGAAAGGTGACGTCGTTCGACGGCGCAGGGACCGATTTTACCTGCCTGCCGATCCGGGAAGCTTTCCGCCTGGAGGGCCTGGCCGCGGCGCTTGTCGTGGTCCTCAGGCCCGGTGCCGGCGTAGGGCGTACGGAAATGCGCGGGGCCCGTGCCCCTCCGTTGAATTTCGCCTGACGGCCGCCCGATCGTCCTTTCGGTCGCGTGCGGTCTTCCCGATATCGCCGGCGTTCCGGCGGGAGAAGCTCTGACGTTCGAAAGCGATCGATCAAACGATGACAGGTGAAATGATTCTGGTCTTGCTGCTTTGCCTTCCCTTCGCGGGAAGCCTTGCCGCGACCATTCTGCTGCGGACCGATTCAAGGGTGCTTGCCGCGCGCATGTCCGGCGCGGTGGCCTTTGTCGCCCTGGTGCTGACGGCCGCGCTTTATCCCGCGGTGCGCGATGGCGGCAAGGTCCGGCTCGATCTCGAATGGCTGCCGCAGCTCGGGCTCAACGTCACGCTGCGCATGGACGGCTTTGCCTGGCTCTTTGCGATGCTCATCACCGGCATCGGCTGTCTCGTCGTGCTCTATGCGCGCTACTACATGTCGGAAGAAGACCCGGTTCCGCGCTTCTTCTCCTTCCTGCTCGCCTTCATGGGCTCGATGCTCGGCATCGTGCTGTCGGGCAACATCATCCTGCTCTCGGTGTTCTGGGAGCTGACGAGCATCTTCTCCTTCCTGCTCATCAGCTACTGGCATCACAATGCCGCCGCCCGCGACGGCGCGCGCATGGCGCTGACGATAACGGGCATCGGCGGCTTCTGCCTGCTTGCCGGCCTGCTCGTGCTCGGCCATATCGTCGGCAGCTACGATCTCGACGTGGTGCTGTCGGCGGGCGACAAGATCAAGGCGCACCCGCTCTACCTGACGGCGCTGGTGCTCATCCTCATCGGCGCACTGACGAAAAGCGCGCAGGTGCCGTTCCATTTCTGGCTGCCCAATGCCATGGCGGCGCCGACACCGGTCTCGGCCTATCTGCATTCCGCCACCATGGTGAAAGCCGGCGTCTTCCTGCTCGTGCGCCTGTGGCCTGCGCTGTCGGGCACCTATGAATGGTTCATGCTGGTCGGTATCGCCGGTATCAGCACGCTGCTCCTCGGCGCCTATTTCGCGATGTTCCAGCAGGACCTGAAGGGCCTGCTCGCCTATTCGACGATCAGCCATCTCGGGCTCATCACCACGCTGCTCAGCCTCGGCAGCCCGCTCGCCGCCGTGGCCGCGATCTTCCACATGATGAACCACGCCACCTTCAAGGCCTCGCTCTTCATGGCCGCCGGCATCATCGACCACGAGACCGGCACGCGTGACATGCGACGATTGAGCGGGCTCTTCAAATACCTGCCGATAACAGGCACGCTTGCCATGGTGGCAAGCGCAGCCATGGCCGGCGTACCCTTGCTCAACGGCTTCATCTCCAAGGAAATGTTCTTCGCCGAGGCGGTGGAGACGCACGCCGATTCCGTGCTCGACCGCATCCTGCCCTATGTCGCGACGCTCGCCGGCGCCTTCTCGGTCGCCTATTCGATCCGCTTCATCCACATGGTCTTCTTCGGTCCCGAGCCGACGGACCTGCCCAAGCCCAAGCCGCACGAGCCGCCGCACTGGATGCGCTTCCCCATCGAGTTCCTGGTGCTCGCCTGCCTCGTCGTCGGCATCATCCCATCGCTTTCGATCGGCCCGTTCCTGCATTCGGCCGTCGTCTCTGTGCTGGGTACGCGCACGCCGGAATACAGCCTTGCCGTCTGGCACGGCATCAACACGCCGCTCATCATGAGCATGATCGCGCTCGTCGGCGGTGCCGCACTCTATGCGGTGCTGAAGGACTATCTCGCGCGGTGCGACGACGGCCCGCCGCTCTTCCGTCATCTCGGCGGCCAGCGCATCTTCGAGCGCGTGCTCGTCACCGTGTCGTGGAAATGGGCGCGCTGGCTCGAAAGCCACCTCGGCACCCGCAATCTCCAGCCGCAACTGCGCCTCATCGCGGCGGCAGGCTTGCTGGCGGGCATCGTCCCGCTCTATATGGCGGGTTTCGCGCCGACGCCGCTGGTCTTCGGCGACATCGATCCCATCTTCGCCGCCATCTGGAGTATCGGCGCCTTCTGCGCATTGGGGGCGGCCTATCAGGCGAAGTACCATCGTCTGGCCGCGCTCGTCCTGCTCGGTGGCGCGGGCATCACGACCTGCATCACCTTCGTCTGGCTTTCCGCACCGGATCTCGCCATCACGCAGCTCGTCGTGGAAATCGTCACGACCGTCCTCCTGCTGCTTGGCCTGCGCTGGCTGCCCAAGCGTTCGGAGAAGGTCGACAATTCCGTCACGCTCTCCGCTCGCAGCCGCCGCTTCCGCGACTTCCTGCTCGCGATCTCCTGCGGCTTCGGCATGTTCGTCTTCTCCTATGCGATCATGAAGCAGCCGGTGCCGGACGCCATTGCCAGCTACTTCCTCGAAAAGGCCTACACGGAAGGCGGCGGGCGCAATGTCGTCAACGTCATCCTCGTCGATTTCCGCGGCTTCGACACGATGGGCGAGATCGTGGTCCTGGCCATCGTGGCGCTCACGGTCTTCGCGCTGCTGCGCCGTTTCCGCCCGGCGGCCGACAGCATCGAGAAGCCGGAACAGCAGCGCATCCAGAACGCCTATGACGATGAGCGCCCAGAGCGCTCGGCCGGCGATACGGTGCGCGACTATCTGCTGGTGCCCTCGGTCATCATGCAGTGGATGTTCCCGGTCATCATCACCTTCTCGATCTATCTCCTCTTGCGCGGGCACGACCTGCCGGGCGGGGGCTTTGCCGGCGGCATCACCATGGCGATCGCCTTCCTGCTGCAATATCTCGGTGGTGGCGTGCGCTGGTCGGAGGATCGGCTGCGTATCCTGCCGCTGCGCTGGATGGGCGTCGGCCTGCTGCTGGCCGCATTGACGGGTATGGGCGCCTGGGTGCTCGGTTATCCGTTCCTCACGAGCCATTCGCAGTATGTCGAGATACCCTTCATCGGCAAGGTGCCGGCGGCAACGGCGCTGTTCTTCGATCTCGGGGTCTTCTCGCTCGTCGTCGGCGCGACGGTGCTGATCCTCATCGCGCTTGCGCACCAATCCATACGCATGCATCGGGTTCGCAGTCTCGACGCTCCCAAGGCGGAGGAAGCTTGATGGAACTCGTTCTTTCGATCGGTATCGGCATCATGACGGGCTCGGGCGTCTGGCTCATCCTGCGTCCACGCACCTATCAGGTCATCATCGGCCTCTCGCTGCTGTCCTATGCGGTGAATCTCTTCATCTTCGCGGTCGGTGGGGTGAAATCCAACGCCGCGCCGCTGCTGGTTGAGGGCGTTGACATCGGTGCTGTTACCGATCCGGTGCCGCATGCCCTGGTGCTCACCGCCATCGTCATCGGCTTTGCCACGACGGCGCTCTTCCTCGTGGTGCTGCTCGCGGCCCGCGGCCTGACCGGCACGGACCATGTCGACGGCAGGGAGCAGCCGAAATGAGCGGCTGGCAGCAACACCTCATCATCGCGCCCATCGTCATCCCGCTTGTCGCAGGCGCGCTTCTCCTGTTCTTCGACGAGCGTGAGCGCGTCGTGAAGGCGATGATCAGCGTGATGTCGTGCCTGGCACTGGCTGCCGTCGCCATCAGCCTGTTCCGTCTTGCGAGCAATGGCTCGGACGGTTTCGAGGGTGTCTATCTGCTCGGCAACTGGCCGGCGCCGTTCGGCATCGTGCTGGTCGTCGACCGGCTCTCGGCGCTGATGCTCGTCCTTGCCTCGATCCTCGCCATCCCGACACTGGTCTTCGCGCTTGCCCGCTGGCACACCGCCGGTGCGCATTTCCACTCGCTGTTCCAGTTCCTGCTGATGGGCCTCAACGGGGCCTTCCTGACGGGCGATCTGTTCAATCTCTTCGTCTTCTTCGAGGTGATGCTCGCCGCCTCCTACGGTCTCCTGATGCACGGCTCCGGCTCGATGCGTGTCAAGGCGGGCCTCCATTACATCGCTGTCAACCTTGCCGCCGCGCTCTGCTTCCTGATCGGGGTCAGCGCCATCTACGGCTCGGCAGGCACGCTCAACATGGCGGACCTCGCCGTGCGCATCGGCGAGATCGAGGGCGAGCGGCGCATGCTGCTGGAGGCGGGTGCGGGCATTCTCGGCATCGTCTTCCTCATCAAGGCCGGCATGTGGCCGCTGAACTTCTGGCTGCCGGGTGCCTACAGCGCCGCGACGGCGCCGGTCGCCGGCATCTTCGCCATCATGAGCAAGGTGGGCATTTACGTCATCCTGCGCCTCTCGCTGCTCGTCTTCGGGCAGGGCGATTCGGCGGGGCTCGGCCTCAACGTGTTGCTCTACGGCGGCATGGCGACCATCGCCTTCGGCACGATCGGGGTTCTCGCCTCGCAGGCGCTTGGACGGCTTGCGAGCTATTCCGTGCTCGTCTCCTCCGGCACCCTGCTCGCCGTACTCGGTTTGAACAACGGCACGGTGACGTCGGGCGCGCTGTTCTACATGGTCAGTTCCACGCTGACGATCGCCGCCTTCTTCATGCTGATCGAACTCGTCGAACGCGGGCAGGATGCGGGCGCCTCGGTTCTCGCCGTCACCATGGAGGCCTATGGCGATGCGGACGAGGAGGATGAGGAGGTCGAGGTCGGCGTCACCATGCCCGGCACGATCGCCGTGCTCGGCATCTGCTTTGCCGCCTGCGGCATCCTCTTGTCAGGCCTGCCGCCGCTCTCCGGCTTCGTCGCGAAATTCGCCATGCTGTCGGGCATGATCGGCACGAGCGCCAATGGCGCGGCGCCCATCGCGGCCTCCGTCTGGTGGATCGTCGGCCTGCTCATCTTGTCGGGACTGGCGGCGCTGATCTCGATGACCCGCGCCGGCATCCGCACCTTCTGGGCCTCGATGGAGGGCACCGTGCCGCGGGTGCTCGTCATGGAAATGGCCCCGGTCATGCTTCTGATCGCGCTGACGCTGGCGCTCACCATCAAGGCCGGGCCGGCGATGGGCTACATGGAAGAGACGATCCGCAACCTTCAGCAGCCGGCCTCCTACATCGACGCCGTGATCAACGCGCGCCGCGCCGGGGTCGCCGAGCCAAGCGGGCCGGATGGCGGGGGAGGGATCTGAAATGCTGCCCTATCCGCTGCTCAGCGCCTCGCTCGTCATCATGTGGCTTGCCCTCAACGGCTTCACGCTCGGCCATCTCATCCTCGGCTGCATCGTGTCGGTCTTCGCCTCCTGGGGCATGGCGGCCCTGCGCCCGGTGAAGCCACGCCTGCCGAAATGGTATCTGCTGCCCAAGCTCGTCGGCATCGTACTCTACGACATCCTGCGCTCGAACCTTGCCGTTGCCTCCATCCTTCTCACCGGTGGCCGGCGCAAGCACAAGGCCGGCTTCATCACCGTACCCGTCGCGCTGGAAAACCCGACGGCGCTCGCCGTGCTGGCTGTCGTCATCACGAGCACGCCGGGCACGGCCTGGCTCGAGTACAATTCGCTCAGCAAGACGGTGCTGATCCATGTCCTCGACCTCGTTGACGAGGCCGAGTGGCAGGCGCTGATCAAGAACCGCTACGAGGCGCTGCTGATGGAGATCTTCGAATGAGCCACACGATTCTCATCTGGTCCATCACCATCGCGCAGGTGTTCCTCGCCATCGCCATGGCGCTTGCGGCCTTCCGCATGTTCCGCGGACCCCGTGCACAGGACCGCGTCCTGGCGCTCGACACGCTCTACCTCAACTCCATGCTGCTCCTGATGGTCTTCGGCATCCGTACCGGCAAGGATATCTATTTCGAGGCTTCGCTCGTCATCGGCATGCTCGGTTTCGTCGCGACGGTTGCGCTTGCCAAGTTCCTCATGCGCGGGGAGGTGATCGAATGACGGACATCGAGTTCGCAGGCGACCTGCCGGCCTGGGCGGCGCTTGCCGTTTCCTTCTTCCTGGTGGTCGGCGCCGGCCTGACGCTGATCGGCACGATCGGCTTCGTCCGCCTGCCGACCTTCTACGAGCGCATCCATGCGCCGACGCTCGGTTCGAGCTGGGGCACCGGCGGCATCGTCATGGCCTCGATGATCTTTTTCACCGTGCTCGCCACCCGTCCTGTCGTGCATGAGATCCTGATCGGTATCTTCATCACCGTGACGACGCCCGTCACGCTCATGCTGCTTGCCCGCGCCACGTTGCATCGCGATCGGGCGGAGGGCAATCCGGATGTGCCAGCCGAAGCCCCGGTCGAGCGGGAGCCCGAGGGCCAGCCCATCGCGGGCGAATAGCCGCCCGTCGCACGCTACGTTATCGACAGTCCCATGCGGGCCGATCTCTTGATCGGCCCGTTTTTTATTGGCGATGGATCTGCTCACGGATGATTGGCGCTTGACAGTCGACGCTCGGCGCATAATGCTAAGATGTCAGACCAATTTGAGAAGCTGACACGAAACAGGGGACATGGCATCATGCCAGGCGAATTGAGCGACAGGCCGCAGATCGCGCCGTTGCCGCCCATTGACCGGGCGCGGCAGGTGACGGAGGCGCTGGCCTCCTATATCGACCGCGCCAATCTTGCAGCGGGTGACCGGCTGCCGGCCGAGCGCGAGCTGATGGCGGCGCTCGTGGTGGGGCGCTCGACGATCCGCGAGGCGATCCGTCATTTCCAGGCGCTCGGCGTCATCGAAAGCCGCAAGGGCAGCGGCACCTATCTCCTGAAGCCGATAACGACGGCGACGGTGCATATGCCGCTCTCCTTCGATGCGGTGCACCTGCGCGACGTGCTGCTTCAGACGCTGGAAGTGCGCCGCGGCATCGAATGCGAGGCCGGCATGGTGGCAGCCCGGCGGCGCACGGAAGAGGATGTCGCGACCATCGAAGCGAGGCTCGACGAGATGGAGCGGGTGCACCTCTCCAAGGGCACGTCCGGACCGGAAGACCTCGCTTTCCACCTCGCGATCTACGATGCCACGCACAATCCGCTGTTCAAGCAGCTTCTGGAGCAGATGCGCGGCGCCTTCGAGCGCTTCTGGGAAAAACCGTTCAACCGGCCGGACTTCGCCCGCCGCTCCTTTCCGTTCCACCGCACGCTCTTCAACGCCATCGCTGCACGGGATCCCGAGGCGGCGCGGGCGGAAACGTTAAAGATCCTCGCCGTCGTCGAGGAAGACATCAAGGACATGTCCCGATGATCAACGGAGCCGATCCGTTCGACTTTGCCGCTCTCACCGTCGCCCATGACGAAGCGAACGCCTTCGATGCAGTCGTGCCGCCCATCGTGCAGACCTCGCTCTTCACCTTCGGCAGCTATGACGAGATGGTGGCCGCCTATCGTGGTGAGATCGTGCGGCCGATCTATACGCGCGGCCTCAACCCGACGGTGCGCGCTTTCGAGGAGATGCTGGCCAAGCTCGAAGGCGGCGAGGATGCCCTCGGCTTTGCCAGCGGCATGGCGGCGATCTCCTCCACCGTGCTCTCCTTCGTCGAGCCGGGCGACCGTATCGTCGCTGTGCGCCACTGCTATCCGGATGCCTTCCGGCTGTTCGGCACGCATCTGAAGCGCATGAAGATCGAGGTGACCTATGTCGACGGGCGCGACGAGGAGGCGGTGGCGAAAGCTCTGCCCGGCGCGAAGCTGCTCTATCTCGAAAGCCCGACGAGCTGGGTGATGGAAGCGCACGATGTCGGCGCACTCGCCGCGCTCGCAAAGAAGCACGGCATTGTCAGCGTCATCGACAACAGCTGGGCGAGCCCGGTCTTCCAGCGCCCGCTGACGCTGGGTGTTGATCTCGTGCTGCACTCGGCCTCGAAATATCTCGGTGGGCACAGCGATGTCGTCGCCGGTGTCGTCGCCGGCGCGAAGGAGCTGATCGGCCGTATCCGGTCGGAAGCCTATCCCTATCTCGGCGGAAAGCTTTCGCCCTTCGATGCCTGGCTGCTGGTGCGCGGGCTGCGCACCCTGCCCATCCGCATGAAGGCGCATGAGGCCTCGGCGCTCGAAATCGCAAAGCGCCTGCAAGCGCTCGACATCGTCGACAAGGTCTTTCATCCCGCGCTCGCCAACCGCCTGCCGCCGGGACTGACCGGCACGTCGGGTCTCTTCTCCTTCACCTTCCGTGAAGGCATCGACATCCGCGCCTTCGCCGACCAGCTGAAGCTCTTCAAGCTCGGCGTCTCCTGGGGCGGGCACGAGAGCCTGATCGTGCCCGGGGAAGTTGTCCTTCAGCAGAAGGCTCAGCCGAATTCCGCGCATGCCTTCGGCATCGATGCGCGGTCCGTGCGTCTCCATATCGGCCTGGAGGGAACCGAGGTCCTGTGGAGTGACCTGGATGCGGCGATAGCGGCCGCAACCCAAACCTGACGTCAAACTTCTAAGCAAAACCACAAAAGAGGGAACGACCATGAAGAGACTTTTGACTGCAGCATTCATCACCACCCTGATGGCATCGAGTGCCTTGGCGGATACGACGCTGAAGCTTGTCGAGGTCATCACCAGCCCTGAGCGCACGGAGACGCTGAAATCCATCGTCGGGAAGTTCGAGGCGGCGAACCCCGGCACCAAGGTGGAGATCATCTCGCTTCCCTGGGGCGAGGCCTTCCAGAAATTCGCCACCATGGTCTCGGCCGGTGAAGTGCCTGACGTCATGGAAATGCCCGATACCTGGCTGTCGCTCTATGCCAACAACGGCATGCTGGAGAGCCTGGAACCGTATCTTGCGAAGTGGGAGCACACGCCCGGCCTTACGGCTCGTGCCCTTGAGCTTGGCCGCGACATCAACGACACGGCCTACATGCTGCCCTACGGCTTCTATCTGCGCGCCATGTTCTACAACAAGAAGCTGCTCGCGGAGGCCGGCGTATCCGAGCCGCCGAAGACGCTGGACGAATTCGCCGAAGCCTCCAAGAAGGTCTCGGCATTGCCCGGCAAATACGGCTATTGCCTGCGCGGCGGCCCGGGCGGCCTCAACGGCTGGGTGATGTTCGGCGCGTCCATGGCGGGCGACAACAAATTCTTCAACGAGGACGGCACCTCCACCTTCAACAGCGAAGGCTGGGTCAAGGGTCTGACCTTCGTCATCGATCTCTACAAGAACGGCTATGCCCCGAAGGACAGCGTCAACTGGGGTTTTAACGAGATCGTCGCGGGCTTCTATTCGGGCACCTGCGCCTTCCTCGACCAGGACCCGGACGCGCTGATCGCCATCGCCGAACGCATGAAGGCGGAAGACTACGGCATCATGACCATGCCGAAGGGGCCCGCCGGAAAGACCTTCCCGACGATCGGTTTTGCAGGCTGGTCGATGTTCGCCTCCAGCGCCAACAAGGACCTGTCCTGGAAGCTGATCGAGACGCTCGAAGGGCCGGAAGGCAATATCGAGTGGAACAAGCGCACCGGTGCGCTGCCGGTGCACACTTCGGCGGAAAAGGACCCGTTCTACGCCAGCGAGCAGTTCAAGGGCTGGTTTGCCGAGCTCGAGGACAAGGATGCCGTGCCGACCGTCATGCCGACGCATCTTGAGGAGTTCGCCTTCTTCAAGGATTCGCTCGTCATCAAGACCTCGCAGGAAGCCCTTCTTGGCGACATCACGCCGGAAGATCTCGCCAACCAGTGGGCGGACTACCTGACCAAGGCACAGCAGAAGTTCCTCGCCAAGAAGTAGGCTGAGGACCCTGCGGGCGGAGACACGAGGCTCCGCCCGCAGACATTCTCCCAGAACGCCCCGCCACCTTGAACGGAAGCGAGACGATGACCCTTGCCGTCCATCCGCAAGCCGTGCGGCCGCTCAGGAAGCGGATCGCCGACGCATCGGAACCCTATCTCTACAGCGCACCAGCGCTGATCCTCATCATATCGGTCATGCTGGTGCCGCTGGTGCTCGGCATTTCCTATGCGTTCCGCGATATCCAGCTTCTGAACCCGCTTTCCGGCGGTTTCATAGGGCTCGATCATTTTCGCGCGCTATCGGAGGATCAGGCCTTCTTTCGGGCGCTGCGCAACACGCTGTGGTGGACGGGCGCCTCTGTCTTCCTGCAATTCGTCTTCGGTCTCATCCTCGCGCTGCTGCTCGACAAACCCTTCGCCGGTCGCGGCCTCGCACAGGCGCTGGTCTTCCTGCCCTGGGCCGTGCCGAGTTTTCTCGCCGGCCTCAACTGGGCCTGGCTGTTCAATCCGGTGATCGGCCCGCTGCCGCACTGGATGCACGCGCTCGGCATGCTGGACGCGCCGAACAACATCCTCTCCGACCCGCAGCTCGCCATGTGGGGGCCGATCGCCGCCAATGTCTGGTGGGGCATTCCCTTTTTCGCGATCACTCTGCTCGCTGCGCTTCAGGCGATCCCGCGCGATCTCTACGAGGCCGCCAGCATCGACGGGGCAGGGCCGGTGCAGCGTTTCCTCTCTATCACGCTGCCGTTCCTGGCGCCGACCATCGCCATCACCATTCTCCTGCGCACCGTCTGGATCTCCAATTTCGCCGACCTTATCGTCGTCATGACCAATGGCGGGCCGGCCGACCGCACGCAGATCGTCGCCAGCTACATCTTCACCCAGGCGTTCAAGCGGCTCGACTTCGGCTACGCCTCGGCCATCGCTCTCGTGCTGCTGATCCTGCTGCTCGTCTACTCCATGCTGATCGTGCTGCTTCGCCAGACGCTGCTGAACAAGGGCTGAGACCATGCGAAGCAAGCCAATCCTCACCGTTCTTCACCGGCTCGCGATCCTCGCCTATATCGTCGTCGCGCTCTTCCCGCTGTTCTGGCTGCTGAAGGTCTCGGTCACGCCGAACGACCTGCTCTACAGCGAGGGGGTGCGCCTGTGGCCCTCGCGTGCCACCCTGGAGCACTACACCTTCGTCATCGCCCACAGCGCCTTCCCGACCTTCTTCAAGAACAGCCTGATCGTCGCCGGCTCGACCGCCGTCGCGGTGACGATCCTCGCCTCGCTCGCCGGCTACGCGCTCTCACGCTTCAAATTCCGCGCAAAATACTGGATCGTCGCGCTGATGCTGATCACGCAGATGTTCCCGCTGGTCATGCTGGTCGCGCCGATCTTCAAGATGCTCTCGCCGCTCGGCCTCACCAACAGCCTCACCGGCCTCGTCATCGTCTACACCGCCTTCAACGTGCCCTTCGCCACCTTCCTCATGCAGTCCTTCTTCGACGGCATTCCGAAGGACCTGGAGGAGGCGGCAATGATCGACGGGGCGACGCAGTTCGTCGCCTTCCGCCAGATCATCCTGCCGCTGACGCTGCCCGGCATCGCCGCGACGCTCGGCTTCGTCTTCACCGCGGCCTGGAGCGAACTGCTCTTCGCGCTGATGCTGATCTCGGGCAATGACGCTGCAACCTTCCCGGTCGGCCTGCTCACCTTCGTTTCGAAGTTCTCGGTCGATTTCGGGCAGATGATGGCGGCGGGCATTCTCGCGCTCATCCCGGCGTGCCTCTTCTTCCTCCTCATCCAGCGCTATCTCGTGCAGGGCCTGACGGCCGGCGCGGTCAAAGGCTGAAAGGGTTTTTCATGGCCTCCATCGATATCCAGGACATCCGCAAGAGCTTCGGTGCCTTCTCCGTGCTGCACGGTGTCGATCTCACCATCCGCGACGGCGAGTTCATCGTGCTGGTCGGGCCCTCCGGCTGCGGGAAATCCACGCTGCTGCGCATGATCGCCGGGCTGGAGGACGTGACGTCCGGTGACATTCGCATCGACGGCAAACGGGTCAACGACCTTGCCCCGAAGGACCGCGACATCGCCATGGTGTTTCAGTCCTATGCGCTCTATCCGCATATGAGCGTTGCCGACAACATGAGTTACAGCCTGAAACTCCGCCGCACCGCGAAGGAAAAGATTGCCAGCGCCGTCGGCAATGCCGCCTCGAAGCTTGGCCTCGATCCGCTGCTGGAGCGCCGGCCACGCGCGCTCTCGGGTGGCCAGCGCCAGCGTGTCGCCATGGGCCGCGCCATCGTGCGCCAACCGAAAGCCTTTCTCTTCGACGAGCCGCTGTCCAATCTCGACGCGCGGCTGCGCGAGCAGATGCGCGCCGAAATCAAGAAGTTGCACGGCGACCTTCATGCAACATCCATATACGTCACCCACGATCAGATCGAGGCCATGACGCTGGCGGACCGGATCGTCGCCATGCATGCCGGCGTGGTTCAGCAGATCGGCACGCCGCTCGATCTTTATGACCGGCCGGCCAATCTCTTCGTCGCGGGCTTCATCGGTTCGCCGGGCATGAATTTCTTCGAGGGGCGCTATCTCGTGTCCGGCGACCAGGCGGACCTGCGGCTGGCAAACGGCGCGACGTTGTCTGCTCCTCGAAGAAGCGGCATCGAATCAGGCGCGGCAGCGACGCTCGGTATCCGTCCCGAGCATGTGGTGCTGAACGCGCGCAGCGCGCTGGAGGCGAAAGTCGATCTCATCGAGCCGACGGGTTTCGGTATCATCATGCATGTGACCATTCACGACGTTCCGATGAAAATTTTCACGCTCGACCGGACCATGCTGGATCCAGGCCCGACGGTCCGCGTCGACCTGCCACAGGAGCGGCTTCACCTCTTCGGAACGGAGGGCCGGCGGATGGATTGAAACGGGATCGTGAACACGATTTCGGCCCCATCCAAAGACAATGTTAACCTTCATTTCCTAACCATCTACGCATCCCTATCGGCAATGATCGTCGAGTTTGCAGGTTCATGCGTATTTCCAGAACAAACTTCTACCCTGTCCTTGAAACCGAAGAGGGAGTCGGCGAACAAGCGCCGTATTATTCCCACGAAAACAACGTCTTGCCGGAAGTCGTTCCGGAAGTCGAGGATTGGCATGCGGCCGATGAGCCGGTTGCCAATGACGAGGACTATCGCCCGCGCTTCCGCTCGCCGGCGCTGAGGAGCTACGATCCGGGCCAATATGCCGACGGAAGCTGGGAAAGCCATTTCTACATGGCGCCGAACGTCCGCTTCACCCGCACCCCCGACAAGGTCGCTTCCAAGATCGAGGAGGCGGTTGCGAAAGAGGTGCACCAAGTCGAGCCGGTGGTCGAGCAGGTTGTCCAGCCGGCGGCTCAGCCTGCCGAGATGCTGCAGCTTTCCCAGGCGGAGCTGCTGCAGCGCCTTCGCGAGGCGCTGGAAGACCGTCGCCGCCGGTCCGAGGCGCAGCAGGCCGAAGCGGCCGCGGCGACTATCGTTGCCGAACCGGCGCCGCCGCTGGTTCAGGCCGTGGTCGCTGCCGGCACGACGGGAACGCCCGCTGATGCCGCTGTCGTGTTCAAGCCGGCCGTTCCGCTGCCCGCACCTCTTGCCGCAAGGGCGGTCGCGCCCGCCATGCCGGTAGCTTCCATTGCCAGACCGGCCACCTCCATTCCAAAAACTGCCGAGAAGACCGACGTGCGTACTGCAATCAGCCGCTTTGCCAACCTGTCCGACCATGCCTTCTGGGAAACGCTTGTACCGGACGAAGATGCGGTCGAGCGGCCGGCAAGGCCCGCCGTCACCGTCGTGCGCATGCCTTTGCCCGTTCCTGCACCGGCCGCCTTGACCGTGCCGCAGCCTGTTGCGGTTCCCGAGATGCGTCAGGAAGTGCCTTCCATTACCTCGCTCTTCCGCGTCGTCGAATGCCGCCCGCCCGTTGCCCGGACAACGGTTGCCGACGCTGTGCCTGTTGCCGAA
The DNA here is from genome assembly GCF_029623935.1 of Shinella sp. 838. Classification (NCBI taxonomy): domain Bacteria; kingdom Pseudomonadati; phylum Pseudomonadota; class Alphaproteobacteria; order Hyphomicrobiales; family Rhizobiaceae; genus Shinella; species Shinella sp. 838. Next base: position 528,464 of record NZ_JARSBQ010000004.1, read on the forward strand.
GTGAAGGCCGAGCCCGTCGCGGTCGTTGCCCCTCCGGTCATCGAAGCGATGGCCGAGATCGTGCCGGCTGTCGTCGAGGTCCAGCCTGTTCCGGTTGCCGCCACGCCGGTTGCTGTTGTCGAGCCTGTGCGCGAAACCCCGTCCTCGGTGCTCTCGCGCTCCCGGCCGTTCCAGGTCATGATGGCGACACCGGCAGGCGATGCCTACGAATACCCGCCGCGCGAACTCCTGCAGGAGCCTCCGGGCACCGTCGGCTACGTGCTCACCCAGGAACAGCTGGAGCAGAATGCCGGCCTCCTCGAAAGCGTGCTGGAAGATTTTGGCGTGCGCGGGGAGATCATCCACGTTCGTCCCGGCCCGGTCGTCACGCTCTATGAGTTCGAGCCGGCGCCCGGCGTCAAATCCTCCCGCGTCATCGGCCTTGCCGACGATATCGCCCGCTCCATGTCGGCGCTGTCGGCCCGTGTCGCGGTCGTGCCCGGCCGCAACGTCATCGGCATCGAACTGCCGAACGCCACCCGTGAGACCGTCTATTTCCGCGAGATGATCGAGAGCCAGGATTTCGCAAAGACCGGCTTCAAGCTGCCGATCTGCCTCGGCAAGACGATCGGCGGCGAGCCCGTCATCGCGGAACTCGCCAAGATGCCGCACCTGCTCGTCGCCGGCACCACCGGCTCGGGCAAGTCCGTCGCCATCAACACGATGATCCTCTCGCTGCTCTATCGCTTCCGTCCGGAAGAGTGCCGCCTGATCATGGTCGATCCGAAGATGCTGGAACTGTCGATCTATGACGGTATCCCGCACCTCCTGACCCCTGTCGTCACCGATCCCAAGAAGGCCGTCATGGCGCTGAAATGGGCGGTGCGCGAGATGGAGGACCGCTACAAGAAGATGTCGCGTCTCGGCGTGCGCAACATCGACGGCTACAACAACCGTGTGGCCGCCGCGCGCGACAAGGGCGAGACCATTTCGATCAGCGTCCAGACCGGCTTCGACAAGGGCACCGGCGAGGCGATCCACGAGGAGCAGGAACTCGCCCTCGATCCGATGCCCTACATCGTCGTCATCGTCGACGAGATGGCTGACCTGATGATGGTCGCCGGCAAGGAAATTGAAGGCGCGATCCAGCGGCTCGCCCAGATGGCCCGCGCTGCCGGCATTCACCTGATCATGGCGACGCAGCGCCCCTCGGTCGATGTCATTACCGGCACGATCAAGGCGAACTTCCCGACGCGCATCTCCTTCCAGGTGACGTCGAAGATCGACAGCCGTACCATCCTCGGCGAGCAAGGCGCCGAACAGCTGCTTGGCCAGGGCGACATGCTGCATATGGCCGGCGGCGGGCGCATTTCCCGTGTGCATGGTCCTTTCGTCTCCGACGAGGAAGTCGAAAAGGTCGTGCTGCACCTGAAGGCTCAGGGTCGCCCGGAATATCTGGAGACCGTGACCGCCGAGGAAGAGGAAGAAGAGGACGAGAAGCCGGCGGCCGGCGGCGCAGTGTTCGACAAGGGCGATATTGCGGCCGAAGACGGCGACGACCTCTACGAGAAGGCCGTCAAGGTCGTCATGCGCGACCGCAAGTGCTCGACCTCCTATATCCAGCGCCGCCTTGCCGTCGGCTACAACCGCGCTGCGTCCCTCGTCGAGCGCATGGAGAAGGAAGGCCTCGTCGGCCCTGCCAACCATGTCGGCAAGCGCGAGATCATCTCCGGCGAGCGCGGCAGCTTCCAGGCTCCGGAAGCCGACGAGACGGAATAGGTCTTTCGCCCGGCCGTTGAGAGACGGCCTGGCATTTGTCCTATTTATTTTAACTGGAATGGATTTTTGGCATCCGGTCCGCTCGCGCGGGCCGGATTTTTACCGTGTCCACCGGAAATTTATTTCCGCCGCACCATTTAATCGATTTGGCTTTGACCGGGGTCTTTGAGGGCTGTTGCATATGGCGGAGCGATCTGTGAATAGTGCCGCCAACCCGATGAAACTGCATCCGAAGGAGGACAGGAATGGCATTGATCACCATGCGGCAATTGCTCGATCACGCAGCGGAGAATAACTACGCACTGCCCGCATTCAACGTCAACAACCTGGAATATATCCAGGCGGTCATGCGCGCGGCAGATGCGACGGATTCTCCGGTGATCCTGCAGGCAAGCCGCGGTGCGCGCGCTTATGCAGGCGATGCTTTCCTGCGTCATCTCATCCTCGGCGCGGCGGAAGAATATCCGCATATTCCGGTCTGCCTTCACCTTGACCATGGCGACCAGCCTTCCACCTGCATCTCGGCCATCACCAACGGTTTCACCTCCGTCATGATGGATGGCTCGCTGCTCGCCGACGGCAAGACCGTCGCCAGCTACGAATACAATGTCGATGTCACCGCGGAAGTGGTGAAGATCGCGCATGCGGCCGGCGTGTCGGTCGAAGGTGAGCTTGGCTGTCTCGGTAACCTGGAAACGGGCGCCGGCGACAAGGAAGATGGCCATGGCTTCGAGGGCAAGCTTTCCCGCGAGGAGCTGCTGACCGACCCGGATCAGGCGCTCGATTTCGTCTCCAAAACCGGCGTCGATGCGCTTGCCGTCGCCATCGGCACCAGCCACGGCGCCTACAAGTTCACCCGCGCGCCAGACGGCGACATCTTGTCGATCGACACGATCGCCAAGATCAACAAGAAGTTGCCGAACACGCATCTCGTCATGCACGGCTCGTCCTCGGTCCCGCAGGAGCTGCAGGATCTCTTCACCACCTATGGCGGCGAAATGAAGCAGACCTGGGGCGTACCGGTCGCAGAAATCCAGAAGGCGATCCCGCTCGGCGTGCGCAAGGTCAACATCGACACGGACCTTCGCCTGGCCATGACCGGCACGATCCGCAAGAACTTCAAGGAAAAGCCGGACAATTTCGACCCGCGCACCTACCTGAAGCCGGCGACTGCGCTGATGACGGAAGTCTGCAAGGAGCGTTTCGAGGCCTTCCGCACCGCGGGCAAGGCGTCCAGCATTCGCGTGAAGCGCCTGCCCGACATGGCGAAGTTCTACGCCACCAAGTAAGGCTTTCGCCCTCCCGGTTCGCCGGGAGGGCGGTTTTCTCGCGGCAGCGGCGGTCAGCCGTCAAATGTACATTGACAGCGTCGCGTCATCATTCTTTATTCGTGAATATCTCATTTATATGAGGGCGTATGTTTCCCGCCGAAACCGGCAGGAAGGCGTTGCAGGCCTGCGCGCGCCTTCGTAAAAGAGTGCGATCCCGAAAAGCCGGATGATGCGAGGACAGACAGCATGAGCGTAGACCAGGCCCTGACGATCGCGGACCTCAAGGACCGGGCGCGCCGCCGCGTGCCGAAGATGTTCTTCGAATATGCGGATTCCGGTGCCTGGACCGAGGGGACCTACCGGGCCAACGAGGACGACTTCCACAAGATCAAGCTGCGCCAGCGCGTGCTTGTCGACATGACGAACCGCTCGCTGGAAAGCGAGATGATCGGCGAGAAGGTGTCGATGCCTGTTGCGCTCGCGCCGACCGGCTTTACCGGCATGCAGCATGCCGATGGCGAAATGCTCGCCGCACAGGCGGCTGAGGAGTTCGGTGTGCCGTTCACGCTGTCGACGATGAGCATCTGCTCGATCGAAGATGTGCGCTCCGTGACGTCGAAGCCCTTCTGGTTCCAGCTCTACGTGATGCAGGACAAGGAGTTCGTCCACAACCTCATCGACCGCGCCAAGGCCGCCGGCTGCTCGGCGCTTGTGCTGACGCTCGACCTGCAGATCCTGGGCCAGCGCCACAAGGACCTGCGCAACGGCCTTTCCGCCCCGCCGCGCTTCACGCCGAAACATCTCTGGCAGATGGCGACGCGGCCCTTCTGGTGCCTCGATATGCTCGGCACCAAACGCCGCACCTTCGGCAATATCGTCGGCCACGCCAAGGGGGTGGAGGATCTTTCCTCGCTCTCCTCCTGGACCTCGGAACAGTTCGATCCGCAGCTCTCCTGGAAGGATATCGAGTGGATCCGCGATCGCTGGGGCGGCAAGCTCATCCTCAAGGGCATTCTCGACGAGGAAGATGCGCGCATGTCGCTTGATAGCGGCGCCGATGCCATCATCGTCTCCAACCACGGCGGCCGCCAGCTTGACGGCGCCGCGTCCTCTATCAGCATGCTGCCGCGCATCGTCGATGCCGTCGGCGACAAGATGGAGGTCCATATCGACGGCGGTATCCGCTCCGGCCAGGACGTGCTGAAATCCCTCTGCTACGGTGCCAAGGGCACCTATATCGGCCGCCCCTTCCTCTACGGCCTCGGCGCTGGCGGCAAGCCGGGTGTTCGCCGCGCCCTCGAGATCATCCGCAAGGAACTCGACATCACCATGGCGCTCTGCGGCGAGCGGGACGTTAAGAACCTGTCACGCAAGAACCTGCACCAGGATCTTTAAGCGAGCGTCAGGTGCCCTGGAATCCCTGCAGGACGTTCACGGCGTTGACGCCGAGGGCGTCCACTGCATAGCCGCCTTCCATGACGAAGAGGGTGGGGAGAGCGAAGTCGGCGATGCGGCGGCCGATGGTGAGGAAATGCTCGCTCTCCAGCTTGAACTGCGAGATCGGGTCTTCCTTGAACGTATCGACGCCGAGCGAGATGACGAGAGCGGTCGGGGCGTAGGCGGAGATCTTTGCATGTGCATCCTCGAAGGCGGCCTGCCATTCCGGCCAATCGGTGCCCGCGGGTAGCGGATAGTTGAGGTTGTGGCCCTCGCCGCTGCCTGCACCACGTTCGCGGGCATAACCGAGATGGAAGGGGAACTCGAAATCCGGGTCGCCGTGCAGGCTTGCGAGCAGCACGTCGTCACGGTCGTAGAAGATCTCCTGCGTGCCATTGCCGTGGTGGTAGTCGATGTCGAAGATCGCGACGCGGGCGTGACCGTTGTCGAGGAAACGCTGGGCGGCGATGGCGGCATTGTTGAGATAGCAGTAGCCGCCGAAGAAGTCGCGGCCGGCATGATGGCCCGGCGGGCGGCAGAGCGCGAAGGCGGCGCGCTCGCCGGACAGCACCGCATCGGCGCCGGCGAGCGCCGTGTCGGCGGCGCGTTTGGCGGCCTGCCAGGTCGTCTCGGTGATCGAGCCTGCCATATCGAAGGAATAGTAGGAGAGGCGGGCATCGAGGCCGGCGGGCGGGGCGTCGAGCATCGGCATGGAGCGATGGCGCCAGCTATAGGGCCAGACCTCGCCGTCGCGGCCGGCGGCGCGCCATTCGGCAAAGACGTTTTGCAGGAAGTCGAGATAGGCGGGCGTATGGATACGCTCGATGGCCGCCCGATCATAGACGACGGGTTCGATCACCGGCCCGAGGCCGACGTCCTTGACGCGTCTAAGGACGATTTCGGCCCGCTCCGGCATCTCGAAGGTCTCGACGATGCGCCCGAAGGAAAGCTCCATGCCGCTGTGATGCAGGTGATGGTCGGCGGTGTAGAAGGTTTTCATGATCAGACGACTTCACCATAAAGCGTGCGTTCGAGCGCGGTGACTTCCGCAGCAAAGCGGCGGTATTCCGCGTGCTTGAGGGCGAGAAGGACGTGGTGCAACCGCTCGCCGAGGGCTTCTTTCAGGAAGGTGGAGCGGGCGGCCGTCTCGATGGCGCTGCGCCAGTCCGGCGGCAATTCGTCGCCGGCATTGTCGGCATAGGCGGTGGTCTCGGGGCCGGGATCGGCCTGGTCGAGCATGCCCTTGCGCATGCCGGCAAGCACGGTCGCGCCGACGAGATAGGGGTTGGAGTCGATGCCGGCGGCGCGTTGCTCCAGATGGCGGCCGGTGGGTGAACCGGCCGGGATACGGACCGCCACGCTGCGGTTGTTCGTACCCCAGGTCGGTGTCGTCGGCGCGTAGCTCTGGGCGGAGAAGCGCCGCCAGGAATTGAAGTGCGGTGCGAAGACGAGCATGGATTCATGCATCGTTTCGAGCAGGCCGGCGACTGCGTGTTTCAGGAGGGGCGAAAGGGCGTCGCCCGCGTCGGCGAAGCGGTTTCTCCCCTCAGCGTCGGCGAGGCTCGCATGCACATGCATGCCGGAGCCGGCACGCCCGGCGAAGGGTTTTGCCATGAAGCAGGCCATCATGCCGTGCCTTACCGCAAGGCCGCGTAGCAGACGCTTCAGCATGGTTAGATCGTCGGCGGCCCGCAGAGCGGCACCATGGCGCAGCGTCAGCTCGAACTGGCCCTGGGCGTATTCCGAGATCATCGTCTCGACGGGCAGGCCTTGCGCCTCCGCGCCGCGATAGACGGCATGGATGAAGGGCTCCAGCCGGTCCAATTCGGTGACGCCATAGACCTGGATACCATCGGGCCGTTCGCCGGAAAGCGGCAGGCGGAGCGGCTGGAAGTTCCCATCGACCGTGCGTTCGCGGTCGAGCAGATAGAATTCCAGCTCATAGGCAAGCACCGGGTGGAAGCCGTCGGCCTCAAGAAGCTTCACTTGCCGCGCCAGCGAATGGCGCGGGTCGGCCGCCATCGGTGTGCCGTCGAGCTCGAAAAGCGCAAGACGCAGCTCACCGCGCGGCGGCGAGGTCCAGGGCAGGGGAACCAGCGAGCCGGCGATGGGCCAGGCGCGGCGGTCGGCATCGCCATCCGACCAGACAAGCCCGGTTTCCTCCACATCCTCGCCTGTCACGTCGAGGCCGAGGATCGAGCCGGGCAGGTGCCGGCCGGAGCGGAAGATCGGCAACAGCTCGTGCCGCCGGATAATCTTTCCGCGGGCGATACCGTTGAGGTCGATCAGAACGAGGTCGAAGGCGGTGATCTCGGGATGGGCGGCGAGAAAGGCCTCGGCCTCCGCGATATCTGCGGCTTCCGGCGGGCGGCTGGAAAGGTCGCGGCTCACGCGGCGGCCCTCCGTTCGGCAAGGCGGCCGGTGACGGTCGCGAATGCTTCCACGAGGCCGCCGGCCTGCTGTTCGGAAAGGGCGGGGCTGACGAGCACCATATTGTGGAAGGGCGTCAGGAGATAACCGAGGTTGAGCATGGAAAGGTGCAAGGCTGCCTCGATGGTGTCGGATGCGGCCGCCCGCGCCTCCGCGGCGTTGCGCACGGCGACGGGCGAGAAGACGACTTCAAGTCGTGCGCCGACGCGCGAGACCGTCCAGTCGAGACCGGCGGTGGCGATGGCCGCCTTGAAGCCGGCTTCGATCCGGTCGGCGCGCGCCTGCATGATGCGATAGGCCTCTTCGGTCATGACATGTTCGAGGCAGGCGCGCAGGCAGGCAAGCTGCAGGGCGCTGCCCGAAAGGGTCGTGCCGATGCCGGAATGGCCGTGGCCGCTCTGCTCGCGGCGGATGACGTGCAGCTTGTCGGAAATCGCCTGGGTCATGCCCCAGACGCTGACCGGCACTCCGCCGCCGATCGGCTTGCCCATCACCATGAGGTCGGGCTCGAGGCCGTGTACCTTGCTGTAGCCGCCGAGACCGGTGGAGATGGTGTGCGTCTCGTCGATGAGCAGCAGCGTGCCGGCGTCGCGTGTCAGGCGCCGCAGTGCGGCATGGAAGCCGGGAGCTGGCGGGATCATGCCGCAGTTCGTCATCACGGGTTCTGCGAGCACGCAGGCGATGTCGTTTCCTGCGAGCGCCCGTTCCAGCGCCGCCTCGTCGTTGAAGGGGATGGAAACAGTGAGTTCGCCGAGATCGCGCACCTGCCCGAGCAGGTTGCGGCGGGAAATGGTCTTGCCGTCGACAAGGTCCACCAGCGTGTCGTCCACCGCGCCATGGTAGCAGCCGTCGAAGACGAGGAGCTTTGCCCGACTGGTGACGGCGCGGGCGACGCGGATGGCGAAGCGGTTGGCATCGCTGGCTGTGGCGCCGAGCTGCCAGCGCGGCAGGCCGAAACGCTCCACCAACAGGCGGCCGACCGCAGCGGCATCGGACGAAGGCAGCATGGTGGTGAGACCGCGCGTGCCGGCGTTCTTCAGGGCTTCGAGAACGGGGGCGGGGCCATGGCCGAACATGGCGCCGGTATCGCCGAGGCAGACGTCGACAATGCGGTTGCCATCGAGATCGACGAGTTCGGCGCCGCTGGCCTCATCGACGACGAGGGGAAAGGGCGTCGGCCAGTCGAGCATCCAGTGCTGCGGCACACCGTCGAAGAAGCCCGAGGTTGCCTCATCATGCGCCGCCGCCGACCGGGGCCGCCGCGCGCGAAAAACCTCTGCTTCTGCCTCGATGAGCGCGCGGGCGCGCGCCTCCAGGTTCGCCCTCTCCATCCCGTTCTCCAGCAAGTCCTCAAAAAATGTGATCACATATTGGTTGATGTGATTTCAAGTGTCAAACGGCAAGATGACGGAGATCGGAAGGTTCCACGTATTTGAGGTGCCGGACCGCTGCGCATCTTCAACAAACCGGTCAGAGGGCGCTGACGATGCGCAGCCAGTCATGTACCGAGGCGGTAGCCTGCTTTTCGGCGGAACCGAGGGCGAGCGGCCCGCGATCGCCCATCTCGCGCACCTCGCTGGGACTCATGCTGAACTGGTGACGGAAGGCGCGCGAAAAGGCGGACATGTCGGAAAAGCCGCAGGCATAGGCGATCTCGCCGACCGTGCGCTTGCGTTCGTCCGCCAGCATGTCGAAGGCCGCGCGCAGGCGGCGGGTGCGGATATGATCGGTAACGCCGCCGATCGGCTCGAACAGCCGGTAGAGCGATGCGCGCGACAGGCCGAACATCTTGCACAGATGTTCCGGCCCGAGATCCGGCAGGGCGAGGTGGTGCTCGATATACCGCCGGATTTCCATGATGACGGCGCCACGCACCGTGGGGGAGGGCAGGCTCCGCTCGGCAATCTGTGGCCCGACGAGAGTGGTGACGAGATTGGCCGTGGCGGTGACGATGGCTGGCGCCTCGGTCGGCGTGATATCCGTGAGGTCGGCGAACAGGGCGCGCAGGTGGCTGCCGATCAGCCGTGCGGTGCTGGTCGAGCGCTTCAGGAGGAGGCCATGCAGGGCCTCGTTCTGTCCCTCCTTGCCGAAAAGCAGGTGGCGCGGCAGCGCGAGAGTGAGGTTGCGGCAGTGCTGGGTCTCGGACTGCATGGGGCGCGACAGGTCGAAAAGCGATATGTCGCCCGCCTCCACCAGCATCGTTTCGCCATTGACCGTGCGCAGGTCGCTGCCGTCGAGCGTCACCTGTACGAAGATGAGGTCGAGCCCGCTGCGGGCGATGCGGTTGGGATCGCGCGAGAAACGATAGGTCGTGCCGAGCATTTCGGCCGCGAAGAACAGGGCAGGCCCCATGAAATAGGTGGCAAGGCTGGCGCGGAAATCACCAAGCTGCTCCGGCGTCGCCATGGTCGTGCGGAAGATGGGATCGAGCGTTTCGGCAAAGAGCTGGCTTTCCCGGCGGCAATCCGCGCCGGCTTCGGCAAGGACGGAGTTGGAAGGCAGCTTTGCGGCGGGACTCATTCTCTCTCACGACGGTTCGATGATGGGTGGTCTTGCCTATCAAGAGGCAGGGACGGGCGAAGGTTCCCGGAAATTCGCCGTCGTACCGGTTTCGCCGGCTTGGCACGGTGTCTCATTCTTTTGGCCCCCCGTCTCATAATGCCGATTGGGCTTAGTAATACAATTGACAGTTTCACCGGGCTGCAACCCCATGGAAAATAAAGGGTCCATTTCGGGCCCGCGATGTCGCGACAATCAGAACAAAAGGGCGCATCGCTCCGGATTGGGGTATAGGTATGGATCAGGTTTCCTTTGCCGACAGTGCGCTGGTTTTCCAGGTGCCGCCGTTCGAATTCTTGAATGCGCCCGGTTTTGCGGCCGCACGGGACCGGCTCGTTGCCGGCAAGCTCGCGCTCTATGAGGGCAATCATCTCTTCAACCGGCTCATCCTGGAAGAGGGGCGCTTTCTTTGTTACCTCGCCGCGCTCTCGCTGCATGCAGGACAGGACATGACGCAATCGTCCACCTGGCTGACGCTCGGGCGGCTCCAGCGTGAGGTCACAGAGCTTGGTGTGGCGAGCCGCAACCGGGTCGAGGCCCAGGTTTCCTGTCTGCGCAAATACGGTTTTCTCGCGCAGCAGCCCCACGCATCGGACCGACGCGTGCGCCTGCTTGTGCCGAGCGCGGCGCTGCTCGCCCGCGATGCCGGCATTCTCGGGCTGCTTGTCTCCGGCCTGTCGGATCTCGGGCTCTCGCCGACGGAGGGGCGCAACGGGCCGCTTTCGCCGGAACTGCACCGCGCCATGCGCCGGGCGACCCTGCCGCATCTGCCGGGCCTCAGCCGGATCATCCGCCGCCACCTGCCGCTTGCCCCCTTCTTTGCCCATGATTGCGGCTACATGATCCTGCTGCTTCTGCTGCGGGACGGGCGCGACGGCGGCGACGGCCTCGTTACCTCCGGCTACCAGAGGCTCGCCACGCAGACGGGCGTATCGCGCACCCATGTCCGCCGGATCGTCGAGGCGGCGCGTGACGCCGGCCTCCTGACCACCACCGCGCGCGGCGGCCACGACATCCGCCTGACGCCGGCCATGTGGCATGCGGCAGATCGCTGGTTCGCGGACAAGTTCGCCCTTACGGATCTTCTGCTGCGCGAGGCGGTGCAGGGGCGGACCGGGAAAAGCGACAGCCAGGACACCACCTCGCCGTAACGCAGACAATCGGAACGGCCATCCGGACGCGTCCGCGGTTTTCCGCTTCGCTCACCTATGCCGGTTGGCAGCCGCTTGCGGCTCCCTCTCCGTGTGCATCACCCGCGGCCGTCCACAACGAGATCGACCTTCGTCACAAGGCCTTCCGGCGGGAGCTTTCCTTTCCAGGCGATTCTTGGGGCAGGCACCTTGATTCCGAAATGGGGCGAGTACCAGCCGCCATCGCCGGGAGCACCCCCGCTGGCGCATTCCACCTGCCCGGCCTGCGAAAAGGACAGTGTCGCGAGTCGCTGCGCCTTATGAAAGATGCGGATCGCGCCGGCCTCGATCTCTGCGCGGCAGTCGGGTGCCAGCTGGAAAACGACCTCCGCCGACTGATCGGGGTTGCCGACCAGCGTGTCGTGGATCGAAAAGCCGGAAGGATCGGAAGACACCGTTCTGCGGTGGATGCACCCGAAGTGCTTCTCGTATCCGTCATGGGAGGCGACGATGCGCCAGTCTTTCCCGTCCGCCACGCTGTCGAGCCGGCTTGAGGCCTTGTGCGACCAGTTGAACGCGCCCGACATGATGCTCTGGTCGGTATCGCCAAGCGTCAGCGTGTTGTGGGCGCGCGTGCTGCGGAACCAGTCGCGCCAGGGGCCGCCGGAGTGATAGAGATAGGTGCCGGCATCGACGAACAGGGGGATGCCGTCAATGGTGGCGATCACGGAAAGTGCATCCGCATGGCCATGGGCCGCGATGGAGAGATAGCCGAGGGGCGCATGATCCATGACGATATGCACGTCGCGGTCGTTTTGCCGCTTTCTGACGATCGTGTAGCCGCCGTCCGCAAAGGTCATCAGGCCGGAGGGTGGCGGCGTACCGGTGGCGGGCGACCGCAGCAGGGCGTCGCGCAGTTCGTTTTCCTTCGGCCGCGGCCCCGCGGACGGCGTGCCGAGATAACCGGAAATGGCGGCGGAGACCGAGGCCGCATAGGCCGCTTCATGCCGGGACAAAGTGAGGACGCGTCCCTCGTCATCGTCGCAGATGCCGGGAACCTTGCCCTCGGCATCGGAAAGCCAGGCGATGAAGGTCGAAAAGACGTGAAGCCGTGCGTCGACCCCGGCCGGGAGGGGACGGCCCGCCGCGCGCGCGGCAAAGCAGCAGAGAAGCAGGAACTCGGCGGTGAAGGCGCCGTAGGTCGGCGACTGTTCGGCCCCCACGCCGTCGGCGAGGATCTGCTTGTTCGCCTCTTGCGCAAGGATCTTCCGCCCCTTGGCTTCGAGCCCGGCTGACAGGGGAAGGTCCGGCATGGCGAGCGAGATCAGGAACTCGCCGGCCACCTCGGCGACGAGGTGATTGTTGGCCGAGGAGAAACGTGACGGATAGCGAGCCATCCAGACCTGATGCGCGTGGAGGATGGTCCGGATCTTTTCGACCGTTCCGGTCGAGAGCCGGTCGCCGCAGAGGCTGGTGACGACGAGCAGGCTGATGGCGCGAAGCCCGAGCTCGATGCCGCTGTTCCAGCACAGACCGCGAAATGGCGGATTGGCCGCATACCAGCTTTCAAGCGCCGCCTCGATGGTCGCGATCGCTGCAGGATTGCCGGTCAGTGCCGCGTCGGCAGCCAACGGCTGCAGAAACTGCAGCCTGTTGTATTCCCAGACATATTTGATGTCGCCCAGCGTGCGCTCGTGGCGATAGGGAATGTCGAAGCAATAGGCCTCGCTCCCTGGCCAGAGGCCACCGGTGACGGGGTCGAGCCGCCAGGCCTCCGCCGGAAACGGGTTTTGCGGGTCGCGCAGCGGCCAGTCGGCTCCGAGTGCGCTGTAGTGCCCGGAAAGCACGGTGCTGCTTGCAGCCAGTATCTCCGCCTTCATGTCGTCGGATGCGGCAGCGACATTGGCCGCCAGTCCCGGCAACACCGGTGAAGGACCGGGGGTGCGATAACGCTCCCAGCCCTCGATACGGCCGCGCGCGGCCAGCTTCTTGCCCTTCTCGACAAAGCGATGGGCGATTTCGGCAGGCCCCATGGCGCGCAGCCGGTTCATGTACCAGGTGAGGGACATCGCTAGCTCCCGCAGGTGCCGGTGGCCGAAGCCGGTTCAAAGAGGAATGAGAGTGCAGGAGGCAGGACCGTCTCCGACGAGGCTATCGGGAGCCCCGTCGTCGGTGCGGTACGGCCGCTACGGCCGCACATTCTTGTAGGCTGCGATCAGCTTCGGGATCTCGTAGCTCCAGGCCATCTGCGTTTCGACACGGTGGCGGCCGAAGGCACCCATCTCCGCGCGAAGCGCAGGATCGGCCAGAAGTTCGGCGAGCTTGTCGGCGAAATCGATCGGGTCGTTGGGCTTGGCATAGAGCGAGGCTTCACGGGCGCTGAAGCGGCCTTCCGTGACGTCGAACTGGACGATCGGCTTGCCGACGGCCATGTATTCGAGGATCTTGTTCATCGTCGACTTGTCGTTCATCGGGTTTACCCGATCAGGATTGACGCAGACATCCGCGGTCGACAGCACTTCGAAGAGGGTCTGGTCGGGCGCCCGCCCGGTAAAGGTGACGTAGTCCTTCAGCCCCATTTTTTCCGAGAGCGCCTGCAGGGCCGCGAGGCTGGGGCCGCCGCCGACGAGCGTGAACTGGATGTCCTGTCGGCCGCGTTCGAAAACCAGGTGGCGGGCAGCCTCGAGCAGGAGGTCGATGCCCTCCTGATCCCCCATGACGCCGACATAACCGATGAGGAATTCGCGGCCATTCTTCAGGTCCAGGTTGGGGGCGACGGCCTTCACGCGGCTGAGATCCGGCCCGCTGCGGACGACAAAGATGTCCTCGGGCTTCTTTCCGCCGCGCTCCAGCGCGATCTTCTTGTAGCTTTCGTTCGTGGAGATCACGGTATCGGCCGTCTTGAAGGTCAGCCATTCGAAAGCGCACATCAGACGCCAGAAGAAACCACGCTTGTTGAACTTGGCTTCATAGAGTTCCGGGTTGATGTCGTGATGATCGAAGATGTAGCGCTTGCCCAGCAGCTTGAACTGCCAGGCGATGAGAAAGATGAGGTCCGGCGGGTTGCAGCCGTGCAGCGTGTCGAAGCCGTGACGGAACAGGATCTTCCACGACAGCAACGTCTCCCAGGTAAGCGCCGCGCCATATTCCAGCAGATAACCGAGCGCTCCGCCGGCATCGAGCGGCAGGGGATGACGGTAAATGTGGATGCCGTCGAGCTGCTCGTAGCGCGCGGTATAGCCCTTGCCCGTCGGGCAGATGATCGCCACCTGCGCACCCGCGGCATGGAGGGTGCGCGCCTCCTGCCAGACACGCCGGTCGAAGGGGACGGGCAGGTTCTCGACGATGATGAGGATCTTGCGACCCTTCAGGGCGCCGGCGATCTCGGCATTGCCCGAGATGCTGGCCGTTTCGCTCGCTGAGAGAGTTGTGTCCATCGCGGCGGGCCTCACGAAAGCGCGTTCAGATTGATGATGTCATCATATTTGCCGATGTCGAGCTTGCGATAGGTGTCGTTGGCAATGATGACGCGGTCATAGGCCGTGCCTTCCGCGACCTCCTTCGACACAAGCAACTGCGCGAGTGTCGGGATCTGGGTATAGGCATAGCCGAGGTTGGCGCCGACGAGCTTGTTCGCATCGATCGCCGGATCGAAGACGGAGAGTTTGTAGCCTTCGCGCAGAAGACCGCGGGCGAGATCGATGTTCGGGCTCTCACGCAGGTCGTCGGTGTGCGCCTTGAAGGCGAGGCCGACAAGGAGGATGGCGGCACCCGGCTTGAGGCCACGGGTCGAATGCTCGAAAAGGCGGTATTTGTGCGCTTCGTTCGAGCGCAGCAGGGAATCGACCAGGTGTGTATGCGCGCCGCAATCGGCAGCGATGAACTGCATGGCACGCACGTCCTTGGGCAGGCACGAGCCGCCGAAGGCGCCGCCCGGGCGCATGTAGTAGGGGGAGATGTTGAGCTTGGTGTCGGAGACGAAAATCTCGTGTACTTTCTTGGCGCTGAGTCCCAGCTGCATGCAGATGCGGCCGACCTCGTTGGCATAGGCCACTTTCAGGGCATGCCACGTATTGTCGACGAATTTGGTGATCTCGGATTCGCCCAGGTGAACATAGAAGGTCGGCGCCTTCAGGTTCTTGTTCAGGAGATCCATGCGGGCGCTCGGCTTGCCGTCGACGGTGCCGATGACGATCTTCGGCGGGTCGAAATAGTCCTGTACGGCGGAGGATTCACGCAGGAATTCCGGATTGTAGACGAGTTCGACGCTGCGCTCGAAGGCGCTGCCGAGTTCCGAGGCAAGGATCGGCGCGATCAGGCCTTCGACGGTGCCCGGACGTATGGTCGAGCGATAGACGACGGTCAGCGGTGAGGTCCGGTTCTTTCCGATTGCGGCCGCGATCTGGCGGGTCACCTCGGCGATATAGGTCATGTTGTGCGCGCCGTCGGGTGCGCTCGGCGTGCCGACACAGACGATGGCGATGTCGCAGTCCTCGAGATGGTGCTTGATCTCCGTGTGCGCGGAGATACGGCCGGCCTTCAAGCCCTCCGTCAAAAGTTCGTCGACGCCCGGTTCCGTGATCGGCGAGACGCCGCGGTTGATCTGGTTGACCTTCTTTTCGCTGATATCGAAGCCGATGACCTCATGGCCCTCTTTTGCAATGCAGCACATGGCAGTGAAACCCACATAGCCGAGGCCGAAAATCGCGACTTTCATTCAACAGTCCCCAATTCGTAGTCTAGAAAAACCGGCGCCGTTTCCGGCGTTGCAACATACCCTACGGCAACATCCTAACTATTTCCTGCGTACGCACGCCGCCGTTATCGCAGTCACCTGTAGCAGCCATTCGTTTCGTATTGGTTTGAGTTGCTCTCACAAATTGCTTTTACTGGCGCTTTTTTCTGCGCCTGCCCAAATCGGCACAATGCATCGTTTCGCCCGCTCGCGTTGGATACGGCAGGGCGAGCTGATCGCGCGGTTGCTGAAAGCCTAGCTGGTGGACGCTGCGGCGGCGAGAAGGATCGCCAGGACGATATGCGTCAGGTGGTGCAGTGTCTGGTCCATGCCGAAAAGCCACCAGAAACCGGTCTGCTGCGGCGTGAGCTTCGCGCGCCGGGCGGCGTGGCTCTTCAGGCGGTCGATCGTGCCATGGACGAGGGCATCGACAAGGCCGAGCCAGGCGAGCGCCGGTGAAACGACGAGAAAGAGCAGGGCGGTGATGGTGCCATGTACGCCGGCATGTATGGCGAGCGGAAGCACCCAGTCCTTGCAACGCTCCTTGCCCATCACCATCCATTTCGTCTGGAAGATGAAATCGCCCAGCAGGTGCTTTGCGAGAAACGCCACCAGGGCAATGGCGATCCATGCGGTGGAGATCTGGTCCGGTATGTCGATCATTCCGCTCCTGTCTGCCGGCCCTTGCAGCCGGCAGGCCCTAGATTTGTTTTCACGGCTCTTCGAAGGGCGAAAGACTGTCGCGGCCTGCCCCGCATTTGCCGGTGCAGGCCGCTGCAAGCCGTCGCCGGGATGACCTAGCGGCCACCTGCCTCGATGATACCCTTCGTCAGGCTGCCTGTCGCCGGGTAGAGCGGGATCAGGCAGGCCTGGAGCGCATGATAGATGTCTCCCTTGCCGGCGAACAGGGTGTAGCTCGGCACGAGATCTTCCGTCAGTTCTTCATGCCAGCCGCCGCGCTCCTGATCAAGGAAGTGTCGCGCGATGGTGTCCCAGATCGTGCGATACCAGGTCTCGTGGAAATCGCTCGGCATATGCTCTGCAAGGAACGCCGCCGCGCCGGCGCCTTCGGCCATCGGCCACCAGAGCTTGTTGCGCTTGGCCGGTTCGTCGTTCCAGTCGAGCGTGTAGAAAAAGCCGCCCTTTTCCTTGTCCCAGCCGAGTGCGATCGACTGGGCGAAGAGCGCTTGGGCCGCTTCGGGCATCCAGGCGTGTTTCTTGCCGCCGAGCACGTAGAGTTGCAGGATGAGGCGCGCCCATTCCAGCCAGTGACCGGGCGTGGTGCCGGAGGGGCGGAACATCTCGTTGCCACGATAGTCCTTGTCCAGCACCCAGTTCTCGTCGAAGTGCTCGGCCACGCGGAAGCCGTTTTCGCCCGCACGGCGGCGGATGATCAGATCGGCGATGCGCTCTGCCTTGTCCAGATAGCCCGTCTCGCCGGTCGCCTCGAAGGCGGCCATCAGGGCTTCCGTCAGGTGCATGTTGGAATTCTGGCCACGATAGCCGGGGATCGTGGTCCAGTCCGCCTCGTACTCTTCGGTGATCGCGCCGTGCTTGTCTTCCCAGAAGCGCTTTTCCAGAACGTCGGTCACGTCGGCGATCATGCGGTCGGCGTCCGGGTGTCCGGCAACCTTGGCGCTGGAGGCGGCAAGCAGCACGAAGGCGTGGCCATATCCCTGCTTGCTGGCATCGAGCAGGCCGGCATTGTCGAGCGACCAGTGGTAGCCGCCGCGCTCGTGGTCGCGGTGCTTTTCCCAAAGGTATTTCATGCCGTGGTCGACAATGGCATCGGAGCCGGGGCGGCCGAGCAGGCTGCCGATGGAAAAGCAATGTACCATGCGGGCCGTGGAGTGAATGCCGCGAACGGGATTGCCGGGGTTGAGCGGGCGGCCCTCGGCATCAAGTTCATGAAACCCGCCGAGCGGGTTGAAAGCCCTGTTCTGGAAGAAATCGAAGAGACGGTTCGCTTCGCGCCAAAGCCATTGGCGATGATACTCGCGCTTGCTCCAAGCCGTGCCGAGATGTCCCGTTGCACCCATGATGCGTTCTCCTTTTTTATCGGTCCGCATTGTTGTTTACCGTGTCGGTGCCGTCGGGAGCGCGGGGGAAAACGACCGTGGCGTGGCGTTCACGCACGGCCCACAATGCTCGCAATGACGGTTGGCCTCCGGACAGGTGGGAGGGGAGTTATGGCCCAGAACGGACCGGGTCGCAACCCGCTCTGCCCGTGCTTCACTCGCCCGGCAACGTGCCGCTCGATGGGATCCGTCAGCGGCGACATGCGGCGAAATGCGTGCAAGGACCGCCGATTGGCCGGCCCCGTGGGGAATTATGAACGGCGAATTTATCAGTGTGGCGAAATTGAGAAAAAATACCCTACCAATCTTATAGGGATAATATATAAATTACTCCCAGAGAGCGGGCGGGCATTCGTGCTCGCCTTGGAGAAGACCGGGAATCCGGCCTCCGCAAGCAAGGGATGTTGGCGAATGAGAAATGCGAAACTCGGCGGCCGTTCCACCTATGGAGCCCTCACCGCCGTGAGCGACCGCAGGACGCGCCGTGCCGAGCGGCAGTTTCTTGTCAACAACATCGCCGTGGCCGGTGCTTTCCTGTTCGTCGGCGCAGTGGTTTTCGGCCTCGTCGGCTGATTTCCGATTTTCCTGTCGCAAAGCAGGGGAGAACTTGGGGGTGGCCCCGCTCCCTGTTTTCTACGTATCCGGTCCTCTTCGCATGGGATGAGGCCGTCGAACCATTCGGCCTGTGAGGGCGGCAGCCCCTCCCGGCATTTTGGATACGATATGGCCGACGCCGGATCTTCGCTGCACGCAGCGATCGAAGCCGGTTTTGATGCGCATGGTCGATCCCCCGCACCTTCTTCCATCCTGACAGTTCTCACCGCCTGAAGCCCTTTGGCGTATCCGATGGAGGACCAATGACGGCCGAGCTTCATTGAGCAGGCGATTGTGGAGTCGCGCTCTGCGTGCGCTTTAACGAAATCCTAGTGGCGAAATGTTAACAGCAACCATGACTTCGTCCGGACGTATGAAATGGGGAGAAAGACATGCTTCAGCGCGCCCATGATGGCCGCGTCATCCATGTCCTGGTGGCGACACCGGCTGGGACTACGGGGCAGGGCGGCATCGACAGGGTGATGGCTTCGCTGAAGCGCGAACTCGAGCAGCACACCCGGAGCGATGTACGGGTGCGTTTTCTTGCCAGCCGGGGCAGCGGCCATGTCGCCTTCTCTGCTTTGCATGCCCTGAATTTCTGCGTGAGAATGCTCGCTGCCCGTTTTCGCGGCAAAGTCGATGTCGTGCACATCAACCTCGCCAGCCACGGCAGTACCTATCGCAAGCTTGTCATTTCCCGCTGGGCGGAGATGCTCGGCATCCCCTACGTGCTCCATCTTCACGGCGGCGGATATGCGAGTTTCTGGTCTGGGGCGAGTGCGTCGCTCAGCCGAAGGATCGGCACGATGTTCCGGCAGGCCAGCGGCGTCGTGGTGCTCGGGAAAATCTGGCGGGACTTCGTCCTCAGCAAGGTCCGCGAGGCGGAAGAGCGCGTGATCGTGGTGCCGAACGCCACGGAAATTCCCACGCTCCCGCATATCGGGGGCGGCGATACGGTCCATATTCTTTTTCTGGGCAGAATCGAGAAGGACAAGGGAACGCCGGAGCTGTGCGAAGCCCTCGGCCTGATGGCAGACATGCCGGGCTGGCGCGCGACCATTGCCGGTTCCGGCGATGTGGAGACGTTGCGCCACCGGCTGGGCCAGCTCGGCCTTTCCGCACGCGTGGCCGTTCCAGGTTGGCAGGGGCCGGACGATGTTGCACGGCTGCTTGCCGAGGCGGATATCCTGACGCTTCCCTCCTTCGTCGAAAATCAACCGATCTCGATCATCGAGGGCATGGCGGCGGGCCTTGCGGTCGTCGCAACGCCGGTGGGTGCCGTCGAGGATATCGTCAGCGACGGCGAGACCGGATTTCTCGTTCCCCCCGGCGACGTCGCGGCGCTCAAGGACGCGCTTGCGCGGCTGGTCGCAGAACCGGACCTGCGTCGGCGGATGGGGGAGGCAGGCAGAGAGCAGCACCGGGCGCGGCTGGACATGGCGCCCTTTGCCGATGCGCTATGCGCCATCTGGCGGGCCGCGGCCACAAGTCGGATGGAGAAACGATGAAACCCCTGGATGTTCTGCGCGGCCTGTACGTCCGAAGCCCACGCTTCGTGCGCAACGCCGCAAAGCCCCTCGTCGCCCTCGTGCCGACCAGCATGAAATTCGGCAAAACCTATGCTAGGGAACGCGCGCGGATCGCAAGGGCCGCAAGCGACCCGCACTTTGCACATGAGCAGCATTTGTCCGCGCTGCGCGCATTGCTTGCCAAGGCGCACCAAGGCAGCGCGTTCTATCGCGACCGTCTCGACGAGGCCCTGGGGCCGGCGTTCGATATGTCGACGTTTACGCTGGCGGACCTGCGGCGGTTGCCGATCCTCGACAAGGACCAGCTCCGGGCAGCCGGGGAAGCTGCGCTCGCCGTACCGCGGTGGCAGCTCGACAGCGTCGAAACCAGCGGCTCCAATCGCGCTGCTCCTCTTTCCTTCTTCCTCGACAAGGACAGAAGCCCGAGGGAGATGGCGTTCGTTTATGACGCCTGGTCGCGCGTCGGGTTTACCGAGCGGGATGCGCGGGCGAGCTTGCGCGGCTTTCACCTGGGGGACGGTGGTTCCGGCATTCATGAGTGGGATCCCGCCCTGCGGGAATTGAAGCTGGCAGTCTTCCCGATGACAGCGCAGGACGTAGCAGCCTATCTCGACGAGATCGACCGGCGGCAGATCCGTTTCCTCTATGGATATCCGTCCGCCATCGAACTCCTGTGCCGCCGCATGCAGCAGATCGAGCGGAGGCCCCGGCTTGCGATCAAGGGCATATTGCCGATCTCCGAGCCGCTCTATGATCACCAGCGCAGCCTGATCCGTCGCGTCCTTGGCGATGTGGCGTTTGGCGTTTTCTACGGCCTCAGTGAAAAGGTCGCGTTTGCCGCCGAAGTGCCGGGCAGCGATGGGCTTTACGAGTTCAATCCACTCTACGGCGTTGCGGAACTTGTCGACGAAAACGGCACTCTCGTTACGGAGCCGGGGCGCGAAGGGCGTGTCGTCGGGACCGGCTTCCTGTCCACCGGCATGCCGTTCATCCGCTATGACACCGGGGATTTCGGCACGCTTGTCGAAGCGCCAACGCCGGGCAATGGAGAGCGGTTGCGGATCCGCGGCCTTGCGCCCCGCCGCAAGCCGGGCTTCCTGATTTCGTTCGACGGTCACAGGGTGGTGGCGCTGGACCTGACGCCGGAAGATCCCGCCTTCTTCAAGGGGATTGCCGAATACCAGTTCTATCAGGATACGCCCGGCGACGTCGTCATCCGCTATATCCTCGATCAGAATGGATCGGCCTCGGATGTCGAGCGGTTGTCCGCATTTCTTGCCGAAAAATGCAGGGGAAGCCTGGCTTTCCGGCAGGAGGCCGTTTCTCAGATCGTGGCGGGAAGAGGAGGCAAACGGGCGTTCATCGACCAGCGGCTGGATATAACGCAATATTGAAGGGGACGAGTCGGCAGCGGGTATCGTGGGGATACATTTTCCGACGGTGACGGATGCCCCGGCACCAACGCTTAAGGCGAAGGGAACGAGAATTGAAGCTTGGTGAAGACCAGCATAGACACGCGTCGATAAGGCATGCGAGCCCCCGTCATTCCCTGTCGAGCAGGCAAAAAATGGGCTGCGAGCCTTCAAGCCCTGTTTTTGCTCCGGATGCCCGCGTGGTTGGAGCTGCGGCGTGAGACCGATTGTTTTCGACCAGACGATCGGTTGGCTTCATCCTGCCGCAGGCAAGCGCGGCGTCGTGATCGCCGGTGCGCTCGGTTTTGAGGACCTTTGCAGCCGGCGCTTTCTGACGCTGCTCGCGGGACAGCTGGCGGCTGCTGGATTCCCGGTCCTGCAGTTCGACTATCCCGGTTGCGGCGATGCGGCCGGTGATCACACGCAACCCGGGCGCCTGGCCTCCTGGATCGGAAGCATCAACACCGCGATAGACCGGTTGAAATCCGAGACATCGGTGACGGATGTTCTGGTCGTCGGCTTTCGGCTTGGCGCGCTCCTCGCCCCCATCGCGGTCGCCGGCAGAAGCGATGTCGCCGGCATGGCACTGCTTGCGCCTCCCGCATCGGGGAAGAGCTATGTTCGTGAACTGGTCGGCCTTTCGCGGATCGTGGATGCGGCTTTGCGCGCGGGTGCGTCGGCCTCTGACTTCGACGGTGTCGAGGCGTCCGGGTTCCGGACGAGTGCAGAGACGATCGCGGATCTGCGTGGTGTTGCCTGGGGCGAGGATCTGGCCGTTCGACCGGGCCTGGACCTGCTGCTGATGTCGCCCCAGACGGCCCCGGCGCACGAGGACCTGGCAGGGCGCGTGGTCGCAAGCGGAGGCAAGACGCTGATCAAGCCGTTCGATGGTTTCGAGCGCATGATGAGCCGGCCCATTCACGACGTGCCCGAATTGCCGCTTTCCGTCGTGGTGGAATGGGCAGGCAGCCGCGGAAATCTCTCGGACGGAGAAGAGGTTCGGCTTGTTTCGGAGCCAGCGGTCCTGGAAGGAGATGGATACCGGGAGCTTCCGCAATTTCTCGGCCCGGCGCCGGATATCTGTGGCGTCCTCTGCGTGCCGGAGACGCTTCCGAATGACGCGAAGGTCGTCCTCATTCTCAATGCCGGCGCAATACCCCATATCGGCGCGGCGCGCGGTGCGGTCGACATGGCCCGGTCTCTGGCGCTTCAGGGGATTGCCTCGATGCGTGTCGACCTGCCGGGGCTCGGCCAGAGCGGCGCTCCCACGGAAAAAAGAATCCCGCTCTACGACGAACGCACCCGCATCGACGTGATGCGCATCGTCGATTGGCTCGATCGGTACGGTTTCCGGCGCATTTGTGCCATCGGCATCTGCGCAGGCGCCTTTCAGGCGTTCCATGCCGCGCGGCACGATCCGCGTATCGCCAATCTCGTGATGGTCAACCCGCTCTGCTTTTCGTGGAACAGTTCGTACGCCCTGGACATGGAGCTGTCGAACATTCGCGACAATGCCCGCGGCCTGCAATCGGTGGATGGCGATCAGGACGAGCAGGCAGAGGGGAAGGGCGACGCGAAGACCATGGCGCTCAAAGTCGCAAAGCGTGCGCTGCGATCCGCCATGGAGCTGTTCAAGTCCGCCCTCCTGATATCCAGGACCCTGACCGGCAGGTCGGTCGAAGGCTGGATGCGGGATCTGACACGGCGCGGAACGCGCGTGCTCGTCGTCAGTTGCGAGGGCGACCTCAGCCTTCACGAGATTGCGCGGCATTTCGGGCCGGACGGCCGGCGGTTGAAGCAGATGAACGGCACGGCAACCGCGCTCATCCCTGCGGCGAACCATACGCTTACGCCGCTTCCTGCCCGCCAGCAGCTCACCGAGCTTGTCAGGCAGTTCCTGTAGCGGTGCGGGCGACCCCCAAACCTTCATTCCCTGGATTATTTTTGTCGTTTTTGATTTCGCGCCAGATGCCCTTTGCGATTGCGATTGTCAGGCCGATGGCGGAGCCGGTTATTGCGCCGATGACGAGGAGGACGGCGAGGCTTGGGGGCCAGGATCGGTTCTGGGGCGGCAGGGCGGTT